>NZ_CP176793.1:4800000-6020760 GCF_046605355.1 Pseudomonas sp. MPB26 | reverse complement strand
CTCAAGGAGGCAGCGATAGCGGTGGGTCGGACGATAGCTATATGAGGCCTTTTTACGCCTGCAGCTTTCTCCATACGTCATACTGGCGCCATGACTATCGACTCGCCCCTCGCCGCTTATCAACACGCCATCGCTCAACAGGGTTTCGTTGCCGACGACGCCCAGCGCAGGGCGGTGGACGCCTTGCAAACCTGCCACGCAGCCCTGCATCAACACCGCGCGCCGATTCGCGGTGTCTACCTGTGGGGTCCGGTTGGTCGTGGCAAGACCTGGTTGATGGATCAGTTCTATCAGAGCCTACGCGTACCGGCGCGGCGCCAGCATTTTCATCATTTCATGGGCTGGGTGCATCAGCGTCTGTTCCAGCTGACCGGCACCCAGGACCCGTTACAGGCCCTGGCCAAGGAGCTGAGCCAGGCAGTGCGCGTGTTGTGTTTCGACGAGTTGTTCGTCAATGACATTGGTGACGCGATCATTCTTGGTCGCTTGTTCCAAGTGATGTTCGAGGAGGGCGTGGTGATGGTCTGCACGTCCAACCAGCCGCCCGACCAGTTGTATGCCGATGGCTTCAACCGCGAGCGGTTCTTGCCAGGCATTGCGGCGTTAACGCGGCACATGCAAGTGGTGTCAGTGAATGGCGCTGAGGATCATCGCCTGCACCCTGGTGCAAGCCTGCAACGCTATTGGGTCAATCAGCCCGATGCGCTGGCCAGCGTGTTCAAGCCATTGGCCGAAGGGCAGGCCGTCAGCAGCGCACCGGTCATTGTCGGTCATCGTTCTATTCTTGCGGTCCAGTCCGCTGAAACCGTGCTGTGGTGCCGTTACGCCGGTCTATGCGAACAGCCCCTGGCAGCGATGGACTTCATGCTGCTGTGCGATCGTTTCAAGGCCATCCTGCTGGGTGAAGTCCCCAACCTCAGCGCGCAACAGCGCCCGGGCCGAATAGCCCGCGGCACCGAAGATGGCGCACGGCGCGTGGAGGCCGGTGACCGCGAATTGCCGCAACTGTCGGTGCACGACGATAGCGTGCGTCGATTCATCGCGCTGGTGGACGAATGCTACGACCGCAGGGTGCCTTTGTTTATCGAGGCCCAGGTGCCCCTCGAACAGCTGTATACCGAAGGTTACCTGGCGTTTCCTTTTCGCCGCACCTTGAGCCGTCTGCAGGAAATGCAGTTGCAACGTTTTGGCTAAGGGCTGTACGAAAAAACACCCACGACGCAGTGTCCATGGCTTTTTAGCGACATAGGCTTCGCGATTTCAGGCGGATATTTGTAGTTAATCTCCTTCATCTGATAGCTGCCGGGCGCTTACAATCATGACCCTCAAAGGGAGCCGATTCCCTTGTTGCCGTTATCGAGGAAGGAAATGGACACCCCTGACATCCTGGTGCTGCAAGCCAGCTACACCAACGCCGTGCATGCCGAAGCCATCGCCCTGGTGCTCAACCACTACGCCGAGGACCCGATGGGCGGGGGGCACAGCCTGGACCCCGACCTGCTGCAACAACTGCCGGCCGAATTGGCCAAGCGGGCGCATGCGTTCAGCGTTTTGGCATTTGTGAATGGCGAGCCGGCCGGGTTGGTGAACTGTTTTGAAGGCTTCTCGACGTTCGCCTGCCGCCCATTGGTCAATGTGCATGACGTGGCGGTCATGGATGCGTTTCGTGGCTTGGGTTTGAGTCAGAAGATGCTGCAGAAGGTCGAGGAAATCGCCCGTCAACGCGGCTGCTGCAAAATCACCCTGGAAGTGCTCGAGGGCAATGAAGTGGCGAAGTCGGCGTACCGCAAGTTCGGGTTTGATGGCGCTCAGTTTGATCCAGCGTATGGAAAGATGCTGTTCTGGAATAAGCCGCTCTAAGTCAGTATTTAACGCTCAATAAAAAAGGCGCCACTACAGGGCGCCAAGTTAGCCTTTGCCAAAGGAGCGGAATGACAAAGGGTATAACGGTAAATCAACTTTTTGGTTGCTGGGTATCATCGGTTTTCAAATGTTTTACATCGCTGGAAGCCGTTTGCTCGGCTTTTTCTTGAGCCTGTTTTTGCATGAAATTGAAGTTGGCGTAGAACTGCTTTGAGCGCTCGGAGCCCCCTTCAGCAAAGGCTGCGGCGGAAGTCAGGGTCATCAGGCCAGCCAGTATCAGAGTCGAAATTTTCATCGTCGGTATTCCCATAAAGTGTGAGTGGGTCTGTTCGGTTGGATCAGACTCGTGGGGCCGATTATGTGCAGGCGCGATTAAGCGAAGCTTAACTGAGCAACCTCCAACCTTAACGATTTCGTTAAGGTTGAAGTTCATGTGCAAGCGTATTTAAAGCTTCCAATCCAGCGCGAGCGTTACAGTGCGCGGGTCTCCCCAATAAATACCGTTATAGAAGCCGACACGTTCGTAATATTTTTTATCAAATAGGTTGTTGACGTTGATTGACGCCGAAACGTGCTCATCGAACTGGTAGCGGGACATCAGGTTGACCACCGTGTAGGCCTGCTGGGTGATTTTCGCCCGCTCGGTGACCAGCCTGTCGCCCATGCGCTCCCCGGTGGGCCTGTTACCGAACTCATGGATATCGCTCTGCCAATTGACGGCGCCACCCACGGTCAGGTTGCGCCATGCACCCGGCAGACGATAGGCGCTGGACACCTTCAACAGGTTCAGCGGCTGCCCGGTGTTGTTACGCTTACCCGAGCCATTCAGCGAGTGGGTGTAGGTGTAGCCTGCGCTCAGGTTCCAGTCCGGCAGCACTTCGCCGGCCACCTCCAGTTCGAAGCCATTGACCTTGTTACCTTTACCGCCCGACTTGTAGTATTCCTCGCCTGTAGTCGGGTTGGGTGGCACCGAGTCATCCCGTTCGGCAACGTTGTCCTGTTTGCTCCAGAAGTAGGCGGCCGCCACGTTCAAGCGTTCGTCCAGCAGGCTGCCCTTGAGGCCCACTTCATAGTTGCTGCCCACCACGGGCTCCAGGTACTTTTTGTTGACGTCCTTGACACTCTGCGGCTTGAAGATGTCGGTATAGCTGGCATACACAGTGTATTGCGGGGTGATGTCATAGAGCAGCCCGGCGTAGGGCGTCCACATGTCATTGTGGGTCTGGCGGGCCTTGTTGGCCCTGAGTAATTGGTCGTTGTCATCGTAGGTGGGCGCCGCGCTTTCCAGTTCCCAACTGCCATAACGGCTGCCCAGTACCGCGTGCAGGCGCTCGGTAAGGCTCAGGCGCGTGGCCAGGTAGCCGGCTTTCTGTTGCTTGCTGCTGTGTTCACCCTTGAGGTTGGTAACAGTGTCGGGGAACTTGCCGATCCCGCCCATGTATTTCCAGTCTTCAATGGTGTAGTAATTGTCAGGAATGCTGTTGCGCATCAGCGGAGAAACGTCGCGTTGCGCGGCCTCGCCGTAACCCATCATCAATGCATGTTCGCGGCCGAGCAGGGCGTAGCTGCCGGACAGGTTGAGGTCAACCGCCTCCATTCTGGAGGTGCCGCGCATGTGGCTTGCCCAGGCGGTCATGCCGCTGCGGTCGTCATTGGGAAAACCCGCGCCGCCGTAGTACACCTTGCCATCCGTGTCGCTCTGGCGGTGGGTGTAGGCCGCCTTCAAGTGCCAATCGCCGCTCAACCGGTGATCGAGGGTGGCGAAGGTGGTTTTGTCCGTCAGCGGCCAGGAACTCCAGTGCGCCGCCATATTGGTGGAGCGCGACAGCCCGGCTTTGCCACCCTGGCTGTTCCAGTAAGGCACGGTGCCCCAGGAAGTGCCTTGTACTTGCTTGTTCTGGTAATCAAAGCCTACAGCCAGCACGGTATCGTCAGACAGATCGCCTTCAAGGATGCCGTAGCCGACCGCTCGCTGCAGTCCGTAGTTGTCACGCCAGGACTGGCTGTCGCGGTACGCCAGCACCGTACGCCCGCGCAGCCTGCCGTCGAATGCCAGTGGGCCGCCCACGTCCACATAGCTGTAGTAATTGTCATAGCTGCCGGCCTTTACCCCGGTTTGCGCCTGCCATTGGGCGGTAGGGCGCTTGCGCACCATATTGACCGTAGCGGAAGGATCGCCGGCACCGGTGGTCAGGCCCGTGGCGCCGCGGACTACCTCGATGCGGTCGTAGATGATGGTGTCGGCGTCGGACTTCATGAAGCCGAAGGTATTGAGCATCCCGTCAACCTGGAAGTTGGCGATGCTGTAGCCCCGTGATGTATAGGCCACGCGGTCGGAATCATTGTGCTGGACGTTGACCCCCGTGGTCTGACGCAGCACCTCCGTGAGCGTATTGAGATTGAAATCATCCATCTGCTGGCGAGTGGTCACCGAAATCGATTGCGGGGTTTCCTTGACGGACAGGTTGAGGCGGGTGGCGGTACTCATCGAGCCGGTGGTGTAGGCCCCGGTATGCTCGGTGGTGGCTCCCAGATCATCGGCGCTGATGCGCGTGGCGCCCAGTTCGAGGGGGATGCGCTCGGGGTCGGTTTCGGCCAGCAGCTCTGGGCTTGGTACCAGGCTGAAGAGGCCGAGGGTGAAAGTCATGGAACGAGTGAAAGGCGCGAACATGGCGGGTGGCTCCTTGTCGTCTTTGCGGCCACCCAGGACGGGGAAGGCCTTGGTTCAAAGACGAAAGGAGCGGGGGAATTTTAGGTCTGAACGAGAATGATTGTTATCTTTGTGTTACGGCGCCGGTTTTTCCTGCAGCACCACGTCTGTCGTGCTCACCTTTTTCGGCTTGATCAGGCTGAAATCGATCAAGGCTTTTTGCTGGCGCAGGTACGGGTTGCCGATCAACTGCGGGCGCGGCGTGAAGCTGTCGCTCACCAGGCTTTTGGTGCGGTCCAGCTCATTGAAGCTCAGCCCGGCCAAGTCGGCCCAGGTGTGAATCAACTGCGAGCTGCTATAAGGCCGCTGCACGTCGCCGGCAAAGCTCCAATCGTGGTTTTCACGCCATTTCGGCGAGGCATAGGCCATGAACGGAATGGTGTACATCGGTGCGGTCGGCTTGCTTTCGTTGCGCCCCAGGGTGTCGTGGCCGGTTGAGTCGAAGACGTCTTCGCCATGGTCCGACAAGTACAGCAGGAAGCCGTTCGGGTCGGTCTTGGCGTAGTCCTTGATCAGGCTCGACACCACGAAATCGTTGTACAGCACGGCATTGTCGTAGCTGTTATAGGTGGGCAGTTGATCGTCGCTCACGCCCGCCGGCACGCCCTGGCGGTCGGTGAATTTGTCGAACGTCGGCGGATAGCGATACTGGTAGCTCATGTGGGTGCCCAGCAAATGCACCACGATGAACTTGCGCTCGGCCGGGTCGGCCAGGGCCTTGGAAAATGGCGCCAGCACGTCGCCGTCGTATTGACGGGCGTTCTGGTTGCGGTTGTTGTTCAGGTACACCTGCTCGTCGGCCTGTTCGGAAAACGTGGTGAGCATGGTGTTGCGCTTGGTCATCGTCTGTTGGTTGGTGATCCAGTAGGTCTTGTAGCCGGCCTGTTTCATCACGCTGACGATCGATGGCGTCTTGAGGTACAGGTCGGGGTTTTCTTCGTCGGCGAAGGTCAGCACCTGTTGCAGCGCTTCGATGGTGTAGGGGCGCGGGGTGATGACATTGTCGAATACCGCCAGTTGATCGCGCAGCTTGTCCAGTTCCGGCGTGGTGTTGCGCGGGTAGCCGTAGAGGCTCATGCGCTGGCGGTTGGTGGACTCGCCGATCACCAGCACCAGGGTCGACGGCTGGCCGGCCATGCTGTCCTTGAGGTTGGTCAGGGGCGGGATCTGGCTGGCGCTGTCGAGCATGCCTTGCATGTTGTCCAGCTGTTCGGTGTAGCGCCGGTAAGCGACGATCATCTGCCACGGCACGGCGGGCTCGATGCGCGATTCAAAGCGGTCGACGGCATCAGCCAGGGTGTCGCTGCGGGCGATCTGCTTGACCAGCGGATAGCCGATGACGCCTACCAGGATCGCTGTCGCCGCCAGCATGGCCTGGCCACGCGGCAGATACACCGGGCGCACGCGGGTCCAGAGGAAAATAGCCACGGCGGTATGGGCTATGAACGCCAGCACGATCCACCAGGCGAAATACTGGGTGGCGTATTCGCCGGCTTCAGAGATGTTCGACTCGAACATGATGAAGATGACGCTCTGCGAGAATTCCTGCTGGTAGATAAAGAAATAACCAAGGCTGGCCATGGAACAGGCCCACAAGACCACACCGATCAAGGCGGCGAGCAAGCGCGTACGGCGGGGAAACACCAGCAGCGGCGCCAGCCAGATCGCACTCATGAAGAACGCTTGGCGAAAACCGCTGAAGCCGGATGTGCCGCTGAGTTGGATCAGCAGTTGGGTAATACCCGAGAAGTACCAGAAAAACAGAAATAGCCAGCCGAGACCGGCCCAGTCAAAGCTTTTCGCAGACTTCGTGCTGCGTTCGAACATCGCCATCCAGCGCTCCACCCCGGTAATTTTTCAGTTGACGCGCAGGGCTGCGCGCAACAGAGGCCACCCATGCATGGGGTGGCCCTTGGGGGCGGGAGTATCGGCAGGAGCATGTGAAAACTTTGTGAGATTTTTGTAGGGTTTATCTTACAAAGCGATGACGAGGCTCAGCAGAGCGCGGGTTGCACACCGTTGGAGTGGTCCAGCTGGGCCTGGATGATATGAGCGCGCAGGCGCAGGACTTCCTGCTGCAGCTGTTCGCGCTCGTCTTTCAACTGGCGCAGCTCATCGCGTCGGATAGAGACATAGAGCGTCTGGGGAGGACGGGACATCTGGTGTGCAGTGCTCATTGCTTACCTCGCAAATAGCCGGTGTGTCGCGGTGTGCCAGAACGCTTGAGTCGAGGTTCTCGGCATCAGTCAGGGCAATTCTGAATTCTTTTTGCGAGCAATGGAACTTTTTTATTTTTGATGGTCGTGTGACTTTTTGATCGATGATGCTGAAATGATGGCATCTTTTTATCATGAAACTAGATGGATCCGCTCTGGACTAACCCTCATTAGCCTCATTGCGCTATAAACTATGTCACACATTTTTTAGAAGTTAGGAGCATCAGCACATGCAACTGGGGATTATCGGACTAGGCCGCATGGGCGGGAATATTGCACGGCGCCTGATGCTCAATGGGCATACCACCGTTGTTTACGACCGTAACGAAGCTTTCGTCAAAGGCCTGAGCGAAGAAGGCGCCACCGGCGTTGCCGACCTCAAGAGCCTGGTGGCCGGGCTGCAAAAACCGCGCACCGTCTGGGTCATGTTGCCCGCAGGCGCGCCGACCGAAGACACCATCAATGAATTGAGCGCGCTGCTGGAAGACGGTGATGCAATCATCGACGGCGGCAACACCAACTATAAGGATGACGTTCGCCGGGCCAAGGCCCTGGCTGAAAAAGGCCTGCATTATGTCGACGTCGGTACGTCCGGCGGCGTCTGGGGCCTGGAACGTGGCTACTGCATGATGATCGGCGGCGACGCCCAGACCGTGCAGCGGCTCGATCCTATCTTCAAAAGCCTGGCCCCAGGGCTGGGTAACATCCCGCGCACCAGGGACCGTTCCGCCAGCGCCGACCCGCGTGCCGAACAGGGTTACATCCACGCCGGCCCTGCGGGTTCCGGGCATTTCGTCAAGATGATCCACAACGGCATCGAGTACGGAATGATGCAGGCATTTGCCGAAGGTTTTGACATCCTCAAGACCAAGAATTCGGAAAACCTGCCCGAGGACCAGCGTTTCGACCTGAACGTTGCCGACATCGCCGAAGTCTGGCGCCGTGGCAGCGTGGTTTCGTCCTGGCTGCTGGACCTCACCGCCGACGCTCTGGCCACCGACCCTAAACTCGACGGTTACTCCGGTTCCGTGGCCGACAGTGGCGAAGGCCGCTGGACCATCGAAGCCGCCATGGAGCAAGCCGTGCCGGTGCCAGTATTGTCCACCTCGCTGTTTGCGCGCTTCCGCTCGCGCCAGCAGAGCACCTACGGTGACAAGATGCTCTCCGCCATGCGCTTCGGCTTTGGTGGCCACGTGGAGACTTCCAAAAAATGACCGCCAACGGCAAGAAACTCAAGGCCGAACCCGCACCACCCACCACTTTGTTCCTGTTCGGCGCCCACGGCGACCTGGTCAAGCGCCTGCTGATGCCGGCGCTGTACAACCTGAGCCGCGACGGGCTGCTGGGCGATGGTTTGCGCATTGTCGGCGTGGATCACAACGCCATCAGTGATGCCGACTTCGCCAAGAAACTCGAAGATTTCATTCGTACCGAGGCCGCGAGCAAGGTCAAAGGCAACGCCGATAACGCACTCGATCCGGCGTTGTGGGCGCAGTTGGCCAAGGGCATCAGCTACGTCGAGGGCGATTTTCTCGACGACAGCACCTACGCCGATATCGGCAGGAAAATCGCCGAGAGCGGCACCGGCAACGCGGTGTTCTACCTGGCTACCGCGCCGCGCTTCTTCAGCGACGTGGTGCAGCGCCTGGGCAGTGCCGGTTTGCTGACCGAGACCGACGACAGTTTCCGTCGCGTGGTCATCGAAAAGCCCTTCGGCTCCGACCTGGCCACCGCCGAGGCGCTGAACGCCTGCCTGCTTAAAGTCATGAGCGAAAAGCAGATCTATCGCATCGACCATTACCTGGGCAAGGAAACGGTGCAGAACATCCTGATCAGCCGTTTCTCCAACGTGCTGTTCGAAGCGTTCTGGAACAACCATTACATTGACCACGTGCAAATCACCGCCGCTGAAACCGTCGGCGTGGAGACTCGGGGCAATTTCTTCGAGAAGACCGGCACCCTGCGCGACATGGTCCCCAACCACCTGTTCCAATTGCTGGCCATGGTCGCCATGGAACCGCCCGCGGCCTTTGGCGCCGACGCCGTGCGCGGCGAAAAAGCCAAGGTGATCGGCGCGGTACGCCCCTGGTCCCTGGAAGATGCGCGGGCCAACTCAGTACGCGGGCAATACACCGCCGGTGAAATCGCCGGCAAACCACTGCCCGGCTATCGCGAAGAAGCCAACGTCGCGCCTGACAGTAGCACCGAGACCTTCGTCGCCCTTAAGGTGATGATCGACAACTGGCGCTGGGTCGGCGTGCCGTTCTACCTGCGCACCGGCAAGCGTATGAGCGTGCGCGACACCGAAATCGTGATCTGCTTCAAGCCAGCGCCCTATGCGCAGTTTCGCGATACCGAGGTGGATGAACTCAAGCCTACCTACCTGAAGATCCAGATCCAGCCCAATGAAGGCATGTGGTTCGACCTGCTGGCGAAAAAGCCCGGACCGACCCTGGACATGGCCAATATCCAATTGGGTTTCGCCTACAAGGACTTCTTCGAAATGCAGCCGTCGACCGGGTATGAAACCCTGATCTACGATTGCATGACCGGCGATCAGACCCTGTTCCAGCGTGCCGACAACATCGAGAACGGCTGGCGAGCGGTGCAGCCGTTCCTTGATGCGTGGAAGGAAGACGACGGAATCCAGGCCTACAAGGCGGGTGAAGATGGCCCGGCCGCGTCCGATGCATTGCTGGCCCGCGACGGCCGTACCTGGCACAGACTCGGATGAGTGACGCAGCGATTCATCCCATCCGTTTTATCCTCAGCGATGTGGACGGCACCTTGCTGCATCCGGATCACAGCCTCAGCCAGCGCACCGCCGATGCGGTGCGTGCATTGCGTGAGGCTGGGGTGTTTTTCAGCCTGGCCAGCGGGCGACCGCCCAAGGCCATGCTGCACCTGGTAGAAACCTTCGGCATCGACGTGCCGGTGGCGGGCTTTAATGGCGGTACGTTGATCAATCCGGATGGCAGCATCCTGGTTGCCCATCACCTGCCGGCGGAAGCGGCGCTGGTGACCCTGGCGCTGTTCTCGGCGCAGCCGGAGGTGGAAGTATGGGTGTTTGCCGATGGCGACTGGCTGCGCCGCGACCTGCCAGGGCCGATGGAGCCGCGCGAAGCCCACGGCCTGGGCTACGGGCCGGTGGTGGTGGAGAGTTTTGAGCCGTACCTGGACCGGGTCGACAAGATAGTCGCCGCCAGCAACAACACGCAGTTGCTGGTTGAACTGGAAGCGCAGTTGCACCCCAAGGTGCAGGGGCTGGCCCAGGTTTCACGTTCGCAACCGGTGTACCTGGACGTGACCGCGATGCTGGCCAACAAGGGCGAGGCTTTGAAGACCCTGGCGGCGCATTTGGGGGTTCCCATCGAGCAGACCGCGGCGATCGGCGATGGCGGCAATGACCCGGCGATGTTTCATGTGGCCGGGTTGTCAATTGCCATGGGGCAGGCCGAAGAAACCGTCAAGCGCCAAGCCAACGTGGTCACCGGTAGTAATATCGAGGACGGCGCGGCGGAAGCCTTCGAGCGGTTTATTCTGGCGGCCCAATAAGCGCCGTGTGTTCTAACACTGAACTTGCGCTCATTTAAACCATGAGCGCAAGTTGCGCTGCTCATTACTTCGGCATTGCCCAGGACTGCAACTGGTAGCCATCTTTATCGAGCTCGGCACGGGCTTGCAACAGCAAGTGTTCCAACTGCGCCGGGTCGGTGTAGGCACTCGACGACAATTGTTTGCTGCCGATACGCGTATTGGTGCGATCGATGACGCTCAGGCTCAGGGCGCCGTTGCCATCGTGCCAGGCCACGCACTGAAAGGGTTGGAAAGCACGGTCTGCGATCAAAAGAGCTTCGTTGATGCGGAGCGGGGCGTTCATGTGGGTTCTCTCTCATTGCCCATTCAAGTGAGTGCCGGCGGTTGGGCTGACCGTGCGGCGGGTTACTTGTACTGATGCGCGATGGCGGGGTGCGGGTCACATGCTAGAACAACTATTTTCAACTTTTACTGATTGACGTCATGTAAGCGACTGTTTTGAAAGCTGAATGAAAGTTCGGCTACGCGCTAACTTTTTTGATCAAAGCGCACGGAAGTGGCTTTTTGCCCCGACTTATAGCGAATCGGTACAAGGCTCGCGTCAAGATCTTGCTAGGGTTAGCCACAGACGTCACAAGCCGTTGTTTATAAATACATTTAACAATTTTGACGCCAGGGAAAAGTCATGGGTGGACCCCCCGTTCAACGCCGTTTGCTAGTGGTCGATCCCTGTGATGACTGCCACGCGCTGCTGCCCGGTTTGCGCGCGGCGGGGTGGGAAGTCGACAGCTGCACATTGGCAGCGGTCGGTGACCGGTCCTGTGATGTCGGCCTGTTGCGCCTGCAGCCTTATCACCTTGAGCGCCCGGAGGCGGTCAAGGAACTGATCGGGCGCAGCGGCACCACCGAATGGATCGCCGTGCTCAGCCAGGACGTGCTGCGCCTGCAAAACGTCGGCGATTTTGTGTGCGAATGGTTTTTCGACTTCCATACCTTGCCCTTTGACGTTGCCCGCGTGCAGGTCACGTTGGGCCGTGCCTTCGGCATGGCGCGCCTGCGGGGCAAGGGCCATACACTGGTGGATGAGCCTGAGCATGAACTGCTGGGCGACAGCCGCCCGATTCGCGAGCTGCGCAAACTGCTGTCCAAATTGGCGCCCACCGAATCCCCGGTGTTGATCCGTGGCGACAGCGGGACCGGCAAGGAGCTGGTGGCTAAGACGCTGCACCGCCAATCCCAGCGCCAGGGCAAACCGTTTGTGGCGATCAATTGCGGTGCAATCCCGGAACATTTGATCCAATCCGAATTGTTCGGCCATGAAAAGGGCGCGTTTACCGGCGCCCACCAGCGCAAGATCGGACGCATCGAAGCGGCCAACGGCGGCACCTTGTTTCTCGATGAAATCGGCGACCTGCCGATGGAGCTGCAGGCCAACCTGTTGCGCTTTTTACAGGAAAAACACATCGAGCGAGTGGGTGGCAGCCAGCCGATTGCGGTGGATGTGCGGGTATTGGCCGCCACTCACGTCGATCTGGAAGCCGCAGTGGAGAAGGGCACCTTTCGCGAAGACCTGTACTACCGCCTCAACGTGCTGCAAGTGGTCACCGCCCCTCTGCGCGAACGCCATGGCGACGTCGCGATGTTGGCCAACCACTTTTCGCGCTTCTACAGCCAGGAAACCGGCCGCCGCCCGCGCAGCTTCAGTGACGATGCCCTGGTCGCGATGGGCCAGCACCCCTGGCCGGGGAACGTGCGCGAGCTGGCCAACCGCGTGCGCCGTGGCCTGGTACTTGCCGAAGGGCGGCAGATCGAGGCGGCCGACCTGGGATTGCACGGCCAACCGGCACTGTCGGTGCCGATGGCGACACTGGAAGACTACAAGCACCGCGCCGAACGCCAGGCGCTGTGCGATGTGCTCACCCGGCACAGCGACAACCTCAGCGTCGCGGCCCGCGTGCTGGGGATTTCCCGGCCCACGTTCTACCGGTTGCTGCACAAACACCAGATCCGCTAGGGCGGGTAAACCGAAAAGCCCTACAACGACCCTTATCGTTGTGGGGCTTTTCCTTTCCGCGTGTGGACGATCTGGAACACTGCGGTGTCTTTATTGGGGCGGCTTCGCCACCCAACGCGGGGCAAGCCCGCTCGCCACAGGTTATTTGAGCGGCTCTTCTAGAAGTAATACGGAAATTTCAAGCTGAACGTAAAGTCCGGCGCATCGTCCGTCATGCCGATCGCCAGGTTCGGCACGATCGTCAGGTTATCCGACGCCGCAATCGTCATCCCCACGTTGAAATAACCCGCGTTGGCATCGCTGGACACCACCGACTGCCAGTCGCCGCCGTTCGGCTTGAGCTTGCTCTTGCGCTGTATCAGGTCGGACACCGAGAACGACATGCTCATCTTCTCGTTCAGGGCGAAGGCGACGCCGACGCCGAACTGGAAACTGTCGCCGAGGCTCACCTTGCCGCCGACTTTCTGGTTGGCGTTGGAGCTGATGTCATCGAACGAATCCTCGAAGTTATGGGTATACGACAGCGAGCCAAACAGCACGGCCGGGTCGAACGTCTTGACCAGGGAAATCCCCGGCGTCACCGACCAGACGCCGTTGCCTGTGGGCAGGCTTTCGGGGACGAACAGGTTGTCGTTGTTTGGCGCCTCGATCAGCTTGATGCCATAGGGCTCCTTGCCGGTGGGCGCCTTGACGCGCACCGACACCACCGCATCCGGCAGGCTGTCGGTTTCATCGAGGAATTTGTAGGCCAAGCCGAAATTGACATCGCCGATGGTGGGGTCGCGGGTGACCGAGGCTTCAGAGGTCATGGTGCCGCTGTTGTTGGCGCCACCCGACTGATAGGTGGACTCGCGGTAGACCACGGGCACGTTTACGTCGAACTGCCAGCGATTGTCGACGTTGTAGCGTCCTGTCAGGTCCAGCGTCCAGTTATCGGCCTTGATCCGATCCAGGTTGATGTTGCCCAGGAAGATCGAGTCCAGGGCCAGGAAACCGTTGAGGGTCAGTTGGCGTGCATCGTAACGGGCGTAGGTAATGCCGGTTTCGAAGCTGAACTTGCCGTCACCGAAGAAACCGCTGGCTTCGTTGTACAGGTTGCTCACGCTTTGCGCCGGGGCGGAGTCGTCCTTGAGGTTTTGCCCGTAGGAACTGCCGCCCCCGGCACCGCCGGATGCCGCCGCCGCGCCCACGCCAGGCGTGCCGGCCACGGTGGTTGCGCCCTTATTGAAGTCGGCAGGGGACTTGGCCAGGCGCTTGGGTGCCTGCGCAGCCGGTTGGTCTTCTACCTGGCGTACCCGTTGTTCCAGTACGGCCAGGGCTTTTTGCTGCACTTCATAGCGTTGCTTGAGCTCCAGCAGTTCTTTTTTCAATGTTTCAATATCGGCGTCCGGTGCCGCATAAAGCGTGGATGCGGGCAATAGCGTACTCAAACAAATCACGGCACGTAGCGATAGCGATCGATGCATGAAGTCAGCCGTCCCATTTTTAATGCGTAAGTGTCGTGGCTCAGCGTAGTTCAATAACCGATGCTGCGTAGACCCTTGAGTTGATCCAGGTTGAGGTTCTGGTTGAGGGTGTTCAACGTGTTGTTGCCCAGCACCACATTGAGCTGGGTCAGGTTGCTGACCAGGTTGCTGTTGCCCTGAATGACGGTGCCTTGCAGCACGTTGCCGCCGCCAATCTGCTGCACCACATTGCCCTGATTGTGGTTGGCTTGAATGCCCATTTGCAGGCCGCCGTTCCTGGCTGAAATACTCACCTGGCCCGCGCCGCTTTCACCGGTGATGGTCTCGCCGGCCACCAGCGCCTTGCCTGACTGCACGATATTGGCCGGCGCCAGCCCATTTCGGGTGACGTTGATGTCCACGCCGTTGTTGGCTGTATTGCCGTCACCCGCAGCGCGTACGCTCTGGGTCACGCCCTGGCCGCTGCCCAGGCCGGCGCCGCCGACAACCGTGCCGGAGCCGGGCGTGGGGGTGGCGCCATTGCCGGTGGCGCTGGTGGTGGTCACGTAGAACTGCGGAGTGATGGTCGAGGAATCGATCTGCATGCTGGCCTTGCCGGTGATGCTGTCACCTTGTGCGTTGGTCCAGGTGCTGCTCATCACAATACCGAAACTGACGATGCGCCCCGGCATCACAAACCGCCCGCGCAGGTCGGCCATTTCCGCGTCCTTGAGTTCCACGGGCTTGAAGGCCGATGACGCATGGGCGGGTATCGAGGCTGCCAGGCACATGACCGTCAGCCAACGGTAAGTGTTCATCGTATGCTCCCGGAGCGTCCTGCTCCTATTGCGCCTCTTGCTAGAAGAAGTCGCTCTGAATGAAACCGAAGTCCATCAGTTCGCTGTCGCGTACCGGGGTGAACTCGTTCAATTGGTTTTTGGCGGTCAGTGGCGCGGGCGGAGAGAGCAGGGCGTTGCTCTTGTCGTAGCCTTCGCCCAACACGGCGAATACGATGCCGTTCCAGCCCTTTACGAAGTCGGCCTGTGAGTAGCGCTTATGACCCAGCACGGGGTCGCCGATATACACCCAGTCCTTGTCGCTGCGCTGCAGCACCACGAAATGCTTGTAGCCGCGAATCTCCAGCAGCACCACAACGGGCACTTTCACCGTGACCAGCACCTCGGGCGTTATCCGGTAACCCCGGGCGCGCATGCCGATACTTTCCAGGTATCGCTTCATATCGAGCATCGAGAAGCCCTGGGTGCGCACCAGCTCCTGGTCCGCGCTGGTCAGCATGCCCTTGATCACGTGGGCTTCATCCACATCCATCCAATAGGCTTGACGCAGGATGGTTGCCAGCGCGGCGGCGCCACAGCTGAAATCGGTTTTCTGTTCCACCAGGTTCGAGAACTTGCGCTCGCGGATGCTTTCCACCTTCTTGTAGATCAACCCGCCATTGGGCATGACCAAAGCCATTTGCCCTGCCCATGTGGGGCCGGTGAGTGCGAGCAGAAGGAGAGAGGCAACGAGGCGCATGATCGTATGACCTGGCGGGCACTGGAATGAGAAGGGCCTTGTCGCCAAGGCCCTGTCAGGATCAGAAGCGCGTGATTGCCACGTTGTTCTGACCTTGGTTGTTGCTGCCCGCTGCAACGTTGGACGCCGTGATGCCAGAAGAGCTGTTGAACGAGTTGTTCACGCTGGCATCGTTGCGCACGGGCGTGGTTTTCCAGCCATGACCGGTGCTGCTGAGGTTGAGGGTCAGGTTGCCGGTAACTTCCTGCGCGGCATTGATGGTGGAAGCCCCACCTTTGCCGTCGCCGGAATTGATCGCAACGCTGTTGCTGCCTTGGTTGGAGGTACCGGCAGCCACGTTCGATTGCCCGATGCCGGAACCGTTGTTGAAGCTGTCGTTGACCGACGCGTCGTTTTGAGTCGCGTTGTTGACGACCAAGTTGCCGGAGTTGGCCTGGGCCGAATTGACTGTGGCAAACACGAAGTCTGCATCGCCTGCGGTGATGGCTACATCGTTCTTGCCCTGGTTGTTGTCGCCGGCCGCCGTGTTGCTGCCGCCAATGCCTGAGTAGTTGCGGAACGATTCGTTGACCGAAGCGTCGTTTTCAGTCTTGTCGTTGAGCACGACGTTGCCATGGTTGCTCTGACCGTCGTTGACGGTGGCGGCAGACGATGTGGGCTGGGGTTTATAGGGGTTGTAGTCACCTGCTTGAGCCGCAACAGCCATGAGCGCAGCGAGAGCGAATGCCAGTGGTTTGAGAGCCGTGGTAGGTTTCATGGTGTTTCTCCTTGCTTCTATGAGTAGGTTAAGTGTTGGTACGGTCCAGCTATCAGGCTCAACTCCATCAGTTGAACCTCAGGTTCAGGGTGTTAGCCACTCGGTTCCCCACCCCGGCGCTCTGGTTGACCTGAACCACTCCACGACTGCCGGTGAAGGCCTGGTCGCTGGTAACGACCTGGCGGCTGCCAGTGGTAGGGGTCAACCCTGAGTCTGTTGCAAGCGCAACGTTTTGTTGCGACATGACACTGTCATCGATGCTTTGCGGTCCAGTGTTGACGCTGATTCGCACGGCATTGATCGATTGGTTCCCGGCCCCGGCGGACTGATTGATACTCAGCACACCGTTACCATTGCTGAATGAGTTGCCCTGGATAGTGGCTTTGGCGTTCAGGGCGCGGTCAGCGGCAGCACCGCTGATTTTCTGCGACACGAAGAGATTGGCCTGGGCGTTGTGCCCAATGGAGATAACGACGTTGTTGCTCAGTTGCTGTTGATCACCGGCAGCCTGGTTGAGCGTGAGTACGCCGCTGTGCTGTCTGCCGGAGTTATCGATGGTGGCGTTGTTATTGCTGTCGGCCATGGCCGCGCCACAACCTAACAGCGCGAGCAGCATCCAGGAACGGTTCATCTCAACGCCCCCCTGCCAGGCTGCCGATGGCGTTCAGCGGTTCCAGGCCGCGCGCGACCGCACCATTGATCGTGCCAGAGAGGCTGTTGCCACCGCCGTGGCCGGCGGCGCTGCCCGTGCCCAGGCCTACGCCGCTACCGTTGTTGTCGAAGCCGGGCAAGTAGCCTCCCGGCAGAACGGTACGCGTGATGCTGGAGCCGCTGGCGATCCCCGCGATATCGGTGTCGTTCAGTTCAGTGTTCATCCCACGAGAGATTTGCGCGGACGGGTTGGCGTTGGCGGTGGCAGGGCTGGGATCGGAACCGGCGGTGCGGCCCCACATATGGCCGCGTACGGCACGCTCGATCACGATCACACCGTTACCTTCGGCGAGCACTGGAAGGCTCGCGCCGGTACTCAGTACACAGCTGATCAGAAGAAGGCTCAATGAACCTTGAGTGTGAATGGCCACGGCAATATTTCCTTATGCTTCGCGCTGACCCTAAACAGCGCTGTCAGGAAGAGAGCAGAAGACGTGCCGCTTTTTACTTAGTCTCTATATTCAATGGCTTGCGAGTATTCGTGGGCAAAATGATGGCAGTGCTGTTTCGCCCATGAAACACCGGGCTGCCCGCACGCAACGCCCCAGCCACTGCGCAAACGCTTCACCCGCTGTATCAGCGCTGTAACACTCCCCGAGAAAAAACACCGAACCCGCGCCGCTCGGGCGATCCAGGGCATCGAAGTGTTAAAGAAATGGACAGTTGGGGCGTGACGAAGCCTGTGCAGGCAGGCAAAAGCTCAGCCCTTGGGCGCTTTACGCGGAATCGAGTTGAGTACGGGGTTGCCGTCCTGGTTCTGGGTCAGGTAGACCGGCAAAACCTTGGGCAGGGAAGGGATGAGGTTGTTGACCTCATTGATGTTGTAGATGCCACCGATGCGAATCGCCCCGGTGCCGGCGTCGGCCAGCATCACCGGTTTGCTCAGGTAGCGGTTGATCAAGGGCAGCGCGTCGGCCAGGGCCAGGTTGTCGAGGATCAGCTTGCCCTGGCGCCAGGCCAGCGCCGTGTCGTTGGGGTTGATCGCGCGCACGCTCGGCGTGGCATCGCCCCGCTGATAGCTGGCTTGCATGCCGGGCGTCAGGGGCACGCTGCCGTGGACCTGGTCGCTGGCAATCTGCACCGAACCTTCGAGCAGCATCACCCGCACCTGGTCCTCGTACTTCCAGACGTTGAACTGAGTGCCCGTGACACGCACCTGGCCATTGCCGGCGCGCACGATAAACGGATGGGCGCTGTCATGCCTGACGTTGAAGAACGCTTCGCCCTTTTTCAGCGTGACCCGCCGCTGGTCCTTGTAATGGCTGTAGACCAACTCGGTGCCGAGGTTGAGTTCAACCTGGCTGCCATCGCCCAGGGTGACCTGGCGCAGGCCATCGACGGCGTCGAAGCGCTCGTAGGAACTGGGCAACCAACCCGCTTCCCAACCGGTAAAGGCCGCGAGGGGCAGGGCGGCCAGGCAAATCGCCGCCGCCGCATAGGTGCGCAAGCGGCTGCGGGGCTTGAACGGCGCCACCAGCGCCGGTGCGGTTTCGGTGCGTGGGAGGTGGTCGGCGACGTCCCAGATTTCCAGCATGGCCGCGTATTCGAAGGCATGCAGCGGGTCGGCATCGTGCCATTGCGCAAAAGCCTGACGTTCATCCGTCGTGCAATCACCCGCGTGCAGGCGCATGCACCAATGCGCGGCGGCGTCGGTGATCGCGTCATATTCGACTTCTGAAAGGGACTTTTCGCTCATTAACTCATCCTGATTTCCCACATTCTAACCTCCAGGGTAGACCGCGAGAACAGCCATCATGGCGATTGCACATCAATTGGAACTTATTCTCGTTTGAACGCACCTAAAAAGCTCAGGACATTCTCACAATGGAGTAAGAACATGCTGAAGAAAACCCTAGTCGCTTTGTGTGCAACCAGCGCCTTGCTCAGCGCAGGCGCAGCGATGGCCGACAAGCCGGGCGCGGGCTGGATCACCATCGAGAAGGCCATTGAGGTGGCCAAGACCAAGGCCGGTTACATCGAGGTCTACGCGGCCGAAGCGGATGACAATGGCTATTGGGAAGTCAAAGGCCGTAAATCCGATGGCACGGTGTATGAAGCGCGAATCGATGGCGCGTCGGGCAACATCCTGCGTGATCAGAAAGACTGATTCGCACTACCGGGGAGCCTGTTCAGGCTCCCTGATCCAAATCTCGCCCCAGTTGCATAATCAGATACGTTACCGAGTCGGCGTTCGCCAGAATCGTATCGATGCGCTTGTCCACGTTACTCATGAAAATTTGCCGGGCATCGTCCAAGGTCTTGGCCCCCGTCATTTTGAAAATCTTGTCTCTGATCGAGGCCGTGGACCGATCATGCCCGGCCTCTTCCCAGCGCCTTTTAAACTCGTTAAAGGTCAGGAACAACAGGCTCGCTGGCGTCAAGACGGACAATGCGGTATCGCGCAGGTGTGACAGTTTAGTGTGCATTTTTTTTCCCGCGTCGGTGCTGACATCAATGAGATCTTGAAACGGTCGCACAGTGTCCAGATACGCCACATCCTCGGTACGGCTCATTAAATGCGTCAGTTCGTGGATCAACACCGTTGCCCTTGCATGAGCAGCGATGCTGAACGGAATGGTCAGATGGCCTTCATACATCTCCAACTGGGGGTCGAAAAAACGCTCCAGCAAGTAGATCTTCTGTTCAATGTCGTCCAGCAAAACAAACGCGAAGCTGTCACTGGGGCGCCAGCGCGAATTACCGATGACAAAACGCCCTGAGTCAGGCTTGCACAGACTCGGGTTGACCAATTCATTGAGCACCTCATCGACGCGCTGCTCGACCCGCCTTAACTGCTCGGGCGTGAGGGTGATTACACCGAAAAGTTCGTTAAAAAAACGCCCAAGACGGCTTGCAGGGTCACGCTCACCCGCGAAATGCACGACGTTGCGTTTGCAGTTCACGGTGTAATACGTCGCGACGTTGAGCGCCTCGTTGATGCATTGGGCTTTCCAGTTCGACAGCGCGGCAATCTGCTCCATGCCGACCGCCTCGATATTGATCGATTCCCGTTCGGCCGTGCGTGTGTGCCTGCGTCCGGCATAGCGAGACAAGGTTTTACCGAACCTGGGGTCGTGTCGGCTCAGGTCCAGCACCCAACGGCCCTCGGCGTCGCGCTGCACGAAGGGCCCGATGACTTCATCAAGACTCACGCACCAGCCATCACCGGTGTTGCGCACCGGATACACCTTGCCCGCCACCGGCACGAAATGACGCAAGGTATTGGGTTGCTGGAACACATGACTCAGCGGGCTTTGCGTCAGATCGGCGAGGGCGATGTCGTGCTGTTCGAAGTGTTGCATGCGCGTGCGCAGCGGCTCTGTCACATCCAGGGTGGCGAGCGTCGTGGCGGTGGGCTTCACGTCGCCCGACCACGAGGGCGCGGGGGCCGGCTCGCCGTCGGCTGGCAGCAGGGCATCCAGCTCTTTGCGCAGCGAGGCCAGGGTGGCCGCACCACGGATGAAGCTTTTCAACGCCGAACCCCAACGGTGTTGCTGCAGATCTTCGGCCGAGGTCATAAACAACTTGAAACTGCGCCAGACCACCAACGGGTAGCTGAGCTTGCCGGCAATAAATTGCAGGGCGGTGGGAATCGCCTTGCGCAGCAGATCAGTGACCGTATCCCATTCGCCCTTGCCGTCCGGGTCGAACTGGCAGGCCAGCATCTTGACCAGCAAGCGTGTGTTGTCATCGAACAGCAGCGTCAAGTGGTTGCCCCTTATCGGCGTCGAGGCTAACTGCAGATCCACACCACTCATCGGCGTGCGTGGCTGTAACAGATGTCGATAAGTGGACTGATGGGCCACGTCCAGCCGGCGGATGACCCAGTCCTGCAAAGGTCCGGGACGCTCCAGTTCGTCGAGCAGGTCCTGTTCGCGGGCGTATTCGCTGAGTACCGGCAGAGGGCTGTAGGGCGCGTACAACACCAGCGGCCCGGTTGCTCCCGATTGCGGCCCGATCAGGTACAGCCCCAAGGGTTTGACCACCACCGCGCCGGCGGTGGCGATCAACTCCAGCGGGCGAATCATCGCCGTGGTGCCGCTGACGGCTTCGCGCGCAAGCGCATCCGGCATGTCAAATACCTGCTGCACAAAACTCCAGGCCGTGGCGCTGAGGCGTTCTTCGAGCTTTTCCTCATGGGCATGGCGCAGCAGTTGCCAGGGCAGCTGTCGACAGAACAGTGCTTGACGCTGGCGCGCCTCATCGCTTTGCCCGCTCAGGTGTGTATTCAGCAGCGCGCCCAAGTGCGTGGCCAGATCCAGTTGGCGCACCAGTTGCACCACGGCCGCGCCGTCCAGCGCCGTCGGCAGTGACGTGGCCGTGCGCGAATAGGGGCGTAAGTTGTCGCCGCTCAGCTCGGGCAAGTGATCCATGGCGAAGTCGACCAGGCTCAAGGCATGACCGTCGAGGCGCGCGCGACCAGCAATGAGGACGTTGTCCGGGTCAATTGACTGGCCTGCGAATCGTTTGTCCAGCAGTGCTGCAAGGGCCCGGGCGACATACTCGCGCAGCCCCTCCAGGCTATGCAGGTAGTCGCGCTCGTCCAAGGTGTTGACCCGGTATTGCTCCAGCAGCTCAGCATGCAGGATTTGCTCCCGGGGCGCGGCCATGCCGAGCCACACGGGCAACGCTTGCTGATGAGTCATCGCGTGCGCCACGGCCAGCGCATTACTCAGGTTGTTCGGCGGCGGGCGTTGCAAAAGGCTGTCCAGGCAGTCTTGCAGGCGACGCGCGCCGAGCGGGATCGACAGCAGGTAGTCAACGCCGTCGAGCACAAAGTCGCGCCAGCTCTCCTGGCGATTGTCCAACAGGTGGTCATCGATACGCTGCAAAGGCCCAAGGCGATAGCGTTGATGGGGCGTGCGACGCGTGACGGCGAGGTTTTCCAGAAGTGCAAAACGCTCATCCGCTTGCGCCAGGCGCTGCTCCAGGACGTGGCGGGCCGCCTGGATCGAGGCGAAGACTTCATGACCCCGGCGCGGCGTCCATAGAACGGCCTGGCCGGAATGCACGGGGTCGGTGCCACCGCGCTCGGTCAGCACGAAGCCATTGGCCAGGGCCTGTGGTTGTTCGTCTTCGCCCACCAGGACCGTCAAGCCATAGGCGTCCGGCAGGAAACCATCCAGGCCGTGGCGCCTGAGACGGGTCAGGCTGTCGGGGCGCAGTACCGTGTCGAGGATGTCGTGGCCACGGCGTGCAAGGGTTTTGTACAGCAGGCGCAGTTCGGCTTCGCTGCGCAGCCCCAACAGCAACGCGTCATTGAGGGGCTTCTGGTGCTGCTGCAGGAAGTGCCGGGGCAGGGTGCGGATATCGTGGTTGACGAACGGCCCCATGGCGCTTTCAACGATGGCGTTGAATGTTTTGCCGTCCAGATTATTGAAGCGCAGGGCATAACCCGCGAGCCGCGCTGTGTAGAAACCACTGAGCGGTGAGTCGGCAATCGGCCCCGTCGTTCCGGCCAGGCGCTCGATAAAATGTTCGACCATGCTCAGCGACTGTTCGGGCGTGCGCTCCTCCACTTGCTGCGCCTGGCTGGCATAGGTGTTGATAAACACCGAAGTGGCTTCGAGCGCGCGCTGATGTTTTTCCAGCTCGGCATTCAATGTATGGGCCGCCAGCTTGCGCAACGTCGGGTGGTCGCGGTACAGCGCGCGCACCAGGGCGTCGGCCGCCAGCAGGGCTTGCAACTGCGCCTTGGCGCGTTCCGCCTGCACCGTTGACGGGCGCCCATTGCCGCTGGTGACCGGGTGCATGCTCCAGCGTCCACCGGCGTCAAGCGCCAGCAGGCGTTGATCGGTCATTTGCCGCACGTCCAGAGCGCAATCGAGCAGGGCAGTCAGGTCGACATTGCCATCACTGCGTCGGAACACGCCCAAGGCATATTCCATATTGCTTTGCTGCTTAGCGGATACCGCCTCGATCATTGTTGAAAACACATTACCTTTTATTTCTAAGCCAATGATTTGTATGTCATTAATTCCTATATAGTCGTTGCGTTCATCCAGGGATAGGAAGTTGAGCAATTCATCTTCGTGGCCGGCTGTCTTGAGCATTTGCAGGAGTGTTTCGTTGAGGTCATCCATATCCTTGAGCACCTGCAGCCCACGCGTCTGGGTATAGAGATAGGCGTGGGTCTCGTTGATCAACAAGGTGCCTGCCAATTCCACGTAGTGCTGGTAGGGCGCATGGATACGCACCGTCTGGACGCGCAGTGACGGGAAGTCAGCTTTACGAGTGGCTTGATCGGGTAAAAAGACGCCCTGCAGCACATGGCTTTCCTGGGCAGAAATAATGCCGTTCTGACGCTTGAGCAGCAGGTCGGTTCGGAACTTGTCGCTGAGCACTTGGGCGAAAAAGCCGATACGCGACTGGCCATCGGCGAAATCTTCGTTCCAGTACGTTTGCAGCAGGCTGCCCAAGAGCTTGGAGAGGATCGCCGAGCATTGTTCCACCAGGCTTTGCCAGCGCTCTACGTCCTGCACCCGTTGTGCCTCGGTAAAGCCCTGGGTGACATGACGCGGGTTGACGAAGCGCCGGGTTTGCTCGGCCGGCCAGCCTTGCGAGAGATAGAACTGCAGCAGGGCTTCGTTCAAGGGCACGGAACTCACCCAAACGGGCGCACGACCGTGGGTCGTCGGAGCAAAACTGTTGACTAGGCTGTCACGATGATCAAGGTCTGGAAAATACGAACGGCTCATGATGCCCAGCAGGGTATCGAGCATCCACGGCAGGGTGGGTATGGTGCGCAACTGATCGAGCATCTCCCGCACATTCTGCTGCTGGCACGCTGCGAGGGTGTTTTCCTGGTCCTGCAGCACGGCGCCGTTGATGGTTTCCGGAACCAGCTTCAGGTCAGTGGCATTCGCCAGATCGGCGCGTTGACGTATTGAAAGAAAACTAATTAATTCAACATATTGGTTGTTGTTTTTAAGGTTTTTAGTGAGGTTTTCGAGCAGTTTCTCACGGTTATCGAATACTTCCAGTCCTGCGTAAGGCGTGTACAGCACCGCCTTATCGTCCTCGGGACCGGGGCTCATCATGAAGGCCCCGGCCAGGGGAATGGGGGCTTTGCCCGTGATGTGAATCATCAGCTTTTCCACCGCCATCGGCGCCTCCCGAAACCTGGGGCTCTGCCGCGCTTCGTCAGTGGCGTAGTACAGCGTATGCAGCCAATCCAGGTCGCGCAGGCTCAGACCCAGCGCACGTTCGCGCTCGGTGGGCTGCTTGCGCCTGACCGGGCGCAGGAACTCGTCAAAAAAATAGGGCGGCGTCAGCCGTGTCATGGTGAGGTTTCCATTACAGCCAGGGAGATAGAGGAGGCTAAGCGTGGGCGATGCTGGCAGGACGGTAGATAGCTGCCGCCATTTCGGCGACGCATGCACAAACGTGGATTGACAGCAGGCGCGCAGTGCGTTGTTTAATCCAAGGCCTGGGTTTCCAGTCTTGTTGCCCCTCCAATCATAAAATCGGAGCTTCAGATGTCTGCGCAGTCCTTGGTAGTTGAAGGTTCCACGACCCGCATCGACTTTGCCGCGCTGGTGGCATTGCTCCAGCGCATCTTCGAGCGCCATGGCACGTCGGCGCACGTGGCGGCGATCCTGGCGCGCAACTGCGCCAGCGCCGAGCGAGATGGCGCCCATAGCCATGGCGTGTTTCGCATGCCCGGTTACCTGTCCACCCTGGCCAGTGGTTGGGTCGACGGCATGGCTTTGCCTGAGGTCACGGATGTGGCCTCAGGCTACGTGCGGGTGGATGCGCGCAATGGCTTTGCCCAGCCGGCGCTGGAAGCGGCCCGCGCGTTGCTGGTGAAAAAAGCCCGCAGCGCCGGGATCGCCTTGCTGGCGATTCATAACTCCCATCATTTCGCGGCTTTATGGCCCGATGTCGAGCCGTTCGCCGAAGAAGGCCTGGTGGCGCTGAGCGTGGTCAACAGCATGACCTGCGTGGTACCTCACGGTGCTGATCGGCCCTTGTTCGGCACCAACCCCATCGCCTTCGCCGCGCCGCGTGCCGATGGCGCGCCGATTGTGTTTGACCTGGCCACCAGCGCGATTGCCCATGGTGATGTGCAGATCGCCGCGCGCAAGGGCGAGCGCTTGCCGCCGGGCATGGGCGTGGATGGGCTGGGCCAGCCGACCCAGGACCCCAAGGCCATCCTTGAAGGCGGCGCACTGTTGCCGTTTGGCGGGCACAAGGGCTCGGCGCTGTCGATGATGGTCGAGTTGCTGGCGGCGGCGCTGACCGGGGGCAACTTCTCATTCGAATTCGACTGGTCGGAGCACCCCGGCGCGCGCACGCCCTGGACCGGTCAGTTGCTGATTGTGATCGACCCGAGCAAGACCGGCGGCCAAGTGTTCGCCGAGCGCAGCCAGGAACTGGTGCGGCAGATGCATGCAGCGGGGTTGCGGCGCTTGCCGGGTGACCGGCGACATCGCACGCGGGCGAAGGCAGAGCAAGAGGGGATTGTGCTGGAGGCTGAAGAGTTGCAGCGCTTGCAAGCGATGGCAAGCGCCTGAAAAAGGGCTGCGCACTGGGCGCAGCCGGTCTTGCTCAGTTGCGACGGCCCAGCAGCAGGCCCACCACCAGGCCAAAGCCTGCGGAAATCGCCACGGTCTGCCACGGGTGGCCACCGATATAGGTTTCGGTAGCGTCCACCACCGGCTTGCTGCGTTCGCGCACGCTGGACACAGAGTCCAGCGCTTGCTTGAGTTTGATGGCGACCTGTTCGCGCAGGGTTTCGCCTTCTTCACCCACCAGCGCGGCGCTGCTTTTAAGCAGTTTGTCCGATTCTTCGATCAACGCCGTCAGTTCACTGAACGCTTGATCCTTGATTTGCTCTTCGACGGCTTGGGCAGCGGTTTTGCGGGCCATTGGGTGACTCCTTGCGGGTGAATGTGGCAGTGAACAATGGAGTGCCGCGCGTCGGCAAAAGTTGCAGTTTATTTGCGCGCCGGTCGCCGTGGGCAAAAATCGGAATCAGGAAATTTCGACCTACGGTGTAAGATGCCACCTATTTACGCAGCAGGTAATCCAACATGAGCTTCAATCTTGCCAACAAAACCCTCGCCGAACGCGCCGAGCTGGAAGATGAAAAGTCGCGTCTCTACGACCTGTGGCAAACCAACCTGGGCAAAGCCAAGGGTGAGGCCGCGCGGTTGTTCGGCGAACGCGCCAAGCGCAAGGGCAAGTGGGCCGAATGGGTGCGCGCGGAACTTGACGGCATGTCGCCGCCGGAGTTCGCCAACATGGTGCGCAGTGAGGTCAACAAGCTGATGGCGGCGGCTAAGTAAAGCTCGCCACCACCGCTTCGCGAACTTTCAGCAATAGTGGATCAAGCTGCGCCTGGGTGCGCCAACCCAGCTCCACCGGATAGCGCGGCAGAGCCAGCGGGCACGGCACTACATGCAGGCCGGTCATTTGCGCGATGGCCCGCGCGGCATGCCCCGGAATGGTCGCCACGGCCTGGCTGCCCTTGAGCAAAAACGGCAGCGCGGCAAAGTGGCTGGTGGAGGCGCACACCTGGCGCGTCAAGCCCTGCGCCGCCAAGCCCTCGTCGGTGATGCCGATAAACCCGCCGGACGACACCAGCACATGCTCGCGAGCGACGAACTCCTCCAGGCTGATGCCGGGCTGGCTTGAATCCACCAGGCAGCAATAATCCCCCTCCGCCAGCACCTGGCGACTCAAGCGGCTGTGGGCGAAACCGCCGGCGGTAATCGCCAGGTCGAGCGTGCGGTCGAGCAGGGCGCCCGCCACGATCTGGCTGTGGGTCTGACGGAAAATCACGCGCAGTTTCGGCGCCCGTCGGCCGATCTCTTCCATCAGCCGGCGGCCATAGGCAATCTCGAAATCATCGGACAAGCCCACTACCACGGAGCGGCCCTGGTACTGCGGGTTGTGCGGATTGGCCATTGCCAGGCTCTGTCGACACCGATCCAGCGCTTCGCTGATCAACGGTTTCAGCTGGTTGGCCCGCAAGGTCGGCGCCAGGCCGCGCCCGGTGCGCACGAACAATTGATCGTCATACACCTCGCGCAAGCGCCGCAGCCCGGCGCTGATGGCCGATTGGGTGACACCCAGGCGCAACGCCGCGCGGCTGGCGCTGGACTCGTCATGCAGCGCTTCGAAGGTTTTAAGCAGGTTGAGATCGACCTGGGCGATATTTATCTGGCTCATATCATTCAGTGCTGAAGTGGGCTTTATTCATGATCCAGGCTGGCGGGAGAATGGGCAACCCCTGACTTCGGAGTGAATGTGATGCCTGTTTCTACTGTAGCGGCCCTGCAAATCGGCTCCTTGCCTGGCGGCAAGGCTGACACCCTGGCGCAGATCCTGGCCTATGAACACGAAATCCTGCGCAGCGGTGCGCAATTGGTGGTGATGCCTGAAGCGCTGCTGGGCGGTTATCCCAAAGGCGAAGGGTTCGGCACGCAACTTGGCTATCGCTTGCCCGAAGGGCGCGAAGCCTTTGCGCGTTATTTTGCCAACGCCATCGACGTGCCAGGCGCCGAGACCGAAGCGTTGGCGGGTCTGTCGGCGCGCACCGGTGCGAGCCTGGTACTGGGTGTCATCGAGCGTAGTGGCAGCACTTTATACTGCACCGTGCTGTATTTTGAACCGGCGGGTGGTCTGGTGGCCAAGCACCGCAAATTGATGCCGACCGGCACCGAGCGGCTGATCTGGGGCAAGGGCGACGGTTCGACCCTGCCGGTGATCGATGCCGCCGTAGGACGCATCGGCGCAGCCGTGTGCTGGGAAAACATGATGCCGCTGCTGCGCACGGCGATGTACGCCAAGGGCGTCGAAGTGTGGTGCGCGCCGACGGTGGACGAGCGCGAAATGTGGCAAGTGAGCATGCGCCACGTGGCCCATGAAGGGCGCTGCTTTGTGGTCAGCGCGTGCCAGGTGCAGGCGTCGCCCCAAGCGTTGGGGGTGGAGGTCGCCCATTGGCCGTCGGACCGTCCGTTGATTGCCGGCGGCAGTGTGATTGTCGGGCCGATGGGCGACATCCTGGCCGGGCCTTTGCTGGGTGAGGCGGGGTTGCTGACTGCACGGATCGACACCGCTGACCTGGTGCGCGCGCGGTATGATTATGACGTAGTGGGGCATTACGCCCGGCCGGATGTGTTCGAATTGGTGGTGGATGAGCGCGCAAAACCGGGCGTGCGTTTTATCACTGATTAAACACAGTCAGGATTGTGGGAGTTGGCTTGCCTGCGATAGCCATAAGTATCCACACAAGTTTCAAAGGCTGAAAAAATTCCCTGTAGTGAGCGGGCTTGCCCCGCGCTGGGCTGCGAAGCGGCCCCAAATCAGGCAAGTGTATTGATCTGAAGTAAAGCGGTGTCTTTATTAGGGCCGCTTCGCAGCCCAGCGCGGGACAAGCCCGCTCACTACAGACCGCGATCGCAGGCAAGCCAGCTCCTATATTAGATGCTCATCGGCCGCAAGATTTGGCTGCCAGCCATTCAGCGCGGGTCATTTCCCATAGGTCGCGCGGGAGGGTGCCCTCGACAAACTCGCCGTCTTCCGTCCTGATCAGCCGCATGCCCGTACGCTCGGAAATCCGCCGTGACCCCAGGTTGGGCGCGGCCTTGGGTACCCGCATGGACAACACAGGTTGCATGGCGTTTACCAAGTCGCGGTATTCGGAAGGTCCAGTGTGCCACGGTCCACAAAGCGCATCGTGCCGAACACGCCGCCAGCCAATTTGCCGCGCAGCACATAGGGCAGGTTGTTCAGGCTCTGGGTCTGGCTCAGGCCCAGGGTCTGGCGCAGAAAGGAAAACGCCGACACACTCACCGGCACCATTAGCACCGTCTCGGAAAAGCGTGGGATGGAGCCGCTCTGATCACTCACCCCCGACGCCAACGGCCGGCCATTGACCTCCAGGTCCAGGGCCACGCCGTTGTAGTCGATGGCCGTTTCATTGGGGTTCTGCACCCGTAGTTTCACGGCGAAGCGCACTTCCAGCTCCTGGCTTTGCAGCGGCTCGATGCCCACCACAGTGATGTTCACCGGGTCACGGTTGGGGAACAGCGCGCAGGCGCTCAAGGTCAGCAGCAACAGCGATACAACCATGAGCTTGCGCATGTAACGGTGCTCCTATTTCTTCGTGACGTCCGGGTCCTGCATCACTTTGAGGGTCGAGGACTCCGGATCGAATTCATCTTCTTCCAGCTCTATGAACTCTTCAGGCAGGAAAATGTTCAGCACGATGGCACAGAAAGCGCCCACGGTGATCGGCGACTCGAAGATGTTGTGCAGCGCCTTGGGTAGCTCGCGCAGCACTTCCGGCACGGCCGCAACGCCCAGGCCCATGCCCAGCGAGATCGCCACGATCAGCACATTGCGCCGATGCAGGCCGGCTTCGGCGAGAATCTTGATGCCCGCCACGGCCACGGTGCCGAACATGATCAGGGTCGCGCCGCCCAGGACCGGCTTGGGCATCAGTTGCAGCACCGCGCCGACCATCGGGAACAACCCCAGTAGCACCAGCAGGCCAGCAATAAAGTACGCCACGTAGCGGCTGGCCACACCGGTCAGTTGGATCACGCCGTTGTTCTGGGCGAAGGTCACCATCGGCAAGCTGTTGAAGGTGGCCGCCATCGCCGAGTTAAGGCCATCGGCCAGCAGGCCTGACTTGATGCGCTTGATGTACAGCGGACCCTTGACCGGCTGCTGGGAAATCATCGAGTTGGCCGTCAGGTCACCGGCCGCTTCCAGAGGCGAAATCAGGAAGATCACCGCCACGGGAATAAACGCTACCCAGTCGAACGAGAACCCGTACTT
The DNA here is from genome assembly GCF_046605355.1 of Pseudomonas sp. MPB26. NCBI lineage: Bacteria > Pseudomonadati > Pseudomonadota > Gammaproteobacteria > Pseudomonadales > Pseudomonadaceae > Pseudomonas > Pseudomonas sp. MPB26. The sequence goes on along the minus strand of NZ_CP176793.1, from coordinate 5,991,179 downwards.
GAACGGCACCGGTACGCTGATCAACGGCACCTGAGGCAATGCCGCCAGGTCCACGCGGCCCATCAGCCAGGCCACGACGAAGCCCAGGGTCAGGCCGATCACGATCGAGCCCAAGCGCAGGAACGGGTTGTTGAAGCGGTTGAGCACCACAATGGTCAGCAGCACCAGCGCCGCCAGGCCCATATTGCTCGCCGCGCCGAGATCGCTGGCGCCGAAGCCGCCGGCCATGTCGGTCACCGCGACCTTGATCAACGACAACCCCATCAAGGTGATGATGGTACCGGTGACCACCGGGGTGATCAGCTTGCGCAGCTTGCCGATGAACTGGCTGAGCACCACTTCGATGAAGGCTGCGAAAAAGCAGATGCCAAAAATCGTCGAAAGGATCTCATCGGTGCCGCCGCCGCGGGCCTTGACCATAAAGCCCGCGCTGAGAATCACGCTGATAAACGAAAAACTGGTGCCCTGCAGGCACAACAAACCCGAGCCGATCGGGCCGAACGTGCGCGCCTGCACAAAGGTGCCGAGCCCCGACACAAACAGCGCCATGCTCACCAGGTAAGGTACTTCGCTTTCCAGGCCGAGCACGCCGCCGACGATCAAGGTGGGGGTGATGATGCCGACAAAGCTGGCCAGCACATGCTGCAACGCGGCAAAGATCGCCGCGGTGAAGTGCGGGCGGTCTTCCAGGCCGTAGATCAGGTCGGATTTATAGCGCGGGCGGGGGGCTTGAGCGTCAGACAAAATGAGGGCTCGGGTCAGAAAAGGGAGGCGCAGGATGCCAGAAACGGCCAGTCGTCAGAAGTGTAATAAATTTTTTATAAAGCGCCCTGCGCCAAATCCCGACATCAGCCGATACCTCGTATAGGCCTACCTATCCATGCCAACAGGGGGGGCCACGGTCTGGGCAGCGCGTTGGCGCTGACGGATCGTTTCGCGGCAGGACGCTAGCAAACATTACTTCTGAGAGCCTCCCTTATGTCCCTCCGTCATCTGAACATTGCCCCTCGCGCATTCCTCGGGTTTGCCTTCATCGCCGTACTGGTGGTCATCCTGGGGGTGTTTGCGGTCAACCGCATGACCCTGATGCGCCAGGCTTCGTCGGACATGAGCACCAATCAGCTGCCCAGCGTGACGTACTTGGGGCACATGACGGAAAACGTGCTGCGCATGCGCATCCTGTCCTTTCGCGTGCTGGTCAACCGTGAGCCGGCTGCCCTGCAGGAAGCCGAAACCCGCATCGGCGTGCTGGTCGACAAGGCCAGGGCTGCGCAGAGCCACTACGCCGCGTTGCCGGCAGGTGCCGAAGAGGCGGTGCTGTACAAGACGTTTGCGACGACCCTGGACAACTATGTCAAGGCCCAGGCCGACATGATTGCCCTGTCCAAGCAGGACAAGGTCGATGAAATGCGTGCCCTGATCAACAGCCGTATCAAGGAAGGCACCGACCAGATGGGCGAGCAGTTGAACAAACTGATCGCCCTCAACGCCGCTGGCGCCAAGGCCGCCGATGCCCAGGCCGAACACAGTTACGAGGCCGCCATTACCGGCGTTATCGTAGTGTCGGTCGCCGCTGCGCTGCTGACCGTGTTGCTGGCTTGGCTGCTGACCCGCAGCATCGTCGCGCCGTTGCGCAAAGCCGTGCAAGCGGCGGAAAGCATCGCCGGCGGCAACCTGACCGCCACCATCGAAGACGACGGCAGGGATGAACCGGCGCGCCTGATCAGTGCTTTGTCGGCCATGCAGACCAACCTGCGCCAGACCATCCAGCACATCGCCGGCTCGGCCACGCAGCTGGCGTCCGCCGCCGAAGAACTGAGCGCGGTCACCGAAGAGGCCTCCAAGGGCTTGCAGCAACAGAACAACGAAATCGACCAGGCGGCTACCGCGGTCAATGAGATGACGGCGGCCGTGGAAGAAGTGGCGCGCAATGCGGTGTCCACGTCCGAGGCGTCCGGGCAGTCCAACCAGGCCGCGCGCGAAGGCCGCGACCGGGTGATGGATACCGTCGGCGCGATCCAGACCATGACCCAGGACGTGCAGAACACCGCCGTGATGATCGAAGGCCTGGCCACTCAGGGGCGTGACATCGGCAAGGTGCTCGACGTGATCCGCGCGATCGCCGAGCAGACCAACCTGCTGGCGCTCAACGCCGCCATCGAAGCGGCCCGCGCCGGTGAAGCCGGGCGTGGCTTTGCAGTGGTTGCGGACGAAGTGCGCGCATTGGCCCATCGCACGGCCCAGTCGACCCAGGAAATCGAAAAAATGGTCGCCGGTATCCAGAATGGCACCGGTGAAGCCGTGCAATCGATGCAGCAGAACAACCAGCGTACCCAGAACACCCTGGAAATGGCCCGCGCCGCCGGCGTGGCGCTGGAGCAGATCACCCAGTCCATCAGCTTGATCAACGAGCGCAACCTGGTGATCGCCAGCGCGTCGGAAGAGCAGGCCCAGGTGTCCCGTGAAGTGGACCGTAACCTGGTGAACATCCGCGACCTGGCCACGCAGTCGGCGGCGGGCGCCAACCAGACCAGCGCGGCCAGCCATGAGTTGTCGCGCCTGGCGGTGGATTTGAATGGGATGGTGGCGCGGTTCGTTATCTGACGAGCGACGCCGTCCAACTGTGGGAGCTGGCTTGCCTGCGATAGCAATTTGTAGTGAGCGGGCTTGTCGAATCGTCGCACCGCCCGCGCTGGGTGGCGAAGCCGCCCCAAACCAGGCGACCCCGTTTCATCCTGAACGTGAGCGGCGTCTTCATTGGGGCGGCTTCGCCACCCAGCGCGGGGCAAGCCCGCTCACTACACGGTTGGTTTTGTGGTGTGTCAGGGGGCTATTGCTGCCAGGCTGCTGGATTGACCAGGTTCTTGGGCTTCTCTCCCGCCAACGCCGCCAACAGATTGTCCACCGCGCACGCGGCCATCGCTTCGCGCGTTTCATGGGTCGCCGAGCCGATATGCGGTGTGGCCACCACGTTATTCAGGCGCAGCAGGGGGGAGCCATGATCGAGCGGCTCCTTTTCGAACACATCCAGCCCCGCCGCGCGGATAGTGCGTTGCTGCAACGCCTCGACCAGCGCCGCCTCATCCACTACCTTGCCCCGCGAAATATTGATAAAGATCGTCTCCGGGCCCATCAGCGCAAACTGTTCGGCGCCGATCAGCTTTTCGGTCTCGGCGGTGAGCGGCAGCGTCAGGCAGACAAAATCGGCCTGTTGCAGCAGGTCATTCAAGCTGCGGTACTGCGCGCCGAAGCGTTCTTCCACGTGTGGCTTGGGTGAATGGCTGTGGTAGATCACCGGCATGCCAAACCCAAAATGCCCGCGCTGGGCCAGGGCTTCGCCGATGCGGCCCATGCCAATGATACCGAGGGTCTTGCCGTGGACATCGCTGCCAAAGTGCGCCGGGCCGATGTTTTTGTGCCACTGGCCGGCGCGCACCATGTCGGCGAGCTCGACCACACGCCGAGCCGTCGCCAGGATCAGCGCAAAGCCGGTGTCGGCGGTGGTTTCGGTGAGTACGTCCGGGGTATTGCTGAGCAGGATGCCGCGCCCGGTCAGGTAGTCGATGTCGTAGTTGTCGACGCCCACCGACACGCTGGCTACCGCCTCCAGTTTCGGTGCCAGGTCCAGCAGCGTGGCATCCAGGCGCAGGCTGGCACCGAGCAGGCCATGGGCGCCGGGCAGGGCGTCGCGCAGCTTGGCCAGGCCTGGCGCGTCCAGGGCTTCAATCAGCGTGACCTCGGCCTGTTCATGCAGGCGGGCCATCAGCGGCGCGGAGAGTTTCTTGTACAGCACGACAGATTTTTTCATGAGGTTTTTACCTTCAACTCCAGGGTTGGCACCCGCACGCGGTCACTGGCGCCGGGCTTGAGGAAAATCGTCAGCACCACCGACAGCAGCAACGCACCGCTCATCAGCAGGTACGACGCACCGGGCGAACCGGTGCTGCTATTGAGGTAACCCACCAGGTACGAACCGCCGAACGAGCCGAGGGCGCCCATGCTGTTGATCAACGCCATGGCGCCGCCGGCGACGTTGGCCGGCAGGATCTCCGGCACGATGGCGAAAAACGGCCCGTAAGGCGCATACATGCAGGCGCCGGCGATCACCAGCAAGGTGTAGGACCACCAGAAATGCTCCGCACCGAGTACGTAGGACGCGTAGAACGCAATCGAGGCGATCAGCAGCGGCGGCCACACAAAGCGTTTACGCTTTTGCAGCTTGTCCGACCCCCAGCTCACCGCCAGCATGCCGATCACTGCTGCCAGATAAGGCAGCGCCGACAGCCAGCCGGCCTCGACCATGTCCATCTGCAAACCGGCCTTGAGGATCGACGGCAGCCACAGCACAAAGCCGTACACGCCGATGCTCCAGCAGAAGAACTGCAGCGCCAGGATGATCACCTTGGGCGAGCGAAAGGCTTCGGCGTAGTTCTTCACCGCCTTGATACCGACTTGCTCGGCAGCCAGGGCGCTTTCCAGGCCCTGTTTCTCGGCATCGCTGAGCCATTTGGCATCCTTTGGACGCTCATCGGCCAGCTTCCACCAGATGAAGGCCCAAAACACCGCAGGCAGACCTTCGATGATAAACATCCAGCGCCAGCTGAAATGCTGCACCAGGTAGCCCGACACCACCGACATCCACAGCATGGTCACCGGGTTGCCGAGGATCAGGAAGGTGTTGGCGCGCGAGCGTTCGGCCCGGGTGAACCAATGACACAAGTACACCAGCATGGCCGGCATCACCGCCGCTTCGACCACGCCGAGCATGAAGCGGATCACGATCAGCATGTAGGCGTTGGACACCACCCCGGTCAGGGTGGCCAGGCCGCCCCAGAGGATCAGGCTGACGAATATCAGTTTCTTGACGCTGCGCTTTTGCGCATAGATCGCCCCCGGCACCTGGAAGAAAAAATAACCGAGGAAAAACAGCGCCCCCAGCAACGACGACATGCCGTGCGTGATCATCAGGTCTTCGGCCATTCCGGAGGCAGCGGCGAAGCCATAGTTGGCGCGGTCCAGGTACGCCAGGCTGTAGGTGATAAAAACGATGGGCATGATGTACCACCAACGACGGGTGGCGAGTTTCACGGTTTCCATGGGGTTACTCCTGAGCTTGTTGTAGTTGTGGCAACAGGGTGTGGGTCAAGCGACGGATCGGGTGGGCAGCTCTGAACGGCTGGGCAAGCCTTCCATATCGCCACGGCTCTGCACGGCGCGGCTGCCGATCCAGTTGCCGCGCTGTACCGCTTCGGGAAAGCTGAGGTTTTCCAGCAGCGCGCTGATCATGCCCACGGCGAAACCGTCGCCGGCGCCGACGGTGTCGACCACGGTGTCCACGCGCACGGCGGCGACAAAGCCCTGGTCCATCTGGGTGCGGTAATAGGCGCCGTCGGGGCCGAGCTTGATCGCCACGGCTTCGGCGCCCTGGTCGAGGTAGAACGCGGCAATGTCGGCCGGGTCATCGAAGCCGGTGAGCAGACGGCCTTCGCTCAAGCCCGGCAGGACCCAATCGGCCCTGGCGGCGAGGGCGTTGATCTCGCGGATCATCGTCTGCTGGTTGGCCCACAGCGACGGACGCAGGTTGGGGTCGAACGACACGCTGCGCCCGGCCTTGCGCATCTGCGTCATCAGCTCCACCGACAGCTCGCGGGTGGCTTCGGACAAGGCGGGTGGAATACCGGTGGCATGCAGGTGCCGGGCTTGCAGCAGGGCGGGGCTGATAGAGTCGACCGACAAATGGCTGGCCGCCGAACCTTTGCGAAAGTATTCCACCTGGGGATCAGCGCCGGCGTCTTCGCGGGACTTGAGTTGAAAACCGGTCGGATGCAAAGGATCGACCGCCACGTGCCGGCAATCCAGGCCTTCTTTCGTCAAGGTGTCGATCACGAAACGTCCGAGGGAATCGTTGCCGACCCGGCTCAGCCAGGCCACGTTGAAGCCAAGGCGCGACAGGCCGATGGCGACGTTGCTGTCGGCGCCCGCGATACGTTTGTGAAACTGCGCGACCTGGGCCAGGTCGCCGGTCTGCTCGGCGACGAACATTGCCATGGTTTCACCAAACGACAGGATATCGATCTCAGACATGCGCATTCTCCGCACGGGGTTGGCCCAGCAGGGCGAGGGCGGTGACTTGCCGGGCGGTGACGTCGATCAAGTCATCGCCTTGCAGCGGAAATTCCACCGCCCGTGTAATACCTGGAGTCATCAGCTTGAGCAGTTGTTCCCACAGATACAGGTCGCTGGCACCGGGTGGCTGCGCGACCAGCTTGCCGTCGGCGCGACGGGCCACCGCCTTGCAGTGCAGATAATCCACATGCCGGCCCAGCAGGCGCGCGGCGGTGAGGGCGGATTGGTCTTGCCACTGCCAGTTGCCGATATCAAAGGTCATCTTGACCGGCAGGCCCAGGCGTTCGACTTCGCTGAAGAAGCGTTGCATCGGCTCGATGCGGCCGCCGTGCAAGGTCTGGTCGTTCTCCACCAGCAGCTTGACCGGGTGAGGATTGAGCAGGGCGTGCAGGCTTCCCAGGTCGTTGGTGTCGGTGAAGTAGCCGAGGGAGACTTTCAGCCAGCGTGAGCCGAACGCCTGGGCTCGGTCCAGGGTGGCGGCGAGTTCGGCATTCGGTTGGGCGCGGCCGGCGACCCACAGCTTCAGGGGCGATGAGAACACCGATTCCAGGCCATTTTCGGCGGCTGCCTGGGCCAGTTCGGTGGGCTGCTCGACGGTCAGCAATTCCTCACGCCACTCGATGCGTTGGGCACCGGCGCTGGCGAGCAATTGGACGAAACTCAACTGGCCCTGCTGGCGAACCAGGTCGGCGCCGTAGCTGGAAAGACTGATGGAGACGTGGTGTTTATGCATTGTTATTTACCTCTGAAACCGGTTTCATTTTTATACGCAGAACGAAGAACAAACTGTGGGAGCTGGCTTGCCTGCGATAGCGGTGTGTCAGGTACCTTGATTGACCTGATGCACCGCCATCGCAGGCAAGCCAGCTCCCACAAGGGACTGCGTTGAGCCTCGGATAATGAGTTGCGGCAGGAAATCCAGGGTACGCGTCGGCTCGGTATCACCGCGCAAGCGCTTGAGCAGGCAGTCGAACGCCGTGGCGCCTATCGCCTCGGTCGGCTGGGCGAGGGCGGTGATGCCGCTGCCCACCAGCGGGTACCACTCCAGGTCATCCAGGGCGATCAAGCCGACATCACCGAACAGGTTGCAGCCCAGGTTCTTCAGCGCACGGGTGCAGGCCAACGCCGCAACGCCGTTGGCGCAGAACAGCGCCTTGGTGCCAGGTTTTGCAAGAAAGCTCTGCAGATGGTTTTCCAACGCTGCATCCAGCTCAAGCACCGCACCGGTCAACGCCGGACGCCTGGCGATTTCGGCCTTGAAACTCTCCAGGCGCTCCAACCGCGAACTGGTGCCATCGGTGGCTTCGCTCACCAGCAGCACATCGCGATAACCCTGTTGCTCCAGGTGCTCCACCGCCATGCGCACCGCCGCCGGGTTGTCCAGGCCAACCAGGTCGCTGTGCAGCGGTTCGACCTTGCGGTCCACCAGCACCAGGGGCATTTCCCGTTGCAGTTCCAGCAGTTGGTCGAGGTGATGGCCGAGGGTGTTCACGATCAGCCCTTCGATGTTGTACGAGCGCAGCGCCGCCAGATGCTGGCGCTCTTGCTCGTCATCGCGGTCGGTGTTGCACACCACCAGGCTGTAGCCGTGTTGGCGGCAGGCGGTTTCGACGCCGTGCATCACGGCAATGGAATAAGGATTGCGGATGTCGGCCACCAGCATGCCGATCAGGCGAGTGCGCCCGCGTTTGAGACCACGGGCCATCTGGTTCGGGCGATAGCCGAGTTGTTCGATGGCTTGCTCGATGCGCAGGGCAATGGCATCGGAGAGCAGGGCGCGGTCGTCGCCGATGAAGCGCGAGACGCTGGCCTTCGACACGCCAGCGCGTTCGGCTACGTCAAGCATGGTCACGCGGCTGCGCTGGGCGGCGGAAAATGAAGTCACGGTAGAGCCTTTCTTATTGGAGTGAGCAGCCACAGTCATACGTCAACTGAAACCGGTTTCAGAAGACACCATGTAAGAACAATCGTCAAGCTCGCGCTGAGTTAAACAGGGGGGATTCGCTTCTTTAAAACGACAAGTGGTAGGGGTTACCTGTTAGTTCTGACAGTTTCGGCAGCCTGTAGGCGGGTGTTTAATGAGCGCACCCGTCTTGGAAGGAAGGAGTTCGAAAAATGCCCGATTCAGAGCCGATTGCCTCTCATCAGACGGTTTTCCTGGGTGCACCTGATGGAGTTCTGATGCATGGCGATTTTCACGAGATCGTCGGGGTGGATCCCACTGACACTGAGGGGTTGATTCCCCTGGCGGTCTCACTTTCACCTCTGCGATGCCTGATTTCTCGATGGATACCGGGCCCATCATTTGGCAGGGTCGAAACCCTCGAACTCTGGTGGCGTATACAGGGGGTCGACGTGCCGGCCGATTCCCATCCCTTTACCGGCCCGCTGGATCCTGCTGACTTTCCCTTCGCGTTGTATGTGCCCGCGGATTACATGCGGGAAGTCGACGCGATCGTTGAGCTTTACTTTCTCATCAGAGATGAGACTGGCTTTGTCACCCCATCAAATCCTGTGTCGCTAAGGGTGGATAACAACCCGCCGAGGTTCGCCGACCCTGATGAACCTGCTCGATTTGTTGATCCGAATATTGCATTGACGGGCATCACTGAGCAGGTATTGGCTGATAACCCGTTCATAGAAGTTCTTGTTCCCGACCCTGTCGTCAGGGAAGGACGGCACCAGATAGGGTACTACCTGGACCACAACGTGCCGCCTGTTCCGGCGATCCAGAAAGGCCGGCAGGAGTTTGTATTCACGGGTGCGCCGATGGTGTTGCGTATTCCTGCAGATGTTTTCCGCACGCTGATAAACGGTACAAACCATTTGCAGTTTCGCCATTATGATCGCGCTGGAAACTTCAGCGGATATAGCGCCCCACTGACGTTTCAGGTCAACCTGATGCCCCTTCCCCGCAACCTGCCGCGCCCCCGGGTTCGCCCTCCCGCCTATGACGATTTTTTGCTTGTCCGCGAAGATGCGCGGGCGACGGTCGCTGCCGGTATCCCGACTCCATACGATAATTATGCGCCTGGAGACAGCGTGGTATTGATTTTGGACGGCCGACCGGTGCTGCCGCCGCAACCGATCACCGCCTTTCCCCATTGGGTCGATATACCGTGGAGCATTTTGCGCCCTCCGGGCACGCTGATTCGCGAACAGGATGAAGTGCGTTACGAGATACATCGCTCTGGCATCACTCCAGTCTCATCTCCATCGGATTTTTTTTGGGTGGATTGGACCATCGCCGGGCAAGACCATGCCAACGCACCCGCCAGGCTTAACGCGACTCTGGCACGGGTAGATGTCTTTGGCCTGGGCTCGGGATCGCATAATGAACTTGATAATCGGGACGAGGTGTTGGGCGCGCAGGTGTGGGGCACACTGTATGTCGCTCCCGTCGCCGGCGAGCGTTTGACACTTCATTGGCCGAATGTGGGGCCCGTAGCGCACTATGACGTCCAGCCGGGCGATGTATTCAACCAGCCTTTCAGATTCTTGCCTGATGTATCAGGCACTGCGATTAGAACAGGCGGCAATCACCCACAACTTCCGGTTTTTTACGTGACCACCAATGGTGTCAATGAACAAGATTCACCCACAACGCTGTTGAATGTTCATATAGATCCCTTGGTTATCCTGAAGCCACCGATCATTCAACACAGTTTGCACGGTGGCGCCCAATACCTGACGTGTGACTCCCGCCCCGCAATTTGCGACGGCGTGATATGGCACGTGCCGCCTGATCCTGCCTTCCAGTTGAATGACGATATTGAATTCAGTTGGTATGGCTATTCCACGAACAATGGCAGCGGTGTTCCAATTTCCGGAACGGACTTTGTGACGACTATTGCGCTAAGTACTGCGAACGATGTGGCGGCCGGTATATTTGTGACTGTTTTGCCTTGGTCGAAAATTGAACCGATGCGTAGATACATGTCTGCGGAGGGGCGTTATCGCCTGCTCTGCGGTGGGGGTGCGATAGGCGCATCCACCCGGAAGGTGGTCCTAATTGATCGGGTTTCCGCGGGAACCGGAACAGTTTGTATGCCGGGAGATACCGGATTTTGTGATGGTAGTTGAGTCGTTTAAGTGTGGGTTTGGCGACAGGTTGTTGTGCAGTGGCGACAGAGCTTGTGTTCAATCGAAACAAAAGAGAACGTTTACTTCTCAGGCGCGGTGCGCTCATGAAGTTAACGAATGTCGAAATTAAATCATGGGTGAAATAAATGAAGCGTAGAAATAGAAGGTTGCTCAAGAATGCTCCAAGTGCCGATCCAATACCCATCTCGTTGGATCCGCCATTGATAGATGGCCTGGTCGATCCCGCCACCTACGGGGGGCTTATATACCGTGATAAAGCGGACCAAGCGTTTCTGGATGTTGGTATTCCCACCACTACTTGGGACCCAGCCCCGACGAATCCGTTAAGGGCGGATGTCCTGGACCTTTATCTCGACGACCCTGGTAACTTCGAAGGCGGACATTTTTTCAGTGAGCCCGTTTTTTTTCCGGTCGGTGCCATTCCGGCGACGCACCCTGTCCGAATCCCGCGAAGGCTCCTGACGGCGGGGCACCACGGGGTCTCTTACAAGATCACGTCGGGAGGCCCCGGAGGTAATGAATCCGGCTCCACAGTGGCGGATTTGGACATTGACCGTGATGCCCCTTTCGACAGCGTCCCTTACGTGCCGCCAGCGTTGACGCTGCCGCCGGGTTGGCCGGGTCGCCTCACGGAAACTTTCCTGGCTAGCTTCGATGCTGAGGGGGGCGTTCCGTTTGGAATACCTGATTACGTAGCAGAAGGGGCTGACCCAGGCGACCGCTGGCGCTTGTTCAAGGCCGGATCCAACGTGCCTATCGCGGAAGGCCCGGTGTTCCCTGATGAGGTCGTGCGGTATTCCCGCGCCTTGGCCGAGGAGGCTGATGGTCCGATACAGCTCGCGTACCGCCTTGTGGACGTCGCCGGAAGCGTCAGTGATCTGTCATTCGAATTACCTTTCTCTGTAGCGCTTGAGCCTCCTCCAACGCTGGCCGCCGCAGGCGTCAAGGATGCCGTGACCCCGGCCGGCGCGGGGGACCGGCTGCTTGATTATGAAGAGGCGGGTAGATCGAACGGTGCGTTTGTGATTATTCCCGGCTACGTCGCGGATCGCTCAACGGATCAATTTTTGGTGCGCCTGAGCACCACTCATGGCACACGCGATATTGGGCCGTATCCTCTGGGTGGATCGCCGTTCCCTTATAATTTTTATATTCCGTATGCGGTTCTCAAGGCGCTGTACGCGACCAGCATCGGCCGTATAAATCTGGGTGTGATTTACTCGGTGATCCGTCACGGTGTGCCTCATGTGGTGCCCACCGCCACGAACACCGACTATGATTTAAGCAAGGGCGGGCCGGACTATCCTGAGGAACCCGACCCGGTCAACAGCAATCTGCCGCGCCCTGTGCTCACCGGGGCCGGCTCGGGCAAGGTCAATGAACTTGATGAAGACGATGATGGGTTGAATGCTGACGTAGCGGTGACATTGTGGAGTGGCGCGCCGCCGCCTTCGTCCAGAGATTTCACAATCCACCTGTTCTACATGGGCGAGCTGGTGGACAGCAAGCCTGTGGTGGCCGCGACTGCCCTGCCCGGGGACATAATCGCCATGAAGGTCCCCTGGCTCTATATTAAACGCCACGCCAACAACCTTATTCCGTTGCACTATGAAATCGAAATTGCCGGTACAGCAAACCGCAGCAGATCACCGACCCAGGACATCAACGTCACTGCCAATGTCATTTCCTTCCTGAAACCCAGCGTCGTGGGCGCATTGCCCGAGGTGCCTGGAACATCGCCGCTGCCGGGAGAGATTCGCTGTGGTGCGGTGCCGGCACCGCAAAGGGTTGTACGTGTCTCGGTCCCACCCAATACCTTGTTGGCGCAGGGCATGACCATCACGGTGAACTGGAACGCCCGCAGCAATGATGATGGTACTGGCCCTCTCCCGGCGGCCTCGGGAACATTTCCCTATGGACCCATTTCGTCCACAGAGGCGTTACTCGGGTTTACGGTGCCCGTGGGACCTTTCCACACCTACGTTTCTCCGATCAATGCGGCCGACAACGCAAGAGGTTCGGTGATTATCTCCTATACGGTGCCGAATATCGGCACTTTACCCGTGCCCTCGGCCGAAGCCCTCTTCTTGGTACGTGTCGTCGCGGCAGGCCCGGTCTATTGCGATGGCGTGCCATGGCCTTGATAGCAGCCCTTGAGGTCGTTTGAGACGAGGAGCCAGAGGCTCCTCTTTTTTTTGACCGATTTTCCCGTTCACTCTCACGTCCAGATAAATCCTACATACCCGTACGCCTCCCATCCCTAATCTGCGGCCCGTCGAGGCTTGGTCCCATCTCGTTGGGTGCCGGTCAATTCGTTCCTCTGGGAAGTTTATTTACGGGTATGTACACAATGAGTATCAACGCACGTTTCAAAAAACATCCATTGGCGCTTGCACTGCAGGTACCTGCCGTCAGTTTTTTTATGCTGGCTGCCGCCGTGGTGGAAGCTCGCTCCGAGCTGCACCCTGGCATGGAACGCACCATTGAACAGGACCATCGCGTCGATGATTGGGTGATTGGAGAGAATGCCCATCTGACCTCCAATGGCGCCACATTGAAACAATCCCGGGTGACCGCGGGCAAGATGACACTGAACGCCGGGACCACGGCTCAGGATATTCATGCATCCAATGGCTCCCAAATTTCCCTGACCGGTACCACCGTCGTGGCAAGGAGTTCGGCCGCATCCGCCATCAACCTGCAGGGCAGTCAAGCGACTATCCATGGCAGTAGCATCACCCATGCCAGCGGAATCGGTCTTTCCGCCGCGCGTAACTTCCTCACGGACGAGGGCTCCACCGTTAACGTCTTCAACAGTGTGATCAATGGCGCTACCCGTGGCGCGTTCGCCACCGCGTTCAGCGAGTTGAACTTTACCGGTTCCGAGGTCATCGGTACGGGCGATACCAGCGAAGGCATCCTGCTGTGGGGCGCCACTGCGAATGCCACCGACAGCCATATCAGCGGCGGTGAAAGCGGCGTACGGCTGAGCTATGAAAGTGCAGACCTCAACACCAGCACGCTGGTTCTGGACCATACCAGTGTTGAAGGACGCAACGGCGCGGCGCTGTTGGTTGAGGGCGATGCGTATGGCAGCACCGTGGCCGATATCCAGGTACGCAATGGCTCGACCCTGACCGGCGGCAACGGCAATATCCTGGAAGTCACCGGCGGCTCGACCGCCAACATGAACGTCGACCACAGTGATTTGATCGGCGATGTCGTCGTCGAGGAGGGCAGCACCGCCAAACTGCAACTCAACAACGGCGCCTCGCTGACCGGTCAGTTGAAAAACGTGGCCGAGTTGAGCGTCAACGATGCTTCCCGTTGGGTCCTGGTGGGCGACAGCAATGTCACGGCCTTGAAAATGGGCGGCGGCGCCGTGCATTTCGGTGGTGCGGATGAGTTCTACCAGTTGGACGTGAAGAGCCTGGAAGGCAACGGTACGTTCGTCATGCACACCGACTTCTCGACCCACGAGACCGACTTCCTCAATGTGGAAGGTCGCGCCGAAGGCAACCACAGCCTGTTGCTGGCTGCCACCGGCTCGGAACTGGCCAGCGGCGCACCGATCAAGGTCGTGCATACCGAAGGCGGCGATGCGCACTTTTCCCTGGTAGGCGACACCGTTGACATCGGTGCCTATGCCTATGGTTTGCAGAAGGACGGCACCGACTGGCTGCTCGACCCGACGCGCCGTGGCACCAGTACCGGCGCCCACTCGATACTGGCGTTGTTCAACAGCGCGCCGACTGTGCTGTACGGCGAGATGAGCATCCTGCGCACGCGCATGGGTGAACTGCGCTTCAGTGAAGGTGCGAGCAACGGCTTGTGGATGCGCAGCTACGGCAACAAGTTCGACGTGGCCGCCAACAAGAACGGCGCAGGTTACGCGCAAACCCAGAAGGGCTTCACTATCGGTGCCGATGCACCCTTGTCCGGTGGCGACGGCCAGTGGCTGGCAGGCGTGATGGCCGGTCACAGCACCTCGGACCTGAGCCTGACGCGTGGCAGCAGCGGTGAGGTCAAGAGTTACTACCTGGGCGGTTATGCCACTTGGCTGGACGCCGAAAGCGGTCTGTACTTCGACGGCGTGGTCAAGCTCAACCGCTTGCATACTGAAAACGACGTCACTATGAGCGACGGCAAGAAAGCCAAGGGTAACTACGCGCAAAATGCCGTGGGCGCATCGGCGGAGTTCGGTCGCCATATCAAGCTGGACAATGATTTCTTCGTCGAACCGTATGGGCAGTTGTCGGCAACCATTACCCAGGCGCAAAGCTACGAGTTGTCCAATGGCCTGCAGGCCAAGGGTGATCGTTCCAGCTCCGTGGTAGGCAAGCTCGGCGTGACCGTTGGCAAGAACATCCAGTTGGAAAGCGGCGGTGTATTGCAACCTTACTTGCGTACTGCAGTGGCCCATGAGTTCGACCAGAGCAACAAGGTGTTCGTCAACGACCAGAGCTTCAACAATGACCTGTCGGGCTCGCGCATCGAGCTGGCGGCCGGTGTCGCGATGTCGGTATCGGAGAACGTCAAGTTGCACGCCGACTTTGAAACCAGCCAGGGCAAGAAGATCGATCAGCCGTGGGGTGTCAACTTCGGCGTACGTTACGACTTCTAAGGCACTTGCTCACTTGAACAGGGGGGACGCTTCGGCGTCCCCCTTTTTTTGCGTTCAGATCAGTACGCCCAACCAGGTCGAGCCCAGCAGGAGCAGCGCCATGCACCGGTTGAAACGTTGCATGGCGCTGGGTGAACGCAGAAACCGGCTCGACCCTGCGCCCAGCACAGCCCAGGCGCCGAGACACGGCAGAGAGATCAGGAAAAACACCAGGGACAGGCTCAGCACCTCGCTCTGGCGGTCTGCTCCGTTATCCGCAAACACGCTGACCACTGCGAGCGCCATCATCCAGGTTTTGGGGTTCACCAGTTGCAGGCCGGCGCCGCCGATCAAGCCCAGCCGTTTTTGTGTCGATTGCGCAGGCAGGACTTGGGCCGGCGCGCGGAAAATCTGCCACGCCAGGTAACTCAACCAAGCCACGCCGGCCCATTGCATCGCGACCTCAACCTTGGGCAACTGCGCCAGTGACTGGCCGACACCCGAACCCACCGCAAGCACAATCCCTGCTGCACCCAAGCATGCCCCGAGGATGATCGGCAGCGCGGCTTTGAAGCCATACCGTGCGCTGTTGCTCAGCACCAGAATATTGGTGGGCCCGGGGGTGATGGAGGCGACAAAGGCAAACACGATGAACGGCAACATGACAGGTGACTCCGAAGATCCAAACGATGGCGTCGATCTTCACAAGCCTGGGTGTCACCTGTCTGGAAGATTTGAGCAGCGCTTGCGGTAGGCGGCGGGCGTGAGGCCGTAGGCGCGTACGAACCAGCGGCCCAGGTGGCTCTGGTCGGCAAAGCCCAGGGCAATCGCCACATCCGCAGGTTGTTCACCTTTGGCTAGCAAGTACCGGGCGCGGGCCAGGCGCAGTTGCACCAGGTAGGCGTGGGGCGGCAGGCCGAACGCGCTCTTGAAGGCGCGACTCAGGCGGAAGCGGTCGACCCCGCAGGCCAGGGCCAGTTCGTCCATGCCGACATCGGCGTGCAGGTGGGCATGCAGGTATTCCCGGGCCTTGTGCGCCACTCGCGGCAATCGCGGGTCTTCGTGGTAGCGGGTGCGCCAGTAGAGGTGGCCGGTGAGGCGCTCCAGCAATTGGTCCACGGCGCGTTGCCGCACGATGCGCAGTTCCCCGCTGTGCAAGGTCTGGAAAGCCTGGCTGGTGGCCAGGGCCAGGCGCGGATCGCGGGTCAAGGTGCTGGCAAAACTCAACTGGCTACCCTGCGGTGCTTCTTCGAACACTGCGCTCACTTCGCGCGCCAACCAGTGCGGGTCGAGGTAGAGCATGTGATAGGTGAAGCCGTCTGCGGTGGGTGCATCGCCGTCGTGCAACTCGCCGGGCTCCACCAGGAACACCTGGCCGGGCACGCTGTTATGGCGGGTGCGGCGGCAGTTGAATTGCTGCACGCCTTGCTCGGTGACGCCGATCAGGTAGCTGTCGTGCCAGTGCGGGTCATAGGCGTGGCCCTCGAAATGCGCGCGCAGGGTCTCGATGCCGGTGTCGGCGTCCTGGGACAGGTCGATCCAGTTGTGCGCAGCCATAAAGCACCGAGGCGAAATTCGTGAGGCTATTGGCGCCCAGCCATCGAAGGGCGTCTAGAAGGTTTGTGCAGCCTCAGCCGAACAGCCCGGCGGCGATGTTGATCGAGAACCCGAGGATCGCCGTATTGAACAGAAAGCCGATCAGCGACTGCCCCAGTACCACCTTGCGCATGCCCCGGGTGGCGACGCCCACATCGGACGTCTGCACCGCCACGCCGATGGTGAAAGAAAAGTACAGAAAGTCCCAGTAGTTGGGGGTCAACAACCCTTCGGCAAAGCGAAGGGCCGGTTCCTTGCCGTCCCAGGTGTAATACAGGCGCGCGTAATGCACGCTGAAAATCACCCCGATCAGCAGCCATGAACCGATCACCGTCAGCCCGGTGAAACCGTAGTGCAGCAGGCGCTCGGAGGTGGCCAGGTCCTTGCTGCCGACCAGTTCGAAGGTAATGGTCGCCAGGCTGGCGATGGCGGCGATGCAAACCGTGAACAGCACCAGCCCGGCGTTTTCATCCTCGATTTCGGCGATGCGCTTCACGTCGTCGGCCTTGGCGCGGCGGGTCAGCCACAGCATCAGCACGAGGTAGGTCCAGACCCCGGCGTTCCAGCCGATGAGGATTTTGCTGACCAGCGTATCGGCCGGCGCCAGGATGCCCACGGCGATGCCGAGCATGGCGGCGGATGAGAGGCGAGGGTGGGTGCGGGCGAGGAAGGGCATAGATGCTCACGGCTGGCAGGGGTAAGCAGACTGTACCTGATCGTCAGCACAACAAATAACCCCTGTGGGAGCTGGCTTGCCTGTGAGGCGCATAGGCATCTACACAACGTTCAAAAGCTGGCCAGTTCCCTTGTGGCGAGCGGGCTTGCCCCGCGTTGGGCTGCGAAGCAGACCCAAACCAGCCTCTACGGGGTATCTGATACACCGCGTTCTGCTTACTGGGGCTGCTTCGCAGCCCAACGCGGGGCAAGCCCGCTCGCCACAACAGCCCACTCACTGGAGGGCAGCGTCGAACCAAAGTTGTGTAGACCTATGCTGCGATGCGGGCACCTCGGTACATCAGTCAGGCCGAGTTGATCCAATCGCAGGCAAGCCGGCTCCCACAGGGAACGGTTCAGGCTGGGCTAGCGCGGTTTTTTCCTACCAGCTTCATCACCACCACAAAGAACACCGGCACAAACACCACCGCCAATGTCGCGGTGATCATCCCGCCAATCACCCCGGTACCAATCGCCTGCTGGCTCGCCGAACTGGCGCCGGTGGCAATCGCCAGCGGCACCACGCCGAGGATGAACGCCAGCGAAGTCATGATTATCGGCCGCAAGCGCAACCGCGCGGCTTTCAAGGTCGCAGTGATCAGGTCTTCACCCTGGTCATACAGGTCCTTGGCGAACTCGATGATCAGGATCGCGTTTTTCGCCGACAGGCCGATGATGGTGATCAAGCCGACCTTGAAGAACACATCGTTCGGCATGCCGCGCAAGCTCACCGCCAGCACCGCACCGAGCACACCCAGGGGCACCACCAGCAATACCGACGTCGGGATCGACCAGCTTTCATACAGTGCCGCCAGGCACAGGAACACGATCAGCAGCGACAGGCCCAACAGGATCGGCGCCTGGGAGCCCGACAAACGCTCCTGCAACGATAAACCGGTCCATTCCTGGCCCAGGCCCGCCGGCAGTTGGTTGACCAGGCGCTGGATTTCATCCATCGCTTCACCGGTGCTGTGGCCCGGCGCCGCTTCGCCGGAAATCGCAATGGCCGGGTAGCCGTTGTAGCGCGTCAACTGCGTCGGGCCCTGGGTCCATCGGGCTTCGACGAACGACGAGAGCGGCACCATCTTGCCTTCCTTGTTGCGCACGTTGATCTTCATCAAATCCGCAACCTGGCTGCGCTGGTCGCCTTCGGCCTGTACCACCACCCGCTGCATGCGGCCCTGGTTGGGGAAGTCGTTGATGTAGGCCGATCCGATGGCCGAGGACAATACATTGCCCACATCCGCAAAGGACACGCCCAGTGCGTTGGCCTGCTTGCGGTCGACTTCCAGTTGCACCTGCGGTGCTTCGGCCAGGGCGCTTTCGCGCACATTGGCCAGCACCGGGCTTTTGCCGGCGGCGGCCAGCAACTCGGTACGCGCGGCCATCAACGCGGCATGCCCCACGCCGCCGCGGTCCTGCAGGCGGAACTCGAAGCCACTGGAGGTGCCCAGGCCATCCACCGGCGGTGGCAGGACCGCGTAGGCAATCGCGTCCTTGAGCCCGCTGAAGGCCATGTTGGCGCGCTCGGCAATCGAGGCGGCGGAGTCGTCGCTGCCGCGCTTGGACCAATCCTTGAGCGTGGTAAACGCCAGCGCCGCGTTCTGCCCGGAGCCTGAGAAACTGAAGCCCATGATCATGGTGGTATCGCCCACACCCGGCTCGCCGGCGTTGTGCGCCTCGATCTGCTCGGCCACCTGCACGGTGCGATTCTTGCTCGCGCCCGGTGGCAACTGGATGTCGGTGATGGTGTAGCCCTGGTCTTCCACCGGCAGGAACGAGGAGGGCAGGCGGGTGAACATCCACCCCAGGCCCACCAGCAACACCAGGTAGATCAGCAGGTAGCGGCCGCTGCGCTTGAGCGCGTAGGCCACCCAGCCTTCATAACGCTCGGTGAAGCTGTCAAAGCGTTTGTTGAACCCGCCGAAGAAACCGCCCTTGGCGTGGTGCTCATCCTGGGCGATCGGCTTGAGCAGGGTGGCGCACAGGGCCGGGGTCAAGGTCAGGGCCAGGAACGCCGAGAACAGGATTGAGGTGGCCATCGACAGCGAGAACTGCTGGTAGATCACCCCCACCGAACCTTTCATGAAGGCCATCGGCAAGAACACCGCCACCAGCACCAGGGTGATGCCGATAATGGCGCCGGTGATCTGGCCCATGGCCTTTTTCGTCGCCTCTTTGGGCGACAGGCCCTCGGTGGCCATGATGCGCTCGACGTTTTCCACCACCACAATCGCATCGTCTACCAGGATGCCGATGGCTAGCACCATGCCGAACATGGTCAACACGTTGATCGAAAAGCCCAGCAGCAACATGGTGGCAAAGGTGCCCATCAGCGCAATCGGCACCACCAGTGTCGGGATCAGCGTATAGCGCACGTTCTGCAGGAACAGGAACATCACCGCGAACACCAGCACCATGGCTTCGAGCAGGGTGTAGACCACTTTGGTGATCGAGACCTTGACGAACGGTGAGGTGTCGTAGGGGATCTTGTATTCCACATTGGCTGGGAAGTAGCGCGACAGCTCATGCATCTTCGCCCGCACTTGGGTTGCGGTATTCAGCGCGTTTGCACCGGGCGCCAATTGCACGCTGACCGCCGTTGAAGGCTTGCCGTTCAGGCGCGTGGAGAATTGGTACTCCTGGCTGCCGACTTCCACCCGCGCCACATCGGCGATGCGCACGGTGGAGCCGTCCGGGTTGGCCTTGAGCACGATGTCGGCGAACTCCGCAGGGGTCGACAACTGGCCCTTGACCAGGATCGCGGCGGTGATTTCCTGGGTCTTGGTGCCCGGCAAGTCACCGATGCTGCCGGGCGCAACCTGGGCGTTCTGCGCGGCGATTGCGGCATTCACGTCGGCCGGCGTCAGGTTGAAGCCAATCAGCTTCTGCGGGTCGATCCAGATGCGCATCGCGCGTTCGGCGCCATACAGTTGCGCCTTGCCCACGCCGTCCAGGCGTTTGAGTTCGTTCATCACGTTGCGCGCGAGGTAATCGCTGAGCGCCGTATCATCGAGCTTGCCGTCGTTGGAGGTCAGGGTGACCAGCAATAGGAAGCCCGCAGAGACTTTCTGCACCTGCAAGCCTTGCTGGGTGACCGCCTGCGGCAGGCGTGGCTCTACCGCTTTGAGGCGGTTCTGCACATCGACCTGGGCCATTTCCGGGTTAGTGCCCGGCTGGAAGGTCGCGGTGATGGTGGCCGAGCCCAGGCTGCTCTGGGATTCGAAATACAGCAGGTGATCGGTGCCGTTGAGTTCCTGCTCGATCAGGCTGACCACGCTCTGGTCCAGGGTCTGGGCCGAGGCGCCAGGGTACACCGCATAGATTTCGACTTTCGGTGGCGCGACATCAGGGTACTGCGCCACCGGCAACTGCGGGATGGCCAGCGCGCCCGCCAGCAGGATAAACAGGGCCACCACCCAGGCGAAAATCGGGCGGTCAATAAAGAACTGCGGCATGACGGGCTATTCCTTTACCAGCGGGCTGGCGTCCACTTCAACTTTTTCACCGGGGCGCGCGTGTTGCAGGCCTTCGACAATGATGCGGTCACCGGGCTTGAGGCCGTGGCTGACGATCCAGCGATCATTGATCACGGCGCCCAGCTCCACCGGCTGCTGGCTCACGGTCTGCTCGGCGTCCAGCAGCAGCACCATCGGGATGCCGGCGCTGTCACGGGTGATGGCGCGTTGCGGCACGCTGATGCCTTGCTTGTCGACCGCCTGTTCCACGCGCACCCGCACAAAACTGCCGGGCAGCAGGTCGAGGTCCGGGTTAGGGAACTCGCTGCGCAGGATAACTTGCCCGGTGCCGGGGTCGACGCTGATCTCGGCGAACAGCAATTTGCCCGGCAACGGGTAGAGGCTGCCGTCGTCCTCGATCAGCGTGGCCTTGGCCTGGTCCTGGCCGACCTGTTTCAAGCTGCCGGCGCGGAAGGCGCGGCGCAGGTCATTCAGCTCACGGGTCGACTGGGTCAGGTCGGCGTGGATCGGGTCCAGTTGCTGGATGATCGCCAATGGCGTGGCTTCGTTCTGGCCGACCAGCGCGCCCTCGGTGACCAGCGCGCGGCCGATGCGCCCGGAAATCGGCGCGGTCACGGTGGCATAGCCCAGGTTCAGCCTGGCCCGCTCGACGGCGGCCTTGTTGGCGGCCACTTCGGCGTTGGTCTGGCGCACGGCGGCGCGGGCGTTGTCGTAGTCCTGGCCGCTGATGGCGTTGCCTTCCACCAACTGGCTGTAACGCTGCTCTTGCAGGCGTGCCTGGAAGGCATTGGCCTCGGCCTTGCTCAGGTTGGCCTGGGCACTGTCGAGGTCGGCCTTGAACGGGGCCGGATCGATACGAAACAGCACATCGCCCTGTTTCACGTCATGGCCTTCCTTGAACACTCGTTGCATCACCACGCCCGCCACCCGTGCGCGCACCTCGGCGATCCGTGGCGCGGCAATGCGCCCGCTCAGTTCACTGGTGATGGCCAGGGGTTTGGCTTCAAGGGTTTCGATGCGCACTTTGGCCAGCGGCGGCTGTGACGCCGGCGCCGCGGAGTCGCCACACGCGCCCAGGGCAAGGGTGAGGGCCAACAGGCAAAACGGCGCAAACGGATTCTTCGACATGCTCTTATCCCAATATTGACTGGCGCATCCTAAGGGCACCTGCGCCGTGGTGCTGTGAAGCTGTGTAGGGCGTGTGTGAAGAAATGTAAGGTGCGGCGCGCGGGACGCCGGGGGCGTATATCCTTGCACAATCCTGCAGGCAACAACGATCCAATGTGGGAGCGGGCTTGCTCGCGAAGGCGGTGTGTCAGTTACTGAATATGTTGACTGATCCACCGCCTTCGCGAGCAAGCCCGCTCCCACAAGGGTCTTCGCAAGCCGACAAACCGCATTATTTGGAAACGCCATGCCCAACATCCTCCTGGTCGAAGACGACGCCGCGCTCTCCGAGCTGATTGCCAGCTACCTGGAACGCAATGGCTACCACGTCAGCGTGCTCAGCCGTGGCGACCAGGTCCGCGAACGCGCGCGCCTCAACCCGCCGGACCTGGTGATCCTCGACCTGATGCTGCCCGGTCTCGACGGCTTGCAAGTGTGCCGCCTGCTGCGCGCCGACTCGGCGGGCCTGCCGATCCTGATGCTCACCGCCCGCGATGACAGCCACGACCAGGTGTTGGGCCTGGAAATGGGCGCCGACGACTACGTGACCAAACCTTGCGAGCCGCGCGTGTTGCTCGCCCGTGTGCGCACCTTATTGCGCCGCAGCAGTTTGTCCGAACCCCAGGTCGCCAATGACCGCATCATCATGGGCAATCTGTGCATCGACCTGTCGGAGCGCACCGTGACCTGGCGCGAACAGGCGGTGGAGCTGTCCAGCGGCGAATACAACCTGCTGGTGGTACTGGCGCGGCACGCCGGCGAAGTGCTCAGCCGCGACCAGATCCTGCAGCGCCTGCGTGGTATCGAGTTCAACGGCACCGACCGTTCGGTGGACGTGGCCATTTCCAAGCTGCGCCGCAAATTCGACGACAACGCCGGTGAAGCGCGCAAGATCAAGACCGTGTGGGGCAAGGGCTACCTGTTCAGCCGTTCCGAGTGGGAATGCTGACCCATGTTCCGCGTCCTGCTGCGTCTCTACCTGATCACCATCGTCACCTACAGCGCGGCGATCTACCTGGTGCCGACCCTGGTGATCCAGCTGTTCGAGCACCGTTACATGAACTACAACATCGAGCAGACCCGTGGCCAGCAAAAGCTCATCGTCAAG
This sequence comes from Pseudomonas sp. MPB26, assembly GCF_046605355.1. Classification (NCBI taxonomy): domain Bacteria; kingdom Pseudomonadati; phylum Pseudomonadota; class Gammaproteobacteria; order Pseudomonadales; family Pseudomonadaceae; genus Pseudomonas; species Pseudomonas sp. MPB26. The sequence continues at coordinate 5,968,282 of NZ_CP176793.1, read as the reverse complement.
CAATACCAGCGCGCGCCGGTGGAACGCTGGTCGCAGGTGACCGAGCAACTGGGCCGCGACTTCGCGCCACTGAAAGTCCAGTTGCTGCTGCGCCAGGATGCCCGCTACACGCCGGCCGAAGAACAGCTGCTGGAACAGGGCAAATCCGTGGTACGCCTGGGCGAATGGGGCTGGATGGAACAGATCAGCTCGCCGATCAACGATCAATTCGTGGTCAAGCTGACGATCCCGCCCGATCCGCTGGACATGAACGTGTTGTATTGGGCCATCAACGTGCTGATCATTGCTGCGCTGCTGGCCTGCCTGCTGGTGTGGCTGCGCCCGCACTGGCGTGACCTGGAACGCCTGAAAAGCACCGCCGGGCAACTGGGCCGGGGCAATATGGCGGAGCGCACGGGGATTGCGGCCAACTCCAGCATCGGCAGCCTGGCCTCGGTGTTCGACACCATGGCCGACGACATCGAGCACCTGCTCAACCAGCAGCGCGACTTGCTCAATGCCGTGTCCCATGAACTGCGCACGCCGCTCACGCGCCTGGACTTCGGCCTGGCCCTGGCGCTGTCCGAAGACTTGCCCGAGGCCAGCCGCGAACGCCTGCAAAGCCTGGTGGCGCATATCCGCGAGCTCGACGAACTGGTGCTGGAACTGCTGTCCTACAGCCGCCTGCAAAACCCGGCGCAGCTGCCGGAGCGGGTGAGCGTGGTGCTCGACGAATTTATCGACAGCGTGCTCGGCAGCGTCGACGACGAACTGGAAAACCCCGAGATCGTCATCGAGGTGGCGCTCGACTGCGCGGTGGAGCGCTTCAGCCTCGACCCGCGCCTCACCGCCCGTGCCTTGCAGAACCTGCTGCGCAACGCCACGCGTTACTGCGACAAACGCATTCAGGTCGGCGTGAAGGTGTGTGCCAAGGGCTGCGAAATCTGGGTGGACGACGACGGTATCGGCATTCCGGCGGACCAGCGCGAACGCATTTTCGAGCCGTTCTACCGCCTGGACCGCAGCCGTGACCGCACGACCGGCGGTTTCGGCCTGGGCCTGGCCATCAGTCGGCGCGCCCTGCAGGCCCAGGGCGGCACCTTGACGGCATTGGCGTCGCCGTTGGGCGGCGCGCGGTTTCGCATGTGGCTACCCAACGTGGCTTGATCAAAGCACCTTGACCGCGCGGCCGATGGCCTGGATCGGCCCGGTGGGTTTGCCGGATGGCGAGCCACGGGGGTCTTCCAGGGTCAGTTCGAACAGTTGGTTCTGCGTGAGCGGCGGCAGCTTGTCCAGCGGCACCGACAACGTTTGCCCTGGCTTGACCAAGCCCAGGGAAACCGGCCCCTGCCAGCCCTCGGCTTTGGTCCAGAATTGCAGGGCCTTATCGGCCGGCACTTCCATTACACCCAATGGGATCAGCTGGATCCGCTGGTCATTGCTCGCCTGGACCACCCAGCCCGGTGCCTGGCTTTGCGGCGCCACCAGCACCACCACAAAGCTTGGTTCGGCGTTGGGCGGGCGGGCCAGCAGCAGCGCAGCCAGCACCAGGGTCGTCAGCAGACCGGCCCCGGCCAGGCCGCGCCATAGCGCCAGCAGGTCCCACCAGTGTGTGCGTGCGCTGGCGATGTTGCGTTCGATACGCCGCCAAAGCTCGGTGGAAGGTGGCACGGGCTCCGCCAATGCGGTCAGGGGCAACAGGCGTTGCTCCCAGGCGTCCACCAATGCGCGCAGCTCGGGGTCGTGCGTGAGGCGTTGTTGCACCTCGGCGCGTTGTTCGCCGGGCAGGGTGCCCAGCACGTATTCGCTGGCCAGTTCGTCCAATGGGTTGCTCATGCCATGCACTCGCGCAGCGCAGCGAGGCTGCGTTTGATCCAGGCTTTGACGGTCCCCAGCGGGGTGTCCAGTCTCAAAGCGATTTCGCTGTGGGAATAACCGTCGACATAGGCATGCAGGATGCACGTGCGACGGGTCGGATCTAGCTGCTCCAGGCAGGTGTGGACCTTGCCGGTGCGCGCGCTGAATTCAATGCTACCGTGGGTCTCGACGGGTTCGTGCTCATCGTCCAACGGGACTTCACGGTAGTGGTTGCGCACGGCATTCAGCGCCAGGTGCCGGGTCACGCTGAAAACCCAGCCACGGGCCGAGCCGCGACCGGGGTCGAAGCTGCCGGCGCCGCGCCAGATCTTGATAAAAGCGTCATGCACGATGTCTTCGGCCAAGGCTTTGTCTCGGACGATCCGCAGGGCCACGCCGAGCAGGTGGCTGCTTTCCTGCGCATACAAGCCGCGCAAGGCCTTTTGATCGCCACGGGCACAGGCCAGTAGGCAGGCTTCATAATCAAACACCTATTGACCACCCTCCATCGCTCAACTCAACCGTGCGTGCCACAGCCAGCGTAGCCGACTTTGTCAGTTGGCCGTCCAGAAGATGTAATCGGCCTGGTACTTCACCACTGCCTGCGTGCCCTTGTTGGCCGCCGTGCACGCGCTGCTCGGTGCCACGCCACCCTTGAGGGCCACCCGCTGAACGTAACTCACGCCGCTCATCGCGCCCTTGCCTTCAGCCGGGTTGGCCTTGACCAACTGATAGGGCAGGTTGCCCGCGCCCGACGGTGCCACCGCCAACTGGGTACCGGTGATTTTCGAACCGTCATTGGCCTGCCAGGTAGCCGGCGGGCCGAAATAGGCGCCAACGGGCTTGCCGCTACGGTCATTCAATACGGCCTTGGGGCCGACGAAGGTCCATTCGGTCTGGCCGGCGGCGTTGGCCTTGTCGCGGCACTCGTAGGTGATTTCGCCGACGCCGGTGGTTTGCAGCGCGACCTTGTGGCCGTCCGGCACGTTGATGCTCTGCGGCACGCCGGTCTGGGCGAAGGCAGCGGGTGCAGCGGCCAGCAGGGTAGCGAGGCAAAACAGTGCTTTAGCGTTCATGGGTACTTCTCCATTTCGGTAAGACAGCGGGGTGACTGAAAGGACTACCCATGGCGCGCACGATTGGATGCAACGATTAGAAAATAAATGTGAGAGGGCGCACACTGTGCCCCCGCTTTACCCGAGGAGAGATTGGCAATGACTGGTGTTCACGCGTCTGCTCAACAAGGTTTCTCCACCCAGGCGATCACTTATGCCCAGGGCCGACCCAATTACCCCAGGCAACTCACCGGCTGGCTCACCGAAACCCTGCGGATTGACGCACAGTCGACGGTGATCGACCTGGGCGCCGGCACCGGCAAATTCACGCGCTTGCTCAGCACCCTGGCGCCGACGCTGATTGCGGTCGAACCGGTGGCCGCGATGGGCGCGCAGTTGACCAGGCTGCTGCCCGGCGTGCGCCTGGTGAACGGCACGGCCGAATCCATCCCGCTGGCGTCCGCCAGCGCCGATGCGGTGGTTTGTGCGCAGGCGTTCCACTGGTTCTCCACCCAGGCCGCACTGGCGGAAATTCATCGCGTGCTCAAGCCCGGCGGGCGACTGGGGCTGGTGTGGAATGTGCGAGACGAAACGGTGGGCTGGGTGGCGGCCATCACAGAAATCATTTCCCCGTACGAAGGCGATACCCCGCGCTTTCATACCGGGCGTTGGCGCGAAGCCTTCACGGGCGTGCATTTTTCCGATCCGGCACTCACCTGTTTCCCGTACAGCCATGTCGGCAGTCCTCAGGAGGTGATCATGGATCGCTTTTTGTCGGTGAGCTTTATCGCGGCGCTTCCAGCAGCACAGAAGGCTACCGTTACCGCGCAATTGCGCGCTTTGATCCAGACCCATCCCGACTTGCGCGGACGGGACACCGTCGCCTTTCCCTATCAGACCCAAGCCTATGTCTGCCAGCGACTAAGCTGAAATGGCATAAAGTCAGATCATATTGATATAAGTCGTTATAAGAAAAATCGCTATCCTGCGGCCAGAAATTTATAAGGCCGCAGGTAGTTGTAATGGATGTGGGTAATGTGGGGTTCGTGGTTGCCGGCCTGATCGTGGGTTTTATCGTGGGCATGACGGGTGTGGGTGGGGGCTCCTTGATGACCCCGATCCTGCTGTGGTTCGGCATCAACCCGGCCACGGCCGTGGGCACCGACCTGCTGTACGCCGCCATCACCAAATCCGGTGGGGTGCTGGTGCACAGCAAGAACAGGAACATCGATTGGAGCATCACTGGCTGGCTGACCCTGGGCAGCGTGCCCGCGGTGCTGCTGACCCTGTGGTTCCTGGCCAGCCTGCACACCGACCCCAGCGCGATGAACGCGGTGATCAAGCAGGCCCTTGGCGTGGTGTTGCTGTTGACGGCGCTGGCGATCCTGTTCAAGAAAAGCCTGTTGGCCTTCGCCCAGCGCCATGCCGGCGATGGCTACCACATGAACCCGCGCAACCTGAATGCCCTGACCGTCGTCACCGGCGCAGTGCTGGGCACCATGGTCGCCCTCACATCCATTGGCGCCGGCGCACTCGGCACGGTCGCGCTGTTTATCCTCTACCCGTTCCTGGCCACGCGCCGTCTGGTTGGCACCGAAATCGCCCATGCCGTGCCCCTGACCCTGGTGGCGGGCCTGGGCCACGCCGGCATGGGCAATATGGACTGGCATCTGCTGGGCTTTCTGTTGATGGGGTCTTTGCCGGGCATCTACCTCGGCAGCCACATGACCGGCAAAGTCCCGGACGGCGTGCTGCGCCCGTGTTTGGCGGTCATGCTCATGGGCATCGGCTATAAACTCGCCTTCTAATCTGTAATCGGTCCAAATGTGGGAGCTGGCTTGTGTGGGAGCTGGCTTGCCTGCGATGGCCATAGGTATCTACACAATTTTCAGAGGCTGACAAATCTCCCTGTAGTGAGCGGGCTTGTCCCGCGTTGGGTTGCGAAGCAGCCCTAAAACCAGCCTCTGCGGAATGTCTGACACACCGCATTCTGCTTACTGGGGCTGCTTCGCAGCCCAACGCGGGGCAAGCCCGCTCGCCACAACAGCCCGTTCGCTGGGTTTTCAGCGTCGAGCCAAAGTTGTGTAGATACCTATGCTGCGATGGCATCACCTCGGCGTGTCTGGATGACCGAGGTGCCTGCATCGCAGGCAAGCCAGCTCCCACAGGTTGACCACCCCTGGCGTCAGCTTCTGACCGGGCCATTCCCGATCTGCCACACAAACGGTGGCTCGGCCCCATTGATTACCCAATCCCCGACAATGCGCGCCTTGTAGATCACCGGGTTGTGCGACGACACCGTCCGCGCATTGCGCCAATGCCGGTCGAGGGCCTTGCCCTGGCGCACATCCGAAGCCCCCAGCGCATTGAACAATTGGCTGGTGGCGCGCTGGATCAGTTCAGACACCACCACTTGCGCGGTGGCCGATTCAATCTCGGCCGCCACATTGGCTTCGCGCTCCACCGCGTCATCCCCGCCAAAGCGCGCCACATAGGCCCGTTGCGCCGGCAGCGTCGCTTTGAGCGCGCTGGCCTCGGCGGCGTAGACCAAGGCAGCCACTTCGCCCACCACCTGTTGAACCTGCGCGTCCTGGCTGACATGGGATGCGTTGCCATGGCTGTAAATGCGCTTGCGGCTGCGCACCTGATGCGCCACGTCGCGCAGTGCGGCGCGGCCGATACCGGCCAAGGTGGCGAGCAGCACCAGTTGGTAGAACGCGGTCTGGTATTTGAAACGGCTGGCGAAGTCGATGACATTTTCAGCATCCACCCGCGCGTTAGTAAAGCGCGAGGTGCCGCTGCCGGTGGTGCGCTGGCCAAAGCCGTCCCAGTCGTCGCTGTGGACCACCCCAGGCTGGCGCGCACGGGTGGCCGCGATCACGTCTGCGCCGGTGTCGCTGCGCTGGGCGTATACGTCGATCCAGTCGGCGAAAATACTGCCGGTGCTGTAGTACTTTTCACCATTGAGCGCCCAGTTGTCGCCGTCGGGGCTGACCTGGGTGACCACATCGCCAATCGCCACGCTGCCGATCTCGGTCCAGGCGCAGCCGACGATATCGCCGTCCACGAACCGTTTGAACCACAGGTCGCGACCGGCGCCGGGCGGCGCGTTCAAGCGGTCTTCGGCAAAGGCAAAGTGCCCGCGCAGGGCCTGGGGCACGTTCGAGTCGGCTTCGGCCAGTTCGATCAGCAGTTCGAACAACTGCGGCAGGGAAGCGCCGCCGCCGCCGTATTCCACCGGCACCCGCACCGCGCCAAAGCCGGCCTCCTTGAGCCACTGGATAGTCTCGTGGGGCAGGGTGCGGGTGTGCTCGCGCGCCACGGCGCCGTCGGCGATGCGCTGGAAGATCGGCCGGAAGCGCGCGGCCAGTGTGGGGTAGTCGACGCCGATGGACAGCGGGTTGATGACATGATGTTCGGTCATGGGCAAGGTTCCTGGGCAGTGGTCATGCAGAGGGCGATTGCACAGTTCGTGCCGGGTCCTGGCGCCCGTATTTGCTGGGCAACGCAATGCGCTACTGTTGCGCTGGCAACAGCTGATCGACAAACCCGCACGATCCGGAACACTCATGCCGGCACTTGGTTTTCAGCGCGGCGCCCCTGGCCTGGGCATTTGCCCGGCCTGGCACGCTTGCTGCTCAAGGCCTGGGTACATCCCTTTGTGCGAGGTAACGTTCGATGAGTCAGCAAGCTGTGAAATTTGCCTATTGGGTGCCCAATGTCAGCGGTGGGTTGGTGGTCAGCAAGATCGAGCAACGCACCGACTGGGGCATCGACTACAACCGCAAGCTGGCGCAACTGGCGGAAGCCGCCGGCTTCGAGTACGGGCTGACCCAGATCCGCTTTACCGCCGGCTACGGCGCCGAGAACCAGCATGAGTCCGTGGCGTTCAGCCACGCCCTGCTGGCCGCGACCACCCGGCTCAAGGTGATCGCCGCGATCCTGCCCGGCCCGTGGCAACCGGCGCTGGCGGCCAAGCAACTGGCGACCATCGACCAGCTCACCAACGGCCGTATCGCGGTGAATATCGTCAGCGGTTGGTTCAAGGGCGAGTTCCAGGCCATTGGCGAACACTGGCTGGAGCATGATGAGCGCTATCGGCGTTCCGAAGAGTTCATCCGCGCCCTCAAAGGCATCTGGACCCAGGACGACTTTACCTTCAAGGGCGACTTCTACCGCTTCAACAACTACACCCTCAAGCCCAAGCCTGTCGGCCAGCCGGAAGTATTCCAGGGCGGCAGTTCGCGGGCCGCGCGGGACATGGCCGCGCGGGTCTCGGACTGGTACTTCACCAACGGCAACACGCCGCAAGGCATCAAGGCGCAAGTGGACGACATTCGCGCCAAGGCGGCGGCGAACAACCATTCGGTCAAGGTCGGCGTCAATGCTTTCATCATCGCCCGCGACACGGAGGCAGAAGCCCGCGCCGTGCTGGCGGAGATCATCGACAAGGCCGACCCGGAAGCGGTGAACGCATTTGGTGACGCCGCCAAACAGGCCGGCAAGGCTTCACCGGAAGGCGAGGGCAACTGGGCCAAGTCGAGTTTCGAAGACCTGGTGCAATACAACGATGGTTTCAAGACCAACCTGATTGGTACGCCCCAGCAGATCGCCGAGCGCATCGTCGCGCTCAAGGCGGTAGGGGTGGACCTGGTGCTGGCGGGTTTCCTGCACTTCCAGGAAGAAGTCGAGTACTTCGGCAAGCGGGTGTTGCCGTTGGTGCGGGAGTTGGAGGCCAAGGCCGCGATCAAGCAGGTGGCTTGACTGGGTTGTAAGCCGGTTCGACTTTGGGAGCAGGCTTACCTGCGATACTCACGCCCATCGGCCGCCTGCCGTTGACATGAGACCTGACAATCAAGCTGGAACCTCGTCCCTGGGTTTTAACACCCAGTGAACGCAGGGGGTGCGTTTAACGCGCGTCGCCTGCCGGACGAGTTTCCCAACTATGGACAGGTACCTGAATGACGGTCATCGCCCCTTCACGCGTTTCTATACCCTCGATCATCCGCGCCAACGACGCTGCTCCGGGTGTTCCATTTCCCGCCCAACAGCCCCGGCTGGCGCAAACTCCTGTGGCTTCCCTCGACAACCCTGGCGCCTTGAAAACCGCGTTTGGCGACCACTGCGACTGGCAAACACTGGCCAAACACCTTCAAGGTATCCTTCAAACCCTTGGGTCAGATCCTGACAAGACTGCTGCCGATCTGGCGGCGCGCCTGAACAACACCTCAATGCGGGTTTGTGAAGACTCTTCGTATCACCGCCAACAAGCCCTGAATCTGAACGACACGGTCAGCCTCCAGACCTTCATTCAGGGCCAGGGCTTGCCTGTTCCCAAGACCCTTGCCGAGGTGATCGAGCTGAACAAGGCTGTCGCCAGGAAGGCGCAGACGTCACCGCTGGGCAATTTCGCCGGTGCGCTGGCCTGGCCCATACCCATCTCCAGGCACGACCAGGATGCTATTGCCGCCCTGTTGCAGGACAGCCGCAGCGGGCTGGCCGGCGTGCCGCTGGCAAACGTGGATAAAGGTGTGTTGGGCTATTTGCTCAGTGGCAGTTCAGTATCAGACGCTGATCTGAAACTTCCGAACCAAGCCATGGAAAAACTGCTCGGCTCACCTAAGGCCCAGGCCCTGGGGCGGGCTATTCAGTCAAAACTGGATGGCCTGCCGACGGACACGAGTATCAATGATTACGTGATGGCAGCGATCCATCTTGGACTGGATTCTTCCTCCGATTTTGATCTGGCTCAACCGCTGCACTGGGGCGCGCCTGCGTCTGAAGTCATCGCCGGATTGAGTAATCATTTGGTTGCCAAGGGCCGTGCGACGGTGCAAACGGCGAAGCTGGCCGCCCGGTTATTGCTGGCCAGGACCGCCCCCGAATTTCTGGTCCGAGACATCCCACGCAGTGTGACCTATGGCAGCCTGACCTGGACGCAACTGGCGATCGCCAGTGCCAGGCTCGAAGCCGATTCGCCAGGTCGCACGCTCAACCTGAGCTATGCCGAAGTGCTGGCGTATGGCGAGCAGGTCAACACAAGCCCCACGGTGCTCCAGAGCATCCAGCGCAAAGCCTTGGCGGACTGGGGCCTGGCCAATGGCTTGCTGGCGAGCAACGCACCGACGGACATTGAGTACGAGGCGGTGCGTGTGGAGTACAACCGCCAGATGCAGGGGCTGGCCAGCGCCAGCGATTTGGCACAAACGCCGTTGCCCAGTCGGCGCGAGATGGCGCTGGCGGCGTTGAAAGCGGCGTTTCCGGGGCTTGACCCTGCGCTCTTCGACACCCCGAGCCTGGCGAGAGTGTTTCGCGTTCCCGGCAGGATGGGGCAGTTTCCGGGCATGCGTTCGATGCTGGACGTGGTGATGCACGGTGGCAAGCTCGGCGCGGACGAACACTGGGAGTCCCGCGACGCACGTATTCCGGCGGCGGCGTTTTGCCGCCTGTATGAAAGCGACAAACTGAATGTGGGCGCATCGTTCAAGGCCGGGTATGACCAGGCGATCACTTCGATAGAACAGGGCCAGCAGGGACTGGCGCAGTATCTGATCTCGACGTTACCGCCCGAAGACCGCAAAAACCTTGAGTACGGCCAGTTGGAGTTCTTCCACACCAACGACTACACGATGGCCATGGACCTGTTTACCAAGCCTGCGCTCAGGACCCGCGGGCACACATTGCGGGTGAAAACCACGCTTAATGGAGAAGTGAATATCTATGAGATCGATACGCGGCGCGCCACCATCGAAAAGCACAACTACCTGAAAACACGCTACACGCCGCCTTATACGGACAAAAACCTGCATCGAACGGACGCCAACGTCATCAGTAAAACCGTGCTGTTCGACCCGTTCAAGGACGAGGCCGACAAGGCCCGCGAGCAGTCGATACCCCACGTAGCCACACCTCCATTGAACTCACCGCGCAGAGACTACATAGGCCGGGTGTTTGCCAAGTCTCTGGATTTGCACAATGACGATTTATTGCAGGAGGCCAGGGGAGTCACTTCCTTTGATAAAAACGCGGCGACAAACCAGGCAATCGGCGAATTCTTCCTGAACCTCATTCCGCTGAGGTCCGCCATTGTCAATTTCAGCAACGGCAACATTGCCGATGGGGTGTTTGACCTGGCCCTTGACGTGATTGGCCTTGTCACTTTGGGCGCCGGCAAGATCGCGCAGGCAGCCAAAGCCTTTTCAAAGGGTGTCTCCAGTGTGCGCGGGCTAGCAAAGGCGGCGCGATTTATCGGTGCGCTGACCATCGAAGCCTTCAATCCAGTGGGCGGTGTCGGCGACGTGGCGCTTGGCGTTGCCGGCGTGGTCAAGACAGGCGCCGGCCGGCTGATCTCCAAGAGCCTTGAGGGGGTAAACCGGCTCAGAGGTGCCAGCGGTAGTTACGACCTGCTCAAAGCGGCGAGCCGGCAACACGGGTCGGCGGCAATTGGCACCTTCAAGGTTGCCGGGGAGATGGTGGAAGGCGCAGCGGTATTGAACAAGGGCCAGTGGTATGCGCTGGATGTAGATAAATTGCGCCCTTACGGCAGTCCTCTTGACTCATTTGCGCCCAACACTCAGGCACTGAACGGGGCGATCCAAGCGAAAGTGGTGCCTCAAGGTGCTCGGTTGAACAACGCCTTGCATGACGCATTCAAAGTCCCTGAGTCGACCCTCGCCGGGTTGTCACGCAACAGCCAGGGCGTTTATGTGGCAAGGAATGGGCACACGTCTTATATCCGCCACATGGATGACCTCGGGCAGCCAGCGGTGTATGAGGTTCGACAAGTCACACGCACGGAAGAAGGTGCGGTCCAGGCACGGATCTATCATAACAATCGCCAGACCGAGCTGCTGGTGCAGCATGTTCAGGGCGATCAATGGCAGCGCCTTGGGGCATTGGGCGGCGTGCACATAGACGCCAGTCATCTTCGCGCATGGGAGGCGCTTTCCATCACCGAGCAGCAGCACATCACGCTCAAAGGCTTCGCCGCGCAGCATCGATTAAACCTGCCGACCCTGAGGTATTACGTACAGCCTGACGGGCTTCTGAGTGCCGCAGGCTTGATCGTTCGCAACCGCACTGGCGGTGTGCCCTTGACCGCGTTGGCACCCCGTCACCTGCGCGACTGGCAGAGCATGACCCAACAAGCAAGGGATGCGACAACCCTGGAAGGTTTCGCCGGTCGCTATCATCTTGATGTGGTCGAGTTCAAAAGCCACGTCAAACAGGACGGCAGCCTGGCGGCGCGGGGCGAAGTGCTGTTGTTCAAGGCCGGCGGCGGTACCTACACCCGGTTGACGGATGAGCATTTGCTGAAGTGGCACCGCCTCTTCCGGCAACCGAGCAATCAAGTCACGCCAGAGGCGTTCCGGCAACACCACATGCTCAATCCGACGGATTGGCAGGCTTATGTGTATGTCGATGGTTCCTTCAACACGTCTGGCGCACGTCGATTGAGCAGGGCGCAGGAAAATCTGTCGACCTCCCCCGCAGCACGGCTGCCTGCCCCAGGCCCGTCGCGCAAGCGGCCGGCGCCGAGTGACGGGCCGCCGGTGCAGATTGCCCCGCTGGATTTATCCCAGCCCTCTGGCAGTAGCGCCGCGGCTGTAGCGCCGGTGGTCATCAAGCGCGAGCCAGGGGTGGTCACGCTGCGCACGCTGGCGCCACACTCGGTGGATAACACGCTGCCGATTCTGCAAGACCCGGTCAACCCCAGGCTGAGCTTGACCCAGGCGGTCGAAGGGCCGATCGATGAGATTCGCATCGCGCATTGGTCCGGTCTGTTGGACGGGTTGGAACCGGCGCAGAAAAAGCAGGTGGGCGACCGGATCAAAGAATCGATCAAGGGTTGGTTACGCAGCGAGGGCAATCACGGACCGCGCTTTGAGGAGATGTTGGAAGTGGTAACGCCTTTGGATGACGGTGGGCCGGCCCGCGGCGCCTCGGTGTGGGCGCGACGCGACATCGCTCAATTTGAAGTGCTCGGTCCTTACTCAGGCAAATACCACGCGAGCGATGCCTCTTTGTTTGAGGAGCAGCGCAAGCAAGGCTCGCGGGCAGTGCTGACGTACCTGTTCGGCACCCGCTCGGGCACCCGCTCGGTCAGTGCCTTGCACAGCGGCAATACCCTGAGCCTGGTCAATACTGCACAATTGAGAAATGGCCCTGCGTGGCAAAGCAATAACGTGATCTCGATTGCAGTGGGCAAGAACCTGTCGTTCTACGTCGCGCTGAAGGATATCAAGGCCGGCGACGAGTTGTTGCTCGATTACGGTCCGCTTTACGACGTGACACCGGGGCTGCTACCAAAACAGGAACCCGTCAACTGATCTTGGTATTGGGGCAAGCCCGACTCCCTGACAGGCCCCCAGGGACTGTCAGGGAGCGGTTTGCAACGTCAGCACTTCAAAGCCATCCGCCGTCACCGCCACGGTGTGCTCCCACTGCGCCGACAGGCTGTTGTCCTTGGTCACCACGGTCCAGCCATCTTTCAGGCTGCGCACCTTCGAGCTGCCCTGGTTGAGCATCGGCTCAATGGTAAACACCATGCCTTCGCGCAGTTCCAGCCCGGTGCCGGGGCGGCCGAAGTGCAGCACTTGCGGTTCTTCATGCATCTGCCGGCCAATGCCATGGCCGCAGTACTCGCGCACCACGCTGTAGCCGTTGGCTTGCGCGTGGCTTTGGATCGCATGGCCGATATCGCCCAGGCGGGCGCCCGGCTTGACCTGGCGGATGCCGGCCCACATCGCTTCGAAGGTCATCTCGACCAGGCGCCGGGCTTTGGGGGCGACGGTGCCGATCATGTACATTTTGCTGGAATCGGCAATGAAGCCGCCTTTTTCCAGGGTGATGTCGATATTCACGATGTCGCCGTCCTTGAGCACCTCCTTGGCGCTGGGCATGCCATGGCACACCACCTCGTTGATCGAAGTATTGATGGAGAAAGGGTAGTCATACTGGCCCAGGCTCGCCGGACGGGCCTTGAGGTCTTCGCGGATGTAGGCTTCGACGGCGGCGTCCAGCTCCAGGGTGGAGCGGCCGGCGCCGACAAAGCCGTCGAGCATGTCGAAGACCTGGGCCAGCAGGCGCCCGGATTCGCGCATCACGGCAAGTTGTGCGGCGGTCTTGATCATCAACTGCGCCCCCGGATCAGGTCGGGCTTGTCCAGCAACAGCTTGTTGATCAGCTCGTTGTAGGGCAGGTGTGGATTGAGTTCGGCGAGCAGGCCGATCTTTATCCAGAACTCGGCCTGGGCGTTGATGGATCGGTCCATCGCGGCGCTGGCCAGGCGCAGTTGTTCGTGCAGTTGGTCGGTGATCTTGACGATGCCCATGCTGTTCACTGTAAGGTTTGAATATACAAAGCGTATATGTTCTGCATGGTTTTAGTAAGTCCCGACCGGCAAAGCGGCTGCTTGCGCGGACTAGGTGGCGGTCGATTCCGAGCGGATACCCCCGTTGAAAGTTTGCGATATGTTGCAGAGCGCATGGTGGCGCAATGTGTCGTTTAATTTAAAGCTCAGGGTTAAACGTTTAATCGCAGGAATTCGACGATGATTAAACCAACGCTGTTTAACTTATATAACCCAGCGCGCGGCTTATGAGGAAAAGTTACTACAAAACCCGGTTTTGCCGAGTAGGCTTGGGTGTTGTAAGCGTCTGCCAGGGTTGGCAAGGCGCGGCGGGCGAGCACTCGCCAAAATCACAACAATCTGTTGGCAGTCTCAATAAAGGAGAGGTTGACCATGCTTTCGGAACTGGAACTACGCAGCATTATTGAAGGAAGTTTCCTGCCCAAACGGTGCGAATGCACCAAAGCCGAAGATGCTTCGCTGACGATCAAGGTCTACGACGACCGCGACCGTGACCGTGTGGATTTGGAAGTCAAAGGCATCAACGCCGACAAACTCGACAGCAGTCGAGCCATTTGCAATCTGATTACCGGGTTGCGTGAAGACCTCAAGCAGGCCCATGTACCCACTCTGAAAAGAGCGGGAGGGCGAGGCTTCTACTAAGTAGACGCCTGGGTTTGAGTGACCGAAGACCTGTGGGCCTGGATGAACGCCAGGCCCAGTACGGTTTCCGTTGCCACGGCCAGCAGAATGCCGGGCCCGGCATTGCCGTTTATCCATTCACTGAACCCCAATACCGCCAATATCAGGCATCCGGCGATAAAACCGCTGGTCATGGCGCGTCGGGTAGCGGACGGCGGCGCATGGCGCGCGCGATAGAACATCACGCCAATGGCCAGCAACAGCGCGGCGTTACGCCGGGCAACCAGGCCCGTGGCGCTGGAATATTCCACGCTCCACAGCCACAACATCCATTCGGGGCGCACGCCCCACGTCAGGGCCAGGGCGAAGCAGAGCCAGGCGGTAAGCAGGGCGAGCGTTTTAAAGCGCAGTTGCATGGCGAATCCTTTCGGCCGTTTCACGAGCGCGCAAGGATACCGCGTGGTGGCGCATTACGCCGCCCTTTATCAGCAGTGGTTCAGTTCTGGAACAGGCAAGCTTCGGATAACTTTTTATAGCTGACCTGTTGCACCTCACCAGCCGTGTCCACGAACTTGATCTGGGCCTCGATGACTTTGCAGTCTCGGGTCTGGGGTTCGGTCATGGAAATCACCTTCTGAATGTCCATGGGCATGCCGTAGTGGTACGGCACGGGCTTTGTTTCAGCCTGTGCCGTTACCGCTGCAGCAGTGAACGCCAGAGTGCAGCCGAGCAGGAATACGCTGTGCGGATTCATGAGGGTTCTCCGTCAGTGGTCCGGTTCATCGACGTGACGAACCGGTGGCCGCACCTTCAGCCGATGGCTAAAGAAATGCGGTCGAGCCCACTGTCATCTCCTCACCTTAACTATTGATTAAATAGAGGTTTCTGGGAAATTTCCTACATGCTTGCAAGACCATCAGAGCTGCCGGCGGTAGGGCAGGTCAGGTCCGGTCTTGGTGCAGGTCAAGGCGGCTGCGCGAATCGCAAAGCCGAGCATGGCGTCGATCTGCGCGCGGGTGAGCTGTTGCAGGCCCTCTACCGAGTCCAATTGCTGTTCGGTCAGCCAGGCAATCAGCGCGGCCTGGAAGGTGTCCCCGGCGCCGACTGTGTCGGCCATCACCACCTCGACTGCCGGTGCGGACCAGTTGCCATGTTGGCGGCTGAATACGCTGGCGCCATCGCCGCCACGGGTCAGGAACACCAGTTGGCAGCGGTGTTGCAGCCAACCCTGCAGCACGCTTTCCGGCGACTGGTCGGGGTAGAGCAGGTGCAGGTCTTCATCGCTGACCTTGATCAGGTCGGCATGCTTGACCAGCTCGGCGACGCGGTCACGCCACAGCTGGATATCCGGCTGCGGGTTGAGCCGCACGTTGGGGTCGAGGCTGATCAGGCGCTTGCCGCTTTCGCGCTTGACCAGGCTCAGCAGGGTATCGCCAATCGGCTGCACCACCAGGGAAAACGAGCCGACATGCAGGCCACGGATGTCATCGCCCAGCGCGGGCAGATGGGCAGTCTCCAAAAGTCGATCGGCACAGCCCTCGCCGCGAAAGTTGTACTGCGGCGAACCATCGGCGCCCACGGCGACCATTGACAACGTGGTTGGCGCATTGAACTCCACCAGGAACCGCTCGCTGACGCCTTCATCCTTGAGCACCTGCAACAAGCGCCGGCCAAGAAAATCCTTGGACACGCCGCCAAACAGCCCGGCCTCGATGCCCAGGCGACGCAACCCGACCGCGACGTTGAACGGCGAACCGCCGGCAATCGCCTTGTAGTTGACCTTGGACGCCTGCCCGCCGGCATCTTCCTCGCTGAAAAAATCAAACAGCGCTTCACCACACACCAGATACATAATCGTTCGCTCTTAAAGGGTTGCCACTAACTGTTGATAGCGCTCGTAAGCCTGTTGATAGGCGCTGACGCTGGACGCCACCGGCAGGGTACGGCTGGCCGGGTCGACGCTCACGCATTTTTCGCACAGGCTGGCCAGGCTTTCGCCGGACTGGCACCACGCCGCCTGGATCGCCGCGCCCAGGGCGGCGGCTTCGCTTTGTTCGGTGCAGATCACTTCGGTGTTCATGATATCGGCGACCATCTGCCGCCATACCGGGCTTTTCGATCCGCCGCCGATCAAGCGGATGCTGTGGCTTTGCAAGCCGGTCTGGCGCAGCAGGTCCAGGCCGTAACGCAGGCCGAAGGTGGTGCCCTCGACCACCGCGCGGCACAGGTTGGCGCGGGTCAGGTTGGTCATGGTCAGGCCGTGCAGGCTGCCGGTGGCGTGGGGCAGGGCGGGCACGCGTTCGCCGTTGAGGAAGGGCAGCATGCTCACGCCGTCGGCCCCGATGGGCGCTTGTTCGACCAGCGCGTTGAAGCCGGCCAGGTCGAGGTCGAACAGCTCGCGGATCACACCGGTTGCATTGGTCAGGTTCATGGTGCAGATCAACGGCAACCAGCCGCCGCTCGACGAACAGAACGTGGCGACCGCCGCTTGCGGGCTCACGCTGGGCTGGTCGGCAAATGCATACACGGTGCCCGACGAGCCCAGGCTCATGGTGATCACGCCGGGGGCAATGTTGCCGGTGCCGATGGCGCCCATCATGTTATCGCCGCCGCCGCTGGAGACCATGGCCTTGGGGTTGATGCCCAGGCGCTCGGCGATGGCCGGCAGGACGGTGCCTACTGCCTGGTTGGCCTCGATCAGTGGCGGCAAGGCCTGTTCCAGGCGGCCGCTCGGATCGATGTGCCGCAGCAGTGCCACATCCCATTCGCGGCTGCGCACGTTGAAATAGCCGGTGCCCGACGCATCGCCGTATTCCGCGATCGCGCGGCCGGTGAGCCAGTAGTTGAGGTAGTCATGGGGCAGCAGGATATGCGCGATGCGCGCGAAAATCTCCGGGTGCTGCTCGCGGGTCCAGAGCAGCTTTGACACGGTATAACCCGGTGCGATCGCCACGCCGAGGCGTTCCAGGGAGCCAGTCTCGCCGCCCAGGTGGTGAAGCAGGCGGTCGTTTTCCGGCGTCGTCTCGGTGTCGCACCACAGCTTGGCCGGGCGCAATACCTGGCCCTGGTCATCCAGCAGAACCAGCCCGTGCTGCTGGCCGGAAACGCCGATGCCAAGGATGTCCTGGCCGTCCACACCGGCCTGTTGCAGGGCGCGGTGAGTGGCTTGGGTAAACGCGTCAAGCCATTCCTGGGTGTGCTGCTCGCGACGGCCATTGGCGCCGCTGATCAGGGTGTGCGCCGCGGCGCCCAAGCCCAGCACCTTGCCGCTGGAGGCGTCGAGGACGATGGCCTTGGTGCCTTGGGTGCCGCAGTCGATGCCGAGGAACAGGTTTTGCTGGGTCATGATGATTTGCTCAGCAGTATTATTGTTGGATTGAAAATACGATCAATGTGGGAGCTGGCTTGCCTGCGATAGCGGTCTGTCAGTCACTTCATGGCTAACTGGGCCACCGCTATCGCAGGCAAGCCAGCTCCCACATTATTAAGCCGGTTTCTTCAGCAAGTGTTGTAGGGTTTCGGTGACGCCCTTGTCACGCAAGCTGGCATAACACCGCTCGAAAGCTGCCACAAACCCAGGCGAGTTGGGAATAGCCGTACCAAAAATCTCTTCCACCCCCAACAGGCGTTTGCTGATCAGCGCGTCATCGCTCACCAGCGCCTGGCAAAACTCGGCACGCGGATCCGGGATCTTGTAGCTCACGCCGTTCTCATCCACACCCTTCAAATACAAGGCCCACGCCGCCACGACCAGTGCGGCGCGTTCAGTCTCGCGGCCATCGGCAATCAACCGGTTGATCGTCGGCACGGTGAACTTGGGAAACTTCGACGAGCCATCCGAACATACCCGTTCTAACTGATCGGCAATCGCCTGGTTGGAAAAGCGATCCACCAGGGTCTGTTTGTAGTCCGTGAGGTCGATGCCCGGCACCGGCGCCAGGTTTGGCGTGACGTCCAGGTCCATATAGGCGCGCATGTAGGCGACAAAGACCGGGTCGTTCATGGTGTCGTGCACAAACCGATAGCCCTTCAAAAAGCCCAGGTAGGTCAGTGCCAGGTGGCTGCCATTGAGCAGGCCGATCTTCATTTCTTCATAGGGGGTGACGTCATGGGTGAACTGCACGCCGACTTTTTCCCAGGCCGGTCGACCGTTGACGAATTTGTCTTCCAGCACCCATTGCACAAAGGGTTCGCACACCACCGGCCAGGCGTCGTCGATGCCGTGCTCATCATGCAATTGCAGGCGGTGGGCGGTGCTGGTCATGGGGGTGATGCGGTCGACCATGGCGTTGGGGAAGCTTACGTTGGCCTTGATCCAGTCATGCAACTGCGCGTTGTGCAGGGCGGCGAAGGCCAGCAGCGCCTTGCGCGTCACGGCGCCATTGTGCGGCAGGTTATCGCAGGACATCACGGTGAATGCCGGGGTGCCGGCGGCGCGGCGTTGGGTCAGCGCAGCGCAGATAAAGCCGAACACGGTCTTTGGCGCTGTGGGGTGCGCCAGGTCATGCTGGATCTGCGGCAGGTGGGCCATGAACTCGCCGTTGCTGTCGTCGATGCAGTAGCCGCCTTCGGTGATGGTCAGCGAGACGATGCGAATCTCGGGGCTGGCCAATTTGTCGATCAGCGCCTGCGCGCCATCTTCGGCCAGCAGCATGTCGCTGATCGCGCCGATCACGCGCACTTCGGTGTCGTCGGTATCGCCCAGTTCGTACAGCGTGAACAGATAATCCTGGCCGGCGAGGTCGTCGCGGGCCTTGCGGTCCTCGGCGCGCAGGCCGACGCCGCAGATGCGCCAGTCCAGGCCTTCGCCCAGGTTCATCAGTGCGTCGGTGTAATAAGCCTGGTGCGCGCGGTGGAACCCGCCGACGCCGATGTGCGCGATGCCTTGGGATGTGCTGGCAATCGCGTAGGTGGGCAGTTTCACCTGGGGTGCCAACTGGGTGAGGTTCTGTTTATTCAGCTTCATGGCGTAATACTCGCGAAATCAGGCGGCGGCGCGCAGTGGGCGGGCCACGGCGACACCGTTGGTGTCGAACAGGTGGCAGTGCGCCGGGTCCAGGTGCAGGTGCAGCGTCTCGCCGTATTGGCTGGCCATGTCGCCGCGAATCCGCATGGTCAGCGGCTCGCCGTTGGCGGTGATGACGTGGCAGAACGTGTCGCTGCCCAGGCGCTCGCCGACGTCGGCGGTAACGGTCAGCGTGGTCTGGCCCAGGGTGGCGATTTCCAGGTGCTCGGGTCGAATACCCAGGGTCACTGCGCTGCCCACGCTCAAGGTCGGGCCGCTGAGCGGCAGGCTGATCAGGGTGCCGGCATCCAGTTGCACCTCGCAGCCCTGGCCTTCAACCCGCGTGACATTGCCCTTGAGAAAGCCCATCTTCGGCGTGCCGAGAAAGCCGGCCACGAACAGGTTGGCCGGTTGGTGGTACAGCTCCAGGGGCGAGCCGACTTGCTCGATACGACCGCTGTTGAGTACCACCACCTTGTCGGCCAGGGTCATGGCTTCCACCTGGTCGTGGGTTACATAGATCATGGTGGCCTGCAGTTCTTTATGCAGGCGTGCCAGTTCCAGGCGCATCTGCACGCGCAAGGCGGCGTCGAGGTTGGACAGCGGTTCGTCGAACAGGAAGATCTTCGGGTTACGCACGATGGCGCGGCCGATTGCCACGCGTTGGCGCTGGCCACCGGAAAGCTGCTTGGGCTTGCGCTCCAGCAACGGGCCCAGTTCGAGGATGCGTGCCGCTTCGTTGACTTTGTTCTCGACGATTTTCTTGTCGACGCCGGCCAGGTCCAGGGCAAACGACATGTTCTTGCGCACGCTCATGTGCGGGTACAGCGCGTAGGTCTGGAACACCATCGCCAGGTCGCGCTTGGCCGGCGTCACTTCGGTGATGTCGCGGCCGTCCAGTTCGATGGTGCCTTCGCTGACCTCTTCAAGGCCGGCGATCAGGCGCAGCAGGGTGGATTTACCGCAGCCCGACGGGCCGACGAACACCACGAATTCCTTGTCGTTCACTTCCAGGTCAATGCCCTTGATGATGGAAAAGCCTTCGAAGCCTTTTTGCAGATTCTTGATTTTCAGGTTGGCCATGATGGGCCTCCGCTTACACAATTTTTATAAGAAGCCGTTATTTCACGGCGCCGAAGGACAAACCGCGCACCAGCTGTTTCTGGCTGATCCAGCCAAAAATCAGGATCGGCGCGCAGGCCAGGGTCGACACGGCGGACAATTTGGCCCAGAACAAGCCTTCGGGGCTGGAGTAGGAGGCGATCAGTGCAGTCAGCGGCGCGGCGCTGGACGAGGTCAGGTTCAGCGACCAGAACGCCTCGTTCCAGCACAGGATCAGCGACAACAACACCGTGGACGCCAGGCCGCCCTTGGCGATTGGCAGCAGCACGCGGACCATTTCCTGCCACAGGGTCGCGCCATCCAGACGCGCGGCTTCGAGGATGTCCTTGGGAATGTCCTTGAAATAGGTGTAAACCATCCAGACCACGATCGGCAGGTTGATCAGGGTGTAGATGATGATCAGCGCGATGCGCGTATCCAGCAGGCCAAAGCTCTTGGCCAATAGATAGATCGGCATCAGCACGCCCACTGGCGGCAGCATCTTGGTCGACAGCATCCACAGCAGCGTGCCCTTGGTGCGCTGGGTTTCGTAGAACGCCATGGAGTAGGCGGCCGGCACCGAGATCAGCAGGCAAAGCGCCGTGGCGCTGAAGGAAATCAGTACCGAGTTCCACGCATAGCTGAAGTAGTTGCTGCGCTCGTTGATGTGCAGGTAGTTCTCCAGCGTCGGCGTGAAGATGAACTGCGGCGGCGTGGCGAACGCGTCGATTTCGGTCTTGAAGCTGGTCAGCACCATCCAGAAGATCGGAAAGAAGATCAGGATCGCGATGGCCCAGGCCAACGTGCCGAGCAACAGGCTTTGCAGGCGGCGGGATTGTTGAAGCGTCATGGCGCGGCCCTCAAGGCTTGTCAGTCAGGTTTTTGCCGATCATCCGCACCAGGATGATCGCCGCGATATTGGCGATGACCACGGCAATCAAGCCGCCGGCCGAGGCCATGCCTACGTCGAACTGCACCAGCGCCTGGTTGTAGATCAGGTAGGCGAGGTTGGTCGAGGCGTAGCCGGGCCCGCCGTTGGTGGTGGTGAAGATTTCGGCGAACACCGAGAGCAGGAAGATCGTCTCGATCATCACCACCACCGCAATCGGGCGCGCCAGGTGGGGCAGGGTGAGGTGCCAGAAGATCGCGATGGCGCCAGCACCGTCCAGGCGCGCGGCTTCCTTTTGTTCCTGGTCGAGGGACTGCATGGCGGTCATCAGCAGCAGGATCGCGAAGGGCAGCCATTGCCACGACACAATGATGATGATCGACAGCAGCGGGTAATGCGCCAGCCAGTCCACCGGTTCGGCGCCGAAGAACTTCCACACGGCCGCGAGAATCCCCGACACCGGGTGGAAAATCAGGTTCTTCCAGATCAGCGCACCGACGGTGGGCATGATGAAGAACGGCGAGATCAACAACACCCGCACCAGGCCGCGGCCGAAGAACTCACTGGCCTCCAGCAGCGCACTGATCAACACGCCGAAGACCACGCTGATCAGCAGCACGCTGCCCACCAGCAACAGGGTGTTGGTGGCGCCGGGCAGGAAACCCGAGTCGGTGACGAAGTAGGTGAAGTTTTCCAGCCCGACGAACTGGTTTTCACCGGGGTAGAGCAGGTTGTAGCGGATCAGCGAAAAGTACAGGGTCATGCCCAGCGGCACGATCATCCACAGCAGCAGCAAGGCCACCGAGGGGCTGACGAGGAACCAGCCGGGGTTGGCCAGGCGGTTTTTGGGTGTTGTTTTCATGGTATTCAAGGCCAGTGCAGAGCAAGCATCGGAGTGCGGTCAATGTGGGAGCGGGCTTGCTCGCGAATGCGGTCTTCCAGTTGATGCATCCGTGGCTGATAGATTGCATTCGCGAGCAAGCCCGCTCCCACATTTACTACAGCGGTGTACCCACTTTATTTGGGATAACCCGCCCGCTTCATTTCCCGCTCGGTAGTGGTCTGCGCAGCCGTCAATGCCGCATCCACCGTCTGCTGTCCGGTCAGCGCACCCGAGAAGAACTTGCCGACCTGGGTCCCGATCGCCTGGAATTCAGGAATGGTCACCAACTGGATACCGATATACGGCACCGGCTTGAGCGTCGGTTGGGTCGGGTCCGCCACTTTCAGCGATTCCAGGGTCACCTTGGCAAACGGCGCGGCCTTCATGTACTCGTCGCTGTAGGTCGACTTGCGCGTGCCCGGCGGTACGTTGGCGACGCCGTCGGTCTTGGCGACCAATGCGCCGTATTCCTTGGAAGTCGCCCAACTGGTGAACACCTTGGCGGCGTCCTTGGCCTTGGAACTGGTCGGAATCGCCAGGCTCCAGGAGTACAGCCACGAGGTGCCCTTGTCGGTCTTCTCGTGCGGGGCGAAGGTAAAGCCGACATGGTCAGCCACCTTGCTTTGGGTCTTGTCGGTGACAAACGAGCCGGCGACGCTGGCATCCACCCAGATCGCGCACTTGCCGCTGTTGAACAGCGCCAGGTTTTCGTTGAAACCGTTGCTGGACGCACCCGGCGGGCCGGATTTCTTCATGTTGTCCACGTAGAAGTTCAGCGCGTCCTTCCATTCAGGGCCGTTGAATTCCGGCTGCCACTTCTCATCGAACCAGCGCGCACCGTAGCCGTTGGCCAGAGTGGTGATCAGCGCCATGTTCTCGCCCCAACCCGCTTTGCCGCGCAGGCACAGGCCGTATTGCTCCTTGCTCTTGTCGGTGAGTTTGGCCGCGAATTCGCCGATCTGGCTCCAGGTCGGGTGCTCGGGCATGTTCAGCCCGGCATTCTTGAACAGGTCGGTGCGGTAATAGGTGATCGAGCTTTCGGCGTAGAACGGCAGGGCATACAGCGAGCCTTTGACAGACAAACCGTCACGTACCGAAGGGAATACATCGTCGAAGTCGTAGGACGCCGGCAGATCCTTCATCGGCTCCAGCCAACCCTTGGCGCCCCACAGTGCAGCTTCGTACATGCCGATGGTCAACACGTCGAACTGCCCGCCCTGGGTGGCGATGTCGGTGGTCAGGCGTTGGCGCAGCACGTTTTCTTCCAGCACCACCCAGTTCAGCTTGATCTCCGGATGCTCGGCCTCGAAGGTTTTCGAGAGCTTTTGCATGCGGATCATGTCGCTGTTGTTGACGGTGGCAATGGTCAGGGTTTGCGCGCCAAGGCTGACGGCGCTGAGGGTCATGCAGGTCATCATGCAGGTGGAGACAAGCAGAGCTTTTGCTGTGAACTTCATCGCGCACTCCATTTCCGCGCCCAGGGGCTACGAAAGGACAGTTATTGTTGTTGTGTCTTCCTACAGGGAGTCAGGAAGAGTGTGCGTTGATTACAGCCTTCAAACGCCACGGTGACAAATCCTTGGGCGCACTGGGACTGATACTTTTTTGCACTCGATTGATCGTTCCCACGCAGAGCGTATGATCGTTCCCACGCTCTGCGTGGGAATACATCCCGTGACGCTCCGCGTCACCATTGCGCATTCAGCGGGGACGCGGAGCGTCCCAGGCGGCGTTCCCACGCAGAGCGTGGGAACGATCTCAGACGATCTCAGGCCAGGTTCTGTTCGGTCAGCCGCTGCACCGCCAGCCGTCGATAGTGGGAAGGGGTCATGCCTTTAAGCTGCTGAAAGCGCCGATTGAAGTTGGAAATATTGTTAAACCCCGACTCAAAGCACACATCCGTCACGGCCTTGTCGCCATCGGCCAGCAACTCGCAGGACTTGCTGATCCGCAGCCGATTGACGAACTCGATAAAGGTGCGCCCCGTGGCCTGCTTGAACACCCGCGAAAAGTACGTGGGCTTCATCCCCAGATACTCCGCCACTTCTTCCAGCGGCAGCTCGCGTGCGTAATGCGCAAAAATGTAGTCCACCGCGCGGTTGGTGCGGTCGATGCTGTGTTCGTCCGCCACCTGTGGCGTGTTAACCCCGGACAAGAGCTGATAGTCCTCACAGGCGCTCAGCACTTCCAGCAAGATAAAGAAGTGCCCGAGGCGCGCCATGCCCCCGGCATCCTCGATGCGCTGCATCAAGGTCATCGCTTGGGCAATCGTGTGTTTGCAGCGAAACTCGATACCGTACTGCGCCCGGTCCAGCATCGGCGCCAGGCTCTTGAGTTCGGTGAAGATGTGACTGCCGCTCTCCAGCAGGTCATCAGTGAAATTCACCAGCATGTCGCGCTTGGGCACCACCTCGTCTTCCTCCACCTGGCTGATCCAGTTGTGGGGCAGGTTGGGGCCGGTGAGAAACAGGCTTTCCGGGTAGAAGTTGCCGATGTAGTCGCCGATGAACACCTTGCCGGAGCTGGCGACGATCAAGTGCAGCTCGTATTCCTTGTGAAAGTGCCAGCGTACCAGCGGGCAGGGGAAACCGTGCTGGCGATAGATGATGGACAGACCGTTGTGATCGTCCATCAGTTCGTAGGAAGGGTCGGTGACTCGCGTTGCTCGGGTCATGCTGCCGTCGCTTTATTGTGGTTGCTGCGTAGGATAATGCCCCGTCGCGCGCGCCCTCGCCAGCGTTGGTGTCTATAGGCTGCGGTTTTTCGCCTCGATCCACTGGGACATGTATTGCGTACTTTTATGGGCGTGGTGGCGCAGCATGCTGCCGGTGAAATTGTCGCGGCGGTGGGCATCAAGATTGCTGCGGCACTGTTCCAGGCAGGCTACCAGCGCGGGGCCATGGATATTCCGGTCATAGCGGCGGGTCAACAGTTGGCGCCCGTTTTCCTGGGCCTCGGTCCAGCGCTCGCGATCCTGATAAAGCGCCACGGCGGCGGCGGCGAGCGCCGGTGCGCTGTGTTCGATCATGCCGGGCCACGGTTGCTCATCGCCCATGGCCTCGGCGCCGATGGGTGTGGTGATATTCGGCGTGCCACAGAGCATGGCATCCGCCAGCTTGCCCTTGATGCCGGCGCCGAAACGCAGGGGCGCCAGGCAGATACGCGCGTCGGTCATCACCTGCAACGCATCTTCAGCCCAGTTCATTACATGGAAACCCTGGGCCGGGTTATGCAACGCGGTGGCCTTGGGCGGGGTGTAGGCGCCGTAGACGTGCAATTGGGCGCCCGGCAGTTGCTGGCGAATCAACGGCCACAGGCTGTTTTTCATCCAGAGCACCGCATCCCAGTTGGGCGCGTGGCGAAAGTTGCCGATGCTGAGGAAGTGCGCGCGGTATTCAAACGGCGCGAACGCCTCGGCCGGCGGCTCCAGCATCAGCGGGCACCAGTGGAGCAGGGCGGCGGGCACGTTGAATTGCTCGGTGAGCAGGCGGATTTCCACGTCGGAGATCATCAGGCTGATATCGCAACGGTAAATCGCCGCGATTTCGCGCTTGGCCAGGTCCGTGTCGGCCATCAGCTTGAATTCTGCGGGCAGCTGCGGGGAAAACAGCGCAATGAAATCGTCGCTGTCGGGGTGCGCCTTCAGGTGATCCTTGAGGCGCTGATGACGGGCGTCGCGCAGGCTTTGCAGGTCGGAAGTTTCCAGCACGCGCAGGGCGTTGGGGCAGCATTTCTCTACACGCCAGCCGAACTGTTCTTCCATCATAAAGCGGTCGAACAACACGATATCCGGGGCGAGTTCGCGGATAAAATCATCGAAGCTGCTGTTATTGAGCTCGATGGCGCATTCGGTAATGCCCAGCGCAGGCAGATCGGCCTTGTGCTCGCCGATGGTCGCCGGGCTGCTGAAGGTAATGTCCCAACCTTGCGTAAGAAAACTCTCAAGAATCTTCATCATATGTCCGCCTGCGGCTGAAGAGCGCGGCTCCGGCCAAACATAACCAATGACCAGGACTTTGGTGGCAGGCTGATTCATTCAGAACGAGTTCCTTGGGGGGAGGGGACAAAAGGCGCGCAATTAAACCATAACCGGTCATGACAATTTATCGCTGGCGGTAGGTAGCCACCGCGCTTTGTGGTTAACTTCGACCTCTCGAATTCGTTTAACCAAAACCAGCATAAGGATTCTGTTCATGGCTCAAGTCACCCTCAAAGGCAACCCGGTCCAGGTTGAAGGCCAACTGCCGCAAGTCGGCGCCCAGGCTGCTGACTTCACCCTGACCGCCGGCGATCTGTCGAACGCGACCCTCGCCACGTTCGCCGGCAAGCGCAAAGTGCTGAATATCTTCCCAAGCGTCGACACCCCGACCTGCGCCACTTCGGTACGCAAGTTCAATGCCCAGGCCAACGATGTGGAAAACACCGTGGTGCTGTGCATCTCCTCCGACCTGCCGTTCGCCCAGGCACGTTTCTGCGGCTCCGAAGGGCTGGACAACGTGAAGAACCTGTCGGACTTCCGCAACGCCGACTTCGCGGTCGATTACGGCGTTTCCATCGCTGATGGCCCGCTGCAAGGCCTGACGGCGCGTGCGGTCGTGGTGCTGGACGAACATGACAAGGTGCTGCACAGCGAACTGGTCAGCGAAATCGGCCAGGAGCCAAACTACGAAGCCGCCCTGTCTGTTCTGAAGTAACTGTTTCGGTACGTTACTGCGGTTGTGCAGTAACACGCTTGATGCATGATTGCGGCCTGGCCTAGTCCAGGCCGTTTTCATTTGTGCTTCAGGCGCTTAGCGAAATAGGCGATGGACTAAGCTCATCCGTTAAAAGTTGTAAGCCCAAGGTAAATAGCCGGTAAAGGCGCTTTTCTTAATGCGCCCCAGTGCTTATCTTTCAGCCTCCCAAAGTAGAAGCGCTCGCGCCCAATGGTTGATCACTCCATGCAATCCTCCCCCCGCCACTCCCGCCGCTGGTTGTTCGGCCTGCTCGTGCTGCTGGTCATCGCCGGCCTGTGCTGGAAATTCTGGCCCAGCAGTGCCGCCCACAAAGACGCGCCGGCCGGCCATGCGAGCAAGACCGGCATGGCGCGCCCCGGTTTTGGCGGCGCCACCGGCCCGGTGCCCGTGCGCGTGGCGCCTGCGGTGCTTGGCGAGTTCCCGGTGTACTACAAGGCGTTGGGCACGGTCACTGCACTGAACACCATCAATGTGCGCAGCCGGGTGGGCGGCGAGCTGGTGAAGATCGCCTTTGAAGAAGGGCAGATGGTCAAGGCTGGTGACCTGCTGGCCGAGATCGACCCGCGCAGCTACCAGAACGCCTTGCTCCAGGCCCAGGGCACGTTGCTGCAGAACCAGGCGCAGTTGAAAAACGCCCAGGTCGATGTGGAGCGTTATCGCGGCCTGTATGCCCAGGACAGCATCGCCAAACAGACCCTGGACACCGCCGAAGCGCTGGTCCTGCAATACCAGGGCACGGTCAAGACCAACCAGGGCGCGGTCGACGATGCCAAGCTCAACCTGGAGTTCACCAAGATCCGTGCGCCGATCAGTGGCCGCGTCGGCCTGCGCCAGGTCGATGTCGGCAACCTGGTGACGGCCAACGACACCACGTTCCTCGCCGTGATCACCCAGACCCAACCGATCAGCGTGGTTTTCACCCTGCCGGAAAACACCCTGGAAACCGTACTGGCCCGCTACCACGCCGGCAACAAGCTGCCCGTGGAAGCCTGGGACCGTGGCGACGTCAAGCAAACGGCAGCCGGCGTGCTGCAAAGCCTGGACAACCAGATCGACGTGACCACCGGCACCCTCAAATTCAAGGCGCGCTTCGATAACAAGGACCAGGCGCTGTTCCCGAACCAGTTCGTCAATGTGCACCTGCTCGCCGATACCCTGCACAACGTGGTGCTGGCGCCCTCGGCGGCGATCCAGTTCGGCAATGCCGGCACCTTTGTCTACATGCTTGACGGTGACAAGAAGGTCAAGGTGCAGCCGCTGGTGGTGGGGGATACCGACGGTGAGAACACCGTGATCAAAGAGGGCTTGAAGGCCGGCGACCGCGTGGTGCTGGAAGGCACCGACCGGTTGAAGGACGGCAGCGAGATCGAAGTGGTCAATGACAGCAGCGAAGTACCGACCACGCCGACCGAGCACCTGCAAGGCAAGCCCGCCGCGAAAGGGGAGACCGGCACCACCGCTGGCAAGGCGCAAAAGGTCGGTTCATGAACCTGTCGCGTCTGTTCATCCTTCGCCCGGTTGCCACCACGCTGAGCATGCTGGCCATTGTCTTGGCCGGCATCATTGCGTACCGCCTGTTGCCGGTATCGGCCTTGCCCCAGGTGGATTACCCGACGATCCGGGTGATGACCCTGTACCCCGGCGCCAGCCCGGACGTGATGACCAGCGCGGTCACCGCGCCGCTCGAGCGCCAGTTCGGGCAAATGCCCGGCCTTACACAAATGGCGTCCACCAGTTCCGGCGGTGCGTCGGTACTGACCCTGCGCTTCAACCTCGACATCAATATGGACGTTGCCGAGCAACAGGTGCAGGCCGCGATCAACGCCGCCACCAACCTGCTGCCCAAGGACTTGCCGGCGCCGCCGGTGTACAACAAGGTCAACCCGGCGGATACCCCGGTGCTGACCCTGGCCATCACCTCCAAGACCATGCTGCTGCCCAAGCTCAATGACCTGGTCGACACGCGCATGGCGCAGAAAATCGCGCAGATCAGCGGCGTCGGCATGGTCAGCATCGCCGGCGGCCAGCGCCAGGCCGTGCGCATCAAGGTCAACCCCGAGGCCCTGGCGGCCAACGGGCTGAACCTGTCGGATGTGCGCACCCTGATCGCCGCGTCCAACGTGAACCAGCCCAAGGGCAACTTCGACGGCCCCACGCGGGTGTCGATGCTCGACGCCAACGATCAGTTGGTCTCGCCCGCGCAATACGCTGAGCTGATCCTGGCCTACAACAACGGCGCGCCGCTGCGCCTCAAGGACGTGGCGCAGATCGTCGACGGCGCCGAGAACGAGCGCCTTGCCGCCTGGGCCAATGAAAACCAGGCCGTGCTGCTGAACATCCAGCGCCAGCCGGGGGCCAACGTGATCGAGGTGGTCGACCGCATCAAGGCGCTGCTGCCGAGCATCACCGATAACCTGCCGGCCGGCCTCGACGTGACCGTGCTCACCGACCGCACCCAGACCATCCGCGCCTCGGTCACCGACGTGCAGCACGAATTGCTGATCGCCATTGCCCTGGTGGTGATGGTGACGTTCCTGTTCCTGCGCCGTTTCAGCGCCACGATCATTCCGTCAATCGCCGTGCCGCTGTCGCTGGTGGGCACTTTTGGCGTGATGTACCTGGCGGGATTCTCCATCAACAACCTGACGCTGATGGCCCTGACCATCGCTACTGGCTTTGTGGTGGACGATGCCATCGTGATGCTGGAAAACATCTCGCGCTATATCGAAGAAGGCGAAACGCCCCTGGCCGCCGCGCTCAAGGGCGCCAAGCAGATCGGCTTCACCCTGATTTCCCTGACCCTGTCGCTGATCGCGGTGTTGATCCCGCTGCTGTTCATGGCCGACGTGGTGGGGCGGCTGTTCCGTGAATTCGCGATCACCCTGGCGGTGGCGATCCTGATTTCCCTGGTAGTGTCGCTGACGCTGACGCCGATGATGTGCGCGCGGCTGCTCAAGCGTGAACCCAAGGAGGAGGACCAAAGCCGCTTCTACAAGGCCAGCGGCGCCTGGATCGACTGGCTGATCGCACGCTACGGCAGCCTGCTGCAGTGGGTGCTCAGGCACCAGCCTTTGACGTTGCTGGCGGCCATCGCCACCCTGGGCTTGACCGTGGTGCTGTACCTGGTGGTGCCCAAGGGCTTTTTCCCGGTGCAGGACACCGGCGTGATCCAGGGCATTTCCGAAGCGCCGCAGTCGATTTCATTCGCCGCCATGAGCCAGCGCCAGCAGGAATTGGCAAAGATCATCCTGGCCGATCCGGCAGTGCAAAGCCTGTCTTCGTACATTGGTGTGGACGGCGATAACGCCACCCTCAACAGCGGCCGCTTGCTGATCAACCTCAAGCCCCACGGCCAGCGTGACTTGAGCGCCGCCCAGGTGATCACCCGCCTGCAGCCGGAAATCGACAAACTGGTGGGCATCCGCCTGTTCATGCAGCCGGTGCAGGACCTGACCATTGAAGACCGCGTGAGCCGTACCCAGTACCAGTTCAGCATGTCTTCGCCGGACGCCGAGTTGCTGGCGCTGTGGAGCGAAAAACTGGTCCACGCGTTGAGCCAGTTGCCCGAGCTCACCGACGTTGCCAGCGACCTGCAGGACAAGGGCCTGCAGGTGTACCTGGTGATCGACCGCGACGCGGCTTCACGCCTGGGTGTCAGCGTGTCGACCATTACCGACGCACTCTACGACGCCTTCGGCCAGCGGCAGATTTCCACCATCTACACCCAGGCCAGCCAGTACCGCGTGGTATTGCAGGCCCAGTCCGGCGAAACCCTCGGCCCGGATGCATTGAACCAGATCCATGTGAAGACCACCGACGGTGGCCAGGTGCGCCTGTCCAGCCTGGCCCACGTGGAGCAGCGCCAGGCCCAGTTGGCGATCGCGCATATCGGCCAGTTCCCGGCGGTGATGATGTCGTTCAACCTGGCCCCCGGCGTTGCCCTGGGCAAAGGCGTGGAGCTGATCAACCAGACCCAGAAGGACATCGGCATGCCGGTGGGCGTGCAAACCCAGTTCCAGGGTGCGGCCCAGGCGTTCGAAGCTTCGCTGTCGAGCACCTTGCTGCTGATTTTGGCGGCGGTGGTCACCATGTACATCGTGCTCGGCGTGCTCTACGAGAGCTATATCCACCCGATCACCATTCTCTCGACCTTGCCGTCGGCGGCGGTGGGGGCGTTGCTGGCGTTGCTGCTCAGCGGCAATGACCTGGGCATGATCGCGATCATCGGCATCATCTTGCTGATCGGTATCGTCAAGAAGAACGCGATCATGATGATCGACTTTGCCCTCGACGCCGAACGCAACCAGGGCCTCGACCCGCAGACCGCGATCTACCAGGCCGCGCTGCTGCGCTTCCGACCGATCCTGATGACAACCCTGGCAGCGCTGTTCGGCGCGGTGCCGCTGATGTTGGCCACCGGCTCCGGTGCGGAGTTGCGCCAACCGTTGGGCCTGGTGATGGTCGGCGGTTTGCTGGTGAGCCAGGTACTGACCCTGTTCACCACTCCGGTGATCTACCTGTACTTCGACCGCCTCGGCCGACGCTGGCGCAAAGAGCCGCAAAGCCTGGAGCCGGTTGAGCCATGAACCTGTCCGGACCTTTCATTCGGCGCCCGGTAGCGACCATGCTGCTGAGCCTGGCGATCATGTTGCTGGGCGGCGTCAGCTTCAACCTGCTGCCGGTGTCGCCACTGCCGCAGATCGACTTCCCCGTGATCGTGGTGTCGGCCAGCCTGCCCGGCGCCAGCCCCGAGGTGATGGCGTCCACCGTGGCGACGCCGCTGGAGCGCTCGTTCGGTGCGATTGCCGGCATCACCACCATGAGCAGTTCGTCGAGCCAGGGCTCCACCCGGGTGATCCTGGCGTTTGACGCAGGCCGTGATATCAACGGCGCGGCGCGGGAAGTGCAGGCGGCCATCAATGCCTCGCGCAACCTGCTGCCCAGCGGCATGCGCAGCATGCCCACCTACAAGAAGATCAACCCGTCCCAGGCGCCGATCATGGTGCTGTCGTTGACCTCGGACGTGCTACAGAAGGGCCAGCTGTACGACCTGGCCTCGACCATCCTCTCGCAAAGCCTGTCCCAGGTGCCGGGCGTCGGCGAAGTGCAGATCGGCGGCAGTTCGTTGCCGGCGGTGCGTATCGAGCTGGAACCCAAGGCCCTCGACCAGTACGGTGTGGCCCTCGACGACGTGCGTAACACCATCGCCAATGCCAACCAGCGCCGGCCCAAGGGTTCCCTGGAAGACAGCCAGCGCAACTGGCAGATCCAGGCCAATGACCAGCTGGAGAAGGCCAAGGACTACGAGCCGCTGTTGATCCGCTACCAGAATGGCGCCGCCTTGCGTCTGAAGGATGTGGCGAAAATCAGCGACGGCGTGGAAGACCGCTACAACAGCGGCTTTTTCAACAACGAGCCGGCGGTGCTGCTGGTGATCAACCGTCAATCCGGCGCCAACATCATCGAGACCGTGCGGCAGATCAAGGCGCAGTTGCCGGCGTTGCAGGCGGTGCTGCCGTCCAGCGTCAAGCTGAGCCTGGCCATGGACCGCTCGCCGGTGATCACCGCCACGTTGCACGAAGCCGAGATGACCTTGTTGATCGCCGTCGGGCTGGTGATCCTGGTGGTGTACCTGTTCCTGGGCAACTTCCGCGCTTCGCTGATCCCGACCCTGGCGGTGCCGGTGTCGCTGGTGGGCACCTTTGCGGTGATGTACCTCTACGGGTTCTCGCTGAACAACTTTTCGCTGATGGCGTTGATCCTGGCCACCGGTCTGGTGGTGGACGATGCCATCGTGGTGCTGGAGAACATCTCACGGCATATCGACGAAGGCGTGCCGCCGATGAAAGCGGCGTACCTGGGCGCCCAGGAAGTCGGTTTTACCTTGCTGTCGATGAACGTGTCGCTGGTGGCGGTGTTCCTGTCGATCCTGTTCATGGGCGGGATCGTCACCAATTTATTCCGCGAGTTTTCCATCACCCTGTCGGCGGCGATCATTGTGTCGCTGATTGTCTCGCTGACCCTGACGCCGATGCTCTGCGCCCGTTGGCTCAAGCCCCATGTAAAAGACCGGATGAGCGGTTTGCAGCGCTGGAGCCAAAAGATCAACGACCGCATGGTCGCCGGCTACGCCACCAGCCTGGACTGGGTGCTGCGCCATCGTCGCCTGACCCTGTTCAGCCTGTTCCTGACCATCGGGGTCAACGTGGCGTTGTATGTGGTGGTACCGAAAACCTTCATGCCGCAGCAGGACACCGGCCAGTTGATCGGTTTCGTGCGCGGTGACGATGGGCTGTCGTTCGGCGTGATGCAGCCGAAGATGGAGACCTTTCGCAAGGCGGTGCTCAAGGACCCGGCGGTGCTCAGCGTGGCCGGCTTTATCGGTGGCAACAACGGCACCAACAACGCGGTGATGCTGGTGCGCCTCAAACCGATCAGCGAGCGCAGGATTTCCGCCCAGGCGGTGATCGAGCGACTGCGTAAGGAGGTACCGCCGGTACCGGGCGGGCGCCTGTTCCTGATGGCTGACCAGGACCTGCAATTCGGCGGCAGCCGCGACCAGACCAGTGCGCAGTATTCCTACATCCTGCAAAGCGGTGACCTGGCGGCCCTGCGCCTGTGGTATCCGAAGGTCGTGGCCGCCATGCGCGAGCTGCCGGAACTCACCGCCATCGACGCGCGCGAAGGGCGCGGCGCGGCGCAGGTCACGCTGATTGTCGATCGCGACCAGGCCAAGCGCCTGGGAATCGACATGGACATGGTGACGGCGGTGCTGAACAACGCCTACAGCCAGCGGCAGATTTCCACCATCTATGACAGCCTCAACCAATACCAGGTGGTGATGGAGGTCAACCCCAGGTACGCCCAGGACCCAATCACCCTCAACCAGATGCAGGTGATCACGTCCACCGGCGCGCGCGTGCCGCTGTCGACCATCGCCCATTACGAAAATAGCCTGGCGGATGACCGCGTCAGCCACGAAGGCCAGTTCGCCTCGGAAAACATTGCCTTCGACATGGCGCCCGGCGTGACGGTGGAGCAGGGCACGGCCGCCATCGAGCGGGCGATCGCCAAGGTCGGGCTGCCGGAAGGCGTGATCGCCAAGATGGCCGGCACTGCCGACGCCTTCGCGGCGACGCAGAAAGGCCAGCCCTTCATGATCCTCGGCGCGCTGGTGGCGGTGTACCTAGTGCTGGGCATCTTGTATGAAAGCTATATTCACCCGTTGACGATTCTCTCGACCCTGCCGTCGGCAGGGGTGGGCGCGATGCTCGCGATTTACCTGACGGGTGGCGAGTTCAGCCTGATTTCCCTGTTGGGCCTGTTCCTGCTGATCGGCGTGGTGAAGAAAAACGCGATCCTGATGATCGACCTGGCTCTGCAGCTTGAGCGCAATGACCGCCTGGGCCCGCTGGAGTCGATTCGCAGTGCCTGTCTGCTGCGTTTGCGGCCGATCCTGATGACCACCCTGGCTGCCATTCTCGGCGCCTTGCCCTTGCTGCTGGGCAGCGGTGATGGCGCGGAAATGCGTCGTCCGCTGGGCCTCACCATCATTGGCGGCCTGGTGTTCAGCCAGGTCCTGACTCTTTACACCACTCCGGTGGTTTACCTTTATCTCGACCGCGCGCGCCATCGCTTCAATGCCTGGCGCGGCGTGCGTACCGATGCTGCCCTGGACACTGCGCTATGACCGATTCAACCTTTGCCCGATTGGCCATGTTCCGTGGTTGCCGCGTGGCGAGCCTGGTGCTCAGTGGCGTGCTGCTCAGCGCCTGCGCCATAGGCCCCGACTACACGCGCCCGGAAGTCGTGGAACCTGCGCAATTCAAGGAGGCCCAGGGCTGGCGCCAGGCGACGCCCAGCGATTCACTGGCCCGTGGCGCCTGGTGGGAGCTGTACGGCGACCGCCAGCTCAACGACCTGGTGCAGCGCCTGAACACCTCCAACCAGACCGTGGCCCAGGCCGAAGCGCGTTTTCGCCAGGCCCAGGCGCTGGTGCGCAGTTCCCGTGGCGCGTTTTACCCCACCGTCGACCTGAGCGCCGGCAAGACCCGCGCCAGCCAAGGCACCGGCAGCAGCAGTGCGAGCCTCAGCAGTTCCAGCAGCGGTATCCGCGACACCCTCAACGCACAGTTGGGCGTGAGCTGGGAGGCGGACATCTGGGGCAAATTGCGCCGTGGCCTGGAGGCCAACGAAGCGAGTGCCGAAGCCAGCTCGGCGGACCTGGCGGCGATGCGCCTGAGCCAACAGTCGGAGCTGGTGCAAAGCTACCTGCAGTTGCGCGTCATGGACGAGCAGACCCGCTTGCTGCAAGCCACGCTGGAGACCTATCAACGCTCCCTGCAAATGACCCAGAACCAATACCGCGCCGGTATCTCCGGCAAGGACGCGGTGGCCCAGGCGCAAACCCAGCTCAAGACCACCCAGGCCAGCCTGATCGACCTGATCTGGCAGCGCGCCCAGCTGGAAAATGCGATTGCGGTGTTGATCGGTGAAGCCCCGGCCAACTTCAACCTGGCGGTCAGCAAAGACATCCCGGCGCTGCCGCGGATTCCGCTGAGCCTGCCGTCGCAATTGCTTGAACGCCGCCCGGATATCGCCTCGGCCGAACGCTCGGTGATCGCCGCCAACGCCAATATCGGCGTGGCCAAGGCGGCTTATTACCCGGACCTGAGCCTGAGCCTGACCGGCGGCTATTCCAGCAGCACCTATTCGGACTGGATCAGCCTGCCGAACCGCTTCTGGTCGGTGGGACCGAAGCTGGCCATGACCCTGTTCGACGGAGGCCAGCGTTCGGCCGAAGTCGACCGCACCGTGGCCAGCTATGACGAGACCGTCGCCAAATACCGCCAGACCGTCCTGGATGGTTTCCGCGAAGTGGAAAACTACATGGTGCAGCTCAAGGTGCTGGAGGACGAGGCGGTGGTCAGCAATGAAGCGCTCGAGGCGGCCCGTGAGTCCTTGCGCCTGACCCAGAACCAGTACAAGGCCGGGCTGATCGGCTACCTGGACGTGGTCACCGTGCAAGCCACGGCCTTGAGTAACGAGCGCAGCGTATTGACCTTGTTGCAGTCGCGCCTGGTGGCCAGTGTGCAACTGATCGCCGCATTGGGTGGTGGCTGGGATGGGCAGACACCGATCGGCGACAAGGACTAAGGGGGAACTCGGAACCAATGTGGGAGCGGGCTTGCCCGCAATGGTCATGGGCATCTACAGATCTTTTGAGGCCGAATGCGCAATTTGTAGTGAGCGGGCTTGTCCCGCGCTGGGGGGCGAAGCCGCCCCAAACCAGACGAGTTGGATTTATCTGGAACTCGGCGGTGCCTTTATTGGGGCGGCTTCGCCACCCAGCGCGGGGCAAGCCCGCTCACTACAATTGTATGGCGTCTGTCAAAACGACTTTACAATCCGCCCCAGCATTTCCATCGCCTTTTCCGACGCCTCAGTCCAGGGGCTACCGTAGTTCAGGCGGATACAATTGCGAAAGCGCTGGGTGGCCGAGAAAATCGGCCCCGGCGCGATGCTGATGCCCTGTGCCAGCGCCATTTGGAACAGCTTTAACGAATCGGTCTGCTCCGGCAGTTCCAGCCACAGGAAGTACCCCCCGGTAGGCTGGCTCACCCGCGTCTGCGCCGGAAAATAGCTTGCGATGGCGGCGAGCATGGCGCTTTGCTGTTCCTCCAGCGCGTAGCGCAGTTTGCGCAGGTGTCGGTCGTAGCCGCCGTGTTGCAGGTAGTCGGCAATGGCCGCCTGGGCCGGCATCGAGGGGCACAGCGAGGTCATTAGTTTCAAGCGTTCGACTTTCTGCGCAAAGCGCCCGGCCGCCACCCAGCCCACGCGATAACCGGGGGCCAGGCTCTTGGCGAAGGAGCCGCAGTGCATCACCAGGCCTTCGGTATCAAAGGCTTTGGCGGGTTTCGGCGCTTGTTGGCCGTAATACAGCTCGGCATACACATCGTCTTCGATCAGCGGCACCTGGTGGCCACGCAACAGTTCCACCAATGCTTGTTTCTTGGCTTGCGGTAGGGTTGCGCCCATGGGGTTCTGGAAGCTGGTCATGGTCCAGCAGGCTTTGATCGGGTAGCGCGCCAGGGTTTGTGCGAGCGCGCCCAGGTCGATGCCGTCGCGCGGGTGCACGGGAATCTCCACGGCTTTGAGTTTCAAGCGCTCCAGCACTTGCAGGCAGGCGTAGAACGCCGGGGCTTCGATGGCGACCAGGTCGCCCGGTTCGGTGACGGCCTGCAGGCACAGGTTCAAGGCTTCCAGCGCACCGTTGGTGATCAGCAGTTCTTCCATCGGCAACATCAGGCCGCCGACCATGTAGCGCAGGGCGATTTGCCGGCGCAGCTGGGGGTTACCCGGCGACATGTCGGTGACCACCAGACGCGGGTCCATCTCGCGGCTGGCGCTGGCCAGGGAGCGAGCCAGGCGCGGCAGCGGGAAGAGCATGGGGCTGGGGAACGCCGAGCCGAAGGGCACGGTGTTGGGGTCCTTGATCGAGTCGAGCACCGAGAACACCAGCTCGCTCACATCCACTTCGGTGGACTCATGCACATGCTCGCTCACGGCCGGTTCGGAGAACGGACTGGGTGCGTGGGTGTTGACGAAATAGCCGGAGCGCGGCCGCGCGCGGATCAGGCCACGCCGCTCCAGCAGATAGTAAGCCTGGAACACCGTGGACGGACTGACGCCGTAGGTCTGGCTGGCATAGCGCACCGACGGCACCCGCTGGCCGGGACCGAGCACGCCGCAGCGGATCAGTTCAGCGATGTCGTCGGCGAATTTTTCGTAGCGTTTCATGGATGGGCTGATTGCTTTCTTGAATACCACACACAGATGTCGTGCAGTGTGCATGACAGACTCAGGCAGGGCGATAAAAAAGCGGATCAGAGCGAGGGCGCCTTACAGGCACCTGTCAGATCAACGAATCAGGCACATCTGCCTTTACATGTTGACGCCCGTCGTGCGCGCCAGCGACGGTCAAGGCATCCGCCTCGGCTTCGGTGATATAGATCCGCTCACCAGCCAATTCCACGTAAGACATGGATTTGTCGGTGTCGGTGACGATATTGACCCGGGTCGCCGGCATGCTGTGTTCCTGATCATTGTCATTGAGCACGAAGTAGCACAGTTGGTTTTCGATACGCAGTGGCATGCTGATCTCCAGATTTATGGACCATCAACCGTAGGAAATCAGTAATGCGCAGCGGTTCCAGGCAACTGACTGGCGGTCGCGATTGTCCATTCATTACCTATTGATGACAGAGGAACGTTGATGGAAGCCTGGTTGCATGAAGCGTGGATAACCCTGCAGGCCGAATTTGCCGATATCGGCGACGCCAAGCAGCTCACCCAGGTCACCGTGCGCCTGTTGATGGCCGCGATCCTGGGCGGCATTCTCGGCTTTGAACGCGAGAGCAAGGGCAAGGCCGCCGGGGTACGCACCCATATGTTGGTGGCGCTGGGCGCGGCACTGTTCGTGCTGGTGCCGCAGATGTCCGGTAACCAGGCGGATGCCATGAGCCGGGTGATGCAGGGCGTGATTGCCGGAATCGGCTTTTTGGGCGCGGGCACTATCATCAAGGGCAAGGATGATGACGAAGGCCATGTCAAAGGCCTGACCACCGCGGCGGGCTTGTGGATGACCGCTGCGATTGGGGTCTCGGCCGGGTTGGGCCGGGAATCGACAGCGGTACTGAGTACGTTGCTGGCGTTGGCGGTGTTCAGCGTGATGCCGAAAATCGTCAAGCGTTTCGAGAAGGACTGACGATCACCGGTGGCATCGTCGTCGGTGGTTCTTCGACGGGTGGCGGTTCGTTTCCAGGCGGTTCTTTTTCCGGAACCGGCGCCGGCTCGGTGGGCGGCAGGGTTGGTTCGTCGATATTCGGGTCCGGGGTTTCAGCCGGGATCGGGATATTCATTAGTGTGGCCTCCTTTGTGCTTTGCTCTGTGGGTGGACATCCGCCTGGGCCAATTGATTCCCGCCCAATGGCCACACATCCGCCTGAACTTTTAGCCGCGGCGCAAGCTCGGACCTATAAGCGGCCCCGCTCTGGGAGAGTGCGGCGTACCAGAATTCGGATCAAGCAAAGAGCGTCCATAGGGCGTAAGGGGAAGATGCTCGATGACTGCGCAGACACAGGTTCCAGAAAACTCCATATTGCCGCTGTCCCAGGCCTTGTTGCTGCCACGGATTGCGATCGAGAGCACCTCACCCGTGATCGACGGCGGCGAGTTTGCGGTCAAGGCCGTGGTCGGCCAGCGCGTTACCGTTACCAGCAAAGTGTTTGCCGACGGGCACGACAAGCTTGCCGTGTTGATTCGCTGGCGTGCGCGCCAGGATGAAAGCTGGCACAGCGTGGTCATGAGCGATGTGGGCAACAATGGCTGGGAGGGTTCGTTTACCGTCACCCAGCAAGGCCCCCATGAATATTGCATCGAGGCCTGGATCGATACCTTCGCCAGCTTCTGCTACGAACTGCGCAAGAAGCATGAAGCCGGCGTGCCGGTCAGCCTGGAACTGCAGGAAGGCCGCAGCCTGGTGCTGCAGGCGGCCGAGCGCAGCGACAATGAACTGCGCGACCGCCTGATGTTGCTGCACCACGAACTGTCCGGCCTGCTGGAAACCGAGCAGGTTGCGCAGTTCCTGCACGAAGACAGTGCGCACCTGATGACCCAGGCCGACCACCGTGCCTATCTGAGCGTGAGCCCCGCCTACCCAATCGATGTGGAGCGCGAGGCTGCGTTGTTTGCCAGCTGGTATGAGCTGTTTCCACGCTCGATCACTGATGATCCTGCGCGCCACGGCACCTTCAACGACGTGCACTCACGGCTGTCGATGATCCACGACATGGGTTTTGACGTGCTGTACTTTCCGCCGATCCATCCGAT
Source organism: Pseudomonas sp. MPB26 (assembly GCF_046605355.1). NCBI lineage: Bacteria > Pseudomonadati > Pseudomonadota > Gammaproteobacteria > Pseudomonadales > Pseudomonadaceae > Pseudomonas > Pseudomonas sp. MPB26. The sequence continues at coordinate 5,928,893 of NZ_CP176793.1, read as the reverse complement.
CGGACGCAGCCACCGCAAGGGCAAGAACAACTCACTGACCGCCGGCCCCGATGATCCGGGCAGCCCGTATGCGATTGGCAGCGAGGAGGGCGGCCATGAGGCCATCCATCCGCAGTTGGGCAGCCGCGATGACTTCCGCCGCCTGGTCCAGGCCGCCGCCGAGCATGGCCTGGAAATAGCCCTGGATTTTGCCATCCAGTGTTCCCAGGACCACCCATGGCTCAAGGAGCATCCGGGCTGGTTCAACTGGCGCCCGGACGGCACGATCAAATACGCCGAGAACCCGCCGAAAAAGTACCAGGACATCGTCAACGTCGATTTTTACGCGGCGGACGCGATTCCCGGCCTGTGGACCGAACTGCGCGATATTGTGGTGGGCTGGGTCGAGGAGGGCGTGAAGACCTTCCGCGTGGATAACCCCCACACCAAGCCGCTGCCCTTCTGGCAATGGCTGATCAGCGATGTGCGCGCCAAATACCCTGAGGTGATCTTCCTCGCTGAGGCGTTCACCACGCCGGCGATGATGGCGCGCCTGGGCAAGGTCGGCTATTCCCAGAGCTACACCTATTTCACCTGGCGCAATACCAAAGCCGAGTTGAGCGAATACCTGACGCAGTTGAACGAGTCGCCGTGGCGTGAATGCTACCGGCCGAATTTCTTCGTCAATACGCCGGACATCAACCCGGCGTTCCTGCACGAATCCGGGCGCCCCGGCTTCCTGATCCGTGCCGCGCTGGCCACCATGGGCTCGGGCCTGTGGGGCATGTATTCGGGGTTCGAGCTGTGCGAGGCCGCGCCGGTGCCGGGCAAAGAGGAATACCTCGACTCGGAGAAGTATGAGATCCGCCCACGGGACTTCACCGCGCCTGGCAACATCATTGCCGAGATCGCCCAGCTCAACCGTATCCGTCGGCAAAACCCGGCGCTGCAGACGCACCTGGGGTTGAAGCTCTACAACGCCTGGAACGACAACATCCTGTACTTCGGCAAGCGCAGCGAGGATGGCGGCAACTTCATTCTGGTGGCGGTGAACCTTGATCCGTTCAATGCCCAGGAAGCGCATTTCGAGCTGCCGCTGTGGGAAATGGGCTTGCCGGATGATGCGCAGACCCAGGGCGAGGATTTGATGAACGGCCATCGCTGGACCTGGTATGGCAAGACCCAGTGGACCCGCCTGGAGCCGCAGATGCCGTTTGGGATCTGGCGTATTACCACCTCTTAAGCTCACTGGAGATCAAAACTGTGGGAGCGGGCTTGCTCGCGAAGGCGGTGAATCAATCAATGAATTCGCTGGCTGGCACACCGCTTTCGCGAGCAAGCCCGCTCCCACATTGACCGTGTTTCTTCAGTTCCAGTATTCCAGGAGTTTTCCAATGGCGAAGAAGCCTAACGCTGCCACCTTTATCAAAGACCCGCTCTGGTACAAGGACGCGGTGATCTATCAGGTTCACGTCAAATCCTATTTCGACTCCAACAACGACGGTATCGGTGACTTTCCCGGCCTGATCGCCAAACTCGACTACATCGCCGACCTGGGCGTGAACACCATCTGGCTGCTGCCGTTCTACCCTTCACCACGCCGCGACGACGGCTATGACATCGCCGAATACCGCGGCGTGCACAGCGACTACGGGACCATGGCCGACGCCAAGCGTTTTATCGCCGAGGCGCACAGACGCGGGTTGCGGGTGATCACCGAACTGGTCATCAACCATACCTCCGACCAGCATCCCTGGTTCCAGCGTGCGCGCAAGGCCAAGCCCGGCTCGGCGGCGCGGGATTTTTATGTGTGGTCGGATGACGACCAAAAGTACGACGGCACCCGCATCATCTTCCTCGACACCGAAAAGTCCAACTGGACCTGGGACCCGGTCGCCGGCCAGTACTTCTGGCACCGGTTCTATTCGCACCAGCCCGACCTCAATTTTGACAATCCGCAGGTGATGAAGGCGGTGCTGAGCGTGATGCGTTATTGGTTGGACATGGGCATCGACGGCCTGCGCCTGGACGCCATCCCCTACCTGATCGAGCGCGACGGCACCAACAACGAAAACCTCGCCGAAACCCACGACGTTCTCAAGCAAATCCGCGCCGAGATCGACGCCAACTACCCGGACCGCATGTTGCTGGCCGAAGCCAACCAGTGGCCGGAAGACACCCAGATGTACTTCGGTGACAAAAAGGGCGACGACGGCGACGAGTGCCACATGGCGTTCCACTTCCCGTTGATGCCGCGCATGTACATGGCGCTGGCCCAGGAAGACCGTTTCCCGATCACCGACATCCTGCGCCAGACCCCGGAGATTCCCGCCAATTGCCAATGGGCGATCTTCCTGCGCAACCACGATGAACTGACCCTGGAAATGGTCACCGACAAGGAACGTGACTACCTGTGGAACTACTACGCCGCCGACCGCCGCGCGCGCATCAACCTGGGCATTCGCCGACGCCTGGCCCCGTTGATGGAGCGTGACCGCCGGCGTGTCGAACTGCTCAACAGCCTGCTGCTGTCGATGCCTGGCACGCCGACCCTGTACTACGGCGATGAAATCGGTATGGGCGATAACATTTACCTCGGCGACCGCGATGGCGTGCGCACGCCAATGCAGTGGTCCATCGACCGCAACGGCGGCTTCTCGCGCGCCGACCCGGCCAGCCTGGTGCTGCCGCCGATCATGGACCCGTTGTACGGCTACCTGTCGGTCAACGTCGAGACCCAGACCCAGGACCCGCACTCGCTGCTCAACTGGACGCGCCGCATGTTGGCGGTGCGCAAGCAGTCCAAGGCGTTTGGCCGCGGCAGCCTGAAGATGCTCTCGCCGAGCAACCGGCGCATCCTGGCGTATACCCGCGAGTACACCGCGCCGGATGGCCGCACTGAAATCATCCTGTGCGTGGCCAACGTATCACGCAGTGCCCAGGCGGCCGAGCTGGACCTGTCGGCGTTCGCCGGCATGGTGCCGGTGGAGATGCTGGGGGGCAACGCCTTCCCCCCGATCGGTCAGTTGAATTTCCTGCTGACCCTGGCGCCCTATGGTTTTTATTGGTTTGTATTGGCGGCGGAGAATCAAATGCCCAGCTGGCACGTGGAACCTGTTCAAGGCATGCCCGACTTCACCACTCTGGTGCTGAAAAAGCGCCTCGAAGAGTTGCTGGACGAGCCGTGCCGCACCACCCTGCAATCGACTTCATTGCCCACCTGGCTGCCCAACCGACGCTGGTTTGCCGGTAAGGACACGGTCATCGACAGCGTGCATATCGCCTATGGCGTGCGCTTTGGCGATGCCCAGCACCCGGTATTGCTCAGCGAACTGGAGGTGACAGCGGGTGGCCAGGTCAGCCGTTATCAGTTGCCGTTCGGCTTCCTCGCCGAAGACCAGTTTACCAGCGCCTTGCCGCAGCAATTGGCCATGGCCCGGGTGCGCAGAGCGCGGGAAGTGGGGTTGGTCACCGATGCGTTCAGCCTTGAGTCGTTTATCCGTTCGGTGATCCAGGGTTTGCTGGCAGGCACCGTGCTCAGCACCAGCGATGGGGATATCCGCTTTGAAGCGACGTCGCACTTGACTGATCTGCAATTGAAGGATGACTTCGCGGTGCGCTACCTGTCCGCCGAACAGTCCAACAGCTCGGTGGTGGTGGGCGAGAGCCTGGTGCTCAAGTTGATCCGTAAAGTCAGCGCCGGTGTGCACCCGGAGCTGGAAATGAGCGCCTACCTGACCGCCGCCGATTACCCGAACATTTCGCCGTTGATGGGGGCTGTGGTTCGCCGCGACGCCGAAGGCCAGGACAACCTGCTGATGATCGCCCAGGGTTACCTGAGCAATCAGGGCGACGCCTGGACCTGGACCCAGAACAACCTGGAGCGCGCCATCCGCGATGAATTGGCTGAAGCGCTTTCCGAGCAGGAACAGCACTACAACGCCTTGGGCGAACTGAAGGATTTTGCCGGATTGCTCGGCCAGCGCCTGGGCGAAATGCACCTGGTACTCGGCGCGCAGACCGCAAACGCGGACTTCAAACCCGAGGTCACTACTGCCAAAGACACTCAGGCATGGGCCAAGGATGTCGGCGCGCAACTCGACCGTGCCTTGCAACTGCTCAAACTTAACCAAGCGCAATTGAACGCAGCCGATCAAGCACTGGTCAGTGACTTACTGGCACAGAAAAAGGCGATTGCCGCGCATGTGCAGGCGTTGGCCAAAGCCACCGCGGGCGGGCTGCGCATCCGCGTCCACGGTGATTTGCACCTGGGCCAGGTGCTGGTGGTGAAGGGTGATGCCTACCTGATCGACTTTGAAGGCGAGCCGGCGCGGCCACTGCATGAACGACGGGGCAAGCACAGCCCGTACAAGGATGTGAGCGGTGTGCTGCGTTCGTTTGATTACGCAGCGGCCATGGCCCTGAACCTGCAAGGCGTGGATCACTCGCCCGAAGCGGACCAGGCACGCAGACGCGTCACCGATCGCTACCTGAAAGAAGCACGCCAGGCTTTTACCCAGGCTTATCAGGCCGCTACGTCTACACTGGCGCATGACTGGCAGGATGCCAACGGCCAGGACGCGGCGCTGACCTTGTTCAGCCTGGAGAAGGCCGCGTATGAAGTGGCTTACGAAGCGGAAAACCGCCCGACCTGGTTGCCGGTGCCCCTGCAAGGGTTGCACGGACTGTTGAGCGGGCTTGCACCTATATCGAAAACTGCACGCGGTGGGGAAACGTCATGAGCTTTACACATAAAGAACCGCTGCAACCGAAGTTGACAGCATTGCCGGCGTCCAAGGACGTCGAAGCACTGGTACGCGCCGAACACCACGACCCATTCTCGATCCTCGGGCCGCACGATGATGAACACGGCGGCCAATTCATCCGCGCGTTTCTGCCGGAGGCTTTGAGCGTCCAGGTGTTGGCGCGTGACGGCAGCGAGCAGCTCGGCGCCCTGGACGCGAGCCAGGTGCCAGGTTTGTTCGTCGGGCACTTCAATACCCGTCAGCCGTACCTGCTGAAGATCCAGTGGGCCGGCGGCGAGCAGATCACCGAAGACCCTTACAGCTTCACTCAATTGTTGCTGGGTGAGATGGACCTGTACCTGTTTGCCGAAGGCAATCACCGCGACCTCAGCAGTTGCCTGGGCGCTCAAGTGACCAGCGTCGACGGCGTGCAGGGCGTGAGGTTCGCCGTGTGGGCACCGAATGCGCGGCGGGTGTCGGTGGTCGGCGACTTCAATATCTGGGATGGGCGCCGGCATCCGATGCGCCTGCGCCATCCTTCCGGCGTCTGGGAGATCTTTATCCCACGCCTGCAACCGGGCGCGGCCTACAAATACGAGATTCTCGGTGCCCACGGGATCCTGCCGCTCAAGGCCGACCCGATGGCGCTCGCCACCCAGATGCCGCCGGACACTGCGTCTAAGGTCGCCGCACCGTTGCAGGTGGACTGGCAAGACCATGAATGGATGCAGGCACGGGTTGAAAAGCAAAAGGCCACGGCGCCGCTGTCGATCTACGAGTTGCATGTGGGTTCGTGGCAATGCGAGCTGGACGAGGCGGGCGAAGTGGCCCGGCAATACAATTGGCGCGAACTGGCTGAACGTCTGGTTCCCTATGTGCAGCAACTGGGTTTCACCCACGTCGAGCTGATGCCGATCATGGAACACCCGTTCGGCGGTTCCTGGGGTTACCAGGCGCTGTCGCAATTCGCGCCCACGGCGCGGTTCGGGTCGCCGGAAGATTTCGCGTACTTCATCAATGCCCTGCACCAAGCCGACATCGGTGTGATCCTCGATTGGGTACCGGCGCATTTCCCCACCGATACCCACGGCCTGGCGCAATTCGACGGCACCGCGCTGTACGAATATGCCAACCCGCTGGAAGGCTTCCATCAGGACTGGGACACGCTGATCTACAACCTGGGCCGCACCGAAGTGCATGGCTTCATGCTGGCCTCGGCGCTGCATTGGCTCAAGCACTTCCACATCGACGGCTTGCGCGTGGACGCCGTGGCGTCGATGCTCTACCGCGACTATTCACGCAAGGCCGGCGAATGGGTGCCCAACCGCCACGGCGGTCGCGAGAACCTGGAAGCCATCGAATTCCTGCGCCATTTGAACGACGTAGTCGCCCTGGAAGCGCCTGGCGCGCTGGTGATCGCCGAGGAATCGACCGCCTGGCCGGGAGTGAGCCAGCCGACGCAACAGGGCGGCCTGGGCTTCAATTACAAATGGAACATGGGCTGGATGCACGATTCCCTGCACTACATCCAGCAGGACCCGGTATACCGCGCCCACCATCACAACGAGCTGAGCTTCGGCCTGGTGTATGCCTGGTCCGAGCGTTTCATCCTGCCGATCTCCCACGATGAAGTGGTGCACGGCAAACATTCGCTGATCGACAAGATGCCCGGCGACCGCTGGCAGAAGTTTGCCAACCTGCGCGCCTATCTGGCCTTCATGTGGATGCACCCTGGCAAGAAGCTGCTGTTCATGGGCTGCGAATTCGGCCAATGGCGCGAGTGGAACCACGACCAGCAACTGGACTGGTACCTGCTGCAGTACCAGGAGCACCAGGGCGTGCAGAAGCTGGTGGGCGACTTGAACCGCCTGTACCGCGAGGAGCCTGCGTTGCACGAGCAGGATGACGCGCCCCAGGGCTTCCAATGGCTGATCGGCGACGACGCGCTCAACAGCGTTTATGCCTGGCTGCGCTGGGGCAAGGATGGCAAGCCGGTGCTGGTGGTGGCCAACTTCACCCCGGTGCCGCGTGAGGCCTACACCGTCGGCGTGCCTTTCGCCGGACGCTGGAAGGAAGTCATCAACACTGATGCCGAGATGTACGCCGGTTCCAATTACGGAAATGGCGGCGAAGTCAACACCCTGGATGAGCCGCGCCACGGCCAACCGGTGTCGCTGTCGTTGAATGTGCCGCCGCTTGGGGTGCTGATCCTGCGACCGGAAGCGCACTAAAGGCTCTACCGCGCTGGATTCTATTGTCCGCGCTACTGGCAGGGTGCCACAATGGCGCCTTTGTCATGGCAGTCGGATCAGGCGGATCTCATGAATGGCCTTGGGCGTGGGCAGGATCAGGATTGCTTTATAGAGGAGCAGGTGCGAACTGACCGTTTGCATCAGCTCTTCCGGCAGTCTTTCGCCGCCATTTTCGGCAGCTACATAGCGGCGGTGATGCTGTGCTGGCTGTGCTGGGATCGCTTTGATAGCCAGGTCATCCTGATCTGGCTGGTGGTGCTGGCAGGCTCATCACTGTTGCGCGTGAAGATGTTCGTGGAATGGTTTCGTTGCCCAGAGGCCGAGCGTACGCCAAGGCGCTGGGAGCGCCGTTACTGGATCACATTGGTGCTCTCCGCCGGCATCTGGGGCCTCGGCGCCCTGGCGGTGATGCCTACCGATGACCGCTTGTCCCAGGCGCTGGTCATGCTGTTTACCGTGGGCATGTCGGTCGGCGCGGTTTCCTGTTACTCGGCTTATCGCTATATGTCGCTGGTCTCCATGGGCCTGGTGCTGTTGCCGTGCACCCTGTGGTTGTTGGTCCAGCCCTCTTCGATGCAGGTTGGCGTGGCCATTGCGGTGCTGGTGTTTTCGACCTTTGTGATCAGTGCCACACACAAGTTGTCCGATGCCCTGGAGAAGGCGTTTCGCCTGACCCGGCAGATGGAGCGTGCGCATACTATTTCCACGCGCGCCGCACAGACCGATGAACTCACCGGCCTGATGAATCGTCGCGCGTTTTTCCATCATGCCCAAGTGCTGTACGAGCGCTGCCGCCATCACCAGCAACCGCTGTGTGCGCTGATGCTGGACATGGATCACTTCAAGGCGATCAACGACACCTATGGCCACCAGGCCGGGGACCAGGTGCTGCGCCAGATTGGCGGGGTGATCACGGCCTCGTTCCGCCAGGCCGACGTCTATGGCCGGCTGGGCGGCGAAGAGTTTGCGGTATTGCTGCCCAACACCTCGCTGGAAACCGCGCGGGCGATTGCCGAACAACTGGTCAAGGCGATCGCCGGCCTCGCCTGTGAACCCGTGCATGGGTTGAGCGCCAGCCTCGGCGTGGCGCACACCGATGCTCAGGACCAAGACCTGCACAGCCTGATGAACACCGCCGACAAGGCGCTGTACCGCGCCAAGGCCCTGGGTCGTAATCAGGTGGCGGTGGCGGCCGAGCAGGGCTGAGCCCAAGGCGCCCTAAGCTTTAATGTGTGTGTCGAGCGCAGAGGCTGCGAAGGCGGCGGCACTGCTGGCATTTTCTTCGCCTGACCCACCGCTTTCGCAGCCTCGCTAAAGCTCGACAGCTCCCACAGGGGATCGCTGTGTTGCTTGGATTTGCGGCTTAGCGGCTGGCCCCATTTTCAGCAGCACCGCCGCTCAACTGTGGGAGCTGTCGAGCCCCAGCGAGGCTGCGAAGGCGGCGGCATTGCTGGCATTTTCGTCGCCTGACACTGCGCTATCGCTGCCTCGCTAAAGCTCGAGAGCTCCCACAGGGATCGGCTGTGTGGGTTGCATTTGGCGTGTGGCTGCGGGCGCTTTCTCAGCAGCGCCGCAACTCAACTGTGGGAGCTGTCGAGCCCCGGCGAGGCTGCGAAGGCGGCGGCACTGCTGGCATTTTCTTCGCCTGACACTGCGCTATCGCCGCCTCGCTAAAGCTCGAGAGCTCCCACAGGGGATCGCTGTGTTGCTTGGATTTGCGGCTTAGCGACTGGTGCCATTTTCAGCAGCACCGCCGCTCAACTGTGGGAGCTGTCGAGCCCCGGCGAGGCTGCGAAGGCGGCGGCACTGCTGGCATTTTCATCGCCTGACCCACCGCTTTCGCAGCCTCGCTAAAGCTCGACAGCTCCCACAGGGGATCGCTGTGTTGCTTGGATTTGCGGCTTAGCGGCTGGCCCCATTTTCAGCAGCACCGCAGCTCAACTGTGGGAGCTGTCGAGCCCCGGCGAGGCTGCGAATGCGGCGGCATTGCTGGCATTTTCATCGCCTGACAGTCCGCTATCGCTGCCCCGCTAAAGCTCGAGAGCTCCCACAGGGATCGGCTGTGTGGGTTGCTAGAGCATCGCCTTGGCCAGCGCTCGTGCCACCTGATCGGCGGAGTAGGGCTTGGGCAGGAACTCGAACCCTTCGTAGCCGCTGTCGGCCAGCTCTTCGCTGTAACCGGAGGTGAGTACCACCGGCAAATCCGGGCGACGTTCACGCAGCAGCCTGGCCATCGCAACGCCGGTCATGCCTGGCATCACCACATCCGAGAAAATCCCGTCGAACGCCAGGGCGTCTTCGCCGGCCAGGGCGAGGGCCTGTTCGGCATTCGTGGCCCATGTAGTCTGGTAACCCAGGTCCTGCAGGATCTGATTGGCGAAGCGGCCCACTTCCAGGTTGTCCTCCACGATCAGGACGTGGTGCTGCGTCGTGTCCTGGAGCTGAGGCTCATCTTCCTGAGGGAGAGGGTGCTGCTCTGCCTGCGGCGTTACTTCGGGCAGGTACAGGGTAAAGACCGCGCCCTGGCCGAGCTGGCTGGCCACGTCAACGTTGCCGCCGGACTGCTTGGCAAACCCGAATACCTGGGACAACCCAAGCCCAGTGCCTTTGCCGACCGCCTTGGTGGTGAAGAACGGCTCGAAAATATGCTCGAAGGCGTCAGGGGTGATGCCGTTGCCGGTGTCGGCCAACGAGATGCTCACAAACGGTTGCTGGGACGCTTCATCGCCTCGGATGCGCGGCATTCCTGCAACCTTGGCGACGCGCAAGGTCAGGGTGCCTTGGCCGTCCATCGCATCCCGGGCATTCAGGGCGATATTGATCAGCGCGGTTTCGAACTGGCTGGCATCCACGCGCACATGGCAAGGTTGCTCGGGCAATTGCACTTGCACATGAATGCGTGCGCCGGTGACGCTTTCGAGCATCTCGCCGATGTTGTGGACTCGTTGGCCCGCATCGAAAATTTCCGGGTTCAGCGGCTGACGTCGGGCGAAGGCAAGCAGTTGACTGGTGAGTTTGCTGGCGCGCTCGACGGTGTCGGACACGGCGCCCATATACCGTTGGCGCCGCTGCTCGGAAAGCCCAGGCTGGCGCAGGAAATCCACCGATGAGCGAATGATGGTCAACAGGTTATTAAAGTCATGGGCCACACCGCCGGTCAGTTGGCCAATGGCTTCGAGCTTCTGGGACTGGCGCAACGCCGCTTCGGCCTCGGTGAGCGCGGTGGTGCGCTCCTGCACCCGTTGCTCCAGGGTGGCGTTCAGCTCGCTGAAAGCGGCGAGGCCTTCGCGCACGGCAGCATCGGCCCGTACTCGCTCGATATGGGCCCAGGAGCGTTCAGTGACTTCGCCAACCAGCGACAGGTCATAAGGCGACCAGGCCCGCGCCGCTTCGTGGTGCACCGACATCAGGGCCGTCAGGCGGCCATCCTTGATCAGCGGGAAACACACCGTCGCCAGCGCCCCCAATGCCTGGTAGCTGGCGGCTTGCTCGGGCGGGAATTCGACGCGATTGTCCTGCACGACCAGCGGCTCGCCCGCGCGTAATTGCTGTACCGCTCGATCACCGAACGACGCCAGGCTGTAACGCCCCACAATGCTCGGCGAACCTGGCGCCGCCCAGTTGCCGCGAACGGTAAAACCATCTTCGTCGGCATCCATGTCGGCGTAGGCGCAATTGGACACCTGCAGCTGCTCGGCCAGCAGGCGCGTCGTGGTGGACATGATGCTGGCGGCGTCGGTGGCATTGGCCACGGCGCTGCCTATGGCGTCCAGCACGGCCAGGCGGCGGTTGAGGAAAACGGTAGCGGTGGTTTCAGTGACAGTATCGAGCATGCCCACGACCTTGCCTTGAGGGTCGCGGATCGGACTGTAGCAAAAGGTGAAGTAGGCTTGTTCAGGCCCCACGCCGCGCTCGATCAGCAGCGGGAAATTCTCGATATAGGTGGCATGGCCTTCGAACGCGGCGTTGGCGATGGGGGCGATCTCGGCCCAGGCTTCGCTCCAGATTGCGCTGAACGGACGCCCCAACGCGTAGGGTTTGTCGCCCAGGATCGGACTGAACGCGTCATTGTAGAGCGTGATCAGTTGCGGCCCCCATACGATGGCCTGGGGGAAACTTGAGGCAAAGCACAGCGCGACGGTGGTCTTTAGCACATCCGGCCACTGCTCCAGCGGCCCCAGGGGCGTACTCGCCCAGTCATGCTGGCGAACCCGCTCAGCCATGTCGCTGCTACTTTGCAGCCAATTCATCATTGCAAAACACCTTGTTAACCACGGTCTTGTCGGTTGCCTGACGGGTTCAGGCTGCCAAGCTACAGACCGGGTTGGCGGCCATCGGTTCCGGGACAATTATCCACGAGATGGCTATTTGATGTCTCCTTCGGATGAGTGAATTGGCCAACGTCCTTATTGCGCGCCGAAAACCGCCGTCCAGTAGATCCCCGCGTCGCTCTTTGGGTCCATGGCGTACGCCGCGCCCAGTTCGCGAAATTGCGGGTTCATCAGGTTGGCGCAGTGGCCGGGGCTGGCGAGCCAGCCGTCGACGACCTTGCGCGGTGTATCCAGGCCCGCAGCGATGTTTTCGCCAATATTCTTCGCGATATAACCGGCCAGTTCGGCGCGATCGCCGGGGGTACGCCCGTCGTGGTCGAGGTGGTCGAAGAAGTTGCCGTTGGCCATGTTGCGCGTGTGGCTGTTGGCGGCGCCGGCCAGGTCGTCATTCCAGGACAGGGGTGTCGTCGCGGTAAACCCCTGGGTGCCGCACTGACGCGGTTGCGCGCGGGCGCTGTTGATCAGGTTGAGCAGTTGCTTGCCTTCGGTCTGCCAGTCGCCCAGGCCGCTGGTGAGCAGCGGGCGGGCGAGCACGATGCGCCAGTCCTGGCCGCTGTTGCTCACGCCGATATCGACGAACTGCGGGTCCAGCACCACGCGGCAAAAGCTTTCGCGCACCGCCTTCATGGCCGACTGGGCATCCTTGGGCCCGGACAGACTGATCGCCTGCACGTTGACCATCGGGTAAGCGGCCCGCGCCAGTGCCTGCTGCAAATCGCCCACGTTGTTGGCCGGCAGCACCAACCGCGTATCGCTGGCCAGGGGCGGCAGTTCCTGAGAGCCCTGGTCGCCGCAGCGTTGCACCTGGCTGCGGTATTGGTTGACCTGTTGTATCAACTGACTTTCTTCATTCGCCATCGCGCTGGCGCAGAACACCAGGCTGGCGGCCAGCGTCGTAAGACCCATCATCAATGACAGAACGCGCATGGACGTTACCCTTGAGCTTGAAAGTGCCCATGATGCGCGATGTAACCCGGTCTGGCGCAACGCCTTTTTTGTTTTTTTGCCTCAACGGATGTTCTGCGGGGCATTCAACCCCGTGATGCGGCCAGATGCCATTGCACTGGCCAGCAGAATCAAACCCAACGCCACGCCAAAGGTCAGATGCATGCCGTGGGCGACCGATTGCGCGGTTGCATGGGTCACATCCGGGGTCGCCCAGGCGAACACCGCCCCCAGGGCCGAGGTGCCGAAGATCAACCCAAGGTTGCGCGACAGATTCAACAGGCCTGCGACCGTGCCGCGACGCCCACCTTCCACGTCGCTCATCACCGCCGTGTTGTTGGCCGCCTGGAACAGGCTGTAGCCGCAGGTCAAAATCACCAACCCGCCCAGGTACATCAACAGGCCCGAAGCGATTGACAGCAGCAGGGCGCCACAGGCCAGCACGCCCAACCCGGCAAGTGTCACGCGGCGGTTGCCGAGACGGTCGGTCAGGCGGCCGGCCGGTACGCCGCTGACCGCCGCGACACAAGGGCCGACGGCCATGGTCAGGCCCATCCACGCCGGCTTGAGCCCCAGGCCATGGGACAGATAGAACGGCCCCACGACAAAGGTGGCCATGATCACGGCGGCCACCAAGGCACTCATGGCCAAGCCGGCTCGCAACGAAGCGTCCTTCAATGAAGACCAGGCATTCGGACCCTTGGATGAAAGCGCGTGCGGACGGTCAACCGGTAAACAGCGCCAGGCGAGGACCAGCGCCAACCCCCCCAGCGGCACGCCCACCAGGAAAATCGCACGCCAGCCCCAAGTGCCCAGCAACATACCGCCAACGCCTGGCCCCATTGCGGTGCCGACGGCCGACATCGTACCCAGCAAGCCCATCACCCGTCCGGTGCGTTCACGGGGTACCGTGTCGCCGACCATGCCCATGGCCATGGCCATCATGACTGCCGCGCCAAGCCCCTGCAGGATGCGCGCGGCGACCAGCCATTGAAGTGATGGTGCCATGCCGCACAATCCGCACGCCGCGGCGAACAGGCACAACCCGGCGAGCAACAAGCGCCGCCGGCCCAGTCGGTCGCCCAGGCGTCCGGCGCTCACAATCACCGCCGTGATCGCCAGCAGGTAAGCCAGCACCACCCACTGCACGGCGTGAAACGATGCATCAAATGCCCTCGCCAGGCTGGGCAGGCCGACGTTTGCGATGCTGGTGCCGAGGGAGGCCAGCAACATGGACAGGGACAGGCTGGAGAGGCTGCCGCGTGAGGCGTTCTGCATGGGGAATCCTTGAGTGAAGGCAACTGTCACAAATTTACGGTGTGCCCTACCATGGCGGAAGACGCATGGCTTGCAGCTCACACATGCGCGTGACGCCTGATAAGGAATGCCAATGCCTGATTTCAATCTGCTGGTCACCCTGGATGTATTGCTCGCCGAAGGCAGTGTCGCTGCTGCGGCCAGACGCTTGCGCCTGAGCCCTTCGGCCATGAGCCGCGCGCTGGCGCGGTTGCGCGAAACCACGGGCGATCCGTTACTGGTACGCGCGGGTCGCGGCCTGGTGCCCACCCCAAGGGCGCTGGAACTGCGCGAACAGGTCAGCCGTCTGGTGCAGGACGTCAACGCCGTGTTGCGCCCCGTGCATGTCCTGGACATGGCACGGGTGGAGCGCACCTTTACCTTGCGCACCAGCGAGGAGTTTGTCGAAAATTTCGGCCCGGCGTTGTTGGCACGCATCGCTCAGGACGCACCCGGCGTGCGCCTGCGGTTCATCAACAAGACCGACAAGGACAGTGCATTGCTGCGAGAAGGCAGCGTCGACTTGGAAACCGGCGTGGTCGACCGCACCGCCAGCCCGGAAGTACTGACCCAGGCGCTGTTCCGCGACCGTCTGGTGGGCGTGGTGCGCAGCGGCCATCCCCTCAGCCAGGGCAAGATCAGCGCCGAGCGCTATGCCCGGGGCCAGCATGTCTATGTGTCCCGGCGCGGCCAGGACCGTGGCCAGGTCGACGACGCGCTTGAAGCCCTGGGCCTCACGCGGCAGATCAGCACCGTCGTCGCCGGGTTCGCCACCGCCATTGCCCTGGCCCGCGACACTGACCTGATCGCCAGCGTGCCAGAGCGCTACACCGCCCACCGACGACACGGCCTGCACAGCTTCGCCTTGCCCCTGGAACTGCCGGACTTCAGCGTAGCGATGCTCTGGCACCCACGGCTGGATGCCGACCTGGCCCATCGCTGGTTGCGCGGATGTTTGCGTGAGGTGTGCGCGGTGCAACAGGTACAATCGCCGCTGCCTTGATGCCAAGCCCAGGAATTTGCATGTTCAGCCTTACCCGCTACACCACACCGTGCCCCGAGCCAGTCAATGGCCAGATCCTGCAGATGGTGGTGGATAATCTCACCGACATCAGCAGCGTGGCACTGCCGCCGAGTAACCTGCTGTACAACATTTACCAGTACGCCATCGGTTTTGAGGTGCATCTGTACCTGGAAGCGCTTGATGGCTCCAAGGGTATTGCCGTTGAACTGGTCGTGGCGATGGACGACGAAAAACTGCTCGGCTTTTGCCTGTATCTACCCGTGAAGGACGACCCTCAAGCCTGCGGCATCGCGTTCATGGCGGTACAGGCCGGTTTCCGGCGCCAGGGCGTGGCGCGACGGATGATGCAGGACGTACTGGCCCGCTACCCCCATGCCGAGCTGGCGTGCGCGGTAGAGAAGGTTCCGGCGTTCGAAGCCCTGGGCTTTAAGCTACGCGGCGCGCGCGGTACCCAGGTGCTGATGAATACCCGCGACTACGGCACCGATGGGCTGATGGGCGTGCTGGATGTATCGGCGATCTACAGTTCGTTGGAAGTGCGGCAGATCCATACGTACCTGCTGCAAAAACATGGCAAGCGCGCGATGGCGGATGCCGAGAAACAGCGCGATCGGCATCTCGATCAGTTGGCGCGCAAGGTGCGGCTGTTTATTGCCGGGCGTTAGCCCCTGCCTGGCCCCAGCAGGGTCTGTAGTGAGCGGGCTTGCCCGCGTCGGGTGGCGAAGCCGCCCTAATCCAGTCACCACCGAGCTACAGATAAAACCGTGTCGCCTGGTTTGGGGCGGCTTCGCCACCCAGCGCGGGCAAGCCCGCTCACTACAAAGGCGGCTTACTTATGCGCGCGGTTGACCATTGCCAGGATGGTTTCCAGCAGCTCCTGCTGCGCCTCTTCACGGCTGATCTCGCCGCTGGCCGCTGCCTGGGACAGCTCTTGCGCCGCGCCCAGCATCGCTCGCAGTCCCGCCTGGGACACGCGGCCAAAGGGCGACAATGCATCGCGGCACTTGTCGAGAAAGATCGCCTCGTACTCGCGCTTGAGGCTTTCCAATTCCGGTGAGCTGCTCAGCGCCGCAATCACCCCCGGAATTTCCCGGCCCTGCAACAACACGCACTCCACATAAGACGCGGCGATGACCCAGGCCCGATCCTCAAGGTTCGCGCCGCTCGCTTCGATGCGTTCGCTGAACACGCGGTCCTGGCGCGCATCGAAATCCCGATACAGCGCGGCCAGCAACCCGGCACGGCTGACGAAATGGTCATAGACCACCGGCTTGGTCACCCCCGCCAACTCCGCCAGGCGGCCGAGGGTCAGGGCTTCGGTGCCTTCATCGCGCACCAGTTGCCAGGCGACGTCCAACAATTGGCGCAGGCGATCTTCACGGGACAGGCGACTACGGGGAGCAGGGGCTGAAGGACTTGACATGCTTATATACCAAAAGTAACTTAAGAATAACTTACTAAACGTAACTTAAGCCCAAGCCTAACGCCAAACGGAGTCAATGTCATGCACGCACTGATCGTTGTTGCCCATCACGACCCGCAATCGCTCACTCACAGCGTGGCCGCGCAGGTGGCCGCCGGGCTTGCCGCAGCGGGACACACCTACGAAATCGCCGACATTGCCGCCGAAGGGTTCGACCCGCGTTACACTGCCGCCGACCACCGGGTACACCGCACCCACGCAACGCCACCGGCCGACGTGCTCGCCGAACAGGCACGCATCGACCGCGCCGACGCCCTGGTGCTGGCGTTCCCGATCTACTGGTGGTCGCTGCCGGGCCTGCTCAAGGGCTGGATCGACCGCGTATTCGTCAACGGCTGGGCCATCGAGTACGGGCCCGATACGCCGGTGGTGAAAAAGCTCGGGCACTTGCCGGTGCACCTGCTCGCCTTGGGCGCAGCCGATGACGATGCGTTTGACCGGCATGGTTATGCCAAGGCGATGCGCACGCAAATTGACTACGGTATCTTCGATTACTGTGGCGCGAAGGTGGTGACCTCCGCGTTGCTGCTGGACTCGGAGAGCGGCGGGGCGCACGCGCATCTGCAAAAAGCCAGGGCTATTGGCCAGGGTCTGTTCCAGGCTGAAACGCTCGCCGATTAATTTCAACCTTCGCGAAACAGGTCGTGGGCATCCAGCAAGCGGTAGGCAATTTCCGGGCGTTTCTCCAGGCTCCGACGGATCGCGGCCGGGATGGATTGGCGAGTCTTGCGGCACATGCCCGGCAACTCGTCGATCACGATCTGAATCCCGCGCATGCTCTTGACCTCGGTATGACCCGGCGCGATATGCACGCGGATACCCAGCAGTTCATACATGCGCTGCTGCATGTGTTCCAGGTCTTGCAGGCTTTTGAGGTCTTCGAGGCGCTCGAGCAGTTTCTTCTCTTCGTGGCGCGTCAGGTTGAGGATGCGCAGGTCCGCGCCCGCGGCTTGCAGCAGCTGTTCGCGATCGCAGACGCAGGCGCCGGGTGGGCAGGGTTGGCGAATTGTCATGTGCATTGCCCCCCGTTCCGACGCCGCTGGATCAATAGCTCAGTTGGACCCCAAGACTGCCCAGGGCCTTCCAGTACCCAGGATAGGTCTTGGCCACGCAGTCCGGGTCCTGAATGCGGATACCCGACACCTTCAGCCCGGCCAGTGCGAAGCACATGGCGATGCGGTGATCGGCATGGGTGTCGATCAGCGCGTTGCACGACGTGCCAGCCAGGGCAGGGTCGCTGGCGACCAGCAAGTCGTCGCCTTCGATGCTCGCCAGGCCTGGACGGATCCCATTCAAACCGTCATGCAGCGCCTGCACGCGGTCGCATTCCTTGACCCGCAGGTTGGCCAGCTCAGTGAAACGCACCGGGGTGTTGTTGAAGGCGGCGAGCACCGCCAGCGTCGGGATCGCGTCCTGCATTTGCGAGCCAACCACCGTGGCCTGCATGTTGGGGAATTGTGCGATCACGGCCTGGGCCTTGGCGTCGGGCTGGGTGAAGTCCTGCGCGGCCACGCCGATGTCGATGTGGCCAGCGGTAAGCACTTCGGCGGCCCACAAGTAAGTGGCGGCGGAGGCGTCGGGTTCGATCAGGTAATCATGGGCGGTGTAGCCGGTCGCCGCCACACGCCAGGTGGTGTCGTCGACCGCTTCAACCTGGGCGCCGAAGGCACGCATGCAGTCCAGGGTCAGGTCCACATAGCCACGGGCGCCGATGTCCTTGCCGGTCAGCGCCACTTCAATCGGCGCTTCGCCGCATGCGGCGAGCATCAGCAGGGCGGAAACATATTGGCTGGACAAGCCGCCGTCGATCTCGAAGCGCTTGGCCTTGACCTTGCCCACCCCGTGCACGGTGACCGGCGGGCAACCGCTGGGGCTGTCGACCTGGATGCCGTTCTGGCCGAGGGTCGCGAGCAGCGGGCCGATCGGGCGTTTTTGCATGTAGCCGTCGCCGTCCAGCACCACGGTACCTTCCACGGTTGCGACAGCTGCGGTCAGAAAGCGCATCGCGGTGCCGGCGTTGCCGAGAAACAATGGCTGCGCCGGCAGTTGCAGCTTGCCCTGGCCTGTCACCACAAAGGTGGTGTCGTCCGGCTCGTCGATGGTCACGCCCATTTGGCGTAGGGCCACCGACATGTGCCGGGTGTCATCACTCTTGAGCGCACCGCTCAGGCGGCTGGTGCCCTTGGCCAGGGCCGCCAGCAACAAGGCGCGGTTGGTGATGGATTTGGAGCCGGGGGGTGCGACCTTGCCGTTGAGAGGGAAGTTGGGCGGTGTGACGGTCACGGTTTTCTGCGAACTCAAGGTACAGGGCTCCTGATTCAAGGCAAGGTCTGCGGGCGGACCCGAATAATCGGCCAAAGCGGCGGTGCTTGTCGAGGCTTAGCGCAGGCTCAGCCAGTAATCATGCAGGGCCCGCGCGGCCGGTTCGATCTCGCTGACGCGCTGCTGGTGCGCCGGCACATTCAGGTCGGCCGGCAGTTCGAAGTTGTCCTGCTCGGCGCACCACGACATTTTCTCCAGCGCCGCGGCCTGGGCGGCGGGCAGTTCTGGCCAGTTGCCAATGGCGGCGCCACGGATGTAGCCAAAGCACCACTCTTCGGCTAGGGTCACGAGTTGGCCCTGGTGCTCGGTTTCATCGAAGCGTGCCTTGAAGCCCTTGGCATCGATGGCCAGTTGCTCGGCCAGGGTGTTGATATGGCGCACGCACAGTTCGAGAAAGCCTTGCGCTTCGTCCGTGTTGTCCCACTGCGGGTTCTGACCGCCCCAGATGGCCGGGAACCACTCGGCAACATCGACCTGCATCGGGCTGGACACCAACGCGGTGAAGTAGCCGTCGAGTTCGGCCAGGTTCAGCACCGACTGGTCGTCGCCGTACTTGAGCAGGACGTTTTCGATGCATTCGAATTCGGCGGCGGTGAGCGGGTGGGTGTGCATGAGGATATCCTTTAAACGTCGAACGCCGCTGATGGGGCGGCTCAAAGCGCGAAGGATGGCGCGTGCGCGGGGTTTTATCCAGCGGATTTTCCGCCACCTTAGCCAGTCCCGCTTTTGGCCGATGCGCCCTTGCGCTCCCTTGTTATAGTTCGGCCCTCATCACTCGCCAGTCAGGGATCACTGCCATGTCCGAATACCAAACCTTCGTCGTCGAACTCAGCGGCAACGTTGCCCATGTGCAGATCAACCGCCCGGAAAAGATCAATGCCATGAACACGGCGTTCTGGACCGAGATTATCGACATCTTCCAGTGGGTCGAAGACACCGACGCCGTGCGCGCGGTGGTGCTCAGCGGCGCGGGCAAGCATTTCTCCTCAGGGATAGACCTGATGATGCTGGCCTCGGTGGCCAACGAATTCGGCAAGGACGTGGGCCGCAACGCGCGCCTGCTGCGGCGCAAGATTCTTGACCTGCAAGCCTCGTTCAACGCGGTCGACAACTGCCGCAAGCCGGTGCTGGCGGCGATCCACGGCTACTGCATCGGCGGCGCCATCGACCTGATCAGCGCCTGCGACATGCGTTATGCGGCCGAAGATGCACAGTTCTCCATCAAGGAAATCGATATCGGCATGGCCGCCGATGTCGGCACCCTGCAGCGTCTGCCGCGCATCGTCGGTGATGGCATGTTGCGCGAGCTGGCCTACACCGGTCGCCAGTTTGGCGCCGAGGAAGCGCGCAGCATCGGCCTGGTCAATCGCGTCTATCCCGATCACGCCAGCCTGTTGGCCGCCGTGATGGACATCGCCCGGGAGATCGCCGCCAAATCGCCGATTGCGGTCACCGGCACCAAGGCCATGATCAGTTACATGCGTGACCATACAATCAACGACGGCCTGGAATACGTTGCCACCTGGAACTCGGCTATGTTGCAATCCAACGACCTGCGTGTGGCCATCGCGGCCCATATGAGCAAGCAGAAACCCGAATTCGTGGATTGACCGACATGACCCCAGGCTGGATTACCACAACGCTGCTGGACAACGACACCCCCGGCGGCTGGGCCGTTGCGCGCAGCCGCGACGGCTTTTTGCATGACCCCAACGGCCCGCTGTTCCCGCGCGAATGGCTCAAGCGCCAGGACCTGCCGGTGTTTGCCGAACACGGCATCGGCCACCTCGACGGCGAACCGGTGTACCTGCTGGAACTCGACTCGGCGGCATACGTGCCGGGTTGCAGTTGGCAGGGTTTGCGCGGCTTCATGCTGCAAGGCGATCACACCCTGTACAAGGTGCTGGGGTACGCGGCGCAGATCGGCACCTGGGCGCGCGAGCATCGGTTCTGCGGGAGTTGCGGCCAGGCCATGGTGCAAGTGCCACGCGAGCGCGCGATGTATTGCCAGGCCTGCGACCTGCGCAGCTACCCACGGATCTCGCCGAGCATGATCGTGCTGGTGACCCGTGGCGACGAGATTCTGCTGGCGCGTTCGCCACGCTTTGTCACGGGCGTGTACAGCACGCTGGCGGGGTTTGCCGAGCCGGGCGAATCGGCCGAGGAGTGCCTCATCCGCGAAGTGCGCGAAGAGGTCCAGGTGGAGGTGAAGAATATCCAGTACATGGGCAGCCAGTGCTGGCCGTTTCCCCATTCGATGATGCTGGGCTTTCACGCCGAATACGCCGGGGGCGATATCGTGCCCCAGGCCGACGAGATTGAAGACGCGCAGTGGTTCAACATCCACGACTTGCCGCCGCTGCCGGCGTCACGTTCGATTGCGCGTTACCTCATCGACCTCTACCTGGCCCGTCGCTTAGGCCACGCTGAACCAGTGCTGCCAGGCTAGGCGTACGGTCAGGCCGAGGACCACGGTGATAAACACCGGGCGAATGAATTTGGCGCCGCCGCTGATGGCGCTGCGTGCGCCAAAGAATGCGCCGCACATCACCGAAATGCCCATCGCCAGGCCGACGATCCAGTCCACTGAGCCGTTGAAGATAAACACCGACAGCGCCGCCGCGTTGCTGACGAAGTTCATGCTGCGCGCCACGCCGCTGGCTTTGACCAGGTCGATCGGGTGCAGCAGCATGGTGCTGACCGTCCAGAATGCCCCGGTGCCGGGACCGGCCACGCCATCGTAGAAACCGAGCCCGAACCCCTGGGTGGCTTGCCACTTTTTCTTGATCGGCGCTTCGGCGTCCAGCGGCGCCTTGGGCGTGCCGCCGAACAGCAGATACACACCGCAGGCGAACACGATCACCGGCAGCATCTTGTTCAGGGTTTCGGCGGGCAGGTAATGCGCAACCACGGCGCCGGCCAGCGCCCCTATCAGCGTACCGACAATGGCGTGCACCCACTGGCGCGGGTGGAACAGCTTGCGTCGGTAGAAGGTAAAGCTGGCGGTCGCCGAGCCGAAGGTGGAGCTGAGTTTGTTGGTGCCCAGCACCAGGTGCGGCGGCATGCCGGCGGTGAGCAGGGCGGGGGTGGTGAGCAGGCCGCCGCCGCCGGCGATGGCGTCGATAAAACCGGCGATAAAGGCAACCACCGCCAGGATGGCGAGGGTGGTGAGGTCTACGCTGAGTTCGATGGGCATGGGCAGGGCTTATTGTTAGCGGGGCACAGCGAAGAGGCTGCACCAAAGGCCTGCATCTTACCTGCCGGATGTATGCAAATCCAAATGTGGGAGCGGGCTCCCACATTTTGCACGGTGCCCGCTTGATTCAGCGGTGGGTTTCGAGCCACTCCAGCGCCGTACGCCAGATGCAAATCCCCAGAAAATACGCCGACATCACCGACCACAACCCAAACGTCCACGGGTTGGTATTCGGGTAATCCACCACCATCAAAAAGCTGCACAGCAACCAGATCGTGGTCACCGCGATATTGATCGGCATGAAGCGCTTCACCCGGAACGGGTGCAGGAACTTCATCGGCGTCACGGTCAGCAATGCCAGGCCGATCACCGTGAGCAACGTGACCCAGGCGTCCGGCTGGATGATATACACGCACAGGGCCACCACGTTCCATGCGGCAGGGAAGCCGACGAAGTAGTTGTCCTTGCTTTTCATGTTCACGTTGCAAAAGCAGAACAGCGACGACACCAGGATCACCGACACCGTCAACAGGTGGGTAAACTCCGGCAGGTCGATATAGCGGTAGATAAACAGTGCCGGAATAAACACGTAGGTCAGGTAGTCGATCACCAAGTCCAGCACCGAGCCGTCGAAGCTGGGCAATACCGTGCTCACATTGACCCGTCGTGCCAGCGAACCGTCGACGCCGTCCACCACCAGCGCCAGGCCGAGCCACAGCAGGCAGGCCTTGGGGGAGTTTTCGAGCAGCGCCAGGGTGGCCAGGAACGCCAATACCACGCCGGTGGCGGTGAAGCCGTGGGCGCCCCAGGCTTTAAGTCTGGCTACATGCAGGGTCGATATCACGGGTGGTTCTCCAAAAGTCAAACGGGGCAGCCGACGACGTGACGCCGTCGAGTCTGGCCGGGGAATGCAGGTATCGACCGGAAAGAAGGTAAGAAGGTTCACCAGCCCGGCGCATCACTTAGGGTAGCAAGCGTAAGACGTTTCGGCATCAACCTTGGCGGAACACCAGTGCCTTTAAACCACTTTGTGCATCAATATCAGGAAATTCCGGCGGGTTTTCCAGCCGTTCGACAAAACGCAATGCGGGTGCCTCCTGAGTCACGCCGTTGATCAGGAAGTCTTCGCCAAACGCGGGGTCGTTCATGCAGGCAAGCACCGTGCCCTGTGGCGTCAGCAGATCCGGCAGGCGGCGCAATACGCGCTGGTAGTCCTTGGTCAGCAGGAAACTGCCTTTCTGGAACGACGGCGGGTCGATGATGACCAGGTCATAGGGGCCGCCTTGGCTGACTTTGGCCCAAGACTTGAACAGGTCGTGGCCCAGGAAGCTGACCTTGCCCAGGTCATGACCATTCAGGCGATGGTTGTCGCGGCCACGGCTCAGGGCACCGCGGGCCATGTCCAGGTTCACCACGTGGTCGGCACCGCCTTCGATGGCCGCTACGGAAAATCCGCAGGTGTAGGCAAACAGATTGAGCACGCGCTGGCCCTTGGCCTGTTCGCGCACCCAGTTGCGGCCGTAGCGCATGTCGAGGAACAGACCGCTGTTCTGCTTTTTACCCAGGTCTATCAAGTAACGCAGGCCGCCTTCGGTGATGGTCAGCTCGTTGACAGGCTCGCCCGCCAGCCATTCGAGAGTGCTTTGCGGCAGGTAGCGGTGCTGCAGGGCCACGGTGTAAGTACCGAAGTGGGCTTGCAGCAGTTGCTTCAAGGCTTGCAACGGCGCAGCGTCCGGCTCCTTGAACAACGACACCAACAGCACGCCTTGCAGCCAGTCCACCGTCAATTGCTCAAGGCCCGGCCAGCAGCGGCCACGGCCGTGGAACAGGCGACGGGTTTCGCTGGGCGGGGTTTGCAGGGCGGTGAGCAAGTGCGTGTGCAGCGTGGTAAGTGCGTCAGGGTTCATCGTTGAGGGTCGGTCATTGAACGGCCGACATTTTAACCACAATCACGGCGTTAAAAGGCAGCAATCAGCGGCGCGCCAAACACCTCGCGCATGAACCCCGGTGCGATATAACGCTCGTAATGCGCTTCGGACAGCAGGAAGAACTCGCGGTCAACCGCATCGCGCAGATCGGCCAGGCTGCGCTCGCGAAACTCCGGCAACAAGGCCAGCCCGTACGCTTCCAGCTTGGAAATGACCCGCGCGCCTCGAGCAATCAACTGATACGCCCAGCAATAAGGCGACTGGTGCGGCATAAAGCGAATCTTGCGATTTTCCAGTTGCTGGCGCAGCAGGTGCGGATCAAACACCTCCAGCTTGCTGGCTATCACCTGCACCAGCAATTGCTCCAGGCGCAGCCACACCGCCTGTTTCTCGTCGGCATTGTAGCCGTTCCACTGGATGACTTCATGGTGATAACGCTTGCAGCCCCGGCAGACCAGGTCACCGTAAACGGTGGAGCACAGGCCGACGCAGGGGGTTTTGATGGTTTGATTAGGCATAAGGCTTGTACGCAAAGTCTATGAATCACCGCAGACTTCCATGTTGGCTCTGCGTCGTTGGTCAGTCCCAGCTCAGCGCGCCGCCAGTCTGGTACTCGATCACCCGGGTCTCAAAGAAATTCTTCTCTTTCTTCAAATCCATAATCTCGCTCATCCACGGGAACGGGTTGGTCGTCCCTGGATACTCTTCTTTCAGACCAATCTGCGACAGGCGGCGGTTAGCAATAAACTTGAGGTAATCCTCCATCATCGCCGCATTCATCCCCAACACCCCACGCGGCATGGTATCGCGGGCATATTCAATCTCCAGTTGCGTCCCCTGCAAAATCATCTGGGTCGCTTCTTCCTTCATCTCGGCATCCCACAAATGCGGGTTTTCGATTTTGATCTGGTTGATCACATCGATCCCGAAGTTCAGGTGCATCGATTCATCGCGCAGGATGTACTGGAACTGCTCGGCCACGCCGGTCATTTTGTTGCGGCGGCCCATGGACAATATCTGGGTGAAGCCGCAGTAGAAGAAGATGCCTTCCAGCACGCAGTAGTAGGCGACCAGGTTGCGCAGCAGCTCTTTGTCGGTGTCGACGGTGCCGGTTTCGAACTTCGGATCGGAGATCGAACGGGTGTACTTCAGGCCCCAGGCCGCTTTTTTAGCGACCGATGGAATCTCGTGGTACATGTTGAAGATCTCGCCTTCATCCATGGCCAGGGATTCGATGCAGTACTGGTAGGCGTGGGTGTGGATCGCTTCTTCGAAGGCTTGGCGCAGGATGTACTGGCGGCACTCCGGGTTGGTGATCAGGCGGTAGACGGCCAGCACCAGGTTGTTCGCGACCAGCGAATCGGCGGTGGAGAAGAAGCCGAGGTTGCGCATGACGATGCGGCGTTCGTCGTCGGTCAGGCCTTCGGGGTCTTTCCACAGGGCGATGTCGGCGGTCATGTTGACCTCTTGCGGCATCCAGTGGTTGGCGCAGCCGTCGAGGTACTTTTGCCAGGCCCAGTCGTACTTGAAGGGCACGAGTTGGTTGAGGTCGGCGCGGCAGTTGATCATGCGCTTTTCGTCGACGGCGACGCGGGCGGAGGCGCCTTCGAGTTCGGCGAGGCCTTCGGCGACGTCGAGTTTGTCCAGCTCGGCCTTGGCGCGCGCGATGGCGGCGGAGTCGTTGGCGGTCACGTGACGCGCTTCCAGGGCAGCGGCGGCGCCGGCACCGTCGAGGCGGTCCATGTTGGCTTCGCTGGCGTGGCCGGCGTTGGCGCCCTTGATCACCGCTGCACCGGTGTCTTCGTTGTCGACTTCATCCCAACTCAGCATTGAATTCTCCTTCCGCGTACTCGAAAAATAAGGGTGTTTGCAGGCTTCAAGGCATTGAAATACTGCGCATAGTGTGGTCGGTAAATACCGATACTGCACACTATGTAGTGGTCTGTTTTGTTTGTTGGCACACTATATGGTGTGTGGCAGGCATGGTCAACGCGCAAGCGCAAACATCTAAGACGCAGGGAGGCCTGCGTGCGCAACCCGACTTGTCGGCGGTTGCTCTACCTGCTGTCCAGGCTTTCATCCCGCAACAATGCCTCGAACACCTGCCGTACCTGGGGCTCATCGCTGTGGGCCACATTGAAACGCATCGAATCGCGGTGCGCCGGGTCATAGCCAAACAGCGCGCCCGGCGCCAGCACCATGCCTTGTTTCAACGCGGCCTGGGCCAGCACTTCGCCGTTGATCCCTGGCGGCAGGCGCGCCCAGATAAACATCCCGCCTTCATAGCCCATTGGCAATTCGCAGCCGCAACGCTTGAGCCATTGCTCGACCCGTCCACCGGTCTCCAACAAGCGCTGCACCATGCGCTTGCGGTGCTTGGCGTAGCTGCCTTCGCTGAGCATGCGGTACACCAGTTGCTCAAACAGCTCCGAGGTCACGCCGCCGCTCATCAACTTCATATTGGTGAGGTTGGCCGCCAGTTGCGGCGCGGCCACCACGAAGCTGACGCGGGCGTTGGCGCTGAGGATCTTGGAGAAGCCCGACAGATAGGTGACCTGGTCCAAGCCGGCGAGGGCGGCCAGGCGCGGCGGCGGGTTGGGGTGCAGGTCGCCGTAGAGGTCATCCTCGACGATATGGCAGTGGTAGCGCTGGGTCAGTTGCAGCAGGCGAAACGCCTGGCCAGGGCTGAAGGAGTGGCCGGTGGGGTTGTGCAGCACACTGGTGGTCAGGTACAGGCTGGGGCGATGTTCTGCCAGAAGCTGCTCGAGGGCATCGAAGTCAAAGCCGTCGGGCCGGCGCTGAACCGTGACCACCTTGACCCCGTGCAGCGCCAGGTTGGCGTGGAAGTTGAAATAGCACGGCGTATCCAGCAACACGCAGTCGCCGGGGCGCGCCAGCAGGCGCATCAACATGTCCAGACCTTGCACGGTATTGGGGGTGGTGATGATCTGATCCACCGACACCGACAAGCCCTCGCCGTGGAGTTTCTGTTGCAAGGCCTGGCGCAACGGCAATAGCCCGGCCGGCGTGCCCAGCCCGGCGATGCGCAACGATGGCGCGCGTACCACGCTGCGCAGGGTCTGGCGGATGGCATCGCTGTCCAGCCATGCCTCGGGCAAGTGCCCGCCACCGGGGCGCAGGTCGCCAAAGGCTGAGGCAAGGGGGCGGCGCAATACACTGAGCAGGTCCTGAGGCAGCAAGTCGGCCCAGTTAGCCGTCGTCGGGCGCGGGCGGTCCATCGACACAAAATAACCACGGCCTTGGCTGGAGGTCAGCAGGTTGCGTCCGCGCAGGCGGTCGAGGGCTTCATTGAGGGTGAACTTGCTCACGCCCAAGGTCTCGGTCAGCTCGCGCACCGACGGTAACTTGCTGCCGGGCGCCCATTCGTCGTTTTCGATGGCCTGGCTGAACGCCTCGACGATCTGTTGCACCTTGGAAGTGCCCTCTGCAAAGGCGATGGCCGATACGAACATGCTGCTTCCTTATCTTTGCCTGTCATTTTACCGGTGAAGTTCGGCCGGATTAGGCCTGACTTCACCTGCCATGTGCAATGCCACCTGCCTAGACTGCGGGCTCTCCTCCCCAGGTTCCAGGCCATGACCAGCGCGTTAACCCTCTCTTCGTTCCTGTATTTCCTGTTGTTTTGCGCGACGATGACCTTCAGCCCCGGGCCCATGACGTTGCTGCTGTTGAGCCTGGGCCTGCGTAACGGGCTGCGCAGCTCGATCCCGGCGCAGCTCGGCGCCAGTGTGTCGTACCTGGTATCGATACTGATTTTTGCGGTCGGCTTCTCGGAACTGATCAAGGGGCACCCCGTCATCACCCAGGCCATCCAGGGCATCGGCGTGGCGTACATCCTTCATCTTGCCTACAGACAATGGACCAGCAGCGGCGCGGTGCTCGACCGGATCGGTGTCGTGGAAGGCGCGCGCAGCTTGTTCGGCAAGGGCTTGCTGACCGGTTTTTCCAACCCCAAGACCATCATCCTGTTCAGCGCGGTATTCCCCCAGTTCGCAGGGGCCGGCGAGCACAGTTCGGCCCTGGATATTGCAATTCTCGGGCTGACGTTCCTGTTGCTGCAATTTGCCAGCGGCTGCCTGTATGGCTACTTCGGCCAACGCATCCAGCATGTGCTGGAAAACCCCAAGCGCCGTGTGGCGTTGCAGCGGATCACGGCGGTGCTGCTGTTGTGCGTGGCATTGATGCTGGCGCGGACTGTGGGGTAGGGTGTGGCGGCACCTTCCAACAAAAAACAAGGATCGGTTCATGCTCTTCAACTTCCCCCGCACCCTCCTGGCCGCCACCCTGGCGTTGTCCTTCGCCGTACCGGCCTACAGCGCCGAGCCCCACAAACCGATCCAGGCGCAAGCCGAGCAGTACAAGGCAGAGGCCTTGAAGCTGCTGGAGCGCCTGGTCAACATCGACTCGGGGTCGGGCTATGAACCGGGCCTGACCCAAGTGCGCGACATCGCCGTTGATGAGCTCAAACAGCTGGGCTTCAGCATTGAGCTGGTGCCGGATAAAGCGGCCAATAACAGCCATGTGGTTGCCACCCTCAAGGGCACCGGCAAGGCCAGGATCCTGCTGATGGCGCACATGGACACCGTCTTCAAGGAAGGCTCGGCCGCCGAGCGTCCGTTCCACATCAAGGACGGCCGCGCCTATGGGCCCGGCGTGATGGACGACAAGGGCGGCATCGTCGCCGGCATCTACGCGCTCAAAGTCCTCAAGGACCAGGGTTTCAAGGACTACGCGCAAATCACCTTCCTGCTCGACGCCAGCGAAGAAACCGGCTCCGAGGCCGCCTCGGAAATCATTCGCAACACCGCCAAGGGACACGACGTCACCCTCAACCTCGAACCCGGCCGCCCGGCTGATGGCCTTGTGGTATGGCGCAAAGGCAGCGCCACCGCCGTGGTCGAAGTCAAAGGCAAAGCCGCCCACGCCGGCGTCGCCCCGGAACTGGGCCGCAACGCCGCCATGGAAGCGGCGCACCAGATCCTGCAACTGGGCAAACTGGGCGATGAAGAAAAGAAAACCACCATCAACTTCACCGTGCTCAAGGCTGGCGACCGCACCAACGTCATCCCCGACCAGGCCACCGCCAAGGCGGACGTGCGCGCGGCGCTGCCGGAAGAATTCGATCGCATCGAGAAGGATTTGGTGCGAGTGTCGGCGAACAAACTGATCCCGGAGACAGAAGTGAAAACCACGTTGCAGCGCGGGTTGCCACCGATGCCGCAGACGGCGGAGTCGGATAAATTGGTCGCGATTGCCCAAGGGATTTATGCGGAGTTGGGCAAGAAGCTGACAATTGAGGGTAGTGGCGGGGCGGCGGATGCGAGTTTATCGGCTGGGGTCGGCACGCCGACGTTGGATGGGTTTGGGATTGTGGGGGGCAATATCCATACGGCGGACGAGTATGCCGAGGTGGAGAGTGTGGTACCGCGGGTTTATCTGCTTAGCCGGATGATCATGGAGCTGAGCACACGCTGATCTGGCCCCTGTGGCGAGCAGGCTTGCCCTGCGTCGGGCTGCGCAGCAGCCCCAAAACAGACAATGCCGATTTACCTGAAAATACGCATTGCCTGGGGATGGGGCCGCTTCGCGGCCCAGCGCGAGTAAGGTTAAATTGCTCCTTAGGAATAAAGTTTCTTAGTTGGTTGTCTAGGGTTTTCTGTCTTTCAAAACGGAAGCAACATGGTTCAGCCAAGACTTACCGTCTTTCCACTCGCTGGGATAATAATAGCCGCAGCCGATATGTTTGAATAAATAATCTTGAAGTTCTTGCTCGGATTGTTCGACAAGTATCAATTTTTTGAGCTCTTGCTGTACTCGCGAAAGCATGCCTGTTGAAGCTTCGGACATGAAGAAGTTGATTACGTCGTCAGCGCTCTTGTGCTCATCTACCCAATCTTCGTTAAAATATCCAGCTAAAAACTGTTGTAGTTCGGGGTAGTCTTTGTTCATGGGTTTGGAAATCCTGTATGTATTCTATAACCACTAGGCATTTTTTTGTCTTTTCGTATAATCAGGCGAATTTCTGTTCCGGGAGTTGGCGTGCTTGCTCCTCGCTTCCAGCTAGTACCTATTGGTTCTGGGGTTTTTTGAGTAATTATGAGTTGAGATTCCTTGCCTTTAAGAAACTTTGTTATGTTGGATTGGTTGTTGTCGAGAACTTTTGATATTGCGGACTCTGCGGTAGCCCGGTCTGGGAATGTAGAGGCTGTTGGGACATGGGGTTCACGTTCCAAACGTTCTGCAAGCTGTTGGTCGGTCCTGCCGATGTGCTTTTCCATCAAATGCCCTCCAGCCGCTTCGTGTGCTGCCAAGCCTCCCCCTGGAACTATTGCGCTATACGGCCCTTCAGGACAGTTTGCGTTTTTACAGCTCAGACCTAATGGATCCGCCCACCCTGTAGGGTTAGGCACGTATCGGTACGCGTTGATCCCACCCGCCAGCTTCACCGGGTCCGGCGTCAAGTAACGACCAATATCCGGATTGTAGTAGCGGTGGCGGTTGTAGTGCAGCCCGCTTTCCGGATCGAAGTACTGACCTTGGAAGCGCAGCGGGTTGTCGACTTTTCCTATGTCTAGCCGGGTGATCTCGCCGTAGGCGCGGTAATGCGCTGACCAGACGATTTCGCCGTCCGGGGCGGTGAGTTCCTGTGGTGTGCCGAGGTGGTCGAGTTGGTAGTGGTAGGCCTTGGTTTCTTTTGGACCGAAGCCTTCCAGCAGGGCCAGCGGGCGGAAGCTGTCGGGTTCGTAAAGGTAACTGCGGTGCCGGTCCGCGTGGTGTTCAGCGATGAGCTTGTCGCCTTGCCAGAAAAATTCGGTGGTTTTGCCGTCGACGGTTTTGCTGATGCGGCGGCCAAACGGGTCGTAGCGGTAGCTGGCGGTTTTTCCGTTGGGTTGGGTGATGCTGATCAGGCGGTGCTGGCAGTCGTAGCGGTATTCGGTTACGAGTTGTTGGCCTTTGCCGCGCCGTTCGCGGATGAGGTTGCCGAAGGCGTCGTAGTCGTAGTGGCGGTCGCCCTGGATCAGCAGGCGGTTGCCGGCGACGATGTCGGGGCCGGGGCGGTCTTGCATGAGCAGGTTGCCGGCCGGGTCGTGGGCGAAGCGTTCGTTCTCGCCTTGGGAGTGGTCGGCGCGGGTGAGGCGGTTGAGTGGGTCGTAGTGGTAGCGATGTTCGCCTTTGCGGGTGTCGTTGAGGCGGGTGAGGTTGCCGGATTTGTCGTAGTCGTAGTGGCGTTGGTAGAAGTAGTTGTGCTGTTGAGTGACGGCGTGGGTGTGGAGGCGCTGTTGATCGTCGTATTGGTAGCGGCTGATCAGTTGGCCTTGTTGGCGTTGGTGTTCCTGGCCGGCTTTGAACAGGTGTGATGTGAGCACTTCGCCGTTGAGTTCGACGCTGGCGAGGTGGCCGCCCTTGTTGTGGTTGAAGGTGAGGCGGTTGTTGTCGGGCAGGCGCAGCTTTTGGAGCTGGCCACAGGCGTCGTAGCCGTAGCGCAAGGTGCCCCAGCCTTGGTGTTCGGCGGTGAGGCGGTTTTGTGGATCGTATTCGTAGGCTAAAAACCAATGGCCGTCGTCGACGCTGAGGAGATTGCCCTGGCGGTCGTAGGCGTACTCGATGATGTTGCCGTCGGGCAGGGTTTTTCTGACGAGGAGACCGGCATGGTCGCGTTCGTAGCGGGTGATTAGCTGACTGCCGTCGTCGCCGTGTTCGGTCTTTTCCTGCAGGTTGCCGTTGAGGTCGTAGACGTAGGCGGTGCGCTGGCCGTCAAAGCCGATTTCCTGCTGGATCAGGCCGTTGTTGTGGTACTGGAGTCGGTAGGTTTCGCCTGATTCGTTTTCGATCTCGGTCAGCAGTAGCCGGGCGTTGTCGTAGCGATAGTTGACCTGGGTGCCGTCGGCGTTGATGCGGCGGCTGATCAGGTGCAGGCCATCGGCGTATTCGTAGCGGGTGACGTGGCCCAGTTCGTCGTGTTCGGAGGTGATTTTGCCGTAAGCGTTGTAGGTATATTTACGCGTGTCGCCGCTCGGCAGGGTGATTTGGACTAATCGCCCAACGTTGTTCCATTCAAATTGCGTCAGCGCGCCGTGTTCATTTTCCTGGGTGATTTTTCGCCCGAGGTCGTTATAGCGATAACGCTTGATTCCTCCATTCGGCAATTGCTCTTCTAGCAATTGCCCGCGCGCATTCCATACCAACCTATGACAGCTGTGATCGGGGTACCAGGCCTGCGTCAGTTGGCCGTATTTGTTGTAGGTGTAATAGGTGCAATTACCGTCAGGATCAGTCCTGCGCGTAACATCGCCCTGATCGTTTCGCTCATATTTCCAGACCGCTTCACCACGCCGCACCACCCGCACGAAACCGTTGTCATGCTCGTAGGTCGTCGGTTCGTCATCCCCTGGAAACAACGCCACCAAGCGCCCGGCTTCGTCGTACTGATACGCCGTGATCGCCCCGAGCGGATCCTGCTCAACCGTCAGCCGGCCTTTGTCGTCATAGGATTTGAAGTGCTGGGCGCCATCCGGATCGATGCGCTGCACCAAGCGCGCACGATCATCGTGGACATAGACTTCCTGACTGCCATCGGCGTTATGAACGACAACGCTGCCGTCATCGCCCCAGGCATACCGCGTGTCCATCTGCGAGAAAATCGCCCAATGCCGAACACACCGTGCTGCCTTGCCAGCCCGTTCCCATTGCCAGAAAAAACTCGCCCCACCGGCCAACCCACGCTCAAGAATGACGTGCTGCTCGTCGTACCGATAAACCTCGCTTTCGCCTACCGCATTGGTCGCCGAAACCAGCCGTCCAAGGTCGTCATAGGCGTAGGAAACAACGTTCTGATCCGTCACCCAGACAAACGGACCGTCGTTCATCGCCCGCTCAATCTGGTAATCCACCGCCACAATGCGGCCCGACGCATAGCGCAAAAACAACGAGCGCCCGACACTGTTATCAACCCGCTCGATGCGCCCCAAAAAATCTCGGGAAATGCGCAACCGGTTGTCATAGGCATCGCTGATCGAGAACAGCACGCCATCGCGAAAGTGATAGAACCGCGATGCCTTTGCCAGCACCAATTCACCTGGCAACGCCCCCAAATAGACCGCAGCTTCCGCCAGGCTATTGGTAATCGCCGGCCGAGCAACAGTCGGCAAGGGCAGGATGGTCGACCGGTTCTCATGATCGACCCACACCACCGAATCACCGGAAACACTCAGCCGATGCGATAAAGAATGACTCCAGCCAAACCCCAACCCGCCATCCACTTCCACGGCACTGGTGCGGTACAACCGTGTCCACTCAAACGGCAAAACTCCGTCCAGCACACCATCGGTCAGCGTCAGCAATTCCTCCCCGGTGACCATCGACACCGGGCAACCATTGGTCACGGTCTTATCCGAAGAATCAGCCGCATCCCCCGCCGGATTCTTAGCAACAGCAGGCACATCGTCGACATGTTCTTGCCGCACCAACACCGTCCGCTGGGACGTGCTGCGAACCACCGGCACCGGATTCGAAACCAACTGATCCCCAGCCCTCAACGGCGCATCCGGAATCGTCCTGATCGGCGTCGCAGGCCCACCCAGCAGAATCGGCTTGGCGAACTCGGCATGGCCATCCACGTGAGCTTTGCCAAATTGCCCGGCCATGTGCTCCAACCATCGGCGCGCACGTTGAGACTTAATGCCGCCCAGCACCTTCGTACTCATCCGCACCGCCATGCCCATCCCGGCAGTGGCGAGACCCAGCAACAGGTTGATCAATACTTCGGCGGTGATTTCCCCGAGCAATTCGTTCAGGTAAGGCGGCGGCAACATCCGCATCCAACTGACCATTGCCGCCAGGTAGATAAACAGCAGCGGCTCGTCGCTGAGTACCAAAAGGCCCTTGGCCAGGGTGTCCGCGCCGAGACTCAGCAGCGTGTCCAATTCGTCCTGGGACAGGTAATGCAGCAGCTGTTCAGCATGAGCCAACGGATGGGCAAGCCACTGAGCCAACTGCTTGAGGTTGTCCCATAGCGAGTACAGCGATTCGCCGAACCCACGCGCGTAGGCCTGATGCAGCGAAAGGTAGCGCTTGAGGAAGTTGGCTTCGGAATACCCCTTCCACAGCGGTGCGAAGGTGCTGGCCCATTCGCTGCGCAGCCAACCTTCCAGCGGGGCAATGACCGATTGATAGGAGGCGTACAACGCTTTGAAATGCGCTTTGGAAACATCGGGGTAGAAACTGACGCGGTAGCGCTGGTTGCGATCGCACTCCGTGATTTCGAGAATGCCGCTTGGGCCGATGGTCTTATGGATCGGCTCGCCCAAAGCGCCGCCGTCGGGGTCGATGCGCTGCACCATCACGGGCGTATTGCCAATGGGCACGAACCGTGAACTCTGGAACATATGCACCAGGGTCAGCGTGCCGCTTGCCGGGCACATCGCAACGGTGCTGCTGGGGATAATCGAACGGTTGATCGGCGCCACCAGCGCCACTTCATCGCCAACCTTGAAGACCTGTTCGATAGCCAATGCCGAAAAGCTGAAAAAACGCTCGGCCCAGGCGTCGTAGTGGTTGAGGCAGCGCTTGAAGTCGCTGAGAACGGATTCGACGTCCCGCGTTTTCGAGTCCATCGCGGCGAGCACCAGGTAGCCAATGGTTTGGCTGGTTAGCTCGATCATGAAGCCGCCCCGTCAACCGGGGCACTGACACATAAACCCATCTGCAATCCCTCGCACTGTGTATTCAGGCGAGGGACTTTGCAGAGCTTTGCGCAGGAGGGGAGTAGAGCTTATCCGGCGGTTATGTGGGACGTTTCGACAACTCTCGTCTTCTCCCGGCCCAGCACCAAACTGCACAGCGCCGGCAAAAACAGCAGCGTCAGCACCGTGCCCACCAGCACGCCACCAATCAGCACAAAGGCCAGGGACGACCAGAACACCGACAACGTCAGCGGGATAAACGCCAGCGCCGCCGCCAGCGCGGTCAGGATGACTGGCCTTGCGCGGCGCACCGTGGCTTCGATGATCGCCTCGCGAATCGGCATGCCGTGGTCCTGGTTCTGGCGAATCTGGTCGGTGAAGATCAGCGTGTTGCGCATCAGGATCCCGCCAATCCCGATCAAACCCAGAATGGCGTTGAAGCCGAACGGCTGGTTGAACAGCAGCAAGGTCGGCACCGCGCCAATCAGCCCCAGCGGGGCGGTGGCGAAGACCATGAACATGACGCCGAACGAGCGCACCTGGAACATGATCACCGTGAGCGTCAGCAGGATCATGATCGGGAACAGCGCGGCCAGGGCGACGTTGGCCTTGGCGCTTTCTTCCACCGGGCCACCGATGTCGATCCGGTAACCGGCGGGCAGCTTGGCGATCAGCGGCTGCAGGTCTTTGTACACGGCCATCTCCACGTCGGGCGGTTGCACGCCGTCGATGATGTCGGCGCGCACTTCCACGGTGGTTGCGCGGTTGCGGCGCTTGAGGATCGGTTCTTCCATCACCGCCTGGAAATGCCCGACCTGGGCCAGCGGCACCGAGGTGCCGGCGCTGTTAGTCAGGGTCATGTTATTCAGGTTGCCGAGGTCCTCGCGCTGGCTGCCCTGGGCGCGAGCGACCACCGACACGGTGCGGTTGCCTTCGCGCACTTCGGTGATCGGGTTGCCACTGAGCAGGGCATTGAGCTGGGACTTGACCTCGTTGGGCGTAAAGCCCAGCAGGCGCAGGCGGTCCTGATCCAACACCAGGCGATAACCGCTGGCGCGCTCGCCCCATTCGAGGAAGGCATCGCGGGTCAATGGGTTGGCGGCCACGACTTTACGCACCTCTTCGACCACACCCCGCAGAACGTCCAGATTAGGGCCGGAGACCCGAAACACCACCGGGAACGGCACGGGCGGGCCGAACAGCAGCTGCGTCACACGCACGCGCGCCGAGGGGAATTCACCGGCGGCAATGCGCGCGCGCATCCGCAGCTTCAAGGCGTCGCGGGCATGGGAGTCCGGCGTCTGCACGATCAGCTTGGCAAACGCCGGGTCGGGCATCTCCGGGTTCAACGACAGGAAAAAGCGCGGCGCGCCGCCGCCCACATACGTATCCACCATGCGAGTCTGCGGCTCTTGCAGCAAGGCTTTCTCTAACTGCGCCGCCACCGCTTCAGTGCTTTTGAAGGCGCTGCCCGGCGGCATGTACACCTCAAGAATCAGCTCGGAACGGTCGGAGTTGGGGAAAAACTGCTTATTCACCACACCCATGCCCAGCACGCACAGCACAAACGCGGCCACGACCAGCCCCGTCACCCACCAGCGCCGACGCACGCAGGCTTCGACCAACCCACGCAGTTTCTGGTAATAGCGCCCGGCGTAGATCGCATCGTGGCCGCCGGGCACCGGCTTGATCTGCGGGAGCAGTTTCACGCCCAGGTAGGGGGTGAACACCACCGCCACCAGCCAGGATGAGATCAACGCAAAGCCGACGATCCAGAAGATATTGCCGGCATATTCCCCGGCGCCCGATCGGGCAAACCCCACCGGCAGGAAGCCGATGATCGTCACCAGGGTACCGGTCAGCATCGGCGCCGCCGTGGAACTCCAGGCAAAGGTCGCGGCGTGGATACGGTCGAAACCCTCTTCCAGTTTCACCACCATCATCTCGATGGCGATGATGGCGTCATCCACCAGCAAGCCGAGGGAAATGATCAGCGCGCCCAAGGTGATGCGGTCGAACTCGCGGCCGGTCAGCAGCATGATCACAAACACCACCGATAAGGTCAGCGGCACCGCCGCCGCCACCACCAGGCCGACGCGGAAACCCAGGGCCAACAGGCTGATGATCATCACCACCGCCAGGGCGACGAAAAATTTAAGCATGAACTCGTTGACCGCCAGGCTGATGTTTTTTGCCTGGTCGGAGACCTTGGCGAAATTCACCCCCAGGGGCAGGTCGGCCTGGATTCTGGCCTCCTCGGCCTTGAGGCTTTTGTCCAGTTCCAGGCCGTTCCAGTGTTTTTCCATGATCACGCCAAGCATCAGCGCCGGGTCGCCCTGGTGACGGATGCGGTAGCTGGGCGGGTCTTCGTAGCCACGGCTGACGCTGGCGACATCGGCGATGCGCAACAGGCGGCCGTTGACTTCCAGGGGCACGTTTTCAATCAGCGCCAGGCTGTCGAATGCGCCGTCGATACGGATGTAGGCGCGGGCACCGGCGGTTTCCACGAACCCCGACGGCGCCACGGCGTTCTGCGCGGCGAGGGCGGCGAAGATCTGGTCCGGCTTGATGCCCAGGGTGGCCAGGCGCTCATAGGAAAACTCGACGAAAATGCGCTGGGCCTGCTCGCCGAGGATATTGACCTTCTTCACCCCCGGCAGGTTGAGAAAACCCTGGCGCAGGTCTTCGGCCATCTGCACCTGCTGGCGGTGCGGCAAGTGCTCGGCTTCCAGGGCATACAACGCAAAGTACACATCGGAATATTCATCGTTGAAGAACGGCCCTATCACGCCGTTGGGCAAACGCGCGGCTTCATCGCTGAGCTTTTTGCGGGTCTGGTAGAACAGGTCCTGGACCTCGCTGGGGCGCGTGGACTCCTTGTAGGTCATGCGCATCGACACAAACCCCGGTTGGGCGATGGTCTCCACGCGGTCGTAGTAGTCGAGTTCCTGCAGGCGCTTTTCCAGGCGGTCGGCCACCTGTTCCTGCATCTCCTCGGCCGTGGCGCCTGGCCAGGCGGCGGTGATGGTCATGACCTTGACGGTGAACAGCGGGTCTTCGGCGCGCCCCAGTTTGCCGAACGAGAAGACCCCGGCGGCAAGGATCGCAAGGATCAGAAACAGCGTGACTGCGCGGTGCTTCACCGCCAGTTCGGAGAGGTTGATGCCGCGCATGCTCAGTTATCCTGTTTGCGGTTGAGGGCCAGCACCTGGGCGGGCAGCAGGCGTACCGCATCACCGCTGTGCAGCAGGTGTGCGCCGAGGGCAACGATGACCTGGCCGGGCACCACGCCGCTGTCCAGCAAGGCGTCTTCCTGGCCGAGACTGGCGACTTTCACCGGGGCGAAGCTGACCTCGTCGTCGGCGCCGATCAGCCATACGCCGGTGCCTTGTCCCGTGTCGTGCAGGGCGCCGATGGGCACGCGGGTTTGCTGGGCCTGGCCGTTGCCTTGCAAGCGCACGGTGATAGTGGAACCGAGGGCGAAACGCTCGACGGCACCGTGCAACACATAACGGGCACGGTAGGTGCGGGTGGTCGGGTCGGCGCTGGCGGACAGTTCGCGCAGGGAGGCGGTCACGGCCTGGTCCGGGGCGCCGAAGGGGAAGGCCAGGGCTTTCTGCGCAGCTTGCCCACGCTGGTTTTCCGGCAGGTTGACGATGGCTTCGCGGGCGCCGTCATGGGCCAGGCGCGCGACGATCTGGCCTTCGGCGACGACCTGGCCACGGTCCGCCCGCACGTCGGTAATGATGCCGTCGCCATCGGCCTTGAGCACCGAGTAAGTGCGGCGGTTCTCGATCTGGCTGGCATCGGATTGTGCCGCGGCCAGTTCGGCTTCGGCGACGCGCAGGTTGGTCGCCGACTGGTCGAAGATCTGCCGCGACACTGCGCCGGTGCTGGCCAGGCGCTGGTAGCGGTTTTCGTCGTCACGGCGCTGGCGCAGTTGCGCCTGGGCGGCATTGACGCGATTTTTCGCCGAGCGCAGGGCCAGTTCAAAGTCGCCGATGTCCAGCACCAGCAGAGTATCGCCACGGGACACGTGCTGGCCGGGATCGACCTTGCGGTCGATGACCTTGCCGCTGACCCGGAACCCCAGGTCGCTTTCAGTACGGGCGGCCACTACGCCGGTGTAGGCGCTTTGCTGGGTGCCGGCCGCTTCGACTTTGGCGGCCAGGACCGGGCGCGGTTGCGGCGCTTGGGCGGTGACGTCGGCCTGGCTGTTACAGCCATTGAGGACGATCAACAGCGCCACGGGCGTGAGAAGACGCAGGGGGAGAGGGTGCATGGCGGGCTCCGGGTAACCTATAGGCAAAAAATTATGGACATAATTTTTCACGCATATTATGGTCGAAATATAAATTAATCCAGCCCCGGATGTTCCCTATGGCAAACGCCCCGGCCCCATCGCGCAGTTTGTTGTTTTTACTGGTGGCCCTGACGGCGCTGGGAGAGGTGTCGACCCAACTGATCATCCCCGGACTGGGCGCGATCGAGCAGGCACTGGCGGCGCCCGCCGGTTCCGCATTAATGGCATTGTCGGCGTTCGTCGCAGCCTTTGGTCTGGGGCAATTGCTGTTCGGCCCGCTGTCGGACCGGATCGGCCGCCGCCCGGTGCTGATCGGCGGCCTCCTGCTGTATGTGGTGGCGACCTTGTTGATGCTGCTGGCCCACGACATTTATCAGTTCATCGCCGCCCGCGTGCTGCAGGGCCTCGGCGCCTGCGCCGCGCTGGTGCTGGCGCGCACGGTGGTGCGCGACGTGTGGAAGACCGAAGCGGGGCCGACGCTGGCGCTGACCATGATCGGCATGCTCTACGCCATCGTGGTGGCGCCGATGGTCGGCGGGCTGCTGATCAAACTCTTGGGTTGGCGCGCGCCGACCATCCTGGCGCTGGTGATCGGCAGCATGGTGTTGCTGCTGGCCGTGTGGTTCTTTCGCGAGAGCAACCACTCCCTCGATCCCAGGGCGGGCCACTGGCGCACATTGGGCGGGCAATACCTGGATCTGCTCAAGGGCCGCCAATACCGCGCGTTCGCTGTGGCCCTGGCGTGCACCTATGGCGCCATGTTTGCGGTGATCGCCGGGTCATCGGCGGTGTTCATCAATCTGCTGGGGTTCAGCAGCCTGGAATACGGCGTCAACTTCGGCCTGATCGTGTCGATGCTGATCGTCGGCTCCACCTATACTCGGCGCAATATCATGCGCCTGGGGCCGCAGCGCATCGTATCGATGGGCGTCGCGCTGGTGGCCTGCGGTGGGGTGCTGGCGGTGGTCATCTATGCGCTGTTCGGCCTGTCGGCAGTGGGCCTGGATATTCCCATCGCGCTGGCCACCCTTGGCGGTGGCCTGGTTCTGCCCGGTTCGGTCACCGGCGGCGTGATGCCCAATGCGCACCGCGCGGGGCTGGCGGCGGGGCTGATGGGCTTTTCGCAGATGTTTGGCGCTACCTGCAGCGGCGTATTGTTGAGCCAGCTGCGCGACGGCAGTGCTGCGCCGATGATCATCATCCAGGGGGGCTTTGCGGTGATGGCCTTTGCCGCGTTTCACCTGTTGCGTGAGCGTCAGGTCAAAGGATTGTCCTATACGTAGAACGAAGAGGGCTGCTTTTCCCTTCTAGTGCTTAGCCGCTGAGAATCTTAAGGTGTATGCACTTTGGAGGACCATCATGAAAAAACTCATCGGCATCTACACCAGCCCTCGCGCTCACTGGGTCGGCGACGGCTTCCCGGTACGCACGTTGTTTTCCTACGACTCGATGGGCGAGCACGTCAGCCCATTCCTGTTGCTGGACCACGCCGGCCCCGCCAATTTCACCCCGACCCAACAACGTCGCGGTGTCGGCCAGCACCCCCATCGCGGCTTTGAAACAGTGACCATCGTCTACGACGGCGAAGTCGAACACCGCGACTCCACCGGCGCCGGCGGCAAAATCGGCCCTGGCGACGTGCAATGGATGACCGCTGCCCAAGGCATCCTCCACGAGGAATTCCACTCGGAAGCTTTCGCCCGTAGCGGCGGGGTCATGGAAATGGTGCAACTGTGGGTCAACCTGCCGGCCAAGCACAAAATGGCCGAGGCGGGTTACCAGACCCTCGTCGACCGCGACATCCCTGTGCTGCCACTGCCCAACGACGCCGGGCACCTGCGCCTGATCGCCGGCGAGTTTGCCGGTGCCCGCGGGCCGGCCCGTACCTTCACACCCATTGATGTATGGGACTTGCGCCTCAACGCCGGCCAACCAGTGACCCTCGACCTGCACCAGGGGCGCAACACCGCCCTGGTGATCCTGAGCGGAACCGTGCGGGTCAACGGCGAGGAGGTCGCCCGCCAGGGGCAACTGGCTTTGTTCGAGCGCGACGGCACCCAACTGACCCTGACGCCCAACGAAGACGCCAAGGTGTTGCTATTGAGTGGTGAACCTATCGACGAGCCTATCGTCGGTCACGGGCCGTTTGTGATGAATACCGAACAGGAGATTCATCAGGCGTTTGCCGACTTCCACTCTGGCCAATTCGGGCGGATGCACGCCTGACGGCTCGGCACAAAACCCTGTGGAAGCTGGCTTGCCTGCGATAGCATCAGCGCGCTGTGACTGATACACCGAGGCGTGCGCATCGCAGGCAAGCCAGCTCCCACATTTTGTTTCCAGCGTTCCCGTTTCATGCGATCTTCCCGTCATTCGCCCTGGAGTCGCCTGGATGCCCTCATTTATCGCTGATCACCCGATGCTGTGCGCCCTGGCGCTGATCTTTATTGACATCGCCGTGTGGCGCCTTATTTCCGCCGACCTCGCCAACTGGAAGCTGGCGGCGCGGTTGGTGATTTTTGCCGTGTTCAGCGCCGTGCTGTTCAACGACGGCATGAACCCCATGCAGCTTGCGCCTTATGCGGACGACACGGCGCTGCACCTGGCGGCCACCGCCTTGCAGATCGGCTGGTGGCTGTTTGCGGCGCGTACGCTGACGGTGTTGCTGGGTGCGCTGATGACGCAGCGGGTCGGGCATACCGGGCGATTGCTGCAGGACCTGATGGGCGCGGTGATCTTCCTGATTGCGATCATTGCCGCCATGGCCTACGTGCTCGACCTGCCGGTCAAGGGTGTGCTCGCGACGTCCGGCGCCGTGGCGATCATCGTCGGCCTGGCGTTGCAGAGCACCTTGAGCGACGTGTTTTCCGGGATTGTGCTCAACACCACCAAGCCGTATCAACTGGATGACTGGATTTCCATCGACGGCACCGAAGGCCGGGTGACCGACATCGACTGGCGCGCCACGCGCCTGCAAACCTCCCAGGGCAGCATGGCGGTGATCCCCAATTCGCTGGCGGCCAAGGCCAAGATCATCAATTTCTCGCGGCCGGCGGATATGTTCGGCTTGGCGGTGAGCGTGCAGGTCAGCCCCCATGCGCGTCCGCAAACGGTGATCGAGGCGCTGGAGCGGGCGATGCAAGGTTGCCGGCCGCTATTGAGCAAGCCCGCGCCGAGCGTGGCGTTCAAGACCTCCGCCAGCGGCGGTGTCGAATACGAAATCAGCGGGTTCGTTCCGGCCATGCCGCTCAAGCGCGAAGTCCGTAACCAGCTGTATGATCTGGCCTTCCGGCACTTGCAGGCGGCGGGCGTGAGTCTGTTGTCGGCCGCCGAAAGCGCTACCCCGACGCAAACGTCACGGGCGCGGGCGCTGTTGGATAATTCGACGATTTTCTCCACCTTGCGGCAGGAGGAAAAAGACACCTTCAGCCAGAACATGACCCTGCACACCTACCGTGCCGGCGAGATGATTTTGCCGGCGGGAGAGGTCAGCGATCATTTGTTCATTGTGGAGTCCGGCGTGGTCTCGGTGATGCTGACCAAGGGCGGGCACACATTCGAAGCAGGGCGCATGGGGCCGGGCGAGGTGATCGGCGAGGCGGGCATCCTGACCGACCAGGCCGCGCTGGCGGACTTTTGCGCCAAGACATTCTGCACCCTGTACCGCATCGAGAAGGAATACCTGACGCCCTGCCTGGACGCGCGCCATGACATCGGCGATGCGATGAAAACCTTGCTGGATTTCCGTATTCACGCCGCGCAAGCCTTGACGGAGGAGGCGCCGGTGGTGCCGGTGAAGAAGGGATTTTTGCAGTGGTTGCGCAGGCGCGGGCTCTGACGAATGTGTCGGACCTGGCAATGCTGCCGTGAGCGGGCAGGTGTTTGAGGCAGAAGCGCCCATATGAACACAACGTTGAAAAGATCATGGTGTGTCGGCACGATATTAAATAGAATGAATCTCATTTGAGACTCACTCGCGCCGCGCAGGTCGCTTGCCATGAATGATGCTGTTGTCCCGTCCCACGTCCCCGAACTGACGTTGGCCAGCCTGTACCGCGACCATCGCAGCTGGCTCGAAAGCTGGTTGCGCCGGCGCCTGGGCAATGCCTGGGATGCCGCCGACCTGAGCCAGGACACGTTCTTGCGCGTACTCGCCAGCGCGCAGCCGATTGCGCAGATGCAGGAGCCGCGGGCGTACCTGGTGACGGTGGGCAAGCGTCTGCTGGTGAATTTCCATCAGCGGCGCAGCCTCGAACAGGCCTACCTGAATGCCTTGGCAAACCTGCCGCAAGCCTGTGTGCCGTCGCCCGAACAGCGCTGGCTGGTGCTGGAGACCCTGCAAGCCCTGGATGAACTGCTCGATGGCTTGCCGGTGCTGGTGCGCCGCGCGTTTCTCTGGAGCCAATTGGAAGGCCTGGGCTATCGGCAGATCGCCGAACGCCTGGACGTGTCCGAACGCACG
Source organism: Pseudomonas sp. MPB26 (assembly GCF_046605355.1). Classification (NCBI taxonomy): domain Bacteria; kingdom Pseudomonadati; phylum Pseudomonadota; class Gammaproteobacteria; order Pseudomonadales; family Pseudomonadaceae; genus Pseudomonas; species Pseudomonas sp. MPB26. The sequence goes on along the minus strand of NZ_CP176793.1, from coordinate 5,885,924 downwards.
GTCAAACGCTACATGGCCCAAGCCTACGAACATTGCCTGCTGGCGGACCTGTGAGCCGTGACGTCGCCCGCGCCGCTGCCCAGTGGCTGGCGCTGCTTGAGTCCGGTGCGGCCACCGAGCGTGATCATGCCGCGCTGCAACAGTGGCGTGACAGCCACCCGCAACACGAACAGACCTGGCAGAAAGCCCAGACCTTGCGCCAGCGTTTCAGCGACTTGCCCCAGGCCCTGGCGATGGCCAGCCTCGACCGCCCGCAACCGGGGCGCCGCGCCGTGCTCAAGCGTGCCTTGGGTCTCGCGGCATTGGTGCCGACCGCCTGGTTGATCAGCCGTCAATTGCCCATCGAGGCATGGCGCGCCGACCTGCACACCGCGACCGGAGAGCGCAAACGCGTGCTGTTGGACGACGGCGGCAGCCTGCAACTCAATACCGCGACGGCGCTGGATGTGGACTTGGCGCAGCGGCGCATCACATTGGTGGACGGTGAATTGGCGCTTGATGTGCCTGGTGCAGCGCCGATGACCGTGCAGACCCGCTATGGCGAGTTGAAGGTCAGCCAGGCGCAGGTGTGTGTACGACAACTGGCCGCGGGTTGCCTGGTGTCTGTGCTCCAGGGCACGGTGCAGGTGCGCGATCTGGGCGGGCAAACGGCGATCTTGCAAAAAGGTCAGCAAGCGCGGTTGAAAACTGGCGGGCTGGGGGCCTGGGTACCGTTCGACGTGCTGCAACTGGGCTGGCGCGACGGCGTGCTGACCGCGCAGAACCAACCGCTGGGCGATTTCCTGCGGGAGCTGCAACGCTATCGGCCAGGCGTTCTCCGCTGGGAGCCCAGCCTTGAAGCGTTGCGGGTCACCGGTAGTTTTCGCTTGGACGACACCGATCGGATCCTTATCCTGTTGGCCTCTACTCTGGGGCTCGAAGTGCAGAATCGAACCCGTTACTGGGTGAGCCTGCACAGAGCGCTTGGTTGATCGCCTTTTGGTGACGGCATCAACTCCCCCATTGACCTGCTGTTTTCAGGTAACTCATATATCTTAATTGCATAAACAAATAGTTATATATTCCTTTTAATGTTGGTGTGGGTGGCGCATTTTGAAGGCCTGCGCATTCGTGCGGATTGACCCAACAGCCAAAAGGAAAGCCGACATGACCATTAAAGCAATTAACGTGCGCAACCAGTTCAAGGGTGTGATCAAGGAAATCCTGCTGGGGGAAGTGGTGTCGGAAATCGACGTGCAAACCGCGTCAGGCATCGTCACTTCGGTGATCACCACCCGGTCGGTGCGCGACCTTGAATTGAAGGTGGGCAGTGAAGTGATCGCCTTTGTGAAGTCCACCGAAGTGTCCATCGCCAAGTTGTAAACCAATCGAATGTCCGGCAGCTTCTACATAAGAAAATATGAATTGAGTCTGGCGCTGACTTCAATTTAAACGACGCCATAAGCCGAGAGCGGAAAAGTCTGATAGGTGTCCTGATGCAGGATTGGTAGGTTGGCCTGAATCAGGATATCCAACTACAAGGACGGTAAGCCTCATAACTTTGCCGTGAGACTGATTCACATGACCTCCTCAATCGCCCCGCCGGCCTTTCAACCTGCCTACCTGCCTGATACTGATGCACCCTCCATCGTACAAAAAAAAGCACCCGAGCACAGTCGCCCGCGTCGGGATACGTTGGGGCATGACCTCGCAGGCCCCTCCAATGGCATTCTGGATGACGACGTTCCTGAGTTATTTCAAGCAAAAGTGACAACGGCTAAACATGATTTCACCCGCGAAGATTACCTGCGAGGCTATAACACGCCGTCCTCAATAGCATTGCCTGGTTATTACTCGTCAATGAGCGATGTGGCGCTCATGCGGCTTGCGGTGGATAACCAGCTAAGCCCGGAACAGATCGGTGCATTGCAGCGTTTGGCTGAGCAGCGCGTTATCAAAAGTGTTCAAGACATGATAAGCCGGTTCACGAAGGTAATCTCGACCCATGGCGTAAAGGTAACGCCCGCGCCGCAAAGCTACTACCTGTCCATGGTGAACCAGCTGGCTGGAGGGGAATGCGCGGGGCTTTCACATTTACTGTCCCTGGCTGTAGCGGAGGGTAAACACCAGACTTTTCTGAGTAACCTCTACTACGCCGTCGTAAATCCGGATGCGCCGGAATCCGAGGCTTTTTTCCGAAAAATTGCCGAGGTTCAGGCTCGTGTAAAGATCCCTGAGGTTGCGCACGATCCTGCCACCGTGAAGGTCGCCCCCTACACCGAGATCGCCCCGCAATTGCTCAATTCGCCTACGACAAAAACGCTCTTGATCAGCAGTCAGGGGCATCGTCTGACCGCAGGCGTTATCGTTGACCCACAGAAGGGACGAACGTATTACTTCAATGACCCCAATGTGGGTTTTACTGAGGTCGTTTCCGAGAAATTATTTAAAGATGTGTTGAAAAAAATATTTACCGATCCCGCGCTTAAACACTTAGTTAAACCTTTGAGCGACTTTCCGGGCGAGCCGAGATATAGGATCAGTGTATTTAATCGAGATTTTATTCCGCAGATTAGCGGCGCCACCAACGACATCAAGTTCACGTACGACCGCCCTTTGAGTGGGCTCGACACTGTCAAAGTACTCAATGCCTCACAGCTGCCGACGGTGGAAGATTCCCATCTTCAAGCGTATTCCCCCGAACCCACTGCCATGAAAGATTATGACCAGGTGGTGCAAGGGCTGGAAAAAATGCACGCCAGCAAAGGCATGTCGCAGTATCACCAGGCAGTAATGCTGCTGGAGACAATCGGTCTATTCATCAACGCCCACCCCGGTTCCGTGCTTGTACCGGCCATGCAGGCGCTCAAACAGCACTTGACAAGGCTGATCATCGAAGCGGCTGCGCCTGTTGAGTATCCCTATGTCTTCGAGCGCATGGAAAAAAAGCGTGCAGAGTTGGCCGAGGATAAACTCGGTAAGCTGACGCATTTTCAAAGTGAAGTTATTCAAGGCAAGACCGTTGATATAAAGAGCGATGTGGGTGGCGACCCCGGCAAGGCCGCGCGTGTGAAGGATGCCGTGGACGAAGCCTTGGCAAAACTCTTGCAGAGTGACCCGGCCGCCGCGCAGGCGATCGGGAGCAAGATAAAGGTGATCATTGCCAACCCTGGCGACCAACCGGAAACGCGGCTGCACTTCAACAACCCGCCGACGTTGATCATTGGCGATGATTTTTTTGTCTCGCCCTCCGCGAATGACGCCACAGTCGCCGATCGAGTAGGTCATCGGACCCCAGCGGGCGCCGCCGATGCTCAAGCTCGCAAGCAAGCTGCGATGATCGCAGGCAAACTAGGGATGCTGAGCTACTACAAAGCCGACTCCCAAGGGTTCCTTGAGGTGGCTGACAACAAGGAACCTTTTCGCGACGGCGGCGATAATGTCAGCGCACGCGCGACCAGAAGCCCAGCGGATTTCATGGAAGAGACCTTCACCGCACGGTTATACGATGGGAAGCTCGACAGTAAAACCGATGCCGCACTCAACAGGCTTTTCGCCCCAGCCGCAAACGCCTCTCCACCCACCACGACGCAGGCACCGAGCCAGCCTGCGCCGCCTCCGTCGGCCGAAACGGTGACACCAACGACCACAGCGTTGAAGGCGATTGACGAAGCTGAAGTAAAACGCCTCCAGGTTCTTGATGAGACTCATCCCCCCCTGCGAATCGGGGAAGTGGAAGTCAGTCGTACCGAACTCTACAAGATGGGCGTGCATGTCAACGGCAAACCGATCGAACATACATTGCCCGTTGATGCCCAGGGACGTATCAGCGGCGACGTGGAGATCGACTACGACCGTCTTCTGGCGTTTCTGAAGTCGACATCGCCGGAAGTCGGTGCGCGCGTTACCGGGATCGTCAGCGGCATTGCGGCCAACCGCAGTCCCGGCGCGCCACCTTTGGCGACCCGCGGCGACGGTAGTCTTGTCCCAGAACAGTTCCAGAAAAGCCTGCGTGACACAACGCAACAGGCCGCTGCGATAGGTGACCTGGAGCGCAGCGGTAAACCATTGCCCGCAGATTTTTTCTCCTCGGGAGAAACACCAGGTAAGCCTGGCGGGAAAACCAAAGTCGCTGGCCTCGGTTTCCTGGCGTTCAGCACATTCCAGGGGCTGCGCAGTTCCATTGAGAGTTTTCAGCGTGGCGATACGACGGCAGGGATCATCAGCGCGGGTGCTGTAGCGTCTGACTATGCCGGGACGGCCGTAGAGGTTGGCCTCAATAAAATGGCGCAGTCGGCAATCGCCAAGGTGACGCCAACGATACTGAGCTTTCAGGCCTCCACTATCGGAAAGATGATTGGAAAGGTCGCGGGTGTTGCCGGCACGGCTATCGGTGTTCCTTTTGATATCCACAATGCCGTCGATTCATTCAATAAGGCGGCTGGCAGTACCGGTAAGGAAGCTCAGGATCACTATGTCAACGGCGCATTCGCCATCACCAATGCGGTCACCTCGATAGGCTTGAGCGCTGCATTCCTGGCGGGCTTCAGTGCTGCCGGGCCGGCGGGGCTCGCAGTGGCGGCAGTATTGATGACCGGGCAAGCAATTTACTCGGCGGTGCGCACGGTGGAAGACATTAATGAATACACGCCGCTGTCAGGTTCGAAAAAGTTCGAAATCGGCCTGAAATCTTTCCTCGGGTTTGAACCGGGGTTTGATGTCATAAAACCTTACTGGGAAGCGAAATACGCCGAGGGCTATGACATACAGAAGAGGGAATATCATCAAGCATTCCTGAACGGCCCGGGTAAAGACCATTTCGAACGTGTTGTGTTTGGCTCCGGGGACGTAGTCGTCACACAGGTTCCGGGGAAGGTAAGCCTGACGGGCCAGCACTGGTGGGCCCCGATCACTTTTTTGCTGAATCTGATCCAGGTGAATGGGCAAGTCCCCTCCGTCAACATCAGGGACGCAAATGATCGTATCAATGCACCTTCCGATTCGTGGGACGGCATGTCGATCAAACCGGTGGAAGGCGCAGAGGGGTCAGGAAAGGCCACGCTTTGGGACCTGGGCGATGGCGATGACGAAGTGGCAGGAGGATTCAAGAAACCCAACTATTTTTTGTTGGGGGGCGGGAAAAAACTGATCAGCGGGGGAGAGGTCGACGATACGGTGATTTTCAGCGCTGATGCCCGTCAGACCCTGCAGCAGGCGGAGGAGGTCTGGAGGACTGAAAAGAACGGCTTCAGTAAAAAAGCAACTGAGCTCTGGGGAGGCGAGGGCCGCAACACCTTGGTTTTTTCCGGCAATCTGAGCACCCCTTACACTGAAGGCAACGACGCCAAAACCGCCACCTATTCAGGCCATGTCATCAACTTCAAAACCGGAACGGTTTCAGTGAGCACTGCGGCCTCGAAAACGGAAGGTGTTTCCCCCATTGCGTACTTTCATGAGTTTTCAAACGCTGCCACCGTTGAAAATGGCGAAAGTTACATAGTCGGCGATGACCAGAGCAACCTGTTTACCCTGAACGGCAAGAAAGATGTGGTTTTAACCGGTAAGGGTTCTAACGTTATCGTGATCAATGGCGGCGCTACCGTGGTCGGGGAGGGTGGCCCCAATACTTACATCGTCAACAAAAGCAACAAGGCTGTGACGATCAAAGACCCGAACGACAGCGTCATCAAGCTGGATTACAGCGCTGCACAGGTATCGGGCTGGAGCGTTTCACCCTCGGGAGACCTGACCGTGAACCTGAAGGGGGATGAGCCTGGAAACCAACGTAAGCTGGTTATCCAGAACGCTTTTGCCAACGATTCAACGGGTGATAAAGCACGGCCTAAATTCATGACCAACGACGGCATGTTGATGACAGTCAGCGCGCCACGCCAGCCTGGTTCAGCCACACGTGTCGCGCAGGTCAGCAGTGTCACGTTCCAGGCTCCCGCGCCTCAAGCGTGAGTCATTGTGCAGCAGCGGCACCGCTGAGATAGACGATCACCGGCACAGGTCAGCGATGTCGCAGACTGCGCTCCATGCGTTGCAGCCCTTCTTCGAGCATCGACCTTGGGCAGCCGAAGTTCAGGCGCACGAACTGCTGGCTGTCATCGCCGAACTCGAGACCGGCGCTCAACCCTACCTTGGCCCGTTCCAGGAAGAACTGCTGCGGGTCGGCAAGCTCCAGGGCGCTGCAATCCAGCCAGGCCAGGTAGGTGCCTTGCGGGGCATGCATCACCACGCCGGGCAGGCGGGTCTGCACGGCATCGAACAGGTAGTCGCGGTTGGCTTGCAGGTACGCCTTCAACGCCTCCAACCATTCGCCGCATTCGCTGTACGCTGCGCGGGTGGCTTCCAGGCCCAGGGGGCTGACGCTGTCGACCATGCCGCAACGGGCCGCGTTGAAGCGCTCGCGGATCTCGGCGTTCTGCACCACCGCAAAGCAGGTCTTCAGGCCGGCCACGTTATAGGCCTTGCTCGCCGACATCAGGGTAATGGTGCGCTGGGCGATCTCCTCGCTGAGGCTGGCCGTGGGGATGTGGCGGCGGCCGTCGAAGCACAGCTCGGCGTGGATTTCATCGGAGATGATCAGTGCGCCGTGTTCCAGGCAGGCATTGGCCACCGCCAGCAGCTCTTCGCGGGGGAAGACCTTGCCGATGGGATTGTGCGGGTTGCTCAACAGCAGCGCGCCCGCGCCAGCCAGCGCCTGGCGCAGGGCCGGCAGCGGCGTGAGGTATTCGCCGTTGCTCAACTGGAACGGTACTTCAATGCGCGGCAGGTTCCAGTTTCCCGGCGCCAGGCGGATCGGCCGGTAGTTGGGCGTCTGCAGCACCACCGGTTGGCCCGGCTGTACAAACGCGTGCAGCGCCATGTTGAAACCCGGCTCGACGCCCGGCAGGAACAGCAGCTCATCCGGCTGCACACGCCAGGCGTACTTGGCCCATAGGTCGGCGACAATCGCCTCACGCACATCCGCGCCGGCGACGCTGTAGCCGAGGACCTGCTGCTCGAGGCGCGCATGCAAGGCCTGGAGCACGGCGGGCGGCGCGGCGATGTCCATGTCGGCGATCCACATGGGCAAGACGTCCTGCGGGTAGCGGTTCCACTTGGTGCTGCCGGTGCCGAAGCGCGAGTGGATCGTGTCGAAATCAAAGCTCATGGGGGGCTCGTATCAAGGGAAGCAGGCGAGAAAGGCCGTGATTCTAGCGCCGCCAAGCGCAAAACATAACCACGAGATCGCTGCAGTCTCCAACAGGGGATCACAACCCCTGGCTGCCTCGGATCAAGTCATATGCCTTCCTGGCAATCGGGTTCGCCGTGTGCGGCCTAATCCACAGGTAGTACGTCACCTCAGGCAAGCGCGGCAACCCATCCGTCTCCCCCAGCACCCGCATGTCCGGCCCGAGCATTTCCATGCTTCGCGGCGTCACCCCCAGTCCCGCACGGGTCGCGGCCTTGATGCCGATCAGGTTTGACGCCAGGTAGGCCTGGCGCCAGGCAATATTGGCCCGCTCCAACGCTTCCAGCGCATAGCGCCGGTAGATGCTCGGCTCATCCACCAGAATCAACGGTAGCGGCTCACTCGGCTGATGAATGTACTGCGCTGAACAAATCCACCAGACCGGTGACGTGCGCAACGCAAAACCTTCCAGGTCCGGGTCGGAGCGGGTGGAAATCACCATGTCCACCTTGCCACGATGCAAGTCATCCATCAGGAACGGGCTGCGGCCCACATCGATCTCCAGGCGCAAGCGCGGTGCGGAGCGGGCGATGTGGCTGAGGATCGGCGGCAGGATGGTGTCGGCGATATCGTGAGGCGAGCCGATACGCAATACGCCGCTCAGGCTGCTTTCGCGCAAGGAGTTCAACGCATCGTCATTGAGCGAAAGCATCTGGCGTGCATGGCGCAGCAACTGCAGGCCGGGTTCGGTCAGTTGCTTTTGCCGGCCACGCTTCTCGAACAGCCTGACCCCTACTTGCTGCTCCAGACGCTGCATATGCTGGGTCACGGACGATTGGGTGCGGGCCAGGTGCGTGCCAGCCTCGGCGAAACTGTGGTGATCGACCACGGCAATAAAGGTGCGCAGCAGTTCAAGGTCGAGGGTCGACATGGCCGGTTCCAGAAGCGGTTTTACATCACGGGTGTGACGTTAAACATTACATAGTTTTATGTATCGGCGATAAATATTTTTAGCTGGCCCAATGAATATTGGGTTATGCCTGAATCAAAGGTTGTCCATTCACGTTAAGTTATAACGATATGAGATATCTGCATTTCCGTTGCTTGCCCACTCTCCCTAGCATGCCCCTCTATCAGGTCGGGGTACGCCGATCATTCGCCAGGGGGAAGTCCAATGAAATTGAAGCAATGGTTGCCGGTGGCCCTGGGGTCGCTGATCGCGTTGGGCGCCAATGGGGCGGCACAGGCCGATGCGACCCTGGACAAGATCGAGCAGCGGCATGTGCTGGTCGTGGGTGTGCTGTTGTCCGGCGGGCCGTTCGGCAGCATCGACCCGGCGACGCAACAGCCCAAGGGCTTGAACGTGGACCTGGCCAACGAGCTGGGGCGTCAACTCAAGGCTCAAGTGCAACTGGTGCCGGTATTGCCCGCCAACCGGGTGCAGTTCCTGCAGCAGGGCAAGGTCGACCTGCTGATCGCCAATATGGAATGGACCGCCGAGCGCGGTGAGATCCTCGGTTTTGTGCCCACTCCGTTCTACCGCATCGGTGGCGCCGCGGCAGTGCTCAAAGACAGCAAGATTGCCCGCTGGCAAGACCTCAAGGATCAGCCCGTGTGCACCTCCCAAGGCAGCAGCTATGTGAAGCCGCTGACCGAGTTCGGCGCCCAGATCAAGGCGTTCAAAAGCTCCTCCGAGTCCTTGCTTGCCTTGCGCGGCAACAACTGCGTCGCGGCGGTGCATGACGCCACCCTGATCAACCCGCTGGTCAACGACAGCGCCGAATGGAAGAACTACCGCGTCATCACCCCGGAACTCAACCCGGCGCCCTCGGTGATCTGGACCCGCCGCGGCGAAGGCGACACCCAGGCCAGGCTCGACCCGATCATCCAGGCACTGCACCGCAGCGGCTGGCTGATCGAAGCCCAGACCCGCAACCGCATCAGCCCTGCATCGCCTGCGCTGGTGGAATTGCAGAAACAGTTCAAGGGCGCTTGAGGCATGGCCCCACTGTTGGAGCTGTTTGTACAGTGGGCCGCCGGCATTGGCCTGAATTACAACTTCCTGCTCGACGCTTACCAGCGTGGCACGCTGGTGCAGGGCGCGCTGACCACCGGCCTGTTGTGCCTGTTCACTATCATCGGCAGCCTGCTGGCGGGGGTTTCCTTGGCGGCGATGCTGACCTCAGGCAACCCGTGGCTGGCCAAGCCGGTGCGGGTGTTCGTGGAAGTCACGCGCAATACGCCAACCCTGGTGCAGCTGTACTGCGCGTTCCTGGTGCTGAACATGCTGCTGACCCAGGCAGTCGGCGCGGCCAACCCGCTGACGCCGTTTGCCTGGGTGGTGATCGTGATCTCCCTGCACAAGGGCGCATTCCACGCCGAGGCCCTGCGCGCCGGCATTGAAGCGGTGCCGGCCGTGACCCTGGAGGCCGCCAGTTCCCTGGCCTTCAGCAGCCGCCAACTGCTGTGGAATGTGCAGTTGCCGCTGGCGCTGCGCTTTGCCTTGCCGTCGCTGATCAACAACCTGATCGACCTGGTGAAGATGACGGCCGTGGCCTCGGCGATTGCCGTCGGCGACATCACCTACGCGGCCATCATGATCTGGACCCAGAGCGACAACGTGCTGGAGCTGATGATTCTGATCCTGAGCTTTTTCGGGCTGCTGAGTTTTATCGTCAATTGTGTGGGGCGCTGGCTGGAAGCGCGCCTGAGGATGCCCGGCTATGGCCATTGATTCATTCCCGGTACTGGCTGCGTTGCTGCAATGGTCGCCGGCGCTGGTGGCCGGTTTCGGCCAGAACATTCTGATCAGCGTGGTGGCGATTGCCCTGGGTTCGATGCTTGGCCTGCTGGTTGGCGCACTGGCGTTGTCGCCCCTCGGGTTTGTCGCGCGGCTGTGGGTGCAGGTGTTTCGCAACGCGCCGTGGCTGGTGCTGATCTATTTCACCACTTACGTGTTCCCGTTCGAGATCCATATCGGCAGCAGTTACGTGTCGTTCCCCGATTGGGTCAAGGTCACCCTAGGCCTGGCCTTGCCGGCGAGCGCCAACGTTGCGGAGATCTTTCGTGGCGCCATCGGTTCGATCCCCAGCACCCAGTGGGAGGCCGCGCGCTCGCTGGCGTTTACCCGGGGCCAGTTGTTCCGTTCGATCATCCTGCCGCAGTGCTTCAAGCGCATGTTGCCGCCGTGGATGAACCTGTATGCGGTGGTCGCCATGGGCACGGCGCTGGCCTCACTGGTGGGCGTGCACGACGTGATCGACACCGCGCAGATCGCCAGCAACACCGTGAACATGACCGGTTTCACGGTGGTGGTCTACCTGAGCCTGCTGGTGCTGTTCTTTGCCTATTGCTATCCGATTTCCCGTCTCACCCAACACTTGGAGCGCCGTTATGCCTTCTATTGAACCCCTGGTGAGCCTGCGCGATGTGCACTTGTCATTCGGCGCCAACCCGGTGCTCAAGGGCATCGACCTGGAGGTGCTGCGCGGCCAGGCGGTGTCGATCATCGGGCCGTCGGGCTCGGGCAAATCCACGATCCTGCGCTGCATCACCGGGCTGTTGCAGCCCCAGCGCGGGAGCATCCGCGTGGGCCAGACCCAGGTCGACACACTGGCCCAGGAAACCCAGCGCATCGAGTTGCGCAAGCGCGTGGGGTTTGTGTTCCAGCAATACAACCTGTTCCCACACCTGTCGGTGCTGGAAAACCTGGTGATTGCCCCGCGCAAGGTGCTGGGGCGCAACCGCACCGACGCCGAGAACGATGCCCGCGCCTTGCTGGCCAAAGTGCGCATGGAGCACAAGGCCGATGCCTACCCCGGCCAGCTTTCCGGCGGCCAGCAACAGCGCGTGGCGATTGCCCGCGCCCTGGCGATGCGCCCGGAATTGATCCTGTTCGACGAGGTGACCTCGGCCCTCGATCCGGAAACCGTCGGCGAGGTGCTGACGGTGATCCGCGAGCTGACCGAAGAGGGCATGACCTGCGTGCTGGTCACCCACGAAATGCGCTTCGCCGAAGAGATCAGCGACGTCGTGTACTTCACTGAACACGGCGTGATTGTCGAGCATGGCAGCGCCGCACAGATCTTCCAGAACCCGGCCAGCGAACGCACCCAGACGTTCCTGCGCCATGCCCTGGGCGATTCGGGGCGCCGTGGCCCCGTCGCCCACGACCCGTACCTGTTGACCCATTTGAGCCGTTACAGCCTGTCTGTCTGATTAGAGGAAGTTCGTGATGAGTATCGAAAACCGTGCCGCCGTTATCGAAGCGTTTTTGCAGCAGATCCGTGTCATCAACCAGCGCGGCGTAGACCGTGCGGCCCTCGTAGAAATTACCGGCCTGCTGGAAAACCTCGCAGGGCGTCGTGACCTGTTCAACTTCGACCAATTTCCCGCGCCGGTACCGGGGCAGGGCTGCACCGCTTTTCGTTACCGCCTGAACGACGACGGCGATACGCCGACCCTGTACCTGAACTCGTTGCTGCCGGGCAAAAGCACCCTCGCGCACAACCATGAGACCTGGGCGATCATCAGTGCGGTTGAAGGTCAGGAAATCAACTACGTCTACGCGCGCAATGACGATGGACGCGAGCCGGGTTTCACCACACTGACGCTGGAAAAGGAAGTGATCGTGCAGCCGGGTACGTCGATCGCGTTCCTGGGCGAAGACCTGCATGGCATCAAGGTTGAAGGCGAGCAGGCGACGCTGCACTTCCACTTATATGGTTTGCCGCTCGAATCGCTGAACGGCCGGTATGGCGTGGACGCGGACGGACGCATCCTCAACTACAACGCGTCGCAGATGGCGCCGTCGATCCGGGCCTACGCTTAAATCCACCGCCGACCAACTGTGGGAGCTGGCTTGCCTGCGATAGCGCTGGTGTTGCAGTAATTCTTACTTACTTTGTTGGGACTTCCATGAGCCAGACCATCACCCCAAGTCAACTGCAGCAATGGCTGTTCGACGGACAGGAAATCGCCCTGTTCGACGTGCGCGAATATGGGCAATACGGCGAGGCCCACCTGTTTCACGGGGTGAACCTGCCCTACAGCCGCCTGGAGCTGGAAGTGCGCCGCCTGGCGCCGAACCCGCAGGTGCGCCTGGTGATCTACGACCAGGACGGTGGCGAGATCGCGGCGCGCGCGGCCGAGCGTTTACAGGCGCTGGGCTACAGCCGCGTGCAGGTGCTGAACGGCGGTGCCGAGGGCTGGCGGGCGGCGGGCCTGCAGTTGTTTGCCGGTGTGCACGTGCCGTCCAAGGCGTTTGGCGAGTTGGTGGAAGAGACCAGCCACACGCCGCACCTCACCGCGCGGCAACTGGCAGAGTGGCAGGCGCGTGGCGAGCCGCTGGTGGTGCTGGATGGGCGGCCATTCGATGAGTACCGCAAGATGACCATTCCCGGTTCCATCTGCTGCCCCAACGGCGAACTGGGCTACCGCGTGCATGAGCTGGTGCCGGATGACAGCACGCCTATAGTGGTCAACTGTGCCGGGCGCACCCGCAGCATAATCGGCGCGCAGACGCTGATTAACCTGGGGCTGAAAAATCCGATCTACGCCCTGGAAAACGGAACCCAGGGCTGGTACCTGGAAGACTTCCCGTTGGAACACGGCAGCACGCGGCAATATGCCGACCACGTCAGCGCAGACCTGGCCCAACAGCGCCACGCCGCGCGCCAGTTGGCCGAGCGGGCAGGGGTAGTGAATGTGTCGGCGGCTCAGGTGCGCCAATGGGCCGATGATACCGGGCGCAGCCTGTTCCTGTGTGATGTGCGCACCGCTGAAGAGTTTGCCGCCGCCAGCTTACCGGGCGCGCAACACGCGCCGGGCGGGCAGTTGATCCAGGCCACCGACTTGTACATCGGCGTGCGTCAGGCGCGTGTGGTATTGGTGGACAGTGACGGCGTGCGTGCGCCGATTGTCGCCAGTTGGCTGCGCCAGTTGGGGCATGAGGCCTACGTGTTGAGCGGCGGTATCGACAGTGGCCTGGCATTGCCGGTGGTGCCGCCGGTGGCGTATGAGCCGTTGCCGCTGATCAGCCCTCAGGCCTTTGAGGTGAAGGATGTCAACCTGATCGACCTGCGCCCGAGCATGGTCTATCGCAAGGGGCATATCCCCGGCTCCCGCTGGTCAATCCGTTCACAATTGAAAACCGACCATCGCCCGTTGGTGCTGGTGGCGGACGATCCCGCGTTGGCGGCGTTTGCCGCCGAAGGTCTGTCGGCACAGTTGCTCGACGGCGGTTTCGCTGCCTGGGTCGCCGCTGGCCTGCCGGTGAGCCAGGACCCGCACAACCCGGCCGATGCACAGTGCATTGATTTTCTGTTCTTCACCCATGACCGCCACAGCGGCAACAAGGACGCCGCACGCCAGTATCTGGCCTGGGAAATCGGCTTGCCGGCGCAGATGAGCGAAGCGGAAATCGCCAGCCTCATGCCGCTGGCTGCACCCTCGCGGGTGCGTACTCGGCTGGTGCATGCGGCACGCACCGAAAAAGGCCAGGGCGGCCGCGCAGTCAACGTGCCGGTCACGCGGTTGAGCACGGTGCTCTTCGACAACCTGGCGCAGATGCGCGACGCCCGCGCCCGCCGTGACAGCGAGCGGGTACTAAGCTATGGCGCGCGCGGCAACCCGACGTCCCACGCCCTGGAGGACTTGGTCACCGAGCTGGAAGGTGGCTACCGCACGCGTCTCTACGGCACCGGTCTGGCCGCTGCCGCCCAGGTGTTCCTGGCGTATCTGCGCCCCGGTGATCATGTGCTGATCACCGATGCGGTGTATTCGCCGGTGCGCAAGTTGGCCCGCGAGTTCCTGCGACCGTTTGGTATCGAAGTGAGCTATTTCTCGCCCGATGGCCAAGGGCTGGAGGCGCAACTGCAAGCCAATACCAAGCTGGTCTACGCCGAAGTTCCGGGCTCGCTGCTCTATGAGTTGTGCGATCTGCCGGCGATTGCCGCCCTGTGCAAGCCACGCAATATCCTGCTGGCCGTGGACAACACCTGGGGCTCGGGCTATCTGTACCGACCGCTGGCGCTGGGCGCGGATATTTCCATCATGGCCTTGACCAAGTACCTCGGCGGCCATAGCGACGTGATGATGGGCAGTGTCTGCACCACCCAGGCGGCCTGGCCGGCGCTGGGCAGGATGAGCGATACCTTCGGCAACGCGGTGAGCGCCGACGATGCCTACCTGATCTTGCGCGGCGCCCGCACCCTGGCCTCCCGCCTGGATGTGCACGAGCGCCAGGCGTTGGACATTGCGCTGTGGCTACAGGCGCAGCCCCAGGTCAAGCGCGTGTTCCACCCGCCGCTCCCCGAACATCCGGGGCATGCGCTGTGGCGCCGCGACTTCACGGGCAGCAATGGGTTGCTGTCGTTCGAGCTGGCCAATGCCGACGCGGGCTCTATCGAGCGCTTTATCGATGGCCTGCAACTGTTCGGGTTGGGCGCATCGTGGGGCGGCTATGAAAGCCTGGTCACCGTGGCCGATACCCAGGATCGCGACAGCGCGGCGGACCGGGCGCTGAACCCGGTGGTACGCCTGCATATCGGCCTGGAGGACGTGGCGGCGTTGATCGAGGACCTGCAACGCGGGTTTGCCGTCGCAGGCGGGGTTTTCGACGCCGTTCTGTGACCGACAGGTTCTGTAATAAAAACGCCATTGCACTGGGGATTGGATTCGCAACGGGCTATTTTGGTGCATCTCAATAACCCGAGTAGCCATGGATGAAATACCAACCCTTCAGCCGTACCTTGATTGCCACAGCCCTGGTGTTGACGGTCAGCGGTGTGCAAGCCGCTTCCCAGGCCCCGGTGGCCGGTGAAAACGGCATGGTGGTGACAGCCCAGCATCTGGCCACTCATGTGGGCGTCGATGTGCTCAAGGCCGGCGGCAATGCCGTTGATGCGGCGGTGGCCGTGGGTTATGCGCTGGCGGTGGTGTACCCGGCGGCGGGTAACCTGGGCGGCGGCGGTTTCATGACCGTGCAGTTGGCGGACGGGCGCAAGACCTTCCTCGACTTCCGCGAAAAAGCGCCGCTGGCCGCCACCGCCAATATGTACCTGGACAAGGATGGCAACGTCGTCGAAGGCCTCAGCGCCAAGGGCCACCTGGCCGTCGGCGTACCGGGCACCGTGTCGGGGATGGAGCTGGCCCTGAGCAAATACGGCACGCTCAAGCGCGCCCAAGTCATCGCTCCGGCCATCACGCTTGCGGAAAACGGCTTCGCCCTGCAGCAGGGTGATATCGACCTGCTGCACACCGCCACCGGCGAGTTCGAAAAAGACAAGGACATGCGCGGGATCTTCCTGCACAACGGCCAACCGATGCAGGTCGGCCAGAAGCTGGTGCAGAAGGACCTGGCCAAGACCCTCAAAGAAATCTCGGCCAAGGGCAGCGACGGCTTTTATAAAGGTTGGGTCGCCAAGGCCCTGGTGGATTCCAGCCAGGCCGGCAAAGGCATCATTACCCAGGCTGACCTGGACAAGTACAAGACCCGCGAGCTGGCGCCCATCGAATGCGACTACCGTGGCTACCACGTGGTTTCGGCGCCACCACCGAGCTCGGGCGGTGTGGTGATCTGCCAGATCATGAATATCCTTGAAGGCTACCCGATGGCCGACCTGGGCTATCATTCGGCCCAAGGCCTGCACTACCAGATCGAAGCGATGCGCCACGCCTATGTGGACCGTAACAGCTACCTCGGCGATCCGGATTTCGTGAAAAACCCGATCGAGCACCTGCTGGACAAAAACTACGCGGCGAAATTGCGCGACGCCATTGACCCGAAAAAGGCCGGTGACTCCCAGGCGATCAAGCCTGGTGTGTCGCCCCATGAAGGCAACAACACCACCCACTATTCCATCGTCGACAAGTGGGGTAACGCGGTCTCGGTCACCTACACCCTCAACGACTGGTTCGGCGCGGGCGTGATGGCGAGCAAGACCGGGGTGATCCTCAACGATGAGATGGACGATTTCACCGTCAAGGTCGGTGTGCCGAACATGTATGGTCTGGTCCAGGGTGAAGCCAACGCCATTGCGCCGGGCAAGGCGCCACTGTCGTCGATGAGCCCGACCATCGTGACCAAGGACGGCAAGGCGGTGATGGTGGTGGGTACGCCAGGCGGCAGCCGGATTATCACCGCGACCTTGCTGACCATCCTGAATGTGATCGACTACAAGATGAACATCCAGGAAGCGGTGGACGCGCCGCGTTTCCACCAGCAATGGATGCCGGACACCACGAACCTTGAGACCTTCGCGGTCAGCCCGGACACCCAGAAGATCCTGGAAAGCTGGGGCCACAAGTTTGCAGGGCCCCAGGATGCCAACCACCTGGCGGCGATCCTGGTGGGCGCGCCTTCGCTGGGTGGAAAACCAGTGGGTAACAACCGTTTCTATGGCGCGAACGATCCGCGTCGCAATACTGGCCTGTCGCTGGGCTACTAGCGCCTGACTAGGTTGAAAATGTGGGAGCTGGCTTGCCTGCGATAGCGGCGGGTCAGCAACACAGGTGTGATTGAAGCGCCGCCATCGCAGCATGGGTATCTACACATTTTGTAGTGAGCGGGCTTGTCCCGCGCTGGGTGGCGAAGCCGCCCCAATAAAGACACCGCGCAATTTCAGAAAAAACCAATTGGCCTGGTTTGGGGCGGCTTCGCCACCCAGCGCGGGACAAGCCCGCTCACTACAGGAGATTTTTCAGCCTTTTAAAAATTGTGTAGATACCTATAGCCATCGCAGGCAAGCCAGCTCCTACAGCTAGCGCCGTGTCAGAGCTGCAGTAGTCGTTTTACGGCTGAAAACGCCATGGTGCGGCGCTCTTCCCAATTTCCTCCGATAACCAGCACCGCTTGCTGATGCCGCTGCAGCCATTCCAGGCTGTCCTGGAAAAACGCGCGGCGGTCGGCCAGTTCGGGTTGGCAGCGTTGCCCGTCGGCCGTCCACTCCACATCTTCCGGCGACAACAATAGGTGCATGTCGTACTGCCGCGCCAGCAGTTCGCTGTCGAGCCACGCGGGGCAGTCGCCGAACAGGGCCTGGCTCCAGAGTTTGTTGGCCAGCAGATGCGTGTCGAGGATCAACAGGTCGGGGTGTGTGGCGCGGGCCTCGTCTTCCCAGGCCAGTTGGCCACGGGCGATGGCGGGGATGTCGGCCAGGGTGGTGTCACGTTGATGATGATCGATGAAATGACGCACGTATTCACCGACCATCAACCCGCCAAAGTGTGCGTGCAGCTGCGCCGCCAGCCAGCTTTTACCGCTGGACTCGGGGCCGGCCAGTACCACCACCTTCATGCCTGCAACGCCGGGTCGGCGCGCCATTCACGCCAGCCTTGCACGGCGATCACGGTGAACAGCGCGTAGAGCGCGGCGGTGAGGTAGAGGCCTTTGTAGAGGAACAGGCCGACGAAAATCACGTCCACGGCGATCCACAACGGCCAGCATTGCACGCGCTTCTGCGCCATCCACATTTGCGCCACCAGGCTGAAGCCGGTGAGGGCGGCGTCGAGCCAGGGTTGGGCGGCATCCGTCCAGTGGGCCATGGCGGAACCGAGCAACAGGCTGCCCAGGGCGCCCGCCGCCAGGCTGGCGATGATCGCCGGCACGCCGAGGCTGGTGACCTCGCGCCCTTGCCTGACCTCACCAGCGCGGGTCCATTGCCACCAACCGTATACCTGCAGCGCCGCGTAGACCACCTGCAGCAGCATGTCGGAATAGAGTTTCACGTCGAAGAACACCCAAGTGTAGAGCAGCACCATCACCAGGCCGATGGGCCAGCACCAGGGGTTCTGTTTGACGGTCAGCCACACGGCGGTCACCCCCAGGGCAGCGGCGAAGAGTTCAAGCCCGGACATGGTGGTTCCTCGGGACGGTGGGAGAGGGCGCAGATTGTAACCAAAGAAACGTGGAGGTAGGAATTGGCTCTTGTAGTGAGCGGGCTTGCCCCGCGCCGGGCTGCGTAGCGGCCCCCATAAAAACACCGCGTTCTGTCTGGCAGAGCGCGGTGTCTGGTTTTAGGGCGGCTTCGCCCCCCCCAGCGCGGGACAAGCCCGCTCACTACAGTCACACTTTGAACTGGCGCAGCAGCCCATCCAGCTGTTCGCTCAGGCCACGCAACTGTGCGCTGGCCACGCTCGACTGCTCCGCCGCCAACGCCGTGCTGTGGGACAGACTGGCAGCCTGGGTGACGTTCTGGTTGATGTCTTCCACCACGTGGGCTTGCTGCAGGGTGGCGCTGGCAATCGAGGCGTTGAGGCCATTGAGATTGCGCAAGGCCTGGCCGATGGCGGTGAGGCTGGCCCCGGCCTGGCCGGCCTGTTCGATGGTCAGTTGCGATGCGCTGTGGCTGTCGCTGATTACCTTGACCGCCGCTTCCGAGTGGCCTTGCAGGCGTTCGATCATGCCCTGGATCTCGGCGGTGGACTTTTGCGTGCGCTGGGCCAGCAGCCGTACTTCATCGGCGACCACGGCAAAGCCACGGCCTTGTTCGCCGGCGCGTGCCGCTTCAATCGCCGCATTGAGGGCCAACAGGTTGGTCTGGTCGGCAATGGAGCGAATGACTTCAAGCACACTGCCTATCTGGGTGCTTTCAGCGGACAGGGTACGGATCACGTCCACCGCATTGCTGATGGTGCCGGAAAGCTGGTCGATCTGCTGCAGGCTGCCGTCGATATTCACCTGGCCCTGTTGCGCCTGGGCCTGGGCATCACGCATTTCGCTGGCGGCGTGTTCAGCGTTCTTGGCCACGTCCTGCACGCCGTAGGTGACTTCGTTGATCGCGGTCGCCACCAGTTCCATCTGCTGGGACTGCTGCTGGCTGCGGTCGTGGGCCTGGGTCGCGTTGTTGCCCAGTTCCTGGGAGGACTGGCCCAGGGCGTTGGCGCACACCTGCAACTGGCCGACCACCTGGCGCAGCTTGGCGGTGAAGCTATTGAAGTGTTGCGACAGTTGGGTGACTTCGTCCTGGCCGTGGGTGTCGAGGCTGCGGGTCAGGTCGCTTTCGCCGCTGGCGATATTGCCCATGGCGTTCACCGCCGCCTGCAGCGGCCGCACGATACTGCGGGCGATCAGCGACACCAGCAAGCCCATCGCCAGTGCGATACCCAGGCCGATAAACGAGGCTTTCCACACCTGCGCGCTGAACTCGGCCTGCACATCGTCCACGTAAACCCCGGAACCGATAATCCAGCCCCACGGCTCGAACAAATGGATATACGAGGTTTTCGCCACCGGCGCGTCGGCGCCCGGTTTCGGCCAGCGGTAGTTGACGATGCCGGCGCCCTTGGCTTTGGCCAGGCTCACGAACTCGTTGAACACCGCAAAGCCGTCGGGGTCGCGGATTGCCGAAAGGTTCTGGCCGTCGAGCTTGGGGTTGGCCGGATGCATGATCATCACGGGCGTGAGGTCGTTGATCCAGAAATAATCGTCATGGTCGTAGCGCAAGCCACGCACCGCGCTCAGGGCTTGCTTCTGGGCGGCGTCGCGGGTCAACACGCCGGTGGTTTCCAGACCGTGATAAAACGTCAGGATCCCGCTGGCGGTTTCGACCACGTATTGGGTCTGCTGGCGCTTGGCCTGGTACAGGTCATCGTGGATCTGCTTGAGCATCAGCAAACCCAGGGCCAGCAGCATCAGCACGGCGACTATCAGGATCAGCCAGAGGCGCCGGCTGATCGACATATTGCGCAAACTGTTCATCGTCCTGTCACTCCGTGCTTTTTATAATTGTGGCGCTGCATCGACTTTTCCGCCTTGTCTGATAGGCTTTCGGCCCGTACTCGGAAAACCTGAGTACTGTCTGATTTTTCACAAGATTTTTGCCGGTCAGGGTTGCCACCCACCACCATGTCTTGTCGTCAGTGAACCATTAAAAAGATCAACGAGGCTTGCCTTGAAGCAAGACCTTAGGGGGAAGCATGGATTTTTGGACCGCCATTCAGGCAGTGATTCTTGGCATCGTGGAGGGGCTTACCGAGTTCCTGCCGATTTCCAGCACCGGCCACCAGATCATTGTCGCCGATTTGCTCGACTTTTCCGGCGACCGCTTCAACGCGTTCAATATCATCATCCAGCTGGGCGCCATCCTGGCGGTGGTGTGGGAGTTTCGCGGCAAGATTTTCGAAGTCGTCAAGGGCCTGCCGACCCAGCGCAAGGCTCAGCGGTTCACCGCCAACCTGCTGATCGCCTTTATGCCGGCGGTGGTGCTGGGGGTGATTTTTGCCGACGTGATTCACCACTATCTGTTCAACCCGATTACCGTCGCCACCGCCTTGGTAGTGGGCGGCGTGATCATGTTGTGGGCTGAGCGGCGCGTGCATGAGGTGCACGCCGAAACCGTCGATGACATCACCTGGAAAGACGCGCTCAAGGTCGGCCTGGCCCAGTGCCTGGCAATGATTCCGGGCACCTCGCGTTCGGGCTCGACCATTATCGGCGGCCTGTTGTTCGGGCTGTCACGCAAGACGGCCACCGAGTTCTCGTTTTTCCTGGCGATGCCAACCATGGTCGGCGCGGCGGTGTATTCGGGCTACAAGTACCGTGACCTGTTCCAGCCGGCGGACCTGCCGGTGTTCGTCATCGGCTTTGTGACCTCGTTCATCTTCGCAATGATTGCGGTCAAGGGCTTGCTCAAGTTCATCGCCAGCCACAGTTACGCCGCGTTTGCCTGGTACCGCATTGCGTTTGGCCTGCTGATCCTGGCAACCTGGCAGTTCGGCTGGATCGACTGGGCGGCCGCCAAGGCATGACGATCCAGTACCCGCGCCTCAAAGCGCTGATCTTTGTGCTGCTGTGCGCGGCGCCGTTGGTGGGGGCGGTATTGGTGTGGCAGCGCGGCGAGACGCTGATCCCGCTGGCGGCCTATGGGGTGGTCAGCCTGGTAGCGTTCTTCCTTTACTGGAGCGACAAGCGCAAGGCCCGCACCGACAGTTGGCGCACTCCGGAAAACATCCTGCACGCCGTGGAACTGGCGGGCGGCTGGCCTGGGGCGTTGATTGCCCAGCAGGTGTTCCGGCACAAGACGCGCAAGGCGTCTTACCAGGTGCTGTTCTGGGTGATCGTGTTGCTGCACCAGGTGTTCTGGCTCGACCAGTTGTTCCTGGGTGGCACCTTGTTATCCGTGCTCTAGCAATAACCCGATCTGCGTGCGCTTGGGCAGTTTGCTCACCACCAGCTGGTGCGAGCGCTGCAACAAGCCACGCAGTTCCTCGGCGCCCAGCGGGTAAGGCGTGTTCATGATGATCCATTGCGCGCGGGCCAGGTACGGCGCGGGGTGGATGCCCGGCCGGTCGACGTGGCCGAGGAACAGGTCCTTGTCGACCTTGAACGCCAGCGAGTCACCCCGCAGGTTTTGCAGGGCGAACATTTTGTTGCCGGCAATCGAGAACACTCGCACGCCGCCCCATTTGTAGTCCTCCCGCGCGCCGGGCAGGCTCAGGCAGAAAGTGGCGACTTGCGCTTCGCTCATGCTCATAACTGGCGGTCTCCGCAGCTTTTGAAGCCTTCTTCCAGGTAGTCGATCCAGGCGCGAATCGCCGGCAACACACCGCGTCGATGCGGGTACACCGCCTGGAGCCAGCCGCCCGGCAATGACCACTCGGGCAGCAGTTGCACCAGACGGCCGCTGGCCAATTCCTCTTCGCAATACATCATCGGCAGCACTGTAAAGCCCAGGCCCATGATCGCGCTGGCCTTGCGCACGATGAAATCGTCGATGCCCAGGCGCGCCTCCATCGCCAGGTCATGGGAGTTGCCTTGCGGGTCGAGCAGGCGCACGTGAACCATGCGGTCGGCTTCCAGCGCGCCGAGGATTGGCAATTGCTTGAGGTCGTCCAGGCTGTCGATGCGGCGACCGCGCATGAATTCGGGGCTGGCGACCAGCGCGGTCTGGGCCTGGCGCAGGCGTTTGGTCACCAGCAGCGGGTCTTCATCGCCCAGCTCACGCACCCGCAGCGCTACGTCGATCCCTTCGGCGACCAGGTCCACGCGGCGATTGACCAAGGTCATTTCCAGCTGCACCAGCGGGTGTGCCGCCAGAAACCCGGCCACCAGCTCCGGCAGGATGTGCTGCGCCATGCCCACCGGGCAACTCACGCGCAGTCTTCCACGAGGCTCGCTGGACATGCTTGCCACGGCTTCATCGGCCATTTCAGCCTCCAGCAGCATGGCCTGGCAATGGCGCAGGTAGCGCTCGCCCACGGCGGTGAGGGTCAACTGGCGGGTGGTGCGTTGCAGCAGGCGCGCGCCCAGGCGTTCTTCCAGCTCGGCGATACGCCGCGACAGCCGCGACTTGGGAATCCCCAGCAGCCGCCCGGCCGCCGCGAAGCCACCGGCTTCGACGACTTTGGCGAAATAGTAGAGGTCGTTGAGGTCTTGCATGCTGAGCCTATTGTCCTGTGTGTGGGACAAACTATCGCATTGCAGGCAGCTTATCGAGCATTGGTTTCATGCGTAGCATCACCACCATCTGGTCGCCACTGGCGATCCCACCTCGGAGACTTGCTCATGAAACTGTTGCACATCGATTCCAGCATCCTCGGCGACAACTCGGCTTCCCGTCAGCTCAGCGCGGGCGTGGTCAAGGCCTGGCAAGCGGCGCAGCCGGGCGTGGAAGTGATCTACCGTGACCTCGCCAGCGAAGGCATCAACCACTTTTCCGGCGCGACCCTGGGCGCATTGGGCACCGCTGCGGAGTTGCGTGACGCCGCGCAACAGCATGAAGCGCAGCTGAGCGCATCGTCGCTGGCCGAGTTCCTCGCCGCCGACGCCATCGTCGTGGGTGCGCCGATGTACAACTTCACCATCCCGACCCAGCTCAAAGCCTGGATCGATCGCATCGCCGTGGCCGGCCAGACCTTTCGCTACACCGAAGCCGGCCCGGAAGGCCTGTGCGGCAACAAGAAGGTCATCATCGTCTCCACTTCCGGCGGCCTGCATGCCGGGCAAGCATCCGGTGCCGCCCATGAAGGCTACCTGAAACTGCTGTTCGGCTTCCTCGGCATCACCGATATCGAAATCGTGCGCGCCGAAGGCCTGGCCTACGGTGACGAGGTGCGCAGCAAATCCTTGAGCGACGCCAACGCACTGATCAACGAACAATTGTTCGCCGCCGCGTAAGGCTTGTGTAAATTCAGCCCTCCCTCGGTTTCAATCTGAAGCCGGGCGCCTAAACTCTGTATCCTGCTCGCTGAACGCGAGCGGCGTACGGAGTTTTTTCGTTTGCTCGCGGTCTTGTTTAATGTGGCCCAGGTTGTGCAAGCATGGGTGTGCACCTGGGGCTTTTCTTTCGATTGGTCGGTTATCACGCAGCAAAGGTGGACATCCTCATGATGCGTCTTTGTGCAGTCATGGTTCTTTCCCTGCTCGGCGGCCTGGTTTCAGTGCACGCCGCGCCCGCGCCGCACCCGCATTGGAGCGTGGGGTTCCATCGCATGACGTTTCTTGATCCGCTGGACCTGCAGCCGATGAAAGCCGTGGCCTTTTACCCCTCCACCGGCCTTGAGCACACCACGCAGTTGGGTGCCTACCATGTGGCCGCCAGCGAAGACGCCAAGATCGCCATCGGCCGGTTCCCGCTGTTGATGCTGTCCCACGGCAACACTGGCACGCCGCTGGCCTTGCATGACCTGGCCACGTCCCTGGCGCGCAAGGGCTTTGTAGTGGTGGCCGTGCTGCACCCTGGCGACAACTACAAGGACCACAGCCGCCTGGGCACGGTGAGCAACCTGTATGGCCGGCCGATCCAGATTTCCGAAGCGATCACCGCCACTTTGGGCGACCCGATGCTGTCGCCTTTCGTCAACGTCAACCAGGTGGGCGTCATCGGCTATTCCGCCGGCGGCGAAACCGCGTTGATCCTGGCCGGTGCCAAGCCGGATTTCAATCGCCTGCGGCGCTACTGCCAGGAACGTCCCGAAGATCGCGATGCCTGCACCACCAAGGGCGAACTGATCGTGGATCGCGACGATCTGCAGCCGCAATCCGACTCGCGTATTCATGCCTTGATGCTGATGGCGCCGCTGAGCCTGATGTTCGGCCGTCACACCTTGGCCGACGTGCATGTGCCGGTGCTGCTCTACAGCGGGGACGGCGACAAATTGGTGGCTGTGGACAAGAACGCCGCCGCCCTGGCGCGCAAGCTGCCCGAGCCGCCGGACTTCAAATTGCTGGCCGGGGCAGGGCACTTCGTGTTCATGGCGCCGTGCGACAGCGATCAATTGGCGGCGATGCCGGCGATCTGCACCGATGCCGATGGGGTCGACCGCGAAGGGATCCACCGTGACTTGATCTCCGAGGCCGGGCGTTTTTTCAGCCAGACCCTCGGGCAATCCACCCGCGCCGGTCTGCAGACGGCGGATCAGTAAGCGCGACGCTTGAGCAACAGGGTCACGCCCAGGGCGGTCACCGACAGCAGCGCCGCGCAGAAGAAGATCCAGCTGTAGCCGAGGTTCAGGGCCACGGCGCCCATCAACGGTCCGGCAATCGCCAGGGCCAGGTCAAAAAACACCGCATACGCACTCAGTCCCGCGCCACGGCTGCTGGCGGGGACTTGCCTGATGGCTTCCACGCCCAGCGCCGGGTACACCAGCGACAGGCCAAAGCCGGTCAGCCCGGCGCCGATCAACGCCACCCCGGTCGACGGCGCCAGCCAGAGCAGGGCGAGCCCGAGGGTCTCGATGGTCATGCAGGCAATCGCCGCGCGGAAACCACCGAAGCGGCTGATTGCAGAGATAAACACCAGTCGCGACAGGATGAAGCACACGCCAAACACCGTCAGGCAGTACGCCGCGCCGGCCCAGCCGCGATTGAGGTAGTACAGCGTGATAAAGGTGGTCAGGGTGCCGTAGCCAATCGAGGCCAGGCACAGGCTGGCGCCAAACGGCGCGATACGCCCGAACACCGCCCGAAACGGCAACCGCTCGCCGCGCACCACCGGCACCGACGGTTTGTGGCGGATCAGCACCAGGCCCAGCGCCGCCAGCACTGAGAGCGCAATGCCAAGGCTGTTGTAGCCGTACTGCGCCACCATGACCACGCCCAAGGGGGCGCCAATGGCGATGGCGCCATAGGATGCGATGCCATTCCACGAAATCGACCGTGCGGTGTGCTCGGCGCCGACCTGGCCCATGCACCAGCTGATGGTGCCGACGCCGATCAACCCCTGGGCCACACCCAGCAGCAATCGGGCGACGATCAGAATGCCCAGGCTCAACGACGGCAGGCTTTGCGCCAGCGTGGCGAACAACGTCAGCACGCCACTCACCAGGATCCCGGCCAACCCCAACACAATCGCACGCTTGGTGCCGACGTTATCCGACATCCTCCCGGCCATCGGCCGGCTGAGCAGGGTGGCCAGGTATTGGCAGCCGATAGTCACCCCGGCGACAACGGCGCTGAAGCCCAGTTGCTCATGCACATAGCCTGGGATCACCGCAATCGGCAGGCCGATGCAAATGAACGCGATGAAGGTGTAGAAGACAATGGAGACGATCTGCAGAGTGATCGAGATTGAACTGGGGTTGGCGGCAGGCATGGGCATTCGTTCGCGGGCGGGCGGTACGGGCATCATGGCAAGGGTGTGGGTGAAATGAAAGCAGGCTATCTAACCTGGCAGATAAACAGGAGAGCGGGCTCGTATGTGGCGAGCAGGCTTGCCCTGCGTTGGGCTGCGCAGCAGCCCCAATGAAAAACACCGCGTTCTGCCTGGCAGAAACGCGGTGCCTGGTTTTAGGGCTGCTGCGCAGCCCAACGCAGGGCAAGCCTGCTCGCCACATAGAAGCTCTCCAGCCACAAGCAAGCCTGCTCGCCACAGGCATGCCGTCATGTCACACGGGTGTTAGAACACCACGCCTTGGCTGCGCAGGTAATCGTCATAAGTGCCGCTGAAGTCGATCACGCCACTTGGGCTCAACTCGATGATGCGGGTGGCCAGGGACGATACGAACTCGCGGTCGTGGCTGACGAAGATCAGCGTGCCGGGGTAGTTTTCCAGCGCCAGGTTCAGCGCTTCGATGGATTCCATGTCCAAGTGGTTGGTCGGTTCGTCCATGATCAGCACGTTCGGCTTTTGCAGGATCAGCTTGCCGAACAGCATGCGGCCTTGCTCGCCGCCGGAAATGACCTTGACCGACTTGAGGATCTCGTCATTGGAGAACAGCATGCGGCCCAGCGTGCCACGGATCACTTGCTCGCCTTGCGTCCACTGGCCCATCCAATCGAACAGGCTCATGTCGTCTTCAAAGTCGGAGGCGTGGTCCTGGGCGTAGTAGCCGAGTTCGGCGGCGTCGGTCCACTTGATGCTACCGGCGTCCGGTGTCAGCTCGTTGACCAGGGTGCGCAGCAGCGTGGTCTTGCCAATACCGTTCGGGCCGATGATCGCCACGCGCTCGCCGGCTTCGACCTGGAAGCTGAAGTCCTTGAACAGCGGCTTGCCGTCGAAGCCCTTGGCCATGCGATCGACGATGACCGCCTGGCGATGCAGCTTCTTGGTCTGTTCGAAGCGGATGAACGGGCTCACGCGGCTCGAAGGCTTGACCTCGGCCAGCTGGATCTTGTCGATCGCCTTGGCGCGGGAAGTGGCCTGCTTGGCTTTCGAGGCGTTGGCCGAGAAGCGGCTGACGAAGGATTGCAGTTCGGAAATCTGTGCTTTCTTCTTGGCGTTGTCCGACAGCAACTGCTCGCGGGACTGGGTCGCCACGGTCATGTACTCGTCGTAGTTGCCCGGGAACAGGCGCAGCTCGCCGTAGTCCAGGTCAGCCATGTGGGTGCACACGCTGTTCAGGAAGTGACGGTCGTGAGAGATGATGATCATCAGGCTGGAGCGCTGGGTGAGGATGTTTTCCAGCCAGCGAATGGTGTTGATGTCCAAGTGGTTGGTCGGTTCGTCGAGCAACAGCACTTCAGGATCGGAGAACAGCGCCTGGGCCAGCAATACGCGCAGTTTCCAGCCTGGGGACACTTCACTCATCGGGCCGAAGTGTTGTTCCAGGGGAATGCCCAGGCCCAGCAACAGCTCACCGGCACGGGATTCGGCGGTGTAGCCGTCCATTTCGGCGAATTCGGTTTCCAGCTCGGCCACGGCCATGCCGTCGTCTTCGCTCATTTCCGGCAGCGAATAGATGCGGTCGCGTTCGGCCTTGACCTTCCACAGTTCTTCATGGCCCATGATCACGGTGTCGAGCACGGTGAATTCTTCGTAGGCGAACTGGTCCTGGCGCAGTTTACCCAGGCGTACGTTCGGCTCCAGCATGACCTGGCCACCGGACGGATCAAGGTCGCCGCCGAGGATTTTCATGAAGGTCGACTTGCCGCAACCGTTGGCACCGATCAAACCATAACGGTTGCCGGCGCCGAACTTGACCGAGACGTTCTCGAAGAGCGGCTTGGCGCCGAACTGCATGGTGATGTTAGCTGTGGAGATCAATTACTTTACCTATCAATGGGTTGCGAGCGTGGCGGCAGGAGCCTTCAGGCATGCGTCAACAGCGACATCAAGGCGCGAAACCCGGTCGCTGAGCAGAAATTTTTGGATGTGTGTTGGAATTTGGCGCGCATTGTCGCATATGTCAGGCGACAGTTGTATGTCGAGCGAAGGAAGGTTTCGCCAAGGTCTCCGGCATCGCCAGCCATAACAGCGCCAGGGCCAGCGCCGCAACGCCGGCCAGGGTCAGGAAGGCCGCGTTGTAGCCGGCCTGCTGCACCACGAAACCGGCCAGGCTGTTGCTCAGCGCCGCGCCCAGGCCAAAGACGGTGGAAAGGGCGCCCAGGCTGACATTGAAGCGGCCGGTGCCCTGGGTCAGGTCCTTGACGATCACCGGGAACAGCGCACTGAAGATGCCTGCGCCGACGCCATCGAGCAGTTGCACGGCGACCAGCCAGTACGGGTCGCTGGACAAGGTATAGAGCACACCGCGCAGCGGCAGGATGATGAAACCCGCCATCAGCAAGGGTTTGCGCCCCCAGATGTCGGCCTTGAGCCCGACCAGCCAGGCTATCGGCACCATCACCAATTGCGCGGCGACGATGCAGGCGGACGTCAGCGGCGTGGCCATCTGCAGGTTGATCTGTGACAGCTTCTGGCTGACCAGCGGCAACATGGCCGCATTGGCCAGGTGAAACAGGGCGCAGCAGATGGCAAACAACAACAGCGGGCGGTTCGCCAGCAACACACGAATGCCGGAAGGTTGTTCATGGTCGGTGTGATGGGCCGGGTCGAAGCCTCGCGCCACGTCATGGTCGATGGCCTGCGCCGACACGCAACTGATCGCGACGATACTGGCCAACGCCATGAACGCCATCAGGTAGAACACCACCACGGGACCGAACAGGTAAGCCAGGCCGCCGGCCAACAGTGCAGCCACGGCATTGCCGGCATGGTTGAAGGTTTCGTTGCGCCCGGTACGGCGGGTGAAGGCGCGTGGGCCGGTAATGCCCAGCGAAATCGCACTGATCGCCGGCGCGAACACAGAGGCGGCGACGGCGCTGGCCGCCTGGGTCAACGCCACCAGGCTGAACGAACTGACGAAGGGCAGCAGCAAGCAACTGCCGGTTACCACGATGGCGGCCAGTGCAATCACCGCGCGCTTGCTGCGCGTGCGGTCAATCAGCGCGCCCGCCGGCCCCTGGGTGAGCAACGCGGCGATACCCGCCAGGGTCATGACCACGCCGATACTCGCCGGGTCCCATTGGTGCACGGCCAGCAGGTAGATGGCGAGGTAGGGGCCGAGGCCGTCGCGCACATCCGCCAGGAAGAAATTCAAGCTGTCCAACGACAACGCATTACGCAGGTCGGAGTGTCTGGCCACGGCGAGATCTTCAGAAGGCAGCGTTCAGGGGCTGAACACTCAGTGCGTTAATGACCCGCAAGCCCTGGGTTAAGTTTCGTGCGCGCCTCGGGGTTTTAATCTGCGGCCACTTGGCTTATTTTCTGAGCCCCGCTTTACAGAACATCCGGAGACGCAATGGACATGCCCTCAGCCCGACAGGCGATTGCCAGCAACAAGGACGCCTGGGACCAATCCGCCCACCTGCACACGACCACCGACACCTGGAACGCGCTGCGCAACAGCGTGAGCGACCCTGGTTTTTCATGCCTGGACCCGACCCTGACCGACTTGCTGCAAGACATCGGCGTGGCCGGCAAGGACGTGGTGCAACTGTGTTGCAACAACGGTCGTGAAACTCTTTCGCTGTTCGGCCTGGGTGCGCGCACCGCGGTGGGCGTCGACCAATCCCAGGGCTTCTTGCAGCAGGCCCGTGAACTGGCCGCGCTTTCACCCCACGACGCACAGTTCATCGAAAGCGATATCCACCAATTGCCGCAGGCGTTGCAGGCACGCTTCGATATCGCCTTGGTGACCATCGGCGTGCTGGGTTGGATGCCGGATGTCGCGCTGTTCATGCATCATGTTGCGAGCACCTTGAAACCCGGCGGTACGCTGGTGATGTACGAAACCCATCCGTTCCTGGAAGTGTTCGATCCTCGCGCGCCAGACCCCTTTCGGCCGGCCAGTTCCTACTTCCAGCGCGAGCCCTTCGTGCTGCAGGAATCGATTGTCTATGAAGGCGAAGGCGAAGGTGCCGGTCCCACTTCCTATTGGTACGTGCACACCTTGGGCGACGTGATAAATGCCGCCATCTGCGCGCAGTTGCAGATCGGCCACCTGCAGGAATATGCCCATTCCAACCGCGAAGAGCTGTACGACCGCTACGAGCACCAGCCTGCGCAACTGCCGATGTGTTTCACCTTGACCGCCACCAAGCGTCCCGCCTGAGAACGCTTTTTCCAGGCGAAAAGCCCCGCCTCGCCAGTTGGGATGGCGCGCCGATCAGCCGCGACGCACGAAGGTGCGCATTGTTTGACATGGGCCAGTACTGAATGCGAGCGGCCTGGGCATGCTTTCATCAGCGGCAATGAACACGAACTCATCGCCATCGAGGCGATAACTGGCGGGCAAGTGCTTGCCGGCGTCATCGCCCATGGCGTCGACCCAGGTAATGCGCTTGGGCACGGTGCTGCTGTCCAGGTAAAACCGGCCGGCCAGCAACACCTCGCCCTCGACGGTCTTCACTTCGAAACGGTCGCCGGTGATAGTCGTGAGTGCGCCTGGGGCACTGTGGGCATCGATGGGATTGAGCACGCCACTGTCTTCGAGTGAGGTTTGCTCCCAGGTGCCTTGCAGGGCTTGAACATCTGGGTCTGGAAGGGATGACATATAAATTCCTTTTGGCTGACAGTTCACTGCGGCTGCAGGTGTAGGCTGTTTTCCACCTGGTTTGCAATTTTCGTTTAATTACAAACAATTGATGCTATTTTGCATGATCTGGGAAACGTTTTGTAACGGCCTCTGGACACTGATTACCGGTGGGAATGACCCCGTGCCATTTAATGAGCCATGTTGCTGGTTGAGTGTTCTCCTATCGAGTGGCGTGTGCAGGGAACGTTTCCCCTGTTTACTCAGTCGTTATGCTTGTGCTTGCTTTTAAACGTTAGGTATAAACTCATCAGGGTGTATGAACATTGAGTAACGCTCCTCAGCTTCATCAATCGTTACCTTCGGATGAAATCGATCTCTTCGAACTGTTTGGCGCCATCTGGAAGCAAAAAAAACTGGTGTTGGCTTGCACGCTCCTGGCGGGCCTTCTGGGCGTAGGCTACGCGTTTCTTGCGCCCAGGGTTTATCAGGTCAGCAGCGTGCTGCGGCCTGCGGCAATCAATGAACTGGATGCCCTCAATCGCTCCGAAGTCTACAAGTTGCCGCCGGCTGAAGCGTTGAGCAAAGTCGCCGCGCAGCTTGAATCATACGAGACCCGATTGGGCTTCTTCAGGGCAAACCCCGCATTGTTCGAGGCCTTCCAACAGCCTGGGCGTAGCCTGGAACAGAGTTTTGAAGCATTCAATAACGACGCCGTTCGCCTGTCGCTTCCCGACCCCAAGAACCCCGATGCGCTCAACAACTACATCCGCCTGGAAATGCAATACCCCAGTGGCGTTGACGGGGTCGCAATTCTCAATGGATTCGTGACATACGCTATCGCGCAGCAACGCAATCAGGTGGGTGCGGATCTCAAGGTCATCGTCAATAACCGCCTCAACGAGCTCAAAGGCAAGATCGATGCGGCGCGCGCCAACTATGAAACCGGCAAGGAATCGAGAATCGCCAGGTTGTTGGAGGCGGACGAAGTCAAGCGTGCCCAATTGCAAGACGAACTCGGCGCCTTGCGCCTGCAGATGAAAACGCAACGCACCAGTCGCCTGGCCGAACTGGACGAGGCCATCGCAATTGCCAGGTCCATCGGCATCAAACATCCCACCACCCCTTCTGCAATGGGGGCTGAGGCTCGCCCGGGCGCCGGCCAGGTGATGCGTACTGAAGTGACCAACCAGGCAATCCCGTTGTACTTCATGGGTACCCAGGCGTTGGAAGCCGAGCGGGCTGCGCTGGCGCGACGTACCAATGACGACTTCTCCAA
Source organism: Pseudomonas sp. MPB26 (assembly GCF_046605355.1). NCBI lineage: Bacteria > Pseudomonadati > Pseudomonadota > Gammaproteobacteria > Pseudomonadales > Pseudomonadaceae > Pseudomonas > Pseudomonas sp. MPB26. Next base: position 5,854,293 of record NZ_CP176793.1, on the reverse strand, counting down.
CACTCGCATTGCTGAGATTGGCAAGGAGTTGCGCATGCTTGACGCCAATCGCGAGGTGGAAGTGCTCAAGAGTCGCAAGAGTGAAGACATGTTCTTGCAGGACGTTGAGCCTCTCTGGGCTGAGCAAGCACGGCTGCGCAGCCTGAATATAGACATGAGCGCCTTGAAGCTTGTGACCGTCGACAGGCAGGCGCAGGAACCATCAAGCCCGATCAAGCCGAAGAAAGCCTTGGTCATCGCCCTGAGCCTGGTGGCGGGGCTGATGCTGGGGGTATTGATGGCGCTAATTTGCCATTTCGTCCAGGTGCGTCGCCAAACCGTACCGGTTGCCACGCCGGAGGAGCGTCGGTTGCCACCCCGATAAGCATAGGTATCTACACATTTTGTAGTGAGCGGGCTTGTCCCGCGCTGGGTGGCGAAGCCGCCCCAAACCAGACGGTCGGGTTTCATCTGGAACACTACGGGGTCCTTATTGGGGCCGCTTCGCAGCCCAGCGCGGGCGGTGCGACGATTCGACAAGCCCGCTCACTACAGCGTACCCTCCGCGCGGCATTAGAATTTTTGCCCGGCGAACACAATACAAGACAGCTTTTCACAATTCTTGATTAACTTTTGGTTACAACTTGTGGCTAAATAACTGCACAGGGCGCACCGGGTTGTCACTCAGCCGGTCGTGCCGATTGTGTGAATTGTGATTTCAGGTTCTGCTAACCAAACCTCGGCCGTTGTGGGCACGCAGGAGCAACCTGTTTTCTTCTGACTTGTGACCACATCTCTTGAAGCTCATCATCGTTGTTCTCTACCTTGCCTCGATAGCGTATGTACACCTGCGTGGCCGAGTGCGGCACAAGCTGGGCCGCCAACTCAGCGACCATTCGACTTTCCTGGCACCGATCAACTGTTTCCTCTACCTGTTCTCCAAGCTGCCCAGCCGACCTTATCTGTCGCCCAGCGACTTTCCCGACCTGAGCCCGCTTCAGGAGCACTGGGAGGAAATTCGCCTGGAAGGCCAGAACCTGATGCGTGCCGGTGAGATCAAGCGTTCGCAGCAATACAACGACCTGGGCTTCAACTCGTTCTTCAAGTCCGGTTGGAAGCGCTTCTATCTGAAGTGGTATGGCGACAGCCACCCATCGGCGATGAAGCTGTGCCCGCGCACCACCGAATTGGTGCAGCGCATCGGCTCGATCAAGGCCGCGATGTTCGCCGAGCTGCCGCCGGGCTCCAGGCTGGTGCGCCATCGCGACCCCTATGCAGGCTCGTACCGCTATCACCTGGGCCTGGACACGCCCAACGACCCGGGCTGCTACATCAATGTGGATGGTGAGCACTACTACTGGCGCGACGGTGAGCCAGTGATGTTCGACGAGACCTACATTCACTACGCCGAAAACACCACGCAGCACAACCGTATCATCTTGTTCTGCGATATCGAACGCCCGATGAAGTACCGCTGGGCCACTGCTTTCAATCGCTGGTTCAGCCGCACCGTGATGGCCGCGGCCGGTTCGCCCAACGATGCCGGCGACAAGACCGGCGGGCTCAACCGCGCGTTCGCGCGTTTGTACAAAATCCGTTTGCGCGGCAAGGCACTCAAGAAGCGTAACCGCACACGTTATTACCTGGAACAATGGGTATTCTTCGCCGCGCTGCTGGCGATTTTTTTGCTGATCTGAGCCGGACCCTGGGCGCCATTCACTCAGGCGGTTGAGCGCCCAGTTTGTCCCACATTTTCCGGCTGATTTTTTGGCGGTTGGCATACCCGGCCCAAGGATCGGCCTTCAAACTCTTCAGGCGTTCCTGCAAGTTGGCGACCGTCCACTGTTGGGCGCCGCTCAGCCCTTTGAGCTCCTCACGACTGACCGGCACCGATACCGGCAAACCCGGGCGTGCACGCACGGAATACGCCGCTACCGTGCTGGCGCCCCGCGCATTGCGCAAGTAGTCGATAAAGATCTTGCCGACGCGGTTTTTCGGCCCCGACGTGGCGGTAAAGCGCTCGGGCAATCGCTCGGCCATGAACTGCGAGACTGCCTTGGCGAAGGCCTTGACGGTGTCCCAGTTATCGCGTCGCGCCAATGGCACGACCAGGTGCAGGCCTTTGCCGCCGCTGGTTTTGACGAACGCCTGCAGCCCCAGTTCGTCCAGTACCGACAGGGTCAGTTGCGCCGCTTCTACCATGGCCTCCCAGGGCAGTGCCGGGTCTGGGTCGAGGTCGAGCACAAACAGGTCCGGGGTTTCGATCTTGTCGGTGGTGGCGCCCCAGGTATGGAATTCCACGGTGCCCATCTGCACGGCACCGATCAACGCGCGGGGGCTGTCGATTTCCATCAGGCGTGCATGGCCGGGATCAAGCGCCGGGTCCAGTTGCTTGATGTTGGGTATGGCCAGGCGTTCCGAGTGTTTCTGGAAGAATTGCTCGCCTTCAATGCCTTCCGGCGCCCGGAGCAGGGCAACGGGGCGATGCACCAGGAAGGGCAGGATGCATTGGCTGATGTCGTCATAGAACTGCGCCAGTTGCTGTTTTTGCGTGCCGCTTTGCGGGTCGATCACGCGGTCCGGATGAGTGATCTTTACATCGGTGTCGGGTTGCTTGGCTGCTTTCATGGATTTGGCCGTTCGCGGTTGCTCATGGATGATCTGCGCGGCCGGTTTGTCGGTGCGCAGCGCGACAAACGCCGCCTGGCGGATGACGCCTTCGCGCGTCCACTCGGCGAATTGCACTTCGCCCACCAACGTCGGTTCCACCCAATGCACGCCACGCGCCTGGGCGCTGGCCAGCGGTGTCTCCAAGGGCGAAGCCTTGCGTTCAAGTGACATGAGTTGCGCGTAGATCGATATGAGCGCGGCTTGATCAAACCCGGTGCCCACGCGCCCGGCATACACCAGCCCGGAATCGTCATTCACCGCCAGCAACAGCGCGCCGAAACCACTGCGCGAACCCTTTGGCCGGGTGTAGCCGACGATCACGAATTCCTGGCGCAAGCGGCACTTGAGCTTGACCCAATCGGCACTGCGGCTGGACACGTACGGACTGCCCAGGCGCTTGCCGATCACACCCTCCAGTGCCAGGTCGAAGGCGCTTTCGATGATGTCCCGGTGGTGGGCAGTAAAGGCTTCGGAGAAACGCAGCAATTTGCTTTTGTTGGCGCCCAAGGCCGCCTTGAGGGCGGCGCGCCGCTTCTCGACAGGCGCCTGGCGTTGGTCCTGACCATTGAGAAACGGCGCATCGAACAGGTAGTAGACGATGTCCAGGCTGCGCCCGATATCAAAGGCGTTTTGCAGCGCCTGGAAATCAGGCAGGCCATCGCCGTTGAGGCTGACGACCTCGCCGTCGAGCCAGCTGTCCTTGAGCTTGAGGGCCTGCAAGGCCTTGGTTTGGCGGGGCAGGCGTTCGGTCCAATCGTGACCGTTGCGCGTGAACAGGCGCACCTCGCCGTCGCGGATACGCGCGAGCATGCGGTAACCGTCGTACTTGACCTCATATTGCCAGGCCCCTTCCGGTGCGCGGTCCACCAGCGTGGCCAATTGCGGGGTGAATTGATCGGGCAGGGCAGCCGTGTCTTTCCGGGCTCTGGCTCGGGGCCTGGGCTTGCTGGCCTGGGCTATCTGGTCATCGAGCTTTGGCATGAGCTATGACGCCTTGCTGGATTTCTTCGCGGCGGGCTTCTTGGCCGGTTTGCCTGCCAGGCTGCGCTTGAGCAATTCGGTCAGGTCGATCACATCGGCGGACTTGCGCTCCTCAGTGTCATTACCGGTCTCAACGTCCTCGATCTTGCCGGCCTTGGCCTTCTTGGCGACCAGCGCCATGATTTTTTCCTGGAAACTGTCGCGGTACTCGTCGGGCTGCCATTCGGCGCTCATGTCTTCCACCAGGCGCTTGGCCATGTCCAGCTCACCTTTGGCCAGGCTGGGCTTGGTTACGTCGCTGCCCAGTTCCAGTTCGTCCAGGCTGCGCACTTCGGCCGGCCAGCGCAGCATCACCAGTACCAGCGCCGACTCCAGGGGCATCAATGCCGCCAGGTGCTGCTTGGTGTGCAGCACTACGTTGGCCAGGGCGACTTTGTCGGTTTTTTTAAGGGTTTCCCTTAGCAACGCGTAGACCTTGCCCCCGCGTTTATCCGGTGCAAGAAAGTAAGGCGTGTCGATGTTCTGCAAAGGGATCTGATCGCTGGCGACAAAACCAATGATTTCGATGGTCTGGGTCGACTTGGGGTGAGCCGCGCGAATTTCTTCCTCGCTGATCACCACATAGCGGCCTTTCTCGAAGGCCACGCCTTTGACGATGTTTTCCTTGGTGATCTCCTTGCCGGTGGTCTTGTTGATGCGCTTGTAGCCCACCGGGTCCATGCTGCGCTTGTCCAGCCAGTCAAAGTCGACACCTTGGGAGGAGGTGGCCGAAACCAGTGACACCGGGATATGCACCAGGCCAAAACTGATGGCGCCTTTCCAGATTGCTCGAGGCATATGTGCGATTCCTTGAGTAGGGGCTGTGTTCTGGTGACTCGGACGCTGCGGGAAAAGTTTCGCCGGGCAGATGCGCGGACAGATCGTGTTACACCTGATGAGAAACTATTTAGTGTCGAAAGCCGAACCCAGGGCGTAGCGTGTTATCGAAAGCACGTACTCCTCGCCCCAGAGAGACTTTGTCATGAACAGTTGCAGGCGTCACATTGCAGCGCTGCTGTTGGGCCTGGCCCTGGTGCCGGTGGCATGGGCACAGAACCTGCCCGGTAACACCCACAACAACGCCAACAACGGTCCGATTCACCGGGCCAACCCCAACAGCATGCAGGGCACCCAGCCCAACGCACCGGCCATCCGCGGTATCCAGACCGGGCCGACCACACCCAGGCCGACCCTGGAGAACCGCGGCATCGGCAACGGTTACCCCCAGCGCGATGCCGCGCCCAGCCGTCCGGCCACCCAACCCAGAACCCCCACCTATGACGCCAGCGGCAATCGCCGGTAAGGACCCAGCCTTATGTTCCTACGCAAAACCCTGCTAGCCGCGCTGTGCGCAACCACGCTGCTGCCGATGACCGCCGCTTTCGCCGCTGACGTCCAGCAGTTCCCCAGCGAACAAGGCAGCATTACCGTCACCCCGATCGCCAAAGGCCTCGACCACCCGTGGGCGGTGGCCTTTCTGCCGGACAAGCAAGGCTTCCTGGCCACCGAGCGACCCGGCCACCTGCGCTTCGTCAGCCCGGACGGCAAGCTCTCCGCCCCGCTGACAGGCGTGCCCGAAGTGTGGGCCAAAGGGCAGGGCGGTTTGCTGGATGTGGTGCTGTCACCGGACTTCAAGCAGGACCGCATGGTCTACCTGTCCTACGCTGAAGGTGGCGGCAAGGGCGGTACGGCCGGCACTGCCGTAGGCCGTGGGCGCTTGGCGGCTGACCTGAGTGGCTTGAGCGACTTCCAAGTGATCCTGCGCCAAGAGCCTAAGCTGTCCACCGGCAATCACTTCGGCTCGCGCCTGGCCTTTGACCGCGACGGCTACCTGTTCGTGACCCTGGGAGAAAACAACGACCGCCCCACGGCCCAGGACCTGGACAAGTTGCAAGGCAAGGTCGTGCGCATCTACCCGGACGGCCGCGTGCCGGATGACAATCCCTTCGTCGGCCAGCCCGGCGTGCGCCCGGAAATCTGGTCCTACGGCCAGCGCAACCCCCAGGGGCTCGCGCTGAACCCTTGGAGCGGCACGGTTTGGGAAAACGAGCACGGCCCGCGCGGCGGCGATGAGGTCAACATCATCGAGCGCGGCAAGAACTACGGCTGGCCATTGGCAACCCACGGCATCAACTATTCCCTGACGCCAATTCCCGAAGCGCAGGGCAAGACAGTGGAAGGCACGGTGCCGCCTCATCACGTCTGGGAAAAATCACCGGGTATCAGCGGCATGGCGTTCTACGATGCGGATCGCTTCAAGCCCTGGCAGCACAACGTGTTTATCGGCGCACTGGTCAGCCAGGAGTTGATTCGGTTGCAGTTTGATGGCGACAAGGTGGTCCACGAAGAGCGATTGCTGGGCGGCTTGAAAGCGCGGATCCGCGACGTGCGGCAGGGGCCGGATGGCTTTTTGTATGTGTTGACGGATGAGGATAACGGGGTGTTATATCGGGTTGGGTTGAACCAGGACTAAGCGGTATTTACCCTATTTGTAGTGAGCGGGCTCGCCCCGCGCTGGGTGGCGAAGCCGCCCTAACCGAGGCGCCGCCGAGTTACAGATAAAACCGAGTCGCCTGGTGTGGGGCGGCTTCGCCACCCAGCGCGGGGCAAGCCCGCTCACTACAGGGATATTTGTGAGACGGCTTCACTGGGTTTATAGGCCGAGTTCTGAAAGCCCGGGATGATCATCCGGGCGTCGGCCCAGCGGCCAATGGAACTTGCGCTCGCTTTCCTTGATCGGCATGTCATTGATGCAGGCGAAACGGTTGGCCATCAAGCCATTGGCGTCGAATTCCCAGTTTTCGTTGCCGTAGGAGCGGAACCAGTTGCCTGAGTCGTCGTGCCACTCATAGGCATAACGCACCGCGATGCGGTTATCGGTGAAGGCCCATAATTCCTTGATCAATCGGTAATCGAGCTCCTTGGCCCATTTACGGGTCAGAAAGCCTTTGGCCTCTTCGCGGTTATGCGCGAATTCCGCACGGTTGCGCCACTGCGTGTCGAGGGTGTAGGCCAGGGACACGCGTTCCGGGTCGCGGGAGTTCCAGCCGTCTTCGGCCAGGCGCACTTTTTCGATGGCCGACGCGCGGGTAAACGGCGGCAAAGGGGGGCGTTTTTCTGCGGTCGATGACATGGGGCAGTTCCTCCAGATTAAAAATTTTATCGAGCGTTGTGTTGGGCCGTGCTTTCAAAGTGCCAATAAGGTTCGGGCCATGCATTGCGCGTTATCAGCGGCGGTCGGGTCGCCCATCACCAGGGCGACAGTAATGGCGCCATCGATCAGGATCAGCAGCTGCGCGGCCTGCCGTTCGGGGTCGGGGCTGCCATGTGCTTGACAGAGTTCAAGTGCGTACTCGAACAGTTTCTGTTTATGGGCCTTGGCCAGCAGACGTACCGGGTTCTGCGGGTCGCCGGTCTCGCCGCTGGTATTGATAAAGGCGCAGCCCCGGAAATCGGCAGTGCCGAACCAGGCCTTGAGGGCGCTGAACAGCGCCAACAGGCGCTCACCCGTGCCTTCGCTGCGTTCCACTTCATCGCGCAGCCACTGCAGCCAACGCTGGTCGCGGCGTTGCAGCGCGGCGATCACCAATTCATCTTTGTTGGCGAAATAACGGTAAATACTCTTTCTCGAGACGCCGGCGGTTTTCACCAGCAAGTCCATGCCTGTGGCCGCAATGCCATGGCGATAGATCAATTTTTCGGTGACGTCGAGGATGATGTCGCGGGTTTCATTGCTGGTCATTTCGTTCATGTTCCGCACAGTAGAACGATCGTTCTTCTTGGTCAACCCCTCTTTTGCCGACCGCGCAGCGAGACCTGGGCACCCCCATGGTGTAAGCTCGGGACTTCCTCGGATTCGACCCATTGCGAGCCTTATGCCGTCGTTCTTCAAACGCTCCCTGTTGCCCAAACTGCGCGGTTTCCCCCTCACGCCCGAGGCGCTCGAGGTGCTGTCCGGCGCCGACGCGTATCGGCGCTGTCTGCTGGAAAAAATCGCCCAGGCCACCCAACGCATCTATATCGTCGCGCTGTACCTGCAGCAGGACGAGGCGGGGCAGGAGATCTACGACGCGCTGCATGCCGCCAAGGCTGCGCGGCCGCAGTTGGACATCGTGGTGGTGGTCGATTGGCTGCGTGCCCAGCGCGGCTTGATCGGGGCTGGCAAGCAGCCGGGCAACAGCGCCTGGTATCAGGCCATGACCGAGCAACACAGCACCGAAGTGCCGGTGTACGGCGTGCCCGTGCAAACCCGCGAGCTGTTTGGCGTACTGCACCTCAAGGGCTTTGTGATCGACGACACGGTGCTTTACAGCGGCGCCAGCCTGAACAACGTGTACCTGCACAAGTTCGACAAGTACCGCTTCGACCGTTACCACCTGATCCACAACAAACCGCTGGCCGACTCCATGCAGCACCTGGTGGAGCATGGCCTGGTCGCCTCCAAGGCCGTGCATCGCCTGGACCTGCCGAACCCGCCGACCACCCGCAGCCTGCGCAACGACATCGGCGACCTGCGCAGCCGCCTCAAGCACGCGGCCTATGACACCACGGCCGGGCAATTGCCCAATGGGCATCTGTCGGTCAGCCCGTTGCTCGGGGTAGGCAAGAACAACCCGTTGAGCCGGGTGATCCTCGAACTGATCGCCAGCGCTCGAGATCAACTGACCATCTGCACACCGTATTTCAACCTGCCGCTGCCGGTGACCCGTGAAATCAACCGGGCCCTGGCGCGCGGGGTGAAGATAGACATCATCGTTGGCGACAAGACCGCCAATGACTTCTATATCCCGCCGAGCGAGCCGTTCAAGGTAATTGCGGCATTGCCTTACCTGTACGAAATCAGCCTGCGCCGCTTCGCCAAGCGCCATCAGCCGATGATCGACAGCGGCCAGTTGAACCTGCACCTGTGGCACGACGGCGATAACACCTACCACCTCAAGGGCATGTGGGTCGACCAGCGTTACACCTTGCTCACCGGCAACAACCTCAACCCACGGGCGTTCCGCCTCGACCTGGAAAACGCCTTGCTGATCGACGACCCGCAAGGCCAGTGGCTGGAGCCACGCCGCACCGAACTGGCGCAGATTTTCCAGCACACCACGCGCATCGAGCGGTACCTGGACTTGCAGACGCTGCCGGATTACCCGGAGGCGGTCGGCAAGTTCCTGCGACGGGTCAGCCGCGTGCGGATCGAACGGTTGCTGTATCGGATTCTGTAGTCACCACAATCTATCCTTGTGTGTAAGCCGGGCCTTTTAGGACTCGGCTTACAGCGCACACCGCCATGCTCTATCTAGATTGCCTCCTTACCGTTCAAGGAGGCACGGCATTTCCCTTATGGAATCGGCCAAATAGAGCACACTCTCATGCTGACGATATCGCCCCATGCCCGGCCTGTTGTTTTCCTGACCCCTGAGGCGCCAGCGCCTTTGCAGCACACCCCGCCCACGCTCGTGCGCTCCCGACGTTCCGAACCCTCCACGCCACCTGTCATTCCCGGGCCCATCTGGACCTTGCCGGAATCCGCCAGCGATCCCACCGCCACGGCTGAAGGCGAGCGAACCTTGGCCGCGAACCTGGCCACTGCGCTGAGCAGTGACCACGCCGCGATAGACGTCCCCGCAGGCAGCAGCCTGGCGGGGCTTTTGGATATTTACAGCCGGTTGGTCAAGCAGCCGCAAACCCAGGCCTGGATCGCCAGTAAAGGCTTGCTCACAGACCCATTGACACTCACGCAGGAGGGGGTCGAAGGCTTTGTCATTCGTGACGGAGTCCGCACGCCGGTGTCTTTCAGCAGCACAGACGGCAGCGGTTGGTGGGAGGCCTCGGTGAAGTTGCGCGCCATTCGCAATGCGCTCGACCCGGACAACAAAGGTTTGCCGTACCTTCAAAACGCTCAGTATCGCGTCCCGATACATGTCGTGCTGAGCGCCTACGGCCTCAAGCCTGCCGAGACTGCGCAGGAGCGGGAAGCGCTCAAGGCGCAAATTCTTACGAAGGACCTCACCCTGGCGCCTCAATTGGCGTCTACGGTTGAGGGCGTCAAGCGGGTCATCAGCGAACTCGATGAGCGTGCATACCTGGCGACGCTGCTTGAGCAGCAGGTGCAGGGGCTTGACGATACCAGTCCGACGGACTGGTCCAGGCATCCGACCCAGGTGTCGACGGCGTCCGCCCAGGCGATCGGCGCGCACACGCACTACAACGTAGGCCAATTGCTGGAGCACATGGGCCTTGGGGTACCGCGCACTGCCGGGGCCACGCGTAACGTCATCCAATGGCTGCGCACCGCTTTACCCCCGGCACCGGCGGCGGGGGATTACAGCGCCATCGTGCCGGCCGAGCCGGGTGCTGCCGACTACCGCCCCCTCGCCACGCTGGCCTCTTACACGCCCGAGACGTTACGCCTGAACGCCGATGCTCACCTTGCCAGAGTGCTCGACGGTCCGGATGCCGTGGCGTTCGGCAACCTGCTTGCCGCGACCCTCGACGACCTGCCCACAAGCATCGCCGGATTCGACGTCTATCAGCCCGCCCACATGGGGCGCACCCTGAGCGAAGTGCGCGCCGATCTGGAGCGGCACCTGCGTGAGAACAAAGGCCTGGACCCGAATGTCGCGGTCTTGATGGCGCACGTCGGACTGGCGCAGGCAGCGCCGGAGTTCCTGGTGCGTGACGTGCCCGACGCCGTGGCGATGGGTACGCCTGCCTGGATGGAGTTGCGTCTGGGCTGTGCCATTGCCGAAACCGCGGGCCCCGGCACCTCAAGGGGCATGGACGAAGCGCAAGTCAGTGCATTGACGAGCCTGGCGCCGACTACTGACGAGCAGCGTACGTTGATGCAATTGCGTGGGCTAGGCGTGTTGCTTGACTGGGCGGTGCTGAACGGCGTGCTGCAAGCCAAGCCTTCGGGGCAGTATACCGAAGCGGATATCAAGAAGGCCTCGCAGGTCTTTACCCGGCAGCGGGCGCTGGCGGCACGGGCGTTCAACACGGCAAGCACACCGCTGCCCACACGCCGGGACATTGCCGTAACGGAACTGCTCAAGGTTTTTCCGCAGTACAGCGCCAGCCAACTGGAGCAGGTTAAGGTCATGCTTGCCGATCCCAGTGAGCGCAGGAACCTCAAGATTTCCGAACCCAGGACTCGCTCACTGGTCGAGACCTACATGACCGGCGACCTGACACCCGGTAAATGGGCACTGACTGCTGACATGCTCCAGGCCAATCCAAGCCCGTCTGCGCGCAATCCGTTTCAATTCCAGACCGATACACTGGCGCCCGCGACTGAGCGCAAAGCCCTGGACGATGCCATCCGGCGCCTGCCCGCGCTGGATGGCCTTCTCGAAAAAGCCGTCGGCAAGCACCACCTCAAACAGCAGATGGCCTTCGTGACCAAGCTCAAGCTGATGTTCACACGGCTGCCGTTAGCCGACCGCCAGCGCATCGAGTTGGGGGCTGTGGACTTGTTCACGCTGCGCAGCAAGACCGGCAAACAGCAGGTTTGGGAGTCCGACGAAGACCGTGCGACGGTGACCGGGCACCAAGGGGTGCTGATGCGCGTGTTGCATGATCAGGCCGTGACGTATTACGAAGTGTTGTACAACGGAAAAATCATCAAGCATGACGCTCCCGCAGTGACCTCAGCCCTCGACCGCGTGGTTCGGGATACCAGTCACTTGGGGCAGTATAAATTGCTCGGTGACAAATACATCCGACGCGGCCATGACGTGCCGCTGGACCTCGATGCGTATACCCGTGGCACCTCGCCACGCGAGGGGGTCACTTCTTCCGGTGTGATTATTGACCGGCTCGGGCGCTATCTCCCGGCCGGTTCGCTGCCCGAAGACCAGACGCTGGCGACGTTTGTACCCAACGCTTACCAGTCGGATCGCGTGGAGTTCATTGCGTGTGAGATCGCGGAAAACAACTTCTATGAAACCCAGGCGCAGATGCTCACGCGAGCCAAAGGGCAGCTGCCGCTGGAAAAAAGTCGAGAGGCTGACGCCCGGGACATGAATCTGCTGGTTTCACTGGTACCGTTTGTGGGGGCTTACCAAGACTTTGCCGCTGGCAACGTTGGCAAAGGCATACAAAGCCTGGCGCTGGATGTAGCCGGGATCGCGATAGGCGCGGGCGGGCAGGCACGCTCACTGATCCGCTCGCTCAAGGGAGCAGGCCAGAGCAGTTTGCGGCCCTCATTGGGCAAGTTCACCGCTACGGTAGGGCCCCGGAGACCGAAGGTGGCCTGGTCCTGGACTGAGCCGAAACCGCGCTTCAGTGATGCTGCATTTGATCTGACCAAGCAGGCCGGGCTGTTTTTCAACGCGGTGTTCAACCCGGTCGACGGTTACCCACGCTTGATCAGTGCGATCTCGCGTGGTGTCGGCAAGTTGCCAATGCTGCTGGCGACCGCAGGCGGCGGGCTGAACAAAGCGATGCCCCATCTGATTGCCACCGAGCAGAAATTGCGTAGCTACTTCCTGGTCGGCATGGGCATTGTCGACCCCAGCACGCCACCTGCACTGAGGCCCCAATAACCCGAAAGCCGCCCACTCGCCATGGGCGGGCAGCTACCTACACGCTCATCAGTTCAAACCCAACTTGCCGCGCAACATCGACAAGTCTTCAGCCAAGGTGTTGACCGGGCCGACCAGGGCCTTGCGGTCGTTTTCCTTGACCTTGTCGTAGGTCTCGAAGCCGCCGTCCTTGGTCTTGTACTTGGCCAGGACCTTGTCCACGTTGGCGAAGTTCTTGTCGACCTTGGCCAGGAAGGCTTTGTCTTGCTTCTCGATCTGGCCACGGAACAGGTCGACGATTTTCTTCGCGCCGTCGATGTTGCCCTGGAAGTCATACAGGTCGGTGTGGCTGTAGCGGTCTTCTTCGCCGGAGATCTTGGTGGCGGCGACCTCCTCAAGCAGGGCCGCGGCGCCGCCGACGACTTTTTCCGGCGGGAAGGTCAGGCCGTCGACGCGGGTCTTGAGGTCGTTGACGTCGGTGTTGAGCTTGGCGGTCAGCGTGTCCAGGCCCTGGGTGCTGTTCTGCGAGAACAGTGCGTATTCGATGCGGTGGAAGCCGGTGAAATCTTCGGCGGTCACGCCTTTCTCGTGGTCATCCACGCGCGAATCGATGGACGCGTCGAGGTCGCTGAACAGCTCGGCGATCGGCTCGATGGACTCATAGTGCACGCGGGTCGGCGCGTAGAGTTTTTTGGCGGTGGCCAGGTCGCCTCGGTTGATGGCATCGGTGAAGGCCTGGGTCTGGGTGACCAGCTCACCGATTTCTTCGGTGACGTAGATCTTGTAGTCCGACACCGGGCCTACCAGGTCCAGCGGCGCGGTCGCGGCGAAGGCCGCCAACGGGGACAGGGTCATTAACAACGACAACGCAATAGTCGACTTCTTCATGGGACGGTATCCGCTCTGAGGGTTGTTTTAGGTATTGGCAGGGGTGTGAAGGTGCGTTGCGGCCAGCAATGTTTGCCCGATGAAATCATCCGGGCCCGCGACCCCCGGCAAACTGAAGAAATACCCGCCGCCAACCGGCTTGAGGTATTCCTCCAGGGGCTCGCCGTTCAGCCGGGTTTGCACGCTGATAAAACCTTTTTCCAGATCGGCCTGGTAGCAGATGAACAACAGCCCCATGTCCAGCTGACCGTTTTTGTTGACGCCGTTGGAGTAGTTGAACGGCCGACGCAGGATCAGGTTGGCCTGGGTCTGTGGGGTGCGTGGGTTGGCCAGGCGGATATGGGCATCGAGCTTGGTCAACTTGCCTTGCGGGTCCTTGCTGTAGTCGGGCACCTGGGTTTCTTTGTCGCCGTCCATGGGCGCGCCGCTGGGCTTGATGCGACCGATGATGCTCTCTTGCTCTTGCAGCGGGGTACGGTCCCAGCGTTCGACGAAGTTGCGGATGATGCGCACGGCCTGGTAGCTGCCGTTGGCGGCCCAGGCCGGCTCGTCGCTGCCAGGCTGCACCCACACAATCTGGTTCATCGCCTTGTCGTCGTTGGAGTTCGGGTTGGCCGAACCGTCGCGAAAACCCAGGAAGTTACGCGCGCTCTGCGCAGGCTCTCCAGGCTTGGCCGGCGCCTGGGGCGGCACGCTGCCTTCCTGCTTCCAGCGCACCAGGAGCAGGTCCGGCAGGTTTTTCACGATGTCGCGCAGGGCGTGGATATTGGTGTCGGGGGTGTTGGAACTGAACTGCAGGCTCAGGTCGCCGTGGCACTGCGCCGGCTCCAGCGCATCATTGGGAAAGCCGACCATGCGGATCAGGCGCTTGGGCTTGGCGGCGGCAAGGCCGAAGCGCTCATCGAACAGCGACTCACCGACGGACACGGTGATGGTCAGGTTGTCCGGCGTGACCACCGGGCCCAGAATCCCGGAGTCGGTGGGCGGCAGTTTCGGGTCCACTTGCGGCACGGTGCCGCCGGTCATCAGGAACGCAATGCGTTCGTTCAGCGTGCGGAACAGGCGCTCCAGATCTGCACGGTCGCTGGCCAGCACATCGAATGCCACGACCATGCCGCACGCCGGCCGCGGGGTCACGATGCCGCTTTGGTGGCGGCCGAAAAAATCGTGGTGGTCCTGGGTTTTGTCGCTGCGCGGTGCGGTGGTGACTTGCTCGGCTGCGGCCGCCATGGCCGGGCAGGCCAGGCTGCCGCCGGCAATCGCGGCACCTGTGGCGGCCATGCCCAGCAGGACGCGGCGGCGCTGGAGATCAAACTGTTTTGAATCGCTCATGGGTGCGGTCGTCTTCACTGCAGGCCGGAAAGGCCAAGGGCGGGGTCGATTCCATCGAGTGCATCGGCCAGAGCCCTGGCCTTGTCGGCGATCTGCTTGCGCTGATCGGCGGTCACGCTGTCGTAGCGGCTGTACTGGCCGTCGACTTTCAAAGCATTGAGTTCGGCGTCGAAGGCCGCTAGCGCGCTGTCGATGTTCGTTAACAGGTCAGCGGCGGACCTGGTCAGCAATGGGCGCATCAGGTCGACCACCTTGTGGGCGGCCTGCAGGTTGCCGGCGAAACCATTCAAGTCGACGTGGCTGTAGCGTTCCTCTTCACCGCTGATGGCGCGTACCTCGGCCAGGCTGTTGAGGTTGCGCACCACGATGCTCACCAGTTGCTCCGGAGGCAGGGGCTGAGCCAACAGTTGCCCTTTGAGGGCAGTGACGTCGGTCACCAGCTGCTGTGCAATCGGGGCCAGGCCGTCGAGGCTGCGCTGTTGGAACAGGCTGTATTCCAGGCGGTGGAAACCGCTGAAGGCAGGGTCCTGTTCGCGCTTCTCGAAATAGTCGGCGCGCGCGTTGATCGCATTGTCCAGCTGCGCCAGGCGTTGCGAGGCTGGGGCGAGTCGCTGGTAAGCCTCACGTGCCGGTATGTAGAACGTTTGTGCCTGGGCCAGATCACCCGCGTCGATGGCGTGCTGCAGGGCGGTCGCGGCCTTGATCAAGGCGCTGCCCTGGCTGCTCAAGTACACGCGGAACTCAGACAACGGGCCGATAAACGCCACCATCGACGGCTTGGCCTTGGCCTGGGCGTCGGATGCGGCAGTCGGCGTCACGTGCAAGGTGCCGCGCGGGTTGCTCAACAGGCCGCAGGTGATCGCATAGTCGCCCGGCAGCAGGTTGGCGTTGATCACCTGGCTCAGGCCCGGGGCAATGTTTTCGCGTTCTTCGACCACCAGCACGCCGTCGAGGATTTCCCATTCCACCGCACGATCGGAGCGGTTGATGATACGGAAGCTGGCGCGCCCGGCGGGCACGCTCAGCTCATTCGGCTCGCAGGCGTGGCCATGGATGGTCACGGCGATTTCATCGTGGTTGGCCTGGCGTTTGCTGGCCGCGCGTTGCGAGGCGTAATAGAACAGGCCGCCGGCGGCGATCATCACGACCACCGAGCCCGCCACGGCCCAGCGCAGAGCGCGGGGCGGTGGCGCCGGTTGAGGAGTTGGGTTGGACAAGGGGCGGTCCTTACTGAGTGGAAACGGAAGAGGGCGTGGCGCCAGGCTTGGGCGGTGCGGCGGGCAGGAAGAACATCACCAGGGCCACCACCAGGTAAATCAGGTAGGCGCCGAGTGTGCTGAGGGTGGGGGCTTCCTGATACCCGAACATGCCGGCCAGCACCGAGCCCAGCGGGCTGTCCATGGGCAACATGGCGCTGAAGTCGAACAGCACGGTTTGCCAGTGGTTCCACACCCCGGCTTCGTGCAGCGCCTGCACCGAATTGGCCAGGATGCCGGCGGCCACTACAAGGATGAACAGGCCGGTCCAGCGGAAAAACGCACTCAGGTTCAACCGCATGCTGCCGGTGTAAATCAGCCAGCCGACGATGATTGCCAGGACCAGGCCGAGCAGGGCGCCCATCGGTGCGCCCGGGCCTTCGCTCTGCTGGAACACCGCCAGCAGGAAAAACACGGTCTCCAGGCCCTCGCGGGCCACGGCGAAAAACACCATCAGGATCAGCGCGGTGACCTGGTGCCTGGAACCGGCCAGGGCGTGGTCCAGGGATTGGTGCAGGGAATGCTTGATGGACCGCGCTACTTTGCGCATCCAAAACACCATCGAACTGAGGATGCCCACCGCGACCAGGCCGACGATGCCCTCGAACAGCTCCTGCTGTTTTTGCGGAAATTCGGCGCTGACCAACTCAAGGCCACCACCCACCAGCAAAGCCAGCGCGGCCGCGAGAAATACGCCGATCCACACCGCCGGCATCCACTGGCCGCGGCCGGTCTGCTGCAGGTAGCTGGCGATAATGCCGACGATCAATGCGGCTTCAATGCCTTCGCGCAGCATGATGAGAAAAGGAACGAGCATTCGGCACCGCAGCAGAACTAGATAGGGTGCTAAGTTGTAACATAATGATACTCATTGCCAAACGAGAAATATTGACTTTAGCTGAACGCAGGCTGAACGGCGGGCAATCGCGCAACGCCTACTCTTTTGCCGCATGACTGCCTAAGATGGCGGCATTTCCCGCGACACAGGGCACGCATAGCACCCATGCCGGACAAAGACACCATCTCCATCCACCTCGTGCGCGAAGCCTTGTTGCAAAGCTGCGCGCCCGGTGCAGCCAGTGCCGAAGTGCTGCACAAGGCCGGTATCGATCCCCAACGGTTGACCGAACCCACCGCGCGCGTGCCGGCCACCCACTACGCGCGCCTGTGGCGCCTGCTGGCGCGGCGCACGGATGACGAGTTCTTCGGCATGGACCCACGCAAGCTCAAGTCAGGCAGCCTGGCGTTTTTCTGCCGCGCGGCCATGGCGCAACCGACCCTCGCCACCGGCCTGGAAACCGGCCTGGGGTTTCTGTCGCTGATGCTTGAGCAACTGCCCGCGCAACTAATGCGCCAACAGAGCCTGGCCGAAATCGTATTGCTTGAGCCCGAGTCCGAACCCCGCCGCGCCTTCACCTACTTTACCTACTGGATGATCGTCCACGGCGTGGCCTGTTGGCTGGCCGGGCGACGCATTCCGATCCTGGCCATCGAACTGCGCTGCCCGAGACCGGACTTCTGCGACGATTACCAAGTGATGTTCTCCGACAACCTGCGCTTCGACCGCCCGCGTACCCGCATGATCTTTTCCGCCGACTGCCTGGACTTGCCGATCAAGCGCAGCGCCGAAGAACTCAAACGCTTCCTGGCCCACGCGCCGGCCAACATCCTGGTCAAATAC
This sequence comes from Pseudomonas sp. MPB26, assembly GCF_046605355.1. Lineage (NCBI taxonomy): Bacteria > Pseudomonadati > Pseudomonadota > Gammaproteobacteria > Pseudomonadales > Pseudomonadaceae > Pseudomonas > Pseudomonas sp. MPB26. Next base: position 5,836,948 of record NZ_CP176793.1, on the reverse strand, counting down.
CGCGACCCCGACAGCCTGGCCACCCGCATCAAACACGACCTGCGCCAAATGCCCCCCGACACCTGGCCGGAAACCGAAGGCCTCGCCACCAGCCTGTGCATCTCCGCCTCGACCCTGCGCCGCCGCCTGGCGGAAGAGGGGCAGACCTATCAGGGCCTCAAGGACAGCGTGCGCAAGGAGTTGGCGATTGTCTGGCTGGCGGAAGCGCACATCAGCTTTGCCGAAATTGCCGAGCGGCTGGGGTTTGCCGATACGAGTTCGTTTTATAAGGCGTTTCGTAAGTGGAGCGGGTCGAATCCGGGGCATTATCGGAGTTTGATTTTGAATGAAACAAGTCGGCTGTAAACGCATAGATGTGCGGCATTAGGAAATAACATCCTGGGTTCTGCTTGCGTACTACAGAACGCTCCTTCACGTTTTTCGGAAGCGGCCTGCTTATCTCGCATAATAATTCGTGCATAGTCAGCAGCACGATTCATTTCAATTTCACTGAACGTTTCGATTCATGGTCGGCTTATTTCTGCGAACGGCAGATGTGCGCGATTAAGTCGAGGGCGGCCTATGGAAAAATAAAAAACAGCTGATGCGTAGTGGAAAAATCTTTAATTGTTTAACACTTACGGTGAAAATCATGAGAAGCCTTTCTGCATTGTCTTTGTTGGTCTCTGTATTGCTCTCTACTGAAGTGTCCGCTTTATGCTTAAATATTACTGATAACTATAGCGGAATAGTCCAGCCCGAGTCGGAAGCGGTGGCCCTCGGTCCATTCACTGTTACCGGTGCTAACGGTTGCTCTAATGCGAATATCGAAGCAATGGTGTCCGCCGCAGGCGGAGGGAGAGCTCCGCAGATTTACATTCAGCAGCAGCGGGGCGGTTCCTGGCAAACAGTGGCTGGTAATCCATTATCAGCCTACGCTTCCTGGCTTGGCCCATTGGGTACCTATCGAGTGATGCTGGATAACCGCGAAGCAGTTTCCAAGTCGTATTGGGGAACGGTAAGGTATGGCCGATAGCTTCTAAGAGAACAGGGTGTCGGCGGCGACGCTGGCACCCTGCAAAGAAAGCGCTGAGTTTAGACGCGCTCGTCTATTGTAAAATCGTCCCGGTTGGAATTGACGAAAAACGCGAGGGCATTAATTGCACGATTGGCAGAAAACATTCCCCGGATATATTCAGGAATGCCTTGTGAATGTTTTACATCCGGACGGTTTTCAACAAACGAAAGATAGTCATCCAGTTTTTCATTAAACAGGGCGATGGCATTGTATTTTACGTCGGTTTCAGCTTGCTGGCCGTTAGCGTCAAAAGCGCCAAGGCCCGATATGAACATATGAAAAGCCTCGCCATCAATCACGCCGCTATTGTAAAGCCGGCTGCCGACTTTTTTAAGTTCGTTGGTGGTGATTGACGTCATGTCATAATCTTTCAGAAAAATTTTCAGATCATCAATCGAATCCTGTTTGTGGAGCTTTAATGTCTCCGAGGCTTTCGACTCTTCCGTTATAGTGAATCTATTAACGACCTGCTCCGGATTTTTTATCTGAAACGGGTTGGATGCCTTGGTATGTCTCATTTGCTCTGCAGTTAACAAAATGGCCATAGTGAAATCCTCTATCAACCAAAGGTTACATTTTTAGTGGTGCGCCTATACGTCCTCGTCTATCAACAAGGTATGTTTCGAATCATTGGTAAAATGGGCCAACGCATTGATTGCCTGGTTTGCACGTTCCATTTCTATTCGTCACCTTCGTTGGATTTCTGATCACGGGCGCATCGGCTTGCTTCGATAATGTGGTCGCAGTGGTTCTGTTTTGCATACTCATATCCGTCTCCTGCCTAGAGTAAGAACTACACCCCCGTTATCGACGCCCCGCATCCCAACATAAGCGCCCCAAAGCAGTTTCAGATCCCTCTGACAGATATGCCTGAATAACTTGCAGGTAACTTCCGAACCATCATCCCAATAAAGCACCAGGCCAAAAAAAGCCCCATGACCGAATGGCTCACGGGGCTAAAAATTGGCTGGATGCGACCAACCAAAGGAGCTCTTTACTTCACTTGGCGGTGGCCACAACCGTGTCCGGCTGCCAGCCGCCTCCCAACGCTTTGTAGATCGCGACAATCCCGCGATACAGATCCACTTCGGCCTGGGCCTGGGAATCCTCGGCGGCCAGGCGTTCGCGCTGGGCGTCCAGCAGCACCAGGAAGTCCACGGTGCCTTCGCGGTAGCGGATCGCGGCCAGGTCGGCGGCGGCGCGGCTGGATTCGCTTTGGCGGATCAGCGAAACCAGGCGTTGCTGGCGCTTGCCATAGTCGCTGAAGGCGTTTTCGGATTCTTCCAGGGCCAGCAGCACCTGCTGCTCGTAGGTTGCCAGGGCGCCATCCGCCTCGGCGTCCGCGCCGCGCAAACGCGCGCGCACGCTGCCCAGGTCGAATGCTGCCCAGGTGATGCTCGGGCCAAGGGCCCAGGCGTTGGCGGCGGACGAGCCGATTTGCGAGCCACGCCCGGCGGTAAAGCCGAGGAAGCCGCTGAGGCTGACCCGAGGGAACAAGTCAGCCTTGGCCACGCCGATGCGCGCGGTGGCGGCCGCCAGTTTGCGTTCGGCGCTGAGGATGTCCGGGCGACGTTGCAGCAGTTGTCCCGGATCACCGATCGGCAAGGCCTTGGCGATGGCCGGCAGGTCCTTGGGGCTCAGGTCTACGCTGAGCTTGTCGGGACGCTGGCCGAGGAGGGTGGCGATGCGGTTGCGCTCGCGCACTTGTTCGGCTTGCAGTTGCGGCACGCTGGCTTCCACCGCGGCGAGGCGTGCGTTGGCGCGCTCCACGTCGAGTTGGTCGCCCACGCCGGCATCGCGCAGGCTTTCGGTAATAGTGCGTGAGTCCTGCTGGTTCTTCAGGTTGTCCAAGGCAATGCGTTCACGCAGTTGCGCGCCGCGCAGTTGACCGTAGGCGTCCACCAGCTCCGCGATCATGGTCACTTGCAACTGGTACAAGTCCGCTTCGGCGGCCTGCTGATCGGCGTCGGTCGCTTCCAGGTTGCGCTGGATGCGGCCGAACAGGTCCAGTTCCCACGCCATGTCCAGGCCGAGGTCGTAACGCTCGGTCTTGACGCGGCGGGTGGTCTGGCCGGGGATCTGGCCCTTGCCCTGGTCACTGCTGACACGGCTGGTGATGGTCGGCATGACGTCGTTGCTGGCGTCATCGCGAATCGCACGGGCTGCCCGCAGACGGGCAAAGGCTACACGCAGATCACGGTTACCCTGCAGTGACTGAGTCACCAACTGGTTGAGGGTAGGGTCCTCGAACTGCTGCCACCAGATGCCTTCGAACCTGGCGTGATCGTATTGCTTGGCATCCGCGGCGGCGGTGATATTCGCCGCCTCCGGGGTTTGGGTTTTATAGTCCGGGCCCACGGCACAGGCGCTCAGCGCCAGGACCAGCAAGCTCGGCAAAAACAGGTTCACACTCATTGCTGTGTCTCCAGCTTCAAGGCCTTGGCCGCTTTGCGCGCTTCCTGGCGCTCCACATAGCGACGGATCAATACGTAGAACACCGGTGTCAGCAACAGGCCGAAGAAGGTCACACCGATCATCCCGGAGAACACCGCCACGCCCATGGCATGGCGCATCTCGGCACCCGCACCGCTGGACAACACCAGTGGCACCACCCCCATGATGAACGCGAACGAAGTCATCAGGATCGGCCGCAGACGCAGACGGCAGGCTTCCAGTACCGCCGCGAGCGGGTCGAGGCCTTCCGCCTGTTTGTCCTTGGCGAACTCGACGATCAGAATCGCGTTCTTGCACGCCAGGCCCACCAGTACGATCAGGCCGATCTGGGTGAAGATGTTGTTGTCGCCGCCTGAGATGATCACCCCGGTAATCGCCGACAGCAGCGTCATCGGTACGATCAGGATCACCGCCAGCGGCAGGCTCCAGCTTTCGTATTGGGCGGCCAGTACCAGGAACGCCAGCAGCACACAGAGCGGGAACACGAACAGCGCGGTGTTGCCCGAGAGGATTTGCTGATAGGTCAGGTCGGTCCACTCGTAGGTCATGCCGTTGGGCAGTTCATCCTTCAACAGTTTTTCGATCGCGGCCTGGGCCTGGCCGGAGCTGTAGCCCGGTGCGGCGTTGCCGTTGATCTCAGCGGTGATAAAGCCGTTGTAGTGCATCACGCGGTCGGGACCCGAGGTGTCGCTGACCTTGATGAAGGTCGCCAACGGGATCATCTCGCCTTTGTTGTTGCGCACCTTCAGTTGGCCGATCTGGTCGGAGTCCTGGCGGAACTGCTGCTCGGCCTGCACGTTGACCTGGTAGGTGCGCCCGAAGCGGTTGAAGTCGTTGGCATACAACGAGCCCAGGTAGACCTGCAGGGTGTCGAAGATGTCGCTGATCGCCACGCCGTGGGTCTTGGCCTTTTCACGGTCGATGGCGGCATCGACCTGGGGCACGTTGACCGTGTAGCTGGTGAACAGCCCAAACAGCTCCGGCACGCCGCGGCTCTTGGTGATGACGTTCTGCACTTCTTTGTACAACTCGTCATAGCCGAGGTTGCCACGGTCTTCGATCTGCAGGCGGAAGCCACCAATGGTGCCCAGGCCCTGTACCGGCGGCGGTGGGAAGATCGCCATGTAGGCTTCTTCGATGTTGCTGTACTGGCCGTTCAGCGCACCGGCAATCGCACCGGCGGACATGCTCGCGTCTTTGCGCTCATCGAAGGGCTTCAAGGTCACGAACACGATGCCGCTGTTGGGGCTGTTGGTGAAACCGTTGATCGACAGGCCAGGGAAGGCAATCGCGCTTTCCACGCCGGGCTGTTTCAGCGCGATGTCGGACATGCGCTTCATCACGTTTTCGGTGCGGTCCAGGCTCGCGGCATCGGGCAATTGCGCGAAGGCCACCAGATATTGCTTGTCCTGGGCCGGTACGAAACCGGTCGGGGTGTGGGCAAACCCGAAGAAGGTCAGCACCATCAAGCCGGCGTACACGAACAGAGCAATGCCACTGCCGCGAATCACTCGGCGCACGGTACCCACGTAGCCATGGCTGGCTTTTTCGAAAAAGCGGTTGAAGGGGCGGAACAACCAGCCGCCGAAGATTTTGTCGAGAAACCGCGAGAAGCGATCCTTCGGTGCGTCGTGAGCGCGCAGCAACACGGCAGCCAGGGCAGGGGACAGGGTCAGCGAGTTGAAGGCCGAGATCACCGTCGAGATCGCAATGGTCAAGGCGAACTGTTTGTAGAACTGTCCGGTCAAGCCACTGATAAAGGCGGCTGGAATGAACACCGCGCACAGCACCAGCGCCGTGGCGATGATCGGCCCGGTGACTTCACTCATGGCTTTTTCAGTCGCTGGGAACGGCTCCAGGCCCAGCTCGATATTACGTTCGACGTTCTCCACCACCACGATGGCGTCGTCCACCACGATGCCGATGGCCAGTACCAAGCCGAACAATGACAGGGCGTTGAGCGAGAATCCGAACAGGTGCATCACCGCGAACGTACCAATCAACGACACCGGCACCGCCACCAACGGGATGATCGAGGCGCGCCAGGTCTGCAGGAACAGGATCACCACCAGCACCACGAGGATCAGCGCTTCGAACAGGGTGTGCACTACCGCTTCGATGGAGCCGCGCACAAAGATCGTCGGGTCATAGGCGATACGGTAATCCATGCCCGCCGGAAAGCCTTTTTTCAGCTCGGCCATCTTGCTGCGCACATCGTTGGAGATGTCGATAGCGTTGGAGCCTGGGCGTTGGAAAATCGGAATCGCGACGGCTGGCTGGTTGTCGATCAGCGAGCGCAGCGCGTATTGGCTGGAGCCCAGCTCGACGCGGGCGATGTCCTTGAGGCGGGTGATCTCACCGTTGGCGCCGGCGCGAATCACAATGTTCTCGAACTCTTCCTCGGTGACCAGGCGCCCCTGGGTATTGACCGACAACTGGAAGCTGGTGTCGCTCGGTGCGGGCTGCGCACCCAATGCACCAGCCGCCACCTGGCGGTTCTGCTCACGGATCGCCGTGACCACATCGGTCGCGGTCAGGTTGCGCGAAGCGGTCTTGTTCGGGTCCAGCCAGACGCGCAGGGAGTAATCGCCCATGCCGAACAACTGCACATCGCCGACGCCGCCGAGCCGCGCCAACTCATCCTTGATGTTAAGGATCGCGTAGTTGGACAGGTACAGCATGTCATAGCGCTGATCCGGCGAGGTCAAGTGCACCACCATGGTCAGGTCAGGGGAGGCCTTGTCCACGGTGATACCGATGCGCGTCACTTCCTCGGGCAGTTTTGGCTGCGTGCGGGTGACACGGTTCTGTACCTGTACCTGCGCGTTGTCCAGGTCGGTGCCCAGGGCGAAGGTGATGGTCAGGGTCAGCTTGCCGTCGGCGGTCGACTGCGAGGACATGTACAGCATGTTCTCGACGCCGGTGATCGCCTGCTCTAGCGGTGCGGCCACGGTTTCGCCGATGACCTTGGGGTTGGCGCCCGGGAAGTTGGCGCGGACCACGACGGTCGGCGGCACCACTTCCGGGTATTCACTGATCGGCAACTGGAACAGCGAAATCGCGCCGGCGATCAGGATCAGCAGCGACAGCACCGCTGCGAAGATCGGCCGCGAAATGAAGAACTTGGAAAAATTCATCTTGAGTCGTATCCCTTAACCGCGTGGAGTCGCGCTGCTGGCCAGTTTGGGCGCGGCTTTTTCCGGCGCCACCTGTTCCAGGTTGCTCGCTTCAAGCGCTTGTCGTTGTTGGGCCAAGGCGGCGAGGGTTTCCTTGCTGGCCATCGGGATGGTTTCCGGAGCGACCGGCGAGCCTGGACGCGCACGCTGCAGGCCCTTGACGATCACGGTGTCGTCCTTGGTAAGGCCGCTGCGCACGATGCGCAAACCTTCGATCTTCGGCCCCAGTTCCACCGAGCGATAGGCCGGCTTGTCGCCGTCCATCACCAGCACGAATTTCTTGCCCAGGTCGGTGCCGACGGCTTCATCGTTGATCAGCACGGCGGAGTAGGTGCCGCTGCCGACCAGCTTCAGGCGTGCGTACAGGCCCGGGGTGTATTCGCCCTTGCTGTTGTCGAACACGGCGCGGCCACGGATGGTGCCGGTGGCCGGGTTGACCTGGTTGTCGATGAAGTTCATCTGGCCCAAGTGCGGGTTGCCACTTTCGTTGGACAGGCCCAGGTACACCGGTGTGGTTGCACCGCGACGGCCTTGGCGGGCCAGTTCGGTGTACTTGAGGAACACGCGCTCATCGGCGTCGAAGTAGGCGTAGACCTTGTCGGTGGAGACCACGCTGGTCAAGGCAGTGACATCGGCGGTCACCAGGTTGCCCGCGGTGATTTCGGCACGGCTGACGCGGCCGCTGATCGGCGAGGTCACGCGGGTGAAGCTCAGGTTCAGCTTGGCCAGGTCCAACTGCGCCTGGATCCCGGCGACGGCGGCGCGGGCTTCCTGGGCGGCGGTGGTGCGCGAGTCGGCCAGTTCAGCGGAAATCGCATTGCTCTGGCGCAGGCGTTCGCCACGTTGCGCTTCGTTATCGCTGCGGCTGGCGGCGGCCTTGGTTTGGGCAAGCTGGGCTTCAAGGCGGCGCACTTCGGCCTGGAAAGGACGTGGGTCGATCTGGAACAGCAGGTCGCCTTTCTTGACCAAAGCGCCTTCGGTAAAAGCGACTTGGTCAATCTGGCCGGAAACCCGTGGGCGGATCTGCACAGTCTCCGGGGCCTCCAGGCGACCGGTGAATTCATCCCACTCGTTGACCGGTTGTTCCAGCACCTTGGCCACGCTGACCTTGGGCGCCGGCATGGCGGCCGCCTGGTCCGGGGCCTTGCCGCATGCGCTCATCACCGCCACGGCCAGAATCGCCAGGGGTAAGCGCAAATAGTTGAATGACTGTTCCATGAGGTGCATCCGCCAATGTATTTGAGATGGGCGGATCATGCGCGGCGATGTGCTATGTCACGAATCGAATGAAGCAAAGGTAACTATCATTCGGAATGATATAAGCGCGGGATTAGCCCTCTAGCCTGGGGGGTTCGTTAGGGGGCTATCAATGGGCGTGATAACAAAGGACTGTTATCGGTTGCAACAGTGGTGCGTTTCTCACTTATGCAGGATCGCCTGGTGAATATCCTGCAGCGCCATGATGCGCTGGGCGGCATTGAGCTTGATGGCTTCCTTGGGCATGCCGAACACCACGCAACTGGCCTCGTCCTGGGCCACGGTGGCCGCACCGGCATCGAGCATTTCTTTGAGGCCCCTGGCGCCGTCGTCGCCCATGCCGGTCATGATGATGCCGGTGGCGTTCTTGCCGGCAAACTTGGCGACCGAGCGAAACAGCACATCCACCGAGGGGCGGTGGCGGTTGACCAGCGGCCCGTCGATGACCTGTGCGTGATAAAAGGCGCCGCTTCGCGTCACCATCAAGTGCTTGCCGCCGGGGGCGATCAGGGCCAGGCCGGGGAGTATGCGGTCGTTGTTGCGGGCCTCGCGCACCTCGATCTGGCACACGCTGTTGAGGCGTTCGGCAAAGGACGCGGTGAATTTCTCCGGCATGTGCTGCACGATCACCATGCCCGGGCACACCCTTGGCAGCGCGGTCAGCACCGCTTCCAGCGCCTGGGTGCCGCCGGTGGACGTACCGATGGCGACGATACGTTCGGTGGTCTGGGCCATGGCCTGGCCGTTGGCGGCGGGCAGGATCGCATCGGCGCTGAGCTTGCCCGCCGGCGCAGGCGCGGGGACCGGTCGCGCACTGCGCTTGCCCAGGTTCTTCACGTTGGAATGGGCGGCGGCGCGGATCGCCGCGACCAGCTCGGCCGCCGACTCGATCAGGAAGTTCTTCAACCCGGTGGTGGGCTTGGTGATGATCTCCACCGCGCCGGCCGACAGCGCCTGCAGCGAGGTCTCCGCGCCTTTCTGGGTCAGAGAGGAGCAGATCACCACCGGTGTCGGCCGCTCACTCATGATTTTGCGCAGAAAGGTGATGCCGTCCATGCGCGGCATTTCTACGTCCAGCACGATCACGTCCGGCCACTCGCGGGCGAGTTTTTCCATGGCGAAAATCGGGTCGGAAGCCGCGCCCATCACGTGGATGTCCGGCGTGTCGTTGAAGATCGCCAGCAGCACCTGGCGCACCACGGCCGAGTCATCGACCAGCAATACACTGATTTTTTTCGAAGGCATTGTTTTCAAGTATTCCCATTGGTTGATGCCGGACCCAGACGTTGCCGTTCCACAGGTCGAACACAATAGTGCGATAGCCGGTGCTGCCCATGTCCTGGGCCGCCAGGTGCAAATGGTGGTGCTCGGCAAGGGCCAGCGCTGCGCGGATATTCAAGCTGGCTACATTCTGGTGCTGCTCAGCGGGGAACATCTGGCCACCGCCGAACGCCTTCACCTGGTAATCCTGCGGTCGCGTGCCATGCACGCGCGTATGCCGCAGCAGCAGCTCCAGCGCTTCGTCGCCGTATTTGCCATCCAGCGGTTGATTGCTGCGCAAGCGCGCCGGCAGCATGAAGTGGCACATGCCGCCGATCAGCCGTTGCGGGTGCCAGAAGGTGAACGCCACGCAGGAGCCGAGCAGGGTACGCAGGCGCGTCGGCCGCGTGGCGAAACTGACCTGGCCAGGCGCCAACACTACTTCGGTCGCACCGAGAGGCTTTTTCATGGCTTGTGGTAGATCGACGGCGCCACCAGCTTCAAGGTGTCATTCACCCCGTTGAGGCTTTCCGAGTGACTGATGATGAAATAGCCGCCGGGCTTGAGCAGGGGCAACAAACGGGCGACCACCTGGCGCTTGGTCTGTTGGTCGAAATAGATCATCACGTTGCGCAGGAAGATCACATCGAACTCGCCGAGCGCGGGCAACGGCTCGTTCAGGTTGACCTGCACGAAGCTGACGCGGTTGCGCAAGGTCTTGTCGATCAGGAACGTGCCTTCCTGGCGGCCGATGCCCTTGAGGCAATACTTGGTCAGCAGCGGCTGGGGCAGGGTGCCGGTGCGCTCCATGGAGTAATGCCCGTTGCGCGCCTTGGCCAGCACCTGGGTGCTGATGTCCGAGCCGACCACTTCCCAGGGCGTGGTGCCCAGGCTCTCGGCCAGGGTCATCGCCAGGCTGTAGGGTTCTTCGCCCGAGGAGCTGGCCGCGCTCCATACGCGAAACACTTTGCCCGGTGCGGCCTTGGGCAATACCTGCTGGCGCAGGAAGTCGAAGTGCTTGGGCTCGCGGAAAAAGTAGGTTTCATTGGTGGTCAGCAGGTCCAGCGCGACCTGCAGCTCGCCCTGGCGCTGGTCGCTCATGATCAGCTTGAAATAGTCCCCATAGCTGTCCAGCTCATAGTGCTTGAGGCGCTTGGACAGGCGCCCGGCCACCAGGGCTTTCTTGGCCGGCGACAGGTTGATGCCGGCCGCGCGGTACAGCCAGGATTGGAATTGACCGAACTCACGGTCATCGAGTGCAGCGGCGTCTGACATGGTCGGGCCTCAACGTGGGTCGAGGTCGAGTGTCGGCGCCTGGGCGCTGTCGGCCAGGCTGGACATTTCATCGATGGACAGTACTTTCGCCACCTCCAGCACAATCACGAACTTGCCGTCGACCTTGGCCATCCCGCCGATGAAGTCGGCGCGAATCCGCGCGCCGAAGCTGGGCGGGGGCTCGATCTGCGCCGCCGGGATCTCCTGCACGGCCGAAACCGTGTCCACCAACAGCCCGATGTCCTGGGGCCGGCTGTCTTCGCTGCTTGCTTCGATGATGATCACGCAGGAGCGCCGGGTAATCGGCGAGTTCGCCCGGCCGAAACGCGCCGAGAGGTCCACCACCGGTACCACGGCGCCGCGCAGGTTGATCACGCCGCGCACGAACGCGGGCATCATCGGCACCACGGTCAGGCTGCCGTATTCGATAATTTCCTTGATGCCCAGGATGCCGATGGCGAACATCTCGCCCCCGAGCATGAAAGTCAGGTATTGCGCATCCTCATCGGCCGCCAACGCGGTATGCCGGGTAGTCATCAGTGCACCCATGTCATTCTCCCTGTAAGCCCGCATTGATGTTCAACATCAGAAACGGGTGAATTCCGATTCGTCCGGCGCGCTGGCCATGTTGTAGGCAAACGCCTTGCGCGCTGGCTGCGGTGCAGGGCGCGGTGGTTGGCGGTTTGGCTTGCTGCCCGGGTTTTCCATGCTGCTGTTAACCGCGGCCCTGGGAGCGGAGTCGAGTACGAAGAAGCTCATCGCTTGTTGCAGTTGCTCGGCCTGGCTGCTCATTTCTTCGGCGGTGGCGGCCAGCTCCTCGCTGCTGGAGGCGTTCTGCTGGGTCACCTGGTTGAGCTGGGTCATGGCCGTGTTGATCTGCGCGACACCGGCGGCCTGTTCCTCGGACGCGGCGCTGATTTCCTGCACCAGGTCGGAGGTCTTGTTGATTGATGGCACCATTTCGTCGAGCAACTTGCCGGCCTTCTCGGCCATGTCCACGCTGCTGGACGACAACTCGCCGATTTCCTGCGCGGCGACCTGGCTGCGCTCCGCCAGTTTGCGCACTTCGGCGGCCACCACGGCGAAGCCTTTGCCGTGCTCGCCGGCCCGTGCGGCCTCGATCGCGGCGTTGAGCGCGAGCAGGTTGGTCTGGTAGGCAATGTCATCGATGATGCTGATGCGCTGGGCGATTTTCTTCATCGCCACCACGGTCTGCTGCACCGACTCGCCGCCGTCGGTGGCTTCCTTGGCGGCCTTGCTGGCCATGCCATCGGTGACCTTGGCGTTCTCGGTGTTCTGGTTGATGCTGGCGCTCATCTGCTCCACCGACGCGCTGGTTTCCTCGACGCTGGCGGCCTGCTCACTGGTGGCCTGGCTCATCGACTGCGCGGTGGCGCTGACTTGCTCCGAGGCGCTGGCCAGGTTGTCGGCGGCGTTGCGCACTTCGCCGATGATCAGCGCGAGTTTGCCGACCATATTGCGCATGGCATTGAGCACCATGCCGGTTTCGTCCTTCGAGCCTGGCGCGATAGGGGTGTTGAGGTTGCCTTCGGCCAATTGCTCGGCGGCGGTCGCGGCCAATCGCAGCGGGCGGGAAATGATCCGCGCAATGAACAGGGCCAGGCCCAGGCCGATCAGCAGCGCCGCGCCCAGTACCACGATGATCAACAGGCGTGAACTGTCATACAGCGCCGCACCCTTGTCACCGGCCACGGTGGCGCCGGCGTCATTGAGCTCGACCATTTTTTGCAGGCGGCTGGTCAGCTCATCGAAGTGCACCTTGGAGTCGCCGCGCAGCACGCCGCGCGCCTGGGCTTCCTGATTCTGGCGGGACAGCTCGAACAGTTGCTGGCTGGACGCCAGGTAAGCGCTCCAGGCGCTCTTCACGCCGGCCAAAAGCTGACGGTCTTCGTCGTTCGACAGCATCTGCTCGTAGGTGCCCAGCCGGGTTTCGAACTGCTGGCGGGCCTCGGCGGCTTCGCGCTCGGCCTGGGCTTTTTCCTCGGCGACCTCGGTGCTGATGTTGCGGTTTTCCTTCAAACGATAGTTGGCGGCAAAAAAACGCATGCCGGCCGCCGCGCGCATCGACGGCATCCAGTTGCCCCTGATCTCCTGCGCCGCATTGTTGACGGCGCCGAGCTGTGCGATGGCGAACACGCCCATGACCGCCGTCAACGCCAGGACCACCAGGAATGAGCTGATCAGCTTGGTGGAAATTTTAAGATCGTAGAACCATTTCATCAGGGAATCTCCATGGAAAGCAAATACGTCAGCGAACGACGACCGGGGGCGATTGAGGCGCCAGGGGCGTGCGGGCTTCTTGTTGTACGATTTGATTGAGCAGTGCCGGTATATCCAGAATCAGCGCCACCGCGCCGCTGCCTAGGATGGTCGAGCCGCTGATGCCGCGCAGCGCGCCGAACAGCTTGCCCAAGGGTTTGATCACGGTCTGGAACTCGCCGAGCAGCTCATCCACCACCAGCCCGGCCTTGTGCTCGGCGTAGCGCACCACCACTACATTCTGGCGGCGGGCCGCCAGGCCTTCGTGGCTGAAGTGGTCACGCAGGTGCACCAGTGGCAGCACTTCGCCGCGCAGGTCGAGGTAGCCCTGGTTGCGGCTGGATTGGCGCTGGCGTTCATCCAGCTCGATGCATTCCTGGACCATGTCCAGGGGAATCACGTAGGTGGACTGGTCGATGCCCACCAAAAAGCCATTGATGATCGCCAGGGTCAGCGGCAGGCGGATGCGTACCACGGTGCCCTGGCCCGGGTGGCTGTCGAGGTCGACGGTGCCGCGCAACAGGGTGATATTGCGCTTGACCACATCCATGCCGACGCCGCGCCCGGAGAGGTTGGTCACCGTCTCGGCCGTGGAGAAACCGGCTTCGAAAATCAGGTTGTAGATTTCCTGGTCGGTGAGCACCGCACCACTGGCGACCAGCCCGCGTTCCTGGGCTTTTTCCAGGATACGTTCGCGGTTGAGCCCGGCGCCGTCATCGGCGATTTCGATGACGATGCTGCCCGAGTCGTGGTAGGCATTCAGGCTCAGGTGCCCCTTGGCGGACTTGCCGGCGGCCAGCCGTGCTTCGGCGTTTTCGATGCCGTGGTCCATGGCGTTGCGTAGCAGGTGCATCAGCGGGTCGCCGATTTTCTCCACCACGGTCTTGTCCAGTTCGGTTTCCGCGCCGCTGATGATCAGGTCGATGTCCTTGCCCAGTTCCTGGCTGACATCGCGCACCACGCGGCGAAAGCGGTTGAACGTGTCGCCGATGGGGATCATGCGCAGGTGCAGCGCGCCATCGAGAATCTCTTCCACCAGCCCCGATACGGTCGAAGTGGCTTCCTGCAGCGGGTCGTTGTTGCACGACCGCGCCAGCAGACTCGCACCAGCGCTGGCGATCACCAGCTCACCGACCAGGTTGATCAGCTCGTCGAGCTTGTCGGCATTGACCCTCACGTAGTTGCCGTCCCGAGGCTTCTCACTGGTCGCGGCCACGCGTTGCGGCGCGGGCGGGGCGTATTCGGGCTGGGCGACCAGCTCGGTCGCGGGGCAGGCAGTGCTGTCGCAGGCTTCGTCGACGGCGCTGATGTCCACTTCACAGTCGTCACGCACAAAGTCGAACACTTCGTTGAGGGTGGCGTGGCTGGCCGTCGAGCGCAGGTCAATCTCGAACCCCAGGTAGCAGCTTTCCGGGTCCCAGCTGTCCACGGCGGGAATGCCGTCGGTCAAGGTGGTGACCTGCAACAGCGTGCCCAGGGTGTCGAGGTAACGCAGAAAGGACAGCGGGTCCATGCCGTTGCGAAAGACGTCCACGCCGAAGCGCAGGGAAATATGCCAGAGCACGTCGGCCGCCGTGTCGTCGTCCACCACGGCGATTTCGACGTTGGCGGTGGCGGTGTGCATCGGCTGATAGGCACTCAGCGCCTCGCGCAACGCCTCACCGCGCTCCAGCGCGGCGGGTGTCAGGGCCTCACCGCGGCTGGCGACTACGTCAACCAGTTCGAGCATGTGGTCGCCGCACTTGAGCAGCAGCGCGATCAAGGCGGCGTCCACCGCCACACTGCCGTCGCGCAGGCGGTCGAGCACGTCTTCGACGATATGGGTAAAGCCCACGATCGGCGCCAGGCCGAACAGCCCGGCGGAGCCCTTGATGGTGTGCGCGGCGCGGAATATCGCACCGATGGCATCTTCATCGCCGGGCTCGCTCTCCAGTTGCAGCAGGGATTGCTCCATGGCCTGCAGCAGTTCGCGCGCCTCGACGATAAATGTCTGCTGTGCCTGATCGAGATTGATGCTCACCTGGACCTTCCTTGTCGATCGTTGAACGGGCTGTGACGCGGGCTAAAAGGCACCGTTGCGACACAATTGCAAAGCTTGCGCGACCGCCTGGCTCTGGCCGGCCAGGCTCAAGGCCGTGCCGGTATGGCCCGCTTCGCGCTGGATGACCGCCAGCAATTGCAGGCCGGCGCCGTCCATTTCCGTGACCTGGGACAGGTCCAGCTGCAGGCGCGGCGCCGCGCCGATGTGTGGCAGCAGCGCGGCGGCCAGCTCGGCCACCGTATAGATGGTCAGTTCGCCGTCGATACCGACGTGGGCGGTGTCGTCGAGTGTTTCACGGGTGATCGGCATGCAAAACTCCTTGGCCGCAATCAGGGCAGGATCAGCTTGGACACCGCCGCCAGCATCTGCGCCGGCTGGAACGGCTTGACCACCCAGGCCTTGGCACCGGCGGCCTGGCCTTCGGCTTTCTTCGATTCCTGGGACTCGGTGGTCAGCATGATGATCGGGGTGAACTTGTAGTTGGCCAGCTTCTTGACCTCCTTGACGAAGGTGATGCCGTCCATGTTCGGCATGTTCACGTCGCTGATGATCAGGTGCACCTTCTGCCCGGTGAGCTTGTTCAGGGCGTCCCTGCCATCGCTGGCCTCGATCACGTCGTAGCCGGCGCTTTTCAAGGCAATGCCAACCACTTGCCGAACGCTGCTGGAGTCGTCGACCACTAATACATTCTTCGCCATGAGGGGCTCCCTAAAAGAAAGTTATGTCTTGAGAATTCTGTTGCGCGGCCGCTTGGCCATGGTGGGTGCGGCGCTGCTCGTCGGTGGCGTAGGTGGACTCCATGCGTGCCAGCCACTGCCGGGCATCGATCGCCACCGGCGCATCCGGTGACTGGCTGGCCTGCTGCAGGTGTTCATGCAGGGCGTGCATGTTGTCGCGCACGTGACTGAGGATCTGGCTGACGCGGTCCTGGAACTGCAGGTTGACCAGCACCTCGGTCATCTCGTCGCGAATCCCGTAGCTTTCCTGCTTGAGCAGGTCGGCGGAGTCGGCCAGGTGACCGGTAATGTTCTGAAAACGCTCGAGCACCGACTGGATGCTTTGCTCGGAGGCGGCCACCGAGTGGCTGTCCTGGTCGGCGCTGCTGGAAGCCGCCTGCACCAGTTGGGTAATCGCGTTATTGATGATGTCGACCTTGGCTGACATCTGCTGGCCGGTCTCGCTGGACTTGCTCGACAGGCTGCGCACCGCATCGGCCACCACTGCGAACCCGCGACCGGCTTCACCGGCCCGCGCCGCCTCGATGGCCGCATTGAGGGCGAGCAAGTTGGTCTGTGCCGCGATGGCCGCCACATCGGCGGCCATGGTGCGCAGCTCACCGGTATAGGCGGTAAGGCCGCGCACTTGGGACAGGGTCTGGTCACGGCTCGATTGAGTGGCCTTGAGGGAGTCGATCACCTGGCTCAACTCGCTGTCGCTGCGGGCCAGAACCTTGAGCGCCCCGTCGGCCGCCTGGCCATCCAGCTCGCCGGCGGCTTGCTGCGAGGCGTGCACGGTGTCTTGCAGCCGCGCGGAAATCCCGGTGAAACGGTTGGCCAAGCTCACAATGGCGTCTTCGGTCAGTTGGCGCGAGCTTTCCACGTGCTTGGCCCAGATCGGCATGGCACCCAGCAATACTTCATCGAGCTGTGCCCGTGAATCCAGGCTGGTTTGCCTGGCCTGGGCAATCGAAGGGTCTTCCAGCACCAGGGCGTGCAGCACCGCCTGACGTTGGGCCCGCGTATTCAAGGCGCATGCCCCGAGGCCGACCAGCACCAGCAGCACGCAGACGGCGAGATTGGCGGGGCTGGCGGATTGTACGAGTATCCACGCCACGGCGGGGACGACCGGGAGTAAAGCGAACCAGAGAAAGCGTGGATGAGCGGAAAGGGCGGTACGGCTGGATTGACTCGGCGGCATGAGTTCGTTCCCTGAACGATGTTACGGATATAAACAACATAGGAGTTATCCGCCCCATTCGCCGCAACTTTAGCCCTGTCTGGCGCCTTCCGTCTGGTTTATGACGGCTACGTTACCTTTACTCCACTGTTTCAACCCGCGCCGGGGTACGAATGAAGGTACGAAACACGTGATCCCACAGCGGTGAGGAGACGCCGAAGTTTTTTTCGATACCTTGGCGATGATGCAGGTCGTGATTGGCAACCAGGCCCGGAATGTACGGATACGCCCAATGCTCGGGACGGTGCATCACGTAGTGCACCGAGATGTAATAGAAGTAGCCGGTGACTGCGCCGATAAACAATGAGGTCAGGCCGGTGCACCAGGCCAACAGCAGCAATGCGGCAAAGGTGGAGCTGGTTTTCCAGCTCGACACCCCGATATAGGCCAGTACATCAATGTGATGGGTCCAGTGCTCGCGACGGTACAGCGAGTGGAACAAAAAGCGGTGCGCCGAATACTCCACCAGCGTCCAGGCCAAGAGGCCGGCGAGCAGTTGCCATGGGTCAAGGGGAGCCAGCGAGAGCGCGAGGCCGATGAACAAGGGAATGGTGAAGAAATCCAGGTAGTACGCGGCCGACGACATCAGCCATTTGTTCGAAGCCGCCATGTGCGGGTCTTCCTTGAGGTGCGATCGATGGGGAACTAGGCCGGAGTGTCCCCGGCGGCGTGGAGATTGCCCATTGATTCACGCCGTTGCAACAGCTCAATCCGCTGCGTCGGCACCAACCGGCGCAAGGTGGTGTACAGCGCCCGGGTTTCCAGCAGGTTCCACACCCGCAACATGGTTTCCAGCGCATCCAAAGGCTTGCTGATGAAATCCCGCGCGCCGAGGGCCAGGGCGCGCAGGCGGGTGTCGCGGGTGGCGTCGGCGGTGAGTACCAGGATCGGCAGGTATTCGCCGTCGGGGATGCGCCGGTTGAGCTGTTCCAGCACCGCGAAGCCGTCAAGCTCGGGCATGTGCAAGTCCAGAATCACCAGGTCCGGTTCGAAACTGTTGAACAGCTCCAGGGTGCGCAGCGGCTCGGTGCTGCTCAGCACGTTGGTCAGCCCTTCGCGCGCCAGCAGTTGCTCCACCAGGTCGAGGTTCGGGCGTTGGTCGTCGATGATCAGAATGCGCAGGTCGAGGTTCACACAGGCTCCGGAAAATACTGGTCGAGGTGGGCAAGAAACGCCGGGATATTGATAGGCTTGCTCAGGACCGCCGTTGCGCCGGCATCTTGCAAGGCTTGACGGGTGAGGTCGCTGGCGTCGGCGATGATCATCAGTACCGGGGTTTTGCGGGTGATCGGCGAGTCGCGCAAGCGTTGCAGTACCTTCACGCCATCGATGTCCGGCAGCGAAACATCCAGCAGGATCAACTGCGGCCTATGCTGGGCGGCCAGGTCCAGGCCCAGTTGGCCTTGCATGCTCGACAGCAGCTTTATGCCCGGCCGGCGTTGCAGCAGGGTTTCGAGCAGCGCCAGGCTGGAAAGGTTGTCTTCGATGCACAGCACCTTGCCCAGGAAGGCGCGAACGGCGGGGGCAGGGCGCGCCAACGCGGTGTCGATGACGGGCGCGGCGAGAGCCGTGGAGCCCGGCACGCGCACGAACGGCAGCTCCAGGGTAAAGCGCGAGCCGACACCGGCCTGGCTGTGCACGGTCAAGCGGCCGTGCATGTTTTCCAGCAGGCTTTTGCTCAGCGCCAGGCCCAGGCCGCTGCCTTCCACATTCGGGTCGGCGCCCAGGCGCTCGAACGGCGTGAACAGTTGTCCCAGGCGATCAGCCGCAATGCCGTGGCCGGTGTCGCACACCGACACTTCGAAGCGTGGCCCGCTGACACCGACCTCGATGCTCACCTGGCCTTCGCGCCGGTTGTATTTGATCGCATTGGACAGCAGGTTCAGCAGCACCTGGGTCAGGCGCTGACGGTCGGCAACGATACCCGTGTCCGCCGCCAACACCGGCAAGGGTTGCATGCGGATACCCGCGTCGGCGGCCATGGGCGACACCAGCGTCAGCGCCTCTTGCAACACGCCCGCCAGCGGGATCGGCGCGATATTCAGCGCCAGGCTTCCCGCTTCGATCTTGGCGATGTCCAGCACCTCGTTGATCAACGTCAGCAGATGCTGGCCGGCGCGCAGGATATGCCTGACGTGGGCCTTTTGCCCCGATAGCGCATCCATTTCCAACAGCTGCGCAAACCCCAGGATCGAATTGAGCGGTGTACGCAGCTCGTGACTCATGCGCGACAGGAACTCGCTTTTGGCGCGGCTGGCGCGTTCGGCTTCTTCGCGGGCGGTGCGCAAGGCAATCTCGGCGGCGCGGCGGTCGGTAATGTCGCGGGTGATCTTGGAGAAGCCGCGCAGCGCCCCGGTGCCGTCGTACTGGGCGGTGATCACCACGCTGGCCCAGAAGCGCGTGCCGTCCTTGCGGCAGCGCCAGCCCTCTTCGGTGTAGTCGCCATTGCGGGTGGCTTCGCGCAGGGCCATGTCCGGGTGCTGCGGGCATTCGTCGCGCAGGTAGAACACCGAGAAATGCTGGCCGATGATTTCCTGTTCGGTATAGCCCTTGATGCGTTCGGCACCGTTGTTCCAACTGGTGACATGGCCTGCGGTGTCGAGGGCGAAGATCCCGTAGTCCTTGACCCCGTCGATGATCAGCCGCAAGCGTTCCTCGTTGTCGCGCAGCGCGCGTTCACGTTCGGCCAGCAGCAACCCGGCCTCCACCAGGCGGGTGCCCAGTTGGCCGATCTCATCCTGTTCCGGTGGCTGCGCAAGCAAGGGCTGGCCCAGCGCCAGGCGTTGCGCATTGCGCTGTACATTCTGCACCCGCGCGACAATGCCCTTGGACAGGAACAGCACCGCGACAATGGCGCCGAACAGCCCGCAGATCGCCGCCAGCCAGGTGGACAGCAACAAGCGTTGACGGGTCTCGTAGGCCGCGGTGCTGCGCTCGGCCAGCAACGAAGCCTCCAGGGTCAGCATGGTGCTGATGTGTTGGCGCAAGGCATCGAGGATGTGTTTGTTGCTGATCAGAATGGCGCTGATCGATTGCGCGCTGGCGTGGCTGTCGTTGAGCATCTCTTCAAGCCCGTCGGCCTTTGCGTCGATCAGCGGCTTTATCGCGTTGAGCTGCTCACGCACCCGCTGATCGCGCACGTTGCGGTCGAGCCGCAACAGCGCGGCGTCAATCTGCGGCCTGGCGTTGCGGTAACTGGGCAGGAAGTCTTCGCGGCGGGTCAGCAGGTAACCGCGCACACTGGCCGCCGCTTCCGCGAGCAAGGTGTGCACGGCCTGGATATCGCCTTGCACGCGCAGCACCCGGCGCACATCTTCTTCGGCGCGCGCGGTCTGGCGTTCGGTGGTGTAGATCAGTACCAGGGACAGCAACAGCACCACCAATGGCAATGAAATAACCACCAGCGCCTTGCCGCGCAGTGGCAGGTCGGCCCAACGCCGCTTCATGGTTGCGCCACCAGGCCCAGGGCGATGCCGCGCACGGCGGCCTGGGTGCGGTCGGCGGCGCCGAGCTTGCCGATCACCCGCTCCACATGGGCTTTGGCCGTGCCGGTGGTAATCCCCAGGTGTTCACCGATGGCGCGGTTGCTCATGCCGTTGGCGACCAGGCCAAGCACCTGGCGCTCCCGCGGGGTGAGGTGTTCGCTGGGGGCCGCGCCGCTGGTATGGCGTTCGGTCATGCGCCGCAACAGGCGCGCGCTGACCGTAGTGTCCAGCGCTTCGCCACCGGCTGCCACGGTTTGCAGGGCCTGGATCACCTCGTCACGACTGGCGTCCTTGAGCAAATAGCCGACCGCCCCGGCGCTCATCGCCGCTTCCAGGTGATCGGGGCTGTCGTCCATGGTGAACATCACCACTTTTACCGTCGGCAGGCGTTGCTGCAGCAGGCGTGCGGCGCCCAGGCCGTTGAGCACCGGCATGCGGATATCGAGGATGACGATATCCGGCAGCAGCTGTTCGCACAGTTGCACCGCGTGCTGGCCGTCACGTGCCTGGCCGACCACCTCGAACTGCGGATGACCGGCGAGCAGCGCGACGAAACCGGTACGCGTCACTTCATGGTCATCGGCCAGGACCAGGCGTAACACGGGGCTCATTGCGCAGCTCCATTCACAAGGGCAGGCACGCTGGCCTGCACCTGGGTGCCGCCGCCGACCACGCTGACACAGCTGAAGCGGCCGCCCAGCAGGCTGGCGCGCTCCTGCATGGTGGCAAGGCCCACATGGTCCGCCCCGTTCCGGTGCGGGTCATGTGCGAAGCCCTTGCCGTTGTCATCGACTTGCAGGATGGCCGTCTCGTCGCGCAATTCCAGGGTCAGCGCTACCTGGCTTGCCTGCGCATGTTTGAGCACGTTATTGATCGCTTCCTGGCCGATCCTGAACACAGCGATCTCCACCGGACTGGGCAGCCGTGCCGCACAGTGCGAGCGCCACAGCACCTGGATGCCGGCATCACGCAGGCGGTCGGCTTCTTTGTCGAGGGCCTTGAACAGGCCGAAATCGTCGAGCACCGTGGGGCGCAGGCCCGCGATCAGTTGCCGGCCTTCACCCACAGAGTGTTGGGCCAGGCTGAGAATCGCCTGCAGATCCGCGGCCAGAGCATCCGGCAGCGTGGGGCAGCGACCGGCGAACCCTTGCAGGCGTTGATGCAAGCCAGCGAGGGTCTGCGCCAGGCCGTCGTGCAGGTCGTAGGCCACGCGTTTGCGTTCATCTTCCTGGGCACGAAGCAAGCGGTTGACCAGGTCGGACAGCGCGCGGTCGCGGGCCTTGAGCGTGGTCAGCAGACGCTGGTTTTGCAGGTGCGCGGCCAGCAGCGTGGCGAGCAATTGCAGGGATTCGCTGTCTTCATGCTCCGGCGCGCGCAGGCTGACGCTATTGCCCAGCACCAGCACGCCAAAGGCCTGGCCATCACTGCCTCGCAATGGCACCTGCAGCACGTTGTGCGGCGACGCGTGCCAGTGTGGCGCACACAGGTCGCGGTCGGCGAGGGTAGTCAGGCGGGCGATGTGCGCGGGGCTGCCATGGCGCGCGGTGACACTCGCGCAGCCCTCGGCATCCCATTCCTGCAGTAGGCCGTGGTCCATGGCGAGGAATGCGCAAGCCCTGGCAAGCACGCGTTCGCGCATGGCCTGGGGCGGCAATTGGGCCAGTTCCTGCCCGGTATCCACCAAGAGCCGCAGGCGTGCCGTGCGGCTTTGCGATTGACGAAAATGCGCGCGCATGGCCAAGGCGCTGCCGGGATCTAGAGGCGTGTTGTGCATGGTGAGCGTTCCGGTCGCAAGGACGCTCATTAGACCCCGCCAGGCACCCCGGGCGCTATCTGCCATATGGCATAGGCAAATGCCTCCACTTGGCCGATGGCACGGGACGGGCAGCTTGGCAAAGTGGCCTCACCGACCACCCCTGGAGTTTCGCCATGCAATTCAAACCCGCTGCACTCGCCCTGATGTTTGCCTTGAGCGTACCCTTTGTCCAGGCTGCCGACACGAGCCCCTATGTCTACCGTGAAGTGGCCCAGGCCCCGACGAATGTGAAAGACCGTGAGATTGCCGGCCTGTTCGACCGTTGGAACAGCGCCCTGCAGACCGGTAACGTCAAGTCGGTGGTGGACCTGTATGCGCCTGGCGCGGTGCTGCAACCCACCGTGTCCAACCAGGTGCGCACTACGCCCGAGCAGATCGGCGACTACTTCGACCACTTCCTGGCACTCAAGCCGGTGGGGCAGATCAACTACCGCGAGATCCGCCAGCTGGGCAGCAACGTGGCCATGGACAGCGGCGTCTACACCTTCACCCTGACCGAGGCCAACGGCCAGGTGCGCCATGTGCAGGCCCGCTATACCTTCGTCTACGAGCAGGTGGGCGGGCAGTGGAAGATCCTCAACCATCACTCCTCGGCGATGCCTGAGGTGCAGGCCAAACACGCGAAGCAGTGAGGTTGCGTTCGGCCAGCGTGGTTGGCGGGTGCCTGAGATCAAGGTCAAAAGCCAGAGCAGTCTGAGGTTTACCTGATGTATAGAGATCAATGTGGGAGCGGGCTTGCTCGCGAATGCGATGGATCAGTCGATTAATTCGGCGACTGACACACCGCATTCGCGAGCAAGCCCGCTCCCACATTTGACCTTCGTAGCTTTGAGTAATGCGTTCGCCGCTAGCCTTTGGTTTTCCGGGGATCGGCGCTGCGAGGGTAGGTGCGCTCTTCCTGAATCGAACCGTCTTGCTTGTGGATCTTCAGCGAGGCGGTCTTACCCTCAAGAAACTCACTGGCCAATTTTACGATTTCGGCCTTGGTGGTCGCCGTCTTCGATGCGCGTTCCGAACCTTGCTTCTTCAATGCCCAACCGTTTTCAGTCGGCGTGATGTGGAAGTCATCCATTTCATTTCTCCTGCAGTGGTGCTACTTGAGGCCGATGCGTTTACGCATTTGGGCCGTGATGGTTTGCTTGGTTCCAGGCAGATCCGCCCACGGATCCACGTCCAGTTCGCCCAGCCGCTCATGCAAGTTGCGGATGTTCCAGACGTTGGCGCCCTTGATGTCTTTGATTTCTTCGCGAAAAATCGGTACCGACACCGGCAGCCCCTCGCGGCTGCGCGCGGCATAGGCGCAGATCGTGGTCGCGCCAAGGCCGTTGCGTAAGTAGTCGATGAAAATCCGCCCGACTCGATTCTTCGGCCCGGAAACCGCCGAGAACCGGTCTGGCAACAGCGTGGCGATATGTTTGACAATCGCGTGGCTGAAGCTTTTTACCGCGTCCCAGTCGGCTTTCGGGGTCAGCGGCACGACGATGTGGATGCCCTTGCCTCCGCTGGTTTTCAAGAACGACTTGAGGCCCAGTTCGTCCAGCACCGTCAGGGTCAATTCGGTGGCTTCCACCATGCTTTTCCATGGCAGCGCAGGGTCGGGGTCGAGGTCGAGAATGAAGCGATCGGGACGCTGCAGGTCTTTGGACACGGCGTTCCAAGTATGCAGCTCGATGGTACTCATCTGCACCGCGCCCAGCAGCGCCTCGATGTTGTTGATCAACATCACCGGATGGCCGGTGGCTTCCTTGCCGATGATCTCGATGCCGGGGATCGCCAGGCGCTCTGCGTTTTTCTGGAAGAACAGTTCACCGCCAATACCGTCCGGGGCGCGCACCAGGGCGACCGGGCGATTGAGCAACTGCGGCAGCAGCCATTCGGAGACGCCAATGTAGTAATCCGCCAGGTCACGCTTGGTCGAGCTGCTGCTCGGGTCAATTACCCGTTGGGGATGGGTGAGCCGAATCTTGGTTGAGCCATCGTCGCCCGTCTTACGCTTGGCCTTGGTCGCAGCCTGTTGTTTGGCGGGTGGTTTTTTTTCGCCTTCAGGGGCGGGGGCAGGGCGCTCTTCAGTGATGGATTGGGCCGGTTTGTCGTTGCGCAGGCCTTGGAACACGGCGTGTCTTACCGAACCGTCCTTGGTGATCTCGGCAAAGGCGACTTCGGCCAGAAGCGACGGCTTGAGCCAATGCACGTCCTTGGCTTCAAAACCCGTCGGCGGGTTGACCATGGCAGGCTTCTTGGTTTCCAGCGGGGTGAGCTGTTCGTAGATCGTGCTCAGTGTGACCTGATTGAACCCCGTGCCAACCTTGCCCGCGTATTTGAGCGCGTTGCTGTCGGCATCGTGCAGGCCCAGCAGCAGCGCGCCGAATTTACTGCGCGCGCCCTTTGGCTCGGTGTAGCCGACAATGACGAACTCCTGCCGGCGTTTACATTTGAGTTTGATCCAGTCGCCGCTGCGCCGGGAAACATAGGGGCTGCCCATGCGCTTGCCGATCAGGCCCTCCATCTGCATCTGGCAAGCGCTGTTGAGCAGTGCATCCGGTGTTTCGGCGAAGTCATCCGAATAGCGCAGTACTTCATCCTCACTGCGCTCCAGCACCTTGGACAAGGCTTCCCGTCGTTGCTCCACCGGCACTTCGCGCAGGTCCATGCCGTTGAGAAAAGGCATGTCGAACAGGTAGTAGACGATGTTGCCGCTGCGGCCAAGCTCGAAAGCGTTCTGCAGGGCCTGGAAATCCGGCACGCCGCGCTCGTTGGCCACGACCACTTCGCCATCGAGCCACGCGGACTCCAGGGCGAGGCTGGCAATCGCCTCGGCCTGGCGCGGAAGCTTGTGTGTCCAATCATGGCCATTGCGTGTGAACAGCTGCACCTTGCCTTGATCCACACGGGCCATGATGCGGTAGCCATCGAACTTGACCTCGTAACGCCAGTCACCGTCGGGTGCGGAGTCCACCAGGGTGGCCAGTTCTGGCTTGAGAAGCTCGGGAAGCTCGGCCGGCTGGGCATTGACCAACTGAGTGTGTGCCGGCTTTGCGCGCGCGGCGGCCGTCTTCTTGACGGGCTTGGGTTCGGCGGCTTTTCCCGGGCGCTTCTTCTGCACGAGGGTGCGGTCACTCAGCACGCTGTGGGGTTCAGCCTTGACGATGTCGTAATCGCTTTCCGGGCGCGCGAATTCGTCTTGGTGTTTGATCAGGAACCATTGCTCCTGCTTGCCGGGCATGTGCGTCTTGACCAGGTTCCACACGCCGCCGAGTTTTTCGCCCTGTAACTCGAATTTCAGCCGGCCTTTGGCGTAGGCCTCGGCGGGATCGGACAAGGGCTTCCAGATACCGCGGTCCCAGACGATGACGTCACCGGCGCCGTAATGCCCCTGCGGTATCGTGCCTTCAAATGTCGCGTAATCCAGCGGGTGGTCTTCGACGTGCACGGCCAGGCGTTTGGATTTGGGGTCCAGCGACGGGCCCTTGGGCACCGCCCAGCTTTTCAGCGTGCCGTTGAGCTCCAGGCGAAAGTCGTAATGCAGGCGCGTCGCGTCGTGCTTCTGGATGCAAAACTGCAGCGCAGCGGGCTCGTCGGCTTTTTTCCTGGTTGGCTTGCGTGGCTTCGCGGCGCCCGAGGGTTCCGAGGTCGCATCGAAATCACGCTTGCGGTTGTATTCATCAAGGGAGTCGGTGGTGCGCGCGGTGGCTTGCGTGTCGGCTGGGCTGCGCTTCGGGGCTTTTTTGGCGCTGGATTTGCGAGATGAGATTTCGATCCAGGTCGGCGCGTGATCACTGGCATGCTCTTCGCCGCGTACCCATGCATCCACACCGGCGTTTTTCAGATGAGGGGCGAGCACCGGGTTCAGCAGCAGATGGTCGATGCGCAAACCGGAATTCTTCTGCCAGTGCTGACGGAAATAATCCCAGAACGTGTACACGCGTTCGTCCGGATACAGGTGCCTCACCGAGTCGATCCAACCCTGGTCCAGCAGCCGTTGAAAGCATTCGCGGCTTTGCGGCTGGAGCAGGGCGTCCTTGAGCCATGAGCGGGTGTTGTAGATGTCGAAGTCGGTGGGCACCACGTTGTAGTCGCCCGCCAGCACCACCGGGTGTTCGCTGGCTTGCAGCGTTTGGGCATGGGTGATCAGGTGCTCGAACCACTTGAGTTTGTAATCGAACTTGGGCCCCGGTTGCGGGTTTCCATTGGGCAGGTACAGGCAGCCGACCACCACGCCGTGGGCCGCAGCCTCCAGGTAGCGAGACTGCGAATCGTCTTGCGCGCCAGGCAGGCCTTTGTGAATCAGCAGGGGTTCGGAATCCCGCGCAAGTATGGCCACGCCGTTCCACGACGCTTGGCCATGGTGCAGGCAACCATAACCGGCTGCTTCGATATCCTTGGCAGGAAACGCCTTGTCCTGGGCCTTCAATTCCTGCAGGCAGACGATGTCCGGGCGCTCTTTTTCAAGCCATCGCAGCAGGTTCGGCAGTCGCGCCCCTATGCCATTGACGTTGAATGTAGCGATCTTGAGGTTCTGCATGGGCTCGATCCTTTGCTCTACTCGCAACCTACTTATCGGAGTATCAGAAACCGGAGCGAGTTCTATTTGTTTGACGCTGCGCTTGTGGAAGGACCAGGCTCATCCAGATACTTTAAACCTTCTGCCCAGGCGCACTGTCGATTACTGAAGACACTTTTGCAGGTAGAGGGAACATCAATGACAGGGGTTGCGGGACTTGCCCATGACGACAACGGCATGCCAAACCGGGTGACGCTTGGCGCTTATTGATTGGGTGCAATGGCCGGCCATGGTCGTGACCGTTATCTCGGCGTGGTTTATCGGCTCTCAACGGCCTCGCCGGCGCATGATCGCGTTTTGGGGGTTTATCCTCAGCAACCTGTTATGGGTAGTGTGGGGATGGCACGCCAATGCGTTTGGCCTGATTGCGCTGGAGTGCATTCTGCTGGGCATGAACGCCAGGGGCTTCAGGAAGAACCAGCGCAATCAGCAGACTTGCGAGTAAGTCGCGGTTATTGATTGCTGAAATTTTTTTTAAACCCCCGCAAGTTCATTGTGCACAGACAGATCTGCAGCACGATCAGCGCGTACGCCTGCGCGTAGGCGCCCCAGATAACCCACAGGATATTGCTCAATATGAAACAGAAGAACCCGGCCATTCTTCTTGCCGGGCGTTGCGAGCCGATAAGCCATGCCGCGATCACTGTGACCACCATGGCCGGCCATTGAACCCAATCCACGTAACTCAAGACGCCTCCTCTAATCACATGCGGTTTAAAGAAGAGAGGCTCCCAACGAAGAATAATTCAGATTTTTTGTAGTGAGCGGGCTTGCCCCGCGCCTAGGCGAAGCCGTCCCAGTCCAGTTGCTGCGTCCTTTATCAGTAAAAGGGGCAGGCAAGCTGCCCCCGTTTGGATCACTTACGACTTACGCCCGCCGCCATGGCTGTTCTGGCCGCCTTTGCGTCCCGCTTCCGAGGCTTTTTCCCGATCATTGGCAAAATTGCCGCCGGATGCCTGGCCGCCTTTTTTGCCGGCCTCGGAGGCCTTCTCGCGATCATTGGCGAAGTTACCTGGGTTTTTATTACTGGTTGTCATGGTCTTTCTCCATACTTTCAGTAGTTGGTTGTCGTGTCGCTCGTTACCCATTTATGCAATAGGTATGTATTCCGATAACGGCGCGTTTGAAATTGTTTTGAGAGATTTTTAAACAGTCGATGAACGGTCGATATGCCCAGTAAACTTGTACAAAGTGCAGTAACTACCGCCGCTTCGTATAATTATTTAATAGTAAATTGATAGCACTGCAGCCGCTTCGCTTAATGGGCATGTGTTCCTGGCAACGGAAAAATAATGAACCCCGGCCGTACTCTCCGGACCTAAATAAACACAAACAGGAGGTGCACCATGCAATTCACTTATCTCTGGATTTTCCTGGCGGTCATCGCGGTGTTGCTCGATCTGTGGGTGCTCAATAGTCTGTGGCGAAGCGAAAACTCATCGGGCAGCAAGGCAGGCTGGACCGCCCTGGTGGTGCTGTTGCCGTTTGTGGGGGCGGCTGCCTGGGGTATCGCCGGTCCGCGCGGCGTGACCAAAGGCCCGTCGTCGGCGGAACACAGCAAAGGCTGAAGCCGATGAAGCCGCCTGCGCACGAAGACCTGCACAGCCGCCGCTACCCGATCAATGAGGACATGACCCTGCAACGCAAGGTCTGGCGCTTCGAACGGTTTGGTTGGTACGCCATGGTGCTCATCATGGCGCTCACCTTGGCCGGGCTGTTCTCCAAAGGGCCGTTGAGCACCACCCAGGTGCGCAGCGCCGATGGGGCGGTGCGTGTCGAGTACCAACGCTTCCTGCGCAACGGCTCCTCGGACGTATTGGTGATTCATCTGCAGGGTAAGGCCCGCGAGCCGCTTGAGGTGGCAATCAGCGGTGAGCTGTTGCAGGGCTTCAATATTGAAATGCTGCAGCCGCAACCGCTCAAGGCCAGTACCGCGGGCGAGGGCATGAGGCTTTGGCTGCTCAGCGACAATGATGGCAAAGCGGTGTTGCACCTGACCTTGCGCAGCGACGGCGTCGGCAGTTTCGACACCCAGGTCGCACTCGCCACGGGCGCGTCCGTGGGTCTATCACAATTCATTTATCCCTAGGGGGCAGCCAGCATGGACTCAGTATTGCGGGCGGCAGCCATTTACCTGGTGCTGCTGGTGCTGTTCAAGATCGCCGGCAGGCGCTCCCTGGCGGAACTCACCACCTTCGACCTGGTGTTGTTGATGGTGATCGGTGAAGCCACGCAACAGGCGCTGCTGGGCGATGATTTTTCGCTGACCAATGCCGTCCTGGTCATCATCACGCTGATCGCCATCGACATCGGCTTCTCATTGGTCAAGCTGCGCTCACGCTGGTTTTCCCGCATGTTGGATGGCGGGCCGACCATCGTAGTCGAACGTGGCAAGGTGCTTCACGAGCGCCTCAAGCGCGCGCGGATGGATGAAAGCGATATCCTCGAAGCGGCCCGCTCCGCTCAAGGGATTGTCCAGATCGATCAGATCCAGTTCGCGATCCTTGAGCGCAACGGGAAAATCTCCGTTATCCCTTATCAATAAGCCCAGCCTAGCGGCTCGACTGACGCAGTTTTTCGATCAGACTGATCAGGGATTCATGGGTTACGGGTTTGCTGACATGGGTGTCAAAGCCTGAGTCAACGGTTTTCTTCTGGTCACTGCTGGCACCGTAGCCGGTTAATGCGATGGCCGGAACCTGGCGCAGATGGCCTATCTTGCGCAGCTCGCGCATCAGCTCGTGGCCGTTCATTTTCGGCATGCCGATGTCCGAGATAATCAGGTCGTAGTGGGTATCGCGGACCGTCTCAAGCGCGCCCAGCGGGTCGCTGAACGCGCTGACCTGGGCGCCTTCCATCTCCAGTAGCATATTCAACACCTCCAGCACATCGGCCGAATCGTCCACCAGCAGCACCTTGACGCCGTTCAGCCGTTCATTCTCGGCCTTTGCGCCGCAGGTGTCGGGCAAGTGGCTCTGCTCGCTGAGGGGCAACTTGATCGAGAAGGTACAGCCAAAACCCAGGCCCTTGGAGTAGACACTCACCGAGCCACCGTGCGCCTCGACCAGTTGGCGGACCAGCGACAGGCCAATCCCCAGGCCTTCACGCTGATGGGTCTGATGCTGGTTCTCCGCCTGGCCGAACAAATCGAAGATCTTTTCCAGGCTGTCTTCGGCAAGCCCCGCGCCACTGTCGATGACATCCAGTTGCGCGTGGCCTTCCGAGCGGCTGAGCACCAATTGCACTTGCCCGTCTTCCGGGGTGAATTTGAGTGCGTTGTTGACCAGGTTCCAGATCACTTGCTCGATACGGGTAGGGTCCACGTCCACGATCAGTGAGCCAGGTACCGAAGGCGTTTGCAGGGTCACTTGGCGGTGACGCCCGTCGGCAAGCACCACGCTATGGATATCCTGGAGCGTGCGGATCAGGTCGACCGGTTGTTTCTTCAGCTTGAGCTTGCCGGTGCGCACCCGGGCGACATCCAGCAGGTCGTCAATGATGCGCGCCTGGCTGGAGACTGCCTCGCAGATGGTATCCACGGCCCTGACCGCGGGGCCCGCTGCCTTGGTGACGGGCAGGCGTCGCAGCAATTCGGCGTTCAGCTGAATCAGGTTCAACGGGTGTTTGAGTTCATGGGACATGACCGCGAAGAATTCATCCTTGAGGTGGCTGTTGGTCTGGGTTTCCATCAGCCGCTGGCTCTGTTCTTCCTGGGTACGCTTGTGGCCGGTCAGGTCGCGGGCAATCTTGACGTAGCCTTGCAAGCTGTCGCTCTTGAGCAGGGTGACTTCACCGCTGCAGTAGAAGCGGCTGCCGTTCTTGTGCACATGCCAGCGTTCGTCTTCGCCGCGCCCATGTTCGCGGGCCGCGCGCAGCTCGCTCTCGGGGAT
This sequence comes from Pseudomonas sp. MPB26, assembly GCF_046605355.1. Taxonomy (NCBI): domain Bacteria; kingdom Pseudomonadati; phylum Pseudomonadota; class Gammaproteobacteria; order Pseudomonadales; family Pseudomonadaceae; genus Pseudomonas; species Pseudomonas sp. MPB26. The sequence continues at coordinate 5,806,440 of NZ_CP176793.1, read as the reverse complement.
GCCCGCGGCGCGGTCTTCCGGGGAGAAAATCAGGTCGTAGTAAGCGCCCAGCACTTCGTCCTTGGTATAGCCGAAGATCAGCTCGGCCCCGGTGTTCCAATCGGTGATGGCGCCATGGTCGTCCAGGATGATGATGGCAAAATCATGGGTGCTCTCGGCGACCAGGCGCATGCGTTCTTCACCCAGGCGCAGTTCCTCTTCGGCCAGGCGCCGTTTGGTGATATCGATAAAGGTCAGCACGGTGCCGTCAATGTGGTCTTCGCTGGAACGGTAGGGCAGCAAGCGCGCGATATACCAGCGGCTGTCTTTGCTGCTGATTTCGCGCTCGATCATGCTCAGCGATTCAAAGACGGTGGTGGCATCATCGGTCATCTCCGGGTAGTCGAGGCGGTGCGTGATGTCCATCAACGAGCGCCCCGTGTCCACCGGCAGCATGCTGAAGATATCCGTGGCGCGCGGGGTGAACCAGCGAATGCGCATATTGCGGTCGACGAACACCGTGGCGATGTCGGTGGAGGCGATCAGGTTGGTCAGGTAGTCGTTGACCTTGTCAGTCTCTTCAACCTTGGTCTTGAGCTCATAGTTGACCGTCAACAACTCCTCATTGATCGACTGCAGCTCTTCCTTGCTGGTTTCCAGCTCTTCAGTGGCCGAACGCAGTTCTTCGTTGACCGCCTGCATCTCTTCGTTGGAGGCCTTGAGCTCTTCGCTGGAGACTTCCGCCTGCTCGATGGTGTCCTGCAGGTGCAGCTTGGTGCGTTGCAGCTCGCGTTCCAGGTTGCTCATGATCGCGTTTTCCGCATGGCTGACGCTGGTGGCGTCGGACTGTTCGGCGTCGACTATGGCTTCCTGGAACATCACCAGCACGTAGTCGCTTTCGGTGGCGTCATCGCGGTAGGGGCGGGCGGTGATGTCCACCAGATAAGTGACCTGGTCCCGTTGGATGCGCACCTTGCGCGAGGTCACAGGTATATTCGATTGCTGGACCTGGAACAGTGTCGTACGGATATCCAACCGCAAATCGGGATGGACCAGGGCCAATAGATTGTGGGTGATTTCCCCGGCCACATAGCGCAGGTAGCGTCCCGCGCCTTCGCTCATGTGCAGGATATCGGCCTGCAGGTCGACAATGACACTGGGCGGTGCAGCCTTCTCCAATGCGCGCAGGTGCATATCGGCGAACGAACGCTTGGTGGGCGCCTTGATTTCCGCGGCAGCGACCGGGGCGTTGGCACGCACATAGCCGCCTCGCGGCATGGTGGGCGCGCGGCGAACCGCCGAGGAGCCGGCGCGCACGCGAAAAATGCGGTTGCGCTTGTCCACCGGCACGAACAGGTCCTGGCAGCCGTCGGCCGACTCCGATGAACCCAGAAACAGATAGCCACCCGGGCGCAGCGCAAAGTGGAACAGTTGCAGGATCTCGCGCTGCACTTCACGGTCCAGGTAGATCAACAGGTTGCGGCATACGATCAGGTCGATCTGCGAGAACGGCGGGTCCGCCAGCAGGCTGTGCTTGGCGAACAACACCCGCTCGCGGATTTCCTTGCGCACCCGGTAGTGCTGGTTTTTTTCCTTGGAAAAGTATTGGCGCAAACGCGACGGCGGTACGTCAGTGATGATCGCTTCGGAATACACACCGCTGCGGCCATGGCTGATGGCGCGCTCATCAATGTCGGTGGCAAACACCTGCATTTTCGCGCTGCTGGCGTCCAGCGCCAATTGTTCGGCCACCAGCATCGCCAGGCTATAGGCCTCTTCCCCGGTGGAGCAACCGGCCGACCAGATGCGCACTTCCTCGCGGTGCGGCACAGTGTCTTCCAGGGACTTGACCAGGTTGGGGATCACATCACGCTCTAGGGCTTCGAAGGCTTCGCGGTCGCGGAAGAAATTGGTCACGCCAATCAGCATGTCGCCGAGCAACGCCTTGGTTTCTTCCGGATGCCCCTGCAGATAGGTGTAATAGGCGGCCAGGTCGGGCTGGGCGGTGACTTGCAGGCGCCGCTCGATGCGGCGCAATACGGTGGCGCGTTTGTAGTGCTTGAAATCATGCCCGGTGCTGGCGCGCAGTTGGATCAGGATATCGAGCAGCAACTGTTCGGCCACCGCCGCGTCGCGTTCGGTTACGGGCGGGGTGGTATGGATTTCAGGGTCATTGGCGTTGGGCAGGATGATCGACTGGGCGTTGTGCCATAGCTCCAGCAACTTTTGCGGCATCTCCACCACCGGCAGCACCAGATCGACCATTTGCGTCTCGATCGCCGCCAGCGGCATGCCGTCGTACTCAGCGTCTTCCGGTGCTTGCACCAGGGTGATGCCGCCTTGTTCCTTGATGCGCGAAAGCCCCACCGCGCCGTCGGAACCGGTGCCTGAGAGGATCAGGCAAAACGCGCGCTCTTTGTGGGTGTCGGCCAAGTCGCGAAAAAACAGGTCGATGGCAATGTGCGTGCCGCCTTCGCGTGACGAAGGCGATACGCCCAGATAACCATCATTCATCATCAACCGCTGTGCAGGCGAGATGACATACACGTGGTTCTTTTCAATGGGCGTGGTGTCATTGATCTGCACGACCGGCAAGCCCGTCGACTCCTGGATGATCTTGTCCGCCACGCTCTGATGGTCGGGGGACAGGTGCAGTACCACCACGAAGGCCATGCCACAGTCTTTGGGCATGTGCTCGAAAAATGCTTTTACCGCTTGCAGCCCGCCCGCCGACGCGCCAATGCCGACCACTGGAAAGGTCAGGGTGCTGGGGGTCAGATCCTTGCGTTGCGGAACGTTGGGGGACCGCAGAGGGGCAGACTTCATAAATACCAACCTTGGTTAACTGCGCACGAGAAGAGCGTGTAGGGGCACGAATTCCAGCGAGGGTGATGAGTGAGCGGGAGGTGAAATATAGCTGAAAACCTGCTCGTAACAGAATGCCTGCGTGCGACTCCACTACCCCTTGGAACCTTTACTCTCGGTTGAGACGAGCGTGTTGCAAAGGTTTATACAAACTGACGAGTGGCGTAGTTGCCGTAGTGAGCGGGCTTGTCGAATCGTCGCACCGCCCGCGCTGGGGGGCGAAGCCGCCCCAAAAACCACACCTCGGTTTTCAGATAAAACCGAATTGTCTGGATTAGGGCGGCTTCGCCCCCCAGCGCGGGGCAAGCCCGCTCACTACAATCGCGCGGCGACTACGATTTACGCATCGCCCGGCGGATGCGCATCCAGTCCCGATAAGCCGCGGTGCGTTGCTCATCCGCGGCTTTCTTGGCTTCCAGAAAACGCGTCCAGGTTTGCGCCTCGCCGCTGTAGTTCTCGATGATCTTGTACGCTTGCGCATCCAGTCGATCGGCCTCGAAAAACATCTCGGTGTTGTGCGCGATCTCGTCGTCCCACGTTTGCCCTGCTGTGTAACCAAGAGTCTGGCTGTTCATTGTGTGAGGCCCTCCGCCCACTGGATCGCTTCGGCGCCGCTCCAACGCACATCGGTGATGCCGTATTTTTCGGCCATCGGTTTAGACACGCGCTTGAGGGTGTGTTGACCAAATCTGGGTATGACTGCCACACCAGCATCGCAACTGGCCCAATGCCATGCCTCGGCATTGTTCATTTGCGCGGCACGCACGATGAAAGACCTGGGTTCACCGTGCAGCCGATACCGGATAGTGAATAAATCGTTGTGTTTCATGAGGACTCCTTATGCTCATGAAGTACAGATATTTGACGTCAGGGAAAATTCAAAAAACTGTCAGACAATTCGATGGCCGAGAACGAGACTTATACAATCAGTCATCCACTGTAAAAGTTACCCAGCCAGGCCCTTCGACAGGGCGCTCTATCTCGGCAATCACGCCGCTCACAGAGGTGCCATCCGGCAAGTTGACGGTCACAAAGGTGGGGTTGCCAGGCCACTCCAATGGCGAGTCGAAATCCAGGCGCACGATAGTGGGTTTGCCACTGCTGGACATCCGGATAGTGACCGAGTCATTCAGGCGTTCATCCGATTCTGTCCCCAGGTGGCGGGAGGCCGTGATGACGCTGGCGGTACCTTCGAAGTTGTAAGACATGCTGGATTACCTCATGCAAAAAAGGGGGGCGGTCGCCCCCGAAAGCTCATTTGTGCCGCGTGTTGTTCGAACGCAGGTTACGCGCGACGGCAACGCCGCTCAGTAACAGTACGGCGCCCGCTGCGGCCAGCCAGTAAGACGTGTGGCGGGGTTTTCGTTGGCCGCCTTCGACGCGTCGCTCGCCGCTTGCCGGTGTGAACAGGTTGCCCGACGATGTGGCGGCGTGGGAGCTGCGCTCCAACCCCCGGCGGGTCAGCCAACCGGATAATTGGGGGAAAGCAGGCAGCATAAAATGCGCAACGCGCGCAACGGTGGCGGCGGCACCGACGGTGGTGCTGTTCTTGGGCTGCAACGCACAGGCCACCATTGCTTGCGCAACCCGCTGTGGATCGTAGACCGGTGGCGGCGGCTTCAGCGCGTGGCCGGTGAAATTGCCGCCATCGCGAAAACCCGGCGTGTCGATCACCGCCGGATAGATGTCGCACACGTGGATATTCGGGAAGCCAACCAATTCGCCGCGCAGCGCTTCAGACAAACCACGCAAGCCGTACTTGCTGGCGGAGTAGGCGGCCGCGTAAGGCTGTGCAACCCAGCTGCCCAATGACAAGGTATTGATCAGAATCCCGCTGTTCTGCGCCTTGAAATAGGGCCACGCGACGTAGGCACCACGCAGGTAGCCGAGCAGGTCCGTTTGCAGCACCTGCTCATGGGCTTCCAACGGGGTTTTCTCGAAATCGCCGACCGCACCGACCCCGGCGTTGTTGACCCAGATATCGATCCGGCCATTGCCAAAGGCGGCGGCCTGTTCGGCCAAGGCGCGCATCTGGTCGCCCTGGGTCACGTCGGTTTGCACCGCCAGCGCCTGGGCACCGAGCGCCGCGCATTCCTCGACCACATCGGCCAACGCCGCTTCGTCGCGGGCCGCCAGTACCAGGCGCGTGCTCTGTTTGGCAAAGGCATGGGCCGCGGCGCGACCGATGCCGCTGGAAGCGCCGGTGATCACTACCGTCTTGCCGTGCAGTTGGCCGTTGCGCTCAGCGGCGGCAGGCGCGGGCTCGTCCTCGGTTGCGTGCACAGGCGTCTCATGCAGTTTCAGCCGGGCGCCATCGCTGAGTATCAGCGTGAGGTTTTCGATCGTGCCGGCGACGCGGTCGGGGAAGACCGGTTCGCCGGTGGCGTCGAGCTCGTCATAGATAAACGTCTGGCCTTCGAGCCAGCCGACTGCGGTGAGCAGTTCAGGTCCCAGGTAGTACTTCCCGTCCAGGAAAAAGCCGCTGAAGTGCTTCGTTCGTTCCAGACTGTCCACTGTGTAGCGTTCGCCAGGTCTCATTCCGGTTGCTGGATCAATCATGCTGACATCCTCCATTCGCTGGTTTTGGGATAGAGGCGGGCCAGTAAATGATCGTTCAATCCAAATGCCCGAGTGGTGTATTCAGTGCCGATGAGGTGTTTCGGTCGGGTCGACGATCTGGATGACGTTGCCCTGGCGCCATGCATCCGCACCCGGCGCGATGGGCGCTGCGATGATGTCCGCACGGGCCTTTTTCTTATCGCTGCTGTTAATTCCCAGCCGCTGGTCGCGCTCGGCAACCATGGCCGGGTCAGCCTGGCCGTCAGCGGTAAAGCCCATCATCAATTGCGGCACGCCCAGTGGCAGCTGTTTGTTGAGGTCGGTGTGCCAGGTGTGCCAGGTCTTGCCATAGGTATTCACCAGCTTGTTCATCAAGGCATGCTCGGCAATTTCGGGAATGCCCGGCGCAACCAGTTGCCCGGACTTCACTTCATGCACATGGCTGTGCCACAGCGCCTTTTCAGCCGCAGGCAGCGTGTTGAACAACTGCTTGCTGATGATGTATTCCACGCCCATCAACTTGGCGTCCTGGCGATTGCCGTCGTAGATCACGCACTGGATCACCTCTTCGTTGAGGATCGAGCAATAGTGATGGGCCTCCATTTGCACATCGGGGTGGCCGTTGTAGAAGTGAAAACCGTCCAGGTAAGCGTTCAACGCATCAATCGGTGGGCGTGACTGGAGCATCGCGGCGCCCGCATCCAGCGTTCGGGTGGTCGGCGATTTCTCGGCACCGGGTGCCACCACATTTGATGCCGAATCGTTACCGGCGCAGGCTGTCAGCACACCGATGGACGCTGCCAGGCAGAGCGATGGGAGCGCGGTCGTGCGGTTGGCTTTTTTCATGGCTCAGTCCTTCCGTGGTTATGCGCAAGGCCAGAGGGGAGGCCTTGTCAGGTTAAGGTTTGCCACTGTTTAGAAGGAGGCCCCCAAAAGGCGTTCAATCGGTTTTCGCCTGGGACCACTCGTCAGCCTCGGGTCGATTTGATTGAACACGGCGGGCTGTGCTCCGGCCAGATAAAGCGTGTGCTGACGAAGTTCGGCTTCGTCTTGCCAGGTTGAATCACTCGACTTACAGCAGGTGAACAAGCATGAAAAAGTTAACCATGTGCCTTGGGCTGTGCAGCGTCTTCATGCTGCACGGCTGTTTTGACAGCGCCGACAACGCCACCAAAGAGAATGCCGACGGTAAGGCTTCGGTGCAGATGCAAGAAGGCAAGGCAGACGAGAGCAAGTAAGGCTTCCATCCTGTGACCTGGAGATTTTTTCCATGAAGCACGACCCATCCAACACCCAGAACCGCCCCGTTGAAGATTTGGGCCCACCCAATGACGACGGCAATGTAATCGGTACCGCCGGGCGTGACGAGGACCCCAATGCGGCCACCGATTGGGACCATCCCGGCACCCTTGAAAAGTCCGGCGAAGCGGATGTCTTGCCTCCCAACGGGACGCCTGAAATAGACATCGTTCCCTCTGACAACGAGCGCGTCGATTGAATGCCTGGCATCGCCGTTTCGCTTAGCCATTCAGACGTAACCGCTGGTCGAGATATGTGCAATTTTTTTTGAAATTTCCAGCGCCGGTTATTTCACATGAAAGTAGGCGCGCATTTGCAAAGTGCCGTCTCTTTTCGATTAGCCCGAGGAGATTTGTTCATGTTTCTACATAACAAGCGACTTCAATACACCGTCCGTGTTGCCGAGCCTAATCCTGGCCTGGCCAACCTGCTGCTGGAACAGTTTGGCGGCCCTCAGGGGGAACTGGCGGCAGCGTCCCGCTACTTCACCCAGGCCTTGGCTGAAGACGATCCTGGGCGCAAGGATCTGTTGATGGACATCGCCACCGAGGAGCTCAGCCATCTTGAGGTTGTCGGGTCCATCATCGTGATGCTCAACAAGGGCGCCAAGGGACGCATGGCCGAAGGCGTGGAAGAAGAGGGCGAGTTGTATCGCTCGCTCAACGGTGCCGGCAATGACTCCCATGTCACCAGCCTGTTGTACGGTGCCGGTGCGCCGTTGATCAACTCCGCCGGTGTGCCCTGGACAGCGGCCTATATCGACACCATCGGTGAGCCCACCGCGGACATGCGCTCCAATATCGCGGCCGAAGCCCGCGCCAAAATCGTCTACGAGCGGCTGATGAATGTCACGGATGACCCGGGCGTGAAAGAGGCGCTGGGCTTTTTGATGACGCGGGAAATTGCGCATCAGTTGTCCTTTGAAAAGGCGCTGCATTCGATTCAGCCGAACTTCCCCCAAGGCAAGCTGCCGGGCATGCCCGAATTTACGCAGGTCTACTACAAGATGTCCCAGGGCGCGGGGGGCATGCGTGGCCCCTGGAACCAGGGCGAAGAGTGGGAGTTCGTGGAAAGCCCGCAACCGGCGGTCGATGGTGGCGATGGCTTGGCCAGCGTGAAGTTGGACGCAGACGACGAAGCGACATTGAGCGCGATGAAGATCCGCACGGCCTCGGACCCGACGAGCGACCCCGTTACAGGCGCGGACCTGGGCTCGGGAATGCAACCCAAACCCGAGATTTGACGCGGCACAGCCGCACGCTTTCGGGCGTGCGGCCCATGCTATTTTTTCATCAAGAGGACTAACGACATGGCAACTCCACAGGAAAACCTGCTTGATTGGCTGCGTGATGCCCATGCGATGGAGCAGCAGGCCGAAAAAATGCTCAAGGCGCAATCCGAGCGCCTGGAGCATTACCCGCAGCTCAAGGCGCGGATCGACCAGCACATTGAGGAAACCCTCGGCCAGCAGCAGCTGGTTGACCAGTGCCTGGCGCGCCTGGGCGGCAGTTCGTCGACCCTGAAAGACATGGGTGGCAAGCTGATGGCGTTCGGCCAGGCAGTCGGTGGTTCGTTGATGAGTGACGAAGTCATCAAAGGCGCAATGGCCGGGTACGTGTTCGAGAACATGGAAATTGCCAGCTACACGGCGCTTATCGCCGCTGCGAAAGAGGCCGGTGATTTGGAAACCCAAGCGGCCTGCGAAAAGATCCTGCCGCAGGAAATTGCTATGGCCGAGTGGCTGCTTGAGCACTTGCCCGAACTGACGCAAGCGTTCCTGCGTCGCTCAGCCGACCCCGACAAAGAAGCCAAGCGCTGATGCAACGCGCGGCGCCCGACCTCATGCGGCGGGCGCCTGTTCAGCGCAGGGTGGCACTGCGCGACATTTTTACGGTCCATGGAACACGCACCACGTAATTGGAGGTGAACCTTGGCAAGCAAGAAAAAGCCCGTGGTCGACCGTATCGATCCAGCGCGGCTTTCTTCCAATCGCAAAGACCTGTTTTTCGCGGCCATGCAAACCAGCCAGAGCGCGATGATCGTTTGCGACCCCGCCCAACCCGATAACCCGATCATCTTCGCCAATCAGGCGTTCCTGAGGCTGACGGGGTATGAACAGGATGAAGTCATTGGGCGCAACTGCAGGCTTCTGCAAGGGCCTGAAACCGACAAACGTGCGCTGCAGCAAGTGCAGCGTGCCATGACATGCCGCCATGAGGTGTGCGTGGAAGTACTCAACTACCGTAAGGATGGCTCGACGTTCTGGAACGAAGTGTTTATTTCGCCGTTGTTCAATGAGCAAGGGCAACTGGTGTACTTTTTCGCCTCCCAGTTGGACGTGAGCCGGCGTCACGACGCGGAACTGCGCGTGCGCCGCGCCCAGGACCTGGAGGCCCTCGGGCAACTGACCGGGGGCATTGCCCACGACTTCAATAACCTGCTGCAGGTGATGGTCGGTTATCTCGAACTGATCCAGCAGAGCGCCCAGCGCCCTGGCGCCGATCCGCAGCGCATCTTCAACGGCGCCAGCCGCGCCAGGGCCGCCGCCGAAAAAGCCCAATCCTTGACCCAACAGTTGCTCGCGTTCTCGCGCAAGCAACGCCTGGACAGTCGCGTGATCAACCTGAACACCTTGCTGGGCCGCACCGATTTCATGGCGCAGACGCTTCAGGATGCCCAGCTGCATGTGGATCTCGCCGAAGACCTGTGGAACTGCCGTATCGATCCCGCGCAGGCGGAGTTGGCAGTGCAGCACTTGTTATCCAACGCCCAGGATGCACTCGAAGGACGCACCGAGCCGACCGTGACGGTGAAGACGTGCAATGTTCAGGTTCCCGGCGACGCCAATGCGCAACGCGACGGGCTGGCCGAGGGCCGCTACGTGGGCATCTCGATCAGCGATAACGGCAACGGCATCGACGAGAGCGTCCAGGAAAAAGTGATGCAGCCGTTCTTCACCACCAAGGAGGAGGGCAAGGGCTCGGGGCTGGGCCTGTCAATGGTGTATGGCTTCGTCAAGCAATCGGGCGGCACTGCGCGCATCTATTCCTACCCAGGCGTGGGCACGACGGTGCGCCTGTATTTTCCGGCGGACGACAGCCAGCTCTGGGTCGAGCAGACGCCTGCGGCCACGTCGCTTCACGGCGACGAACGCATCCTGATTGTGGAGGACCGGCCCGAAGTGGCCGAGCTTGCCCAGGAAATTCTGTGCGATTACGGTTATCGCACCGACATTGCGCACACGGCCGCCGAGGCATTGGACCGGCTCGCCGACGCGACCTACGACCTGGTGTTCAGTGACTTGATCATGCCCGGCGAGATGAATGGTGCGGTACTTGCGCGCGAGATAGCGCGCTTGTATCCGCATACCAGAGTCCTGCTCACGACGGGCGATGCGAAGGATTCGCTGGAGCGTGCCGATATACAGGTGCATGACTTCGAGCTGATTGCCAAACCCTATCAGCCGGCTGATTTGCCCAGGAAGATTCGCACGTTGCTCGACACAGCGTGGACAGCGCCAGCATCAGGTTGAGGGCCATCACCAACAGAATCGAGAAGCCGAAGATCGAGCGCGCCCAGCGCGCTGGATCGACCCGGCGCACGCTGCTGTTGGCCAGCGCCAGCCAGTAACCGTCGAGGGCGCTGACCACGGCGAAATACAGGATGTCCATCTGAGCCACCACGCCCAGCACCAGGGTGCTGGCGCAGAAGGCCAGGGTGTACGCCTGTATTTGCCGGTGGGCTTGGGACAGGGTCAGCAGCGGCAGGCGCGCCGCGCGAAAGTCCTCGCGGCGCATCACGGTTATGGCGTGTGAGTGGGGCATCTGCCAGCAACAGAACACCAGCACCAACATCAGCGCCGTGGCGTCGAACCTGGCGCTGACCGCGCAATAACCGATCACCGGCGGCATTGCCCCGGAGAGGCTGCCAACCAAGGTGCCCCAGTGGGAACGACGCTTGAGCCAGAACGTGTAGACCCCTGCATAGATCACCAGCCCGACCAGCGCCAGCAAGCAGGCCAGCAGGTTGCTGCCTGCCCAGAGCAGGCCGAAACCGCTGACGCCCAGGGCGATGGCATAGCTGGCGGCGGTGGGCACTGCGATGGTCCGCAGCGCCAGCGCGCGATGGCAGGTCCGCACCATGCGCCGATCAATGTCCCGATCGGCGCAATTGTTGATGACGCAACCGCAACCGATCACCAGTGCGGTGCCGAGCAGGGTGGCCAACAGATGCACGGGGTCTGCCAGGCGCCCGCCGCCGGCGAGGAAGTAACCCCCCAGCACTGACGCGAGATTACCGAAAATAATCCCCGGCTTGGTCAGTTGAACTCCGGCATTGAGCAGCCCCAGCCAGTACCTCAGTGCGCCAGCATGTTGTGGTGAATACTGCCCATGATCCATAGCGAGAGCCCTACCAGCAAGAGAATGATGACCGCCGAGAAAATCAGCGCAACCAGGTTCCAGCGTTGTTCCTCGGCGGTATCCAGATGCAGGAAGAACTTGAGGTGGACCACGACCTGGATAACCCCCAGCGCCACCACCAGCCAGGCGGTAATGGTGCGTGGCAGCGAGGGGAACATCACCAGGGCGAAAGGGATCAGGGTCAGCAGCACCGACACCAGGAACCCGACCAGGTAGGAGCGGCTGCTGCCATGGCTGCTACCGGCGCTGCTGTGAATCGAACTTTGCTTGTACATGTCACACCACCCCCAACAGATAAACCACGGTAAAGACGCAGATCCACACCACGTCCAGGAAGTGCCAGAACAGGCTCAGGCAACTGAGCCGGGTGGCGTTGGTGGTGGTCAGGCCTTTCTGGCGGATCTGCACCATCAGCACCGCCATCCAGATCAGCCCCGTCAGCACGTGGGCACCGTGGGTGCCGACCAAGGTAAAGAAGGCGGTGAGGAACGCACTGCGGTCCGGTCCGTAGCCTTCTGCGATCAAGTGGTGGAACTCGTTGATTTCCATGGCGATGAAGCCGGCACCGAGCACAAATGTGAGCCCCAGCCAGCGCAGCACCTGGCTTTGCTGGCCACGGTTCATCGCCAGCATCGCGTAGCCGTAGGTGATGCTGCTGAGCAACAGCAGCATGGTTTCAGCGAGCACATAGGGCAGCTCAAAAATGTCCACGCTCGATGGACCGCCCGCCACGCTGTCGCGCAACACTGCATAGCCCGCGAACAGGGTCGCGAACAGGATGCAGTCGGTCATCAGGTAGATCCAGAACCCGAAGACGCTCAGGGAACCCGCGTCCTCATGCCCGTGTTCCTGGGTATGAGCGACGTCTTTTTCAATCACGGTATTGGACATGGATCAAGCCTCTGCCAAGTCTTTGAGACGTGCCGTTTCGATGCGCGCGACTTCTTCGGCGGGCACGAAATAATCAGTGTCTTCGTCGTAGCTGCGCACCACGAACGCGACCACCGAAGCCACCAGCCCGAACGCCGCCAGCCACCAGATATGCCAGACCAGGGCGAAGCTGCAGATCAGCGCGAACAGGCTGATCACCAGGCCCGAGGCGGTGTTGCGCGGCATGTGGATGGCGCGGTAGTCGGTGTGGCTGAGGGTACTTACGCCGCGCTCTTTCATGCCCCAATAGGCGTCCAGGTCGCTGACCTTGGGTTGCTCGGCGAAGTTGTACAGCGGCGGCGGGGAGGAGGTGGCCCACTCCAGGGTGCGCCCGTCCCACGGGTCGCCCGTGAGGTCGCGGTATTGGTGACGGTTGCGGATGCTGACGTACAGCTGCAGTGCCTGGGAGATTACGCCGCAGAGAATGATGAGCACGCCCAACACTTCCAGCAGCAGCCACGGCCGCCATTCCGGATTATCGAAATGGTTGAGGCGCCGGGTCATGCCCATAAAGCCCAGCACGTACGAAGGCATGAAGGCGAAATAAAAGCCGATCAACCAGCACCAGAAAGCGATGCGGCCCAGCTTGTCGTTCAAGCGGAAGCCAAAGGCCTTGGGGAACCAGTAGGTCAGGCCGGCCATGTAGCCGAACACGGCGCCACCGATGATCACGTTGTGAAAATGCGCGATCAGGAACAGGCTGTTGTGCAGCATGAAGTCGGCGCCCGGCACTGCGAGCAGGACCCCGGTCATCCCGCCGATACTGAAGGTCACGATAAAGCCCAGGGTCCACAGCATCGGGGTTTCGAAGCGCACCCGGCCACGGTACATGGTGAACAGCCAGGTGAAGATCTTCACCCCGGTCGGCACCGCGATGATCATGGTCATGATGCCGAAGAACGCGTTGACGTTGCCTCCCGCGCCCATGGTGAAGAAGTGGTGCAGCCACACGATGAACGACAACACGGTAATCGCGATCGTGGCCCATACCAGCGACACGTAACCGAACAGCCGTTTACTGCTGAAGGTCGCGGCAATCTCGGAAAACACCCCGAACGCCGGCAGAATCAGGATGTACACCTCCGGATGCCCCCAGGCCCAGATCAGGTTGACGTACATCATCGGGTTGCCGCCGGCTTCGTTGGTAAAGAAATGCATGCCCAGGTAACGGTCCAGGGACAGCATCAGCAGGGTGGCGGTGAGAATCGGAAACGACGCCAGGATCAGCACCGAAGTGCACAGCGCATTCCAGGTGAACACCGGCATCTTGAACAAGGTCATGCCTTCGGTGCGCATCTTCAGGATCGTGACGAAGAAATTCAGCCCCGTCAGTAGCGTGCCTATACCGGATATCTGCAGTGACCAGATGTAGTAATCCACCCCGACCCCGGGACTGTAGGCCAACCCGGATAACGGCGGATAGGCGACCCAACCGGTTCGCGCAAACTCACCGATTCCCAGTGATACGTTGACCAGCAGGGCACCGGCCACGAACAGCCAGAAGCTCAGCGCGTTGAGAAACGGATAGGCCACGTCGCGTGCGCCGATCTGCAACGGCACCACAACGTTCATCAGGCCGACCACGAAGGGCATGGCCACAAAGAAAATCATGATCACGCCGTGGGCGGTGAAGATCTGGTCGTAGTGTTCCGGCGGTAGATACCCCGGCCCGCCACTGGCGGCCATGGCTTGCTGGGTGCGCATCATGATCGCATCGGAAAAACCGCGCAGCAGCATCACCAGCGCGACGATGATGTACATGCAGCCGATCTTCTTGTGGTCCACCGAAGTGAACCACTCGCGCCACAAATAGCCCCATTTGCGTTTCCAGGTAATGGAGCCGACCATCGCCACGCCTATGAGACCGACGAAGGCCAGCGTGTACATCACAATGGGTTCAGTGGTTGGAATCGCGTCCCATGACAGTTTTCCGAACATTGTTATTGCTCCTCGGCCAGCAGACTGGGGTGTTGATCGGTGCGCGTGCCGGTGCCGTTCGATTCAGCACCATTGGATTGGGTCTGGTTGCGCTCGGGTTTCCTGGCTTTGTTCATGCCTTCGTATTTGTCGACGATGTCCAGGAACAGCCGCTCCTGGACCGACGAGAAATAGGTCACCGGGTGCCGGGTGGTGGGCTTGGCCAACTGCGCGTAACGCGCGTGGTCGAGTGGGGCGGCGGCGCCCTTGACCTTGGCCACCCACGCCTGGAAGTCGGTGGGGCTCAGGGACAGCGTGGCGAAATGCATGTCGGAAAAACCGGGGCCGTTGTAGTTGGCGGCAATGCCTCTGAACTCGCCGGTCTCGTTGGCGATCAGGTGCAACTTGGTCTGCATGCCGGCCATGGCGTAGATCTGCCCGCCCAGGGCCGGGATGAAGAATGACGTCATGGCCGCGTCGGAGGTGACGGTAAAACTCACCGGCGTATGCACCGGCAGGGCCAGCTCATTGACACTGGCGATGCCCAGGTCGGGGTAGATGAACAACCATTTCCAGTCAGTCGCCACCACCTGCACATTGATCGGTGGCGTCTCTGAGTCGAGCGGGCGGTAAGGATCGAGCGCGTGGGTGGTTTTCCACGTCACCCATCCCAGGGCAATGATGATCAGCAACGGAACGCCCCATACCACCGCTTCGATTTTGTGCGAGCTGGCCCAGCGCGGTGAGTAACGGGCCTTTTTATTGGTGGCGCGGTAGCGGTAGGCAAACACAAACGTCAACACGATCACCGGAACCACTACCAGCAGCATCAAGCCGGTGGCGAGGATAATCAGGTCGCGTTCATCGGTTGCAACCTGCCCCTTGGGGTTGAACACAATCAGGTTGCAGCCGGTTAATAAGAAAATGCTGGCGATATATACCAGGCAATAACCAATCGCTCGTTTCATGCCTTGCTCCTGTATTGAAAACTTCCGTTGTTACGGTGCCGAAACGGTGGCGCCGGTGTTCGCAAGTTAACTAAGCGAAACGCCAGCGCAGCGCTTGTTAATGCGTGGCGCAGTCAAGTGCTTAACGCCAGGCAATACGGCGCCGCCAGTGGAGAAACTGCATCCACTGCCCGGATCTGTTGGCTTTCTCGGCCGCTCTGCGGGGCGTGTTTCACCGCGCTCCCGAACATTTTGAATAGACGCCCGGGGGTTGGTTTAACAATTTGTTACTTCGCCTGACGAACGGTTTAACAAGCGAAACGGCACTTAGGGTTTTATAGGCGCATGATGCAATTAGCCTTGGAAAAAAGACGGAATCCCTGCTAAAGCATTCAGGTCTTACTTGAAGGCCAACCACTAACGGTCTGGGAGAACAGCTATGTTTATTCGTGGTAATACCTATAAGGCTTGGGCCGAAAAGGCACTCGAGGAAGAGTGCTTTACCCAGGAAGTGGAAAACGGTTGCCATATCGAAGTCAGGGCTCGGGAGCGCGAAGACGCCGATATTGAAGTGCTGGTCAGCGTCTATACCGCCACGGGGCAATGTGTGGTCGAACGCACCCAGCAGTTGCCTGGCGCGCAATGGTCCGTGCACGACGCGCTCAAACGCGGCATCGATCAGGCGGAACGGATTGCCGGCGGGGAATCGGGGCGGTTGCCCTGCGCCGATGCGCATTTGCACGACGACGATTGACGCGGCGCGTCGCTGGAATCCCTGCAGAAAACGGAACTTTGGCGGCGCGGGCATTTTCCATTGTAGATAGCCCCGCGTCAGCCGGCCCGTGTCGGATGATCGCTCTTTGCAACCCACGCCAGAGCCGCCCATGTCCGAATCCAGCTTGAGCCAAGCCGCACCTTCCAAACCGTCCTTGCGCCGCGCCGTGACGGGCCCGATGTTGTTCCTGTTCATTCTCGGCGATGTGCTCGGTGCCGGCGTGTATGCGCTGGCCGGCACCATCGCGGGCGAAGTGGGCGGGGCGATCTGGGTGCCGCTGCTGGTGGCGTTGTTCTTTGCCATGCTCACGGCAGGCTCCTATGCGGAACTGGTGACCAAGTACCCCCATGCCGGCGCCGCTTCGGTGTTCGCCGAGAAGGCATTCAAGTCACCGCTGATTTCTTTCCTGGTCGGGTTCAGCATGCTCGCCGCCGCCGTCACCAGCGCGGCGGGGTTGTCCCTGGCGTTTGCCGGCGACTACCTGGCGGCGTTCGTCGACGTATCACCGCACCTGGCCGCGCTGATATTTCTGGTGGTGATCGCACTGCTCAATGCACGCGGCATCAAGGAGTCGTTGGGCGCCAATATGGTCATGACCTGCGTCGAACTGTCCGGGCTGCTGTTGGTGGTGGTGGCTGCGGCCTGGTGCATACAGTCCGGCGAAGCAAACCTTGGCCGCGCGCTGGAGTTCAAGGCCGGGGTCAACCCGATGCTCGCCGTACTGGGCGCCGCGTTATTGGCGTTCTACTCGTTTGTCGGTTTTGAAACATCGGCCAATTTGGCCGAAGAAATACGCGGTGTGCGCAAGGTGTATCCGCGTGCGCTGTTTGCCGCGTTGGTAACGGCGGGCATCGTGTATATGGCGGTCGGTGTCGCCGCGTCGGTGGTGCTGCCGATGGACAAGCTGACGGCCACCTCCGCGCCGTTGCTCGAAGTGGTGCGCGCCTCGGGGTTGAGTATCCCGCCCCAGCTCTTCGCCTTCATCGCGCTGGTGGCGGTCGCCAACGGTGCGCTGCTGACCATGGTCATGGCCAGCCGCCTGGCCTATGGCATGGCCCGCATGGGCCTGTTGCCGGAGCCGCTTTCGCGCGTACTGCCCAAGCGCCGTACGCCCTGGGTCGCGATCATCGCCAGCACCTTGGTGGCCATCGCCTTGACCCTGACCGGCACCCTCGCGGCGCTGGCCGAGACGGTCGTGCTGTTGCTGCTCTTTGTGTTCCTCAGCACCAACCTGGCGGTGCTGGTATTGCGCCGCGACACCATCGCAGAACAGCATTTTCGCGTGCCGACCTGGGTGCCGGTGCTCGCGATTGTTTCGTGCCTGATCCTGCTCAGCCAGCAAAGCCTGGACACCTGGTTGCGCGGTGGTGCGCTGATGCTGCTGGGCATCGCACTGTACGCGTGCAACCGCTTGGCGACACCTGTTGCGGAGCCTGGCTGAGGGTGCGACTGGCCGCCCTAGCTAAACCGCTCATCGGAGGACAATCACAAAATTTCGATGCCCTCCCGCGATCTCCTTGTCATCCAATAGAGCCGCAAATCCTGATGCAGGCTCGTTGAAAAAGTCACTTGGTGACGACTGATGAAGGAGATCGACCCATGTCCAAAATCGATAATCTGCTGGATAACAAGGGCACGCCCTTGGACAAGCAGAGCTTTACCTGGCGTGACCTGGCCGGCAAGCCGATCAGCAAGCTGGACGATGATGCCTTCACCCGGGTACGGGTGATTTTGATGAACGGTGTTGAATCTGACGCCTTGCGACTCAAGCACTTCGGCTCGCGGTTTCACAAGGAGCTGCAGCTGCCCCTGGCGCAGATCCGCCGTGTCGAGCAACACCAGATGACGGCGGTCAACTGGCTGCTGTCTGCAGACCATTCACCCTTGGAAACCACCGTTGCCTACGAGCAGGTGGCGATCGAGGTGACCGCCGCCGTCGCCCAGAATGAGCCCGACCCCTACCAGGCCCAAACCTATCGCTTTGGCCTGCTGGAAGACTTCGACCACCTCTACCGCTACGCCGCCATGCTCGACCGGCTGGAGGGTAAGGACGCCAACAACATTCTGCAGGGCTACACCGACCTCGTGCCCGGCAGGCCCACCAGCGAGCATCACCGCGCCCCCGGCGATGATCTGCGTGATAACTATCAAAAAGACAACGCCGCACTGATCACCAAGATCCACGCGGCGCTGATCACCGGGGCCGAATACCAGACCCACGACTACTACATGAACATCGGCCCGCTGTTCGCCGACCCGGTGGCGCGCGCGCTGTATGCCGAAATCGCCTCGGTCGAGGAGCAGCACGTGACCCAGTATGGTTCGTTGCAGGACCCCAGCGAAACCTTTATGGAAAAGTGGCTGGTGCATGAGGCGATGGAGGTCTACACCTACGCCAGTTGCGCCGAGCAGGAAGAAAATCCGCGGATCAAGGCGCTCTGGGAACGCTTCGTCGACTACGAACTGGGGCACCTGAACCTGGCCTGCGAGTTATTCAAGCAATACGAACGCCGTGATCCCGCCGAGGTATTGGCCGGCCCGCTGCCGCGCATGATCGAGTTCAAGAGCCAGCGCGATTTCGTGCGCGAGACCTCGTCCCGCGAGGTCGACCTGCGTGCCCATGGCATCGACTATGTGCCTAAGGAAAGGGAAGGGCAGGCCTCTCTGGATCAACGTGCACGCCTGAACAGTGAAGGCGTTCCAGCCAACGTGGTGTCGGCTGGCTACACCTTCAAACCCGGCACCGAACTCAACCCAGCGGGAGAACAGCAATGAGCGAACGTCAAGTGATCATCGGCACCAACCGCACCGGCGCGCAAATGTCGCCAGAAGGCACTGCACGCCAATTGGAAGCCACGCGCCTGTTTCCCGCCGATGTCCCCGGCGACATGAGCGCCTTCACCGCCGAGCGCGAGCGCGCTATTCGTGAAGCCGACCTGATCGGTTCGGTGCCGGCGCCAGGCAGCGCCAAAGGCGTGGTCAAGACCGCGCTGGACAAGACCATTGGCAAAGCGCCCGAAGTGCTGCTCGACAAGCTTGGCGAACGCCTGGCCTTCGAGCGCACCGGCGTACGTTTATATGAAGCGATGGTGGCCAAGGCCACGTCGGCACCAGGCGCCAACCCCGAATTGGTGGACACCTTGCGCCAGATCCAGGCCGAAGAACTCGAACACATGAACCTGGTGCGCGAAGCCATCGAAACCCTGGGCGCCGACCCCACCGCCATGACGCCATGTGCGGACGTAGTCGGGGTCAAGGCCATGGGTGTGCTGCAAGTATTGACTGACCCGCGCACGACGTTCTCTCAGTCGATGAGTGCGATCCTGACCATCGAGCTGGAGGACAACGCCGCGTGGGAACTATTGATCGAACTCGCCCGCGCGGGTGGTCATCCGCTGATTGCCAAGCGCTTCGAGCATGCGTTGCAGCAGGAGGAAACACACCTGGCGACGGTTCGCCAGTTCATCCGCGACGACCTGCTTGCCCAAGTGAGCTGACCGTTCGCGCGATGCGTGGTTTCACGCCGGACATCGGTGTGAAACCACGCGCACTCGCCCTCAGGGCTTAAACACCGCCCGCAGACAATTATCGGTTTTTTCCTTGAACAGCTTGTAGCCTTGCGCCCCGTCTTCCAGGCTCATGGGATGGGTCAGCAGATAGGCAGGGTCGAGCTCGCCTTTCTGGATGTGCTCGAACAGGGTCGGTGCGTAGCGCTGGCCCGGTTGCTGTCCGGATTTCAAGGTCAATGCCTTGTTGACGATCGCGCCCATAGGGAACTTGTCGAGCAACCCGCCGTACACGCCGACCACCGACACCGTGCCGCCTTTGCGGCAGGCGCGTATGGCCTGCCTGAGCACGCTGCCGCGTTCGGTGTGCAGCCTGAGCAGTTGCTTGGCCTTGTCATAGGCGTAGTCGATTTCGGTGCCATGCGCCTCCATGCCCACGCAGTCGATGCAGCGGTCCGGCCCGCGCCCTCCGGTCAGCTCCAGCAAGGCGTCGTGCACATTGGTTTTCTCGTAGTTGATAGGGATGGCCTTGCCGCGCTCTTCGGCCAGGCGCAGCCGGTCGGGGTAGCGGTCAATCGCAATCACCCGCTCGGCGCCCAACAGGTAGGCGCTGCAGATCGCCATCTGGCCAACGCCACCGCAGCCCCACACCGCCACGGTGTCGCCGGGCTGGATATCGGCGTTGTCCGCGGCAAAGTAACCGGTGGGCGCCGCGTCCGAGACAAACAGCGCCTGTTCATCGGTCACGCCTTCGGGCACCTTGAACAGGTTGACGTCGGCAAACGGCACCCGCACATAGGTCGCGTGGCTGCCGGGGTAACCGCCAAAGGCGTGGCTGTAGCCGATGATGCCGCAGCACGGCTGGCCGTACATCAGGTCCGTCGCCGACGGGTTTGGGTTGGAGTTGTCGCAACAGGAGAAATCGCTGCGCTGGCACGGCTCGCAGTTGCCGCAGCCGATGATCGAGATGGTGACCACTTTGTCACCCTTGCGCAGCTCCGTGACGCCTTTGCCGACCTCGACCACTTCGCCCATGAATTCGTGGCCAATGATATCGCCGGGCTTCATGGCGGGTACGTAGCCGCCGAGCAAGTGCAGGTCCGAACCACAGACCGAGGAGAGCGTTACGCGGATGATCGCGTCCCGTGGGTTGAGGATCGCAGGGTCGGCGACATTGTCGACTTGCAGCAGGTTGGGGGCTTGCCAGGTGAGTGCGCGCATCAGTGATGTCCTCCTTCAATAACCACACCGGTCTTGGCTGACGGCTGATCGGTCGTGACCTGATCAGTGCCGGCGTGTACGTAAAAAAAGTCGTCGTCCTGGTCCGGCCTGAGGCGGTTGTTGCTGACCTCGCCGGTCTCCAGTTGCTGCTTCACCGCCTGCAGGGCGTTGAGCAAGGCCTTGTCGCTGAACAGGCTGATCGCACGGGCCAGGCCATAACCCAATGTGCCCATTGTCGGCTTGCACACCACCACGGCCTTGACCTGGGTTCCACGGCCGGCCGGGGCGGGCGTCAGGGAGACGCTGATGTCGTGCGCCCAGCGCGCGTCGCCCGGGGTGTTCCAATGCAGCACATTGGGATCCTGGGTGTCGCTCTGCACCAACGTGCATTGCAGGCGCCGCCCGGCCGGGGCGCGCAGGTTCCAGCGCGCGGTGTCCGGGGTCAATTGTTCAACGCTGTCGACCCAACGCAGCAACGGGCCGATGTTCTCGGGCCTGGCGATGAAGGCAGACACATCCTCCAATGGACGCATGATCGTAATGCTGCGCGTGATCGCCTCGCTGATCGGCCATTGGTGTTCGCTGCTGAATTGCGCTTCGTAGGGGGTGGGCGTCAACGCCTGCTTCAGCGCGCAGTGCCCGGCTGCACCGCGAAACACGCCGTAGGCGCCCGTCGCGATCTGCAGTGCGCCGCTCAACCCGCCCTTGCGCCAGCCATGCAGCAAAAGGGCAGCGCCGGCCGTCAGCGACAGCGTGCGCTCGGCCTTGGTCATCGTGCCGCTTCGGTGCGCATCAGGCGGGGTGTGGGTCGATATCAGGGGCTGGTCAGTCATGGTTCGATCCTCCGATGGGTGTGTCTGCGATAGAAAATCGTGCGCCGTTTGAGGTTCCGCCGCATTTCGGGATTGGGGATGAAAGGTGTCGCGCTCTTCAAGTTCACGCTGTTCGCTGCCTGCTTACACTTTGGAATAAACAACCCTTGTATATATAGGGGTGCATGCACTAGTCACGGTCTCGCTGAGAAGGGTGGCCTTATAAAAAGCAAAAAAAAGCCCGTACGGAGTACGGGCAAGACAGGAGTTTTTACCAGAGCCTGGAGTGAACAGACTCAGTAGTAAGAAACAAGAAAAGTGGAAACGGTTTTGTTTTTTTTATGAATCGCCGACGAATGGTCGTATCACAAGGTCGCCGCAATTTGGTGCAACTAAAAGGACTTGTAAGGGGAAAAAAATCTGAACCTTCGCACTGCGCAAATAACAAAAAATCATCAGGAGCGCATATGAAAAATTCTTTATACATCATCGAATATGAATACCATCATGAGCCGAAGTCTTTCATTATAAGAGCTGAGGTCATGAATAACGCCGAGGCGTGGCATTGGGCATCCTGCGATGCTGGAATCGGTATAATTCCACGGTCACGCCATGAAAAGATAAAGCGGGTCAGCAAACCTCTTGCAGAACGCTACGGCCTGGAGAATGTCAGGTGGCGGCCTTCCGGAAGTATTCCGTTTATTGCACAGCCTTATGTGCCGCCACCCCCTGAATGAGTGCGGGATCCGGTTAAGGGTATCCATTTTAGTGTGGTGTTGGTTACATGTAAAGCTTGCTACTTTCTTCGGCGTTCCTGCAGCATGCATAACTTGAGGACGCTGCGTTGAAGTGCGTCCTTCATTACGTCGGCCAGATACTGCTGCCTGCATTTAGGGCAGAGCATTTCGGACGCTGTGGATACCAAGTAGGCGGGTTCGTCAGTAGTCGGCTCAAAAGGTTGTTTGCATTGAGCGCATCCGCGGTTCGCTTGTAGATCAGACACATCGATTCCTCCTTGAATTGAAACGGTCACCCACAATCAATTATGACGTGATTGTTTTCAACAAAAAAAGGGAAGATTTTCAAACGAGCGCTTAGTTGATATTTAAACGCCAGTATTGGAGTTTCAAAGGGGGAGCGTTCGGACAGCTGCCGAACGCTTGGTCTGGCAGGTTCAGGTCTTGAGTTTTTTGCTGCGAGTTTTTTGCGCGGCGGACGAGGACGCCGTCTGACGTTTCGAGCGGTCCGGCGTGGGGGGCGTGACACTGCTTTCGATCGAGCCCGACAAACCATCGGTCTGTGCGGGCGCCAATTCGTCCCTGGCTTGCAACCAGTGCACAAAATCCTGGCCGTCAGGCTTACCTTGCTGTTCCCAAATGCGGTAGGCGGTGAGTCGAATCGTTTCTTCGTCCATTGAGGTGCTCCCGTTCTGGTTTAAAGGCGCTAGGAGTGAATGAAGCTGCTTACAAAATCGGCTTTGACGACCGGCAGTTCGATTGCATGGATCAGGCCGGCGGACATGGCTTGTTGCGGGTCAAGAATGCGCGGCGCCGCGATCAGGTACTTTTCCGTTTCGAGTTTTTCCCTGGCGTCTTGCGTGCGTTCGGCGACGATGCGTGCATACAGGTGCAAGTCGTAGTCGAGGCTCATGGCATATTCGGACATGCGCGAGTGGTCCACGGCACCCTGGACATGCCAATGGAACGGATGGAACAGGAATTTGCTGTGACTGCAGGCCGTCCTGCGTTCACCGGCCAGGAAGATGATATTGCCCATCGACTCCACGGTGCCCAAGTTGTGGGTATGTACCGGGATCGGCAGCGACAGCAGGAAGTTGTACATGGTAAAGCCGTAGCTGCATTCGCCGCCCATGGTGGCGATATTCACTACCAGGCCCGAAGCGTCTTGCTGCACGGCCAGGGAGGCTTTTTCGATGAGTTGGCTGCAGGTTGAGGCGGTGACCGGTCCGGTAAAGTTAATAATGTGTAAAGGCATGGTGTCCCTCATCAATCAAGGCAGGGGAGCATGGCTCCCCTGCATCAAGCACATTAACTGTTGCGTCCACCACCATGGCTGTTCTGCCCGCCTTTACGGCCAGCTTCGGAGGCTTTCTCGCGGTCGTTGGCAAAGTTGCCGCCACTGTTCTGACCACCTTTGCTACCCGCTTCGGCCGCGCGCTCGGGATCATTCTTGAAGTTCCCGCCGCTGTTCTGGCCACCTTTGCTACCGGCTTCGGCGGCGCGCTCGGGGTCGTTCTTGAAGTTGCCGCCGCTGTTTTGGCCACCCTTGCTGCCGATCTCCTGGTAGAACTCTTTGTCATGGGAAGCCGAAGTGGCTTCGCCACCTTTTTTACCGGCTTCGCTGACGCTCATTTTGCCATCATTGTCTTTAGTGCTCATGTTCAGTTACCTCGTCGTTATGTCGGTTATACAACTTTCATTTCGATTTAGCGGGTACTTACCTGGCGCAGTTCATGGCGCAGGTTATAACTGCCTTTCACACAGCGGGCGCGTTTGCGATCCGCCGATAGTTGATTCAGCCAGTTCAACGACTCGCCGATGCTCGTAACACGGGGACGCATTGGGCCGTTCGATGACCCTTGCGTCAATGCGCACTTGCATACTGGGTCGATGATGCAACTCGCTTCGCTGATGTTCCACTGACGTACGCATGGTAAGTTGCCTCTTTATATCGTTACGACTTGCGGCCGCCGCCGTGACTGTTCTGGCCACCTTTACGGCCAGCTTCCGAGGCTTTTTCACGGTCGTTGGCAAAGTTGCCGCCAGACGCCTGGCCACCTTTCTTTCCCGCCTCTGATGCTTTCTGGGGATCGTTGGCGAAATTGCCTGGGTTTTTATTACTGGTCGTCATAGTAGTACTCCAACTGTAATTGAGGTTTCGCTGACGCCCGTTTACTGCAACGGACATAGGTTCCGATACGGGCACCCGTCGAAATGTTTTGAGAATTTTTCAAAACGGCGATGAACGGTAGTTAGTCATGTAAAACTTATACAGCATGCTAATTGGAAGGCCGCTTCGTATAACTTTTACAAGTTGGGGGTAGGGGGCTTGATATTAAGTTAATAGCACTGTTTTCCGCTTCGCTTATAGAGTTGCCGCTTCGCTTGTATAGGACAGAAAGCGAAAGGAACCTCTTGGGCAGGACGACGCCCTAACGTAGGCCACTGACTTGGAGGTGCTGCATGCCAGGTCCCTATTTCTAATAAGGAGGAAATGATGCCTGACCTGTCGACACCCGATGAGGCAACTCCGCGCAGCTGGTTGAGCCATGTGTCCGATCAAGGATGGGCGGGCGCGTTGTTCTGGACCACCACGGTTGCCGTGACGCTGTTGCTACTGGTCAGCGGGTACAGCGCCATCGTCGGGGCCGATGCGTCCAACCTGCGTTATGCGTTACTGGGCGGCCTCAGCGGTTTCGCGGCGACGGCCCTCGGTGCAACGGCAGCGATGGTGCTGCGTGACATCAGTTCACGCACCCAGGACACCCTGCTCGGTTTTGCCGCCGGCATGATGCTGGCGGCCAGTTCGTTTTCCCTGATCCTGCCGGGTATCGAGGCGGCACAGGACATTACGGGCAACCCGATGTGGGCCGCGTGCGTGGTCGTGCTGGGGCTGGGGCTCGGCGTCGCGCTGATGATCGGCCTGGATCGCTTCGTGCCCCATGAACATTCAAAGTCCGGCCGTAGAGGCCCCCAGACCGAACGCTTCAATCGCGTCTGGCTGTTTGTGCTTGCCATTACTTTGCATAACCTCCCGGAAGGCATGGCCATCGGTGTCAGCTTTGCCAATGGCGACCTTCGCGTCGGCATGCCCCTGACCACCGCCATTGCGATCCAGGATATCCCGGAAGGCTTGGCGGTGGCCCTGGCGCTGCGCGTCACTGGGGTCTCAGCCGTTCGCGCTGCGCTGATTGCAATCGGCTCTGGGCTGATGGAGCCCTTGGGTGCGGTAGTGGGGCTGGGCATTTCCAGCGGGTTCGCCCTCGGCTACCCGATTGCCTTGGGGCTTGCCGCCGGCGCCATGATCTTTGTGGTCTCGCACGAAGTGATTCCCGAAACCCACCGCAACGGTCACGAAACCCCGGCCACTCTTGGCTTGATGCTCGGCTTTGCGGTGATGATGTTCCTCGACACTGCGTTGGGGTGATGGGGCGACGTCATCGCGAGCGGCGAAAATAATCTGAACAAGCGTACAACGCATCCAGTCATTTTTGATGTGTAAGGCGCCGAGGCGATGGCGCCGTTTGTTATTCACCCGTGCGTGATCGAGAGCCAAGATGCCTGATATACAACGCGACGCCAGCCAACACGACGAATTGTTGAAACAACTTTTGATGGCCCGTGGGCCGGGTGGGCAAGAGGACGAAGTCCGCGAAATCTGCCTGCATGCCATGTCACCGCTTTGCGACGAAACCTGGGTTGATCCCGCCGGCAACGTCGTGGGCTTGATCAAGGGGCGGCGGGAGCGCAGCGAACCCAAGCGTGCGGTCAGGGTCATGGCGCATATGGATGAAATCGCCATGGTTGTGAAATGCATCGATGACGACGGCACCTTGAGAGTCACGGCCCTCGGCGGCGCCAATCCGGTGAATTTCGGCATGTGTCCGGTCGACATCCTGGGCGATCAAGACATCATCCCTGGGGTTTTGTCTTTCGGTTCGATGCATGCGACCCAAAATGCACCTCAAGGCGCTGATGTGATGTCCGGAAACGTGCATTGGAACGACGTGCATGTGGTGACTCGCGCTTCGATAGACACGTTGCGTGCCCACGGCGTGCGCCCCGGAACCCGGGTGGTGTTGAGTCGCCACTGGCGTGAACCGTTTCGCGTCGGTGATGCCATCGCGGCGCATTTTCTGGATGATCGCGCACCGATAGCGGCGGTGATCGACGCCGCGCACCGCTTGAGTCAACGTCGCGATGACCTGGCCTGCGATGCCTATTTTGTGTTTACGACCCTGGAAGAAGAGTGCAACGCCGGGGCGATGTACGCCTCGGCGACGCTGCCCGGCGATACCACCATCGCGGTTGAGGTCGGCCCGGTGATGGCCGAATACGGCACGCAGCTAAGCATCAATCCGATCATCAATACCGGCGACGAAAAAGGCTACTACACCCGCACGGTCGTAGCGTCCCTGGCCGCTGCCGCAGAGCGCTGTGGTTACACGCCCCAATATGCATTGCTGGTTGATTTTGCGTCGGATGCCAGCGCGGTGTTGAGCAATGGTTCATCGGCGCGGGCCGGGTGCATCTCGATACCGACGGAAAACACGCATGGTTATGAATTGATTTTGGACGGGGCCATCCAGGCGTGCTCGGCGTCGCTGTGCGAGTACCTGGCCACCTGCTGATCGCTACTCAGGGATATATTGGTATGAACACAGCCGCGGCAACTATCGAGTTCCTCAAATCCAACGACCTGGTGATCACCACCGCTGAATCCTGCACCGCCGGCAAGATAGTCACGTTGCTCTCGGAAGTTCCCGGGGGCGGCGCGTTCATCGACAGCGGCTACGTTGTCTACTCGCCAGAGGCGAAGCAGCGGTTGTTGAACGTGCGCGCCTACACGATCGAAACGTTCAACCTGACCAGCTGCGAAGTCGCCAGGGAAATGGCCCAGGGCGCATTGCGTGACAGTGAGGCCGACGTCGCTGTGGCTACCACGGGCATCCTCGGCCCGGATGACATGGACGGCATACCCGCTGGCACAGTCTGCTTCGCCTGGGCGTACCGCGGCCCGCAGGGCCTGTGCCTGTTCAGCCGGAAAGAGCGGTTTATCGGCTCGCGCGAGCAGGTGCAGCTGTATGCGGCGGTTCACGCGTTGGAGCGTCTGCCGTATTTTTATGAGCGGGCGGTGGCGGGGGAGAGAGGCTGAGCAGCCGTTTTCAACATTTTTATCGCAGTGGAATGCGTTTGAGCCTATACACTCAGGGAAGAGCCAAAGACGTCGAGAGCAGGCGCGTTTCAACACCCGTGCATTGAGGAGCAGGTATGTTGCAAGTCGACGAGTTCCCCACAAAGACAGGGGAACCCAGTGAATACGAGAGCCTGCTCGCAATGGGCACTCACTCGCTCAATGCCATTCCGGGGGCTATTTACCTCTGTGATCGCGACGGATGGCTGGTCAGGTTCAACAGCGAAGCGGTCAACCTGTGGGGAAGAACACCTGCCCTGGGTGAGCATGGGGACCGTTTTTGCGGCTCGTATCGGCTTTACACGACAGGCGGCGCGCCGTTAGCCGTCGACGAATGCCCGATGGCCTCGACGCTCAATGCAGGCCTGCATGCGCGTAACCAGGAAGTCTTGATTGAGCGCCCGGACGGGTCGCGGTTCGTAGCGCTGATGAATATCCGCACGCTGAGAGACCGGCATGGCGCTATCCAGGGCGCGATCAACTGCTTTCAGGACGTCTCCGCGCACCACGCACTCGCCGAAGAACTGCGACGTAAAAGCACCGATCTCGAAGACTTTTTCGAAAACAGCGCCGTGGGCCTCCACATCGTCAGCGGCGAGGGCATTATTCTGCGGGCCAACAAAGCAGAGTTGTCGCTGCTGGGCTATTGCGCAGACGAGTACATTGGTCGTCACATCACCGAATTTCATGTGGATGAACCGGTCATCGGCGACATCCTCAACAAGCTCGGCAGCGGTAATTGCCTCAACAGTTACCCGGCGCGTCTGAGGGCCAGGGACGGCAGCATCAAACACGTCGCCATCACCTCCAATGGACGATTTGAAGACGGTAAATTCTTCAACACCCGTTGCTTCACGATCGATGTGACCCGCGTGCATGACGCCGAAATCGAGCGCCAGGAAAGCGAGCGACACATGCGCAACCTGCTGGAGGCGCTGCCGGCGGCCGTCTACACCACCGACGCCGAGGGGCGCATCACGTTCTATAACCGTGCGGCAGTCGAGTTGTCGGGGCGCACGCCGCAACTGGGCGACCAGTGGTGCGTAACCTGGAAACTGTTCAACACCGATGGCACCTATCTTCCTCACGACCAATGCCCGATGGCCGTGGCGCTCAAGGAAAACCGGTCCATACGGGGCGTCGAGGCGATTGCGGAGCGTCCGGATGGCACCCGCGTACCTTTTGCGCCTTACCCGACTCCTCTGCACGATGCGGACGGCAACCTGATCGGCGCCATCAACATGCTCGTGGATATTACCGAGCGAAAGCAGGCCGAAGACCGACAAAAAAACCTGATTGACGAGCTTAATCATCGGGTCAAGAACACGCTGGCGACGGTCCAGTCCCTCGCGGCCCAAACAGCACGCAATGCGTTGGATGCCAAGGACGGGTATACCCGGTTCGAAGGCCGACTGCTGGCATTGTCGCGTGCCCACGACCTGCTGACGAAGCGGCATTGGGGCCTTACCCCGCTGGGCGTGCTGGCCCATGAAGTGTTAATGCCGGTGCTGGGCGCCGAGCCTGCCCGCATCACGATCACCGGTGATGCTGTCGAGGTGGACACCCGTGTGGCCTTGAGCCTCACCATGACGCTCAATGAATTGGCAATCAACGCCCTTAAATATGGCGCGATGTCCACCGAGACCGGGACGCTGTCCGTCAGTTGGAGCGTGCAACCCCAACCGAACGGCGCGCTACTGAGCCTGGACTGGCATGAGCAGGGCGGCCCCACGGTGCTGACGCCTGTGCGCGAAGGCTTGGGTTCGCGGTTGATGAAGCGCTGCATCGAGCGCGATCTAGGCGGTTCTTTTGAGCTCGACTTCGCGGCTGAGGGCGTTCGCTGTCGCTTCTCGTTCATGGTCGCCGAGAACCAAGCATGACTTCGTTCACAGGGATTCGGGTGCTCCTGGTTGAAGACGAGGGCGCCATTGCGATGTTGATCGAGGAAATGCTCGAAGACATGGGCTGCACGGTGGTTGCCTCCGTGGCTCAACTCGCGAAGGCGCTGCAAGTGGCAGATGCAGTGGATGTAGACGTGGCGATTCTGGATGTGAACCTGGCTGGAGAGCGCGTGTTTCCGGCAGCCCGGGTTCTACGCGCACGCAACATTCCGTTTTTATTCAGTACGGGCTACGGTGCCAGTGGCCTGCCGGCAGAATTCGTCGACTGCCCGGTGCTGCATAAGCCGTTTGCCGAGGCGGATCTTCGGCTGAAAATCGCACTGACGCTGGAATATCAGGCAGTAAAACCAGCAACTGACCGTCCCGCCTGAATCCCGAGAAAATCTTTTCCAACCCCATCCCCTCCCGCAAAGCTTCTGTCCGGTCGAGCAAAGGTCCCGGCAGGCGAGTGCCTTGATAATCCCTGCACTCAACCCCACCGCTGCAACGAGCACCGCGTCCCGCCATGAACCTGCGCACCTTCATCCGTAGCCGCTGCCTGAACTCCAGGCTCGCCACGCATGCACTGACCCGCCTGCATCAGTCGCTGTCTTCCCTGGCCGCTCATCTGGCCCGGCGCGGCTTTGATTCCAACACATGCCCGGCCACCGGTGACGGGGCCGCGCTCGATCGTCGCATCAACAGCCTATGCCCCGAGTTGGCCGCCACCGTATTCAGCAACGCCCGCGACGGGATCATCCTGGTCGACCCGTTCGGCCGCGTCATCGCCATGAACGAGGCCTTCAGCCGGCTCACCGGCTATGGGCGCGACGAAGTGCTGGGGCGGGCGTTGAATTCCCATCGCATGGTGCGTCGGCTCGCAACGTTTTATGCGCCGATGAAGAACGCGCTGGATTTCCACGGGCATTGGTCCGGTGAGATCCAAAGCAGCCACAAGGATGGACGGGAGATGACCTCGCGGATCAGCGTCAGTGCGGTGCATGACCGTCACGGCAATGTTCAGCACTATGTGGCGCTGTTCAGCGACATGACGCAGATGAAGCAGCGCCTGCAGTTGCTGGAACGGGATGCCCGGTATGACGCGCTCACGCAGTTGCCCAACCGCTTGCTGTTGGCCGAGCGGATGCGCCAGGCGCTGGGCCAGGCGGCGGTGGACCAGCAGAAAGTGGCGATCGTGTTTATTGACCTTGATGG
Source organism: Pseudomonas sp. MPB26 (assembly GCF_046605355.1). Lineage (NCBI taxonomy): Bacteria > Pseudomonadati > Pseudomonadota > Gammaproteobacteria > Pseudomonadales > Pseudomonadaceae > Pseudomonas > Pseudomonas sp. MPB26. Next base: position 5,776,180 of record NZ_CP176793.1, on the reverse strand, counting down.
GTTCAAGGCGCTTAACGACAGTTATGGCCATGATTGGGGTGATCGGGTGTTGCAGATTGTCGCGGCGCGGATCAACGCAACGTTGCGTGAGGGCGATACGTTGGCGCGGCTCGGAGGCGATGAGTTTGTCGCCGGGCTCGTGGGTTTGCAGGCGGTGGAAGACAGCGAACCTTTGCTCAAGCGGATGCTGCAGGCGGCCAACGCGCCGATTTTGATTGGCACGCAGACAGTAGAGATCGCCGTGAGTATCGGCGTGGCATTTTATCCAGAGCATGGGACGCAGATCGATGGGCTGATCAGCAAGGCGGATCAGGCGATGTACCTGTCGAAAAAGGCTGGTGGTAATCGGTTGGCGTTTTGTCCGACGCGGCTTGTTTCGCTCAATAGCGAAGCCTGACGGTGGTGCCCAGGGTGCGTTCGCTGCCGGTCATGACGCCGTAGTCACCGGCGCCGAGCAATGAATACACGGCGGTGATGTACTGGCGGTCGAAGACGTTGCGCACCCAGCCTTCCACTTCCCAGGCACGGTCCTGGCTGCGCAAGCCAAGGCGCAGATTGGTGAGCCCGTAGCTGGGTTGATAGCTGCCTTCGCCGCCTTCGAGGGTGCCGTAGTAACCGGTCCTGAAGCTGTAGTCGATGCCGCTATAGGCTTCCAGTCCATGCGCCAGCGGGTGACTGTGGTCGAGGCCGCTGCTCAAGCTCCATTGCGGCGCATTGTAGAGACGCTCGCCGCTGAGGTCGCAGGTCCATTGGCCCGAGGCCGGTGGGCACGGGGCATTGGGGAAACTGCGGTAGCGCGCATCGCTCCAGGCCAGGCCCAGGCGCCAGGTGAGTTGCGGGCGCAGTTGCCAGGCGGAATCCAGCTCGATGCCGCGCAGGCGGACTTTACCGACGTTGATCAGGTTGTCCCGCAGCGGTGGCGCGAACAGTGAGGTCGGTGGGCTGTAGGTGAGCGCCTGGTAGTTGTCGACGTCGGTCTGGTAGACGGCGAGGTCGAGCATTGCGCGGTCCTCCCAAAAGCGCGTTTTCAGCCCCAGTTCCACGGACGTGGCGCGCTCCGGTTCGAACGTGGGGGCGGTGAACGGGCCGACCACGTCGAAGTTGATCCCGCCGGCCTTGTAGCCCCGCGACCCACTCACATAGCCCATCACCGCATCGTTGAAGCGGTAGCTGGCGCTGAGCAGGCTGGAGACGTTGTTTTCTTCAATCGAATCTTCACGGTAATAACCACCGCCGAGTGCGATGCCGCGCAACAATTGCCCGCCCGCCTGGAAAGCCGGCGGCAATCCGTTCAGCGGGGCCAGGTTGCTGACATCTCGCGAGACCCAGCCGTCCTTGCGCTCCTGGCTGTAGCGCAGGCCGGCGGTGAGTTCCAGTGGGTCAATCGGACGCCAGGAAACCTGACCGAACAGGGCGCGGCTATCGCCTTTATGCTCGCCGTCGTAGCGTTGCCGGGCACCTTCCAGCAGCATGGCCGGTACCTGGTTTGGCGCGGTGAAGGCAATGCCATAGCGTTTTTTCAGCGCATCCAATTGATCACCGACGAACCACGGCGCGGCGTCCTTGCCGAATGCGACGTCGATCTTGCGGTCGAGCTGCTGACGCAGGTAATAGAGCCCGACGACATAGTCGATGGACGAGCCGGCGGTGCCGGACAGTCGCCATTCCTGGCTGAACTGCCGATGACCCAACGCGGTGTCGGACGCGGCCACCGACAGCGCGGTGCTGTCGCCGTCGCGGGTGGCGCGGTAGTCCCAGTCGCGGTAGGCGGTGATGCTGGTAAGACGCATGGCCTCGTTGACGTCTTGGTTCAATTCCAGTGAGACACCGTTCTGCAGGGTCTGCGGATGGCCAGGCGCGTCGATGCGTGCCTCGCGCTGGTAAGGAGAGGGTTCGGCCAGCGGATAACCGACGAACTTGGCGCGCTGCCGAGTCTGGGCGCTGTAATGATTGGCCAACAGTACGTTGCCGGCCTCGTTTTGTTCGGCATGGTCGGCGATCAGGCGCGCGCTGAAGCCTGGGGTTGGCGTCCACAGCAATTGCCCGCGCAGGCCCTGACTGTCGGCGTCGCCGAGGCGCCTGCCATCCTGCAGGTTGTGCACCGAGCCATCGAGCGAGCTGTTGAACACGTTCAGGCGCCCGGCCAGTACGTCGTCCCGCAGCGGCCCGGAAACCACGCCGCGATATTCCCGCAACCCGTGTTCGCCGTAGCTGGCTTCCAGATCGGCTTCGGGTTCAAAGGTCGGCGCGCGGGTGATGATGCTCAGCGCGCCGGCGCTGGTGTTCTTGCCGAACAAGGTGCCTTGCGGCCCGCGCAGGACTTCGATGCGCTCGATGTCCATCAACTCGGTGAAGGCCATGCCTTGGCGCGCCTGGTAAACGCCATCGACGTAGGTGCCGACGCTGCCTTCCAGACCATCGTTGTAGGCGGTCGCGCCGAAGCCGCGCAAGCCGACGCCGGCGAAGCGGGCGTCATGACCGGACACCACCAGGCCGGGTACCCGTTGCTGGATGTCTTGAAGCCGATGCAGGCCGGCCGTGTCCAATTGATCACCATAGAGGACGCTGATCGGGATCGGTACGTCTTGCGGCGCCTCCTCGCGGCGTCGAGCGGTGACGCTTGATTCGTCGAGCGTGAGGGTGCCGGGTGCCTCTTGTGCGGCATTCGTCAACGTCCAAGGCAGTGCCGCAAGGCAGCCGAGCCAGAGCAGCCGATAACCTGACTCCGGCATGCTAAACCTCCCAGGCCATCTCGCGACGCACCCTGTCCGGGCAGGCCAGTTGCTTGACCCACGCCAGCAATTCGCGGCTGTCGGCGGGCTTGAGCAGTACCGCGTCGAACGCCAGAGTTTCTGGATACTGCTGCGGCCTGCGGGGTGGAACCGCCGAATACAGCATCACGGGCAGATGGCCCCAGCGCTTGCGCACCTGGCGCAGCAGTTCCCAGCCGTCCATGCCAGGCATCATCTGGTCGCTGATCAGCAGGTCGACCGATTGCCCGGCCAGGCAGATCAAGGCGTCTTCGCCGTTCGCCGCCGTGCTCACGTCAAAACCGTAGCCGGCCAACAGGTCATACAGCCATTCGCTGTTCTGGTCGATGTCATCTACCAGCAGAACATGTTTGCCCCGGCCGTCGAGCGGCGCGGCGTTATTGTCGACGATGCCAAGCTCCAGATCCTGTTCCCCGGCGCATCTAAGGCGCAGGCTGAAACTCAAGTGGCTGCCGCCCCGTGCAGTGGCGTGTGGTTCGAGCCGGCTGTCCATGTGCGTCAGCAATTGCGTGACAATCGACAAGCCCAGTCCGCTGCCGTCATGGCGCTGCGCATTGCGGCCACGGCGGAACGGTTGCAGCAGGTGTTCGAACTCTTGTGGATCAATGCCGATGCCGGTGTCGATCACGCTGAAGCGCAGCTCCACGCCCTCAGCGTTCGCCCCCGGGTGAGCGCTCACCTCGAAACGAACCTGGCCGTCGCGGGTGAACTTTGCCGCGTTCGCCAGCAGGTTCATGAGGATTTGCCGAAGACGCTTGAAGTCGGCCTCGACCAGTGGCGGCAGGTCATCCGCCAGCACCGCTTGGAAGGTATTGCCCTGACGCGCGGCGAGAAAGCCGGCCTCATCGGCGATTTCCTTGAGGAAGCCGTACAGATAACCCGGCGCGAGGCTCAGTTGCATTTGCTCCAGTTCGCCACGGGAAAATTCGAGCATCTCATCAATCAGTTCCAGTTGCTGGCGGGCGTTGCGCTCGATCGTGGCCTGATAGTCGCGGTTCGGCCCGGCGTGCAGCAGGCGCGCGTAGTCGATGATGCGTACCAGCGGCGAGCGCAGGTCGTGGCTGATCCGCGCCATCAACGCACTGCGGGCCGCCAGGGATTCGCGCAATTGCGCGGTGCGCAGCGCGACGGTGCTTTCCAGGCGTTCGTGCTCGGCCTGGCGTTGCTGTTCGAGGCTGGACAGCGCGTGTTTTTCACGGTCGCGGCTGCGGGCGACTTCCATGATCAAGGTACACACCAGCAACGCCACGCCTGCCAACGTGGACGATAAGCTGTATTTGCTTTGCGGCGACTGCCAGGGCAACTGTTCCTGGGGGAAGAAAATCCGCATCAGCAGTTGACCCAGTAAAAGTCCCGGCACCAGCCAGGCCATCCAGCTGTAACTCAGCCGTTTGCGCCAGGCCATGAATAACGTGGCGAGCAGCACTGCGTAGAAACTCATCAGCGACACCTGGACTATTTGCGCACCCTGGACGGGGTCGACGTTCAGCCACCAGAGTCGGCCCAGGATGCAGCCCGACAGGGGCACCCAGTAGCTCCAGCCAATGGCCTTGGGCAGGCGGGCTACCTGCAGCAGCACGCGCATGTAGGCCAGGAACAGGACGAACGAGACCGCGCTGGCGCAGGTCAGCCACTCGCGCGTCCAGCCCAGCGCGGCAGGCCAGTAGACTAGGTAGCCGTTGAGGATGCAGGTCAGCAGGATGTAGCTGAGGACCGCGCCGGCGTTCACGGTCAGCAATCGAGAGCGCAGGATCCAGCCGACGATCAGGCCGAACGGCACGACCAGCAGGACAATGCCCAGGGTGAGCCCGTCGCTCAGGTAGGTCTGTTGCTGACTGCGCAGCAGCGCAGGTTCCGACCACAGTTGCGGCTCCAGCAGCATTTGGAAATGGCTCGTCACTCGGATGAGCACGGTGACGCTTTCCCGCGCACCCAGCGAAACCGGGAACGCAGGCTGACGCGCGGGGGGCTGGGGCCATTCGGTCAAGGGATGGGCGCTGCCGGCGTGCGCCGCGCGCCAGCGTCCGTCGGTGTGTTGGTAGACGCGGATATCCTCCAGACGCGGCGCCCCGACGACCAGCAGGCGCGAGCACGCCACGTCGCTCGAATTGGTGAGCTGCACTTTCAACCAGAACGCGGAGCGGCTATAGCCTTGGGTCGGCCAGCCTGGGGTCATGGTGTTGAAACGCGCTTCGGGCAACTGAGCCACGTCTTCCAGGCTCAAGCGGGCCTGGGCGTCCTCGAAAATATGTATCGCGGGCATCAGATCCAGGTGCTCGGCCTGGCAGATTTCCACGGGGGCAGCGCGCAGCAGTCCTGCGGATAACACGGCCATCATCAGCAACAGGAACTGTAGAAGCCGCATCAGGCGTGCTCGATGCCCAGGGATTGCTGGCGAAACTGACTGGGCGTCATGCCGATTCGCTGGCGGAAGGCGGTGGCGAAGTTGCATGCATTGCGAAAGCCCACCAGTTCGGCGACGTCCTGCACGCTCAGGGTGCTTTCGCAGAGCAGTGCCTGGCCGCGACGCAGCCGGGCATCGCGAACGTAGGCGAATACGGTCAGCCCCAAGTGCTCACGGAAAATGGCGGAGAGGCGTTTTTCATGGGTGCCGACTTTTTGGGCAAGGCAGGGCAGGGAGGGGATATCGTCCAGCTGGTGTTCAATCAATCGCATGGCCGCCCTCAACACGATTTCATCGCCCTGTGGTAATGGTTCGGCCAGGCGCTCCTCATCGGGTGGCGGCGCTCGCCAGGTCAATTGCAGATGAATTCGGATGCGCGCCAGCACTTCCTCGGGCGCGTAGGATTTGGGGATGTAGTCCACCGCGCCCACGGCCAGCCCTTCGAGGCGTTCCAATGAGGTGTTTGCCGACGACAGGAACAGGATCGGCGTATGCCGGGTGGCCGGCGCCTCGCGTAACAGCCTGCACAGGCTGAAACCATCCATGTGTGGCATGTGAACATCCAGCACGATGAGGTCCGGACGCAGCGCGAGAGCCCGTTGATAGCCCTGATGGGCATCGCTGGCCACCGAAAGGCGCCAGGGTTGGGCCTTCAACAGCATGAGCGTGGCGCGGATATCTTCAGGGACATCGTCGATCAGCAGGATATGCGGCAACGCGTCGGATGCGGTGCCGCCGCCCACGGTCGCTGCAGGCCCTTCGTAGTGTCCAGTGTGCATTCGCCAGGTTCTCTTATCGTATTTCGCCAGATCGTTGCCGCGGGCACTGTAGACAGTTTTACAACGATAAGTCACGTCTTGGGCAGGCGACAAATTGATATAGCGATAGCGGCCGATGACGCGAGAACTGAAGGCCCTGACGTTTCGATGGCCGAGCGAGCTTTCAGGCGAGGCGCAACAGCCAGCCAATAAGCGCGTCATCTTTCCAAGCTTTGCGCAGTGCGCCGGGGTTGATGCAAATACCTTCAATCATCGGTCACCACGCTTGGCCACGGTGTTTGCGTTCCAACCTTTGAATGAACGCCTGCAGCACCCGCAGATACAGTTCGTCGCCCAGGACCGCGTCTTCGATGCCTGCGTCCAGGTTGGGGTTGTCATTCACTTCGGTGACCAGCACCCGATTGCCCGCCTGCTTGAGGTCGACGCCGTAGAGGCCATCCCCGATAAGCCGTGCCGTTTGTACGGCACGCTGCACGACGTCGGGCCGGACCTGATTAATAGGTTAGATATCTCAGATCATCGTATGCCCTCCTTGTGCTAAAGCTTATTGATGTTCCAGAGCTGCTTTCGCAAGCGCCAGCCCTTGGTGGGCTTCAAGCGATATCGAACGAGGCGTTGGAATCCTGCGCCAACGCCTTTTTGGTTCATAGCATGCGGCGCAGGACGTCGTTGCGTGGGTCCCGGTCGTAAAAGCGGTGTTTGAGGGCGCCCACCACATGCAGCACGATCAGCGCCAGTAGGGTGTAGGCGAGTACTTTGTGCAGCCATTGGAATACGGCGAACCAATCGTCGTTCTTGGGCAGCAATTCCGGCAAGTTAACCCCGAAAAAGAACACGCCGTCGCTCATCGTGTAGGTGCTTGACATGGAGTAACCCATCAACGGCACGATCAGCACCAGCCCGTACATGAGACGTTGCGTCAGCCTGGACAAGATCCGCTCATACGACGCCAGTGTCGCCAGCGGTTGCGGGATGCTCGCTGCCTGCCAGCGCAGGGCAATCTGGGTCAGCACCAGCAGAAGCGTCAGCAACCCGAAGGATTTGTGCCAGGGGTAATACAGCTCGTATTTGCTCGGCACTTCATCGTTCAGGCCGGTCATGTACCAGCCTGCCCAGAGCAGGCCCAGGACCAGTACGGCACGTACCCAGTGCAATACGCGCAGGGCGGTTGGGTACCGATCGATTGTCGGTTGATATATTGGGTTCATATCAGGCTCTCCATGGTTCTATGCACGGTTCAATGGCCACCCTTGTAGGCAAAGGCCGCAGGGGAGCTCGGTCAGAGCGGGCAGAGCGGGCAGTGCGCTCAGGCAGGCAGCAGCACGGTAATCACTTTTTCCTCGGTGTAGGCCACCGCGCCGCTGAACCCGCCTTCACGCCCGATACCGCTGGTCTTGAGGCCGCCCCAGGGCAGGTTGGCGTCCAGCGGGCTCCAGCAGTTGATGCCCACGGCGCCGGCCTTCACCGCCGCCGCGACGCGGTGCGCGCGCGCCAGGTCGGTGGTCCATACCGTGGCGGCCAGGCCGTAGCTGGAGTCGTTGGCCAAGGCGATCGCTTCCTCTTCACTGTCGAACGTGATCAGCGTGCCGACGGGGCCGAAGATTTCGTCCTGGGCAATCGCCATGTCATTGCGCGCATTGGCGAAGATCGTCGGCCGCACAAACCAGCCCCGTTCAGGGCTCGATACCCCACCGGCGAGTAACACGGCGCCCTGGTCGATGCCGAGCTGGATGTAGCGGTTGACTCGCTCGAACTGGGCTTTCTTGGCCACCGGGCCCATCTGGACGCCGGGCTTGCGTGGATCGCCCACGTTCACCGCCTGCGCGGCCTCGGCCAGCGCCGCACCGAAACGCTCGGCAATGCTGCGCTGCACCAGGATGCGCGAGCCGGCGGCGCAGACCTGGCCCTGGTTGGCGAACAGGCCGAGCGCACAGCCGCGCAAGGCGTCGTCGAACGACGCGTCATCGAACACGATCTGCGGGCTCTTGCCGCCCAGCTCCAGGGCCACGCGCTTGAACAGCACGCCGGCGGTGCGCTGGATCTCGCGCCCGGCCTCGGGGCTGCCGGTGAAGCTGATCTTGGCGATGTGCGGGTGTTCGCACAGGGCCCGGCCCACTTCATTGCCGTAGCCGGTGACCACGTTGATCACGCCGTCCGGGAAACCTGCCTCCTGCGCCAGCGCCGCCAGGTGCAGTGCCGATTGCGGGGTTTCTTCCGAAGGCTTGATGACCACCGTACAGCCTGCCGCCAGCAGGGCGGCGAGCTTCCACACCGTGATCATAAGCGGCGAGTTCCAGGGCACGATTGCGCCCACCACGCCCACAGGCTCGCGTACCGTGTACGACAGGGTCCGGGTGCCGAAATAGCCACCGCTGGGGATGGTTCGCCCTTCAAGCTGATTGGCCCAGCCGGCGGCGGCGCGCAGGTTGGCGAGCACGTTGGGCAGGTCCATGCGGCGTGGTTCGATGGGCGAGCGGCCGATGGCGTTGGCGTCCAGATCGGCGAGTAATTCGCTGTCGCGCTCTACCAGGTCGGCCAGCTTCGACAGCAGCCGGCCACGCTGTGCGCCGTCGAGCTGGCTCCAGGCGCCGCCCTCGAGCTGGCTGTACGCGGCTGCCACGGCGCGGTCCACATCGTCGGCCGTGCCGCGCGCGGAGCTGGCGTACCCCTGTTCGGTCACCGGGTTGATCAGGTCAATGCGACGGCCGTCGGAACTGTCGACGGCCTTGCCTGCGATGAAGTGCTTCAAGTGTTCAGTCATTTTTTGTGGTCCATAAGTGTGCAGGATCAGGCCTTGAGGGACGCCAGGGCGTCGCCGAAGATATCCAGGGCCTTGAAGAACAACTCGCGGGAAATGGTCAGCGAAGGCATCACGCGCATCACATTGCTGTAGCGGCCACAGGGGATCATCAGGACGCCGTGGTTGAGCAGGTAGCCCATCAACTGGCCGATCCTCTCGCCCGCCAGGGGCGCTTTGCTGACGGAGTCTTCGACCAGTTCGATACCGATCATCAGGCCGCGGCCGCGCACTTCACCCACGAGCGGGCTGTTGAAGCCTCGGATACGTTCCTGGGCTTCCAGCCCCAGCGCGTGGGCGCGGTTGAGCAGGTCGAGTTCGGGGTCCTGGAGGATGCTGATGTTGGTCAGCGCCACGGCCGCGGACAGCGAGTTGGCGGCGAAGGTATTGGGCATCGAGCCGTCGGGAATCTTCGCCGCCAGGTCCGAGCGCATGATCAGGCCGGCCATCGGCAGGTCGCTGCCGATGCCTTTGCCGAAGGTGAGCATGTCAGGCTTCACGCCGGAATGTTCGACCGCCCACATCTTGCCGGTGCGCCCCGCGCCGGATTGCACTTCATCGACGATCAGCAAGGTGCCGCTGCGGTCGCAGGCCTGGCGCAATCTTTGCAGAAACTCCGGCGAGGGCGGCACGTAGCCGCCTTCGCCCTGTACCGGTTCCACGATCACGGCGGCCACGTCATCGGCGGCGGTGTACGGGGTGTTGAGCAGATAGTCGATGTAGTCGCCGGCGATCTGTTCGGCGCTTTTGTGGGTGGTGTCGAAAGGAAAGCGGTAGGCATACGGGTAGGGTGCGTGAATCACGCCGCCCATCTGTGCGCCAAAGCCCTTGCGGTAGGCCGTGCCGGTGGTCAGCGAGCCCGAGGCGTTCCAGACACCGTGGTAGCCGCCATGGAAGGCGATGATCTGGTGCCGCCCGGTGATGCGCTTGGCGAACTTGATCGCGGCTTCCAGTGCATCGCTGCCGCTTTGCGTGAAGAAGGTGATGCAGTCGCCACGCAGGCCGTCAGGGGCGATTTCGGACAGTTTGGCGGCCAGCTCGGTGCGGCGGGTGCTGTTGATTTCCAAGGCATGCATCAGCACTTCGGACTGTTCGCGAATGGCCTGCACCACTTTGGGGTGGCAACGGCCCACGCTGCTCACGCCGACCCCGGCGGACAGGTCGATGTAGGTGTTGCCGTCCGGGTCCTTGAAGGTGGCGCCGAAGGCGCGGTCCATGGCGATCGGCATGCGCCCGCCGCCGCGTGCCATGGACTCGGTGCGCGCCGACAGTGCCAGGGCCTCGCACGTCTTGGGCCCGGGAAGCGTGCTGGAGGTGATTCGCGGTGCATCGGCGAAGTGGAGGGCTGCAAGCTGGGCTTCACTCATGACGGATTCTCTGCAAGGGTGTTTTATGTGGGGTTGATCATCTCCGTGGCGGGCGCCAGGCAGGTAGCCCGAATCGGCACATGGGCGTGCTGGCGCAGGTCATTCGGCGCGCCCTTTAAATGGCGCTGGAATTTGCATAAATTGCTTTATGTGAGAATATCCATAAATAAAAACGCCTTAAAAGAATAAATAATCCGTGGGTATCGCTCATTGTGAGAAATAACAGCATCGGTCATTTTAAGGACGTGCACGTTCATGCCGCCAACGTGCAGCAGTGGAACCAGGACTACAACCAGTTAACCGCCGGCTCGACCGAATGTTCGCTGATGCAACTGACCACAGGCAGTTGCCACGTTTTCCTCGAACAGATCAACCAGCGTGTCGTGCAACATGGCGTCGCGCCGCGCGGCAAGATGTGCTTCGCGGTGCCGATCAACGTGCCGGGTTCGATGCGCATGCAGGGGCGTGAGGTGGACCACAGCAGCCTGTTCTTTCTGCATGGCGGCGAGGAGTTCATGTTCCATATGCCGATGGGCATGCAACTGCTGTCGATCACCTTCGAGCGAGAATTGTTCGAGCAGGCGCTGGCGCAAACGGCGTTGGCGAAGGACGTCAGCCTGTTGCTGCGCCAGCCAGTGATCAGGGTGTCCAGCCAGCGTTTCGCCGAGGCCCGTCGGCGCTTGCTCGCGGTGTTCGCCCAGGCCATGGCCGACGGGACTCACGACAGCGTGCAGGAGCGGCAACGTGAACAGGCGCTGGAACAGGCCATGCTCAATGAGCTGGTGCGGCTCATGACCGATCCGGCCTGCGACAAGCAGCAGCGCACGCCCAGTTCCACGCGCAGTTATATCGTCGAAAAATGCCACCGCATGGCGGCTGCCGGGCAGTTCGACGTGCCCAGTGTGTTCGAACTGTGCGAACGCCTACAGGTGAGCCGGCGCACCGTGCAGAACAGCTTTCGCGCGGTGGCCGAGACCACGCCGCTGAACTACCTGCGTTGCGTGCGGCTCAATGGCGTGCGCCGCAGCTTGATGTCCACCCAGGCCGCAGGCCTCTCGATTGGCGATGCCGCGGCCCAATGGGGGTTTTACCACCTCAGCCATTTCGCGGCCGAGTACCATGCGCTGTTCGCCGAGTTGCCGTCCCAGACGTCACGCGCCACCCTGCCGCCGTGCGTTATACGCGGAACTGGTCCATCAGTTTCATCTGTTGATTGGCCCGTGCGTTAAGCTGACTGCTGATCTGCGCCGACTCGGCGGCCTGCTCGGTCAGGGTCTCGGTCACCCCGCGGATGGTCGAGACGTTGCGGTTGACCTCTTCGGCCACCGCGCTTTGTTCTTCCGCCGCACTGGCGATCTGCAGGTTCATGTCGCTGATCACCGTGACCGCCTCGCTGATTTTGCTCAGGGCCCGCACGGCCTGGTGGATCTGCCCGGCGTTGTCCTGGGCCAGTGTCTGGCTGGAATGCATCGTTGCGACCACGCCTCGTGTACTGGTCTGGATACGCTCGATCACCAGGCGTATTTCTTCCACTGAATCCTGGGTGCGCCTGGCCAGGTTGCGCACTTCATCGGCCACCACCGCAAACCCCCGGCCGCTTTCCCCGGCGCGCGCCGCTTCAATCGCCGCGTTGAGTGCCAACAGGTTGGTTTGCTCGGCAATGCTGCGGATCACTTCCAGCACCGAACCGATCTGCTCGCTGTTGACCGCCAGGGCTTCGACTTCATTCACCGCCTTACTGACCTCGCTGGCCAGGGCGGTGATGTCGCGGGTGCTGCGCTCGATAAGGGTGATGCCGTCCCTCGACGCCTGGTCGGCACCGCGTGCCGCCTGGGCCGCATTCGAGGCGCTGTGGGCGACTTCATGGGCGGTGGCGCTCATTTCGTTGGACGCGGTTGCCAATTGGTCGATCTCGCGAAATTGCACCTGCATGCCTTCACTGGTCTGCCGCGCGATTTCCGAGGATTGGTCGGCGGTGCCGCGCGCATCGGTGATGCTCTGCTTGATCTGCGCGATGGTCGGTTGCAGTTTGTCGAGGAAACGGTTGAACCAGTTCACCAGTTCGCCCAGTTCATCTTTCTTGTTGTAGTGCAGGCGTTGGGTCAGGTCGCCGTCGCCGCTGGCAATTGCCTTGAGCATCTGCGCAACACTGTTGATCGGGCGCGTCACGCCGGAGGCGGTGAACCAGATGAGCAGCAGGCCCAGCAACCCGGCACCGATGGCCACCAGCAGCGACTCCAGCGTGTCGCGGGTTTGGGTCTGGTCGAGCAAGGTCTGAAGCGCTGCCGAGTCTGCCAGCAAGACTTGTTTGGGCAAATCGATGACTACGCCCCACGCCGGCGCGTCGGGGATCGGCGCGACAGGGTAGACGGCGCGGATCAAATCATTCTGCGCCAGCACCAGCGGTTTTTTTTGCGTCAAGGTCGCGAGTATCGCCTTGCCTTCCTCGCCCAATGTGACGGCGACCTGTTTGGCGACCTGGCCTGCATCCTTGCTATAGGCCGCGAGCACGCCGCTGTCGGACACGATCAGCATGCTGCCCGAGCCGTTGAACAGCGTACGCTGGGCATCGCTTGCGGCCGCTTGCAGGGCGCCGAGTGCGAGGTCCACGCCGAGGGCACCGATCACCTTGCCATCGGCAATCAACGGCATCGACAGCGACGTCATCACTTGGGCTTGCCCGCCCAGAGTGTCGGCATAGGGCGCCGTCAGGCAGGCAATCCCCTTGTCTTTCGGGCAGGTGTACCAACTGTTGTAGGGAGTACCGCTGATGCTCAGCTCGGTCTTATGCAAATCGCTTTCGGTAATCTGCAGGTTCATTGACTGGCCGGCACCCCGGTTCCAGGCGCTGGCAAAGCGTCCGTTTTCGTTGGAGGCGTGCGCCGTGTCGTTAACGAACTCGCTGTCCTTGCCTTCCAGTGCATTCGGTTCGTACACCAGCCAAAGCCCCAGAACCTGAGGGTTGCGATCGAATGTTGTCTTCACGCTCTGGTTAAGTTCCTCGCGCAATGTCGAGGCCGGCAACCCGCGCTGAGCGGCCATGTTACGCAGGTTGGACGCCTGGTCGGAGAGGGCGGTGATGATCAGCAGGCTGTCGCCGAAAACCCTCTGCAGGTTGCCGGCCTGTTCGGAGGCCTTGGCCAGCAACAGGTTCTCGCCACTGTCGGTCAGCATCTTGCTGCTGGACGTACTGATCAAGCGGTTGTTCTGGTTACCCTGGTAGAGGTTCATGCTGACGATCAAACCGATCACGCCCAGAAGGCACAGACCGGACAGCAGGATGATTTTCAAGCGGATGGAGAGGGAATCGAGCATCGGGGTATCTCGCTAGTGAACTGCATGCCTGTTGACCATCAGTTGGCCTGGGCCACTGACTTCTTATTGGGTATGTCATATACCGGGCGGCCTCGGGTCTTAAAGAAGCCGGTTCGGTAATTCTGTAACTATCGCGTCATGACTGGCGCTTGCCGGCTGAACTTGACCAGCAGCGCCACCGAGAGGGCATAGAGTGGGGCTCGACAATTGAATGGCCTGCAACTGCAGAACAGAAAAGCATAGGCCGGGTGAACATAGCATGCATGGACGCACGCACACGCCGTTATCCCAAATCGGCGGGGAGTGAATCGGCCCCCGACCTGTTTTGGGGCGCCGCCCGCGATGTTACCGATTTGGGATAGCGAGGTATTCACGGGCGGGCATAGCATCGAACTCAGCGCGCAACCTCAATAATAAAAGCGCTACCCGGCACCGATAGCGCCTTGATCGGGGTCACCCCACAGCGACTGCCTCATACAATAAGGTCAAGAACATGAGCGTAACTCTCTCGGTCAACAGCTCCACGGAGCTCAAGCGTGGCGCCCTGGGTGTCGGCTTCATCATCTTCTTCGTTATTTCCGCGGCGAGTCCGCTCAGTGTGATCGCCGGCGGCTTCCCGATCGGCATCATGCTGGGCAACGGCGCGGGCACCCCGGCATTGCTGATCCTGGCCTTGCTGGTGCTGATGGCATTCTCGGTGGGTTACACCACCATGTCGCGTCACGTTACCAACGCCGGCGGTTTCTACGCCTTTACCTCCCGTGGCCTGGGCGGCCTGGCCGGCGGTTCGGCGGCGGTGCTGGCGATGTTCGCATACAACATCCTGCAGATCGCCTTGTATGGCATGTTCGGTGGCGTGGTCGCCGGCACCATGGAGAGCGTGGCGGGCGTGGTCTTGCCCTGGTGGGCCTATTCGCTGATGGCGATGGCCAGCATTGCGTTTCTCGGCTATCGCAAGATCGACCTCTCGGCGCGGGTTCTGTCGTTGGTGGTGATTGCCGAATACCTGGCGATCCTGATTCTCGACTTCGCCATTCTGAAGACCGGTGGCGATAGCGGCGTCAACCTCGACTCGTTCACCCGCCAGCATGTGTTCAGCGGTACCCCGTCCATCGGCCTGCTGTTCTGCTTTGCGGCCTTTATCGGCTTCGAGGCCACCACCATCTACGGCGAAGAAGCGAAAGATCCGCAGCGCACCATCCCGATTGCCACCTACAGCTCGGTGCTGCTGATCGGCGGGTTCTACGCGCTGTCGGTATGGTCGATGGTGGTGGGCGTGGGCGCGGACAAGATCGTGCCGATGCTGCAGGCGTTGCAAGACCCCACCACCTTTATCTACGGCATGTCCGATCACTTTGTCGGCCCGCAGCTGACCCAGGTCATCCGCGTGCTGTTCATGGTCAGCATCTACGCCGGACTGCTGGCGTTCCATAACGCCGCGGCGCGCTATTTCTACGCCATCGGCCGTGACGGTTTGCTGCACAGTGTGCTCGGTACCACCCACCGCGTGCACCAGAGCCCGCACATGGGGTCGGCCTTGCAGAGCCTGATCGCGGCGGTGGTGGTGTTGATCTTCGCCGCGATGGACGCCGACCCGATCCTGCAACTGTTCGCCTGGTTCTCCAACCTGGCAACCCTGTGCGTGATCCTGCTGATGGCGATGACGTCGGTGGCGATCTGCGTGTATTTCCATCGGCACCCCGAGCTCAAGGTCGGCCTGCTGCGCGGGCGCCTTCTGCCTGTGTTCTCGTGCCTGGCGTTGCTGAGCGTGCTGGTGCTGGCAGTGGCGCATTTCGATGTGCTCACGGGGGCCAGCCAGCTCTTGTCCTACAGCTTGTGCGCGGTGATTCCCGCAGCCCTGCTGAGCGGCTTGTACCTCGCCATGCGCCTGCGCAAGGTGTCGCCGCAGCGGTTTCTGGCCCTGGGCAGCCACAAGCTCTAAGGCCTGGCTCGATACCTCTCTACTGTGAATTGTTCGCTTGCCACTGTCCGGCAAGGCTCGTCTGCGTTAAAGGAAATTGCATATGCACCCGTACAAGATGTTCATCAATGGCGTTGCGGTTGGCGGTGAAAACGGCCAGTTCGATGTGATCAACCCGGCGACCGGCGTCGCATTCGCGCAATGCCCGGCCGGTTCGCTGTCGCAGTTGGACGAGGCGGTAGCCGCCGCCCAGGCGGCTTTCAAGACCTGGCGCCACAGCGCCCACGCTCTGCGCTGCGAGCGCCTCAATGCGATCGCCGATGACATCGAGCAGGACGCCGACACCCTGGCCCGGCTGATCGTGCAGGAACAAGGCAAGCCCCTTGAACTGGCGTTTTCCGAAGTCATGGGCGCCGCCGCCTGGACTCGCTACGCGGCCGGTCAAGAGATTGCCGTGGAATTGGTGGAAGAGACCCCGACCCAGCGCGTCGAGCTGCATCGCAAGCCCCTGGGCGTGGTGGCTTCCATCACGCCGTGGAACTGGCCGTTCATGATTGCCGTTTGGCACATCATGCCGGCGCTGCGCGCGGGTAACTGCGTGATCAGCAAACCGTCGAGCCTGACGCCGCTGAGTACGTTGCGCCTGGTTGAAATCATCGGGCGGCATGTGCCCCACGGCGTAATCAACTGCGTGACCGGCGAGCAGGGTTTCGGCAGCGCGATCACCTCGCACCCGGGAATCCAGAAGATTGTGTTCACCGGCTCCACCGCCACCGGCCAGAGCGTGATGCGCGGGGCCGCCACCAACCTCAAGCGCCTGACGCTCGAACTGGGCGGCAACGACGCGGCGATTGTCTTGCCTGGCACGCCGGTGGAGGAGGTGGCCGAAGAAATTTTCCAGGCCGCCTTCCTCAACATGGGCCAAACCTGCGCCGCCCTCAAGCGGTTGTACATTCACGAATCCCAGTACCAGGCATTTGCCGAGGCGCTGACACGGATTGCCGAGCGCCAGGTGGTCGGTGATGGCCTGGAGCCCGGCGTCAACTTCGGCCCGGTGCAGAACCTCGATCAACTGCGCTTGGTGGACACCCTGATTGCCGATGCGCGGGCACAGGGTGCGCGGGTGCTCTGCGGTGGTGCGCGCCTGGACCGCCCCGGGTTCTTTTACCCGCCGACACTGGTGGCGGATGTCACCGATGGCCAGCGCCTGGTCGACGAGGAACAGTTCGGGCCGGTATTGCCGCTGATCGCTTATCAGGAGGTCGAGGATGTATTGCGCCGCGCCAATGCTGGCGACATGGGCCTCGGCGGCTCTGTCTGGGGCCCGGACGCAGCGCAGGCGCAGGCTTTGGCCAGCCGTTTGGAGAGTGGCGTGGCCTGGGTCAACTGCCACGCGCGCATCCAGCCGAACACGCCGTTCGGCGGCAGCAAGATGTCCGGCTTCGGCGTCGAGTTCGGCCTCGAAGGGTTGCTGGAATTCACCGGCCAGCAGTTGTTGTTCGTCAACAAGCGCGCAGCCGAATAAAACGTGTCGCGACCTAAAAGACAGCCTTTGAAAGGCGCACCCCAAGGAGCTTCGATCATGCGGTATTCGTCCACTTCATTTCTCAGCGGTACGTTGGCCTGTACCTTGACGCTTTGCGCCATCAGCCAGGCCCAGGCCTATGAGCTGTACAGCGATGAGAGCCGCCATCTCAATGCCGACATGACCGCCGTGTTCGGCATGTTCAACAGCCGCAAGAATTATGACGGCACGCCAGGCGGTTCGACCTGGCGCGAAGGCTATATCAAATACGGCTTGAGCGGCGACCAGTCGCTGGCGGGCAATGGCACCGCGTACGGGGCGTTTGCCCTGGTCAGTTCGGCGACCTGGGGCGACGGTGATCCGGCCGGCAATACGCTGGGCAGCGAACGCACCACCAAAATCGAAGACGCTTACCTGGGATGGCGCTCCGGCGACCTTTTTCCGGCACTGGGCAAGGACGGCGTGGACATTTCCGGCGGGCGCCAGGTGGTCAAGCTCGGCAGTGGCTTCCTGATCAACGACGACGGGCCCAACCAGGGTAAGGGCCCGGCCAATGGCACGATGAACCGTGGCGGCGCGTATTACCTGGCCGCGCGGCACGCCTTCGATCAAACCGCCTACCTGCGCCTGGGCGGCAAAGACGGCCTGCATGGCAGCCTGCTCTGGCTTCAGTCCGATAACCGTGCCCAGGCCAAAACCGAAGTGGCCGCCGGGACCCTGGATTACACCGCCAAGCCCGGCACGCTGGGCTTGACCTGGGTACATGGCATCGATGTGAACGAGCGCTGGGCCAGTGACTTTCAGCGCCAGCGCAAGGGCATGAATATCTACAGCGTGCGCGGCGAAGGCGACGCGGGTCTGCCGAATGTCAGCCTGGCGTTCGAATATGCCTGGCAGGACAAGGAAACCGGGCCGGAAAAAGCCTGGTACGGCGAAGCCGGCTACACCTTTGCCGATGTCGCTTGGACGCCAAAGGTCAGTTATCGCTACACCCGCTACTCACAGAAGTGGGATTCGCTGTTCACCGGCTTGAGCACCGGCTACGGCACCTGGCTGCAAGGCGAAGTCGCCGGCAACTATGCCGGGCCGTTCAACAGCAACACCAGCATTCAGCATGTGGCCCTCAAAGCCACGCCCCTGGAAAACCTGACCCTGGGCGCGCTGTACTTCGACTTCGACACGGTGCGCAAAAGCAATGCGCTGAACCTCAATGCGCGGGAGCTGGATATTTACGCCGAGTGGGCCGTCAACCCGCACCTGATCGTTACGCCGCTGATCGGCCTTTACAAGCCCAAGCAGGACGCCACCACCGGCGGTAACCAGGTAGCCGGCAACGGCACCAACGTCTACAGCCAGTTGACCATCGCCGTACCGTTCTGACCCACCGCTGCGGTCGCGCCTGAGCCTCAGGACGCGGCCGCGCCCGGCGGATTGCGCAGGTTTTCGGCAATCCGGCGGGTGGTGTCCATGACCATTTCAATCACGGTTTCCTGACGCAGCAGCTTGAAGCTCTGGGTGCTGCCGACGGCGGACAGGCTGCCGATCACCTCGTCGATGTCCGGCTGGATGATGGGCGCGGCGATACCGGTCAGGCCGAGGTTGAGTTCATCGTGGGTCATGCAGTACCCATCCTTGCGAATCTTTTTGGTCGCCTTGGCGAAGCTGGCCCAGTCGTAGGGGCTGTCCGGGTCGCCGGCCATATGCTCTTCGAACAGGCGCTGCAGGCGCCGACCTTTCTGGAAGGCGATCAAGACCTTGGACTGCGCGCCGCGGAAAAAGGGCAATGGATGCCCGCGTCCGAAGGAAAAGTGATAGGTGTCGGTGGGTTCGGCGATGTAGGTGTTGATGATGCGCCCGTCATAGAAAACGCTGGCGAACACCGCCAGGCCGGTCTGCGCCGACAGCTCATGCATCAGTTCGCGCCCCGCCAGAAGGATGGGGTCGTACTGGCGCATCATCCAGTCCAACTCGATCACGCGTGGCCCCAGGCCGTAGTGGCCGGCATCCACGCGGGTCAGCAGGCCGGCGTCGCACAATTCCTTGACGTAACGATACGCGGTGGCGCGCGACAGGCCCATGCGCTCGGCGATGGTATCCGGGTCGATCTTCAACGTCGCTGGACCGAACAGGTCGAGGACATTCAGCAATTTACTCAGGCTGCTCATTTCGTTCCTAAAGAAGGGATGGCACGCGGGTAAGCACTATAGGCGAAAACGCCAAAAATCCATTGTACGAGCGAGGGGGACGCCTAGTTCTTGCTCGCGAAAAACTCACAGGCACCGCATTCCTTCGGGAGGCACGCTTTATCGTTGACGTTTTTCGCGAGCAAGCTCGCTCCTACAGGTCGCCACTCTATCTCTATTTGCTGTTAACTGTTCGTAAATCTCAAAATAAGAGATTTATGGTAAAAAAATCTTGTCTGGTTTGTTTTTGTGTGTGATAAATCTCACCAAAGAAAACGCTCAAGCGAGAGGGCTGACAATGAATGGCGCGCAACTGATTGTGAATGCGGCAGCGGCAAGCGGTATCGAGTACTGCTTTGCCAACCCGGGCACCACCGAGATTCCGCTGGTGGCCGCGATGGCCAGTGCACCTGCCCTCAAGCCGGTGTTGTCGTTGTTCGAAGGGGTGTGTACCGGTGCGGCGGACGGTTACGGCCGTATCGCCGGCAAACCGGCGATGACCCTGACGCACCTGGGTCCAGGTTTTGCCAACGGCATCGCCAACCTGCACAACGCACGGCGCGCCAACACGCCCATCGTCAATGTGATCGGCGACCACGCGTCCTGGCACGTCAATTACGACCCGCCTTTGGCCAGCGACATCCAGGCCCTGGCCGGGACTGTTTCCAGTTGGGTACGCACCTCCCGCACCGCGTCAGGTGTGGGCGAGGACCTGCAGGAAGCCATGCGCGCTGCCTGGCAAGCCAAAGGCCAGATCGCCAGCTTGATCCTGCCCATGGACCTGCAATCCAACACCGTGAGCCATAGCGGCCAGTTCAGCCCGCTGCGTGCGCCGGTCCGGCGCTTTGCCGGCGACCGCATCGAAGCCGTGGCCCAGGCGCTGCGTGATGGCCAGCGCCTGGTCTTCATCGTCGGTGACCAGGGCTTGTCGGTGGCCGGCCTGGAAGCGGCGGGGCGCCTGGCACAACTGCCCGGCGTGCGCATGTTTGCCGAGACTTTCCCACGCCTGAGCTACCGTGGCGGCGGCTTGCCTGACCTGGATCGCCTGCCGTATTTTCCGGAAGTGGCCATCGAAATCCTCGAGCAGTACGACAAGGTCGTGTGCGCGGGTGTCGTGGAGCCCATCAGTTATTTTGGCTACGAAGGTATTCCGTCACGGTTGGCTGAGCGCGAGCGTCTGCTGTCGCTGGCCGAGGTGGGCGACGACGTGGCCGGAGCGCTGACCGCGCTGGCCGATGCGCTGGACGCGCCTGCCTATGTGCCGACGCCGCAGGACATCCAGCTGCCGCCGGGCGAGGCCGCTTTGAGCCCGCAGTCGGTGGGGCAAGTGTTGGCCGCTGCGCTGCCGCACGACTGCATTGTCTCGGTGGAGGGCGGCACTTGCGGCTATCCGTTTTTCACCGCTTCTGCCCGTGCAGCGCGGCATCGTGTACTGACCAATACCGGCGGCGCCATCGGCCAGGGCATTCCGGTCGGGTTCGGTGCCGCGCTGGCCGAGCCGGGCAACCGGGTGTTCTGTCTTCAATCGGACGGCAGCGCCCAGTACACCATCCAGACCTTGTGGAGCATTGCACGCGAGCAGTTGCCGGTGGTGATCCTGATTGCCGCCAACCACCGCTACGCGATCCTGCAGAACGAACTGCGCCGTTTCGGCATGACCGAGCTCGACCCGCAGGCGCTGAAGCTGACCGTGCTCGACAGTCCGCGCATCGACTGGAAGGCCCTGGCCAAAGGCTATGGCGTGCCGTCCTGCACCGTACACACCAACGCCGAATTGCAACGGGCGCTGGCCAATGCCGCCGCCAATGCCGGGCCTTGCCTGATCGAAATGGCGCTGTGAAGGAGTCGACCATGAACCTGTCCCCATTATTGCCTGCCGTCCAGGCGTTCCTGGACCAGCCCGGTCGCCTGTTCATCGGCGGTGCCTGGGAGGACGCCGCCAGCGGTCGCCGCTTTGCCGTGGAAAACCCGGCCACTGAACAGACCCTGACCGAAGTCGCCCAGGGCGATGAGCGCGATGTGAACGCGGCCGTCGCGGCTGCCCGTGCAGCCTTTACCGGCGCCTGGGCCTTGCAGTCACCGGCGCAGCGCGGCTTGTTGCTGTTTCGCCTGGCCGATCTGTTGGACCAGCACCGCGAAGAACTGGCGCAACTGATCACCCTGGAAAACGGCAAGCCGATCGCCAATGCGCGCGGTGAAGCGGCCAGCGCGGCGAACATCATTCGCTACTTTGCCGGCTGGCCCACCAAGATCGAAGGCAGCACGCTGCCCGTCTCGCCGGCCAGCGGCGCGCCGATGCTCAACTACACCCTGCGCGAGCCGGTGGGCGTGTGTGCGCTGATCGTGCCGTGGAACTTCCCATTGACCATGTGCGTGTGGAAGCTTGGTCCGGCGCTGGCCACCGGTTGCGTGGCGGTGCTCAAGCCCGCCGAGCAGACGCCGTTGGTGGCGATTCGCCTGGTGCAACTGATCGAGGTCGCCGGTTTCCCCGCCGGCGTGGTCAACCTGATCACCGGCCTGGGCGCCGACACCGGCGCGCCACTGGCGCAGCACCCGGACGTGGACAAGATCGCCTTTACCGGCTCGACTCAGGTCGGGCGGCTGATCGCCCAGGCGGCCACCGGCAACATGAAGAAGGTCTCGCTGGAGCTGGGCGGCAAGTCACCGAACATCATCCTGCCCGACGCCGACATCGTGCGCGCCGCCAAGGGCGCCGCCGATGGGATTTTCTACAACCAGGGCCAGGTGTGTACGGCCGGCTCGCGCCTGTATGTGCACGCCAGTGTGCTCGACCAGGTGCTCGAAGAACTGCAGCGCCATGCCGCCGCCTATGTGCTCGGCAATGGCCTGGACCCGGCCAACAGCATGGGCCCGCTGGTATCCGCGCGGCAACTGAATACGGTCAAGGGTTACCTGCAGCGGGGCCAGGAAGAGGGCGCCGAACTGATCTGCGGCGGCAGCCGCCCTGCACACTTGGAGCGCGGTCACTTCATTCAACCCAGCGTTTTCCTCGACCGCGCCGAGCGCGCCTGCGTGGCCCGCGAAGAAATCTTCGGCCCGGTGCTGACCGTAATGGCCTGGAGCGAAATCGACGACCTGGTGCTGCGCGCCAACGACTCGCCCTATGGCCTGGCCGCCGGTCTGTGGACCCGTGACCTGCGCTCGGCGCACCGCGTGGCCGCGCAGCTCAAGGCCGGGTCGGTGTGGATCAACTGTTGGAACGTGGTCGATCCGGCCTCGCCGTTCGGCGGTTACAAGCAGTCCGGCTGGGGCCGGGAAATGGGCAAGAACGTGATCGACGCCTACACCGAAACCAAAAGCGTCTTCGTCGATCTCGCCTGAATCGAACAATCACAAGAGGAAATGGCAATGGATCTGGAATTGAAAGGCCGCGTGGCAATCGTCACCGGTGGCGGCATGGGCATCGGCAAGGAAGTCGCACGGTTTCTGTCCGAGGAAGGCTGCAAGGTGGTGATCTGCGCGCGGCGCATGGCGTTCCTGCAACTGGCTGCCGAAGAGATCACGGCACAGACCGGTAATGAAGTGCTGCCGCTGTTCTGTGACACCAACGACATGAAGGCCGTGTCCGAGATGGTCGATGCTGCCTACAAGCACTTTGGCCGTATCGACATCCTCGTCAACGGTGCCGCAGCGCCGTCCGGTGTGGTGCGCAATGACATCGAGCACGCCGGCGACGAGGAGTTGCTGTCGGACCTCAACACCAAGGTGATCGGCTACTTCCGTTGCGCCAAGGCCGTGACCCCTCACATGAAGGCTGCCGGCTTCGGTCGCATCATCAACATCGGCGGGCTCACCGGGCGCAGCAGCAAAGTGCTGTCGGGCATGCGCAACCTGGCGATTGCCCACATGACCAAAACCCTGTCCGACCAGCTCGGCCCGTCGGGCATCACGGTCAACCTGATTCACCCCGGCGTGGTGGATACCCCGCATATCCAGGAGCTGTACGAGCGCGAAGCGGTCAAGCAAGGCAAGACCGCGGAACAGGTTGAACAGGCCTACATCGACGCGACGCCGATTCGCCGCACCCTGGCGCCGATTGAAATGGGCTGGCTGATCGGCTTCCTGGCATCCCCCAAGGCCGGCGCGGTGACCGGTGAATCCATCGGTATCGACGGCGGCCTGACCCGTGGCATCTTCATCTGAGGAGCAATTGCGATGAGTAACGGAACCCTGTTAGTCGCTACCGTTGGCCAGGCGGTTATCCGCAGCGCCGACGACGGCAAGACCTGGCATCGTCTGGGCCTGGGGCAAGACCTGGAATTCGACGCGATCACCCGTTCGTTGAGCGTGCATCCCGACACGCCCGAGCGAATCTATGCCGGCACCGATGTGGGCTTGTGTGTCAGCCACGACACCGGTGGGCACTGGCAGCGCGTCGATTCGCCGTTCAACGGCGAGACGGTGTGGAAGGTCGCGGTGGACCCGCAGGATGCCCGGCGGATCTTTGTCGGTACCGGTGCGCCCTCGCGCGCTGTGCTGTGGCGCACCCTGGACGGCGGCCTCAACTGGGATCGCGCGCCGGTGGAGATTCCTGAATTCTGTGACGGCGTCAGCCGCCCACGCTTGCTGGCCTTCGCCTACGACCCCACCGACCGCAATCAGGTGTGGTTCGGCCTGGAGGAGGGTGGGCTGTTCCATTCCCGCGACGGTGGCGACAGCTGGACTCGGGTTGATGACCGCCTGCTGTGGGACTTCAACTCGGACATCCACAACATCCTGGTGCTGCCCAACCATGGTGAAAAAGTCATCGTGGTGGTGTGCGTCAACGCGGTCTACCGCAGCCTGGATGAAGGCTTGACCTGGACCGGCATCGTTGGCCGGGAAGCGTTCGGCCTGTACTACATACGCGCGATGAACGCGCCGCTGGGCACCGAGGACACGCTGTACCTGAGCATTTCCGACGGCACTCCCGGCACCACCAGCAAAATTCTGGTTTCCCGTAATGCCGCCCTCAATTGGGAGGTATTGCCGCTGCCGCAGCAGCCCAACTCCTGCGTCTGGGCGATTGCCTTCAACCCGGCCAACCCGCGCCAGATCGTGGCGGGCACCAAGTATGGGCACTTGTTCACCTCCGACAATGGCGGGGATGGCTGGCAGAAGCACTGGCGCGAATTCAGCGAGATCGCGGATGTGCTTTGGACGCCTGCCGTGGCGCAGATCAAGGCCGGGCATCAATCCATCGTCAAGAAGAACTGAGGTAATCGGTGATGAAAGTCAAAATCCTTCGGACTCACTTATCGCTATTTGTGAGTGATCCTGATGTGTCGGCGCGCTGGTATGCCGACATCCTGGGCATGCACGAAAGTGCCCGGGGCGAAAGTTGGGTCATGATGGCATTTGGCACCAAACATCACGACATCGCCTTGATTCGTGCAGAACCGGGCGCTCACCAGGGCGGCCTGGGCCTGCAGCACTACGGATTGGAAATCGAAGGTGACATGACCACCTTGCGCCAGCTCTACGGCATGTTGCTGAAGAAGGGGGTGGAGGTGGTGAAAATTACCGATCATGAAATCGGCAACGGCCTGTATTTCAACGACCCCGATTGCAATCGCATGGAATTCTTTCTCGAGACCGAGCATGACGATGCGTGCGGCAAGGCCCGCTTCAAGGCCGCCCGTGCACCGAGTCGCAACATCACGCTTGACCCCCTTGACCCGATTTGAACCGAGGTTCACCTGATGAAAACCGCGAATTTTGCCAGCTATCACATCCGCAAATGGTACAGCTTCGTCGAAGAGACCCTGGCCAACGAAAGTGGCCAGCTGGCCGATGGCGAGCCGCTGTTCAAATACGCCGTGGCTGCCGTCATCGCCAACCCTTATGCCGGGCGCTACAGCGAGGATCTTTCGCAATTGATCGACCCGTCGCCGTTGCTGGGCGAAGAGTTCGGCCGGCGCATCAATGCGTTGGCCGGCGCACATGAAATTGTCAGCTATGGCAAGGCCATCCTGGTGGGCAGCGCGGGTGAATACGAGCACGGCAACGCGTTCCTCACCAACCCGGCCGCCGATCCGATCCGCGTCTCCCTGGGTGGTGGCAAGTCGTGGGTGCCCTCGACCGGCAAGCGCGGCGGGCCGGGTTCGACCATCGACGTGCCGCTGGCGCATAAGGACGCGTTGTATGTGCGTTCGCACTACGACAGTTTCTCGCTGACCTTCGGCGACGGCCCTTCACCGGATGAGATCGTGGTGATCTGGGTCTTCGCCACGCGCGGACGGCTGCATGCACGGTTGGGCGGCCTGAAAGCCGAAGAGGTAAAGGGCCTTGACGGGCTGCACTGAAAACACTCATGTAGGAGCGAGCTTGCTCGCGAAGAACGTCAACGATAACGCGTTCATTCTGGATAAATGCAGTGCCTATGCGTTCTTCGCGAGCAAGCTCGCTCCTACAGAAATGCGGATGCCCGGACTCAACTTACAACAAGAAAGCGGTGAATAGCGATGAAGCAGGAGAAGACCCAGGTTGTCATCGTGGGCGGTGGCCCAAACGGCATTACGGCCGCGCACTATATGGGAATGTACGGTATCGACTGTATCGTCCTTGAACTGGCCGACGGCATCCTGCCTTATCCCCGTGCCGTGGGCATGGACGATGAGGCATTGCGGGTGTTGCAGGGTATCGGTATCGCCGAACTGGCGGTACGCGACATGATTTGCGATGTGCCGCTGCGCTACTACAACGCGCGCGGCGTGTGTTTCGCCGAGGTCAAGCCAAGTGCTGCGCACTACGGCTGGCCGATGCGCAATATTTTCATGCAGCAACTGCTCGAAGGCACCTTGCGCGCGCACCTCGGACAGCACGCCAGCGTCGAGTTGCGCCAGGGGCACGAACTGCTTGAACTTGCGCAGGACGGGCAGGGCGTGACCCTGCAGGTGCGCGGTGCCGACGGCGAGGTCTACCAACTGCAGGCCGACTATGTGATCGGTGCCGACGGCGGTCGCTCCACGGTGCGTAAAAAACTCGGTATTGAACTGCTGGGGTTGACCCATCCACGCAAATGGGTGGTGGTCGATACGGCCAACGACACGCTGGACGCGCCCTATACCGCCTTGCATGCCGACCCGCAGCGACCCTTCGTGTGCATCTATTTGCCTTACCAGCAACGGCGCTGGGAATTCATGCTGATGGAGGGCGAGGACGAAGCGAAAATGTGCGAAGAGGCAACGATTCGCACGCTGATCCACGGGCATATCGGCGACGCCGTCAACGACCTTAATGTAATTCGCATTCGTGCCTATACCCACCACTCGCGCGTCGCGGCGCGCTTTGTCGAAGGGCGCGTGGCGCTGGTAGGCGATGCGGCGCATATTTCTCCGCCCTGGGCCGGGCAAGGCCTTAATTCCGGCCTGCGCGATGTGGCCAACGTGGCCTGGAAGCTCGCGGCGATTATCCAGGGGCGTGCGGCGCCCTCGATCCTGGCCAGTTACGACCAGGAACGCCGTGGTCACGCCACTGAACTGGTAGCCCTGGCCGACAATATGGGCGCCGTCCTTGGCCTGACCAACCCGTTGATGGCCGGTGTGCGCGACTGGCTGTTCCAGGCAGTCAACAGCGTCGACAACCTGCGTTCGCACTTGCTGGAGTTCAAGTTCAAACCCAAGGCGACCATCACCAAAGGGCTGGTCTATCACGAGCGGGCCGAATTGCGTGAGGATGATCTGGTAGGGCAATTGTTCATCCAGCCGAATATAGAAGACGCGCAAGGCCAGCGCCGACGCCTTGACGAAGTGCTCGGCAACGGCTATGCCGTGCTGGGTTACCGCGTAAACCCGCGCGAACACCTCAGCGAACCGATGGCGGATTATTGGGCACGTTGGGGTACCTGTTTCATCCAGGTCAACCGGTCGCGCAGCGGCGTGGGGCGTAACCAGCCGTTGACGGCCAGCGACGCCGTGACTGTGGAGGACGTGGATAACCGCCTGGGCGAATGGTTCTCCAAGGTGCGTGACTGCATCGTGGTGGTGCGTCCGGACCGCTTTGTCGCGGCGATTACCACCCCTGAGCGGCTTGATGGCGTACTGCGCAAGCTCGCGGAGCAACTTTCATGAGTGGCGCCAACACACTGCTCGGCCAACTGTACGAGGCCTGGCGCACCGCCCAGCCCATTGCACCCTTGCCGCCCGAGGCGCTGGACCGGCTGGAAGGCTATGGTCTGCTGCTTCAGGGGCTGGCACGGCGCCAGGCAGGTGGCGAGCGGCTGAGCGGTTGGAAGGTCGCCTTTGCAGGCCGGGCGGCGCAAGCGCGCTTTGGCCTCGACGAACCGGTGTATGGCGGCCTCACGGCGGTCATGGAGGTCGAGCCGGGCAGCACGGTGTCATTTGAACGGTTAATTCAGCCCAAGCTTGAGGTCGAGCTGGCGTTTGTGTTCGGGCGCACGCTGGTAGCGGGTGACTACGGGGATGAGGAGATCCTGGCGGCCGTCACCGAGGTGGCGCCAGCGTTCGAAATCGCCGACTGCCGCTGGCAGGGCTGGCGTTTCGGGCTTGGCGCGTTTCTGGCCGATAACGCCGCCGCGGCACTGTACTGTGTAGGGCAGCCTGTGCCGTTCGATCCTGTTCGGCATGCGTGCGTGGCGTATCACGTGGAGCATGAGGGCGTGTATCTGGGCAGCGGCGATACCCAGGACCGAGAAGACAGCCCCTTGTTTAACCTGTGCTGGCTGGTGCGGCGCTTGCTGGCCGATGGTCATCGCGTGGAGGCCGGGCAGGTGGTGCTTTCCGGTGCGCTACTGGCGCCGATGGATATTCAGTCGGGCACTTATCATCTGCACATGCTTGGCACGGAACTGGCTTTGGATTTCCACGCCGGCCCCGTGCCTGCGCAAACGCCCGCTACCGTCATGGATGACTGAGCCCCCTTCAGGCCAAAAAACAAGCATCAGGCCGCCGAGGAATGACCAACATGCTCGCCGAAGTCCGCACCTTCAATGACTCTCAACAGCACGCCGGCTCGATCCAGGGCTGGCAGCAGGTCTATGACCAGCTCGGTCGCGGTTGTCTGACCAGTGAGTTGCGCCAGTTGTCCGGCGATCGCTTTCAGATCTTCCAGGAAGTGCTGGACAAGCGTGTGGTGCAGCATGGCCGCTCGCCCAAGGGCCGCTTGTGCGCGGCCATGTCACTGGGCAGCCCGCCGGTGGTGCAGGGCCAGCAGGTGGGTGCCGAGAGCGTGGTGCTGTTGCGTGACGGCGAGGAGTTTGTGTTGCATGCGCCACAGGGCACGCATTTCTTCGCCTTGAATGTGGACGCGTTGCGCTTTGCCAGACTGGCGGCTGTCGAGTTGTCCGGCGAGCAGCTCAAGCGTTTGACCAGCGTCTCGGCGCTCAGCGTGGATGAAGCGTTACTGTTGCGCATTCGCCAGCGTATCCACCCACTGTTTCGTCACTTTTTGGAACACGCCGACACGATCAGCCCAGCGGCCGAGAAGATGCTCGAGGACGAATTGCTCGGAGCGTTCCTTGATCTGTTCACCCACGCCGGCGATGAAGTGCGTGGCCGGCGTGGCAATTTTGCGGTCAGTGCGTATCTGGTCAGGCGCAGCCAGGAATTGATCATTGCCAGTGGCGATACCCCATTGAGCATTCTTGACCTGTGCGAGCAACTGCGCGTGAGCCGCAGGACCTTGCAGAACAGTTTCCAGGCGGTGACCGACATGCGCCCGGTCGAGTACTTGCGCAATTTGCGCCTGAATGCGGTGCGCCGCCGGCTGATCGCGACGTCCGCGAGCGAGAAAAACGTCGGCGAGATTGCCGTGGCCATGGGGTTTTTCCACCTGAGCCACTTCGCGACGCATTATCGCGAGCTGTTTGGCGAGTCGCCTTCGGAAACGCGCAGGGCGTCTTGCTGATGCTCCAAAGATCTGATGCACCGCAATCCAAATGTGGGTTCGGCGTGAGTTATCGGTCCAGGCCGGGGTCCACGCGTTTGCCGATATCCTTGAGCCGCGCCAGTTGATCGATCATCGAAGGCGCTTCGTCCAGGCAACTGACGAAGGTCCACAGGTAGGTCATCACCGCGTAGATGTGCCCGGCTTTTATCTGCGGCGCCACGGCCAGTTGTGTAATCGCGACCACGAACAACAGCGCCGCCAACAGGCCAATGGACAGGAAGGCCACGGCCTCGCGGTCGGATAAGCCGATGCGCAGTCGCGACAGCAGGTAATAGTGACGGCGCAGGGTGTGTGCGCCGACTTTTTCCACCAGGCCGATCTCTTTTTCCAGGCGATTGTTCAAACGCTCATGCAAGCGCTGGTTGCGCCGCGCGAAGCCGGGCATGAGCGTGACGCACAGCAGCAATGCGAACAGGCACGCCAGGCCGACCCAGGGTTCGATCACCAGCAGCATGGCCGCGGCGCCGACGATCGACACCAGCGCGGTGGCAATCGTCGGTACATGCTTTTCGAAAAAATCGACGAAATCCCGCGCCAGCACCACGCGCGCCGCCGCCCTGGAGGTGCTGTGGCGTTGCAGGCGCTGGTTGAGAATCACCGGTACCGCAAGGTCGGCGTAGATGCGCGTGAAGGTGCGCGTATCCAGGGCCCGGCGGGCCGCGCCGACCACCCAGAAACCGAGCACGACGGCGGCGTACCACACGGCACTGCCGGCATCGCCACGAATGATCGAGTCGACGGCAAACCCGGCGAACAGCGGATAGGCCAGCAGCAAGGCGTTTTCCAGTGCGACCAGCGACAAGGTGCCGGATAGTTTGCCGGGGTAGGCCCTGGCGATAGCCTTGAGGGTCTGGCTGGCGGATTGCTGCCCCAGCTTTTTACTTTCTTCAAGCAGAATCGGCGGCGTTACGGCTGGCATGGGGCGCCTGTGGAGTACGTGGTGCGTTGATAGATGTGACGGGTGACGTCGAGCAGGTAACGCACTTCGTCGGTCATCAATAACAGATCGATCTGGACTTCTTCGACAATGATTTCCGCGGTAATCAATATACAAATAGCCGGGGCGATGACCAGCCAGTGGTAGTACGACAGTGTCACTAATGAAACGCACACGCCGATTAACCATAACGCCAAGACACTTTGCGGGGCGTACTTCTGCAGGGGAATCCAGAAGCGTTGCAACTTTCTCAATTTAAACTTGTAGAGCGAAAGTGACGCTTCCAGTTGTTTAAGGTCGATAGCGTTGCGAGCTGAATGCTGTGTCGGCATAACAGTTATCCACGTGAGAACGTTAAACATCAGAGCCAGGCAGGCGACAATGCGGCTATTCGCTGTCCCGGCGCTCATGGCCTGGCAGCGTTTGGCTGAGCCAGGCGAGATTGACTTCATTGACTTCCACCCATTCGCCCCTGGCGGGAATCCCTTCGCAACTCATGAAAGCCATACAACGTCCGTGTGTGTCCAGTAAGGCAAAGTGGCGGTATTTTCTTGCCCGTTTGAACAGGCCAATACACAAACGCATGCCATCACCTTGGTGGGTATTTATATACTGCGGGGTTGTTTTAGCGGGTATCCGGTCTGGGCAGTGAAACGTGATGCGGCGGGCCAACTGAGTTCAAACAAAGCACCGCTGTTTGTCAGGGGTCGACAGGTCACCGTGCCGCCATGGGCGATGGCAATCGCGCGCACCACGGCAAGGCCCAGGCCACTGCCGCCCTGGGCGCGCGAGCGTGAACTTTCGCCACGCTGGAATGCCTCGAAAATATGCTCGGCGAAGGCCGTTTCGATTCCAGGACCTTCATCCGCGACCCTCAGGAAGTTGCCGCGCTCGTCACTGCCCAATTCAATGCTGACCGTGCCCGGCGTGGCATGCCGGCGAATATTGTCGAGCAGCGCCAGCAAGGCCTGGCGGATGCGACCGGGGTCGCAGTGCACGGGGCCCTTATGCAGGTTCAACTGCAGGGTAAACCCGGCGCTGTTGAGGCTGGGCTCGAACAGCCGCGCTTCGGCCTCCAGGGCGTCGGCCAGTTCCACCTCACTGAGCGCCAGGACCAGGTGGCCGTTATCGCCCATGCCCACCACGCGCAGGTCTTCGACCAGGCGGGTCAAGCCTTCGACCTGGCCGAGCAGGCTGTAGAACTGCGCGGTGTCCGGTTCGAAAACGCCCTCGGCCAACCCCTGCAGGCGGCCGCGCAGGATCGTCAGCGGGGTGCGCAGTTCATGGGCAATGGCGGCGTTCCAGAAGGCTTGCTCCTCGGCCATGTGTTTGAGTCGATTCGCCATGCTATTAAAGTCATCCACCAACAGGGCGGCTTCGCCCAGGGAAAGATCGGGCGCCACGGCGCGTGCATCCAGGTCGCCGGCAGCCAGGCTGCGCAGGCTAATCGCCACCGAATTGAGCGGCATCAGAATGCGCTTGGACAACTTGACCGCCATCGCCACACCAAAGCCCAGGCTGATGCAGGTGATCAGGCCCATCCACAGCCATTCCACGCCGGTGGGCAGCCATTCATCCGCTTCCAATTCCAGCTCCGTGGGCGGCGACAGGTTCCAGAGCACGGCATAGAACACATAGGAGCCCACGACCGCGAGCGCAATCACGCACAGGACCACGGCCGACATCGACAAAATGATCTGCCGGCTCAAACTGTTGGGCATTCTCATGCCTGGCTTCCGAACCGGTAGCCGACGCCACGGATGCTGGTCGGTACGCCGTGCAGACCGAGGTCTTCGATCTTGCGGCGCAACTTGCTGATATGGCTGTCGACGGTACGTTCCAGGGTGTCGCTCTCCGGCGAGCAGAGCACCAGCAGTTCGGCGCGGCTGAACACGCGGCGCGGCGCCTTGGCCAGTTGGGCGAGCAGGTTGAATTCGGTCACCGTGAGGTGCAACGGCTGTTTTCGTGTGCCGATGTAGACGTTCACTTCATGGCTGTCGATGTCGATTTCAAAGGCGTCGACGCGCACCACGCTGTGGCCGGCGCCCCGGTCGCCACAACGGCGCAGCACCGCCTGGATCCTGGCGATGACTTCCGCCGGGTTGAAGGGTTTGACGATGTAATCGTCCGCGCCAATGCGCAGGCCCATCAGCTTGTCCATGTCCTGGTCGTGTGCCGTCAGCATGATCACCGGTGTATCGCCGCGATGACGCAACTCCGCCAGCACCATCCAGCCGCCCAGCTTGGGCATCATCACGTCCAGCAGTACCAGGTCGGGCTTGAGCTGTTGGTGCAGTTCCAACGCGCGCCGTCCGTCCTGCGCATGCGCGGTGCGAAAACCGGCGCGCCTGAGGTAGGCGGTGAGGATATCGGCGATTTCCGGCTCGTCTTCGGCGATCAGCACCAGCGCTTGGTTGGCGGGCGATGCGAGGAGTGATTCAGTCATGGTCTGCTCGTTCGATGTGCGGTGTTGCGGGTCAATGCGGCAAAAGCTGCACTGTTTTTCAGCAACGGAGTGAATGATGCACCGCAAGCATGCAGGTTCAGCGAAGGGTTTGTGGAGAAATGATGGAGAGGCGAATTAATTTTTCGCCGCCCGGGGGCGGGCGCTCAGGCGAAGCGGATACGCTCGTTGCAGGCGCTCTGCAGCATTTTGCGCTGGTAATCGCACGGCGTTGTACTGACCAGCTTCTTGAAGTCGCGCAGAAAGTGCGATTGATCGGAAAAACCCAGGTCCAGAGCCAGATCCGAGAACGATACATCGTGCCGGGTATTCAGGCTTTCCAGCGCCGCCTGACAGCGAATGATCCGGCAGAACGTCTTGGGCGACACGCCGGTGTCCTGGCTGAACTGGCGATGAATGGTGCGGCTGGTGTAGCCACTGAGGTCTTCCAATTGCTGGATGCGCAGGTCCCCGCGATGGGTCAGCGCCTGCTGGATGACCATGGCCGTGAGCTTCGAGGTGCGGCCCATCAAGCGCGGGGCCAGGTAGTCGTTGAACAGCTTGATCTGGTCCTGCAGCAGCGGGGCGTTGACGATGTTTTCGAAAATGCGCTGGGCGAACGCCGACACTTGCAGCAGATCCCATTCCTGCTCGGTGAGGTCCTCGGCCATCACATTGATGAAACCCGGGATCACGCCCGGCGCGAAGCGTACGCCGAAGTAATGATGGCCCTGGAGCAGCTCGACTCGCTGGGCTTCCAGTGGCGTGCCGCAAATCCTCACGGTGGGGCGCGTTGCGTCACAGTCGAAGACGATGTCCACGCAGCCGTCCGGCACCGCCAGCAGGTCCGCCGAGAGGTCGACGTCGAAGGCGTAGAAGTGCGAAATCGCCGGATGCTCGGAGGGCATAACCGAATACCGCGAAGAGTTGAGTACGAACCAGGGTTGTTCGTAAGCAATGTGTTGCCGCAGGGGCGGTGAACACAGGTTGAGCATGACCAGACCTTCAGGTGGAGAGATGCGGGAATATTCACGCACTTTTCACGCCAACTCCGAGGGGTCGCTCGAAATTTGATGTCCGAAATTTACAATACCGTCACCAACCGCACGCCGATACTCGACCTCGATAGCGTGGGAGCAGCGCCTACCGCTGCAATATCCCTTTCAGTCGAGAATAATAATGTCCACTACTACAAACATAGACTTCATCTACTTGTCCGAGCAGGACATGATCCGGGCTGGCGTCACCGACATGCTCGCCTGCGTGAATACCATGGAGGAAATGTTCGGCCTGCTCTACAGCGGCGACTACCGCATGGCCGGGCCGAACAACGATTCCCACGGCGCGATGGTGGTGTTTCCGAAGGATTCGCCGTTCCCGAACATGCCCAAGCCGACCGCCGACCGCCGCATGATGGCGATGCCGGCCTATCTGGGCGGCAGCTTCTGCACCGCGGGCGTCAAATGGTATGGCTCCAACATCGCCAACCGCGACAAAGGCCTGCCCCGTTCGATCCTGATGTTTACCCTCAATGACCCTGACACCGGCGCTCCGTTGGCGCATATGTCGGCCAACCTGTTATCGGCGTATCGCACCGGTGCGATCCCTGGTGTTGGCGCGCGCCACCTGGCCCGCAAGGACTCGAAAGTGGTCGGCCTGCTCGGCCCGGGCGTGATGGGCAAGACCACGCTCGCCGCGTTTATCGCCGTGTGCCCGCAGATCGACACCTTGAAGATCAAAGGCCGTGGCGAGAAAAGCCTGAATGATTTCATGGGCTGGGTGAAGGAAACCTACCCGCAGATCACCACGATTAAGGTGGTCGACAGCCTCGAAGAGGTGGTCCGTGATTCCGACCTTGTTACTTATTGTAGCTCCGGTGAAACAGGCGACCCCTCGATCTACCCAATTGTGAAGCGCGAGTGGGTCAAGCCGGGGTGCTTCATGGCAATGCCGGCGTCCTGCTCGCTGGATGAAGGCATGGAGCGCGCCGACGTGCGCAAGGTGCTGGACAACACCGGTCTGTACGAAGCCTGGTTCGAAGAACTGCCCAAGCCTGCGCACCACTGCGTGCCGGTGATCGGCGTGCGTTTCATGGACATGATCGCCGAAGGCAAGATGCAGGCCGACGAGCTCGAAGACATTGGCAAGATCGTCGCCGGCGATGCCCAGGGCCGCCGCAACGATGAAGAGATCATCATCATGTCGGTCGGCGGCATGCCAGTCGAAGATGTGGCGTGGGGCACGGTGGTGTACCGCAATGCCATCGAAAAAGGCATCGGCGTGAAATTGAACCTGTGGGAAACCCCGGTGCTGCGCTGAGCCACTCCTTACCCAACTGAAGAGACCTTCGACATGACAAAAATCATCAAGCTCAAGACCGGTTCGCCGTTTGAAGACCAGGCCAGCTATTCGCGCCTGGTGGTGGTGGACAACTGGATCTACGTGTCCAACACCGCCGGCCGCAACCCTCAAACCAAATTGATCCCGGAAGACGTCCTTGAGCAGGCGCACCAGGTCTTCGCCAACATCGAAACCGCGCTGGCCGCCGTCGATGCCAGCCTGGCCGATGTGGTGTGCTCGCGCGTGTTCATCCAGGACCCCAAGGATGTGCCGGCGGTGATGGCCTTGATCGGCGAGAAGTTTCGCGGCGTCGATCCGGCCAGCACCGTTACATGCCCGCCGCTGGGGTCGACGGTCTACAAGGTGGAACTGGAGGTGACGGCTTATCGCAACGCCTCTAAAGCTCAAGTCGAAGTGATTCGCCTGGCGCAGTAATCCGTGACGCGGCCGTGCATTCGCACGGCCGACCTTTATTGTTTTGCGAGTCTTGATCATGGCCCCAACTATTGCGCCCGTGAATACGTCCACCGAATTTCCCACCGCCACGTCCGTTGTCATTATTGGCGGCGGGATCATCGGCCTGACGGCCGCGCTGACCCTGGCCGAACGCAACATCCCGGTGGTGGTACTGGAGAAGGGCCGTATCGCCGGCGAACAGTCCTCGCGCAACCTGGGTTGGGTGCGCAAGACCAGCCGCCACGCGCACGATATACCGCTGGCGCTGGCCGCAGACCGCTTATGGGCGCAAATGCCCGAGCGGGTAGGCGCGGATGTGGGCTATCGGCAAGAAGGCATCATGTTTGTTGCCCGCAACGACACGCAGATGGCTATGCATGAAGGCTGGCTCAAATCGGTCGAGCATCTTTCCCTTGATTCTCGATTGCTGAGCAAGCGCGAGATCGAGCAGTTGGTGCCGGGCGGCGAGGGCGACTGGGCCGGAGGGATCTACACGCCGTCCGACGCGCGTGCGGAACCGACCCTGGCCAGCAGTGCGATTGCCAAGGCGGCCATGGCTCTGGGCGTGGTGATCATCGAGCAGTGTGCGGTGCGTACGCTGCAGATGTCTGCCGGCAAGGTCAGTGGCGTGGTCACTGAAAAAGGCGAGATCGGCTGCGATCAGGTATTGCTCGCCGGCGGCATGTGGTCGCGGCGCTTTTTGGGCAACCTCGGGGTGTCCTTGCCGACCCTGGCCTTGACCTGCTCGGTGTTGCGTACCCATCCGATGCAGGGTCCTACTGAGATTGCCGTGGGCGCGCCAGACTTTTCGTTTCGCAAACACAAGGACGGCGGCTTCATCATTACCCAGCGTGGCAAGCTGGACGCCTTCCTGACCCTCGATCACCTGTTGCTTGCCAAGCAATACATGCCGCAATTTCGTGCGCAACGCAGCGTGTTGAACGTGTCGCTGGGCAAGTATTTTTTCAACGACCTGGCGCTGCCCAGGCGTTGGTCGGCCGACAGCATCAGCCCGTTCGAACGTGTACGCATGCAAGATCCCGCTGCCAACCCGCGGCTCAACAATGATGCGATGAACAACCTCAAGGCGGCCTGGCCGGTATTCGAGCAAGCCCGGATCGCCCAAACCTGGGCAGGCACTATCGACGTGACCCCGGACTCCAACCCGGTGATCGGCCCGGTCGCGCAGATCCCAGGCCTGACCGTGGCCACCGGTTTCTCCGGGCACGGTTTCGGCACCTCGCCGGCGGCGGGTCAGTTGGCGGCCGATATTGTCAGCGGGCACACCCCGATCATCGATCCGAGCCCGTATCGCTTCGATCGTTTCTGATCCGATCCAGGCCCATGCCCCTGTAGGAGCGAGCTTGCTCGCGAAGAACGCCAACGAAAACGCAGGCAGTCTGTATGACCGCGGCGCACTTGAGTTTTTCGCGAGCAAGCTCGCTCCTACGCAGATTAGCGGAGCGAAGTTATGCACTCAGTCAGTAGTTTCTTCACCAACCGTTCAGGCCTGAACCTGCATGTCCTGCGCTGGGGCAACCCGAGCGGCGTGCCTTTGGTTCTGCTGCACGGTTTGCGTGCCTATGCACAGACCTGGGAGTCGCTGGTTGCGGCGCTCGGCCCGGGCTTCTGCGTCTACGCCCTGGACCAACGCGGTCGCGGCCTGAGCGATTGGGCACCGTCCACCAGCTACCACACGCAGTCCTATGTGGACGACCTGCAGGACTTCGTCGCCCACGCCGGCCTGCAGCGTTTCATCTTGCTGGGGCACTCGCTGGGCGGCGCCAACGCCCTGGAATATGCACGGCAAAACCCGGGCCGCCTGTTGGGCCTGATTATCGAAGACATCGGCCCCGGCTCCTCGAGCCAGGGTGACGGCGCCGCGCGCATTCGCCGCGAGATGAACCAGACCCCGCTGCAATTCGACAATTGGGACGCCGCCCGCGCGTTCTGGCAGACCTCACGCCCCGGCTTGTCGGAGCAGGGCCTGGCTTCCCGGCTGGCACACTCGATGAAAGAAAGCGCCGGTGCGGTCACCTGGCGTCACGATCAGCAAGGCATCGCCGAGGCGCGCCTGAGCATCGAGCCGACCGACCTGTGGCCGGCGGTGCGCGCCCTGGATTGCCCGACCCTGTTCATTCGCGGCGCGCGCTCGGATTTTTTGCCGGCAGCGACGCTGCAAGCCATGCGCGACACCAATGCCCTGGTGCGCACCGCCGAAGTCGCGGATGCCAGTCACTATGTGCATGACGACCAGGGGGAGACGTTCAACCGGCTGGTCATCGCGTTCCTTGACAGCCTTGCGATTGCTGCTCGATGAAACCGCGGGCCCGCTTGATTGTATTGCTTTCATCGCTGACGGCCTTCGGGCCGTTTTCGATTGATACTTACCTGCCCAGCTTTGCGCAAATCGCCGAGGACCTGGCGACCAATACCGCGCAAGTGCAACACACCATCAGCGCGTTTCTTGCCGGGCTGTGCCTGGGCATGCTGTGCTACGGGCCGTTGTCCGACCGCTATGGCCGGCGCCCGTCGCTGCTCGGCAGCCTGGTGTTGTACATGGCCGCGACCCTGGGCTGCCTGTTTGCCGGCAGCGTCGAGCAACTGATTGCCTGGCGCTTTTTCCAGGCGCTGGGTGGCGCGGGCGCGCTGGTGCTGGCCCGCGCCGTCGCCAGAGACCTGGTCGGCCTGGTGGAGGCGGCCAAAGTGCTGTCGTGGATGCACGTGCTGACCATGATGGCGACTCTGGTCGCGCCGATGATCGGCACCTGGCTGGTGCTTATCCAGGGCTGGCGCACCATCTTCGCGGCGTTGTTCATCCTCTCCAGCCTGTGCCTGTTGCTGGTCGCCTTGACCCTGAAGGAAAGTTTGCCCGTGCAGCAGCGCGGCGCATCCGTACAGGCGGCCTTCGCGGCCTACCTTGCCATTGCCCGGCAACCCAGGGCGGTGGCGCTGATCCTGTGCATGGCCCTGGGGTTTGGCGGCATGTTCGCCTTTATCACCGCGTCGCCTTTTGTCTACGTGGTGTACTTCGGCGTCTCGCCGCGGGTATTCAGCGCATTGTTCGCCCTGAACATCCTCGGCATCATCCTGGTGACCTTCATTAACGCCCGCTGGGTGGGCCGTTTCGGCCCGCAACGCATGCTCGGGGTGGGCACGGTACTGGCGAGCGGGGCAGGGCTGGCGATGATGCTGGTCGGCTACACCGGATGGGGCGGGCTGGCGAGCATCGTGTGTTGCATGGTGCTGTACATGGGCGTAACCGGTTTGATCGGCGCCAACTGCATGGCCAGTCTGATGATGCTGTTTCCACGCCAGGCCGGCGCGAGCGTGGCGCTGGGGATTTCGGTGCAATTCGCTACCGGGGCGCTGGCCAGTCTGTGGGTCAGCCATTTGGCTGATGGCAGCGCGTGGCCGATGTGCCTGGTGGTGGGGTGTTGCGGGTTGGGCGCGTTGGTTGCTTATGGTGTGACCCTTCGCCTGCCTGCCCGGCCGGTCGCCGTGGCGGCCGTCGTCAAGCAAATGTGAACCTCTGTTTAAAACCAGGATACATACATGAAAACTATAAGAATAAATCCGATCGATAGAACCTCCGTCTATGTGTGTGCAGGGCTGGTCTCCGGCGCGGGGGCCTTGTTATTGAATGTGCTCCCCGTGTTGTTTGGTGCGCTTGCCGAGCGTTTCGGGCTTGGCGAGCACCAATTGGGCAACCTGGCCATGGCGATGAACCTGGGGTTTGGCGCGTTCGGGCTGGCGTCCCTGCTGTGGATCCACCGGCTCAGCTGGCGGCTCATTTCGGCGCTGTCGTCGGCTGTGGTAGTGGGCGCGGTGCTGACGGTTATGCGCGACCCGTCCTATGAAATGCTGCTGCTGATCATGGCCCTGGCGGGCGCCGGCACAGGCGCCTTGTATGCCCTGGCCATGACGATTTTCGGTGACAGCTCCCAGCCTGAGCGTGCGTTCGGGTTCAAGCTGGGCATCGAGACCGTGCCGGGGGCTCTACTGCTGATCGTGCTGCCGGTAGCGGTGGCGCCGGTGTGGGGCTTTGAAGGCATGTTGATCACCATCGCCCTGGCCATGGTGGCGATGGGAATCCTGCCGCTGCCCTGGGTACCGCGCCGTAGCGAGCGCCAACTGGATGCGTCCGAAGCCGCTGTGCGGATGGCCAGCACTGAAAGCCGCGCCATTGTGTGGTTGAGTCTGTTGGCCAGCCTGGTTTTCCTGACCGGCATTATGTCGGTGTGGGCCTTCCTGGAACTGATGGGCAAAAAGACCGGCTTGACCTCGGATACGATCGGGCTGGTTCTGGCGCTGGGCTTTTTGATCAATGCGGGCGGGGGCTTCATCGCCTCGGCGATCGGCCTGAAAATGGGACGCTTCCTGCCGGTGGCGGCGGTCATCTTCGCGGAGTTGCTGGGCCTGGTGGCCCTGGCGCAATTCTCCTCGCTGACGAGCTACGTGATCGGGGTTATCTGCTTTCTGTTCTCGATCAGCTTCGTGCTGGCCTACACCTTTGGCGTCATGGCCGAATTCGACCTGTCGGGCAAGCTCGTCGCGCTGGGCGCGTTGTGCCTGTCCCTGGGTGCGGCGTTCGGGCCGGCCGTGGGTGGGGTCCTGATCGAGGCGTTTGGCTACTGGGCGGTGTTGGTGTTCTCCGGGGCCTGTTCGGTGGTGGTCCTGGTCATCTATGGGGCGGCGGTATTGCGGGCTCAGTTGGCGTTCAATCGTGTCCAGATCTCATGCGCCGCCGTTATGCCGGGTGTGTGACGCAAGCGAGCAGGGAGGTTACCCATGAACGGTCAAGCCTTGTCGGCCTGGAACGAGCGTGTGCACGCGGCCTGCGGTCGTTTCGACACGCGTTATGACCACTGCCAGAGCCTTTTCATCGGTGAAATGCAACAAACGCTGATGGGCAGCACGGCGGTCGCGCACATTCGCAGCAATGCCAGTGTGATTGCCAAGGCGGCCCGCTCAGGCGAGCGTGATTCCTCGGGGCGTTGTTTCCTTGTGCTGCAACAGCAAGGCTCAATGGCCATCGAACTGGGGGACCGGGTGGTCGACCTGCGCCAGGGTGACCTGGCGTTGCTGGACTTTTCCGGTGCTGTGAAAATGACCCCCAACGGCTTGTTTTCCCACGTATCGATCCCTCTGCCGCGTGAGTTGTTCAAGGGCCTGGAGCGTAGCCGCTTCGGCAAGCTGTCGACCACCGGTGTCTGTGGTCAATTGCTTGGCACGCTGGTGCGGCAGGTCGCTGGCGGCGAGTTGGCCCAATGGTCTTGCCCGCAGGATGGCGATGGCGTGCAGAGGGCGTTGGTGGCCTTGCTTGAATCGGTGCTGGAGTATCAAGTCGGCGCTGACTCCCCGGGCTGGCAGTTGCATGAAGTGCAATCCGTCATCCGGCAGCGGCTTGACTCACCGAGGCTTTCGCCGGCGTCGCTGGCCGAGGAACTGGGCATTTCCAGCCGCCAGCTGTACAGGCTGTTCGAAGCCAGCGGCGACAGTGTCTGCCGCTATATCCTGCGTGAGCGGCTGTTGAAGGCGGCGCAGGACCTGCGCGATCCGGTCTGCGCCCAGCGCTCGATCACCGATATCGGCAGCTATTGGGGGTTTACTGATTCGGCGCACTTTTCCAAGACGTTCAAGAAGCAGACCGGGATGACCCCGAGTCGCTATCGAGGCCTTGGGCACTGAACCACGGCTTGCCCTAATGCTGTTCAGTTAGGGCTTTTTGTAGAAGCGAGCATGCTCGCGAAGCATTCACAGTCGCCGCGTTCAATCAGGAAACACGCGTTTATCGTTGACGTTTTTCGCGAGCAAGCTCGCTCCTACAGAGAGAGTGTTCAGTAGCGGATAATCACCGATTTCAGCTCAGTGTAATCGTCGATAAACGCACTGCCGAACTCACGCCCGACACCCGACGCCTTCATCCCGCCAAACGGCACGCTGGGGTCGACGAAGGTGTGCATGTTGACCCACACCGTGCCCGCTTCGATTTGCGGGATCAGGCGCAAGGCCTTGGACAGGTCGTTGGTCCAGATACTGGCGGTGAGGCCGAACGGGCTGTCGTTCATCAGCTCGACCAATTCTTCTTCATCGTCGAACGCCAGCACGCACACCACCGGGCCGAAGGTTTCCTCGTGCAGCAGCGGGTCGTCCTTGCCGGTGGCCACGATCAGCGTCGGCTCGACGTAGTAACCGGCGCGGTCCACGGCGCGCGCGCCGCACACCACCTGGTTGCTTTGCAGGGCGCGCTCGAAAAAACCGAGGATTTTGTCGAAGTGCGGCTTGTTCGACAGCGGACCGAACTGTGCGCGTTCATCCAGGGGTGAACCGATGATCATCTGCGACAGCATCGCCGCCATCTTCTGTGTCACTTGCTCGACGAGTGAGCGGTGCACGAACAAGCGCTCGGGTGATGCGCACACCTGGCCCTGGTGCACATAAGCCGCTTGCACGAAGCGCGCCACGGCGTCATCAACATTAGCGTCGGCCAACAGCGCGGCGGCGTTCTTGCCGCCCAGTTCCAGGGTCACACGGGTCAGGTCGGCGCCCATGGCGGCCTTGCCCACGGCAATGCCGGTGGGCACCGAGCCGGTGAACGACACCTTGCGCACCTGCGGATGTGCAATCAGTTGCTGACCGACCTGGCCACGGCCGTTGACCACGTTGATCACACCCGCCGGAATCCCGGCCTCGATCGCCAGTTCCGCCAGGCGCAGCAGGGACAGCGGCGTGTATTCGCTGGGTTTGAGCACGACGGTGCAGCCGGTGGTCAGCGCGGCGCCGAGCTTCCATACGCCGATCATCAACGAGAAGTTCCACGGCACGATGGCCGCAACCACGCCGACCGGCTCGCGCAGGGTGTAGGCGCTGTAGTGCTCGCCGTCCATGGAGGGAAACGACGGGGTCATGGTCTGGCCGCCGATTTTGGTGGCCCAGCCCGCGAAGTAACGCAGGAACACCGCGCTCTGGCCCACTTCGATATGCCGCGACAGGTTGATCGATTTGCCGGAACTCACGGTTTCCAGTTGCGCCAGCTCTTCGCCGTTGGCCTCGATCAGATCGGCCAGGCGGTTGAGCAGGACGCCGCGCTGGTAGGGCGTGACCTGTGCCCAGGCGCCCTTGAAGGCGGCGGAGGCGCTGTTGACGGCGAGGTTGACATCCTCGGCCTGGGCGTCACGCAACTGCGCGACGGTCTCGCCGGTACCGGGGTCGACGATGCCGATGCGTTGCGCCGACGCGCTGGTGTACACGGCGCCATCGATGAAGTTGGAATGGTCGCGGTCCAGGAAAGCAACGACTGAGGGCAATAAGGCAATGTGCATGGCGGCGCTCCAATGAAGGGTTCGTCGCGCCCGTCGGGCGCTCGAAAGACCTCTGCATTAAAAGCCGATACACGCCTGGCTGCTTGTTCGAGCCTGCCAGGGAATTGGTTATGCGCGACAGGCTGTGTCGCGGCTGGCCTAGGGTTCTCCGAGGTTGTTGAACACCGTTTCGAGCATGCGGTTCAGGCGCTGGATCTGCGCTTCGGTCATGCCGTTGAAACTGCGCTTGAACACATCACCGGTGGCCACTTGGATGCGTTCGATCGCTTCACGCCCCTGCGCGGTGATGCGCACTTGAGTGACGCGGCCATCGTCCTCGCAGGGCGCGGTGTCCACCAGGCCGTCTTCCTTCATGCGATACACCGTTTTGGTGATGGTCGAAAGCTTGGCGATGGCGTGGGTGGAAATTTCGGAAATACTCGACTGGCCGTTCTCCTTGAGGATGAACAGCACCCGCCAGCGCGGGATGTCCAGGCCGATTTTCTTCAGGGCCTTTTCCATGTACTGACTGTAGCGGCCATGCACCATAGCGAGCCAGTAGAACGGAAAATCTTCTTTGTGAAAGTCTTCACTGCCGGGGTCGTAGCGGCCTGCGTGTTTTTTTGGTGGGCTCATGATGTGCTCATGTCGAGGGAGGCGAGCAATCATAGACTTTTCTCGTGAATTGGGCACGGCTATTGACCTGTTCGATCCAGGCCGACGTTCAGAAATATAATTGACAATTCACGTAATATTCGGTGAGTGTGAAAAAAGGAAAGGGCGCATCGGGCGCCCCCATTCCGCAATTCGCACTGAAGGTAACGTGACATGACCCTGGTGATTGAACAGCTTTCCCTTGGCGGCGACGGGCCGACCGTAATGGTCAAGGACACCATCGATATCGCCGGCCTGCCTACCCGTGCATCGAGCGAGGCCCTGGACGACGCGGCGCCGGCCACCGCCCACGCCGATGTGGTGCAGGCCCTGCTGGACAAGGGCTGCCGCCTGGTGGGCAAGACCAGCCTGCACGAACTGGCCTTTGGCACCACGGGGATCAATCACTGGGTTGGCACCGCGCCGAACCCGCGTTTCCCCGGGCGTATTCCAGGCGGATCCTCCAGCGGTTCTGCCGCCGCCGTGGCCGCCGGGCTGGCGGATTTTTCCCTGGGCACGGACACCGGCGGTTCGGTGCGCATTCCCGCCTGTTGCTGTGGCGTGTTCGGTTTTAAACCGACGTTCGGACGGGTCAGCCGCCGTGGCGTGATGCCGACGCGCAGCAGCCTTGATTGCGTCGGCCCGTTTGCCGCGAGCCTGCCGATGCTGGTCACGGCCATGCAGGCGATCGACCCTGCCTTCAAGCCGGCACCAGCGCCGGCCGCGCCGCGCCTGGGCATTGTGAGTGTGCAGGCCAGCGCAGCGGTACAGCGCGTGATCGACGCGACCATCGCCGACAGCCGTCTGCCCACCGAAACCCTCACATTGCCGAGCCTCAAGGCGGCCTATGACGCCGGCATGGTGGTGATCAACCGCGAGACCTTCGATGCCTGCGGACATTTGCTGGACACCGGCAAGGTCGGCGCCGACATCGCCGCGCGCCTGGCGGCCGCCGGCAACACCACGGCCACTGCGCTGGCCGAGGCCGAGCAGGTGCGCCTGCGCTTCACCGCCGAGGTTGATGCGGCGCTGCAGCAGGTCGACGTGCTCGTGCTGCCGACCATGCCGGAGTTCCCGTTGACCCTGGCCGAGGCGACCGACACCCAGGCAGTGCTGGGCATGACTGCTTTCGTGCGCCCGTTCAACCTGTCGGGGCACCCGGCGTTGAGCATTCCGTTGGCCAGTGCCGAGGGCCTGCCGGTTGGCCTGCAATTGGTAGGGGCCAAGGGCGCGGATGAGCAACTGCTGGCCATCGCCGGTCGCCTGCTTGAACGCCTGTACGCCGGGCATGAGGTTTGAAATGAGCACAACCATTCCCCGCGCAGACCTGGAACAACGCCTGCGCCGTTTTGAAATCCAGGACAGCGCTCGCGCCTGCATGAACCGCTACATGGTGCTGTGTGATGCCCTTGACGCCCACACGCCGCTCGACGAACTGGCCGGCCTGTTCACCGAGGATGCGGTGTGGGAGGGCAAGGGCGCCAAGTACGCCCAGAGCTTCGGCGGTTATCGCGGGCGCGAAGCCATTGCCGCGATGTTCGCCGGCTACATGAAAACTCCGGCGCACTTTGCCCTCAACGTGCACTTTCTCACCAGCGAGCTGATCGAGGTGCAGGCCGACGTCGTGCTCGGCAGTTGGGTGATGCTGCAGACTTCCACCTTCGCCAGCGGCGCCTCCCATCTCAACGCCGCGCGCCTGAGCGTGCGCTTTGCCGAGGAAGACGGGCAGTGGTGCATGGCGCATTTCCAGACCGAAAACCTGTTCAGTCGC
Source organism: Pseudomonas sp. MPB26 (assembly GCF_046605355.1). Lineage (NCBI taxonomy): Bacteria > Pseudomonadati > Pseudomonadota > Gammaproteobacteria > Pseudomonadales > Pseudomonadaceae > Pseudomonas > Pseudomonas sp. MPB26. Next base: position 5,731,304 of record NZ_CP176793.1, on the reverse strand, counting down.
CCGGTGCAGGCATGGAACAGCGACGCCGAGCTGCCGGTGCCCAAACCTGCCGCACAGTGAGCGATAACGCGCACTGATAACCCGACCCTTTCCCACGACTGCCCCGCAAGGGCGGTCGTGCCGTGCGCGCAGCGCTGGAGATTGCCATGAAACACTTCGAACTGTTGACCTTCACTTTACGGGTGCGCACCGTGCCGCAAGCCTTGCCGCGCCTGGAGCAGAGCTTGCGGGAGACGGGCGAGGGCGTGCATTTGATGGGCTGCTGGGTATCGGAAATCGGCTCGCAGAACCGTATCGCGGTGCTGCGCGGGTTCGACGATGGCGGGTGTCGCGAGCGCGAACGCGAGCGCTATTTGCTGGCGTCCGATGGTTTTGCGATTGGCGAATTTCTGCTTGAACAACAGGTGGATGACTACAGCGCTTTTGCCTTTGTCGATCCACTGCCTCCCGGCATTCATGGCCCGTTCTATGAATTGCGCGAATACAACCTCGTGCCCAGTGGGCTGACGCCAACATTGCGCGGTTGGGGCAAGGCTTTGGAGCGGCGAACCGGGCCGGACTATTCCCAGGTGTATGCCGCTTTCTATGCCACCAGCGGGCAGATTCCGCGCTATCTGCACATCTGGCCCTACAGCTCGCTGGAGCAGCGTCTTGAAGTGCGCACCCGCGCCGTGGCCGAAGGCGCCTGGCCGCCGGAAAACTCCGCGCCGCAACTGCTGCAGATGCACTCCACGGTGTACCTGCCGGCGCCGTTCTCGCCGTTGCGCTGAAAAATGGCACAGATCCAGTGTGGGAGCGGACAAACCAACTCCTAATTTTTTTTGGCAAAAAATAAATTAATCTAAAAAAAATTTAGAAGATGTCCAAGGTTCAAACCAGGGTATTGCTCAATAAAAACAGAGGCATAAGTCACTATCTCTTTGTTTTTCCCACAATCATTTACGTGATTAGTGGTGCTTATAAGTGCGATAATTCAATTGACAATTCACGTAATTACGCTCAAATTCTCCCCAACGGCACCCACAAAAACAAAGGTAACCACTATGCCGATCCATCGCCCTCGCTCCGCCCCGCGTCTCAGCTCGACGCTGACTTCCTGCCCAGCCCAATACCGTTCCTGACAACGGAGTTAATCTATGCATTCGCTTAAAAAACCAGCGGTTGGCACGGTGAGCTCGCTTGCCAGTGGCCCCGCCTTCGAAGCCTTGCTTGTCGATGTGCGTGAACGTGCCCGCACCGGTGAGTTCGACCGTCAGCGCCACATTTCCCAGGACGTGATCGAGGCCTTCAAACAGCACGGCGTGTACCGGGCGCTGGTGCCCAAGCGCTTCGGTGGCCTGGAATGTTCGCCGGCCGAGTTCTGCCAGGTGATCGAGCGCATTGCCCAGGCCGACGGTTCGGCCGGCTGGGTCGCCAGTTTCGGCATGAGCCCGGTCTACCTCGCGGCATTGCCACTCGAGAGCATCACCAAGGTGTATGCCAACGGTCCGGACGTGGTGTTCGCCGGCGGCATCTTCCCGCCGCAACCGGCTGAAGCGGTCGAGGGCGGTTTTATGGTCAATGGTCGCTGGAAATACTCCAGCGGCTCCCTGGGCTCCGATATCGTCGGTGTCGGCATCGCCCCGAAAAACGGCGATACCTTCGGCCTGCCGCGCATTGCGGTAATACCGCGCAGTGCGATCCGCATCGACGAAACCTGGGACACCGTCGGCCTGCTGGGTACTGGCAGCCACGACCTGGTCGCCGAAAATGTGCGGGTCAGTGAGGAGTGGACCTTCGTGCGCGGCGGCCTGCCCAACCTGGACGAACCGTTCTTCCGCTACCCATCGCTGTCATTCGCCACCCAGGTGCTCTCGGTGGTTGGCCTCGGCGTGGCGCGTGCCGCGCTTGATGCCCTGGCCGACATGGCCAGCGGGCGTGTCTCGGTCACTGGCGCCCCGGCGATTGCCGATCGGCCCCTGGCCCAGGTCGACATTGCCCGGGCGGAAGCCGAGCTGCGTGCCGCGCGGGCGTTCTTCTACGAATCCATCGACCGCGCCTGGGACTACGTACTGGCCGGCGACGCGGTGCCCGTGGCCGCGACCAACCTGCTGCGGCTGTCGTCGACCCATGCTACTCGCGTCGCCGCCGATGTGGCGCGTACCGCGCAAATGCTCTCGGGCATGAGCGGCGTGTACAACGACAGCCCGCTGGCCCGCTGCGTCAACGACGCCCAAGTGGTAACCCAGCACGCCTTCATGGGCGACATCACTTATCAAAACGCCGGAGCCATGTTCTTCGGTAAACAGCCTTTGCCTGGCTACCTCTAACCGTCGAGGAAATAAAATGAGCGATAAAAAGACCTTGCGCGTGCTGTTCTGCATGGGCATCAACCAGAATTTTTTCGATGCCGCGCGCGATGAGCAACTGCAGGTGTGGGCAGCGTTCAGTGCAATGTGGAACGGTATCCACGACCTCGCAGGCGTCAAGGTGCTAGGCAACATGGATGACGACCAGAGCATGGTCGGGCCTTCCGATGGCTTCCCATGGACCACTTACCTGCTGGCCGACGTGCCGGACATCGAGACCGTGCACGCCGCCTGCAACCTGTTTCGCACCACGCCGGTGGGCGATGGCCCGTACAAGCTGTGGCGCTACACCAAGGTTGAAGCCCGGGTTGGGCGCGAGCTGATCATTCAGCGCACTTGATGCCGACGAGGACATTCCCATGAGCAAGCTGATTCCCGCTGTAAACCTTGACGTCGACCCCGCCGACCTGGTGCAGGCCGACCGCGTCCACACCTCGATGTACACCGACGCACAATTGTTCGACGCAGAGCTGGAAAAGATTTTCTACAGCGCCTGGATCTGGGTCGCCCACGCAAGCGAGATTCCCGATAACGGCAGCTACAAGACCACCTATATCGGCAAGCAGCCGGTGATTGTGGTGCGTGACCGCAAGAAAGACGTGCACGTGCTGCTCAACCGCTGCCGCCACCGTGGCGCCACTGTGTGTGAACACAAGAAAGGCAAGACCAACAGCTTCGTCTGCCCGTACCACGGCTGGGGCTATGCGCTCGATGGCTCGCTGCGCGGTATTCCGCACCCGGAAAGCTACGGCGACTGCATCGACAAGGCCGAGCTGCCGCTGGTCAGCCTGCGCACAGAAAGTTATGCCGGCATGATCTTCGCCACCTTCAAGGACGACATCGAGCCGCTGGAAGACTACCTCGGCGCCGCCAAGAAATGGATGGACCTGTTCATGAAACAGGGCGCCGGCTACGGCATCAAGGTCCCGGGCGAGCACCGTTTCCGCTTCCCGGGCAACTGGAAGATCCAGCTGGAAAACACCACCGACGCCTACCACTTCCCGTTGGTGCACAAGAGCTTTCTGTCGTCGGTGGATGAGCAGACCCTTGAACTGTTCGACTTCGTCAAGGGCCCCGGTTACGTCGAGGACCTGGGCAATGGCCACAGCGTGATGGTGATGATTCCCGACCTGATCGACCTCGAAGCCGACCTTGATAAGCCCATCCCCGAGCGCTTCGAAGGGCTGGCGGCCGAGCTGCGTGACGAAGGCATCGAAGAGCAACAGGTGCGCCGCATCGTGCGTGCGGTGGGCGGCACCGGCTTTAACCTCAACCTGTTCCCCAACGTCGCCTGCTCGATGGCGTTTTTCCGGGTGCTGCAACCGATTTCTGTGACCGAGACCGAAATCCACCACTCGGTGATCACCATGGACGGCGGCCCGGCCGTGGCCAACCGCTACCGCCTGCGTCTGCATGAACACTTCCAGGGCCCGATGGGCTTCGGCACGCCGGACGATTCCGAGGCCTGGGAACGGGTACAAAAGGGCGCCAGCGCCGGTGAAGACCTGTGGATCATGCTCAACCGCGGCTTGCCCGGCGAGCAGGTCAGCGCAGACGGACGGGTATCCGACGTGAGTGCCGAAACCGGTATGCGCGCCGCCTACCAGCAGTGGAAAAAGATGATGTCGGCCTGATCCGTGGAGAACCTTATGAACCTGCAATTACTGCAAGAAGTGACCGCTTTCATCTGGCAGGAAGGCGACATGCTCGACCACGGTGAATACGACGGCTGGTTGAAGATGTGGACCGAGAAGGGCACCTACATCATTCCCATCGACCCCAAGGAAACCGACTTCGAAAACACCCTCAACTACGCCTACGACGACCATCATATGCGTGAGTTGCGGGTGCAGCGCCTGACCGGCGGCGAATCGATCTCCACCAGTCCGCAACCGCGCACCGTGCGCATGCAATCGCGGTTCCGGGTGTTGGCCGATGACGGCGTGCAGGTGACTGTGCGTTGCGCGCAGAACATCCGTGAGTTCCGCAAGGAAAGCCTGAAGTTCTATAGCGCCGACCTCACCTATGAACTGATCCGCAGCGAGGGGAGCTTCAAGATCCAGCGCAAAGTGATCAGCCTGATCAACAGTGACGATGCCCTTGCCGGTATCGGCTACATCCTTTAAGGAGCGCCGACATGAGCCAGATCGCATTGGTGACCGGCGCGGGCCAGGGCCTGGGGCAGCATTTCTGCGCCAGCCTGCTGCGGGCGGGGTACTCGGTGGTGGTCACCGACCTCGACCTTGCCGCCGCACAAGCCTGCGCCAAACAGTTGGACCCGGCCGGTGAGCGCACGCTTGCGCTGCAACTGGATGCCGGCAGCAAGGCCGATTTCGAAGCGGGGCTGGATCAAGTGCTGGTGCGTTTCGGCGCGCTGCACGTGGTGGTCAATAACGCCGCCGTGACCAAGACCACGCCGCTGATGCAGATCAGCCCCGAGGAATTCGACGCGGTGGTCGGCCTGAACCTGCGCAGTGTGTTCCTCGGCTGCCAGGTGCTGGGCGCGTACATGGCCGAGACCGGCTATGGACGCATCATCAACATGGCCTCCCTGGCCGGGCAGAACGGCGGTACCGCGACCGGCGCGCATTATGCCGCGAGCAAGGGCGGCATCGTGACGCTGACCAAGATCTTCGCCAAGGAGTTTGCCGCGCGCGGGGTCACGGTCAACGCCATCGCCCCGGGCCCTATCGAATCGGCGGCAGTGCGCGCGGCGATTCCGGCCGAACGCCTGCCGGGCCTGCTGGCCAATATTCCGGTGCAGCGCCTGGGCGATGCGGACTTTCTTGGTGATTTGATTGTGCAGTTGGCACGGCCCGAAGCCTATTTCACCACCGGGGCGACCTGGGACGTGAACGGCGGCCTGTTCATGCGCTGACTGATAACGGCCGCCACGGCGGCCTTTGCGAACTCCATGGAATAACGGCCATGACTGAAGAACTGTTGGACGTAGTCGTGCGCAAGCGCGAGCTGCAAGGGGACGGCGTTGTCGTCCTGGACCTGACCCGCCGTGACGGCGCACCGCTGCCGATGTTCGCTGCCGGTGCGCACGTCGATATCCATATCGGGCCGGGGCTGGTGCGCCAGTACTCGTTGTGCAGCAACCCTGCCGACCCGAGCCTGTATCGCCTGGGTGTGCTCAGGGACCCGGCCTCGCGCGGCGGTTCGGTCGGGGTGCACGACACCCTGCTCGAAGGCCGCGAGGTGCAGATCAGCCTGCCGCGCAACCTGTTTGCGCTGGCGCCCGAGGCGCGGCGTTCGGTGCTGCTGGGGGGCGGTATCGGTGTCACGCCGATGATTGCCATGGCCTATGCGTTGCATGCGGCCGGCCAGACCTTCGAACTGCACTACTGCGGGCGTGAGCGTGGGCGCAGTGCGTTTCTGGCGGAACTGGCCAGCGCACCGTTTGCCGCGCAGGTGTTCACCCACTTCGATGACGAAGGGCCGGAGCAGAAGCTCGACCTGGCCAAAGTGCTCGGCAAGGGCGAGGCCGGCGTGCACATGTATACCTGCGGCCCCGCAGGCTTCATGGACTGGGTGATCCAGGACGCGCGCAAGCAGGGCTACAGCGAGTCGCACATCCACAAGGAACATTTCCAGGTGGAAGTGGACAGCTCGGGTGGCAGCTTTGAAGTGGTGGCCGCACGCAGCGGCAAGACCGTGCAAGTGGCGGAAGGGCAGAGCATTCTCGCCGCGCTGGCGCAGGTGGGCATCAAGATCGAGATTTCCTGCGAGCAGGGGGTGTGCGGGACCTGCCTGTGCGACGTGCTCGAAGGCGAGCCGGACCATCGCGACGTGTACCTCACGGACGATGAAAAGGCCGGCAATGACCAAATTCTAGTGTGCTGTTCACGAGCCAAATCCAAAAAACTCGTGCTGGATATCTGAGGGGAACGACCATGGTAGACATAGGCAGCTTTCGCAATGCAATGGCCATGCTCGGCGGCGCCGTGACGGTCATCACCACCGATGGCGAGGCGGGCCGGTTCGGCTTTACCGCCTCGGCGGTGTGCAGCGTCACCGACTCACCGCCCACGCTGTTGGTGTGTATGAATCGATCTTCGCATTCCAACGAGCACTTCAAGCGTAATGGCGCGGTGTGCGTGAACATTCTGCGTGGCGATCACCAGGACATGTCCGGGGCGTTCGCGAACCGGGCGCTGAGCATGGATGAGCGCTTTGCCGTGACGCAGTGGACCACCCTGGAAAGCGGTGCGCCAGTGATGCTCGACGCGCTGGTCAACTTCGATTGCCGTATCGCGCAGGTACACGAAGTGGGGTCCCACAGTATTTTCTACTGCGAGATCCAGACCATCCGCCAGGGTGAGGCGGAAGAGGGCCTGGTATATTTCAACCGCGCCTATCACCGCCTGGGTGAAGCCTCCAAGGCTTGCTGAACGCCACGTTCGGGGTCGCCGGGTTCAGACAAACCCGGCCAGAGGCACTCAGATCAACTCTTCCACCAAGTGCAGGCAATGTGTAAGCCCCGGCGATTGGTCATTCACCCGCCGGCTCAGAATAATCGGCGAGGTCGCGGTGGCTTCCACAATCGGCGTGTAGCCGATGTCCGCGCGGTGCAGCACCTGCACCGAGGCCGGCACCAGGGTTACGCCCATGCCAGCGCCGACCAGACCGATGGCGGTTTGCAGTTCGTTGGTCCATTGCGCGACCTTGAGGCTCAGGCCGTGGGCGTCGAACAGCGCGATCACGTGGTCGGCATAACTGGGGCGCGGATTGCCGGGGTACAGCACAAACGGCTCGGCGGACAATTGCGCAAGGGTAGCGGGCGCGGCGAGCAACGGGTGGCCGGCGGGCAATACCGCTACCAGACGGTCCTCCACCAGGACGCGCTGGACGATGGCCGTGTCATCAATGCGGATCCGCCCGAAGCCCACATCGATGCGCCCGGCCTTGAGGGCTTCGACCTGCTGCAGGGTGGTCATCTCCGACAGCCCCAATTCCAGCTCCAGCGCCTCGTGGGTTCGCAGCCGCCGAATCAGTTCCGGCAATACGCCATACAGGGTCGACGGCGCAAAGCCGATGCCTAACCAGGTCTTCTCGCCCTGTCCGATGCGCCGCGTGTTGGCGCACACCGTGTTCAGCTGTTCCAGCAGCACATTGGCATGCTCATAGAAAAACCGCCCGGCCTCGGTCAGCCGCAGCGGCCGGCCGCGTTCGAGCAGAATTACCCCCAGCTCATCCTCCAGTTGCTGGATCTGCCGGCTCAAGGGCGGCTGGGCAATGTGCAGGCGTTCGGCGGCGCGGGTGAAGTTAAGGGTTGCCCCAAGCACTTGGAAATAACGCAGGTGACGTAGTTCCATGATCACTTCCTTCATACCCTAAGGGTATTGTTCGAGACCCATTCTATATTGGATGCCTTGAAAAATAGGGAACAGAATCGGATCAAATCTAAAAAGAACTCAACAGGTATCACCATGCCCATTTGCGCCATCGAGTCGATCGAGACCATCATCGTCGACCTCCCCACCATCCGCCCACACAAGCTGGCGATGCACACCATGCAGAACCAGACCCTGGTGATCATCCGCGTGCGCTGCGCCGACGGTATCGAAGGCATTGGCGAGTCCACCACCATTGGTGGCCTGAGCTACGGCAATGAAAGCCCCGACAGCATCAAGGTCAACATCGATCGCCATTTTGCGCCGCTGCTGATCGGCCAGGACGCCAGCAATATCAATGCGGCCATGTTGCGCCTGGAGCGCAGCATTCGCGGCAACACCTTCGCCAAGTCCGGTGTCGAAAGCGCCTTGCTCGATGCGCTGGGCAAACGTCTGAACCTGCCGGCCAGCGAACTGCTCGGCGGCCGCGTGCGTGACACATTGCCGGTGGCCTGGACCCTGGCCAGCGGCAACACTGAAAAGGACATTGCCGAGGCCGAGAAGATGCTCGACCTGCGCCGCCACCGCATCTTCAAATTGAAGATCGGCGCCGGTGAGGTCGACCACGACCTGGCCCACGTGATCGCAATCAAAAAGGCCCTGGGCGACCGCGCCAGTGTGCGCGTGGACGTTAACCAGGCGTGGGACGAAGCGGTGGCATTGCGCGCCTGCAAGGTGCTCGGCGACAACGGTATCGACCTGATCGAGCAACCGATTTCACGCTATAACCGCGGCGGTATGGCGCGGCTCAATCTGTCGAGCCCGGCGCCGATCATGGCGGATGAATCCATCGAATGTGTCGAGGACGCCTTCAACCTGGCCCGTGAAGGTGCGGCGTCGGTGTTCGCCCTCAAAATCGCCAAGAACGGCGGCCCCCGCGCGGTGTTGCGTACGGCTGCGATAGCAGAAGCCGCGGGCATCGCCCTGTACGGCGGCACCATGCTCGAGGGCGGTATCGGCACCCTGGCTTCGGCGCATGCCTTCCTCACGCTGAACAAGCTGGCGTGGGACACAGAGCTGTTCGGCCCGCTGCTGCTGACCGAGGACATTCTTGCCGAACCGCTGGTGTATCGGGATTTCCACCTGCATGTCTCAACCGCCCCGGGCCTGGGCCTGACCATCGATGAGGAGCGTCTGGCGTTCTTCCGTCGTGACAAACACTGAGAGGCACGTGCCATGTTGTTCCATGTAAAAATGACCGTGAACCTGCCCCTGGACATGAACCCCGAGCGCGCGGCCAGCCTCAAGGCCGATGAGAAAGCCCTGGCACAGCGTCTGCAACAGGAGGGTAAATGGCGCCACCTGTGGCGTATCGCCGGACACTACGCCAACTTCAGCATATTTGATGTCGACAGCGTGCAAGACCTGCACGACCTGCTGATGCAACTGCCGCTCTTCCCTTATATGTCCATCGAAGTGAATGCCTTGTGCCGGCATCCTTCGTCGATCCATGAAGATGACCGCTAAGCCTGTCATTCACCCAATAATTACAAGATGAGGAACGCACCATGTCCATCCGACTGTCACAGACCGACCACGCTCAACAGTTTCTTGAAGAGGCCAGCGGCAACCTTAACGATGGCGGCAACCCGCGCACCAAGGCGTTGGTGTACCGGATTCTGCGCGACACCGTGAACATCATCGAAGACTTGGAGGTGACCCCCGAAGAATTCTGGAAGGCGGTCAACTACCTCAACGAACTGGGCAAGAACCAGGAAGCCGGGCTGCTCGTCGCCGGGCTGGGCCTGGAGCATTACCTGGACATGTTGATGGACGCCGCCGATGTCGAGGCCGGCAAGACTGGTGGCACCCCGCGTACTATCGAAGGCCCGCTTTACGTGGCCGGCGCGCCGTTGTCCAGGTACGAAGCGCGGCTGGATGATGGGACCGATGCCGCTGTGCCGCTGTTCATGCGTGGCCAGGTGCGCGACACCGACGGCAATCCCCTGGCCGGTGCGATTGTCGATGTGTGGCAGGCCAACACCGGCGGCACGTATTCTTGGTTCGACAGCAGCCAATCGGAGTTCAACCTGCGACGCCGCATCGAGACCGATGCCCAAGGCAACTACCGTTTTCGCAGCATCGTGCCGTCAGGCTATGGCTGCCCGCCGACCGGTCCGACTCAGCAGTTGCTTGACCAGCTGGGGCGTCATGGGCAGCGGCCGGCGCATATCCATTTCTTTATCTCGGCCCCGGGTTATCGTCACCTGACCACGCAGATCAACCTGTCGGATGACCCGTACCTGCACGATGACTTTGCGTATGCGACACGGGATGAACTGATCGCCGAAATCCGCTTCAGCGACGATCAACAGCTGGCGCAGGAGTTGGGCGTGCAAGGGCGCTTTGCGCAGATTGATTTCGACTTTGAGCTGCAGGTGGCCGCTGCGCCGGTAGAGCAGCAGCGCATGCAGCGTGTTCGTGCGCTCGAGGATTGAGCGCGAACAAAATGTGCGCATGGGCAGGGCTTACAGCCAGTATTTCGCGGAGGCTAGTCGTCGCTTGCTGGCGCTGTTTGCACGGGCGATGGCCAGCGAGATGCGCGACCGCGCGCAGGAGCGGCAACATCATGTGTTGTCCGCCGCGTTACCGTCCCAGACGATCATGACGCGCGCCAACATCCTGGCTAGGCGGGAGGCCATTATCGATGATCTGTGACGGAGTCCCTAGATAGCTTAAAACAGGCTCCGACACTGGCCAAGTGGATCACACGGAGCCTGTACACCGAAGGGATTGAAATCCGATGAGCAGATTCGCACGCTGCTGCGTGAGCGCACCGATAGCGTCTACTACTACAGTTTGATAGCCCGTGCCGACGCAGCAGCATGTTGAGCGTACAGGCTTCACTGTCCTGCTTAGCCAGATATGCAAGCATCAATCTGTCATCACTCGCGCCGCATTTTGCCGTAGATGATCTAAATAGTCAGCCCATTGTTGAGCCGCTTCCCGGCGCTGTACTAGTAATTGCGCGCGGGCATACACAGCCCCCAACGCACCTGGCATCCGGTGGGATAAGGACAGTTCGAGCACGATTGGATCGATACCTAAGTGCTCATGGGCAATGGTCCGGTAGGTGGCGCGAAAGCCGTGGGCGGTGATGCCTTACTCCGGCCAGATGCGCTGGAAAGACTTGAGCGTGGAGGTCGGATTGATGGAGCGACCCGGATAGACAGGCGAGACGAACACCCAGCCTTTGCCTTCTTCATCGACCACTCGGTTTTTATGCAGCTCGCGCAACAGAACCAGGGCTTGCTCAGGCAACGGCACGATATGTTTGCTCTTGTCCAGATGCTTGGTCTTGCCGACCACGTAACGCCAATCGGCGCCCACCAAGTCGACGTCTTCCCAGCGCATTTGCACCAATTCGCCTGGGCGGACTGGCAACATGACCAGCAGGCGCATTGCGGCGGCAACGCTGCCGTGACTGCAGTCATCCAGTCGCAGCAAAAACCTGCCCAGGTCTGCGGGCCTTTCGATCGCTGGGTTGCTGGTTACGACATGGCGGATCTTCAACTCCTCAATATTGCTGAGAGCTACGTTGCGCTCCACCCAGCCGCGCCCCTCGGCAAAGCTCAGGACAGCCCGGAGATGGTGCGCACTCGCCGGGCCATGGCCATGGTGCGCTGGCGACGCAGTTCGGTGATGATCGTGGTGATGTGTTCCAGCTTAATTTCGCTGACCGGCTGTTTGCCAATGGCTGGCAAGATGTGGTTATTCAGCGCCCCGCGAAACCCCGCGATGGATTTGGTCACCAACTCGGCAGATTTAAATGCCAACCATTGCTCGGCCACATAAGCGAAGGTGCGCTCTTCATTGAGCAACTGTGCCTCGATCCTGGTCGTCTTGGCCTTGAGCGGAGCGATGTGATTGGCCACGTCTCGGCGTGCACTGCGAGCGATGTCGCGCGCCTCTTTCAATCCGATGTCGGGATAAGCACCGATGGAGAACCGGTTTTCCTTGCCGTGCAGCCGATACTTCAAGCGCCAGACCTTTGAAGGGGCTTTTCCTGGCTTGCTCGACGCCCTCACCTCCAAGTAGAGGCCAGGGACTTCGCCGTCGGCGTGCTTACCGGGTTCGGTCAAGGCGTGGATGAAAGCATCGCTGAGTTTTCGTCTGAAAACAGCAGCATTAGCGGTTGCCATCGGTGGGGGCATAATTTTTGAAAACCAAAATTTTGCCCCCAAGCACCCTGGAATCCATTGGATTTAGACGGATGGCAGCGGACTAAAAGTCGTGGTAACTAACTGTTAATAATAGGTTTTTGGATCTTTTTGGAATTCAGTTACAAACTCTCGGGATCCCCGAAAAACATCTGAATACGGGACCGCAACCACCGCTCACCCGGATCATTATCCTGCGACCCACGCCACGCCATGTGCAGCTCGAAACTGCGCACCGGCAACGGTGGGTCTTCCGCTCGCAGGCCACCGGCCGAGGTCAATGCCTGCGCCGCGTAATCCGGCACGGTCGCCAGGATATCGGTGCCCGCGAGCAACGTGCCCAGGCCGTTGAACTGCGGCACGGCCAATACCACGTGGCGTTTGCGGCCGAGCTTCTCCAGTTCCTCATCGATGAACCCGCTCAAGTCACCGGCAAACGAAACCAATGCGTGGGGGCGGGCGCAGAAGTCGTCCAGGCTCAGGGAGCCCGGTACGCTGTCGGCGCGCAGCAGTTTCGGCAAGCTGCGGCGCAGTACTTTGCGCTTGGCGTTGGCCGGCAGGTCGGCGGTATAGCTCACACCGATTGAGATTTCGCCGGAAGCCAGCAGGCCGGGCATCAGGATGTAGTTGACGCGGCGCACCACCAGGACGATGCCGGGGGATTCGGCGCGCAGGCGTTTGAGCAGTGGGGGCAGCAGGGCGAATTCGACATCATCGGACAGGCCGATGCGGAACACGGCCGTGCTGGTGGCCGGGTCGAATTCGGCGGCGCGGCTGACGGCGGTGGAAATCGAGTCCAGGGCCGGGGAGAGCAGGGCGAAGATTTCTACCGCCCGGGCCGACGGCTCCATGCTGCGGCCGGTGCGCACGAACAGCGGGTCATCAAACAGCCCGCGCAGGCGTGACAACGCCGCACTGATGGCCGGCTGGCCGAGGAACAGTTTCTCGGCGGCGCGCGTCACGCTGCGCTCATGCATCAAGGTTTCGAATACGATCAAGAGATTTAGGTCGACACGACGCAGGTCGTTACGGTTCATCTTGTGTCCTGGAAGAGTCAGCTGACTTGACGAAAGCGATCATATAAGAGCCCCGGAGATTCCATTTGGAAGCATGACCGGCATGAATCTTACGGGGAAAGGCTGTTACTCTGCACAGGAAAATTGAGTTTTCCTACGATACATGAAGGCTATTCCGCAGAGGCGGAATCAATGATGGGCATGTTGACTATTAATGGCGACCGGTGGTCTTACCCGCAAAGCCCAGATAGAGTTCATGGCATTAGACGTTACTTTGACGAGGTTTGCGATGTCCCGCACGATTCGTTTTCACAAGTTTGGTCCGGCCGAGGTGCTCAAATGCGAAGAGCATGCAGCCGCGCAGCCCGCACCGGGCGAAGTGCAGGTGCGTGTCGAGGCGATTGGCATCAGCTGGTATGACATTTTGTGGCGCCAGAACCTGGCGTCGTCCCACGCTCGTTTGCCGTCCGGCCTTGGCCACGAGATGGCCGGCGTAGTCGTTGCTGTTGGCGACGGCGTGGATGACCTGGCCGTGGGCGATAAGGTGGCCAGTTTTCCGGCCGAGAGCCCCAATGATTACCCGGTGTATGGCGAGCAGATCGTCCTGCCCCGTTCGGCCTTGACCCGGTACCCGGATGTCTTGAGTCCTATCGAGGCGAGCGTGCATTACACGCCGCTACTGATTGCCTACTTTGCGTACATGGACCTGGCACGGGTCAAGCCCGGGCAATTTGCCCTGGTGACTGACGCGAGCCACTGCGCCGGTCCGTCCTTTGTGCAATTGGGCAAGGCCTTGGGGGCGCGGGTGATTGCCGCCACCAAGGACAGCGCCGAGCGCGAGTACCTGTTGTCTTTGGGGGCCGAAAAAGTCATCGTCACCGAAGAGCAGGACCTGCTGATGCAAATCAACAAGTTCACCGACAACCGCGGTGTCGACGTGGTGTTCGATGGCTTGGGCGGCCCGCAGATGTCGTTGCTCGGCGATGTATTGGCCCCGCGTGGCAGCTTGGTGCTGTATGGCTTGCAGGGCGGCAACCAGACCCCATTCCCGGCGTGTGCGGCGTTCCAGAAGAATATTCAGTTCTTTGTGCACTGCATCGGCAACTTCACCGGCAAACCGGAGCTCGGCATCGTTCAGGACCAAGTGGCCTTGCAGCGGGCCCTGCGGGATATCAACCAACTGACCGCCGACCGCGTGCTGGTGCCGCTGAAAACCACCGTGTTCCCCTTCAGTCAGTTCGTCGAAGCGCACCGCTATATGGACGAATGCCCGTGTCGCGAGCGTGTTGCCTTGCAGGTTGAAGCTGTTTAGGGCGTAGGAATGTTCTCAAATGAGCATTCCTCGTCGATGGCAAAGGGGGCAAATGCGCCATATGACAGGGCTTAACTTAGAGTGCCCATCAGGTGCCAAGCTGGCACTTTAACCCCTGAATCCTGAGTTTTTCACTGACGCCGCCCTGAATTCCAGCGCGGCGTCTTTGTGTCCGCGTGATTTACCGAGCGGCCGTGATTCATCTGCATGGGTTTCCGGCAGGGTTCTGTATCTATTAATCATTATTCCAGCACCGATAATTGCGCCTTCACTTTCATCTCAAGGACTGAGCAATGATCGATTGTCTGACACTTGCGTCGCGAGCGCCTGCAACTAATGTCGCGGTATCCACAGTGCGCCAGGGATATAGGCGTGCCCGTGGGCGGCGTCAATACAATAAGTGGGAAAGTTTGTCGTGGTTATTTGTAAGACGCTTCTTTTAATAGCTAGTCAAAGGCGTGTAAGAATTCGTCGGAAGAATCCTAGGACCATGATCGGGTCCAGCCAAGCCCAGTAAAACCCGCGTATCACGGCGTTTCAGGGGCTTGGTACTGCACGAAAGGCACCCATGCCAGTTTGTTATGCGGTGCTAGTGTCTAGTCATCAGCGCACAAGGCGCACGCACATTTCTTACACGCGTAACAGGTCGAGCAAATACTGTCAGCAGTTGCTTGGAATTGATATTTGAACTCAGGTAATAGAATGATGAGCACTATTCACGAGCAGGCAATGTCTTATGTTTATCAGCAAGTTCTTCAACGTTTGATCGGGCATTTTACTCGCGAAGAGCGAACGGCCCTTCAGTTGCTGGTCCAGCGAATCATTGTCGCGGCCGGAAGCTTGGAGCAAGTAGGCGGGTACAAAGTGCTGGTTGCCCACGGCGGTGGCGAAGTGAGCAGCTACACATTGGCGCTGTTGCGTGCCGCGCAGTTGACGATCGCTGGGCGAGCCCCGCGCACCTTCCACTTGCGGGTCGCGACATTGAGGCATGCGGGAATGACCGAGAGCACCCTCGACGGCCTCAATCAGGGCTATGGGCGCCTGTTTCTGCACGACGATCCAAGGGTCGAGCTGTTGATGGTGGAAAACCAGGAAGTCTTGCCCTTCAACCATCTGCGACCCGCCTCGACCTTGGGCCGACAAGTCAGCCAGCGCAACATGCTGATGATGGGGCACCTGAGTTCCGGCGACTGCCGCGCCACCTTGTGCAGCGACACCTACCTGGCGCTGGGGGATTTTTACCAGCGCGTCACCTGTTGGCATGGCGGGGTGCATGCGTTGGTCAGTGGTGACTCACCGCGCAAGCAAAGTCATTTTCTTGCCTGGCTCAAGAACATGGCAAGCGGTGCGGGTGTGGCCATGCCCGATGCGTGGCCGTCTTCGCTCACTGGCCTGTTTGCCCACATGGACGAATGGAGTACCGGTTATTACCGCGATGTGTACGGCGAACATTATGTCGAGAGCGAACACCCCAGCAAAGCCAGTCATCGCCATCTGGCCTACATCAGCGTCGCAGATTTGCTGGACGACGTAGACCTGCGTACCTCGACCATGCTCACCGAGTTCATGGCCTTTGCCCCTGACCCCATGGGTTTTCACTTCAGCCATCCGAGCTATTCCAGCCCGCGGCTGATGGCCCATCTGCGCGGGCTGCAGGCCGAGTGCCTGCGAGACCTGACCTATGAAGAAGGGGTGCAGGGTTTTATCCAGCAGTCAGCCAGGCGGCTGCCGGAGGCGTTTCTGGCGCAGGCGGGGACCCATGAGGGGCGCATCGAATCCAGTGCCTATGCCCAGCAGTTTTTTGGCTTGGACGAGACCCAATTGATCTGTCTGCTGTTTTCACCGTTTATCCACCACGGTGAACGCCTGGAAAGTTATTTGCGCCAATGCCACCCAGGCATGCTGGTTGCGCTGCCTGAGCTGCACAAGGTCCTGCAGGGCCAGCTATCCGCCGACATGCTGCAACAGTGGGCCACCGACACCAGCGGCTTACCGTTGCCCTTGTTGCAACACCTGTATCGCAAGCGTTCGCTGGCCAATGCGGGCGGCAAATTGCGCAGTGCCGGCGTCACTGTCAATGGCAGTGGGCAGGCCTGTCAATTGTCCGGACGATGACCCCGCGCGGCGAACGGCGGGTGGATTTCGCCTATCAGGCGGTCTACCGCTACATGATCAACCTGATCAATGACGTCAGTACCGATGCGCGTGTAAAGCTGCCGTCCCTGCGGCAGTTGGCGGGGCGGCTGAACGTGTCGATCTCGACGGTCCAGTACGCCTACTCGTTGCTTGAGAAGGAAGGCAGGATCTATTCAGTCGCCAAGTCGGGTTATTACGCCTGGCCTCTGTCGGCAAACCCGGCGGCGGGCGCGGGCGGAGACCTGCTTGACCGGCTCTACGCAGCGGCGCGGCGCCCGGGCATGGTGGTGCTCAGTGGGGACGATCCTTCCCTGCTTGCACCATTGGACAGCAGCCTGTTGCGCCTGGAACGCGAGCTGGTGCGCCAATACCCGCGGCAGTTGCAACCCTGGGCCCAACCTTGCGGTGTGTGGGAGCTGCGCGCGGCGCTGGCGGCGCGTTATACCTCATCGCCTACGCGCTGCTGGCATGCCGATGACGTCTACATAGGGGCCGATTTGCGCGGGGTGTTGGACATTCTCATTGACGTCCTGGGCCTGAAGGGAACCACGGTGATTGTGGAATCACCGTGCGACTGGCTGGTACTGCGCCTGTTCCAGGACGCCGGGGTGCGTATTATCGAGTTGCCTTGGACGCCCCAAGGCCGCCTGGATCTGGTGACGCTGGACCAATTACTCTGCGATGAACCAGTGCACCTGGTGTTGCTGTCCTCCAAAGTCAGCCTGCCGGCAGGGGCCGCCATACCGACCCAGGACCGCCTGGCCGTGGCGCAGATGCTCGATCAATACGGTTGCTGGCTGTTGGAAAACGACACCTTTGGCGAATTGGGCTTCAAGGAACCGCATGCGGCACTGCACGAGCTGGTGAACCCTGAGCGGTTGATGGTGTTTTCGTCTTTCGAGAAAGTATTGGGGTCGGAAGCACCTTATGGTTATCTGCTCTCTCGACGCATGAGCAGCGAGTTGCAGCGTCAGTTTTTGCTGCGCTCCTTTCGCCTATCGTCGATCCGCCAGCGCGCCATTGCCCGCCTGTATCAAAGCGGGCGCATCGACCAGCACCTGCGCGCGCTGCGCCTGCAGCTATGCCAGCAGGCAGAGGAGATGCAGCAACGCCTCGATCAGCACCTGGGTGACCAGGTGGCCTACCGTGCGCCGGCTGCCGGGGCAACGTTCTGGCTGGGCTCCACAAGGCCGGTGGATATGCGCCAGGTGTTCCAGCGTTTGCTCGCCCAGCAGGTGGTGATTGCACCGGGTGAGCTGTTCAGCGTCAGCGGCCTGCATCAGCAGCATTTGCGCCTGAGCCACACCTTCCACGGGCAGGCTAACCTGGATATTGCCCTGGCGGCGATAAGCCAGGCGCTACGTCAGGCACAGACGGAATGATTGCCCGAAGTTTCTCTTAACTTTGTAGGATCGATAACGTCGCGCAGCAGTCGAACTCTCAGTAAACTGCCTTCATTTCCGAATTCTTCTTTGCGAGGTCCATGCATGACAATCAGTCCTTTTGCGGGCAAGCCGGCGCCAGCCCAGTTGCTGGTGGATCTCCCGCGACTGGTCACGGCCTATTACACTGGCCGGCCTGATGCAGCCATCTCCACTCAACGCGTCGCTTTCGGTACCTCGGGGCACCGTGGCAGCTCGTTCGATTTGAGTTTCAACGAGTGGCACGTACTGGCCATCAGCCAGGCCATTTGCCTGTACCGCGAAGCCCAGGGCATCGATGGCCCTTTGTTTGTCGGCTTAGACACCCACGCGCTGTCCACGCCTGCCGGTGCCAGCGCCCTGGAAGTGCTCGCCGCCAACGGTGTGCACGTGATGCTGGCCGAAGGCGATGAGTACACGCCGACCCCGGCGATTTCCCACGCGATCATCTGCTACAACCGTGGCCGTACCCGTGGCTTGGCCGACGGCATCGTGATCACGCCGTCGCACAACCCACCGCAAAGTGGCGGCTACAAATACAACCCGCCCAACGGCGGCCCGGCCGATACTCACGTGACCAAGTGGATCGAAGCCAAGGCCAATGAACTGCTGGCCAATCAACTGGCCGGGGTCAAGCGCATGCCCCATGCCCAGGCACTCAAAGCCGATACCACCCATCGCCATGATTACCTCAACAGCTACGTGGCTGACCTGGTCAATGTGATCGATATGGACGCCATCCGCAGCGCAGACCTGCGCCTGGGCGTGGACCCATTGGGTGGCGCCGGCGTGCGCTACTGGTCGGCGATTGCCGAGCATTACCGATTGAATCTGGAGGTGGTGAACACTGAAGTCGACGCCACGTTCCGCTTCATGAGCGTTGACTGGGACGGCCAGATCCGCATGGACCCGTCCTCCAGCTACGCCATGCAAGGCCTTATCGGCCTCAAGGAACGCTTTGACGTGGCCTTCGCCTGCGACCCGGACCACGACCGCCACGGCATCGTCACCCCGTCCGGTGGCTTGTTGGCACCCAACAATTACCTGGCGGTGTCCATCGACTACCTGTTCCAGAACCGTCCCGATTGGCGCGCCGACGCGGCCGTGGGCAAGACTGTGGTCAGCAGCGGCCTGATCGACCGCGTGGCTGCGCGCATCGGCCGTCGTCTGTACGAAGTGCCGGTGGGTTTCAAATGGTTCGCCGACGGCTTGTTCGAAGGTTCCTTGGGGTTTGGCGGCGAAGAAAGCGCCGGTGCGTCGTTCCTGCGCAAGGATGGTACGGTCTGGAGCACGGATAAGGACGGCTTGATCCCCGCGCTGCTGGCGGCGGAAATGACCTCGCGCAAAGGCCAGGACCCCAGCCAGATCTACCGCGGCCTGACCGACGCCCTAGGCGAGCCGTTCGCGATTCGCGTGGATGCCAAGGCCACTCCGGCGCAGAAAGCCTTGCTGGGCAAATTGTCGCCCGACCAAGTGACCTCCACCGAGTTGGCTGGCGAAAGCATCCAGCAGATTCTCAGCCACGCGCCGGGCAACAACCAGGCGATCGGTGGGCTGAAGGTGATGACCGAAAACGGCTGGTTCGCCGCACGGCCATCGGGTACCGAGGACATCTACAAGATCTACGCCGAGAGCTTTATCGGTGAAGATCACCTCAAGCAGTTGGTGGAAGAGGCGCAGGTGCTGGTGGACGGCGCCATCACCCAATAACGCTGAAATACAAGGTGTAGTGAGCGGGCTCGCCCCGCGCTGGGGGGGCGGTGCGACGATTCGACGAGCTCGCTCACTACAGTTTCAGGCCAGATCCACCAGTACGATCTCGCTGTCTTCAAGCGCGGTCACCCGCAACACCTGCTCATCTTCAACCGCGACACCGTCTCGAGCTTGTGCACGCAGACCATTGACTTCAATCACTCCCGTCGCAGGTACAAGGTAGGCGCGACGCCCACTCTCAAGTCGATATTCGGCACTTTCCCCAGCCTTCAGGTTCGCCGCCACCAAGCGTGCATCAGCACGGATTCGCAGGCTCTCGCTGTCTCCCGCCTTGCCACTGGCAAGGGTCACAAAGCCTTCCAGGCCGCCTTTGGGAAACGGCTTGGCGCCCCACGACGGCGGCAGACCGGCTTCGTTGGGAATAATCCAGATCTGGAAAATCTTGGTCGGCGTGTCTTCCAGGTTGTACTCGCTGTGGGCGATCCCGGTGCCCGCGCTCATCACCTGCACATCGCCTGCCTCGGTGCGGCCCTTGTTGCCGAGGTTGTCGGCATGGCTGATAGCACCTTCACGCACATAGGTAATGATCTCCATGTCGCGATGCGAGTGCTGCGGGAAGCCGGTGCCTGGCGCGATGATGTCATCGTTCCAGACCCGCAGGTTGCCCCAGTGCATGCGCTTGGGGTCGTGGTACTCGGCAAACGAGAAGTGGTGATGGGCGTCAAGCCAGCCATGATGGGCGCCGCCCAGGGAATTGAAAGGTCGAAGTTCAAGCATGATCGTCTCCTGTGGATGGCAGTTATGATCCTGCAGCTGATGATCGATAAAAAGCGTAAAAACTGCCTGATTCCTATCAGCCTATTAGATAGGTTGCTGGCGTTTTGACTTTCAGTTCATCGCCTAACTGCATGAACGCAAAGCAATTGGCTGGAATTGAGCGTCGATTCCGGCGACCATGGCGCCTGTGTCAGCATCACACTCACCGCAGGAGTCCGCGTGTCGCTACAACCGCCTGATTTGCCCACTGATCTTCCCGTTGAGCTGCGCCCGCTGGCTGAAATGCCTTGGCTCAAACGCCTGGCCGCGCGCCTGTTTGGCCATGGCCTCACGCGTTTGCGCGCCCAGCACCGGTTTTCCTGGCTGCATGGGCAAGCCGATGGCTTTCGCAGCGGGCATGAAGCGGGCGTCGAGTACGGCTATCGCGAGGGCAAGGCCGAGGGCATCGAGGAAGGCCGGCAGGTTCTGCTGATCCGCGATTTGCGCCCGGATGAGCACCGTGCGCCGGGTATCGACGACAATCTGTTCGATGATTGGCGCCTGCCGCTTACCGCCGAGTTGAAGAAGCGTATCAAGGCGGATGTCGCGCGCTTGCTGCCCGCCCACGCTCAGCCGAGCACGGCGCAATGGAAGATGATTTTCAGCGACACGCCGTCGACCTCGGTCATCGCTGGCGCCGGGGCGGGCAAATCCACGTCGCTGGTATTGCGGATTGTGTTGCTCACCCACTACCTGGGCTTCGAACTCAGCTCCATGACAGTGGTGACCTTTACCCGCGAATCCCGTAAAGACTTCATCAACAAGCTCATGGAGATTCTTGGCCTTTGGGGCCAACCCCTCGGGTTGAAAGAAGCCCAGGCCGTGGTGCGCACCTTCCACTCGCGCATCCTGCCGATGGTACGCAGCCTGCCGGGTTTTGAGCGCCTGCAAGCGTTCGAAAACCTCAGCTCGGGCTTTGAAGACGCCGACAGCAACCCCTTTGACCTGCGCATCAACGAAGCCCAGCGCCAGCAGATGAACGCCTGTTACCACCGGCTGCACGGTCACCATGCGCGCTTTCGGGAGCTGATCGCGCCGCTGGCGCGCCACGGGCTGCAGCTCAAGGCGCTGGAACGGGATCATCCCGACGTACAAAAACGCGTGGCCGTGACCGAACTGGCCGCCAAGCGTGATGAAGAACTCTGCGACGTGATCGAGGACCTGTGGTTCCGCGCGGGCGCCTGGCCGATCAAGGGCATTGAGCCCAATCGCCAGACCGTCGAGATCAACGGCGCTCAATTTCACTGCCATGGCTATATTCCCGAGCTGGACGCCTGGGTGGTACTGGGCTTCGACTCGCGGGAAAACGCCGGCATCAGCCGGCCGAACTCGAAACTGTCGGTGCGTGCAGAGTGGGCTGTAAAACGCACCCTATTTCAAGCTTTTTGCCATAACTCGTTGATATGGTTCGATAATTATGAGTCTTCAAAGCGCTTGTTAAGCAGCTTGGCCGGTGATGCCACCGCCGGGCCGGGCTTTGACTACAAGGTCAAGGGCGAGTTGTCCTCGGCGCCGTTGCTGGACAGTTTCGTGATGGCGGCGGGGTTTATCGAAAACCTGGGGCTCGACGTGCCGAACGCTGTTGGGCAGATGAGCTTTGCCAAGGACGACCCGGACCGCTTCTTTTTTGAAGCCCTGGGCATTTACTGGAAGGCCCTGGAAGATCATCTGCTCGACCAGTCGCCCCCGATCATGACCTATAACCGCATGTTTTCGCTGTTCGGCGAAAATACCCCGGAAAACCTCAAGCTGCTCAGCGACCCGCTGTTACGGCCAATGTCGCACCTGATGATCGATGAATTCCAGGACGTTTCGCCGCAAATCGTCTCGTGGATTCGCGCCAGCCTGCGGGAAATCCGCAGCCGTGGCCCGGCCATGCACGTTGGGCGTGGCGCACAGCAGTCATCGCTGCTGTGCGTGGGGGATGACTGGCAGTCGATTTACGGCTGGCGTGGTAGTTCGCCCAAATACTTCATGGCGTTCAACCAAGAGTTTCTATCTCCGGCCACCACCCGCGTGATGCTGGGTGAGAACTACCGCAGCCATCAGCACATCATCGACGCGGCCGAACACATCGTGCGCGCCGCGCCGACGATCCCTGGCAAGAAGGCCAAGGCCAGCGGGGCGCCCAAGGCGTTGGTGCCGGTCAAGGTGCTGGAAAGGGCCGACGCGGCAATGGGCCAGCGATTGCTGGAGCACTATCAAAAGGGTGATTCAGTCTTGATGCTTTATCGAAAAAGCAGCGATAAGTTGTTGATTCAAGAGCATATTCAGTCTGTAGTTAATGCAGATTCTAGCTTGCCGCGCGAGGCGCGCAGGCTCAAGCAATTGACTTACCACAGTGCCAAGGGGCTGCAAGCCGACGCGGTATTCCTGCTTGGGGATTGCCAGCATGTCACCAGCTCACCCTATAAAAACCAGGTGTACCGCATGGCGGGCCTGGGCAAGGACGGGGACAATGAGCCCTATGACAATGCGCAAAAGGACGAAGTGTTGCGCCTGGCGTATGTGGGAATCACCCGGGCGGTGAGCCATTGCTATTGGTATGTGGAAAAGCCCGAAGGCCAGGCAGTGAATGTACCCAGGGCTTCGGAGCGAGTGGACGGTAAAAAAGCATTTTTTGATGATCAACGAAGTTAACGGTAAGTAACGACACTAAATGTGGGAGCGGGCTTGCTCGCGAAAGCGGTGATCAGTCAGCATATATGTAGCCGAAAGACCGCATTCGCGAGCAAGCCCGCTCCCACACTTGGACCTTCAATGTACGGTAGATCGTGGTCAGGCCCGCAACAATTGCGGCGGCACAAACGACGCCAGCTCATCCTCCACCGCCTCGATAATGCGCTCCACATCGGCCGCATTCATCACCGTGGCACAGGGAATGCCAGCAATGGCGATCAGGGTCTCGCCGCTGGCGCGGTCGAACAAGCGCACGATCATGCTGCCCGGCGCGTCCATGCTGCCTTCGAAACCTATCGGATGAAAGTGCCAGCGCATCAGCTGGCAGGCGTTGGGGAACGTCACTTTGTTCATGTTGCCCACCTTATTCATTGAGCGCTTCCTTTAGCTCGCGGCAGGGGGGCCAGGACCGTCAATGGTCATGGCGTGGTAGAGCTTAAAAATAGCATTCGTTCGCAATTGGCAGGTGACTTTTTTGCGCCCGTTCGGCAGTTGTCTTGACATGGATCATGTCTAGCCCATGATAGGGCGAAAGGCCATTAGTCAGCACCGCCATTTGGCGATTGTACGCGCCGGCAAAGTTCGGCAATCTCCACCGTTTGTTCGCCCCAGAGCCTGCCATGCCAGACATCGCTGCAGACGATGATGCCCTGCAATCCCAAGCCACGCGCGAGCTGGTGTTACGCCACCACCTGTGCTGGCGCCATCGGGACTTGGAGGGCGTGATGTCCTACTACCACCCGGACATCCAGTACCACGATTTCTTCCAGAACCGTGTCGTCGGTTTCGCTGACTTGCGCCAATACCTTCAAGCCAGCATGCCACGAGAGGCGGACGAGGCGATTGAACACACTGACCGCATCCGTGCCGATGGCAACACTGCGTTTATCCAGTACCGCATTACCTTGCGGGGCGGCCGAGGCCTGGTGTCGTTTCGCACCAGCGAAGCCATCACCGTGCGCGACGGGTTGATCTGGCGGGTCAACGAGTACGCGTCCCTGGTACATGAGCGGCCGGCCGAGGCCGCGCGGCCTTCGTTCAGCCGCCTGGGCCTGTCACCCCAGCAATTGGGGCACATGGCCAACGACCTGCAGCAGTATTTCGAAGGCAAACAACCCTACCTTGACCCCGAGCTGGACCTGCAGCGGGTTTCCAGGGAGTGTGGCTATAGCCGCAATCAGATTTCCTACCTGCTCAACCAAGTGCTGGGGCAAAGCTTCTATCGCTACGTCAACCAGGCCAGGCTTCAACATTTGCTGGCCGCGCGGGACAAGGCCGTGCCGCCGATAAAGATCGACGACCTGGCGTTCGCGGCCGGTTTCAACTCACTGTCGGCGTTCTACAGCGCGTTCCGCCAGCACACCGGCCAGTCGCCCAAGGCCTACGTCAAACACATTTCCCTGCGTGCACGCGCGCAAGACAGTCCCTGACCGCGCGCTCTAGGATCCACCCTATCAAAACCAGGTAGGGGAGAACCCGGCATGCAGGCATGGCGCAACATCAGCTTATGGATGGACCAGTTGGACGACCCGCTGCGCGCGCGGCCGGCCCTGGAGCATGACCTGGACGTCAACGTGGCCATTATCGGCGCCGGCTACACCGGGCTATGGACCGCGTATTACCTGAAACGCCAGGCCCCCGAGCTGAAAATCGCGATTATCGAAGCGCAAACCGCCGGTTTCGGCGCGTCGGGTCGCAATGGCGGCTGGCTGATGGGCAATCTGTTGGGCGAAGACCGCTTGCTGGCTGGCCTGAATCCCGAACAACGGCGTGCTTCGTTCGACCTGTTGCACGCCATCCCTGACGAATTGGCCCAGGTGCTGGCGCGTGAAGGCATCGAGTGTGACTACCGCAAGGGGGGCGCGCTGTACTGCGCGGCCCGTTACCCCGAGCAAGAAGGCAGCCTGCGCCGCTATCTGGACACACTCTATGCCCAGGGCCTGACCGAGGCCGACTACCGCTGGCTCAGCCCGCGGCAACTGGCCGAACAGATCCGTATCGCCAAGCCCTACGGCGGCATTTACGCGCCCCACGTCGCGACCATCAACCCCGCCAAGCTGGTGCGTGGCCTGGCGCGGGTAGTTGAGGCCATGGGCGTGGCCCTCTACGAAAACAGCGCGGTGACCCAGTGGCAGTCCGGCAGCCTGCGCACGGCGAAGGCCATTGTGCGCGCCGCCTGGGTGGTGCCGGCGGTAGAGGGCTATGCGACCACCTTGGCGCCTCTGGGCCGTTACCAACTGCCGGTACAAAGCCTGATCGTCGCCACTGAGCCGCTGCCGGCCAGTACCTGGGATGACATCGGCTTGAGCCACGGCCAGGCGTTCGGCGAAAGCAGCCGCCAGGTGACCTACGGCCAGCGTTCAGCGGATAACCGCCTGGTATTCGGCGCGCGCGGCGGTTATCGGTTCGCCGGCAAACTGCGCCACGACTTCAATTTGACTGACAGCGAAGTGGGACTGCGTCGTTACCTGTTCGGTGAGCTTTTCCCACAGCTTAAGCGCGTAAGAATCACCCATTCCTGGGGCGGCAACCTGGGTATGTCGCGCAACTTCCGACCGCACATGCTGTGCGACCACAAGACGGGTATCGCGCTGTCGGGCGGTTATGGCGGGGAGGGCGTAGGCGCCACCCACCTGGGCGGCCGAACCTTGGCCGATCTGATGCTGGGGCGTGATACCGCGCTGACCCACCAGCCCTGGGTGCTCCGCGAGCGCGGCCTCGATGCGCTCAGGCCCTGGGAGCCCGAACCGTGTCGCTGGCTGGGCTACAACGCGATCATTCGCAGTTTCGTCCATGAAGACCAGGTGCTGGCCAACCCCAACACCGCCCCTTGGCGCCGCAAGCTGGCGACCGGCGTGGCCGGGTTCATGGAAGGCTTCATGCGCTGAATTGCTTCATTCACACGGGAAAAGCCATGAGCATCACTCAATTCAAAGACACGTTGAACGCCCATCTGCCGGATTCATCGCCCGTGGCGGTGCCGCTGGGGCAATCCATCGCCGTGGCCTCGACCCTGAGCGTCGAGCGCAGCGACGGTGTCGAAACCGGCATCTGGGAATGCACCCCGGGCCGCTGGCGTCGCCAGATCATCTCCCAGGAATTTTGCCACTTCATCCAGGGCCGCTGCAGCTTCACCCCGGATACCGGGGAAACCGTCCATATAGAAGCCGGTGATGCACTGATGTTGCCGGCCAACAGCACGGGCATCTGGGATATCCAGGAAACCGTGCGCAAGACCTATGTACTGATTTTGTAACGCTTTGATCCTTGATCGCCTGCCATAACAACAGCCCTAAAACCGCCAGGAAATCGAACCATGAAAGCCATTGCCCTGTTGCCCTTGATGTTGTCGGCCTCTATCAGCCAGGCCGCCGAGACAGTGAAGATCTACAACTGGTCGGACTATATTGCGCCGGACACCACCAAGCACTTCCAGCAAGAAACCGGCATCGGTTTCACTTACGACGTGTACGACAGCAATGAAACCCTCGACGGCAAGCTGATGACCGGTAAATCCGGCTATGATGTGGTGTTTCCGTCCAACCATTTCATGGCGCGGCAGATCTAGGGCGGCGCCTTGAAGACGCTCGACAAGCGTCAGCTGCCGAACTGGAAAAACCTTAACCCGGTGTTGCTCAAGGCCCTGGAAAACAACGATCCGGGCAACGCCCATGGCTTCCCGTACCTATGGGGCAGCACCGGCATCGGCTACAACATCGACAAGGTCAAGGCCGTACTGGGCGACAATGCACCGGTTGACTCCTGGGACCTGATCTTCAAGCCCGAGAACATGGCCAAGTTGCAAAAATGTGGCGTGGCGATTCTCGACAACGGCCCGGAACTGCTCCCGGCCGCACTCAACTACCTGGGCTTGCCGCACCACAGCAAGCAGCCTGAGGACTACAAGAAGGCTGAAGCACTGCTGATGAAAGTGCGACCGTATGTGGCGTACTTCCACTCCTCGAAATACACCGCAGACCTGGCCAACGGCGATATCTGTGTGGCGGTGGGCTTCTCGGGCGACATCCTGCAGGCGGAAAGCCGTGCCAGGGAAGCCAAAAACGGCGTGAACATCGGCTACAACATTCCCAAGGAAGGCGCCGCGATCTGGTTCGACATGGTCGCCATGCCCGCCGACGCGCCGAACGCAAAAGCCGGCTATGCCTTCATGAACTATCTGCTGCGCCCGGACGTGATGGCCAGCATTACCAACTACGTGCATTACGCCAATGGCAACGCCGCGGCGGACAGCCTGGTAGACCCGGCGATCAAGGCGGACACCAAGGTGTACCCAAGCCCGGAAATGATGGGCAAGCTGTTTGCCCTGGAGGCGATGCCGTTGAATGTCGACCGGGTGCGTACGCGGGTGTGGAACACCATTCGCACCGGCCGCTAGGTGCGAACAACACTGCGGGAGCGGGCAGTGCGCCGCTCCCGGATTTAACACAGCACAGTCCCGTGATCAGGGAGGCTTCACCACGGGCAATCACGACCTGCCTGGGCGGATACTTAGTTCAAAGTAGTGGCTGTTTAATGTTGCTAATGCCACAGTGGCAATCTATTGGATCCACTTATCAAATGCGCCGCTAGAGTTCAGCGCTTTAGCGCTATTTAATATTTAAATATGAGCGGTTAGTTTTTTGTCGGACAAATCGCAACCCCCCCCAATAAATACGGTAGAAAACTTGCGCTAGTTCATCTGTCGCGGATTTTCCACCCTGGAAATAGGGGTAGACGAATGATTTAAACTTGTGTCAGTTTCATGACGCCTTCAAAAGAGGCGAGTGATAGGACGATCTCGCCCGCGGGGTTCCTATCGATCAAAAAACTGAAGCACTTGCACACAAGGAAGTACGTTTATGTCAAAAGTAAAAGACAAGGCTATCGTGTCGGTGGCGCAAGCCAGCACCGCTTACTCGCAAATCGATAGCTTCAGCCATTTGTATGATCGAGGCGGCAACCTCACGGTCAATGGCAAACCCTCCTACACCGTTGACCAGGCAGCCACCCAGCTGCTGCGTGACGGCGCCGCGTACCGGGACTTTGACGGCAACGGCAAGATCGACCTGACCTACACCTTCCTGACCTCGGCCTCCTCAAGCACCCTGAACAAACATGGTATCTCGGGCTTCAGCCAGTTCAACGCGCAACAGAAAGCCCAGGCCGTACTGGCCATGCAATCCTGGGCGGACGTGGCCAAGGTCACCTTCACCGAGAAAGCCACCGGCGGCGACGGCCACATGACCTTCGGCAACTACAGCAGTGGCCAGGATGGCGCCGCGGCCTTCGCCTACCTGCCCGGCACCGGCGCGGGCTACGACGGCACCTCGTGGTACCTGACCAACAACAGCTACACGCCGAACAAGACCCCGGACCTGAACAATTATGGCCGGCAGACCCTGACCCACGAAATCGGCCACACCCTGGGCCTGGCCCACCCCGGCGACTACAACGCCGGCGAAGGCGCTCCCAGCTACAACGACGCGACCTATGGACAGGACACGCGCGGCTACAGCCTCATGAGTTACTGGAGCGAGAGCAACACCAACCAGAACTTCAGCAAAGGCGGGGTTGAAGCCTATGCCTCCGGCCCGCTGATCGACGACATCGCCGCGATCCAGAAGCTCTACGGCGCCAACTACAACACCCGCGCGGGCGATACCACCTACGGATTCAACTCCAACACCGGGCGTGATTTCCTCAGCGCCAGCTCCAATGCCGACAAGCTGGTGTTCTCGGTGTGGGACGGTGGTGGCAATGACACCCTGGACTTCTCCGGCTTCACTCAAAACCAGAAAATCAACCTCAATGAAACCGCGTTCTCCGACGTGGGCGGCCTGGTGGGCAACGTGTCCATCGCCAAGGGCGTCACGGTCGAGAACGCGTTCGGCGGTGCGGGCAACGACCTGATCATTGGCAACAACGCGGCCAACCTGATCAAGGGCGGTGCGGGCAACGACCTGCTCTACGGTGGCGGCGGCGCCGACCAACTGTGGGGTGGCGCGGGCAGCGACACCTTTGTGTTCGGGGCCAGTTCCGATTCCAGGCCAGGGGCGGCGGACAAGATCTTTGACTTCACCTCAGGTTCGGACAAGATCGACCTCAGCGGCATCACCAAAGGCGCCGGCCTGACCTTCGTCAACGCGTTTACCGGGCATGCCGGCGACGCGGTGTTGAACTACGCGGCAGGCACCAACCTGGGTACCCTGGCGGTAGACTTCTCCGGGCAAGGCGTGGCGGATTTCCTCGTCACCACCGTCGGCCAGGCAGCGGTCAGCGACATCGTCGCGTGAAGCAAGGGCGCGGCGTTTCGACGCCGCGCCTGCACGATGGAGCGTGAAGATGCAGCGTTTTTTTAAAGTAGTCACCTGTGCATTGCAGGTGATGTTCGTGTCGGCAGGAGCCCACGCAATGGCGAGCAGTCTTGTATTACCCACCACGGCCCAATTGGCCGGGCATTGGCAATTGCACCAGCAGGATCAGATATGCGCCCTTGACCTGCTTGAGCCGGCCAACGCCTTGGGCGGCGACGTGGCCTGTGCCGAGCAATGGCTGGGAGAAAAACCCCTTTCCTGGTCGCCCACACCGGACGGCATCTGGCTGTTCAATGCCCAAGGCAGTGGCATCACTCATTTGAATCGCCAGAAGAACGGTGACTACCAGGCGCGCACCCCATCCGGCGTTGTCGTTGAATTAAAACGAATGCCTTAGTTGCCGTTATAAGCTTATTACTCAACTTTATTAGTTGGCCGGTTTTTATCAAGGGCTCGGGCAACTTATGCGTGCATTTCGGTTCAAGGAAGATCAAGACTTATGGCCAAGCCCGCTGCCGCTGTGCCGTTATTCAAGGCCCTGGGTGAATACAAGAGCCTATTGATCAGTATTGGCTGCTTCACTGCCCTGATCAATCTGCTGATGCTGGTGCCGTCGATTTACATGCTGCAAGTGTATGACCGCGTGCTGTCTTCCCAGAACGAAACCACCCTGGTGATGTTGACCCTGATGGTCGTGGGATTCTTTGTGTTTATTGGCACCCTGGAAGCGATCCGCAGTTTTATCGTGATCCGTATCGGCAGCCAGTTGGAGCGGCGTTTCAACCTGCGCGTGTACAAGGCCGCGTTCGAACGCAACCTGCAATGTGGGCAGGGCCATGCCGGGCAATCCCTGGGCGACCTGACCCATATTCGCCAATTCATCACGGGTCCTGCGCTGTTCGCGTTTTTCGATGCGCCGTGGTTTCCCATCTACCTGTTCGTGATTTTCCTGTTCAACGTGTGGCTTGGCGTGCTGGCCACGGCCGGGGCGCTGTTGCTGATCGGCCTGGCCTGCCTCAACGAATACCTGACCAAAAAGCCCTTGGGTGAGGCCGGCGCGTTCTCACAGCAATCAACCCAGTTGGCCACCAGCCACTTGCACAACGCCGAGACTATCCAGGCCATGGGCATGCTCGGTGCGTTGCGCGAGCGCTGGTTTGCGGTGCATACGCGGTTCCTGAGGCTGCAGAACCAGGCCAGTGATACCGGTTCGGTAATGACCTCGTTGAGCAAATCCTTGCGCCTGTGCCTGCAATCCCTGGTGCTGGGCCTGGGCGCGTGGCTGGTGATCCGCGGCGATATGACCGCCGGGATGATGATCGCCGGTTCCATCCTGATGGGGCGGGTGCTCAGCCCCATCGACCAATTGATTGCAGTGTGGAAACAATGGAGTTCGGCCAAGCTGGCCTATCAGCGCCTGGATGAATTGCTGCGCGAGTTCCCTGCGCAAGTCGAGCAGATGAAGCTGCCTGCGCCCAAGGGCCAGGTCAGCTTCGAACAGGTCAGTGCCGGCCCGCCGGGGCGGCGCCTGGCGACCTTGCATCAGGTCAGCTTCCACCTAGGCGCTGGCGAAGTGCTCGGCGTACTCGGCGCCTCGGGCTCCGGCAAGTCTACCCTGGCCCGTGTACTGGTCGGCGTATGGCCGACACTGGCCGGCACGGTGCGTCTGGACGGCGCGGACATCCACCGCTGGGACCGCGACGACCTCGGCCCGCATATCGGTTACCTGCCCCAGGACATCGAACTGTTCAGCGGCAGCATCGCCGACAACATTGCGCGTTTTCGTGGGGCCGACCCCGAGCGCGTGGTCGAGGCCGCCCAGCAGGCCGGCGTGCATGAGTTGATCCTGCGCTTGCCCCAGGGCTACGACACCGTATTGGGCGACAACGGTGGCGGCCTGTCCGGCGGCCAGAAGCAGCGAGTAGCCCTGGCCCGTGCGTTGTATGGCGGGCCGCGTCTGATTGTGCTGGATGAGCCCAACTCCAACCTCGACACCGTCGGCGAAGCGGCGCTGGCCAGTGCCATCGTGCAGATGAAAGCCCAGGGCAGCAGCGTGGTGCTGGTCACCCATCGGTCCTCGGCGCTGGCCCAGGCGGACAAATTGCTGGTGCTCAACGAAGGGCGCCTGCAGGCATTCGGCCCAAGCCAGGAGGTGCTGCGCGCATTGTCCGGCCAGCAGGAAGCGCCGAAGGAAAAGCCCGGCGTCAGTTTCAGTCGTCAGTATCAAGCCGCAAGGAATCCAGGCGCATGAGCAGCCTCACTGTTGAACCAGATTTCAAAGAGCACGATGCCCGTTTTTTTGTCCGCATGGGTTGGCTGCTGACCGTGGTCGGTGCCGGTGGGTTTTTCCTGTGGGCCAGCCTGGCGCCGCTGGACCAGGGCATCCCGGTGCAGGGCACGGTGGTGGTGTCCGGCAAGCGCAAGGCCGTGCAAACCCTTGGCCCCGGCGTGGTCAGCCGCATTCTGGTGCGCGAGGGCGAACAGGTGAAACAGGGCCAACCGCTGTTTCGCCTCGACCAGACCCAGAACCAGGCCGACGTGCACTCGCTGCAAGCCCAGTACCGCATGGCCTGGGCCAGCGTGGCGCGCTGGCAGAGCGAGCGAGACAACCTGCCAGGCGTGAGCTTTCCAGCCGAATTGAGCAGTCAACCCGACCCAGCCCTGGCGCTGGTACTCGAAGGCCAGCGCCAACTGTTCAGCAGCCGCCGCGAAGCCTTTGCCCGCGAGCAGGCGGGTATCCGCGCGAATATCGACGGCGCCACGGCGCAGCTCAACGGCATGCGCCGCGCCCGCAACGACCTGACCGCCCAGGCGCAGTCGCTGCGCGACCAATTGAGCAACCTGCAACCGCTGGCCGACAACGGCTACATCCCGCGCAACCGGCTGATGGATTACCAGCGCCAGTTGTCCCAGGTGCAACAGGACCTGGCGCAGAACACCGGCGAAAGCGGCCGGGTAGAGCAGGGCATACTGGAGTCGCGGCTCAAGTTGCAGCAGCACCGCGAGGAATATCAGAAGGAGGTGCGCAGCCAGCTGGCCGACGCGCAACTGCGCAGCCTGACCCTGGAGCAACAGCTCACCTCCGCCGGCTTCGACTTGCAGCACAGCGAAATCAACGCGCCGGCCGATGGCATTGCGGTCAACCTCGGCATACACACCGAGGGCGCCGTGGTGCGCGCCGGCGAAACCCTGCTGGAAATCGTGCCCCAGGACACGCGCCTGGAAGTCGAAGGGCACCTGCCGGTGCATCTGGTGGACAAGGTCGGCACGCACCTGCCGGTCGACATCCTCTTCACTGCCTTCAACCAGAGCCGCACCCCGCGGGTGCCGGGCGAGGTCAGCCTGGTCTCCGCCGACCAGATGCTCGACGAGAAAACCGGCGCGCCGTACTACGTGCTGCGCACCACGGTCAGTGACGCCGACCTGGAGAAACTCCACGGCCTGGTGATCAGGCCCGGCATGCCCGCTGAAATGTTCGTGCGCACCGGCGAACGCTCGCTGCTCAATTACCTGTTCAAGCCGCTGCTCGACCGCGCCGGCTCCGCGTTGACCGAGGAATGAGCATGAAGCCAGTGTTCATCGCCTTGCTGTTCAGTTGTGCCAGCGCCCAGGCAGCCATGGGCCCGTTCGACGTGTATGAGCGAGCCTTGCGCAACGATCCGGTGTTCCTCGGTGCCATCAAGGAACGCGACGCCGGCCTGGAAAACCGCACCATCGGCCGCGCCGGCCTGCTGCCCAAGCTGTCGTATACCTACAACAAGGGCCGCAACAACTCCGAGGCGCACTTGCCGGACGGGCGCGGCGGCAGCTATCGCGACGACCGCAACTACAACAGCTACGGCTCCACCTTCAGCCTGCAACAGCCGTTGTTCGACTACGAAGCCTATGCCAACTACCGCAAAGGCGTGGCCCAGGCGCTGTTTGCCGATGAGAGCTTTCGCGACAAGAGCCAGGCGTTGCTGGTGCGGGTGCTGACCTATTACACCCAGGCGCTGTTCGCCCAGGACCAGATCGACATCGCCCGCGCCAAGAAGAACGCCTTCGAGCAGCAATTCCAGCAGAACCGCCATCTGTTCCAGCAGGGCGAGGGCACCCGTACCGATATCCTCGAAGCCGAGTCGCGTTATGAGCTGGCCACCGCCGAAGAGATCCAGGCGCTGGATGAGCAGGACGCTTCGTTAAGAGAGCTGGGCGCGCTGATCGGCGTGCAGAGCGTCAATATTCACGACCTGGCACCGCTCAACCAGGGCTTTGCCGCGTTCACGCTGAGCCCGGCCAACTTTGACAGTTGGCATGAGTTGGCGATCAGCAGTAACCCCACGCTCGCGTCCCAGCGCCAGGCCCTGGAAGTGGCGCGCTATGAAGTGGAGCGCAACCGCGCCGGGCATCTGCCCAAGGTCACGGCCTACGCCAGTTCACGCCAGCAGGAATCCGACAGCGGCAATACCTACAACCAGCGCTATGACACCAACACCATTGGCGTCGAGGTGAGCCTGCCCCTGTATGCCGGTGGCGGCATTTCGGCCGCCACCCGTCAGGCCAGCCGCGCGATGGAGCAGGCCGAGTACGAACTGGAGGGCAAGACTCGCGAGACCCTGATCGAGCTGCGTCGCCAGTTCAGTGCCTGTCTGTCCGGCGTGAGCAAGTTGCGCGCTTACCAGAAAGCCCTGGCCTCAGCCGAAGCGCTGGTGGTGTCGACCCGGCAAAGCATCCTGGGTGGCGAGCGGGTCAACCTCGATGCGCTGAATGCCGAACAACAGCTGTACAGCACCCGTCGCGACCTCGCCCAGGCCCGTTACGACTACCTGATGGCCTGGACCAAGTTGCATTACTACGCGGGCAACCTGCGTGAGACCGACCTGGCAAAAGTGGACGAGGCCTTTGGCCCTGTGAGCCCATAACAACAAAAAGAGGTTTTGATGAGCATCGATTCGTCGCGTTTCAAGCCATTTACCGCAGGTTCGCTGCTGCTCTTTTCAGTTGCGACACAGGCGCAGTACACCGAGACAGGCCAGCCCGGCAACCCGGTCAGCTGGCGCTCCGCCGAGTACCAACGCGACTGGGGCCTGGGCCGCATGAAGGCAGATGAAGCCTACGCTGCGGGCATCAGCGGCAGCGGGGTGAACATCGGTGCGCTGGATTCGGGCTTCGACGCCGGCCACCCCGAAGCGTCCAAGGACCGCTTCCACCCGGTCACCGCCAGCGGCACCTACGTCGACGGCAGTTCGTTCAGCACGACGGGCGTACTCAACCCGAACAACGACTCCCATGGTACCCATGTCTCCGGCACCCTGGGCGCCGCCCGTGATGGCGTCGGCATGCATGGGGTGGCCTACGACGCGCACGTCTATGTGGGCAACACCAACGCCAACGACAGCTTCCTGTTCGGTCCGAGCCCCGACACCAACTATTTCCATGCGGTGTACAGCGCCCTCGTGGATGCCGATGTGCGCGCCATCAACAACAGTTGGGGCAGCCAACCCAAGGATGTGAGCTACCAGACTCTCGGCGACCTGCATGCGGCCTATGCCCAGCACTACAACCGCGGCACCTGGCTGGACGCGGCTGCGCAGGTGGCCAAGGCTGGCGTGATCAATGTGTTCAGCGCCGGCAACAGCGGCTATGCGAATGCCAGCGTGCGTTCGGCGCTGCCCTATTTCGAGCCGGAGTTGGAAGGGCACTGGCTGGCGGTGTCGGGGCTGGATCAAGCCAATAACCAGAAATACAACAAGTGCGGTATCGCCAAGTACTGGTGTATTTCCACCCCGGGTGCTTTGATCAACAGCACCATCCCCGATGGCGGTTACGGCGTGAAGTCCGGCACCTCGATGTCGGCGCCCCACGCCACGGGCGCATTGGCGCTGGTGATGCAACGCTACCCCTATATGACCAACGAGCAGGCCTTGCAGGTGCTGCTGACCACCTCCACTCAGCTCGACGGTTCGACTACCCAGGCGCCCAACACCACCGTGGGCTGGGGCGTGCCCGACCTGGGCCGGGCGATGCGCGGGCCGGGGCAATTGCTCGGTGCGATGAACGTGGATCTGGCCGCGGGGCAGAGCGATCACTGGAGCAACGGCATCTCTGACCAGGCCCTGATCCAGCGTCAGGCCGAGGATGCCGCCGAGCACACCGCCTGGCAGCAAACCCTGGCCGACAAGGGTTGGCAAAACGGCCTGGGCGCCACTGCCAGCCAGCAGGACCGAACAGACTACGCCGTCGGCGCGGCACGTGACCAGGCTGCGGCGAACCGGGCCTACGCAGGCAGCCTGATCAAGTCCGGCGCAGGTACGCTGGTACTCACTGGCGAAAGCACTTACCGCGGGGCCACCACCGTCAACGGCGGGTTGCTGGCGGTCAACGGTTCGCTGGCTTCAGCGGTGAGCGTGAACGACAGCGGCACCCTCGGCGGCTCCGGGCGCATTGGCGCGCTGTCGGTGAACAGCGGCGGCCGCGTGGCGCCGGGCAATTCCGTGGGTACCTTGCAAGTGGCGGGGGATGTGAACCTGGGCGCGGGCTCGACCTACGCCGTGGAGCTCACGCCCGCCAGCAGCGACCGCATTGTCGCCAGCGGCCAGGCAATCCTGGGCGGCGGCAACCTTACGCTGGCACTGGAAAACAGCCCGACGCTGCTCAGCGCGGCGCAGGCGCAAAGCCTGATCGGGCGCCAGTACAACATCCTCCAGGCGGCGGGCGGTATCCAGGGCCAATTCGGTCAGGTGCTGCCCGGCTACCTGTTCATTGGCGCCAGCCTCGATTACGCAGCCAATGGCGTGCGCCTGGACGTGGTGCGTAATGGCGCGACCTTCGCCAGCGTGGCTGCCAATCGCAATCAGCGTGCGGTAGCCAACGCCACCGAACAACTCGGTGCGGGTAACCCGGTGTACGAGAGTGTGCTGCGCTCCGACTCCCTGGACGCTGCGCAGCAAGGTTTGCAGCAATTGTCCGGCGAAATCTACCCGGCACTGGGCGCCATGCTGATCAATGACAGCCGGCAACTGCGCGACGCCGTGGCTGAGCGGCTGCGCGAACAGCCTATAACGGGGCAGAGCAACCTGTGGCTCAAGGCGCTTGGTGCCTGGGGCAAGACCGACAGCCGCAGCGAGACCGCCGGCTCCACCACCTCCCTGGGCGGCCTGCTACTGGGCGTGGACGCTGCGCTGGATGAGCAGACCCGCGTCGGCGTGGTCGCGGGCTATAGCGACAGTTCGCTGAGCATGGGCAACGCCAGCCATGCCTCGGCGTCGGTCGACAGCTATCACGTAGGCGCCTATGCCGGCCGCGAACTGGGTGAGTGGCGCCTGAACCTGGGGGGTGCATACAGCTGGCACCGTGGCGATGTGAAGCGCGACCTGCAATACGGCGAGGTCAGCGCCAAGCAAAAGGCCAGGCTGGATGCGCGCAGTGCCCAGCTGTTTACCGAAGCTGCCTACCGCCTCCCGCTACAACCGCTGACGCTGGAGCCGTTCGCGAATCTGGCCTACGTGCACCTGGACAGTGACTCATTCCATGAAAGAGGCGATGCCGCCGCCCTGCAACGTGGCAGTGACCAGCGCGACGCTGTGCTCGGCACCCTCGGCCTGCGCGGGTTGAAGACCCTTGCACTCAATGATCGCCAGCAGCTGGAGCTGTCCGGTTCGCTGGGCTGGCAACACAGCCTGAGCGCCGTCGAGTCTGAAGAATACCTGGCGTTTGCGGCCGGTGGCCCGTCGTTCGCCGTGCGTAGCGCGCCTGTCCAGCGCAACGCGGCTCTGGTGGGCGCGCAGGCGAGCCTGGCGCTGAGCCCGGCCATGCGGATCAACCTCGATTACAACGGCCAGTTGGGTGGTCGAGCGAAAACCCAGGGGGTGGGCTTGAGCCTGAACTGGCAGTTCTGAATACCCCCCCGAGCCCAGTTCAAGCTGGGATAGGCGTTGTTTTGAAGAGAGTGTTTTACCTACCGGCAATAAGAGAACTAAGGAAGGTCACCGTGAACAAACGCAAGTCAGGGTTAACTACCGCCATCCACACCGCCCTGGGCTACCCGCCCAAGGCCAACCGCAGCGCGCCATACGGCGCGCTGCTGTGTTGCCTGGCAAGCCTGGGAACCGCCCAGGCCGCGCCCTACATAGAAACCGGCAAGGCGGGCGATGCGGCCAGTTGGCGCAGCAATGAATTCAAAGCCGATTGGGGGCTGGGCGCCGTGCACGCCGACACCGCGTATGCCGCCGGCTACACCGGCAAGGGCGTGAAGCTGGGGATTTTCGACCAGCCGGTGTATGCCCAGCACCCCGAGTTCGCCAGCCCAGGCAAAGTGGTGACTGTGGTCACCGAGGGTATTCGCCAGTACACCGACCCCTATATTCCGGTCAAGGCCGGTGACGCATTTCGCTATGACGGCACGCCGTCGCTGGGCTCCAATGGCAAGCTGGGCAACCACGGCACTCATGTCGGCGGCATCGCCGCAGGCAACCGCGATGGCGGACCAATGCATGGCGTGGCCTTCAACGCTCAGATCATCAGCGCCGAGAACGGCGACCCAGGGCCCGAAGACGGCATCATTCTCGGTAACGACGGTGCGGTGTACAAGGCCGGTTGGGATGGGTTGGTCGCCAGTGGCGCGCGCATCATCAACAACAGCTGGGGCATCGGTATCGGTGACCAGTACGCCCAAGGCGGTCGTGACCCAGCGTTTCCCAACTTTACCCTCACTGAAGCACAGGCCCAGTTCGACAACATCCGGCCGATCCTTGGCACGGTGGCAGGCGGCGCTTATCAGGGCGCGATCGATGCCGCCCGCAGCGGCGTACTGACCATCTTTGCCGCCGGTAACGATTACAACCGCAACAACCCCGATGCGATCTCAGGGCTGGCGTATTTTGTGCCGCAGATCGCGCCCAACTGGTTGTCGGTGGCCGCGTTGCAGCAGAACCCAGACACCACCAGCGCCACTCCTTATGTGATCAGCACCTTTTCCTCGCGCTGCGGGTACGCGGCGAGTTTTTGCGTGTCGGCGCCGGGGACCCGGATCTATAGCTCGGTGATCAATGGCACCAGCCTTGAAAACCTCACCACTGACTGGGCCAACTTCAACGGCACCTCCATGGCGGCGCCGCATGTGGCCGGCAGTGCTGCGGTGTTGATGGAGCGTTTCCCGTATATGAGTGGCGAGCAGATTTCCACCCTGCTCAAAACCACCGCCACCGACCTCGGCGCGCCGGGCATCGACTCGCTGTATGGCTGGGGCATGATCAACCTGGGCAAGGCCGTCAGCGGACCGGGAATGTTTATCACTGCCGAAGATATTCCTGCCGAGTTTCGTATCGATGGCGCTTATGGCAGTGGTCAGTTCGTCGCCGACCTGCCAGGCATCGGCGCGGTGGTGGATGCCGGCAAGCCGACGCAACGCCTGTGCAACGACGTGCACTGTGGCCTGGATGTGTGGAGCAACGACATCTCGGGTCATGGCGGCTTGACCAAGCTGGGCATCGGTTCGCTGGTACTGGCCGGCAGCAATACCTACAGCGGTCCGACGCTGGTCAATCAGGGGCTGCTGGCCGTCAATGGCTCGATCACCTCCGACGTCACCGTCAGCCAGAGCGGCGTGCTGGGTGGGTCGGGGCGCGTTGGTTCGCTGTTGGCCAGATCCGGTGGCACCGTGGCGCCGGGTAACTCCATCGGCACGCTGAATGTGGCGGGAGACGTGACGTTCGAAGCAGGTTCCACGTATGCGGTAGAAGTCTCACCCACCAGCAGCGACCGTATCGTCGCCGGGGGCGCCGCCACGCTCAATGGCGGCACCGTGACCCTGGCGCTGGAAAACAGCCCGACGTTATTGAGCAGCGCCCAGGCCAAGAGCTTGATCGGCCGCCAATACAACATCCTGCAAGCGGCAGGCGGTATCACCGGCAGCTTCGGTGCGGTGCTGCCCGACTACGTGTTTATCGGTGGCAACCTGAACTATGCCGCCACCGGCGTGCAACTGGCGGTCGTGCGCAATGCCAACAGTTTTGCCAGTGCGGGCGCGACCGACAACCAACGCGCCGTGGCGGCCGCCGCCGAGCAATTGGGGGCGGGCAATGCCGTGTATGAAAGCGTGCTGCTGGCACCGAATGCGGCGTCGGCGCAGGGCGCGTTCCAGCAGTTGACCGGGGAAATCTACCCGGCGCTGCAGAGTGCGCTGGTCAATGACAGCCGTTATCTGCGCGAAGCCGTGGGCGAGCGCCTGCAAAACGGCGAAATGGGCGCCAGCAGCCAGAACGTCGACACGCGCGGCAACGTGTGGGTCAAGGCGCTGGGCGCGTGGGGCAAGTCCGATGCTCGCAGCGACACTGCCGGCTACACCACCTCGATCGGCGGCCTGCTTGCCGGGGTCGACGGTGCGCTGGACGAGGACACGCGCCTGGGCCTGGTCGCGGGCTACAGCGATACTTCGCTGAACATGGGCAGCGGCACCCATTCCCGGGCCGCCGTCGACAGCTACCACTTCGGCGCCTATGCCGGGCACGAAATCGGCGCCTGGCGTTTGAGCGGTGGCGCCGCCTATAGCTGGCACCGCGCGGATGTAAAGCGTGGACTGCAGTACGGCGAGGTCGCCGGCAAACAGAAAGCCAAGGTCGACGCACGCAGTACCCAGGTGTTCGGCGAAGCGGCGTACCGCGTCAATCTGCAACCCCTGGCCCTGGAACCGTTTGCCAACTTGGCCTATGTCCATCTGGACACCGACGGCGTGACCGAAAAAGGCGATGCCGCGGCCCTTAAAACCCATGATGATCGCCGTGACCTGGTGCTGAGCACCCTGGGCGCGCGGGCGCTGAAGACCTTCAATGTCAATGACCACCAGCAGCTGAATGTGTCGGGCACCTTGGGCTGGCAGCACACGCTGAGCAGCACCGCGTCGCAGCAACACTTGGCGTTCGCGTCGGGCGGCCCCTCGTTTGCGGTGCAGAGTACGCCGATGGCGCGCGATGCCGCGTTGGTGGGCGCACGCGCCAGCCTGGCGTTGAGCAAAGAGGCACGGGTTAATTTCGACTACAACGGCTTGCTGTCCGGCAAGGAGAAGGTCCACGGGGTGGGACTGAGCCTCGACTGGGCGTTCTGATGGTTCAACGCCCCGCAAGGGGCGGTATCCAACAATAAAAAAGAGGATGCACCATGGGTGTCTTTGACTATAAAAACCTCGGAACCGAGGGTTCCAAAGCGTTGTTCGCCGATGCCATGGCGATCACGCTGTATG
The DNA here is from genome assembly GCF_046605355.1 of Pseudomonas sp. MPB26. NCBI lineage: Bacteria > Pseudomonadati > Pseudomonadota > Gammaproteobacteria > Pseudomonadales > Pseudomonadaceae > Pseudomonas > Pseudomonas sp. MPB26. The sequence continues at coordinate 5,690,775 of NZ_CP176793.1, read as the reverse complement.
CCTACCACAACCTGGATAACGGCTTTGCCGCAGGCTATCAGCACAACGGTCTGGGTTCGGGCTTACCCGCAACGCTGGTGGCGGCGTTGCTGGGCAGCAGCGATTCGCAAGGCGTGATCCCCGGCGTGCCCTGGAACCCCGACTCGGAGAAGGCCGCCTTGGAGGCGGTTCAAAAGGCCGGTTGGACACCCATCAGCGCCAGCACCCTGGGCTATACCGGCAAGATCGACGCGCGGGGCACCTTCTTTGGTGAAAAGGCCGGCTACACGACGGCCCAGGTCGAGGTGCTGGGCAAGTACGATGACGCGGGTAAGTTGCTCGAAATCGGCATCGGTTTTCGTGGCACCTCTGGCCCCAGGGAAACCTTGATCAGCGATTCCATCGGCGACCTGGTCAATGACGTGCTCGCGGCGTTGGGCCCCAAGGACTATGCGAAAAACTACGCGGGTGAAGCCTTTGGCGGTTTGCTCAAGCATGTTGCCGACTATGCCAACGCCCAGGGCCTGAGCGGCCACGACGTTGTGGTCAGCGGCCACAGCCTGGGTGGCCTGGCGGTCAACAGCCTGGCTGACCTGAGTGACAGCAAATGGAGCGGATTCTACAAAGACGCCAACTACCTGGCCTACGCCTCTCCAACCCAGAGCAGCGGCGACAAGGTGCTCAATATCGGTTATGAAAACGACCCGGTATTCCGCGCGCTGGACGGCTCATCGTTCACCGGGGCTTCGCTGGGCGTGCATGACCAGCTACACGCGTCGACCACCGACAACATCGTCAGCTTCAACGACCATTATGCCTCGACGCTGTGGAACGTACTGCCGTTCTCCATCGTCAACCTGCCGACGTGGGTCTCGCACCTGCCCACCGGGTATGGCGACGGCATGACGCGCATCCTCGATTCCGGGTTCTATGAGCAGATGACCCGCGACTCGACCATCATTGTCGCCAACCTGTCCGACCCGGCCCGTGCCACCACCTGGGTGCAGGACCTCAACCGCAACGCCGAGCCGCACACGGGCAATACCTTCATTATCGGCAGTGACGGCAACGATTTGATCCAGGGCGGTAAAGGCGCGGACTTTATCGAGGGCGGTAAAGGCAGTGACACCATTCGCGACAGCAGCGGGCACAACACCTTTTTATTCGGTGGGCAGTTCGGCCAGGACCGAATCATCGGTTATCAGCCGACGGACAAGTTAGTGTTTACGGATGTGCAAGGCAATGCCGATTACCGCGATCACGTCAAGGTCGTGGCCGGGGATACGGTGATCAGTTTTGGTGGAGATTCGGTGACGTTGGTGGGGGTGAGCGGAGTGTCAGGGGAGGGGATCGTGATCAGTTGAGGACGCAATGCGATTAAAACGGTGGGGGCGGGCTCGCTCGCCCCCGCATTTGATCAGTGTTGACTAGTTTTTTTGCACGGTAGCCACATCATCGGCCTTGACGCGAATACGCTTGCCGGCGATATCGGTGAATTCGTAAAAGCCGTCGGAGGTCTTAGCGTTTGGCGTGTCCTTGGTCAAATACTGGGTACCATTTTGCAGTGTCACTACGGTTTGCGTTGCGCAACCGGCCAATACCAGAAAAGTGAGTGCAACCAGTGGCAGCCCCAAATTCTTCATGTTCATAACCCTTACCTTTAACCCTGGAAAGTCCCGCGCCAAAGGCCGCGGGGCATAAATGTTACGCCATCGACTCTCCCATCTGATCACTTTTATACAAAAAGTTGCGTGCGCCATTTATCTATTAGCGATTGCAACAGGGCATTTGCACCGGCACTCTGTATGCATAACCAGTATTTGATCGGCGCGCACCATGGCCAACCCCCTCGAAGACCCGCTCTATTACCTGCATAACTTCCGCCAGGTACTGCATTGGCTCGAGCAACGCTGTGCGGATCTGCTCGACCCGCAAGAAGCGCATTTCATTCAGCAATTTGACAGGTTACCGCAGGCGTCCCAGGCACTGTTGGTGCGAATGGTGATGCGCAAAGGTGTGCATTTTCGTGGAGGCAAACTCAACTACCAGGAGATCGGCTGCCCCCACGCCGCAGCCGCACCGTTGCTGGCACTGGGTTGGGTTAATGACCAGTGCCTGCTGACCTTTGAAGCGCTGTTCGCCTTGCTGCAAAAAAGCGAGATTCTTGGCGCGTTCAAGCCCTGGATCGAGCAGCCCAAGGGCAAGAAAGCCGATTGGCTGGAAGGCCTGGCGCCGCAATTCACCGACAGCCGCAGCTTTGCCGGTTGGTGCCCCAACCTTGCTGACTCCTTGTACAGCCTCACAGTAATGGAACTGTGCGATCGCCTGCGCCTGATGTTCTTCGGCAATTTGCACCAGGACTGGTCGGAGTTCGTGCTGGCTGACCTTGGCATCCACACCTACGAAAAAGTCGAGTTCTGCGCACAATCCCGTGGCCTGCGCAGCCGCGAGGACGTGCATGGTTTTCTGTTCCTGCATCAGTGCCAGCAGGCCTTTGAAACCGGTGAAGCGCTGGAGGACGTCCTGGCCCGGATCGCCACCCTGAGTACCGATAACCCCTGGCTGGAAAACCGCCGGGCCAAGCTGTTGTTCCAGGTGGGGCAGTATTGCGAGCGCACCGCCGAATTGGTGTTGGCGCAACGGATTTATCGCAACTGCGCCTATCCGGGCACCCGCTCGCGACTGATCCGCGTGCTCGAACGCCAGGAGGATTACGCCCAGGCCATGGCCTTGGTATACACCGCGCAACAGGCGCCGGAAAGCGCCGCCGAGCAGCAGCACCTGCTGCGCGTATTGCCTCGCCTGCGCCGCAAGTTGGGCGAACCGGCCGTGCCCCGGGCCAAGCCACGGCCCGTTACGCGCCTGGACCTGGACCTGGCGCTGCCCGAGCCGCTGATGTCGGTGGAATACTGCGTGCAGGCTCACCTCAGCGAACCCGATGCGCCGGTGCATTATGTGGAAAACGGCCTGATCAATTCGCTGTTCGGCCTGCTGTGCTGGGACGCGATCTTTGCGCCGTTGCCGGGGGCATTTTTCCACCCGTTCCAACGAGGGCCGGTGGACCTGCACAGCGAAGACTTCCACCCGCGCCGCGCGCCGCTGTTCGCGGCGTGTTTCGAGCAATTGCAGGACGAGCGCTACAAAGCCACCATCCGCCGGCGCTACCACGAAAAGTGGGGGATCCAGTCGCCCTTCGTGTTCTGGAACCTGCTCAATCAAGAACTGCTGGATCAGGCATTGGCCTGTCTGCCCGCCGAACATCTGCGTTATTGGTTCGAGCGGCTGCTGCTGGATATCCGCGCCAACCGCGCCGGCATGCCCGACCTGATCCAGTTCTGGCCGGCGCAAAAGACCTACCGCATGATCGAGGTCAAGGGCCCTGGCGATCGCCTGCAAGATAACCAGCTGCGCTGGTTGGAGTTCTGCGGCGAATACCAGATGCCAGTAACGGTCTGCTATGTGCGTTGGGCGCAGTCCCTTTGAGCTACAGCGTTGCCGTGCGCGCGCTGTGCGAGTTCACGGCCAAGGTCGGCGACCTTGACCTGCGCTTTACCCCGTCCCCCAGCGCCCAGGAGGGCATTGTCGGCCACCGCACCGTCGCCTCGCGACGCAGCGCGCACTACCAGAGTGAGGTCGCGCTTGAAGGCCAATACCAGCAACTCAAGGTTCGGGGCAGGGCGGACGGTTACGACCCCGACGCCAATCGCCTTGAAGAAGTAAAAACCTATCGCGGCGATCTCGACGCCCAGCCGGCCAATCATCGGCAATTGCATTGGGCCCAAGTCAAAGTGTACGGCTGGCTGATGTGCCGCAAACTAGGCCTGCTGGAGATTGACTTGGCGCTGGTGTATTTCGATATCGTCGGTGAAGGCGAGACGGTGCTGAACCAGCGCTTTCAAGCCGCCGAACTCGAGCCGTTTTTCAACCAGCAGTGCGCGTTGTTCCTGGGCTGGGCCCGGCAGGAAATGCAGCACCGTGAGGCGCGCAACAGCAGCGCGCAAACCCTGGCGTTTCCCCATGCCGGTTTCCGTCCCGGGCAGCGCTCGCTCGCCGAATCGGTGTACAAGGCCGTCAGCACCGGGCGCTGTCTGATGGCCCAGGCGCCAACCGGGATCGGCAAGACCATCGGCACGATTTTTCCGCTGCTCAAGGCGCTCGCGCCCCAGCAACTGGACAAGCTGTTCTTCCTGACCGCCAAGACGCCTGGGCGCAAACTCGCCCTGGACGCCGCCCAGGTGCTGTATGCGGCCAGCCCCGACTTGCAACTGCGCGTGCTGGAATTGGTGGCGCGGGACAAAGCCTGCGAACACCCGGACAAAGCCTGCCACGGCGATGCCTGCCCCTTGGCCAAGGGCTTCTACGATCGGCTGCCCGCCGCGCGCGTCGCCGCGTCCAAGGTGCGCCTGCTCGACCAGCGCAGCCTGCGCGACGTGGCCCTGGCCCATGACGTGTGTCCGTACTACCTGAGCCAGGAAATGGCGCGCTGGGCCGACCTGGTGGTCGCCGACTACAACTACTACTTCGATTTTGGCGCCATGCTGTTCGGCCTGGCCCAGCTCAACCAGTGGCGCGCGGCAGTGCTGGTGGACGAGGCGCATAACCTGGTCGAACGCGCCCGTTCGATGTACAGCGCCAGCCTCGACCAGTACAGCCTCAAGATCCTGCGCGACACCGCCCCCGAGCCCTTGAAGAAACCCTTGCAGCGCCTCAACCGTGAGTGGAACGCGCTGCACAAGGACCAGCTCGCGCCGTACCAGGCCTATGCCGCGCGGCCTGAAAAACTGCTGCAGGCCCTGAGCCTGTGCGCCAGCGCCATGGGCGAGTATTTCAATGACCACCCCGAAACCCTGAGTGGCGACCTGCAGGCGTTCTATTTCGAGCTGCTGCAATTCGCCAAGGTCGCCGAGCTGTTCAACGAGCACTTCATTTTCGATATCAGCAAGCGCCAGCTCACGGGCAAGCGCAGCAGCTCGACCCTGTGCCTGCGCAACGTGGTGCCTGCCGAATTCATCCGCCCACGGTTGACCGCCGCCCGCAGCAGCACGCTGTTTTCGGCCACCTTGAGCCCTCGTCATTACTATGCCGACTTGCTCGGGTTACCGGCGGATACGGCTTGGATCGACGTGGAGTCGCCGTTCAAGGCCGAGCAGTTGCAGGTGCGCATCGTCGATGCAATCTCCACGCGTTTCGTCCATCGGCACGCCTCGCTGGAGCCGATCGTCGAGTTGATCGCTCGCCAGTACGCCCGACAGCCCGGCAACTATCTGGCGTTTTTCTCAAGTTTTGATTACCTGCAGCAAGTGGCGCAGCTGTTGGCCGAGAAACACCCGCAGATCGCGTTATGGCAACAGTCACGCGGCATGGCCGAGGCCGAGCGCCAAGCCTTCCTCGATCAATTCACCGAGCATAGCCAGGGCATCGGTTTTGCCGTGCTGGGCGGCGCGTTCGGTGAAGGCATCGATTTGCCGGGCGCCCGTTTGATCGGGGCCTTTATTGCGACGCTGGGCTTGCCGCAACTGAACCCGGTCAACGAGCAGATGAAACTGCGCATGGGCGCGATCTTCGGCGCCGGCTACGACTACACCTATCTGTATCCCGGGCTGCAGAAAGTGGTGCAGGCGGCGGGCAGGGTGATCCGCAGCCAGCAGGACCGCGGCGTGGTGATATTGATCGATGATCGGTTCGGCGAGGCGCGGGTGCGCCAGTTGTTGCCACGCTGGTGGGCACCCACAGTTTAATCCGAGGTGTGTTTCAGACCACTTCCAGGTACGAGCTGTGAATCGCTTGCGCCAGTTCGCGCACGGTGTCGATGAATTCGGTGAGGCGGCTGTGCAGCCCGTCCTCCAGAATTTCATCGATGCCGGTATACCTCAGCCGTGCCTCGAACTCCGCCGCCAGCCGCTGGGCCGTGCGCCCGTAACTGCCGGGCAAATCGGCGAGGATGTGGCTCAATTCCTCGATACAGGCGTGCAACGAGCGCGGGACATCGCTGCGCAATAGCAGCAGCTCGGACACCGAGCGTGCATTCAGCGCATTCGGATACAGCTCCGTATACGCCTCGAACGAGGACAGCGCACGGAGCAGGGCGCTCCACTGGTAATACCCGCGTGCCGACAAGTCGCTGACTTCTTCGGACTCCTCGCCGAACATCTCGTAGCGCGCATCCAACAGGCGCAAGGTGTTGTCCGCGCGTTCGACAAAGGTACCCAGGCGAATAAACCGGTAGGCGTCATTGCGCATGATGGTCCCCGAGGTGGCGCCGCGGAACAGATGCGAGCGCTGCTTGACCCAATCGCAGAAATGGCTGATGCCATGCCGCGCCAGGCCGCCGGCGGCGATGCTGCGCATCTCCAACCAGGTGGCGTTGAGGTTTTCCCACATGTCGGCGGTGATGCGCCCGCGCACCGCATGGGCGTTGCCGCGTGCGGCGCGCAGGCAGTTGTAGATGCTGGCCGGGTTTTCCTCGTCAAGAGCGAAGAAGTGCAGCATGCGCTCGGCATCCAACTGTGTGTGACGCTCGAGGTAGCTCTCCAGGGTGCCGCTGCTGAGCAACGACATGGCCAGTTCATCCAGGCCATCGCTACGCCCGGCCTGGGGCATCAGCGACAGGGAGTAACTGACTTCGAGCATGCGTGCCAGGTTCTCGGCGCGCTCCAGGTAACGGGACATCCAGTACAAATCCGCGGCGGTTCTACTCAACATACTCAGCCCTCCACCACCCAGGTGTCCTTGGTTCCGCCGCCTTGCGACGAGTTGACGATCAACGAGCCTTCCTTCAATGCCACGCGGGTGAGGCCGCCGGGCACCAGGCGGGTTTCCTTGCCCGAGAGCACAAAGGGCCGCAGGTCGATATGCCGAGGGGCGATGCCGTTTTCGACAAAGGTGGGGCACGTCGACAGGCTCAGCGTGGGCTGGGCGATGTAGGCGTGAGGCCTGGCCTTGATGCGCTGGCGGAAGTCTTCGATTTCGGCGGCGCTGGCGGCCGGGCCGACCAGCATGCCGTAGCCACCGGAGCCCTGGGTTTCCTTGACTACCAGCTCTGGCAGGTTGGCCAGCACGTGGGACAACTCACCGGGGTTGCGGCATTGGAAAGTCGGCACGTTCTGCAACACCGGTTCTTCATCCAAGTAGAAACGGATCATGTGCGGTACATAGGGGTAGATCGACTTGTCATCGGCCACGCCGGTGCCGATCGCATTAGCCAGCACTACATTGCCGGCGCAGTAGGCGGCCACCAGGCCGGGCACGCCCAGCATGGAATCGGGGTTGAAGGCGTGGGGGTCGAGGAAAGCGTCGTCGATGCGCCGGTAAATCACGTCCACCGGTTTGGGACCGTCGGTGGTGCGCATGAACACCTTGAGGTCGTGCACGAACAGGTCGGCGCCTTCCACCAGTTCCACGCCCATTTCCCGGGCCAGGAAGGCGTGCTCGAAAAACGCACTGTTAAAGCGCCCCGGCGTCAGCACCACCACATTGGGGTTGTCCAGGCGGCTGGAGCTCTTCAAGGTCTTGAGCAGCAGGTTGGGGTAGTGATCCACTGGCGCGATGCGCTGTTTGGCGAACACCTCGGGGAACAGGCGCATCATCATCTTGCGGTCTTCGAGCATGTAGCTTACGCCGCTGGGGGTACGCAGATTGTCCTCGAGCACGTAGTAGGTGCCGTCGCCATCACGCACCAGGTCCACGCCGGAAATATGCGAATAGATGCCCCGGTGCAGGTCCAGGCCGACCATGGCCTTCTGATAGCCCTCGTTGCCCAGCACCTGTTCCGCCGGAATGATCCCGGCCTTGATAATGCGCTGGTCGTGGTAGATGTCGGCCAGGAACATGTTCAGGGCGTTGACGCGCTGGATGCAGCCGCGTTCGATCAGGCTCCACTCACTGGCGGGGATGCTGCGGGGGATGATGTCGAAGGGGATCAGGCGCTCGGTGTCGTGTTCATCGCCATACAGCGTGAAGGTGATCCCGGCGCGGTGGAACAGCAAATCGGCTTCACGGCGACGCTGGGCCAGCAGTTCCGGCGGCGTATTCGCCAGCCAGCGCGAGAAATCCTGATAATGCGCACGACACGCGCCGTCTGCATCATTCATTTCATCAAAGAAAGATCGAGCCATTCCAGTACCTTGTCAGTGCCGAGCAGAGCAGGGGGGGGCACTGCCGTTTCAAAAAACGCATTTTTTATGAGCCCGTGGCTGAGGGTGCCAATGGGTCTGGTCGTTACTTTCTTGTGAGGTCGGCTCTGGGTCGGGGGGTAACGAATGCTCCTGTTTTCGGCCAGATGAATGGATAAAGCAATGCTTGTGCCGAGTTCCCTTCGAAGCGGACGATTTAACCTGCGACAAAAGAACATGTTGTAGCGAGCTGGCTGTTGTGGCGAGCGGGCTTGCCCCGCGCTGGGCTGCGCAGCGGCCCCAATATGACCACCACAGTGTGTCAGGTACACCGCGTTGGCAGGTTTGGGGCGGCTTCGCCACCCGACGCGGGGCAAGCCCGCTCGCCACAGTAAGCCCGCTCGCCACAACAAGCTTGCCCGCCATAAGGGCAGGGCGCGCCCCAATCAGGTGCACGAACAACTTGAACTTCATCCGCTCGATAATCTTCTAATGGGCCTCGAATACGCGTGGAGTAGCGACGTGCCCAGAATCATTTCACCCGACACCCCGGAATCGAGCCTGACCGATCACAGCGAACACAACGCCAAGATCTTCGGCTCGCCCAAGGATCGCCTTGACTTCTACCGGCGCGAGATCCAATACGAAACCTCGATCCTGGCCAACCGCACCGATGCCTACCTGACGGCGCAGTCGTTCCTGGTGATCGCCTTTGTCTCCGGCATGGGTAACCTGAACCCCGAGTGGGGCAAACTCTTTACCCTGGTGGTCCCGCTTATTCTGGCGCTGCTGGGCATTCTCAGTTCCCTGAACGCCTGGCCCGGCATTCGCGCAGCCTACGACATCATTGACCATTGGCATTTCAAGCAGAGCGAACTATTGCGCAGCGAACCGGTGATGGGCATGGCCTACGATGAATCGCCGCTGTTTTCCGAAGTGGAGTCAACCCACAAGGGCTACCGAAAATCCCTGCTGTTTTCCGTGCGTACGCCCTGGATCTTCATGGTGTTCTGGATCTTGCTTGCCGCCTATGCGGTGTACATCCAGTTCGACAATCCGGGTTCGTAAGCAATTGGAACTTCAGCGCCTCGCTCGCGACCTTAGATTTACGCAGGCTGCATTTTCCTGACACTGCGAAGAGGTGACCCATGAATACAAGCCACGATCCCCAGGCCAGCGGTCGCAACGGACCGACACCCGCTACCGCCGCCGACGCGCCCAAAGACCCGGTCCCGGACAAAGATCCCACAGCCAAGGAAAACGACTACAGCCCGGACTTCAAGTCCGAGCCTGAGCCCAAGACGCAAACCGATGCTGATATCGATACCCAAGGCGGTTAGAGGAGACGGTCATGTCAAAAGAACTCGATGACGAACTCAACGACCCAGGCAATGAAGACCCGGGTTCGTTGATGGATGACGCAGAAGTCCCGTTGAACGATCTGGACGAAGCGGCAGACGTCGGCAACACCGAAAATCAGGATTGATCCGGCGGCGGGCCAGAGGGGTCGCTGAGCTTGAACAACAGTTCATGTTCAGGCAGTGGGTCCAGCGATACCTCCTGGCCCAGCACGCGGTTGTCGATCAAGGTCTGGGCCTGGTCACGGCTGATATTGACCACCGTGGCGCGCTTGCCGGTAATCACGTACACCACGTCCACACCATGGGCAGCCAGCGCCGCCAGGTAGTCCGCGCGGGGCAGGTCTTCGCCTTGTTCGTATCCACGCTGCTCGCGCGCCGTCACGCCTCCGGCCTGCGCCAGGTACTGTTGCGAATAGCCCAGGCGTTGACGTTCTTCCTGCAGTCGTTGGCCTATCTGTTTCATGAGTTGACTCGTGCGGTGGGTATTGCCTGTTTGAAACCCTGGTGCAGCGCAGGATTCAATTTTTTGCAGGCTTAACGCGATGAATAACCGCACCCGTTCAAGGTAATTCATGTGGGAGCTGGCGCCCGATCCCTCAGGGGTTTAGAGGCGCTCGAGCAACAGGCGCTTCAAGGTGTCAACCGGCAACGGCCGGCTGAACAGGTAGCCCTGAATCTGATCGCAGCCGGCGTCTTTCAAAAACGCCAACTGCGCCTGGGTTTCCACGCCTTCGGCCACCACTCGCAGGTTGAGGCTGTGGGCCAGTTCGATGATGGTGCGGGTGATAGCCGCATCCTGAGGGTTGGTGGTGACTTCGCGGATAAACGCGATGTCGATCTTCAACGTATCGATGGGAAACCGGCGCAGGTACGCCAGGCTCGAATAGCCGGTGCCGAAGTCGTCGATGGAAATTTTCACGCCCATGGCGTGCAGCCGCTGCAGGCTGGCGATGGTGTGCTGGGTGTTTTCCATCAGCGAGCCTTCGGTCAACTCGACCTCCAGCAAGTCGGGAGCCACGCCGGTTTGCGCGAGAATGCGGGCGATATCGGCAATCAGGTCGCCTTCGATCAGTTGATGGCCGGAGACGTTGACCGACACTTCCACAGGGCCAATGTCACCGCTTTGCCATTCGGCGATCTGTTGGCAAACGGTGTCTATGACCCAGCGTCCCACGGGTACGATCAAGCCGAGGCTTTCCAGTATCGGCACAAACACGGCCGGAGACACCGCGCCATAGTTAGGCCGCTCCCAGCGCAGCAGCGCTTCCAGGGCGCAGATCCGGCCGCTGGCGACCGCGACCTTGGGCTGGTAATGCACGCTGAACTCGCTGCGCTCGACGGCCTGGCGCAGTGCGTTTTCCAGGTCCTGGCGAGCCAGGTCATGCACGTTCATACCGGTTTGCCCTGGCGCCAGGGCAGGCGCGTTGCCGGCCAGATCGCCGCGTGCCTTGAGCCGCAGCAGGTTACGCACGCGCAGCCATAGCTCGACCCGTTCCACCGGCTTGCTGATGAATTCCTCGGCACCGGTTTCGAGCCCGCTCACCCGTGCGCTCGATTCACTGAGTGCCGACAGCATGATGATCGGTATGCCCGCGGTGGCTTCATCGCCTTTGAGTCGGCTGGCCACTTCGTAGCCGTCCATGCCCGACATCATCACGTCCAGCAGGATCAGGTCCGGTGCCTGTTTCGCCACGCTCTGCAGGGCTTCTTCGCCGCTGCCGGCGCTCAGGGTCAGGTAGCCTTCGTGTTGCAGCAGCGTTTCCAGGAGCTTGCGTACCTGGGGGTCATCATCAACGATCAACAACGTTGCGGGTTGGCTGGCCATGGAACGGACTCAAGTGAGAGGTTTGTCGGGCTGCAGCAAGGTGTCGATCACCTGATACAGCTCTTTGTAACGCAGCGGCTTGATGATGTAGGCGTCGCATCCGGCCAACCGGGTCTTTTCACGGTCTTCTTTCATCGCCATGGCCGTCAGGGCGATCACCGGGATGTGCGCGGTCAGCGGGTCTTGTTTGAGCAGTGCGGTGGCGGCCAGGCCGTCCATGCCGGGCAACTGGATATCCATGAGGATCAGGGCCGGTTGCTGCGCGCGGGCCAGGGTCAGGCCGGTCTCGGCATCGGGCGCCCACAACACCGTGTGGCCGGCATTGACCAGCAACAAGCGCGCCAGGCGCATGTTGGCCTCATTGTCTTCGACGATCAGGATCTCGGCCATGGAGCCTCCGGGGTGCGATGCAGCGGCAACCACACGACAAACCGCGCGCCGCCACCTTCGCGGCTGGCCACGGCGACACTGCCGCCGTGCAGGTCGGTCAGTTGCTTGACCATCGCCAGCCCAAGGCCCGTGCCTTCGAATTTGCGCGCCAGGCTGCTGTCGATCTGGCTGAACGCCTTGAACAGCTTGCCCATGTCGTCTTCGGCGATGCCTATGCCGGTGTCGCTGACGCTCAGTTCCAGGAACTGTTGATGCACACTCGCCGGCAAGGCGAAGTTGTATACCGGCCAGTCGCCGGGAATCTGCCCGACCTGCTCGCGCGCTACCTGGCGCACCGTCAACGTCACCGAGCCGCCGTGTTCACTGAACTTGACGGCGTTGGCCAGCAGGTTGTAGACGATCTGCTTGGTCTTGCGCAGGTCGAGTTCCAGATGGCCGAGGTCTTCAGGGCTTTGCAGCTTCAACTGGATGCTCTGCAACGCCGCCTTTTCGCGCACGATCAGCAGGCTGTTGGCCAACAGGCCCGCCAGCTCGACGCTTTCCAGCTCCAGCTCCATCATCCCGGCCTCGACCTTGGAAAGGTCGAGGATGTCATTGATCAGCGACAGCAAGTGCTGGCCACTGGTGAAGATGTCGCCAATGTATTCACGCTGGGTCTCGCTCATCTCGCCGACCAGCCCGTCCTTGAGCGCCTCGGAAAAGCCGATCACCGCGTTCAGCGGCGTGCGCAATTCGTGGGACATGGTGGCAAGGAACTCGGACTTCATGTGGCTGGCGTGCTCCAGCTCCAGGTTCTTTTCTTCCAGGGCGCGCTCGAACCCTTTGCGTTCGGCTTCTTCCTGCTTGCGCGCGGTGTTGTCGGTGCCGATCAGCAGGTAGCCGATGATGGTGTCGTGGCGGTTGCGCAATGCCGTCACCGAGACCATGGCGGACAGGCGACTGCCGTCCTTGCGGATATAGGTCAGTTCGTAGATGTCTTCGATCCCCCGCGAGGCCTTGAACACCAGCGCTTCAAAGCCCGGCGTGATCGGCGTGTCGAGCTCCTGGCTGAGGGCGGCGGCGCGGGTGACCAGTTCGATGGGGTCGGAGATGTCGGCGGGGGTGATGCGGTTGACCACATCGGCGGCGGCATAGCCCAGCATGCGTTCGGCGCCGACGTTGAAGATCTGGATCACGCCTTTTTCGTCGGTGGCAATGCTGGAGAAGTAAGCGCTATTGAAGATCGCGTCTTGCAGGGCGCCGGTCTTGAGCAGGGTTTTCTGGCGCTTGAACTCGACGATTTTTTCCGCGCGCGATTGCGGCTGTTCGGGTAGCGGTGTGTCCATCGCTTCGTCCTTCCATGATATTCAGACCCGCCATCATTACCTGCGACGGCGCAGAGCATGCTCACTGAAGATCGCCTGGCGGCAACGAGGAGGAGATGACGTGGGTGGACAATAGCAGACAAACGGTAAATTCGATGCTTTCTGTGTTTAATCAATAAAGTAGCTTGATGAAACGTTTCTTCTAGGGGAAAAACCTCAAGGCAAGCGCTTGCGTAAGCAAATGTATCTGAATTAGAGTCGGCTCACTGACGACAAAAATAATAATTCCAGGAGCTCATGCATGAGCCTTGAACCCTTGCTTGAAATGCAGGGCATCAGCAAAACCTTCAACGGTTTGCGCGTGCTCAAGAATGTCGGCCTGAAGGTCTACCCCGGCGAAATCCACGCCTTGATGGGGGAGAACGGCGCCGGCAAATCTACCCTGATGAAAATCCTCTCCGGCGCCTACCAAGCCGACCCCGGCGGTGAAATCCGCATTGCAGGCGAACCTGTCGCCACCTTCGACCCCGCCACCGCCAAAGCCCTCGGCATCGCCGTGATCTATCAGGAACTGAGCCTGTGCCCCAACCTGAGCGTGGCCGAGAACATTTACCTGGGCCGTGAACTGCGGCGTGGCTGGACCATCGACCGCAAGGGCATGGAAGCGGGGTGCATCGAAGTGCTGCAACGCCTTGGCGCGCAGTTCACCCCGGCGACGCGGGTCAGCAGCTTGTCGATCGCCGAGCGCCAACTGGTGGAAATCGCCCGCGCCTTGCATGCCCACGCCAAGGTCCTGGTGATGGACGAGCCGACCACGCCGTTGTCATCCCGCGAGACCGACCGCTTGTTCGCACTGATCAAACAGCTGCGCGGCCAAGGGTTGGCAATCATCTATATCAGCCACCGCATGGCCGAGATCTATGAGCTGGCGGACCGTGTCTCGGTGCTGCGTGACGGCCAGTACATCGGCGAACTGACCCGCGAAGCGCTGTCGGCCGAGGTGCTGGTCAAGATGATGGTGGGCCGCGATCTGTCGGGGTTCTACAAGAAAGAACACGCTGCGTATAACCCCGGCAACGTGGTGATGCGTGTGCGCGACATGGCCGATGGCAAGCGCGTGCGCAACTGCAGTTTCGACCTGCACGCCGGCGAAGTGCTGGGCATTGCCGGCCTGGTCGGGGCAGGGCGCACCGAACTGGCGCGGCTGATCTTCGCCGCCGACCCACGCACCTCGGGCACCCTGGAGGTGGTCGGCAAGACCGTCACCCAACTGCGCACCCCAGCGGACGCGATTCGCGCCGGCGTGGTTTACCTCACCGAAGACCGCAAGGCCCAGGGCCTGTTCCTGGACATGAGCGTGGCGGACAACATCAATGTCTGCGCCTGTGTGTCCGATGCGCATGCCGGCGGTGTGCTGGATCGCGGCCATGCCACGCAGCGCGCCACGGATGCGATCAAGTCACTGTCGATCCGCGTGGCGTCGGGCAAGGTCAATGTCGGCGCACTGTCCGGTGGCAACCAGCAGAAGGTGCTGTTGGCCCGGCTGCTGGAGGTCAAGCCCCATGTGCTGATCCTCGACGAACCCACGCGCGGCGTGGACATCGGGTCCAAATCCGAGATCTACCGCATCATCAATCAATTGGCCCAGGCCGGTGTCGGCATTGTGGTGATCTCCAGCGAGCTGCCGGAAATCATCGGCACCTGCGACCGCGTGTTGATCATGCGCGAAGGCCAACTGGTCGCAGAAGTCGGCGGGGCCTCGGGCCACGCTATTTCCCAGGAACGCATTATTGACCTCGCCACCGGTGGCGATCAGGTGGTTGCCCATGGCTGAGTTGAATGTAGCGACAATTGGAAAGGCAGAGCGCGCACGCGAATTGATGCGCACAGTCGGCATGTTGCCGGTGCTGATCCTGCTGCTGGTGGGCTTTGCCCTGGCCAGCGAGAACTTCCTGACGATGCAGAACCTGTCGATCATCACCCAGCAGGCCTCGGTGAACGTGGTGCTGGCGGCGGGGATGACCTTTGTGATCCTCACGGCGGGCATCGACCTGTCGGTGGGGGCGATCCTTGCCGCGTCGGCGGTGGTGGCGTTGCAGGCCTCGATGTCGCCGCAGTTCGGCATGTTCGGGATTGCCGCGGGGATCGGCTTCGGCTTGCTGTTGGGACTGGTCAACGGAGGGTTGATTGCCTTCATGCGCTTGCCGCCGTTTATCGTCACCCTGGGTGCGCTGACGGCCATGCGCGGCCTGGCACGCCTGTTGGCGGACGACAAAACCGTATTCAACCCTGAGTTGCCGTTTGCCTTTATCGGCAATGACTCGATCCTTGGCGTGCCGTGGCTGGTAGTGATTGCGGTGGCGGTGGTTGCGCTGTCGTGGTTCATCCTGCGCCGCACGGTCATGGGTGTGCAGATCTATTCGGTGGGCGGCAACCCGGAAGCGGCGCGGCTGTCGGGGATCAAGGTGTGGAAGGTGCTGCTGTTTGTCTACGCCATGTCCGGCGCGTTGGCCGGGCTGGGCGCGGTGATGAGCGCTTCGCGCCTGTTCGCCGCCAACGGCCTGCAGCTGGGGCAATCCTATGAACTGGATGCGATTGCCGCCGTCATCCTTGGCGGCACCAGCTTTACCGGCGGTGTCGGCACCATCGGCGGCACGCTGATCGGTGCGCTGATCATCGCGGTGCTGACCAACGGCCTGGTGCTGCTGGGGGTATCGGATATCTGGCAGTACATCATCAAGGGCATCGTGATCATTGGCGCGGTGGCGCTGGATCGTTATCGCCAGTCCGGTGCGCGGACCTGATTTCACTCCTACAACAATCACAAGAGAGAGAACCGCATGAACGTCAAACGCATTTTCCCCGTTATGGCCCTGGCTGCCTTGATGTCCCAGGCCGTCGAAGCGCGCGAGCTCAAGGCCCTCGGTATCAGCATGGGCTCGCTGGGCAACCCGTATTTCGTGACCCTGGCCGACGGCGCCACGGCGCGGGCCAAGGAATTGAACCCCAACGTCAAGGTCACCTCGGTATCGGCCGACTATGACTTGAGCAAGCAGTTCTCGCAGATCGACAACTTTATTTCGTCCAAGGTCGACCTGATTTTGATCAACGCCGTCGACCCGTCCGCCATGGCCTCTGCGATCAAGAAAGCCCGTGACGCCGGCATCGTGGTGGTTGCCGTGGATGTGGACGCCAAGGGGGTGAACGCCACGGTGCAGACCGACAACGTCGAAGCCGGCAAGCTGGCCTGCCAGTACCTGGTGGACAAGCTGGCGGGCAAGGGCAACGTGATCATCCAGAACGGCCCGCAGGTCACCGCCGTGACCGATCGCGTCAAGGGCTGCAAGGCGGCATTGGCCGCTGCGCCGGACATCAAGGTGCTGTCCGATGACCAGGACGCCAAGGGCTCCCGTGAGGGCGGCTTGAACGCCATGCAGGGTTACCTCACGCGCTTCCCGAAAATCGACGGCCTGTTCGCGATCAACGACCCGCAAGCCATCGGCAGTGACCTGGCGGCCAAGCAGCTCAAGCGCAGCGGCATCATCATCACGTCGGTGGACGGCGCGCCGGACATCGAGAATGCGCTGAAAACCGACACGCAGATCCAGGCGTCCGCCAGCCAGGACCCCTGGGCCATGGCGCAGACCGCTGTGAATGTGGGCAATGACCTTCTCAACGACAAGGCCCCGGCCGAAGCGGTGACCCTGCTCACGCCAAAACTGATCACCCGTGACAACGTCGGTACGTACAGCGGCTGGTCGAGCAAACGTTGATTTGTTGAGAGGGACAGCACCGTGGTCACCATGGACGACGTGGCAAGCAGGGCGGGGGTGTCGACTTCGACGGTATCCCATGTGCTGAACGGCACCCGCAAGGTCAGCCCGGCGACGGTGCAGGCGGTGCAGCAGGCGATCCAGGCGTTGGGCTACATTCCCAACACCCTGGCGCGCTCGCTGGCCCGGTCGAGCACCAGCACGATTGGCGTGGCGATCTCGGCGCTGTCCAACCATTACTTCAGCGAAACCGTGCACGCGATAGAGACCGAGTGCGCCAGGCACGGCTACATGATGCTGTTTGTCGACACCCATGACGACCCGGAGCAGGAACTGCGGGTGGTCACGGCGCTGCATCATCGGCGGGTCGACGGGATTGTGCTGGCGCCGTCGAATGGCTCAAAGGCGCTGGAGTACCTGCGGGCCAACGAGATTCCAGCGGTGCTGGTGGACCGCATGATGAGCGCGGCGTTTGATCAGGTCGGGGTGGAAAACATACAGCCCACCCAGGCGCTTGTTGAACACTTGATCGCTCATGGTCACCGCCGGATCGGCTTTATCGCCGGGCGTGAGGGGTTCAGTACCACCGATGAGCGGGTGGCGGGATATCGCGCCGCGTTGCAGGCGGCGGGGCTGGCGTTTGATCCGCACCTGCTGGTGGGTGGCGGTTCCAACACTGAGCCGGCGCGGGAGGCCACGCTGCGGTTGCTGGGTTTGGCTGCGCCGCCTACCGCAATCATGGCCGGCAACAACCTGATGACCCTCGGCGCCATGCACGCCTTGCGTGACGCGCACATCGCCGTGCCGGGGCAGATGGCCCTGGTCGGGTTTGACGATTTTGACTGGGCTGATTTTTTCGAGCCGCGCCTGACCCTGATCGCTCAACCGGTCCAGGCACTCGGCGCGCGTGCCGTCGGCCTGTTGTTGCAACGCATGGCTTGTCCCGGCGCGCCCCCCCAGAGCGTACGCCTGGCACCTGCCCTGCAATTGCGTCATTCCTGTGGCTGTATTTGATTTTTGGAAAAGTGCGTATGAACACTCCTGTTTCCCTCGGCATCGACCTCGGCACCTCGGAACTCAAGGCCATCCTCATGGACCTTGACGGCACGGTGCTGGCTCACGCCGGCGTGCGCTTGAGTGTGTCGCGGCGCCACAGTGGCTGGTCGGAGCAGGCGCCGCAAGACTGGTGGCAGGCCTGTCTGCAGGCGCTGGCGCAATTGCGCGGGCATGCTGCGTTTGTCCGGGTGGCCTGTATCGGGTTGTCCGGGCAGATGCACGGTGCGGTGCTCTTGGACGCCGACAACCGCGTGTTGTACCCGGCGATCCTGTGGGACGACTCGCGCGCTGTCGCCGAGGCCGAGCAACTGGGCGCCGAATATTCCGAGGTGACCGGCAGCTTGCCCATGGCGGGGCTGACGGCGCCGAAACTGCTGTGGCTGCAGGCCCATGAGCCCGAGGTGTTCAAGGCGATTGAGTGTGTGCTGTCACCCAAGGATTATCTGCGCCTGCGCCTGACGGGCGAGCGCATCAGCGACATGTCCGATGCCGCGGGTACGTTGTGGCTGGATGTGGCGCACCGTGAATGGTTCACGCCGATGCTGCACGCCACTGGCCTGACAGCCGCACAGATGCCCAGGCTGGTGGAAGGCGGGGCGGCGAGTGGTTTATTAAGCGCGGAGGGGCTGGGCTTGTCACCTGAGGTGGTAATTGCCGGTGGCGGTGGCGACAACCCAGTGGCGGCTGTGGGCATCGGCGCGATCAATGCCGGTGACGGTTTCATCACCTTGGGCACCAGCGCGGCCATCGTCGCGATCACCGACCATGCCGCCGGCAATCCCGCTAGTGCCGTGCACAGCTTTTGCCACGCGTTGCCCAACCGTTGGTACACCATGGGCGCCATGCTGGCCGGCGCCAGTTGCCTGCGCTGGGTCACGCGGCTGACCGGCCAGCCGGACGAGCAGGCGTTGCTGGACCAGGTGCAAGCGCAGTTGCCGATCGAGCAAGCGGTGCCGTTGACCACGCCTTTATTCCTGCCGTATCTGGCCGGCGAGCGTACGCCGCATAACGACCCGCTGTTGCGTGGTGGTTTCATGGGCCTGGGCCACGACTGCACTCCGGCGACGCTTGGCTATGCGGTGATGGAAGGCGTGGGTTTTGGCCTGCTCGACGCTTTGCGAGCCGTGCAATCTGCCGGTGCCGACATAGCAGCGTGCGCCCTGGTGGGCGGCGGAGCTCGCAGTGAATACTGGGCGCAGTTACTGGCCAATATCCTGCAGCGGGAGATCTTTACGCTGCAAGGCAGTGAGTTGAGCGCGTGCATTGGCGCGGCGAAGCTGGGGTTCCTGGCGATCGGGCAGGGGGATGCGTTGTTGCGGTCGGGCTTGCCTGTGAAGACGCGGTATTTGCCCGATGCCAGACAGCAAGCGGTGCTGCAAGCGCGCTACCGAAAGTTCCAAGGCTTACTCACGGCAGCCAAGGCGCTGCACGATTGATCATGGCAACGAAGCACTGCTTGTTGTGGCGAGTGGTGTTGTCGTGACGAGCGAGCTTCTTGTGGCAAGCGGGCTTTGTTGTGGCGAGCGGGCTTGCCCCGCGTTAGGCTGCGAAGCAGCCCCAAAACCTGCTCCCGTGGTGTATCTGGATAAACGCGGTGATCTGGCTGGGGCCGCTTCGCGCCTCAACGCGGGGCAAGCCCGCTCGCCACAGGAAGCCCGCTCGCCACAACGAAATCACTCACTCCGCCAACGGCGGCAAACGTCGCTTCACCGGGGTTTTCTTGACGATGGCGGTGTTGGTTTCGGCGTACGCGTTGATGCGGTCCAGCAGGCTGTCGAGGTGATCCATGGTGCGCACATGCAGGCGCGCGATGAAGCAGTCCTCGCCGGTGACTTTGTCGCATTCGGTGAACTCGGGGATCGCCTGAATCTGGCGTTCAACCTCCTGCAGTTTGCCGGGCAGGGGCCGTATACGCACGATGGCTTGCAGCAGGTAGCCGAAATGCCTGGGGTCGATGTCGACGGTGTAGTGGGTGAGCACGCCGCGCTCCTCAAGACGCCGCAGGCGTTCGCCGACGCTGGGTGAGGACAGCCCGGTGATACCCGCCAGAGCCTTGAGCGACAAGCGCGAGTCGTCCATCAAGGCGGCGATCAGTTGCTGGTCGATAGTATCGATCATGGTTTCAACCTAATAAGTAAAGGTAATTTCAGGATTTTGCCTTTTTTTGTCGCTGGAGCCGCTGCCCAGCAGATTGCCATACTTGAGCCTCACTTGAGGAGCCTCAATCATGGATACATCTATCCGTCGCGGTTCGTGGGAAATGGTCGCCGCCATGCTGATTTCGGGCACTATCGGCTGGTTTGTGCTGGTGTCCGGCGTGTCGGTGATCGAGGTGGTGTTCTGGCGATGCGTCATCGGCGCCCTGACGTTGCTGCTGGTATGCGCCTGGCTGGGTTATCTGCGCCTGGGACTGCTCAGTTGGGCCAGGCTCGGCCTGGCCATGCTCAGTGGCGTGGCGATTGTCGGCAATTGGCTACTGCTGTTCGAATCCTATTCCCATGCGTCGATCGCTATCAGCACAGCGGTGTACAACGTGCAGCCGTTCATGTTGGTGATGCTGGCGGCCGTGTTTCTCAACGAAAAAATCACCCTGCAGAAACTCGCGTGGCTGAGCGTGGCGTTTCTCGGCATGCTGGCGATCGTCAGCGCCCATGGCGAACAGCAGACGGGGGGCGGGAATTATCTGGCGGGTATCGCGCTGGCGTTGGGCGCAGCGTTTTTGTACGCCGTGGCGGCGTTGATCATCAAGCGCTTGAAGGCGGTGCCGCCGCATTTGATGGCGTTGATCCAGGTGACCACCGGTGCGTTGCTACTGGCGCCGCTGGTGCCCTGGGACAGCCTGCCGGCGTCCGCCGATGCCTGGGCGTCCTTGGCGACCCTTGGCGTGGTGCATACAGGATTGATGTACGTGCTGTTGTACGGGGCGATTCAGAAACTGCCGACGGCAATCACCGGCGCACTGTCGTTTATCTATCCGATTGCAGCGATTCTGGTGGATTGGATCGCGTTCGGGCATCGCCTGGGCTGGCTGCAATGGCTGGGCGTGGCGGCAATCCTGCTGGCGGCGGCGGGGTTGCAGCGGGGCTGGAAATGGCCCCGCTCCCACAGGGTTAGTGTGTGCCCTGAAAGATGATATTTTGCGGGTTGAAATGCTCCACGGCACTGCCCGGCTGCGGCAACCCAAGGATATGCCCCTTGATCTTGCCCACCACGTGCATTTCGCATGGCTTGCAGTCGAACTTCAGGGTCAGCACTTCATCGCCATGGATCAACTGCATCGGCGCGACCTTGGTTTTCACGCCCGTGACACCCTTGGCCTGTTTAGGGCACAGGTTGAACGAGAAACGCAGGCAGTGCTTGGTAATCATCACCGGCACTTCGCCGGTTTCTTCGTGGGCTTCGAACGCGGCGTCGATCAGCTTTACGCCGTGACGGTGATAGAAGTCGCGGGCCTTCTGGTTGTAGACGTTGGCCAGGAACGACAAATGCGCTTCCGGGTACACCGGCGGTGGTGAGGTTTCGGCTTTGCGGCCACCGCGCGGGTGGGCGGCCACACGGGCGGCGGTCAGCGCTTCGATCACTTCGCGGCGCAATGCCTTGAGCTGCGAATTGGGAATGAAGAACGCCTGCGGCGCATCCAGCGCGATGTCTGTTGCGTGGTATTCGGTGGTGCCCAGTTGGCCGAGCAGGTCGCGCAGGGTATCCAGCGCCTGTTCCGGCTTGTTGGCCACGCCAAACGGGCCGGGCAGGGTGGCGCTGGCGCTGACGCCGTCTTCGCTGGTGGCCGTGACTTCAAGCCGATCTTCGCGCAAGCGCGCCACCCAGGCCAGGCCGATACGACGTTCGGCGGAAGTCTTCTGCAAGGCCTGCTGCCAGTTGTGGTCCAGGTTGCGGTTCAGCGGATGGTTCGGGCGCAACTGCTGCAGGCCGGCCGGCATTTCGTTCGGCTCGACGCGGTAGCGGTAGCGCTTTTCGCCGTCTTCGTCGAACTCACCTTTGGGCTCGGCAATGTTGGCGCGAAACCCCACCACTTCACGCTTGACCAGCACATTCAGGCCGTCGCCGTTCGAAAGCGGCTCATGGGTGATCACTTGCAGGTTACGCTTGCCGACTTTTTCCACCACACCCACCGGCAGGCCGGTGAAGGTCGGGGTGTCAAAGGCGCCGATGTCGATTTTGCGGTCGCTGACGAAATAGTCGGTGCTGCCACGGTGGAAGGTTTTTTCCGGATCGGGCAGGAAGAAGTGCGCGGTGCGGCCGCTGGAGGCGCGGCCCAGATCCGGGCGGTCCTCGAGGATCTCGTCGAGACGCTGGCGGTAGTAGGCGGTGATGTTCTTCACGTAGCCCATGTCTTTGTAGCGACCCTCGATCTTGAACGAACGCACGCCGGCTTCGACCAGGGCGCGCAGGTTGGCGCTCTGGTTGTTGTCTTTCATAGACAGCAGGTGCTTCTCAAAGGCCACGACGCGCCCCTGGTCATCTTTCAAGGTGTACGGCAGGCGGCAGGCCTGGGAGCAGTCGCCACGGTTGGCGCTGCGGCCATTTTGCGCGTGGGAGATGTTGCACTGGCCCGAGAACGCCACGCACAGGGCGCCGTGGATGAAGAACTCGATGGCGGCATCGGTCTCATCGGCGATGGCGCGGATCTCTTGCAGGTTCAGCTCACGGGCCAATACCAGCTGCGAGAAGCCTGCCTGGTCGAGAAACCTGGCGCGGCCCAGGGTGCGAATGTCGGTCTGGGTGCTGGCGTGCAGCTCGATGGGCGGAATATCCAGCTCCATCACGCCCAGGTCCTGCACGATCAGCGCGTCGACGCCGGCGTCGTAGAGCTGATGGATCAGCTTGCGCGCGGGTTCCAGTTCGTTGTCATGCAAGATGGTATTGATCGTGGTGAAGACGCGCGCGTGATAGCGACGGGCGAATTCCACCAGGGACGCGATTTCGCTCACTTCGTTGCAGGCATTATGGCGCGCGCCGAAGCTCGGGCCGCCGATGTAGATGGCGTCGGCGCCATGCAAGATAGCCTCGCGCGCAATGGCGACATCGCGGGCAGGGCTGAGCAATTCCAGGTGATGCTTGGGCAAGGACATAGTTTTTTTAGTCAGGCTTGTCACGGTTGAGGCGCGCATTGTAGCTGTGAAATGCCTGACCGGCATCAACTCAGGCCTTGGCGGCCATCGCGGTCACTTCCACGCGCATGCCTTCCACCGCCAGCGCCGCCACGCCAACCGCCGCGCGCACGGGCCAGGGCTTGGCGAAAAAGCGTTTGTAGACCTCGTTGAAGGCGGCGCGATCAGCCATGTCCGTCAGATAAATGGTCAGGTGCATCACCCGATCCATTGAGCTGCCGGCCTTTTCCAGGGCGACTTTCAGCGCTTGCAGGGTGCATTCGCTTTGCAGGGTGATGTCGCCCAGTTCCAGGCTGCCGTCGGCGCGGGTCGGGATCTGGGTGGACACCAGAATGCCGTTGAAGCCGATCACATCGGAGGAAATCGAGTCGGCATCGGGGTCCGGCGTGTAGTGCAGGTCGTGGTTGGCCATGTGCGCCTCGCGTTGGCAATGAACGGAAAGGCGCCATGGTCCCCGAAAACGACAGCAGGGGCAAACTACGCCCAGCGGCGGAACAACACGCTGGCATTCACGCCGCCGAAACCGAAGCCGTTGGACAACGCGTATTCAATCGGCATGGACCGTGCTGCACCGCGCACCATATCCAGGCCGTCGGCCAGGGGGTCGGAGTTGTGCAGGTTGAGCGTGACCGGAGCGATCTGATCACGCAGGGCAAGCACGGTGAAGATCGCCTCGATGCCACCCGCCGCGCCCAGCAAGTGGCCCGTGGCGGATTTGGTCGAGCTGATGGCGGGGCTGCCGTTGGCACCGAATACCCGCCTGATTGCGGCCAATTCACCTTTGTCGCCCACGGGTGTCGAGGTGGCGTGGGCGTTCAGGTACTGCACCTGGGACGCTTCGATCCCCGCCTGGCGCAATGCCTGGCTCATTGCGCGCCGCGCGCCATCGCCATCTTCCGGGCCCGCGGTCATGTGATAGGCATCGGCACTTGTGCCGTAACCCACCAACTCCGCAATCGGCTGCGCGCCGCGCGCCAAGGCATGTTCCAGCGCCTCGATCACGAGGATACCGGCGCCTTCACCCATGACAAAGCCGTCACGCGCCTGGTCGAACGGCCGCGAAGCCAGCTCGGGCGTGTCATTGAAGTCGCTTGATAATGCCCGCGCCGCCGCAAAACCCGCCAGGCTGACGCGATGAATCGCCGCTTCGGCTCCGCCGCACACCGCGACATCGACTTCACCGGCGCGGATCATGCGCGCCGCATCGCCGATGGCTTGCACACCCGCTGCGCACGCGGTCACCGGTGCACCCAGCGGGCCTTTCAAGCCGTAGTTGATGGATACGTGCCCGGCGGCCATGTTGCTCAGGAACGAGGGAATCGTAAATGGCGACAGACGCCGTGGGCCTTTGCTGTCGGTGGTGCGCACGGCATCGGCAATGGCCGGGAAACCGCCGACGCCAGACGCAATGATGGTTGCGGTGCGCTCCTGCGCTTGGGCCGTGTCGGGCGCCCAGCCTGCCTGTTTCAACGCTTCATCCGCTGCCGCCAGGGCAAACAGAATAAAGCGGTCCATTTTGCGCTGCTCCTTGGCCGCCAGCAGTCGATCCGGATCGAATCCGGCCTCGGTGTCCTGCAGCACGCTTTGCACCTGCCCGCCAATGCTCACGGCCAGGTCTCCGATCAAGTCTTGCGGCAGGCGACGAATCCCCGACTGCCCGGCCAACAGACGTTGCCAGGTTGACTCCACGTTGGCGCCCAGTGGTGTCAATGCGCCCATGCCTGTCACTACGATGCGTTTGCTCATGATTCAATCGACTCCGGTTGTGTTAAGGAATAGACCCTATGGACGTCACTATCATCATGAAAGTAACATGGCGTCACTCACAATTGCACCGCCTACAGGAACCGCCATGCAGCGTAAATCCCTTACCCGCGACGAATGCCCCATCGCCCGAAGCCTGGACCGGGTGGGGGAGTGGTGGAGCATCCTGATCATGCGCGATGCGTTGCAGGGGTTGCGTCGCTTCGATGAGTTTTCGCGCAGCCTGGGCATCGCGCCCAATATGCTCACACGTCGCCTCAACGCCCTGGTGGAGGCCGGCATGCTGGAGCGCCAGGCCTATAGCGAACGGCCGCCACGCTATGAATATGTTCCGACGGCCAAGGGAGAGG
Organism: Pseudomonas sp. MPB26; assembly: GCF_046605355.1. NCBI lineage: Bacteria > Pseudomonadati > Pseudomonadota > Gammaproteobacteria > Pseudomonadales > Pseudomonadaceae > Pseudomonas > Pseudomonas sp. MPB26. Next base: position 5,665,733 of record NZ_CP176793.1, on the reverse strand, counting down.
ATTTTCGCATGGTGCTGATGTCGCTGCTGGCCTGGGGCAATCGGCATTACGCCGCGGAGGGCGCCAGTGTCGAGTTGGTGGAGCGCGAGACGGGCAAGTTCGTGCAGCCGATGCTGGTCAGCGCGGACGGGCGCATAGTGCCTCTCGCGCAATGTGCCTTGCAGGCGGGCCCTGGGGCCAGTTCCGGCATGCGCGAGCGACTGGCCGCGCTCGACGCAAAATAGCCTGACTGCACGGATATCTGACGCCAGAAAATAATCTCCGCGAACCGCGTAAAGTCCCGTATTCCGCCGCCGATAGCCCGATTAGAGAAAGGTTCTTTGCACGGCTGAGGGTACGTCATGTTCAATACACCATTAAAAAAAGAACTGGCGGCCAGGACGGCCGAAGTCACCGATTTCAAAGGATTGATCGCTGCACTGGAACGCTCCATGGCCGTGGTCGAATTCGACCTTAACGGCAAGGTCCTGCGCGCCAATGACAATTTTCTCAAGACCCTGGGCTACAGCACCGCTCAACTGGCCGGCAAATCCCACCGTGACTTTTGCCCGCCGGCGCTGACTGGCAGCCCGGCTTACAGTCAGTTCTGGAGTGATTTGAAGGCCGGCAAATTCGTCTCCGGCACCTTCAAACGCGTGGACGCCAGCGGCAGGACCCTCTGGCTGGAGGCCAGTTACAACCCGGTGCTGGATGAGCGTGGCCAAGTGCTCAAAGTGGTCAAGTACGCCCTGGACGTTACCGCCAAGGTGGAACAGGAGGCCGCGACCCGCAGCAAACTCACGGCGTTGGACCGCGCGATGGCTGCCATCGAGTTCGACCTGAGCGGCCAGGTGCTGGACGCCAATGAGAATTTCCTGAATGTAATGGGCTATACGCTGGCGGAGATCAAAGGCAAGCACCATCGTCTGTTTTGCGAACCGACCCTGGTCAACAGTCATGAGTACACGGATTTCTGGCGGCGCTTGAACAACGGTGAATTCTTCACCGGGCAATTCAAGCGAATCGGCAAGCATGGCCGGGTGGTCTGGCTGGAAGCCAGCTACAACCCGGTCTTCGACGGCGAAGGCAAGCTGATCAAGATCGTCAAATTCGCCAGCGACATCACCGAGCGCGTGGAGAAGTTCGAGGAAGACTCACGCGGCGCCTCACGGGCCTACCATATCTCCTCGGAAACCGAGCGTTTCGCCGAACACGGCACCCAAGTCATCCAGGAAACCGCGAGCGAGATGCGCCGCATCGCCGACAACATCGGTGCATCGGCACGCTTGGTGGGGCAACTGGGCGATCGTTCCGAGCAGATCACCGCCATCGTCAATACCATTCGTGGCATCGCCGACCAGACCAACCTGTTGGCGCTCAACGCAGCCATCGAGGCGGCGCGCGCGGGCGATCAAGGGCGCGGCTTCGCGGTGGTGGCCGATGAAGTACGGCAACTGGCCGGGCGCACCAGCCGCTCCACGGCGGAAATTGCCGAGATGATCGGCATGATCCTTTCGGAAACGCGCGACGCGGTAACCAGCATGAACGCCACTCAGGAAGGCGCGCAACGCGGCGTGAGCCTGGCCGATCAAGCGGGTTCGGTGATCCTGCAGATTCGCACCAGCACCAGCGATGCGGTGGAGGCCGTGAGCATGTTTGCCTCCAAGCTTGACGAGTCCGAAGTCATTCCCAAAACGGCGGTCGGCTGGGTGGGCTGAAGCTGATCACGCCGTTTGTGGAGGAGGGGGGCAGGCCCCCTCGTTTCGGCGGGAAATTACTCTTTTACGTCCATGAACTCTTCAGCCCACGCCACGTAGCTTTCCGGCAAGGTGTACGTGTGCGTCAGCTCGGTGGCGCTCAAGTTCGAGGTGCTGTGCGTCAGCTGGCGCTGGGCGCGCAGGCTGTCGTAGGTCGCCTTGATCGCGGCAAAATAGGCTGCGTGGCCCGCTACCACCACGCGCACGCCGAGGCTGGCCAGGCGTTGCGCGTCATGCAGTTTTGGATTGCCGTAGGTCACCAGCATCAGCGGTACCGTCAGCTTCTCGGCGATTTTTTCCAGATGCTCGAAATCAGCCACGCCGACCATGCAGATCCCGTCGGCGCCAGCTTTCTGGTAAGCCAGGGTGCGCTCGATGACCGCTTCGGTCGGCAACACACCGGCGTTGGTGCGGGCGATGATCGACAGTTGCGGATCAACCCGCGCTTCAAGCGCGGCGCGGACCTTGCCGATGCCTTCTTCGATAGAGATAAGGTCGGTGGACTTACGCCCGAACTGCGCAGGCAGCAGCGTGTCTTCAATGGTCAACGCGGCCACGCCGGCGCGCTCAAGTTCTTCCACGGTACGCATCACGTTCAGCGCGTTACCGTAGCCATGGTCGGCATCGGCAATGAACGGCAACTGGGCCACGCGCCCGATTCGGGTGGCCTGTTCAACGAACTCACTCAGGGTGATCAGCGCAAAATCCGGCGCCGCCAGGACCTGCAACGAGGCCACGGAACCACCGAGGATACCGACCTCGAAACCCAGGTCGGCGGCGATACGCGCAGACATCGGGTCGAAGACGGAGGCGGTTTCTACGCAAATTGGGGTGGCGAGCAATTCACGGAATTGGCGGCGCAGGGCTGAGTGAGAAATCTTTGGCATGTTCTTTCCTGGTTCTGGTCATCGTCACATGACGATCAATGTCTATTCATGGTGGTGCGAGATTACCATGCAGACGAACGCAGGATGATGACGTTTCAGCACCAGCAAACGCTGACCTATAAATCTTCAGCCTACGCATAACCGTAGTGAGCGGGCTTGCCCCGCGCTGGGCTGCGCAGCAGCCCCAATGGAAACGAATGCGGAGTACCAGACATTCCGCAGAGTCTGATTTAGGGCTGCTACGCAGCCCAACGCGGGGCAAGCCCGCTCGCCACAGGGGGAACTCGCCAGCCTCTGAAAGTTGTGTAGATACTTATGGCTATCGCAAGCCAGCCCCCACATTATTTATGCGTAATGCCAGGTCAAGGCGAAATCGGATCGCTCGCCGGGAAGGTTTCTTCCACGGCCTCATCGAGTTTCGAATCGCTGATGCTGCGTTCCTCCAGCGCAACACCGCGTTCGCAATGACAGTTATCCGAAGGGCACGGTTGCCCGGCCGGGTGCAGGTCGGCACATGCCTGGCTGCAATAGGCTTTGCCGTCGCGCTGATAGCGCGTGTCCTCGGCGACATGGCAACTGCAGTCAGGGCACGCGCAAGGCAAATTCGTGGTGGCGTGGTTCATGAATCCTCCGCAAATCAGTGATGTAAGGGTCGACACACCTGTTTTTGAACCCTGAAAAATCCGCAAGGTTGTAAAAAAATACGGTTCGGGTGATGAGCGGTGCAGTTGGCCACCGACCGGCAGAAAAAACGAACCGTCCACGGCCCAGGGCGTCCATGGAGGTAACAGCGTCAATCCAGGAATGAGGAGGTTTACCGATGAATAACTACCCATTGGACGACAACGAATCCGGCCAGCGCAATCGCCAGATCGGCAACGCCATCGGCTTGGCCGCCGACGAGGTCGAGTTGTGGGTCACCTCGGTCGAGGAAGATGGAAGCGGCATGGGCTACGTGGTGCATTTTTCCGCAGGCACGCCCAGCGACGTCCTCGCCAAGGTCGAAGGGCTGGGCGCTGACCGTACGATCAATATTGGCCCGATCGACTGAGACGGCCAGCGCTCGACCCATTTATGGCTGCTTGTAGTGGCCGGGAACGTCATGGCCTTCGTCCACGGGTTTGGTGCGCTTTTGCACCTGAACGTCGCTCAACGGCGCATCCTTGAGTTCAGGGAAGCGCTGCTTGAGCAGAGTCTGCGCCAACTGCGGATCAAGGTCATGCGCATCGTGCTCGAGCGTTCGGCTTTGTGGTTGGTTATCGAGGATGAAGCTGACGAGGTAGTGCGGCTTTTCAAACATGGATGTTTCCTCAAGGCAAGTGACCGACGGGGTATCTGTTTGAGCGGCGTAGCGCAGGAGGATTCAGAAAAATTGGCTGCAGCGCGTTCAAATTGAACGCGCTTGTCTCATCCATGCTGGACCGACCCAGCTCACTGCGGGGCGATTGAACCCGCCTGCTCTTGATACCCTTTGCGCAGTTTCTCTGCGATCAGCTTTTGCGCTTCACGCAAGGCGCGTTCGGGACTGTCGAGGGACTTGATCAGGGTCTGGCCCTTGGTGCCGATACGACCGAAATTCACCACCACCTCAGCCTCGGTGATGCCGATACGCCAGAACTTGTTGGAATTGCCTTCACCAAAGGTGAACTCGCGCATCAAGGGTGTCGCTTCAGGGGGGACTGGCGGCTGGGCTTGGATCTCGATGGCTTCCTCTGGCTGTTCCGGTTCTGGAAGTGCAGCGGCGTCCTCGCCCCTTAGCAACGCTTCGATGCGATTGAGCACCTCTTCCTGGTCGCGCAGCCAGTCATTACTGAGCACGTCGATGATATTCCAACCGAAGCTGCGCAGTACCGTCGGACGGAAGATGTAGCGCTCACGTACATCAGCGGCGGCCGCCATATCACCATCCAGCAGTACGCCGACGCTGAAGTGTTCACCACTGGCGTCACTGATCGCGAGGTCGCAGCGGAACTGCGAACGTCCGACATATTCCTCAACCGAATGCCCACGTTTGCGCAACGCAGCAGCGAGCGCACCGCGCAGGTGGTCCTTGGGCAGGCTGACGGCAAAGGACTGCTTGGCACCTGGATTGAGGTTGGCGAGGATACCCTGGGAACGTGGCGCATCCCCGCTGGCACTGGCCTGGGCGAACTGCAGGAACGCACGCAGTGCGGCGGCACCGTCGTTGTGGGTATTGGTGATAGCCTCTGCCTCAATGCTGGAGACAATCGCCATGCGCTTTCGCGCGCGACTGAAGATCACATTCAGGCGTTTTTCCCCACCGCGCTGGTTGATCGGGCCGAAGTTCATCAGCATTTTGCCGTTCGGTCCTGGCGCGTAGCAAATGCTCAGGATGATCACATCACGCTCATCTCCCTGGACGTTCTCCAGGTTCTTGACGAACAAGCCATTGAACTGCCCGGCATCTTCAAGCACGTATTCGCGCTCAAGCCGTGTGGCAAAGGCCGAGTCGCCGCTGGCCAAGTCTTCCAGGGCCTGCTCGATGGCGCCTTGCTGGGCCTCGGAAAAGGCGACGATACCCAGGCTCAGTCCAGTCTCCCGTTGTAGCAGCTCCCGTACCAGGTTAGCGATATACCGCGCTTCGGCCAGGTTGCTGCGACTGAGATAGACACCGTCGCTCATCTTCAAGAAGCTGATCGGGCTGTCCAGCAGCGTGTCGGCGCCGCGGATGGCTGCCTGGGCGTCCGTGGAGTCAAGTGCGGTCTGGGCCGGGGCAGGGCGCTCGATACGACGGTCGGGAATAGTGATCAGCCGCCCTTCGTAGAACGCCGCGTTGGAAAAACTGATCAAGGCTTCGTGGCGACTGCGGTAGTGCCAGGCCAGGAGGGTTGCCGGCAAGTTTCGCGCGGCTTGGCTCAGCAGGCTGTCGGCATCAAGGTTGATTGCGATCTGTTCGCCATCCTCCATGGCAATCAGTTCGTTATCGTCCTGGTCGCCGGCACTGGAGAAGAAGTTGGTCGGTGGCAATTGCATCTCATCACCGACCACGATCACCTGCTGCGCACGGCTCAGTGCGGGCACGGCTTCTTCGCTGGGGATCTGACTGGCTTCGTCGAAAATCACCACGTCAAACAGGTCCGGCGTCAAAGGCAGGGTGTCGGACACCGACAGCGGGCTCATCAACCAGATGGGCTTGAGGTCGTTGATCACGCGGCCACTGTCACCACTCGCCATTTCGCGAATGGAGCGATAGCGCATGGTCTTGCCCAGCTCATGTTCCAGTTCACGGCGACCTTTGGCGTAGGCTTTCTTGAACTCACGGGCCTGGGCATCGAGTTGAGCCACCGACATCGCCGATTGCTTCACATGCTCCAGAAAACGCTGGTGCAACGTGGCGCTCAGCACGTGGGCGTTGCTTTTGAGCAGGTTGCATTCAGCCTGGCTGACCTGGCGCGCAGCCAGACTCAAGGCCGGGCCGTCGAAGCGCGCCAGCTGCGGATTGGCGCGATACAGGCGGGTCAGGTTTTCCTGGGCAATCAAACCGTCCAGTGCGCGTTGCGCCAAGGCGTACTGTTGCGCGACCGCCAGGCAGACAGGCTCGGCTTGGTGCAGCTCATTGAGCAGGGGCAGGGTGTCGGGCAGCTCGTCGAGTTCTTCACGCAGGTCGCGCAGGTACTCGGCCAACTCGCCCAGGCTCAGCGCCGGGTCAAACACACAATGTCGAGCGACCAGTTCGGCCAGGCGCGCTACCGGCTGGCGCAGGCCGGCTTCCTGGCGTACACCGGGCAGGGCGTCCGGATTACCTCGCAGGCCCTCAACCCATTGGCGCAACAGCGGTGATGCGCTCAGTTGCTGGAGCAAGGCTTGCAGGTTGTGCACGAACAGGTCGATATCCGGGATGCCATAACGGCCTTGCAAGCGTTGCTGCTCGGCGTGCACTTGGGCAGTAGCGCGATGCTCGTCGGCCAGGTTGTCCAGCACGCTGCGCAAAGTTGGTCGAATCGCGTGCTGACTGAAGTCGTAGCGCCGGAGCAATTCACCACGCAGCCGCCACCAGGCGGGTTGCAGCCAACGCAGCAGCGAGCCTTCCAGCCGCTGTACCAGATCGATGGCAGCCTGGGTGTCCTGGGGCGCGAGTTTTTCACGCCAGTGGTGGTTGGATTCACGGGCGTTGTGTTGCTGTACGGCCAGTGCTTGCAACGCCGCCTGCTCGGCGTGCAGCGCTTGGGCGCCTGATGAGCCCGGTTCCAGCAGGTCGAGGTGCGCTGCGAGGTTGGCGCTGGTCAATTGTTCGGCGGCCTGGGTCAGCACGCACGCGTCCGCCAGGCGAGTGTCCGCGGACAACAGGCTCGACGATGACTCCAGGCATTGCTCGACGCTGTCGATCAGCCCACCGGCTTCATCCAGGAACGCCTTGAGTTGGCCGTACGCATGTTCGTGGGTAATCAGGCTCGAGGCCAAGCGGCTGAAAGGGTGACGTGCGAAGCTGTCGAGGCCGAAACGTTCTTTGATCGCCTGATAGACGCGACCGGTCAGCTCGCTTTGTGCCTGCCAGTGACGCCATTCGGGCAAACGTTCCAAGGCTTCGGGAGGCAGCGTGGCAGCAACGGGCGGTAGTTCGATCAAGTGACGTACCAGCTCGCGTACCGAGCATGCCAAGGACTCCGGCATTCCACGCATTGCCTGTTCAAAACGCTCTATCAAGCCCAGCTGCTGGCTCAGGCCAGCCAGCAAGGTGTCGCGCCTGGCTTGCAACTGCGACGACTGCGCATCGCCGGCGATCCAGCGCTCATAGCACTCGCGCAGGTTGCCCACGAAGGCCTTCTTGTCGGTCTGGGAGTCGTGGATCAGGCAGCACAAATCACCCAGTTCACTTTGCTGCAGGCGATGGAACACCACGTCCAGTGCCGCACGTTTTTCACAGACAAACAGCACTCGCAGGCCGCGACCGGCGTAGTCCGCGATCAGGTTAGTGATGGTCTGGGATTTGCCGGTGCCTGGGGGTCCCTGAATGATGAAGTTACGCCCGGTACGGGCCAGGCTGACGGCCGCATTCTGCGTGGCGTCGCCCGCCACCACGTTCCACTGTTCGGGCAACGGGATCGGGTCGGGGGCCCGGACCTCGACGTCCCGAGGCTCGATGGAGAACATCCGGTCAAACGCTTCGTTCTGCGCCGGTTCGTCGATCAACTGTGCATAGTCACGCACCAGCGACATCTTGCGATAATTGAAGTTGGCCAGGGTCACCTGGGTCAGGTCTATGTCCCAGGCGTAGCGATGCCCCTGGTTCTCGGGCAGGGCAAAGGTGCTGTTTTCGGCGCTGCTGGCAACCATCTGCGGGTGCTGGTTGCGCGGAACGGGTTTGGCGCCTACGGCCAGGCGTAGCGGCAACTCGCTTGGCAGCACTTTCTGCTGGAACAACTGCAGGCCCAGGGGACGGAAGTCTTCGCGATCGTAGCTGAAATCCGGCTTCGTCAAAGGCGTCGACATGCGCTGGCGGGCACGACGGCGCTTGAAGTGGTGCAGATGCTGCACGGCTTTTTGGTGGATCAGTTCGATTTGCGGCTTGCTTTGCAGGCGTAACTCGACGCCGGGTTCGGTCAGTTTGATCTGGCGCGCAATATCAGCGTGGATGTCTTCCAGCGAAGTCTTTTGCAGGTCGACGGTTTCCGGCAACTGGATGTCGTAGAGCTGACGCAATTGATGACGCAGTACCGGGTTGAATTCGGCCTCGGTTTCGTCGCACTGCAACACGAACTGGTCACGTACGCCTTTTTTGCGACTCAATTCCACCGGCAACCACAGCAGCGGGGTGACGATGCGTTCTTCCGGCGTGTCCTTGAGGTTGTGCCAGCGCATGAACGCCACCACCAGGCGAAGGTTACTGAAGCCGAATTCGGCGCGGTCGCGGCGGGTTTCCTGGATGATGCGCTCCAGGGACGCCTGCAGCCAGGCCTGGTCTTCGAACCGTAGCCATTGCTGCAGGCCGACAGGTTTACCGCTGAGCACTTGTTCGGAGAATCCGCCAAAGTTGGGCTGCCAGGTGCACAGCGCTTCGGGCCGGATACTTTCAATGCGCATCACCAACGGAACGCTGGCCACGGTCAAGTTGACGTTGGCCTGGGTCGGCCGGAAATACAGCAGGCGATTGCGACGCGAAAGGTCAAACAACCGGTTGCGCAGATGTTCCAGCACCACAGTGCGCCGCGAAGCCGGGCCTTCGGCCTGGGCCAACACACGCTCGACATCCAGGCTGGCCGGCTGTTCGCGCCAGGACTCCAGGCGGCGTGCCAGCGAGCCCACATCAGTGGCGCGCTCATGGCGGTTGAGCTCAGTCATCTCGACGATAAGGTTGGCCAGCACCGGGTTGAGTCGGCCATTGAGCTGGAACAGATTGCGACGATGCCGGGCAAATGTCTTGAGGTCATTGATATCGGCGAAATCCAGCCCGCACGCCAGGCACGCCAATAATTGGCCGAGCTGGAATATGTCGGTGATCTCATCGTGGTGCCCGAGGCGATGCTCCCAACTGTGCAGGTCAGGGAGGAAGACCGGGTGGTCGATGGTTTGATGCAGATCTTCCTGGACTTGCAGGTCAGTAATGGCCACGCCGCTTTCCGAATCCCGAGTCAGGCGGACTTTGCCGACGACGTTGAGCGCCGATTCCGCATTGGGCTGCACCTGCTTGATCGCGTCCATCGCCAGTCGCGCAGGTATACCCTCGGGATTGCGCAATTGCAGCGTGCGCTCCGGCCCCTGTATCACATCGAAATAACTGAGCTGGGCGACACGCCCCAGTTCATGCAGTTGCGCCACTTGGCGTAGCAGCGGTAGCGCCAGGAACAACACATCGTCGATGGGTACTGCAGCGCCATCGTGGCTATTGAGTAACTCAGTGAATGTGACGGGTTGGATTACTGGGTCCATGTGTCGACCTCCGCTTTGAGCGCACGAACGATCGGGTCGAGCTCACGTTTTGGTAGTTTGATATCGCGCTTGAGCACGTTGATAAAGTCATCGGCGCTGCCGAGTTTCTTGGCGGTGCGCGCGGCGTGCAGCAGGGCTTCATCCCGCAGGTCGCGGTCCACCAGGCTCAGGTCAAGCATGATGAAGTGCAGGTATTCATGGATGCTTGTGTCGATACGCTCGGCATTCAGCGTCGCCAGGTCAAGTGGCGTTTCGTTGTCTTTCCAGTCCGGAAAGAAACCGCGCACCTGGTTGAGCACAACCTCCGATTGCAACACGGTCGTGCCGATGAAATGCGCAATAAAACTGCGGGTGAGGGCGGTCAACTCGACCTGATTGGTCACGTCCAGACGATTGAGCGACAACGGCCCACGCAAGCGGCGATCCAGCCAGTTGTCCGTATCCGGGAGTTGCTGCCACCAGCTGTCTACCGCTTGGGAGCGTAGAAACGTCTCCGGATGGGAAATGCCCTGGGATAACGGTGCATCCTTGCCGTCCAGCTCACGGGCCTGCTTCAAGTAGCTGGCGGCATCAACGCTGATAATCCCGGTGTGAATCTTGACCAGAGACGTAATCGACGCTTCTGGACCATTGGCAACCAGGGCGGCACCGCGGTCAGCATAGATTTCAGTGTGCAGGCTATAGAGACGTGCGGTCTGTTCCAGGCTGGCCGGCGTATTCACATCGGCCATGGCATGATTAAGAATCCGCTCGGCGGTGAGAAAGTCGCCATTGTGCTCCGACCATAAGCGGTAATGGGCCAACTCATGCCCGAGCAAGGCCAGCAACTCCTGAGCATCCAGGCGCTCAAGAATCGGTCCGTAAAACACCACATGCACTTCACCGGCCAGGTAATACAGGCTCGCATTCATCGCACCGTCGCCAGCCTGATAAAGGGTTGCTGGGGCGTTGATCTGCAAGCACTGCAGCGCTGTTTCACAGGCTTGATAGGCCTGGGGATGGGTCTCGGGGCTCAGGCGATAAGTGTCACGCAGCAATTGCGCGCGCACATCCTGAGCATGCTCCTGTTGAACGCCCAAGGACGAGGCCCATTCCCACACGACAGGTTCACGGGCTTTGAGGTAATCGACCACACGCTGGTGGTAAGGCAGTGGCGTCAGGCTGCTGATGTCCAGCGCGGTGGTACTCATTGTGTTCAAACGTCCTTGAGAGGATACGGCTCCATATACTGCGGTTGTGCAGCAGAGACCTGGGTTGGCATCCCGGTATCAATGATTGGTAACAAACGCGGAGCATACCTATGGGCAGGGGAAAATACTTGTGAAAGAAAGTGGACATCGGAAGTGGGATTGCCGAATCAGGGCTTTGGGCTGCGCATGAGCATATTCAGCATAATCCTCTATTTAACATAATATACATTATGCGAACCGTCCTATACGGGACTCGGGGGCTCTTGAGGCTGCTTTTCACCAAGTGATCAGGCTGGCCAGGCCGAATTTCTCGCGTGCGAGAAAACACCGCTACGAACATTACGATGGCCGCTGTGTTTCTGCCGCTGCATCAATACGAATTTTAGCGCGTGCAACAACGGCTATCGCTTCGGCAATAAACGCAGCGTCACCGGTGTCGTAAGCGTCAGCCAAAAAGAAAGCCATCGCTTCGGCATCAACCAGCGAGTCCGCTGGGTCGTAATCGTAAATCGGCTCTGTCATAAAATTCTCCCGGGGTAGCCATTCGTGAAAAATTCTCGCATGCGAGAAATCCTGCAAGGCTGGCCGACACTGCTTCAAATTGAAAGATAGCAGCCATGCGTAAGCTAACCTTGGCTCACCTGGTGAGCTATCCCTAGCTCATTCTTGAACGATACCGTGCAAACTTGAAAGATAGCGATCAGAGATGGACTGCCCCTAGCTCATTAGATGAGCTACCCTACCCCAATGTTATGCAATTTATGAATAACTATACTAAATGACTATTTAGTTGAGTTATATGTGCTCGCCTCAATAACCACCTGCCGCCGTCAGCGCGCCCCCCACAATCGCAATCCCCGAGCTGCTGCCCAGGCGTGTCGCTCCGGCCTCAATCATTTTCAACGCCGTCGGATAGTCGCGCACGCCCCCGGACGCCTTTACTCCAACCCCGGCGCCTACGGTCTGGCGCATCAGCGCCACATCTTCGACCGTAGCGCCGCCGCGGCTGAAACCCGTTGAGGTCTTGACGAAGGCCACGCCCAGCTCGCGGCAGATTTCACAGGCCTGGACCTTCTGCTCGTCATCAAGCAGGCAGGTTTCCAGGATGACCTTCAACGGCACGGCGCCGCAGGTTTTGTGAACCAGGGCAATGTCTTCGCGCACGGCGTCCAGCAGCCCGTCCTTCAACCAGCCGATATTAAGCACCATATCGATCTCCCCTGCCCCGGCGGCAATCGCCTGTTGGGCTTCGAACGCCTTGGTATCACTCAGGCCAGCGCCCAGCGGGAAGCCCACCACTGCACAAATCACCACGGATTTGTCACTCAGGCACGATGCGGCGTAAGGCACTTGCCCTGAATTCACGCACACCGAATAAAAGCCGTGTTCCCGGGCTTCTTCGCACAAGGTCCGGATCTGCCCACGGGAGGCATCGGCGGCGAGCAAAGTGTGATCGATGTATTTGGCTAATGCTGCGGGTGGAAGACTGTTCATTTAAGGGGTCCTTGCCTGTATGTTGCCAATGAGTGTGCGGCGCGTGTCACGACGCTCACTTTAATAGTTGCAATATTCACATTTAATGTTACTTATTTAACATCAACAATCAAGCCCTGGAATACTCGTGGACAGTAGAAAAGCCGAGCGACTGAAGCTTATCCAACAAGCCTTGCAGGACCAGAACGCCATTCACTTGAAGGAAATGGCCGCCCTGCTGGACGTTTCCGAGATGACCCTGCGCCGCGATCTCAACCACTTCAGCAAGCACCTGAGGCTGCTCGGTGGCTACATCACCCGGGTTGGCAACGAAGTCGGCGATTACCGGGTAGCCGAGCAGGACACGCGTCACGTCGAGGAAAAGCGCCGTATCGGTAAACTCGCCGCCCCGTTGATCCAGCCAGGTGACACGGTATTTTTCGACTGTGGCACCACCTCACCTTTTGTTGTGGATTTCATTCCCGATGCGCTGGAGTTCACCGCGGTGTGCAGCTCGTTGAACGTGTTGCTCAAGCTGCAGAACAAGCCCAATTGCCACATCGTGTTGTGTGGCGGCACCTTTCACCGCAAGAACCAGGTCTTCGAAAGCAGCGCCGAAAGCAGCATTCTCGACAGCGTGCGTCTGACGTGGGCCTTCGTGACTGCTGCGGGCGTCAGCCAGGAATTTGGCGTGACGTGCTTTAACTTCAATGAAGTCGAGGTCAAGCAAAAGGTCATGCGCCAAGCCCGGCAACGCGTATTGCTCGCCGATTTCAGCAAGTTCGACACCGTGCGCACCGCTCACTTCGCCGCTCTGCAAGACTTTCAGTACGTGGTCAGCGACAAGAAAATCCCGCGTAACTATAAAGACGTCATCCAGGCCAACGGTGCGCAATTGCTGGTTTAACCCAACAACTTCTGCCGTTCCTGCGCATTCAAGTATCCGGTGGTGACACTGAACGAAGCGCTGGCTCCAGCCGGCAGTTCGCGCACGTGACCTTTGGTTTTCTCGGCGTTATAACCCTCGGGCTCGCAAGTGGCCGGCAGCACGAACGCCGCCACTTGCTGATCCGGCGTGTACAGGATCCAGCGCACGGCATGCTCGAACTGCTCGGGACGGTAACGGGTATAGAACGCAGCTCCGTCGGGATGATCCAGCAGAAAATGCGCCTGACCCGCGGCATCCGTACCTACGCCATCGAAGAAAAACACTATCTCCGGGTCGTACAGTGCCGGCTGCTCAAGGCAGGCCAATTGAGCCGGGTGCTCGGCCAGTTGCGCCATATAGGCGCTCCAGGCCGGGGTTGGCTTGACGTGGTCCGGCACGCTGGTCCGCAGGCGCATGCGCTGCAGGCCCTGCGGCTCGACAAACCGCGCACCGGTCACGAAGGCGTAGTTCATGTGGGCCATGTACATCAAGTCCATTGGCTTGCCGGCCAGGTTCGTCACGTCCATTTCGATATCGAACAAGGCCGAATCGGCGCGCAGTGTCACGCTGGGGCTCGCCCGGTAGCGATCGCCGAACCCCTTGGCATATTGATAAGAACCACCCAGGCGCAAAACGCCCTCGCCGACTTCCAGCCAGGCCGTGTCCATTGGCGCACAGGGCATTTCGCCGTGCAAGGCGTGGGTGTCATCCGCCGCCGGGCAACCGTTGCGCAGCAAGCCGCTGTGAAACATGAAGCAGCCATAGGTATCAATGATCGTCGGGCTGGGCCTGGGTTGCTCGAACAGGTTGCTCATGGTCAGGTCGCAACCGTCGAACACGGCTGACCAGATCATCTGCCCCAGATAAGGCAAAACCACCAACCTTCCACGGCTGTTTTCAAGGCTCAGGGCCAGCACGCCGGACGGGTAAATCCAGGCGCTGACCTTGAATGCCGGCGATTGCAGCAGGGTTTTTTCCTGCTCGCCAAACAGCGCAGGGTATAGCGGGATACGTGTATTCATGAAGCCACCGCCTCAGGCGCGCCCACCGCCAGGGAGCCGGGTTGGCGCATGCACTTGAGCGCATACATCACAATCACGATGAAGCACAGCAACGGCACGCTGTAGGCCAGTTGCATATTGCCGCCGCTGGCGTCGGACAGCAGGCCCTGGAAGATCGGGATCACCCCGCCGCCGACAATGCTCATCACCAGCAAGGAACCGCCGACGCCGGTGTCTTCACCCAGGCCATCAATGGTCAGGCCGTAGATGGTCGGCCAGCACGGACCGAGGAAAATGCTCACGCCGACTGCTGCATACACCGCCGAAATGTTCGGCACCAGAATCGTGTACGCCAGAAGCACAATGCACAGCACACCGTAGATCGCCAATACCTTGGCCGGATGCAGGCGCCGCATCAACAGGTTGGCGATCAACTTGCCGACAAAGTAGGCGGCAAAGGTGGTCAGCAGAAACCAGGAAGCGCTGCGCTCATTCATACCGCCCATTTGCATGGCCAGGCGAATGGTGAAACTCCATACACCGACCTGCGCGCCCACGTAGAGAAACTGCGCCAACACCCCAAAGGTAAAGCGTGGGTTGCGCCACAGTCGGCCCAGGCTCTGACGCAGGCTGCCAGGCTTGCTGCCTGCGGGCTGATTACCCTTGCAGGCGGGAAACCGGGTAATGGCGATCAGGATAAATACCAACACCAGCACGGCAATCATCCACTTGTAGGGCAACAACGTGGACTGGATCATTTGCAACTGCTGCACTGCCGCCTCGGAGGCGCTCATCTGCGTCAGTTGTTCAGTGGTGGCGTCGGTGTCCTTGAACATCACAAAGCTGCCCACGTACACCCCGGTCATTGCACCGAAGGGGTGGAAGGTCTGCGAGATGTTCAAGCGCCGGGTCCCGGTTTCCCGTGGTCCCATCAGGGTCGAGTAGGTGTTGCACGCGGTTTCCAGGAACGACAGGCCGGCGGCGATCACAAACAGCGCCAGCAGGAACATGCCGTACTTGGCCGTGGAGGCCGCCGGAAAGAACAACAGGCAGCCGAACATATACAGCATCAACCCGATCAGGATCGTGCTTTTGTAGCTGAAGCGACGCACCACCATCGCGGCCGGAATCGCCACGAAAAAATAGCCCAGGTAGAACGCCGACTGCACAAAGGCGGTCTGGAAATCACTGAGCAAAAACGCTTTCTTGAAGTGCGCGATCAGCACATCGTTCATGCTGGCCGCCGCGGCCCATAGTGCAAAAATGCTGCACAGCAGGATAAAGGCGAACCAGGGCGTGCGGTTCAGGTAGAAACCATCGGGTGTCTGTTGCAGCGCAGGTTTGTTCATTATTGTTCTCCGGGCTGGTTTGAAGGTGTTATCGCTGTTGCTGAAAGCGCTTGAACGTTTCGGCGTCGGGGTAAGACGTCTGCGTACCCAGCCCCATGACCGAACAGGCGGAATACGCCACTGCCTGTTCCATGGCCTGGCGGATATGGCCGTCGCGGTTCCAGTGATGGATGAAGCAACCGATAAAGGCATCGCCGGCCCCGGTGGTGTCGCGGGCCGCCACCTGTACGCCAGGCACTTGGAACTCGCCCTCCTCGCCCACATACAGCGCACCGTGTTCGCCGAGGGTGACGATCACATGGCGAATGCCGCTGGTCACCAGGCTACGCGCGGCGGTTTGGGCTGACGCAGGCGAGTCCACCACCTGGCCGCTGATCAACGCCAGTTCCGATTCATTGGGGATCAGGAAGTCAAGCTTCGCCAAGTGCTCGGCGCTCAGCCCGGCCAGAGCGGGCGCCGGGTTGAGCAGCACCGCGATGGCGTTGCGCTGAGCGAATTCGATGGCGTGATAGACCGTCTCCAGGTTGATCTCCAGTTGCAGCACGATCAGCGTGCATTCGCGCAGGTCGGCCGCGGCGGCATCGATGTCCGCCGGCGACAAATGCGCATTGGCGCCTTTGACGATCAATATGCTGTTATGGGAATCGGCCCGGACGAAGATCGGCGCGACGCCGCTGGAGACGCCCGGTACGCGCTGCACATACCGGGTGTCGATACCAAAGCGCTGGAAGTTGGCCACGGTGTTGTCGGCAAACATGTCGTCGCCGACCTTGCTCAGCATCAGGACATCGGCGCCAAGCTTGGCGGCCGCCACGGCCTGGTTGGCCCCCTTGCCGCCGCAACCGAGGGCAAAGCCCGGCGCTTCCAGGGTTTCTCCCTGGGCCGGCATGCGGTCGATATAGGTAATCAAATCCACCATGTTGCTGCCGATGACTGCGATCTTGCTCATTGCTATTCCACCTTGTTGCAGCACGACCAGGCCGATCATGCCGCTCTTGTTTTGTTATTTAAATAACATTAGGTGTGAATATTCAATCTTTTTTTTGCGATAGTCGATCAATGAAACCTGCGTAACGCACAAAAAAAACCGGCCCGTAGTGGGCCGGTCGGTCGAACGCCGGTTTAAGTCAGGTAAGGTTGCCTGCGTTACAAGCTGAAGCGATCCACGGACTGCGATAACTTGCCGGCCAAACCCGACAGCTCATCGGTGGTAGAGGCGGTTTCCCCAATGATGCGGCTGTTGCTGGCCGACATCCCCGCAATCATCTCCACCTGGTGCGCGATTTCATTGCTGGCCAGGCTCTGCTCGCCGATCGTACGCGAGATATCGTTGACCATTTCGGTGGTGCTCAAGGTGGCCTGCAGAATCTCGCGGATCGCCCGCTCCACCTCGGCGGTCACCGCCATGCCTTTATCCACCTGGGCAACACCCTCCTCCATGCTGGTGACCGCTTCGCGCGTGCTCTGCTGGATGCGGCCGACCATGCTGGCGATTTCCTGGGTCGACGCGCTGGTGCGTCCTGCGAGGCTGCGCACTTCATCGGCGACCACCGCGAAACCGCGCCCCTGCTCACCGGCGCGCGCGGCCTCGATCGCGGCGTTCAGGGCCAACAGGTTGGTTTGGTCAGCGATCCCTTTGATCACCTGGATAATGCTGAAAATCGCCTCGGACTCTTTGTCCAGCGTGCGGATTACCAGGGCCGATTGCTGCGCTGAACGGGCGATGCCGTCCATGTCGCTGACCACCTGATGAATCACCCGGCCGCCTTCCTTGGCCAGGGTCTCTGCCTGGTTGGCCATGTCCAGGGCGCGCCCGGCGTGCCGGGTGATTTCCTCGATGCTGGCGGTCATTTCACTCGCGGCGGCGGCCATGGTGCTGGCGGCCGCGCTTTGCTGCTGGCTGCTGTCGGCGACTTCATGGCAGCCGTGGCTCAACTGCTCGCTCATGCCATTGACGCCCTGGGCGTTGCTGCGCACCACTTCGATCATGCCGCGCAGGTCGCGTTGCATGGTGGCGAGGCTGCGGATCAACGAGCTGGCTTCGTCCTTGCGCTTGGGTTCCACAATCGCTTCGCTCAAGTTGCCGCGCGCGATGCTGGCAGCAATGCGGCTGGCCGCCTGTAATGGGTCCATGATGCTCAGAATGACCCAGCGCCCCTGTGCCAACAGCAATAAGAGGCTGGCAATCAACACCGCTCCCAGAGTGAAGTTGGCGGTGTGGATGGCCTGTTGTGTGCTGGCACTGGTCCGTTGGGTGTGGCTCTCGATCAGTTCGCTCAGGTTCGCCATCTGGTCTTCCAACTGACTGAAAGCGGCATGGAAGGTATCCAATTGTCCGCGCGCGGATTCGGGATCGTCCAGAGCGAGTGCGACAATACGTTCACCGGTGCTGATGTAGGTCTCAAGGCTGGGCTTGATGTTCTCCAGGCCTGCCTTGATCGTATCTTCCACCGGCAGCTTGAAGTTATCGCCAAGTACCTGGCGGAAATGTTCGGCGTGTTCCTTTAATGCGCTGTTGACCTCGGCCTTGGTGGTGGCACTCTTGCCCAACCCCACCAACATCGCCGACAACACGTCGGCGCGCAGGGCATCGTGCATCATGTCGGCCTCCATGTGGTTGCGCAGCACCGTCATGCTGACCTCGCTGTCCTGCACGGCCTGGTCCATACGCATATTTCCCACGTAGCTGACCAGGCTCATGATCAGCGCAGTGAGCAGCCCGGTCGCTATCAACAGCATCAAGCGTAATTTGATCGTCATGCCTGTTATCCCCGTAGCCTGCGGCCGGTTGGGAACCCAACCCTTTGAGCGTCGCTGATAACGTTATCGGCAGCGCCTGTGCGTTAGTGAAGCCTAAGTTTGCGGATCTGCGCGGATACCTTAAGCTGGCGGCCCTTTGCTTCGCCCGGAACTGCCCATGTCTCGACGTATCGCCCATCTCGCCCTGCTCCTGGGGCTGATCACCGCCGTCGGCCCCTTCGCCATCGACATCTACCTGCCGGCCCTGCCAACGCTGGGCGCCAGCCTGCATGCTTCGCCGGCGCTGGTACAGATGAGCCTCACGGTGTTCTTCGTCATCATTGGTGTGTGCCAACTGTTCTACGGGCCGCTCAGTGATGTGTTCGGGCGCAAGCCGCCGATCTATATCGGCCTGGTGATCTTCGCCGTTGGCAGTGTGGGCTGTGCCTTGGCACCCGACATCGAAACGCTGATCGCTTTTCGTGCCCTGCAGGCCTTCGGCGCCTGCGCGGGCATGGTGATTCCGCGGGCGATCGTGCGCGACCTGTACACCGGCCATGAAGCCGCGAAACTGATGGCGCTGTTGATGCTGGTGATGAGTGTCTCGCCAATCCTCGCGCCGCTGGCCGGCAGCCTGATAATCTCGCTGTGGAGCTGGCGGGAAGTGTTTGCCGTGTTGGCGGTCGTGGCTGTGGCATGCCTGCTGATGACCATCCTGCAACTGCCGGAAACCCATCCCGCCGAACGCCGGTTGGGCAAGACCCTGGGCAACGCGTTCAGCAGTTATGGGGCGCTGCTGCGCGATCCGGTGTTCATCGGTTTATCGGTGGTCTGCGGCTTCGGGCTGGCTACGTTCTTCGTGTTTATCGGCAGCGCGCCGTTCGTGTACATCGAGTATTTCGGTCTGACGCCTACGCAGTTCAGCCTGTGCTTTGCCCTGAACGCCGCGTCATTCTTTGCCGTGAGCCAACTGACCGCCCGCCTCAGCGCGCGCTTTGGCCTGGCCCCGTTGATACGCGGGTCTGTGGTGGCGGTAGCGGCGGTGATGGTAGTGCTGGCGATTACCACCCTGTGGGTCGACAGCCTGGCCTTGATGATGACGCTGCTGTTTATCGGCTTCGGCTTTCTGGGCCTGCTGCTGCCGGCGGCTGGCGTATTGTCCCTCGAGGATCATGGTGCGGTGGCCGGCTCTGCATCGGCCTTGCTCGGGGCGATCCAGATGATCACCGCTGCCGTGTCGATGACGCTGGTCGGCGTGTTTGCCGATCACACGCCCGCGCCGATGTTGATCGGCATCGCGCTGTGCGCCGTCGCGGCCATGCTCACAACCCGGTGGACGTTGCGCCGCCTGCCCGCGCACCTGGCAAGCGCCCCGCCCTCCTCCTGAAACGCATGGGCCCGACGCACCATTCGTCGGGCCCGACCGGCATCCACTACAACTATCGCTCACCTGCCAACTACTAATCCCATAGCACCTCTGATAACTATGGAGATTAAACATGACTGACTATCCTCGCCCACCGTTCGCACCTCAGACTCAATCCGTGCCCGGCTCCCAGAAAAAAATGGATCCCTACCCCGATTGCGGCGAACAGAGTTACAAAGGCTCGGGTCGGTTGGCCAATAAGATCGCGCTGATCACTGGCGCAGACAGTGGTATCGGCCGCGCGGTCGCCATCGCGTTTGCCCGCGAAGGCGCGGATGTGGCGATCGCTTACCTGGATGAGCATGACGACGCCAAGGAAACCGCGCGCTGGGTCGAAGAAGCCGGGCGCCAGTGCCTGCTGCTCCCCGGTGATATTGCACAAAAAAGCGTGTGTCAGGAGTTGGTCGACAAGACGGTCGAACAATTCGGCCGCATCGATGTGCTGGTCAACAATGCCGCGTTCCAGATGAGCCACGAAACGCTTGAGGAAATCTCGGACGAAGAATGGGTCAAGACCTTCGATATCAACATCACGGCGATGTTTCGTATCTGCAAGGCCGCCGTGCCGCATATGCAGGCCGGCAGTTCGATCATCAACACTACGTCCGTCAATTCGGACATGCCCAAGCCGACCTTGATGCCGTACGCCGCGACTAAGGGCGCGATTGCCAACTTCACTGGTGGCTTGGCGCAGTTGCTCGGCAGCAAGGGCATCCGGGTCAACAGCGTAGCGCCCGGGCCGATCTGGACACCGCTGATTGTGGCGACCATGACCGATGAGGATGTGCAGAACTTTGGCGCCGAAACCCCGCTGGGCCGGCCTGGCCAACCCGTGGAAGTGGCGCCGATTTATGTGCTGCTGGCGTCGGACGAGGCCAGTTATATCTCCGGCTCGCGTTATGCCGTGACCGGCGGTAAGCCCATTCTCTAACCCGGCCCAACCCATTGTGTTAGCTGGTTTGTGTGGGAGCTGGCTTGCCTGCGATGCAGACACCTCGGTGTATCAGTTATGCCAGGTGAGGCTATCGCAGGCAAGCCAGCTCCCACATAAGCCTGGCTGCCATTACAGATCAAACCGATCCACCGCCCGTCGCCGCTCATTGTCGTCGCGCACGTCATAACTGGCGGTGGTCTGGATATTGGTGTGGTGCGCCAGCTTCTGCGCGATCGATAAATCGTGCTCTTCGATCACCCGCGTGATGAACGAGCGGCGAAAGTCATGGGGCATGATTTTCACCCCCACCTGCTCACCGCGCTGGCGGGCGATGTAGTAGATCGCATGCTTGGTGATGCGCTCACGGGTGATATGGCTGCCGCGACGGATGCGGTTGAACAGGAAACTGTCGTCCTGTTCGCCTTCCTTGAGCTGCTCGCGCCGAAACGTTAGCCATGCCTGCAGCTTGGCGAACGCCCAATCCGGCGCGTACTTGATCAACTCCTTGTTGCCCTTGCCGATCACCCGCAGGCTGCGTTCCTCGAAGTTGAGCTGCGCCAGGTCGAGGTTGACCGACTCCGACTTGCGCATGCCCGAGCCGTAGAGAATGCCGATCACCGCTGCATCCCTCAGGCCCTGCGGGCGTGGGTCGGCGGCGCAGACTTCCATCATTTCGCGGATCAGGCTGCGCCGCAGGTTGCGGCCCTGGCTCAATCGCGTGCCGGAGGCGGCCTTGACCGTGCGCATGCGCAACAGGTGTTCCTGGCTGATCAGGTTCATGCGCCAGGCTTCGTTCATCACCCCGCGTACCGCGTTGACGTACAACGATGAGGTGTTCGGCGCGTAACCGTCCTCGCGTAACGCGGCGACAAGGGCAATGACGTGTTCGGGTTGCAACAGGTGCCAGTCGATGTCTTCAAGGTTGATGTCCTCGAAGCCTAGGCGGTCGGCTGCATCTTGCAGCACATAGCGCATGGTCAGTTGGCTGGAGGGGGCCAGGCGGGTCAGGTACAGGGTCAGTGGGTTACGGATAGACTCAGTCAATCTAGATCAGCCTTTGGATTAAATACCTCGAACAAGCCTTTGTTAAATCGAGGTATTTAGTGAATTGGCGAGGCTGAGTCTAACCCAGGAACGGCCCTGGCACCAAGTCACGGAGCCGTATCGTCTTCCTCGGTGGGCGCCTGCGGCTGGAGCTGGGCCTGGCTCCATTCGCTGTCCTGCTTCTGCATCAGGGCGAACCAGTGCCCGCGCATGAACGTCAGGTAAGCCTCTGGCGCCTTGGCAAAGTCTTTCTCATCGCCATAACAGCCGGGCAACGGCAAATCGGTGCCCTGCTCCTTGTACTGGCTGACCAGCGTCTGCTGCCCGGCCACGCTGCAGTCCTTGGGCAACGGCATGCCACGCAGCGCGCCGGTCTCTTCGTCCCACCAGGCCGCGCCGTAGCGGTCGACACCGCGCAGACGGTACTTCTGCGACTTGCCGACATGCATGATCAGCTTGAATTCGTTAGGGCTGACGTCGCTGGTGCAGGTGCGCGAATACCCCACGGTCGCCTGGGTGATCCCATCGCCGCTCAAGTCGGTGACCTTGGTCGCGGCCCTGTCGAAGCGCAGGGAGGCATCGAATTGGCAATGCTGCACGTCGTCGTAGAGCATCCACACGCGCTTGGGACGGTTGCCGTCGATCAGGTATTGGGCCGCGTACACGAACGCCGACTGCGTGCCGTCATCGTCCCGCTCGCTGATTTGCTCGGCGAGTACCAACAGGTTCTTGCCTTGGCGGTCGTCCCAGGTATAGGCGGCGATCTGCTTGCCGCGCACTTCCACGCCGTCCGGCACCTGGTCGAGGCTGGTGAGCGCCACTGCGTCGTCGGCCTGCGCCGGGGCGGCACACGCAACGGTCATCAACAACCCGATCAACGATCCCAACAAAGCCGGCCGCACCTGGCCGCGTAAAAGCTGCACGCTATTCATCCGATCACCCTGGCAAGAGACGGCTTACTTTACCGGCACTTGCAGTGCATTGCAGAGAAGATTCTTCACTAAAGTTCATTGGCGCCGCGTAAGCGCAGCCGTTGAACCAAATGCCCGGCTCACGGCTCCTATTTCGCCCGGCAACTAAAGCCTGCAGGCCCTTAATTCTCTAGCTGAACCCTAGCTGTCTACCTGTCAAATAAACGAGTTTTTCATCTGTCTTTCATATCTGTTCCACATGTTTACGCTTAATCTTGAATACAGCACTTCACCGCTAACTGCGCTACAGCGTCTAACCTATTGATTACACTTCACCTTTGGCGCCGTCTCTGAACCTGCGGCCTGGACTTTCGCCCAATGATTGCTGCTGTTTCCATGCTCCAAGTTGCTCAAACCCCGAGGTCATGAATCTTTGAAACCCTACCCTATTCATTGCGTGTCGATCGTTATCCCGGTCTACAACGAAGAAGAGAGCCTGCCGCAATTGCTGCTGCGCACGACGGCAGCCTGCAAGCAGCTGGCCTACGAATACGAAATCATCCTGGTGGATGACGGTAGCCGCGACAATTCGGCGCAATTGCTGGAAGACGCAGCCGTAGAAGAAGGCAGCCACGTGGTGGCGGTGATCCTCAACCGTAACTACGGCCAGCATGCGGCGATCATGGCCGGTTTCGAGCAATGCCGGGGCGACGTAGTGATCACCCTCGATGCCGACCTGCAGAACCCGCCGGAAGAAATCCCGCGCCTGGTGGAACAGGCCGCCCTCGGTTACGACGTGGTCGCCACGGTCCGCAACAATCGCCAGGACTCGGCGTTTCGCCGCTGGCCTTCGCGCCTGATCAACCTGGCCGTGCAGCGCTCCACCGGCGTGGCCATGACGGATTACGGCTGCATGCTGCGCGCTTACCGCCGCACCATCGTCGACGCCATGCTCGCCTGCCGTGAACGCAGCACCTTTATCCCGATCCTGGCCAACGGCTTTGCCCGTCATACCACCGAGATCCTGGTGCACCACGCCGAGCGCGAACACGGCGAATCCAAATACAGCGCCATGCGCCTGATCAGCCTGATGTTCGATCTGCTGACCTGCATGACCACAACCCCGCTGCGCCTGCTGTCCATCGTCGGCTTCAGCCTGGCGGCGCTGGGCATGCTGTTTGCCTTTGCGCTGATCGTCATGCGCCTGGCCTTCGGCGCCGACTGGGCGGGCGATGGCTTGTTCGTGCTGTTTGCGGTGCTGTTCGTGTTCACCGGTGGCCAATTCATCGGCATGGGCCTGCTGGGTGAATACCTGGGCCGCATGTACAGCGACGTGCGCGCCCGCCCGCGCTTCTTTATTGAAAAAGTGCTGCGTAATACGCCGGCAGCACCGGCTCCGGTGGTCGTCGTCGACGGCCTGGTGTCTTCCCATACTTCTACTTCTGCCGATCAGGTTCAATCATGAGTTCAAAAGCTGTTGTGTTCGCGTACCACGATATTGGCTGTGCCGGGATTGAAGCGCTGCTCGCGACGGGTTACGACATTGCCGCCGTGTTCACCCATGCCGATGACCCCAAGGAAAACAACTTCTACGCCTCCGTCGCCCAACTGTGCGCGCGCAACGGTATCCCGGTGCACGCCCCGGAAGACGCCAACCATCCGCTGTGGGTCGAGCGCATCGCCAAGCTGAGCCCGGACTACATCTTCTCGTTCTACTACCGCAACCTGCTGAGCGAGCCCTTGCTGGCCACCGCACGCCAGGGCGCATTCAACCTGCACGGCTCGCTGCTGCCCAAATACCGTGGCCGCGCGCCGGCCAACTGGGTGCTGGTCAACGGCGAAACCGAAACCGGCGTGACCCTGCACCGCATGGTCAAGCGTGCCGATGCTGGCGCGATCCTGGCCCAGCACAAAGTCACCATCGAACGCAGCGACACCGGCCTGACCCTGCACGCCAAACTGCGCGAGGCCGCCAGCCACCTGCTGCGCGATGCGCTGCCGCAACTGGCGCAAGGCAAGCTGGCTGAAACCGCCCAGGACGAAAGCCAGGCCACCTATTTCGGCCGACGTACCGCTGCAGACGGCAAGCTTGACTGGAAGAAACCGGCGCAAGCGCTGTTCAACCTGGTTCGCGCCGTGACGCAGCCTTACCCGGGCGCCTTCTGCGCGGTGGGCGAGCACAAGCTGATCGTGTGGCAAGCCGAGGTGGCCAAGGGTAACGAAGGCCTGGCGCCGGGCCGTGTGATCAGCGTCAACCCGCTGCGCATTGCCTGCGCTGAAGACTCGCTGGTGATCAGCTTTGGTCAGCGCAACGACAATGGCCTGTACCTCGCCGGCCCGTCATTGGCCAATGAACTGGGCCTGGTCGACGGTTCCGTGCTGCGCGGTGCTGAGTCCGGCCGCAAGCCGCGCCGTACCCGCGTGCTGATCCTCGGCGTGAACGGTTTTATCGGCAATCACCTGTCCGAGCGCCTGTTGCGTGACGACCGCTACGAAGTCTACGGCCTGGACATCGGCTCCGACGCCATCGAGCGCCTGCGCAGCCACCCGAACTTCCATTACGTGGAAGGCGACATCAGCATCCACACCGAGTGGATCGAGTACCACATCAAGAAGTGCGACGTGGTCCTGCCATTGGTGGCCATCGCCACGCCGATCGAATACACCCGCAACCCGCTGCGCGTGTTCGAGCTGGACTTCGAAGAAAACCTCAAGCTGGTGCGCTACTGCGTCAAGTACAACAAGCGCGTGATTTTCCCGTCGACCTCCGAAGTCTATGGCATGTGCCAGGACCAGTACTTCGACGAAGACACCTCCAACCTGGTGGTGGGCCCGGTCAACAAGCAGCGCTGGATCTACTCGGTCTCCAAGCAACTGCTGGACCGCGTGATCTGGGCCTACGGCGCCAAGGGCCTGAACTTCACGCTGTTCCGTCCGTTCAACTGGATGGGCCCGCGCCTGGACCGCCTGGATTCGGCGCGTATCGGCAGCTCGCGCGCCATCACCCAACTGATCCTCAACCTGGTGGAAGGCACCCCGATCCGCCTGTTCGACGGTGGCGAGCAGAAGCGTTGCTTCACCGACATCGCCGACGGCATCGAAGCCCTGGCGCGCATCATTGATAACGACAATGACGTGTGCAACGGCCAGATCATCAACATCGGTAACCCGGAGAACGAAGCCAGCATCCGCCAACTGGGCGAAGAGCTGCTGCGTCAGTTCGAAGCCCACCCGCTGCGCGGCAACTTCCCGCCGTTCGCCGGTTTCCGCGATGTGGAAAGCAAGGCGTTCTACGGCGCCGGTTACCAGGACGTGGCGCACCGCAAGCCGAGCATCGAAAACGCCAAGCGCCTGCTGAACTGGGCGCCAACCGTTGAGATGAGCGAAACCATCGGCAACACGCTGGACTTCTTCCTGCGCGAAGCCATGCTTGAAATCGCGGACAAAAAGTAATGAAGGCAGGTCTTCGCATCGACGTCGACACCTACCGTGGCACCCGTGAAGGTGTGCCGCGGCTGCTTGAGTCCCTGGACGAGGCAGGGGTCAAGGCGACGTTCTTCTTCAGTGTCGGGCCGGACAACATGGGGCGCCACCTGTGGCGCCTGATCCGCCCGCAGTTCCTGTGGAAGATGCTGCGTTCCAACGCCGCCGGCCTGTACGGCTGGGATATCTTGCTGGCGGGCACCGCCTGGCCGGGCAAGCCGATCGGCCGCGACCTGGGGCACTTGATGCGCCAGGCCAAGGCCGCCGGGCACGAAGTCGGCCTGCACGCCTGGGACCACCACGGCTGGCAGGCCAACACCGGACGCTGGAGCGAGGCCCAACTGGTCGAGCAGATCCGCCGGGGTGTCGACAGCCTGAGCGACATCCTCGGTGAGCGCGTCGACTGTTCAGCCGCCGCCGGCTGGCGCGCCGACGAACGCGTGGTGCAAGCCAAGCAGGGTTTCAATTTTCGCTACAACAGCGATTGCCGGGGCACCAGCCTGTTTCGTCCAACCCTGGCCGATGGCAGCGCGGGCACCCCACAAATTCCGGTAGACCTGCCGACCTTCGACGAAGTTGTCGGGCCGGTGGTGGCTGCCAAAGACTTCAACAGCTTCATCCTCGACCGCTTTGCCGCGTCGAAGCTCAACGTCTACACGATCCACGCCGAAGTAGAAGGGATTTTGATGGCCAACGATTTTCGCCGATTGCTCGCCCAGGCAGCGCAGCGCGGCATCGACTTCACACCGTTGGGCGATCTGTTGCCCGGCGACCCGGCGACCCTGCCCCAGCAACAACTGGTGCGCGGCGCGTTGCCCGGTCGCGAGGGTTGGCTTGGAGTGCAACGGGCATGATCCGTCGTCTGGCCCTGCCTTTGTTGCTGCTGGCGTTTGCTGTGTTTTACCTGCTGCCGCTGGCCACCCATGGCCTGTGGATCCCGGATGAAACCCGCTACGCGCAGATCAGCCAGGAAATGCTGCTGACCGGCAAGTGGGCCGCGCCGCACTTCATGGGCATTCGCTACTTCGAAAAGCCCGCCGCGGGCTACTGGATGATCGCGCTGGGCCAGGCGATCTTCGGGCAGAACCTGTTCGGCGTGCGCTTTGCGTCGGCCTTGAGCACCGGCTTGAGTATCCTCCTGGTGTACTGGGTGTCGCGCCGGTTGTGGAACGACCCGCAGAAAAGCCTGGTGAGCAGCCTGCTGTACATGAGTTTTGTCAGCGTCGCGGCCCTGGGCGGTTATGCCAACCTCGACCCGCAGTTCACCTTCTGGGTGAACCTCACCGGCGTAGCCTTGTGGTTTTGCTTCGACAGCACCACGCGCAGCGCTCGGCTAGGGTCCTGGGCATTGCTCGGCCTGGCCTGTGGCATGGGCTTCATGACCAAGGGCTTCCTGGCCTGGTTGCTGCCGGTATTGATCGCCCTGCCCTACGCGATCTGGCAAAAGCGATTGCGTGAACTACTGGGCTATGGACTGGTTGCCGTGTTGGTGGCGATTATCGTCAGCCTGCCATGGGCACTGGCCGTGCACCTGCAGGAACCCGATTACTGGAACTTCTTTTTCTGGCACGAGCATATCCAGCGCTTTGCCGGCGAAAACGCACAGCACGCCGAACCGTTCTGGTATTACCTGCCGCTGCTGGTCGCGTTCAGCCTGCCGTGGATCGCGTTGCTGCCGTCTACCCTGCGCCAGGCCTGGCGGGACAAACGCAGCGCGAACATCGGCTTCGTGCTGCTGTGGCTGTTGATGCCATTGGCATTCTTCAGCCTGGCCAAGGGCAAGCTGCCGGCCTACATCCTGCCGTGCCTGCTGCCGCTGGCCTTGCTGATGGGCAATACCCTGGCTGGCAAACTGAACCAGGGCCGTTACCGGGCCTTGCGCATCAACGGCTGGCTGAACCTGATCATTGGCGCCGTGGTGCTGCTGGCCCTGACCTGGTTCCAATTGAAAAAGCCGGTCTACGCGCCCGGCCAGGAGACCCTCAGCCTGGTACTGGTGTTCACCGCGTTGTTCGGCTGGATACTCGTCAACCTGCTGCAAGCGGCGCAGCCTTTACGGCTGTGGGCGGCGCCGGTGATCGGCAGTTGGCTGTTGGCGGCGTTGCTGCCGGCCGCATTGCCGCATTCGGTGGTCTACAACAAGACCCCGGATCAATTCATCATTGACCACCTGCAGGAACTGCAACCGGCCAGCGCCCTGCTGAGCAATGACCTGGGCGCGGCGTCGGCGCTGGCATGGCGCCTGGCGCGCCCGGACGTGACGCTCTACAACACCGTTGGCGAAGTCAAATACGGCCTCGCCTACCCGGATGCCGGCCATCATCAGGTGGACACCACCCAAATCCAGCAATGGATGAACGAGGCGCGCAAGAAGGGCTCGGTCGGCGTGGTAATGCGGGTAAAAGGTGAGGATGAGCGGGCCGAAGTCGCCTTGCTGCCCAACGATGGTAAGCGCTATGAACAGGGCAACATCGTGATCCTGATTTTCCCGCAGGTGACGCCTTGATCACACTGCTGCTGTTATTGGCCGCGTGCCTGCTGACGTGCATGGGCCAGGTCTCGCAGAAATTCGCCGTGGAAAGCTGGCGCGACCTGCCGGATAGCTGGACGCTGAAACTGCGCTCGCCCTGGTTATGGTCGGCGCTGGCGTGCCTGGGACTGGGCCTGCTGGTGTGGCTGCTGGTGTTGCAGCGCCTGGAAGTGGGCGTTGCCTACCCCATGCTCAGCCTGAATTTTGTGCTGGTCACGCTGGTGGCGCGCTTTGTGTTTGATGAGCCCATTGATGGCCGTCATTGGTTGGGCGTGGCGCTGGTGATCGGCGGTGTCGTGCTGCTCGGGCGCCACGTATGAGCCGGGTTCAAGGTTTTGCCCTGGCTTTGGGCAGTGTCGGCCTGGTCAGCGCCGCCCAACTGGGCATGCGCTGGAGCATGACGCGCCTGCCGCTGCCCAACGCATGGCTGAGCGCTTTCAACAACGGCGGTATCGACCCCGGCGCCCTTGGCGTGGTGATCCTGGCGATCCTGGCCTACGCGCTATCGATGCTCTGCTGGCTTGGCGCACTCAAGCACCTGCCCCTGGGCCGCGCCTATTCGTTACTGAGTGTCAGTTATGCGCTGGTGTACCTGCTGGCGGCCAGCCTGCCGGTGTTCAATGAACAATTTTCCGTTTCAAAGACCCTGGGGGTGGCGTTTGTCATCTTCGGTGTGTTGGTTATCAACTCTCGTCGTGCTAGCGCTACAAGTCCCAGGAATACCCCATGAAAATCAGTGTATTTGGTAGTGGTTACGTCGGTCTGGTACAGGCCACCGTATTAGCCGAAGTCGGTCACGATGTTATCTGCATGGACGTCGACCAGAACAAGGTCAAGCTGTTGCAGCAGGGCCATGTGAGCATCTTCGAGCCGGGGCTGGCGGCGATGGTAAGGGAGAACCTGGAGAGCGGGCGCCTGCATTTCACCTTTGACGAGAAGCTGGCCGTCGAACATGGCGAGGTGCTGTTTATCGCCGTGGGTACGCCTTCGGACGAAGATGGCTCGGCTGACTTGAAGTACGTGCTGTCGGTGGGCGATGCGGTGGCCCGGCACCGCAGGGACCCGGTCATTCTGGTAGAGAAATCCACCGTGCCCGTCGGCACCGGTGACACTCTGCGTGCGCACATCGAAAAGGCCCTGCACCTGGCTGGCCGGCACCTGGAGTTCGATATCGTCTCCAACCCGGAATTCCTCAAGGAAGGCTCGGCGGTCGCCGACTGCCGCCGCCCGGACCGCATCATCATCGGCTGTGAACGTGAAGAAGTGCGCGAGGTGATGCGCGACCTGTACGCGCCGTTCAACCGCAACCATGACCGCATCATCTTCATGGACCTGCGCAGCGCCGAGCTGACCAAATACGCCGCCAATTGCATGCTGGCCACCAAGATCAGCTTTATCAACCAGATCGCCGAGCTGGCCGAACACCTGGGCGCCGACATCGAAGCCGTGCGTCTTGGCATCGGCGCCGACTCGCGCATCGGTTATCACTTTATCTACCCCGGCTGCGGCTACGGCGGCTCATGCTTCCCCAAGGACATGCGCGCCCTGATCCACAGCGCCAAGCAGGCCAACTGCTCCAGCGACTTGCTCGAGGCGGTGGAAGCGATCAACCAGCGCCAGAAGAGCAAATTGTTCGAACGCATCAATGCGTTCTTCCAGGGTAACCTGCGCGGCAAGACCTTTGCCCTGTGGGGCCTGGCGTTCAAGCCCAACACCGACGACATGCGCGATGCCCCCAGCCGCGTGCTGATGGAAGCATTGTGGGCCGCCGGCGCCAACGTCCGCGCCTTCGACCCGGAAGCCATGCAGGAAACCCAGCGCCTCTACGCGGACGAAACGCGCCTGATGCTGATGGGGACGCCGGAGTCGACCTTGACCGGCGCCGATGCGCTGATCGTCTGCACTGAATGGCAACAGTTCAAGGCGCCGGACTTCGACCTGATCCACCAGCGCCTGAAAACCCCGGTGATCTTTGACGGACGTAACCTCTACGACGGCGAACGCCTGGCACGCAAGGGCTTCCAGTATTACCCGATCGGCCGTGGCGACTCCTGCCAGTTGCCGATTCCCCAGCAGCAGTGGCTGCCGCAGGTTGTGGAAGCCTGATAGGTGAATAAAGATCGACCGCCCCTGCTGAGCCCGACGATCCGCCGCCAATCCCTTGGGTTGGGATTGCTGGCGTTGTTGCTGTTTATCGCCGGCAGTTGGCACCAGGCGATCATTGGCTTCGACTCACGCTTCGTGCTGTTCGCCCAGGAGATGCTGCGCCATGGGCCAGGCTTTTTTCCCACCACCTATGGGCAGCCTTATGCGGATTACCTGGCCACTTCGACGCTGCTGACCTGGTTGTTGTCATTGCCCTTTGGCGAGGTCACCAGCCTCACCGCCTGGTTGCCCACGGCGGTTGCCTCGGCGTCGATCGTCACCCTGGTGTATCGCCTGACGGCGCCCTACTCCCAGCGCTGGGGCGTGTTGAGCATCGCGATATTGTTGCTCAGCAGCACGTTTATCAGCGAAACCCGCGCGGTGTCCCTCGACCAGATGCTGGCAGCGATTGCCTTGGCGGTGTTCTACCTGGGTTATGCCCATGACCACCTCGGTGCGGCCAAGCGCCTGCATTGGGTGTACCTGCTGCTGATCCTCGGCTTTGCGGTGCGAGGGCCGATTGGCCTGGTCGTTCCAACGGGCATGCTGTGCAGTTACTACCTGCTCAACCGCCAATGGCGCCAGCTCATCAGTTTTGGCTTGTTGGCGCTGGCCTTGCTGGTGGCCTGTGTTGGCCTGCTGTTGCTGATGGCCAAACTCAGCGGCGGCGAAAGCTTCATGCGGGACGTGATCCGCATGCAGTTTCTGGGGCGCATGGATGGCAGCGAAGGCTCCAGTGGCGTGCTGTATTACTTCACCAGCTCCCTGGGCAACGCCGCCATGGCGTATCCGATGGCCCTGCTGGTGTTGTTGGCCATGCTGATCAGCGGGCGACGAGCGCCGGGGCCGGCGTTGCGGCTGGTGGGGTACTGCGCGGCGGCGGGGCTGCTGGTCATGCTCGGCCTGTCCATTCCCCAGGCGAAAAAGGCGCGTTATGTGCTGCCGATGCTGCCCATGGCGGCGATTATTGCGGCGTATCCGTTCCACGTCGCGCACGGGCGGCTGTTCGCCGGGTTGCGTGGGCTGATGCTGGGGATCTGGACGCTGTTGCCGACCCTGTTGATCGCCAGCCTGTTAATCGCACGTGCGCGCTACCCGGAACAATTGAACGCTCTGGGCTGGACGTTCGGCGTGCTTGCGGCGCTGCAGGCCCTGGCACTGTTGATGTTGCTCAAGGCGCGCCTGCGGCCGGTCGGCCCCGCCTTTGTGGCGGTACTGGCGGTGTGGGGCACCTATATCCTGGTGGTCGAGCCACTGCTGCGCAGTGTCTATGACACCCGCACCTTTACCCTTCAAGTGCATGAACAGGTGATGCAGCAGCGGGCGCCGGTGGTCCTGCACGGTTTGGGCAAAGACGCCAAGGCCATCAAGTACATGGTCAACCTCGACTGCGACCAGGTGCCGTTGTTTACCCAACAGGCCGCCGACCTTAAACCGATCCAGGGCCCCGCCTGGCTGGTGATGAGCGAAGCGGACTATGAAGGTTTGGCAGACCCGCGCTTTCGCACCATCACCCCGACCCTGTCCGGAGCGTTTGACCGCACCCCTTACGTGCTGCTGCACCTGGACAAGACTGCGCAGCCTTGAAGTCTGTACTGGCGCTCGCGGCGCAGAAATTTCCTACGCAGCTTTACGTAATGGCTGGTGCCTTTTCCCTTTCCAGCGCGCAAAACCCGACGGTAAACTCGCCTCGGTGCGGTATTTATTGACCGCCACAGGCCATGGGTGCCCACAAGGACGAGAGGATGACGCCGTGCCAGATGATGTTTCGCTAGACAACCCTTCCCTGGCCCATGCCCAAGTATCTGTTGGCGACGTGCCGTTACCGCCACTGGACCGCCTGCGAGGATTACGCGATGCCTTGGTCGCGCTGAAGGGCCCGCTGGCCAGTGAGCCAGGCCTCCAGGAAAACCTTCAAAGACGCTTCCTGGATGAGGACACCAGAATTCGCGTGCTGGGTAAGATCTGTTGCCCGCTGTCCAGTTGACGCCGTTACAGCTCATTATTTTTGCATTCAACCTTCATTAATATGCATTGGCGCGCGCTCTTCAGGGGCGCCACACTGCGCAAGTTCCTTCCCCCAAATGCTGGAACTTTCAAAGGGCTTTTCCGGGCAACCAGACAAGCCTTTTTTTTGCCCGCTGTTTATGGAACCCCTTTCAATGCTCGCTCGCTGGTTTCCCGCTGCTATCAACACCCGCCCCACCGAATGGAGCCGTGCCGCTATCGGCATGGCCCTGGGTACCCTGTTCAGTGTCTGGCTGTGCTCCAAAGCGTTCGGCATGGACGTCGCGCTGCACCTGCTCGGCCCGCTCGGCGCCTCAGCCGTGTTGTTGTTCGCCGTCTCATCGGGTGCGCTGGCGCAGCCTTGGTCGATCATCGGCAGCTACCTGTGCGCCGGCGTGGTGGCCTTGCTGGTCGCCCGCGTGCTGGGGCCGTCCCTGGGCGGCGCTTGCCTGGCGGCGGGCATGACGGTGATATTGATGTGCTGGCTGCGCTGCCTGCACCCACCGGCCGGCGGCCTGGCCATGACGCTGGTATTGGCCGACCCCGCCTCCGCCGCCCTCGGCTGGTACGAACTGGGCGCCGTGCTGCTGGGCGCCGGTGGCTTGCTGGCCTGTGCGCTGGCGTACAACAACGCCACCCGCACGCGCTACCCCAAAGGCGCCGCCGAATCACCGGCCGCACTCCTGGTCAACCCCAACGCCGGTAGCGACCCCGCCATCACCGCCGCCGATTTGAAACTGGCGCTGGCTGAAATGGAGCGGTTCTACGACGTGGAGCCCACCGAGCTTGAACAATTGATCCACGCAGCGGAAACCCATGCCAGGCGCCGGAGCATCGGGGAAGTGCTGGCCAGTCGGGTGGTATGACACGGGCGACAGACGGCGAATGCCGCGCCTTGCAATGGGTCGTGTGCGGACTAGAGTAACTACACCACTTGAAGTTGTCTGCTGTTCACCCTGACGTCTGGATCCGCGTTATTCCAGTAGCGAAGACAAAGGAATGTCTGGCTATGGCCCAATGTACATTGGGCGTCGTCGTGTATCGGTCACTTCCGTTACCCCCTCACGCCACTCGCCTTGCCGGCGCTCCTGCTCAAGTGTTTCGACAGTCAATGTTGGAAACGGGAGAGCCCGGCCATGGACGCCACGCTTAAAGCGCTGTTCAGTTCCACGCTGTTTGAGCCGCGACAACGTCATCATCTCGGCCTTCAGGCCTATATGGACCTGACCATCCAGCGCATGCATGCGATTTTTGATAGCGGCGCCATCAATAATGAGCTGTGGCTGGGGCAGTCGCGGCAACGGGAGTTCGCCAAACTCTGCGAAATCATGGGCTGGCTGGGCGCATTCGACTACGCACTGCACTCCTCGATTGTCGACCATATGATCGCCGTCGATGCGCTGTTCAACCACGCCAGCCCCCGCCAAGTGGCGCGCTATCGTGACGAAGCCCTGCACCTGCGCAAGGTCTATGCCTTCGGCTGTACGGAAGTGGGCGTGGGCACCGACGTGCGCCACGTGCAAACCCAAGTGACCTATGATCGTAAGCGCCACTGCCTGATCCTCCATTCCCCTTCCCCTCAAGCCTGCAAATGCTGGATAGGCAACGCGTTGCGTGCGGCGCAGGTGGTGATGGTGATTGCGCGCCTGATTGTTGACGGCGAGGACCAGGGGCATCACTGGTTTCGCGTGGTGATTCGTAAACGGGAAAACGGCCGCCTCCAAGAGGGGGTTCGGGTAATGGCCTGCGATCCCAAGGGTGGTATCCACGCCAATCAAGTCGCCGCGATCCGCTTCGACCACATGGCCATTCCGATGGATGCACTGTTGCAACGGCACGCACACTTTACCGACGACGGCGCCTTTGTCAGCGACCTGTCGCTGGCTGAACGCTTCATTGATTCGTTGAAGACCTTCCTTCAAGAGCGCCTGTTGTTCATGGCGGGCATACGCCATAGTGCGGGCCTGGCGGCGCACTTGGGGTATCGGTTCGCCCGGCACCGGCTGGTCCACGGCGCAGATGGCCGAAAGCCGCTCTTGAACCAGCCGCTGTTCCGCCAGCGCCTCTACGCCATACAGCTCAAGGCCTTCGCGCTCAAATACCTGGAGCAAGCCGTACGCAAGCGCTTCGAGGCGCATTGGGCCCAGCCCCAACGACGCAAAGAGCTGCACATATTGGCGGCACTGGACAAGGCAGTCGGCGCCTGGCTGGGGCTCGACGTGATCGCCCTGTCCCGTGAGCTGTGCGGCTCCCAAGGCTTTCACCATTACAACCAGATCGTTACACAGCGCATGGACTGCGAAGTCGCCAATACCTTTGCCGGTGACAGCTCAGTGATGGCCTACCAGATCATCAAGGATGCGTTGGCGCGGCCACGCTTTGTCGGTAGCACGCCGACCAATCTTGGCCAGTGGGTCGAAGCGAAGATTGTCTCGCAATGCGCAAAGGCCGACGACGGGTACACCCATCAACAAGCCGTGGGCATGGCCTACGCCAGGGCACTGGACCTGATTATTCAGGAAGTCGAAAGCCGGCAGTTGCTGGATCGCGAAACGCTTGCCGACCTGATCCAAGTATTGCGCCTACCGTTGCATGCCTGGCTGGGTACCGGTGCCGACACCCTCAGCCAGCACGCCACCCAACAGCAAGTTGTGCACCTGGCCGGCCTGCTTAAACCGCCCCAGGTGCTGATCAGCGCGATGATCGATGCGCCTGGTTACATCCGTCAATTCACGCGTCCATTGTATGAGGAGCAATGAAATGGCCCTCCAGATTCCACCCAACTTCTCCGATCCGAACATCATTCGCGATCCGTATCCGGCCTTCGCCTGGCTGCGCGTGCACGACCCGGTGCACTGGTGCGAGCACCACAAGGCTTGGCTGCTCACCCGGTTCGGTGACGTCAGCGCCGCGCAGGTGGATGCTAAACGTTACTCATCCAATCGCATGCGCCAACTGGCGGACGCACAGCTATCCAAGGCAACACGCGCGGTGCTGGAACCTTTTGTCGAGAAAGCGTCCCGCTGGATGTATTCGTTGGACGGCGAGGAGCATGAGGCAGGCCGTAGAGTCTTGGGAAAAACCTTCAGCCCGAGCTCTATCGAGGCGCTTGGAGTTGCGATTCAGCAGATTGTCGACGACCAACTGACGCAGTTGAGCCCTCGTCCGGAAATGATGGTTGAGCTGTTCAACAAGATCCCCGCATTGATTCTGGCGCATTTGTTCCGTATTCCAGCCGAAGACGCGTTGAGAATCAGGGGCTGGACCGACGCCATTATCGTGTGCATGGTGGGCAGCACCGACCCGGCTTATGGCCCCAAACAGGCGCTGCAGGCCATCGAAGAGATGTACGGCTATTTTTCCGGGCTCATTGGTCAACGCCGACTCGCGCCCGGTAACGACCTGGTCAGTCACGTCATCACCGCCGCTGAAGAGTCGGGCATGAGCGAGGAAGACGGCTTGGCCCAACTGGCATTCGTCCTGGTTGCGGCCACCACCACCAGTGCCGATCAATTGGGGATCATCTTGTTCTACCTGCTGGACAAGCCTCAAAGGTGGACGGCAGTCAGAGAGAATCCTGATTTTCTGCTGGACGCGGCTATCGAAGAGGCACTGCGTATTTGCCCTGCCGGCCAGCTCAGTCATCGAGTGCTGGCTGAGGACGTGGTACTGCACGATAAAACGATGCGCCGAGGCGATTTGGTGTTTCTGGTGCGGGCGGCAGCCAATCGCGATCCAGCGCACTTTTCCCGCCCTGATCAGTTCAACCTCAAGCGGGCGAAGCAAGATCACTTGGCGTTTGGGCGCGGCCCGCATTTCTGCATGGGCCGGCTGCTTTTCAAACTGGAGGCCAATATTCTGTTTAGCGCCCTGTTGCGGCGCTTTCCGCACATGCACCTCATTAAATGGCAGCCGCCGCGCTGGCGTGACAACAGCCTGCAGTTTCGCGGCTTGAGTCGGATTCAGGTGGATTTGGCTCCCGCCGCCGATGCTATTACCCGTTGTTTTTCCGCGGCGCCCTGGGAAAAGAAAGGTGGCTACTGCCGTGCGCTGCGCGCCGGCGGCCTCTTCATGACCAGCGGCACCGTCGCGTTCGACGAGCAAGGCAAGCCGTTTGCCGAGGGCGATGTCTATCGTCAGACCCTACGGTGCCTGGAGATCATCGAAGCCGCGCTCAAACAGTTGGGCACCGATCGTACCCGCGTGGTTGCCACGCGCATGTACACCACTGATATGGCGCTGTGGCAGAAAATCCTCAAAGCCCACAAGCAGTTTTTTAATGGCTGCGAACCGACAACGATGTTGCTCTGCGTAAAGGCGCTGATAGAACCTGCTTTCCTGATTGAAATCGAAGCTCAAGCGGCGGTTGGCCAATCATGAACGTGGCCCATGAGCGCCAGGCGGTACGCGATGCAGTGGTCATGCGGGTAAGCGATATCACGCTCACCGCTCATGGCCGGCCCCTGCCGGTCAGGCTGTATCGACCGGCGCATCCGGATCCGGCGCCGGTGCTGATGTTTTTCCACGGTGGCGGCTGGGTTGCGGGCGATCTGGACACCCATGACAGCTTCTGCCGACTCATGTGTGAGTGGGCCGGCTGCGCAGTGGTGGCCGTGCACTATGCCCGCCCGCCCGAGCGTCGTTTTCCCCGAGCGGTGGAAGACTGCTACGCCGCTACCGAATGGATAGCACGTGAAGGCGCCGGCTTGGGACTGGCCCCCTCAAACATGGCAGTCGCAGGCGGTGGCTCCGGTGGGGGGCTGGCTGCCGTGATTGGCCAGATCGCCAGGGATCTGGGGGGCCCCAAAATAGGTTTCCAGTTGCTGCTATACCCGGTGCTCGACTGCCTGGCGCGCAATCGTTCCCGAAAGCAATTCGCCGACGGCTTCGGCCTGACCGCCGACAAGTTGGATGGCTACCTGGGTCACTACGTGCCGCCGGGCGTGCCTCTGGCTCACCCTTGGCTCTCGCCTGCGCGGGACACCTGTTTCAACACTTTGCCTGCTACGCTGATCATAACCGCCGGTTGTGACTTGCTGCGCGACGAAGGACGCGCTTTCGCGCGCAGCCTGAAAAAAGCTGGTGTGCCAGTGCGTCACAAGGAGTATCCAGGCATGCGCCACGGTTTTATTAACTACCCCGCTGCGAACCCGCAGGCCAGACGCGCCCTCCTGCTTTGCGCCGAAGCGTTGGCGAACCATTTCACGCAGTCCGGCACCTCTGCATAAATGCAAAAACGACCTGCATGATTGAAGGTTGTACTGGGCAAATTTGCGCTGGTACGATCACGAGAGAGTTCGCTCGCGAACATCTTGATAAAGACAATAAAAGCAGGGAGTTATCGATGACTGCTCAGGTTTCATCCGAGGCATGCCACGCAGAAACGCTTCAGGACGAAGTGCTCGCCGAGGTCCGTAACCATATCGGCCACCTCACCCTCAACCGCCCCGCCGGCTTGAATGCCATCACCCTGCAGATGGTGCGCAGCATGGCTTCGCAGCTACAGGCATGGGCCGACGACCCGCAGGTATATGCCGTGGTGCTGCGCGGCGCTGGCGACAAGGCTTTCTGCGCGGGCGGTGATATTCGTTCGCTGTACGACAGCTTCAAGAACGGCGATACCCTGCATCAGGACTTCTTCGTCGAGGAATACGCACTGGACCTGGCCATCCACCATTACCGCAAGCCGGTCCTGGCGCTGATGGACGGGTTTGTCCTGGGCGGCGGCATGGGCCTGGTGCAAGGCGCGGATTTGCGCGTCGTCACTGAGCGCAGTCGCCTGGCGATGCCGGAAGTGGGCATCGGTTACTTCCCTGACGTGGGCGGCAGCTATTTCCTGCCGCGCGTTCCTGGCGAGCTGGGGATCTACCTGGGGGTTACCGGGGTGCAGATTCGCGCCGCCGACGCGCTCTATTGTGGCCTGGCTGACTGGTACCTGGAAAGCGCCAGGTTCGCCGACCTCGACCGCAAGCTCGACGGCTTGCAATGGCATGGCTCGCCGCTCAAGGACTTGCAGGGCGTGCTGGCTAAACTCGCCGTGCAGCGACTGCCCGATGCGCCGCTGGCCGCCTTGCGCCCCGCCATCGATCACTTCTTCGCGCTGCCGGATGTCGCAAGCATCGTTGAGCAGTTGCAGCAAGTGACCGTCGCCGACAGCCGCGAATGGGGGCTGACCACCGCCAACTTGATGAAAACCCGCTCGCCGCTGGCCATGGCCGTCACCTTGGAGATGCTGCGCCGTGGCCGTCGCCTGCCCCTGGAGCAATGTTTCGCCCTGGAACTGCACCTGGACCGCCAGTGGTTCGAACGCGGCGACCTGATCGAAGGCGTGCGCGCCTTGATTATCGACAAAGACAAGACCCCGCGCTGGAGCCCACCCACCTTGCACGAGCTGAACCCGAGCCATGTGCAAAGCTTCTTCGATCACCTCACGAAGGTAGTGAACTAAGCCATGCAAGACATTGAATATACAGAAGAACAAGTGATGATCCGCGACATGGCGCGCGACTTTGCCCGGGGTGAAATCGCCCCCCATGCGCAGGCCTGGGAGAAAGCTGGCTGGATCGACGACGCCCTGGTGGCGAAAATGGGCGAGCTCGGCCTGCTGGGCATGGTGGTGCCGGAAGAATGGGGCGGCACCTATGTCGACTACGTCGCGTATGCCCTCGCCGTCGAAGAGATTTCCGCCGGAGACGGTGCAGCTGGCGCACTGATGAGTATCCATAATTCAGTGGGTTGCGGGCCCATCCTCAACTACGGCACAGACGCACAGAAGCAAACCTGGCTGGCCGATCTCGCCAGTGGCCAGACCATCGGATGCTTCTGCCTGACCGAACCCCAGGCCGGTTCTGAAGCGCACAACCTGCGCACCCGTGCCGAGCTGCGCGACGGCCAGTGGGTGATCAACGGCGCCAAGCAGTTTGTCAGCAATGGCAAGCGCGCCAAGCTCGCCATCGTGTTCGCCGTGACCGACCCTGAGCTGGGCAAAAAAGGCCTTTCGGCGTTTCTCGTCCCGACCGATACACCGGGCTTCGTGGTGGATCGCACCGAACACAAGATGGGCATCCGTGCCTCCGACACCTGCGCGGTCACCCTTAACCAGTGCAGCGTCCCCGAAGCGAACCTGTTGGGTGAGCGCGGCAAAGGCCTGGCCATCGCCCTGTCCAACCTGGAAGGCGGTCGCATCGGCATCGCCGCCCAGGCACTGGGCATTGCCCGTGCTGCGTTCGAGGCCGCCTTGGCCTATGCGCGTGACCGCGTGCAGTTCAAGCAGGCGATCATCGAGCACCAGAGCGTGGCCAACCTGCTGGCCGACATGCAAACCCAGCTCAACGCTGCGCGTTTGTTGATCCTGCATGCGGCCCGCCTGCGCAGCGCGGGCAAGCCGTGCCTGTCCGAAGCGTCCCAGGCCAAGCTGTTTGCCTCGGAAATGGCCGAGAAGGTCTGCTCGTCAGCCATGCAGATTCACGGCGGCTATGGATACCTGGAGGACTACCC
Organism: Pseudomonas sp. MPB26; assembly: GCF_046605355.1. NCBI lineage: Bacteria > Pseudomonadati > Pseudomonadota > Gammaproteobacteria > Pseudomonadales > Pseudomonadaceae > Pseudomonas > Pseudomonas sp. MPB26. The sequence continues at coordinate 5,625,565 of NZ_CP176793.1, read as the reverse complement.
GGTGGAGCGTTATTACCGGGATGCGCGGATTACACAGATTTACGAGGGCACCAGCGAGATTCAGCGGATGGTGATTGCCAGGGAACTGAAAAATTACCAGCTATAACTGACATGTGGGAGCTGGCTTGCCTGCGATGGCCATGGGTATCTACACAACTTTCAGAGGCTGACTTCATCCCCTGTGGGAGCTGTCGAGCTTTAGCGAGGCTGCGAAAGCGGTGGATCAGGCGAAAAAAATGCCAGCAGTGCCGCCGCCTTCGCAGCCTCGCTGGGGCTCGACAGCTCCCACATTTTGAACCGAGTTCGACATGAATACCGGTCGGCTCTAAGGTCGCCGCGCTTTGTTTTTGATCTTGATCTGGGGCAAGAGCGCTAATGAGATGGTCAGCCCGGCGAGAACCTCAGGTCTAAACTACTGGGGTTCTCACTTTTCTTGAGGAGGCTTTCTCATGAACAGCGTAACGCTTCTAGGCATCGACATTGGCAAGAACAGCTTCCACTTGCACGGCCAAGACGCACAAGGCCATCAGGTATTGCGCAAGAAGCTCAATCGCCGACAGTTGCTGCCATTACTTGCACAAATGCCACCCTGCAAAGTTGCCATGGAATCCTGTGGCGGATCACAGTTTCTTGCCAGAGAAATCACCAAGCTCGGTCATCAGGTCCAACTGATTGCGCCGCAGCATGTGAAGGCTTACGTCACCGGCAACAAGAACGACTTCATTGATGCCGAGGCTATTTGCGAAGCCGCATCACGTCCCAGAACGCGATGTGTACAGGTGAAATCAGTTGACCAGCAGGTGCTGTCGACCGTGCATAAACTGCGTAAATCACTGGTGAGTCGACGCACTGGAGTGATCAACCAGGTGCACGGGTTCTTACTTGAGTTTGGCGTTATCTTTCCCGCCGGCTATGCTGCGTTGGAGCGGGTTCCTGCATTGATGGAAGAGCACAATCTACCTCTGCGCCTGCGGCAGGCTATTAGTCGGATGCTTGATGACATTCGTCAATTGACTCGCGAAATCAAAGCGCTGGATACCGAGATCAAGCAGCAAGTAAATGGGAGTGACGCCGGCAAAAGATTACAGAGCATCCCCGGCATCGGCCCCCTCATCGCTAGCGCGCTGGTGGCCGATGTCGGGGACGCTTCGATGTATAAATCGTCCCGAGATTTTTCGGCGTCCTTAGGGTTGGTGCCGCGGCAATACTCGACTGGAGGGCAAACCACTCTCCTGGGTATCAGCAAGCGTGGGGACAGGTATTTGCGAACCTTGCTGATGCAGGGCGCCCAAACCCTGCTTTATCGAATCGATAAACGAAACGATGCCCTTGGGGTCTGGGCCAGAAGTCTATTAGCTCGAAAACCGCTCAACAAAGTTGCCTGTGCGCTGGCTAATAAAATGGCCAGGATTGTCTGGGCGCTATTGACCAAAGGTGGCACCTACAACGGGCATGCCACCGCATAATCCGGCTTTACCACCAGCTTTTGCGACGTCAGTAGCTGATGACGATAAACGGCAGACATCCTGGCTGAGAACCTGATAACCAAAGCAGCTTTCGCAGCTGAAGCGCTTTTAAGGACAGGCAGGAGCGAATACTCATCAAGGGCCGAGCGTGTACCCGCGCTCACAAGGAGCCCGGATACATTAGCGCAAGCCTGATTTACCGTTCATCGTGACTGGATAGCAAAAGGTGGGCTGACCATACATTTGGTTACTTTCGCGCTTTTCGAAAGTGACCCGCCGTAAGGGCGGAACCCTAAGCCGCCGTTACCGCAGCAACGGATATGTACTCGGTCAAACCCCAGAAAACGGTCGGCCCGTAGGCCGCCCTCGCCACACACCGTCGAAAGTTGTGTAGATACCTATGCTGCGATGGCATCGCCTCGGTGAGACTGATGAACCGAGTCGTCTGCATCGCAGGCAAGCCAGCTCCCACATTTTGATCTCCACAGTTCTTGAGAACGGGTTACTTGTCCTTGAACTCCGGCGCCCGCTTGGCCACGAACGCCGCCATGCCCTCCTTCTGATCCTGCGTCGCGAACGCCGCGTGGAACACCCGGCGCTCGAAGCGCACGCCTTCGGACAGGCTCACTTCAAACGCGCGGTTCACGCTTTCCTTGACCATCATGCTGATCGGCACCGACTTGCCGGCGATCAGGGTGGCAACTTTCAGCGCTTCTTCCAGCAGCTCATCGGCCGGCACGATTCGCGCGACGATCCCGCAGCGCTCGGCTTCAACCGCGTCGATAAAGCGCCCGGTCAGGCACATTTCCATGGCCTTGGCCTTGCCGACCGCGCGGGTCAGGCGCTGGGTGCCGCCCATGCCCGGCAATACGCCAAGGTTAATTTCGGGCTGGCCGAACTTGGCGTTGTCACCGGCCAGGATAAAGTCGCACATCAGGGCCAGTTCACAACCGCCGCCGAGGGCGAAGCCATTGACGGCGGCAATGATCGGTTTGCGGCGGTTGGCCACACGGTCACTGTCGCTGAACAGGTCGTCGAGGTAGATCTGCGGGTAGGTCAGCTCGGCCATTTCCTTGATATCGGCACCGGCGGCGAAGGCCTTCTTCGAACCGGTCAGCACGATGCAGCCGATCTCGGGGTTGGCTTCCAGCCCGTCCAGCGCGTGGTTCAACTCGCTGACCAGTTGCGCGTTCAGGGCGTTCAAGGCTTGCGGGCGATTAAGGGTAATCAGCCCCACGCGGCCCTGGACGTCGAGCAAAATGGTTTCGTAACTCATGTAGTGGCTCCTTAGAGATTGCGTGAGATGACCATGCGCTGGATATCGCTGGTGCCTTCGTAAATCTGGCAGACCCGCACGTCGCGGTAGATCCGCTCAAGGGGAAAGTCGTTCAGGTAACCGTAACCGCCCAGGGTTTGCAAGGCGGCGGAGCAGACTTTTTCGGCCATTTCCGAGGCAAACAGCTTGGCCATCGAGGCTTCCACCAGCGCGGGCTTGCCGCTGTCGCGCAGGGCGGCGGCGTGATGCACCATTTGCCGGGCGACCGCGATCTGCGTGGCCATGTCTGCCAGGCGGAAGGCTACCGCCTGGTGTTCGATGATGGGCTTGCCGAAGCTTTCGCGCTCGCGGGCATAATCGCGGGCCGTTTCAAACGCGGCACGGGCCATGCCCACTGCCTGCGAGGCAATGCCCACGCGGCCGCCTTCGAGGTTGGCCAGGGCAATCCGGTAGCCTTCGCCCTCCTGCCCAAGCCGGTTGGCGACGGGCACCTTCAGGTCCTCAAACAGGACCTGGCAGGTATCGGAGGCATGCTGGCCGAGTTTGTCTTCGATCCGCGCCACGCTGTAGCCCGGCGAATCGGTCGGCACGATAAACGCGCTGATCCCGCGCTTGCCGGCCTCCGGGTCGGTCACGGCAAACACAATCACCACCCCGGCGTTCTGCCCGGACGTAATGAACTGCTTGCAGCCGTTGAGCACGTAGTGGTCGCCGTCCAGGCGCGCGCGGGTTTTCAGGCCGCTGGCGTCGGAGCCGGCCTGGGGCTCTGTGAGGGCAAAGGCGCCGAGCATGGCGCCGCTGGCCAGGGGCTCGAGGAACTGCGCTTTCTGCTGGTCGTTGCCGAACGTGAGGATCGGCACGCAGCCGACCGAGTTGTGCACGCTCATGATGGTGGAGCAGGCACCGTCGCCGGCGGCGATTTCTTCCAGCGCCATGGCGTAGGCCAGGTAGCCGGTGTCGCAACCGCCCCACTGTTCCGGCACCAGCATCCCGAAAAAGCCCAGTTCGGCCATTTCAGCGATGGCTTCCTTGGGAAAGCGGTGTTCGCGGTCCCATTCGGCGGCGAAGGGTTTCAGGCGCTCCTGGGCGAATTGCCGGGCCGCGTCGCTGATTTGCAGCTGTTCGTCATTGGGCAGCATCGGGGTTCCTCAATACAGGCATTCGACGGCCATGGCCGTGGCTTCACCGCCGCCAATGCAGATGGCGGCAACGCCACGCTTGAGACCGTTCTGGCGCAGGGCCGAGAGCAGGGTCACCAGGATCCGCGCACCGGAGGCGCCGATCGGATGGCCCAGGGCGCAGGCACCGCCGTGGATGTTGACCTTGGCGTGGGGGATCTGCAGTTTGCTCATGGTCACCAGGCTCACCACCGCAAAGGCTTCGTTGATCTCGAACAGGTCAACGTCATCCAGATTCCAGCCGGTCCGGGTCATCAGTTTGCGGATAGCCCCCACCGGCGCTACCGGGAACAGTCCCGGCTCATCGGCGAAGGCCGCATGCCCGTGAATCACTGCCAAGGGCTTGAGCCCGCGTTTCTCGGCCTCGGACTGACGCATCAGCAACAAGGCCGCCGCGCCGTCCGAGATCGAACTGGAGTTGGCCGCCGTCACCGTGCCGCCTTCGCGGAACGCGGGTTTCAGGCTGCCGATTTTGTCCAGCCTGGCCTTGGGCGGCTGCTCATCATGCAGGATGGTCTTCTGCTCTTTGCCCACGGTAACCTGCAACGGAACGATCTCTGCGGCAAAGTTGCCATGGGTAATGGCCTCTTGCGCGCGGGTCAGCGAGGCGATGGCGAATGCGTCCTGAGCTTCACGGCTGAAACTATTATGCAGCGCGCAGTCCTCGGCAAAGGTGCCCATCAGGCGGCCTTTATCGTAGGCGTCTTCCAGGCCATCGAGGAACATATGGTCGAGCACCTTGCCGTGGCCCATGCGATAGCCGCTGCGCGCACGGTCCAGCAGATACGGGGCGTTGGACATGCTTTCCATGCCCCCGGCGATGACCACGTCAACGCTGCCGGCCATCAGTGCGTCGTGGCCCAGGATCGCTGCCTGCATGCCTGAGCCGCACATCTTGTTGAGGGTGGTGCAACGCGTAGCCTTGTCCAGCCCGGCACCCAGGGCCGCCTGGCGTGCAGGTGCCTGGCCGAGGCCTGCGGGCAGTACGCAGCCAAACAAGACTTCGTCCACGGCATCCGGGGCGATACCGGCACGCTCGGCTGCGGCGCGAATCGCGGCGGCGCCCAGCTGCGGCGCGGTCAGGCTCTTGAGGTCGCCCTGGAACCCGCCCATGGGCGTACGCACGGCGCTGACGATAACGATGGGATCTGTCATGGAAAAACCTCCTTACCTGGCCGCCATGCGCAGGGCGCCGTCGAGACGGATCACCTCGCCATTGAGCATGCTGTTTTCAATGATGTGCCGCACCAGCGCGGCGTATTCGTCGGGTTTGCCCAGGCGTGGCGGGAACGGCACGCCCGCGGCCAGGGATTCGCGTACCTGCGGGGTCATGCCGGCCATCATCGGCGTTTCGAAAATGCCAGGGGCGATGGTCATTACGCGAATGCCAACGCGCGCGAGTTCACGCGCGGCCGGCAGCGTGAGGCTGGCAATCGCACCTTTGGACGCGGCATAGGCGGCCTGGCCGATCTGCCCGTCAAAGGCCGCCACCGAAGCGGTATTGATGATCACGCCGCGCTCGCCGTCGGCATTCGCCTCGGTCTGCGCAATGGCCGCCGCCGCCAGGCGCAGCAGGTTGAAGCTGCCGATCAGGTTGACGTTGATCACCTGGGCGAAGCTGGCCAGCGCATGGGGGCCCTCCTTGCCGAGGATTTTTTCGCCACGCACCACGCCGGCGCAATTGACCAACCCATGCAACCCGCCAAACGCTGCAACCGTGGCCTGCACGGCGGCCTCGGCTGCCGCTTCCTGGCTGATATCCGCGACGGCGCTGCGGGCGTTATCCCCAAGCTCCCGGGCCTTGGCCGCCACCGCATCCGCATTGAGGTCCACCAGCATCACCTTGGCCCCCGCATCGATCAACATCCGGGCGGTCGCCGCGCCGAGGCCGGAAGCGCCGCCGCTGACCAGGAAGATCTTGTTTTCAATCTGCATTATGGTTTCCTTGAACGGTCCGAATGGGTGGAATACTCGCTCCGGGGCGCCACGGCGGCAATGGTCAAAGCCTTCAAGCTGGCTGACTGTTTTGGCCATGGGTCTGTACATAACACGGGTTTGACACCTGCGGTGGTCTGACCGAAGCTGACGGCTTTGCATTCACTGCCCACGTTCTCGGACGCCTGCATGTCAAAGTCACGCCGTTACTCCATCATCGGCCTGTGCGCGCTGCTCTCCATCGCGCTGATCACCTGGTATTTCTCCCGCTCCACGCCGGCCGCGGTTGCGCCCGCGATTGCCCAGGGTTATTCCAAAGCCTTGAAACAGGCGCACAACGGTGAACCGGGAGCCGCCCGCGTGCTGTACCAGCAACTCGGCCGGCCGGACCTGTCGCCCGAGCGTCGCGCTGCGTTGCATGCCGAACTGCCCAACTACCCCAGCCCCCAAGCCTTGAAACTGGCCGATAAAGACCTGAGCAGCGCATCGCCGCAGGTCCGCGAGGCCGCCATCCACAGCATTGTCGGCCTGGTGCCCACCGGCCAGCGCACGCTGTTGCTCGGCCCGGTGTTGGATGATCCCGAACAAACCGTCCGGTTTGCCGCCGCCAACGCCTTGCTTGGCCTGTCGCCCGATACCCTGGGCCTGTATTTCGGGCCGTTGCAGCAAGTGCTGGATGAGTTTGTGAAAACGCTCAAGGCCCAGCCTGAAACCGCCGAAGGCTGGATTCAACTGGCGCGGCTGTACATCCACAGCGCCCAGTTACCGGATGCCCAACATGCCCTGGAACAGGCCATGCGCCTGCAGCCGGACAACTTGCAGGCCGTGGTCGCGCAGATCGAGCTTTTGGATAAACAGGGCAAAACCGACGAATCGCGCCAGCTGTTGGCGCGTCAGCTGGCGGCGCATCCGGAATCGGCTTATCTGCAACATGCGCTGGGGATGTGGCTGCTGCACCATGGCGAGCGGCCCTATGCCCTGCTCGGCCTGTCCAAAGCCGTGGAACTGGAACCGGGCAATCAGGATTACCGCTACGACCTCGCCACCACCCTGCACGCCCAGCAGGAACTCGAAGCCGCCCAACGCCAACTCGAAGAAATTCTCCAACGCCACCCCGCCAACCGCAAGGCGCGGGTGCTGCTGATCAACTACTGGAAGGAAAGCGGACAGTTGCAGAACGTGCAGGTGCTGCTCGCGCAACTTGAGCAGCAGAACCCGGATGATCCCGCGCTGCAGCAAGGTCTTTAGCTCAGCGCCGGCGGCGCTCAAGAACACGCCTGGGTTGTGCAATTTCTACAAAACGTTGAACGGCCACGGGCCGCTACGGTCAAGAGAATATGGCGCGCCCAAGGCGGTGCGCTCTTATTTGTTTGTGACCTGAGGGCACTCCTTGTCTATACCCAACGAGCTGTTCAGTGAAAAGGCGGCCACCGGCATTGAAGGTCTGGATGACATTCTCTCCGGCGGGCTATCGCGCGGCCACTTGTTCCTGCTGGAAGGTGAACCGGGTACCGGTAAGACCACCGTCGCCCTGCATTTCCTGCAGGCCGGCGCGAAAAACGGCGAGACGTCGTTGTACATCACCCTGTCCGAAACCGAACGCGAACTGCGCCAGGGCGCCAAGTCCCACGGGTGGGACCTGGACGACAATATCCATATCTTCGAGCTGACCCCACCCGAAAGCCTGCTCAACGCCGAGCACCAGCAAAGCCTGTTGTACTCCTCCGATCTCGAGCTGGGCGAAGCCACGCGGCAGATTTTTGAAGCGGTTGAGCGCTTCAAACCGACCCGCGTGGTACTCGACAGCCTGTCGGAGATCCGCTTGCTGGCGCAGAGTTCACTGCGTTATCGCCGGCAGATCCTGGCGATCAAGCACTACTTCGTGCGCTACGAAGCTACGGTGCTGTTGCTTGACGACCTGACCACCGAATCCCTCGACAAGACCGTGCACAGCGTGGCCCACGGGGTAATCCGCCTGGAGGAACTGACCCCCAACTACGGCGCTGAACGTCGCCGGGTGCGGGTGGTGAAATACCGTGGGCAAAAGTACCGTGGCGGTTTCCATGACTTCACCATCATGGGCGACGGTATACATGTGTTCCCGCGCCTGGTGGCGGCCGAACACCGCGGCGGTTACAACCGCCAGACCCTGTCCAGTGGCATCCCTGAAATGGACGCCTTGCTCGGCGGCGGTGTGGAGACGGGTTCAAGCAGCCTGATCCTGGGCCCGGCCGGTACCGGCAAATCCTTGATCTCGATGATATTCGCCGCCGCCGCTGTTGGCCGTGGTGAAAAGGCCGCACTGTTCATTTTCGATGAAGAGTTGGGCCTGTTGTTCGAGCGCATGCACAACATGGGGATCGACCTCAAAGCCCTGCAGGCCACGGGCAACCTGTTGATCGAGCAGGTCGACGCGGCCGAGCTGTCGCCCGGTGAGTTCTCTCACCGGGTGCGGCGTTGTGTGGATGACCTCGGGATCAAAACCGTGGTGATTGATAGCATCAACGGCTATCAGGCATCGATGCCGGAAGAAAATGCGCTGATCCTGCACATGCACGAACTGCTGCTGTACCTCAACCGGCGCGGCGCGGCGACATTCATGACCGTTGCTCAGCATGGCCTGGTCGGCGACATGCAAACGCCGGTGGACATCACCTACCTTGCCGATACCGTTATCCTGCTGCGTTACTTCGAGGCACTGGGCAAGGTACGCCGCGCGATATCCATCATCAAGAAAAGAACCGGCTCCCATGAATCGACTATTCGCGAATATCGCATTGGCAGTACTGGCATGACAGTCGGCGGGCCACTCGAGAACTTCCAGGGCGTGCTGCGGGGTATCCCGATCTACATGGGCGCTGGATCACCGTTGCTCAAGGACGAGGACTAGTGCCTACCCGTTCCCTTGCTTCCGAACGCGCGATCATCCTTGCGCCATTGGGGCGTGACAGTTCCCTGGCGCAGATGATGCTCGGTGAGGCCGGTTACGTCGGCGTGATTGCCGACAACCTGGAAAGGCTCTGCGAGATGCTGACGCAAGGCGCCGGGCTGCTGATCATCGCTGCCGAAGCACTGCGCGGCGCCAATCTGGAGCCGTTGCTGGAGCAGTTGCACGAGCAGCCCGCCTGGTCGGATTTGCCCATCGTACTGATGACCCATCATGGCGGCAGTGGACAAAACGGCTCATCGCACTTGAGCGGGCTGTTGGGCAACGTGACGTTCCTGGAGCGGCCGTTCCACCCCGTCACGCTGATTAGCCTGGTCAGCGCAGCGCTGCGCGGCCGGCGTCGCCAGTACGAGGCGCGCGACCGCCTGGTCGACCTGAGCCAGAGCGAGCTGCGTTTGCAGCGCACATTAGAAACCTTGGAGCAGCAGGTTGAAGAGCGCACCGCGCAGCTGCGCAGCAACGAAGAAGCGCTGCGTCAATCGCAAAAAATGGAAGCCGTCGGCCAATTGACCGGCGGTATCGCCCATGACTTCAACAATATGCTCACCGGTATCATCGGCAGCCTCGAGCTGCTGCGCAGGCGCGTGGCCCGAGGCAAGTTGGACGACTTGGACAGCCTGATCGACCTGGGCGTCACTTCAGCCAACCGCGCCGCCGGTCTGACGCACCGCCTGCTGGCTTTTTCTCGTCGCCAGTCGCTGGATTCCAAGCCGGTCAACATCAACGAGCTGGTCAGCTCGATGGGCGAATTGCTGCAACGCAGCATCAATGAAAGCATCAAGCTGGACATGCGCCTGATTGATCAATTATGGACAGCCGAGGTCGACCCCAACCAACTGGAAAGCGCCCTGCTCAACCTGGTGATCAACGCACGTGATGCAATGCCCAGTGGCGGCAGGCTCACGGTCGAAACAACCAACCGCCACCTGGACAGCGTATTCACCGCCGCCTATGGCTCCTTGAGCCCTGGCGACTATGTGGAACTGAGCGTCAGCGACACCGGCTGCGGCATCCCGGAGAATATCATGGGCCGCGTCTTCGACCCCTTCTTCACCACCAAGCCCATTGGTCAGGGAACCGGGTTGGGTTTGTCGATGATCTATGGGTTCGCCCGTCAATCCCATGGCCATGTGACCATTTACAGCGAGGTCGACAAGGGCACCACCGTCAGCCTGTTCCTGCCACGCTATATGGGCGAGATCATCAACCCTGAAGCGCCCAACCCCGTGCTGGCGCCGTTCGCCAACCGCGGTGAAACCGTATTGATTGTCGAGGATGACCCAGCGGTGCGCGTCCTGGTCAGTACCGTGTTGAAGGAACTGGGCTACGCCTATGTCGAGGCTGGCGATGCCCACACCGCAGTGCCGATCATCGAGTCTGGCCAGCGCATCGATTTGATGATCAGCGACGTAGGGCTACCTGGGATGAACGGCCGACAACTGGCGGAAATCGGCCGCCAGATTCGACCTGAGCTGAAGGTGCTGTTCATCACAGGCTATGCCGAGCACGCGGCGGTGCGCGGCGGCTTCCTGGACCCTGGCATGCAGTTGATCACCAAGCCCTTCACGTTCGACCTGTTGACGGCCAAGGTACGGGAGATGATCCAGCTGGCTGATGCCTGAGCAGCAGCCGGATCACGCAAATGGTAACGATCTGATGTAAATACGCAGGGAATCGGGCAGTCACCCAACGACACCAACAGAATGCGCCGTCCCGTTGAGACGGACCGCGCGCCTTCTGTAGCTTGACTGAGTGACTGCCGATGAGAACGACCTCTAACGCCTTTGGCCTGCCAGCCGCGGTTGCCATGGCCCCACCTGGCGAAAGCCCCGCATCGACGGACGCCGTCAAGCCGCCGCCGCCCCAGGATAACGCGCTCGACACCCAGAAAGCACGGCAAGGCGATATGACCAATCGGGCAGCGTTCCGGCGGGTGTTGCTGAGCGACGTGTCAGGCAAATTTGTCGAGTTAAGCCAAACGGCCCGGGAAAGGGCAGCATTACCGTCCTCCGATCCGAACCACCTGAGTCAGGACGACTATCGACAGCAGATCAAGGACGTCATCGAACGTTGCCTGCATGCCACGTCGATGCCGGTCGACACGGACTCCGCCTATCGTACCGAGACAGGCATGGAACCTGGCAGCGAGGTCAGCCTCATGCGCTTTATCGAGGACAACGGCTGGCGCATCCCCACGACGTATGATGAGCTGAAGAACCTGTTCGATTCTCTCGCAACGGATGCGCCGACCACCCCGCCGCACGGTAATTTCGGCGGTGCCCTGGCCTGGCCCGTGCCATTGAGTCATGAGGACCAGTTGGGGCTCTATTACCATCCGATCCAGACCCTGCCAGGGGTTGAGCAGGACGGGCTGTTCAACCTGCTGACCCGCTATCTCGGGCTGGACAAGGCCACCCTGTCGCAACCGCGCAAGGTGCTGGAACGGCTGATCGCCTCAACCGCCGGGCAGGCATTGGGTGAAACACTGCAGCGTAAATATGGGGGCGTGGTCACTACGTCGTCCAACGCTGACTGGTTGCTCGCGGCGCTGCACGCCTCCCTTGACGCACAAACCCTGCTGGGTTCTTCGCCGACGACAACACGCAACAGCGTCGCCGGGTTTGACCTGGCCAAGGCCGAGTACATCGGCAAGCCACCCGGGACGGTTGTCCAGGCACTCGCCACCCACCTGGCCAGCCAGCAACACATTAGCCCCGAACTGGCGCCAGTGGCCGCACATTTGCTGCTTTCACGCCGGGCACCGGCTTTTCTGGTGAAGGACATCCCCGCAGGCGTGCAATGCGGCTCCCACGCCTGGGTCACGTTGCAGGTCGCCGTTGCGCGCCTGGAAGCCAACGCGCCGGGCTCAACCGCGCTGATGAACTATGCCCAGGTCATGCAGCACGCCGACCATGCCCCGATCACAGTAGAAGACCAGGCAGTGGAATACGCGGCCCAGCAGGCCGCGCTCAAGGACTGGGGAATTGCCAACGGGGTCATCCCCGGTAATGCCAACGATCAGTACACAGCAGATCAGTTGAGTGCACTGCACACTGCATTCAATGCACAGATCCAGGCGCTGCGTGCCGGTTCTGAAGCCTACGCCGGTGAAATGCCGACGCGCCGGGAACTGGCGCTCAAGCACCTCGAACAGGCGTATGGCAGTGCAATCCCTTTCGAGAAACGCTGCATCTCGCTGTACAGGGATAGCCGCGACCACCCCGGCCCCTACTCGTTGCTCGACCTTTATCTGCAGTACGCAAACCTCGACGGCATAGGCACTTCGTGGGTATCGAGCAGTGCGGATGTGCCGCTCAAGCAACTGTCCAGCAGCTATCGATTGCCCAATGTCGAAGCAGAATTTTCGAACGCCTTCGCAGGCTACTGCGAGGCGATGGACAAGGCCATCGCGACGCAGACCGCACGCCTGATCGCAAGCCTGCCGTTGGATGACCGCCAGCACCTCGAGTCGGGCAAGCTGACCCTCGCCCGGAACATATCCATCACTCGCGGCGGTTACCCACCGTATCCCGAACGGCGAACGCCGAACGAACACAGTCTGTATCTCAAGACCGAGCACCAGGGCGAGGTACGTACGTACGTGCTCAACCTCAAGGACAACATGATTCAACGCAAGGACGAACCGCGCTGGGAACTCGGCGATAGCCTGGGCGACGACGGCCAGGTGTACGGACGCTTTGAGAAAGTCGCAGACAGCCCGGTCGGACCTGCGATGGAAGGCTACCCACCGAGCTATTCCAGCGCGCGGACGGCCTTGATCGCTTCGGCCATGGTCGAGGACGCGGACATTCGCCGTCACGAAGGCGAAGCGCGCGGCAGGACGACGTTTGAAAGTGAGGTGCCGTTCCACAAAGCCGGGCGGGAATTCTTGCTCAACCTTATTCCTTTGCGGTCGGCCATCGTTAATTTCCAGCAGGGCAACATAGGCGATGGCATCGCTGACTTAGCTTTCGACGCCTTCGGGTTCATGCTCGGGGCCGGTGCCGCGGCCAAGGGTGTCAAGGCGCTGCGAGCGGGCGCCTCGTTGGGGGCGCGGGTTGCACGGGGCGGCAGGATTATGGGGCGCGCGGCAGTCGGCGCCTTGAACCCTCTGGACGGCACCGGCCAACTGCTGTTCAACCTGGCGCGTGGTGGGCAAAAAAGTACCCTGCACGCCTACCGGCTTCTGCGTGGCAGCGCAGACAGCTATGACTTGCTCAAGGCCAGCAAGCACTTCGATGCGAGTGCGGTGGGCACCTTTACGCTGCAAGACACTATCGTCGAAGGGCCGGCAGTGCTGACCAACGGTAAATGGTATGCCTTCGACAACGTGAACGGTCGCCCTTACGGCAAGGCTCTGGATGATTTCCAGCCGTCATTGCGCGCCACCGAGGCCCAATTGGGCACCTGGGGCAACGCGGCCCCGGTTATTTCACAGGACTCGGCTGACTTGTATAAGCGTTGGGACGAGCTGGTCAAACAGCACAAAAACGCTGATGACCCCGCGGATTTCCTGCGTGGATACAACGAAGGCGATCCCCGGACCGTCAAGGGTTTTCGCTCTGCAATGAAAACTGAAGACATCAAGCGACTGGCGACCAGCGGGCGTTTGACCCCGGCAGAGATCGGCATCCTTGCGCGCCATGAGGAACGACTGGCGGTGCAACAGGGTTTCAAGGGGGTCGATAGTGTGTATGAACATGTCAGCTCCGCCGGTGGCCGCTTCATACCCGCGCCACAGGTGTTCTACCTCAGCCAGACCAATCCGCTGTCCCAGGGCCAGTGCGCGGCCATGTCGCGGCTGATGGCCAGCGCCATGGAGCAAGGCGCAGAAGCGACGTTCATCGGCAACCTGTTCACGGCAGCCGCCAACCCCGCCACCCAGGCATCGCGAGAGTTCGTCACGCAATTGACGGCGGTACAGAAACAACTGATGGACCCAACCCTGTTTCATGCCGCCAGGCCACGCCGAAAAATGGGCTACAACGACGTTATTGCCGAGCTCACCAATACCCGCGAGCCCAGGAGCCTCATGCTTGGCACGCCGGGCCACGCAATGGCGGCGGGTACAGTGGGCGAGGGTTCGAATAAAAAATTCTATTTCTACGACCCCAATTTCGGCGTCGCCACGTTCGACAGCCCCGAGGCGATGAAACGTGGCCTGGAGAAACTGTTCACGGATAAAAAGCTTCCAGTGCAGTACACGACCCACAGTGCCGACCCGAGCAAGTTGGAGTTCGAAGTCAGCGTCTACGATAACGCATGGAAAGGTACTACCGAGGTCAGCGATAAAACCGTCAAGGACCTCACCGAAGTGCCGCTACTCTCCCCATCGAAATCGGTCACTGCGCCTGACGTGCCAAAAAAACCGCAGATACCGGTGCCGCCACCCACAGTCATAAAACCACGGCCAGTCGAGGTGCTGATGGGGCAGTCCCACACACTCACCGATCAAGTGTCCACCCTGAAAACGACCAGCCTCAGCGACTGTTCAGCGCTGGTGGTGCTGTCAAACCTCAAGGACGGCGTTTACCAGAAGCGGACGTTGGTGCATTTGACCGGGAGCAACCTGGGTCAGCCGGTCAATGTCACGAGCGATGGATTTGCCTGGCTGCAACAGGCTAACAAGGATCTGGAAGGCGGCGGCAAGGTCTTGTTCGTCGGCGGCACCGATACCAAAAGCGTGGTAGGTGTAGCGGTCGTTATCGGACAGCAGGGCGAACAGTCAGGGCAACCCCTGCTGGACTTGCTGCAACGTAAGGATGTGTCCGTCACTTACGCCAGCTCCGCCGGCGTAGAGGTTTACCCGGACGGTACATTCAAGCTGAACGACAACGACGGTGCTGGCGTATTCAGCCAAAGCAAGGTCAAGGAAATAATCGATTTTGCCAAGGACTGACACGCGATCAGCTTTGCCAGGGTTCGCCCCAACCCTGGCAGGCTCGGCGGTTCAGGCCAACAGCCGCTGGATATGCTCTTGCAGCGTATCCAGGTCGAACGGCTTGGCCAGAATCGGTGCATTGCGCGTAATGGGGCTGTTGCAGTCGAGGATTTCCTGCGGGTACCCGCTGATAAAGATCACTTTCAGTTCCGGTCGCAGCTTGATCGCCGGCTCGGCGATCTGCACCCCGGAGATGCCGCCCGGCAGGCGATAGTCGGTGACCATCAGGTCCAGGTGCGGCTTGGTCGCGAGGATCTCGAAGGCTTGCTCGCCATCAATCGCTTTCAATACGCGATAGCCCAGGCCGGCCAGGTATTCGCCCAGCACAAACATAATGGATTCGTCGTCCTCGACGATCAGAACGACATCTTGCGCATCTTCACTCATGGGAAGCCTTTGTCCGGTCAATTGCTGCAATTACGACCCTGGGGTCACGCAGAGGTTGCGTCGAAGTGACGATTGATTTCATGTCGACGCTTCGAGCGGCAAACACACTCGGAACAAGGCACCCTCGCCTATGCGGCTCTCGACTTCGATGGTACCGCCATGGGCCGTGACGATCTGCTCGGAAATAAACAACCCCAGGCCCAGACCGGCGGCTACTTGACTGGCGGAGACGCGCTCGAACTGCTGGAAAATCCGCTTCTGGTTTTCCTCGCTGATCCCGATCCCGTGGTCGCGCACTTCCACGCGGGCTTCGCTGTGCTCGCTGTACACGCGCACCTCCACCGGGCTCTTGGCCCCGTAGCGCAAGGCGTTGGTCAGCAAGTTGGTGATCACCTGCTCGATACGGAACTCATCCCAATGGCCTTCCACGGGGCCTTCGATAGCCAGTTGCATGGAAGACTCGGCGGCCGCCACCTGAGGCGCGAAATTCTCTACCAGGTTGCTCACCAGTTGCGCCAGGTCGAAGCGCGCCGGGCGTATCGATAATTTGCCGGTGCGGATGCGCGACACGTCGAGCATGTCTTCGATCAAGCGAATCAGGCTCTGGATCTGGCGTTCATCGCGGTCGACCATGGCGCGCATCTTGTCCAGGGTGAACGCCGCGGCGTTGTCCCGCGCCAGGTGCATCTTGCGCAGTTGAGTTTCGAGAATCAGCCCGTTGAGGGGCGTGCGCACTTCGTGGGCAACGATCGACATGAAGTCATCGCGCATGCGCACCGCCTGCTCCAGCTCGGCCTGGGTGGACTGCAGCCGCGTGAGCAGCAACTCCTGTTCGCGACGGCTGCGCTCGAGGGCTTCGACCTGTTGCTTCATCGCTTTGCTCTGGCGATACAGGTCGACGAAAATGTTGACCTTGCTCTTGACCGCATGGATATCCAGCGGTTTGTGCAGGAAGTCCACGGCGCCGCTTTCATAACCCTTGAAGGCGTAGTTGAGTTCGCGGCCGGCGGCGCTGACGAACACGATCGGGATGTTCTTGGTCTTTTCGGTGCCGCGCATCAGCTCGGCCAATTCGAAACCATTCATGCCAGGCATCTGCACGTCCAGAATCGCCATGGCGAACTCGTGTTCCAGCAACAGGGACAAAGCCTCGTCGGCGCTCAAGGCCTTGAATACCTGGCGGTCCTCGCGCTTGATCAGCGCTTCAAGGGCCAGCAGGTTTTCCGGCAGGTCGTCGACGATCAGCAGTTTGGCCTGGATAGGACTTAACATGGGGAATATTCCAGGGAAGCCAATAATGAGCCAATGCGGCTCAACGTAAGAATATGGTCGGGTGTGTGCAGCGCCAGGGCTGCCAGAGGCATGACCGCGACCCGTGCTTCAGTGGGTTCTTGCACCACCGTGGTTCCACCCTGCCGCTTGACCTGCGCCAGCCCCCGCGCGCCGTCCTGGTTGGCGCCGGTCAACAGGACCGCCAGCAAACCCGCGCCATAGGCATCCGCCGCGGATTCGAACAGATAGTCGATGGACGGCCGCGAGTGGTGCACACGGTCTTCCTGGCTCAACGAGAGGCTGCGGTCGTGCTCTACCGACAGGTGGTAGCTGGGCCCGGCAAAATACAGGGTGCCAGGCTTGATCGACTCTTTGTCACGGGCTTCCACCACGGGCAGCGCAAGGCGTCGCGCAAACACCTCGGCCAACTGGCTGCGGCGCTCGTCCGGCAAATGCAGCACGGCAATGATCGGCAGGCCGAAGCCCTTGGGTAACCCGCCGAAAACACTCAGCAACGCCTCGACACCGCCGGCGGACGCGCCGACGACGATGGCTTCAATCCCGCGAATGGGGCTGGATGCAGCGTCGTTCATGATTTTCGGTAGATCCGTTCCTGTTTGACCAAAGGCTCGAATTGTTTGCTGTAGGCGGAAAAATCCAGGGTTTCCTTGCTGCCCAACACCAGAAAGCCGCGATGGCACAGCGACTCATGAAACAATCCAAACGCGCGATCCTGCAATTTTTTATTGAAGTAAATCAATACATTACGACATGAAATTAATTGAGTTTCTGAGAATACACTGTCCGTCGCAAGGCTGTGATCGGCAAAGGTGACATTTTCGCGCAGCGTCTTGTCGAAAATCGCGTAATCGTAGGCTGCCGTGTAGTAGTCGGCAAACGAACGCTGCCCACCGGCCTGCTGATAGTTGGCAGTGTAGGCTCGCACGTTCTCCAACGAAAAGATGCCCTGCTTGGCCTTGTCCAGCGACGCCGGGTTGATATCGGTGGCGTAGATGATCGTGCGCTCCAGCAAACCTTCCTCGCGCAGCAGGATGGCCATGGAGTACACCTCCTCGCCCGTGCTGCACCCGGCGATCCAGATCTTGATCGACGGGTAGGTCTTGAGCAGCGGCACCACTTCCCGGCGGATCGCCAGGAAGTGCGACGGATCGCGGAACATCTCGCTCACCGGGATCGTCAGGAACTGCAGCAACTGCATGAACGCCGCCGGGTCGTGCAGCACACGCTCCTGCAAAGCGGAAATGGTCGCGCAGTCAAACTGGCGCAAGGCGTGGGCCACGCGACGCTTCACCGACGCCCCGGAATAATCCCGAAAGTCGTAGCTGTACTTGAGGTAAATCGCCTCGATCAAGAGACGCAGCTCAATGTCGCCGCTTTTTTCCAAGAAACTTTTTTCCAAGAAGCGTTGCTCCACTTAAATGCGTTCCATCTTGGGTAGCCATACGCGAATCAATGAAAACAGACGATCCAGGTCAATCGGCTTGGCCAGGTAATCGTTGGAACCGGCCGCAAGGCAGCGTTCCTGATCGTCCTTCATGGCCTTGGCCGTCACGGCGATGATCGGCAGTTTCTTCCAGCGCGGGTCCTGGCGGATCAAGGCCGTGGCCTCGTAGCCATCCATCTCCGGCATCATCACGTCCATCAGCACCAGATCGATGTCCTCGACTTCATTGAGTTTGTCGATGGCCTCACGCCCGTTACGCCCGATCACCACCACCGCGCCTTTGTGCTCCAGGGCACTGGTCAGGGCAAAGATGTTGCGCACGTCGTCGTCCACCAGCAGGATCTTGCGGCCCTCGAACACCTTGTCACGGCTGCGCGCGGTCTTGAGCATCTTCTGGCGATCATGGGACAGCTGGGATTCGACTTTGTGCAGAAAGAGTGTGACCTCGTCCAACAAGCGCTCCGGCGAGCGGGCGCCCTTGATGATGATCGAGCGCGAATACTTGCGCAGCTCGTTCTCTTCATCGCGGGTCAGGTTACGCCCGGTGTAGACGATAACCGGCGGGAACGAGCAGATGTCCTCGGTGGCCATGCGCTTGAGTAGCTCGTTACCGAGCATGTCCGGCAGCTTGAGGTCGATGATCATGCAGTCGTAGACGTGGGTGCGCAGCAGGTCCAGGGCGGCCTGGGCATACCCGACATCGGTGATTTCGATATCGTCGTCACCGATCAGGCGGGCAATGCTGTCACGTTGCAGGTCGTCGTCTTCCACCAGCAGCACGCGCTTGACCTTCTGGGTCAGCTTAGCTTCCAGGCGTGCGAACACATCCTTGAGTTCTTCGCGGGTGGTCGGTTTGACCGCATACCCAATGGCGCCCATGTGCATGGCGGCTTCGACGCGGTCTTCCACGGAAATCACATGCACCGGGATGTGCCGTGTATTGGCATGTTCTTTCAGGCGTTGCAGCACCGTCAGCCCGGAATGGTCCGGCAGGCGCATGTCCAGCAGGATCGCGTCGGGAATATATTCCTCGGCCAGGCTGTAGCCTTCGTCCGCGCCATGGGCCACCAGGCAGTTGTAGCCCAGCTCGTGGGCCAGGTCGAAGAGGATACGGGCGAAGTTCGGCTCGTCTTCCACCACCAGAATGCAGCGGGTGGTGAACGGGGCCTTGTCGCGATCATCGGCGAAACGCGGGATTTGCTTGATTTCTATCACCGGCAGCGGCGCCGCCTTGATCGGCGCGGGCGCGGGCGCTACCACCACTTGGCGCGGCTGCTCGACCGGCGCGGCATCTTCCTCGCGCTCGACATACTGCTCCGGCAGGACCAGCGTGAACACACTGCCCTCGCCGGGTTCGCTGGTGACGCTGATGTACCCGCCGAGCAAGGTGGCCAGGTCGCGCGAGATCGACAGGCCCAGGCCGGTGCCGCCGTAACGGCGGTTGGTGGTGCCGTCGGCCTGGCGGAAGGCCTCGAAGATGCTTTCCTGCTGGTCCGGCGCGATGCCGATGCCGGAATCGCGCACGGTAAAGGCAATGCCCTCCCCCGGTGCGCGTGACACCGACAGGCTCACCTCGCCCTGTTCGGTGAACTTGATCGCGTTGGACAGCAGGTTCTTGAGGATCTGCTCCAGGCGCTGGCGATCGGTAAACAGCATGCCCGGTGCGTCTTCCTGCACCTCAACCTGAAAGGCCAGCTTGCGATCGGCCGCCAGCGGTTCGAACATGCCGCGCAAGCCGTCCACCAGACGCGCCACGCTGGAGTTTTCCGGACGCATTTCCAGCTTGCCGGCTTCAACCTTGGAGATATCCAGGATGTCGTTGATCAGGTTGAGCAAGTCGTTGCCGGCCGAATAGATCGACTCGGCAAACTTGACCTGTTCGGCGCTAAGGTTTTCCTGGGGGTTCTCGGCCAGCAGCTTGGCCAGGATCAGCGAACTGTTAAGCGGCGTGCGCAGTTCGTGAGACATGTTGGCGAGGAATTCGGACTTGTACTTGCTGGAGCGCTGCAGTTCTTCGGCGCGGTCTTCGAGCTCGAGCTGGGCCTGGTTCAGTTCGATGTTCTTGCGGTCCATGGCGTCACGCTGCTGGGCCAGGGTTTCGGTCTGTTCCGCCAGTTGCTCGTTGGTCTGCTCCAGCTCGGCTTGTTGGGTTTCCAGGTGGGCCTGGGACTCCTTGAGGATGCGCGACTGTTCTTCCAACTCTTCGTTGGCCGTCTTGAGCTCTTCCTGTTGCACTTGCAGCTCTTCGTTGAGCTGCTGGGTCTCGGCAAGCACCTCCTGCAGGCGCTGGCGATAGCGCGCGGCTTCGATGGAGGTGCCGATATTGCCGGCGATCAGCTCCAGCAGCTCTTCGTCACGCTCCTCAAGCGGGCGCAGGAAGCCCAGCTCGATCACACCGTTGACGCGGTCATCATCCGTGGTGGGCACCACCAGCACACTGCGGGTATGCCCTTCGCCCAGGCCGGAGCTGACCTTGAAGTAGTCCACCGGCACATCATCGAGGCGAATCAGGCGATCCAACTGGGCCGACTGGCCGATGATGCCTTCGTCGCTGTAGATCGCCTGCTCCTGCTGTTCCTGCTCGCGCGAAAAACCATAGGTGGCCACGCGCCGCAGGCCGCCGTGTTCTTCACGTACATACAGCGCGGCCACGGCCGAGCCCATGTACTGGGCAAAGAACTGCAGGATATTGCGCCCGAGCATGTTCAAGGTGAGCTGGCCGAGCACCTGTTCGGCCAGTTCAGTCTGGCCGTTGCGCAGCCAGGCTTGCTGTTCCAGGCGTCGAGCGATCTTCTTTTGTGACGCGAGGTTTGCGCTGTAACTCTCTGACAAGGCAACCAAATTCTTCCGACCGATGTACGCCAGCAAGCCGCTTAGGCCGAGCACAAACACCAGGTACAGGGTGACGCTGATCACGGTGGTGCGGGTGACTTCGGCATTGCGTGTGATGCGGAACTGCTGCTCCATCGCCACCGCGTCGTCGTATTCCTTGCGAATTTCATCGGTCAGGCGCTTGCCGCGGCCCGCCTTGACCGCGCTGCGGTAATCGCCGCTGTTGCGCTGCATATCAATCATTGACTGGGCGTATTTGTTCCACTCCACCTGCAAGGCTTCCAGGCGCTTGAGGCGATCCACCTGCTGGGGGTTGTCCGCCACCAGTTCCTGCAGGTTGCGCAGGTCGGCAATGATGCGCGGCTTGGCTACCTCGTAAGGGTCGAGGAAGTGCTCGTCACCGGTGATCAGGAACCCGCGCATGCCGGTTTCCAGGTCGACGGTCAGCTTCGACGTCTCATTGAGGTTATTGATCACCCGGTCGGTGTGCTCGACCCATTGGATAACCGACAACAAATAAGTAATCAGGCAGACGAAAAACACCGCACTGAGCACGCCCACACCCAGGGGCAGGGCAACGTTTCGGCTCAGTAGGGTACGAAAGCTCTTTTCATCGACGGACGACGCGGGAGTCATGGGCATGCCTTGGCCAAAGGGGGAAAAACCGGAAGTTTGCCCCAAAGTGGCAGGCAAGACCATTTTTCCAGGACTGTTTTGTACAGATTCCTACGAAAGAACCGGCTATTCTCTCTGGTCTTCTGTATCGCATTGTTTTTACGGCCGTCGGGAACTTGTCATGAGTGCGCGCTTACTCAAGGAAGAGGCCTGTCAGAACGGCCGCGTGTAAACCTCGCCTTTTTTGGGAAACCCATATTATGTCCGCAGTCGCCTCCACCATCCTTGTCGTCGAAGACGATGCCATCGTGCGCATGCTGATCGTCGATGTTCTGGAGGAGTTGGATTTCAAAGTGCTGGAGGCTGCCGATGCCGCAGAAGCGCTGGCGCATGTAAAAAACACCGAGCAGGTCATTGATCTGATGATGACCGACGTCGGCCTGCCGGACATGGACGGCAAGCAACTGGCAACCCTGGTACGCGAGCTGCGCCCTTCCCTGCCGATCCTGTTCGCCAGCGGTTATGCCGAAAACATCGAGGTGCCGGCCGGCATGCAGGTGATCGCCAAGCCGTTTTCCATCGATCAGTTGCGTGACAAGGTCAAGTCCATGCTGCCTTGACGCAAGCGTCGCTCGAATGCCGCCTGCCTGGGCGGCATTTTTGTGTCAGGTGCGTAGAGATTTACGTGACCTGCGACGCGGAAAACCGGAAACTCTGCGCTTTATCGCCCGCCCCATCAAAGCACTCTTGGAAGGACGCAACATCATGATTGGAAAACCGACGCGCCTGCTGTTGGCGAGCCTCTCAATACTCGTCAGCACCGGCGCCTGGGCCGACTTCACCGCTACGCCGAGTGAAGCGCGGGCCATTGCCAAGGAAGCCTATCTGTATGGCTTCCCGGTGGTGGAGATGTACAAGACGCTCTACACCCAGGCCGTTGACAAGGGCGGTGCCAACTTCAAGGCGCCGCTGAACCATATCGGCCATGGCCCGCAAGTGCTGACCCCGAAAGACACGGCCGTCGCGACACCCAACCCGGATACGTCGCTCTCCTTCGTCTGGATGGACCTGCGCACCGAGCCCCTGGTGCTGACGATGCCCAAGATAGAAGACAACCGTTATGACTCGGTGCAGTTGATCGACCTCTACACCCATAACATCGCGTACTTGGGCACCCGCAGCACCGGCAACAACGGCGGCCACTACATGATCGCCGGCCCCGACTGGAAAGGTCAGCAGCCTGTGGACGTGGACCGGGTGGTCTACAGCGAAAGCAATATCGCCTACGCCCTGTATCGCACCCAAGTGTTTGATGAAAAGGACCTGAACAAGGTCAAGCAGATCCAGAACGGCTACACCGTGCAGCCGCTGAGCCGCTACGTGAAGCAGGCGCCACCGGTCAGGGCCGCCCGCATCGAATGGCCCAAGCCCACGGCGACCATGAGCGACAGCCCGCAACTGTTCCGCTACCTGAACTTCATGCTCGCCTTCGCGGCGCCCCAGGACAGCGAAAAAGAGCTGCTGGCACGGTTCGCCAGGATCGGCATCGCGCCGGGGGCCCCGTTCAAGGTCAACCAACTGAGCGCCGAACAGCGCAAAGCGCTGGAAGATGGCATCGCCGACGGCCAGGCAGCGTTTGCCGCGTTCAAAAAGGAGCGGATTGTCACGCGTCAAGTGTCCAGCGGCGAGCTGTATGGCAGCCGCGACCGCCTGAAAAACAACTACCTGTACCGTTATGCCGGGGCCAGCCTGGGTCTGTTCGGCG
Source organism: Pseudomonas sp. MPB26 (assembly GCF_046605355.1). Lineage (NCBI taxonomy): Bacteria > Pseudomonadati > Pseudomonadota > Gammaproteobacteria > Pseudomonadales > Pseudomonadaceae > Pseudomonas > Pseudomonas sp. MPB26. Next base: position 5,602,486 of record NZ_CP176793.1, on the reverse strand, counting down.
GTTCCAGCGACGAGTTTGCGTCCTTTACCTATGTTGACGACAGCGAGGGCAAACCCGCCAACGGCGCGCGCCATAGCTACACCGTGCATTTCGCCAAGGACCAATTGCCCCCGGCGGATGCGTTCTGGTCCCTGACCCTGTACGACGCCAAGACCCACCAACTGGTGCCCAACCACAAGAAACGCTACCAGATCAATTCGCGCATGCTGCCGGACCTCAAGTGGGACGCCGACGGCGGCCTGACCCTGGCGCTGCAGCATCACGAACCGCCGAAGTCTGAACAGAGCAACTGGCTGCCGGCGCCGCCCGCACCCTTCTACGCGGTACTGCGCCTGTACCTGCCTGAGCCGCAAGTAAACAGTGGCCAGTGGAAGCTGCCGCCGTTGACGCCGCTCAAGTAGCGCCACCTGGCCTACACCACTTTTGCAGGGGCAGGTGTCCTGTAGTGAGCGGGCTTGCCCCGCGCTGGGGGGCGAAGCCGCCCCAATCGGACCGCCGCGGTGTATCAGGTAGAATCAGGGGCGCCTGGTTTGGTGCGGCTTCGCCCCCCAGCGCGGGGCAAGCCCTAATGCCAGTCAGTTAAGCGCAGTCCCCCTGTGGGAGCGGGCTTGCTCGCGATAGCGGTGGGCCAGTCAACATCAATGTTTGCTGGGCCGACGTCTTCGCAGGCAAGCCAGCTCCCACATTTGATCTTCGTTGCTTTGAGCATTGCGTTTGCTTAACTGAACGGCATTAGGGCAAGCCCGCTCACTACAGGGATTGAAGACTCAGGCGCGTTCGCGCGGAATCAGGCTCTGCAACTGCGAGGCCAGGAAGTTGGCGTCGAAGCCGAAAGTGTCCGGATCTTTCAGGCCGTTGGTCTTCTTCCACAGCCAATCGTTTTTATCCGCGGGCAGCACCAGTGACACGCTACCGTGGCGCGCAGCGGTCAAGCCCATTACAGACACAGAGATCAAGCCGCCGGTGCCCATCACGTCCGGCACGAACTCCACCGGTTTGCCGGTGATCTGCACGGTGAGTTTTTCGGTTTTGAATGACGACGTCTCCACTGGCACGCTCGGGCCGCTGGCCACGTAGGCTTCACGGTGAACGTCCAGCAGCCCCACGGTCTTCACCGGCGCCAGCCACAGCTCGATCTGCCCGAACAGCTCGCCGAGCTTTTGTGCCCAGCGGGCCGACTGCAGGTCAAATTGCTGCTTTTTGTGCGCTTCGCTATCGGCGTAATGACGAAGCATCTCGCCCAGTTGTTGTAGATCGTCCATTGCGGATTTCCTTGGGTGAGCCAGAGTGCAAAGTCCGATCATGGCAGATGCGGCGGCTCAGCGTACGGCTTAAAACCTGGGCCAGCCAGGCATGACAAACTGCACCGGTCATTTGGTGGTCAACTGCGTATGACGAACCCGCCGCTGATGGGTAAGGTGAAGCGACTTTCCTTGTCAGGAGCATCGCATGCGCACCATTGGCCTTATTGGCGGCATGAGCTGGGAGTCCAGCGCCGAGTACTACCGCATCATCAACCAACGTGTGCGCGACAGGCTTGGCCCGCTGCGCTCGGCGCAACTGTTGATGTACAGCGTGGATTTCGGCCCGTTGGAACAGGCTCAACATGCCGGTCGCTGGGATGACGCCGCGCTGATCCTGGAAGCGGCGGCGCGTCGCTTGCAGGCCGGCGGTGCCGAGTGTGTGGTGCTGTGTACCAACACCATGCACCTGGTTGCACCGCGTATCGAAGCGGCGGTGTCGATTCCGTTTCTGCATATTGCCGATGCCGCCGGCGCGGCTGCGGTGCAGGCCGGCACGCTCACGGTCGGCCTGCTCGGCACCGCGTTTACCATGGAGCAGGATTTTATAAAAACGCGCCTGGCGGCACAGGGCCTGACGGTGCCGATACCCGAGGCGCAGGAGCGCCAGGCCGTGCACCGGATCATTTATGAGGAGTTGTGTGTCGGCGTGATCAGCGATGCCTCACGCAAGGTCTACCAGGGCGTGATCCAATCCCTGGCCGCACGCGGCGCCCAGGCGATCATCCTCGGCTGCACCGAAATCAGCCTGCTGATCAAACCCGAACACAGCGACCTGCCGCTGCTCGACACCACCGAGCTGCATGCGCAGGCTGCGGTGGCGTTTGCCTTGCAGGACTAAGCCGACGTGCGCAGGCGCGCCATGCTCACGGTGTCGACAAACCGGCCGTCACGCACCGCGTAATCGCGCAGCACGCCCTCGACCTCAAAGCCGAACTTGCGGTACAGCGCCTGCGCCGCCTGGTTGTCGGCGTACACCGTGAGTTCCACGCGGTGCAGGTTCATCCAGTTGTCGGCCACGTCCAGCGCGGCCGTCAGCAGACGCGAGCCGATCCCCTTGCCCTGCCATGCCGTCGCCACGCCCATGCCAAACGAACCGACATGGGCCTGGCGCACGCGCAGGTACTGTTCCAGGCCAAGCTGGCCGACCACTTCACCGCCGTGCACAGCCACCAGCTGCAGCCGTCGCTCATTGTCCATCACCAGGCGTTTGCGCCACACTTCTATGGACTGGAAAGGCATCTGCAATACCTGACGACACACGGCCGGCTCGTTATAGAGCGCAGCGACTCCTTCGAGGTGGGCTTCGGTGAAGCGCTGGATGACGATAGCGGGTTCTGGCGGGTGCATTGTGTTTCGTCCTTTGAAAAACAAGTGGCCGGGCAGTTTCGCGGGCTTTACAGGCAACCTTCAAGTCCTTAGCTGGCCACGGACGCGCGCAGCGCGTCTTTCGAGACGCAGTGCATGGAGCTCGGCTTGCTGCTTAAGCGCCTGACAGTACTCGGGAAGGCAATGCTGAGCATCGGGTGTATCCACTTCATCAGCCAGGCGCCGAGCAGTTGCAGCGGATATAGGGGTACCGCGCGGCTTCAACCGGCCCTTGATAACAGCAGCCCTGTCGTTGACCAACGTAGGATGGTTGAGTTTAAGAACGTCGATAGTGATGATGGCTTCAGGCGTCAGACCTTCTACATAGCCATCGCTGGAATATCTGAAGTGGCGCTCGATATTGACTGCCAGGGGCGAAACAAAAGGCTTTCGGGCCGAGTCGTAGTCATCTTTTTGCACGGCGCCATAAGCACAAGCAATGCCGGTTTGACTGGATGGGTAACACGCCACCAAGTTGGCGTAGGCAATGCTCTGGGCCTTGTAATGCTTTTGTGGGAGTACATGCTCAATGTGGCAACTGAATTGTGTGCCCTGCCCCCTTGCCTGGCATTCGGCGACTGTCGGTAAGCGCCTTAATGTATAAGCACATAGATGAAATTGCTCTTTCAGAAGAGACTGACGCACCGGCTCACTCGGAAAGCTGCTGCCCTTACCGTAGAAAAGATTGTGCTGCGTCTCGCGGTTTTCCCTTCGCCATTCAATCAGCGCCCTTGGTTCGGCACCCTTTTTGATAGACCTCACGCTCCGCCCTCTTCTAGCGACCTTAGAGAGTCTATATTTGCTTGGGCTTCAAGCACGTCAGGGATTCTTCCAACCTGTTCACGCAAATGTGCAAGTTCAGCTTGGGCAGACTCAAGATTGTCAGCGTCAAGGTCGCCATGGATTTTCCGAAGCTGTTGGCTGACGTACTGGTTCTGAGCCAGGCCGCCCATCAGCTCCTCGATAACCTCGCCACTGCGAAGGCCCAAGGCCCGTTCCGGATGACCTAGATATTGGCCGTCTTTGAGTAGCATCACGGATTCAGCAGGTAACTCTCCCAATATCTGCGGAGAGTGAGTCGTAATGATGAATTGGCAGTTGGGGAATGTTTTTTCCAGATTGGCGACCACGGTGCGCTGCCAACCTGGATGCAGGTGAAGGTCCAGTTCGTCGATAAGGACAACGCCCCTTCCTTCCAATGGGTCGAGTACCTCGCAGTTAAGCAATGTCAGCCTGCGGGCTAGGTCTCCGACCAGTGCCAACAGACATTTCTCTCCATCCGAAAGTTGCAGCACGTTGAATTCGAGTCCGCCTTTTAGAACCGTCATTCGCAGCGCAGGCTTGCGGCGAATGCGGACATCTCTAAAGCCAGTAAAGGTTTCGATTGCCCGGCGAACAACCGAAAGCGCGGGATCTCGATAGCCAGGAGTATCCCGGCTATTTTCATTTTCCAGATCTTCTTGATTGCGGAACCAAATAAAGAACCGTTTGAAGTCCGCACCGCCATGTCCAAGCGCGTCGTCATAACCCTCAGCAATAGCATTCACAAGGCGTTCGCGGACCCGTAGCGGCACGTCCAGCACAGCTCGGTGAACATCGTAGTAAACCGCCAAGGGCAGCTCGATCGGCCCACCACCCTCAAATTCGTGCTGAGTAATGCCGTATTCAACACCATTGGCAGCATCATTCAATCGAGACAACTCGCTGCTGCGCTCACGTGGATGTTTGCCAGCCTTGCGATTCAGCGCAATCGCCCAGTCTACGGCGTAGTTTTCAAACAATTGTGTATCGACGTGCAAGCGTGTGAATTCGGCCCCAACTCTGATGTCATCTTTCGCGATTGTCCTTGACTTAGAGGGTTGACCAACCATACGGGCGGTCAAATTCGAAAGCGTAATCGCCAACGCATCCAGAATCGAAGACTTGCCCACGCCATTGACACCCACCAAAGCGACAGTCTGCTTACCCTCGAAATCGAGTTCCATTTTCTCGATGCCGCGGAAATTGACGAGGGTAAAACGCTTGATCTGCATGATCGGCTTCCAACGTGCCCGGCCAGGTCAGCCAGTCTTCAAAGTAAGCAGCGATCATAGTAATTATCGACAGCTCTGTCACGACGCCAACGACAGCCTCTTTCAACCCCTTGAGGCTACCTGCCATAGCCGCGCAATGTCCGTCGCTCGTTCGCGCAACAACCTGGGCGCCTCGGCGCACGCTTGCTCCAGGCTCATGGGGCCGGATGGCAAGGCGAAGGCGGCATCCACGCCATGGGCATACATCTGCTCGTAGCCCTCGCCCAGGGTGCCGGCGATGACGATCACCGGCACGCCATGTTGTTGTGCGATGCGCGCCACGCCAAAAGGGGTTTTGCCGCGCAGGGTCTGGGCGTCGAAGCGGCCTTCGCCGGTGATCACCAGGTCGGCGCCGCGCACGGCTTGCTCCAGGCCGACCAGTTCGGCCACCACCTCTACACCGGCGCGGAACTGTGCGCCCAGAAAAGCCTTCGCCGCGAAACCCAGGCCGCCGGCGGCGCCGCTGCCGGGTTCGTCGCGCACATCCTTGAGCAGCACCTTGGCGCAATGGTCAGCGAAGTGCCCCAGGGCGGCGTCCAGCTGTTGCACCTGCTCGGGACTGGCGCCTTTTTGCGGGCCGAAAATAGCAGAGGCACCGTGGGCACCGCACAGCGGGTTGTCCACGTCGGCGGCGATTTCAAAGCGCACCTGGGCCAGGCGTGGGTCGAGCTGTTCCAGGTCGATGCGCGCCAGAGCGGCCAATGCGAGGCCGCCGGGTCCGAGGCTGCGGTTTTCGGCGTCGAACAGCTGCACGCCGAGGGCCTGCATCGCACCCGCGCCGCCGTCGTTGGTGGCGCTGCCGCCGATCGCCAGGATGATGCGCTGCGCACCCAGGTCCAGAGCCGCGCGGATCAGTTCGCCGGTGCCATAGGTGGTGGTTTTGCAGGCATCGCGTTGCCCCGGCGCCACCAATTGCAGCCCACTGGCTTCGGCCATTTCGATGATTGCGGTGTGGCTGTCGGCCAACCAGCCCCAATGCGCTTGAACCGGCGCACCCAGCGGGCCACGCACAGTGTGATGGCGCAACTGGCCATTGCACGCCGCCAGCACCGAATCCACCGTGCCTTCACCACCGTCCGCCATCGGGCATTGGATCACCTGTGCGTCCTGCCAGACCTGGGCCAACCCTGCCGCGATGGCTTGGGCCACGCCTTCGGCGCTCAGGCTGTCCTTGAACGAGTCGGGGGCGATGATGATTTTCATGGGCTTTCTCCGGTTTTTATACCACCCATGCTGCCAGTTGGCAGTGCCGCTGACGCCGGTCCGATGCACAAGTATGGATGCACTTTGTTGTTCATTGCGACAAAGGCTGGGGCAGCAGCTGTACGCCCAGGTAGAGCGCGAGCATGCCGTCCAGGGTCAACGGGTCGACGCCACTGAGCTCGGCAATGCGCTCCATGCGGTAGCGCAGGCTGTTACGGTGAATGCCCAGCGCATCGGCACAGGCCTGGCTTTGCCCGTCGTGTTCGCACCAACTGCGCAGCGTGGCCAGCAGTTGGCCGTTGGCGTCCTTGGCCAGCACCTTGCGCAAGGGGTTGAGCAACTCGTCGAGGGCGTCGTCGTTGCGATGACGCCAGAGCATTACGGGCAGGCGATAGCGGTTGAGCGTCAGCAGGCGCGACTGCGGCAACACATCGCGGCCATAAGCGAGTAAATCTGTGACGCGTCGATAGCAACGCCGTAGCCCCGACAGCCCCTGCGCTTGCCCGCCAACGGCCACGCGCAGGATGTTCCAGCCGAGGCCTTCGAGTTTTTCCAGCAGCCGTGGGTTGTCCACCGGTACCGCAGCCGGCCGGCACCACAACAGCGAGTACTGCGCCGAGCTGACACACCAGCTATCGGGGTAGCGCGAGGCCAACCAGGCGCTCAAAGCGTCCGCTGATGGCCCCGCACCCAGCTCGAACAGGTAAGGCGTGCGCGCCAGTTGCGGCTTGAGCCCCAGTTGCTGGGCTTCGTCCACCAGGCGCGGCGACTCACCGGCGTCGGCCAGCAGCAAGGCCAGCAGGTCATCGCAGCGCTGGCGCCGCCATTGTTGCTCGGCCTGCTGGTGGCGGTGGCTGACGAGCATTTCGGCGGTCATGCGCACCAATTCGGCGTAGGTACGCAGGCCTTCCGGTTCGCCGGTGATGCCCAGCACGCCGATCAGGCGCCCGTCATGCAACAGCGGCAGGTTGATCCCCGGTTGCACGCCCTTGAGGTGCTTGGCGGTCTGGCCGTCGATTTCCACCACACGGCCATTGGCGAGCACCAGTTGCGCGCCTTCATGCCGGGTATTGATGCGCTCAGGTTCACCGCTGCCGAGGATCAGGCCCTGGCTGTCCATGACGTTGACGTTGTAGGGCAGAATCGCCATGGTTCGATCGACGATATCCTGCGCCAGGTCATGATCAAGCTCGAACATGCGATTTAAGTTTCCTTGAATGCGTGGTTGTTCACCGGCACAGCGCAAAGCCGGCGGCGCTGTGCGCGAGCACAAAGACAGCGGCCTGCCGGGTGGCCGAGACTCAATGGGCGATCAACGTTACCCTCGCATCGCGAAAAAACATAATAAAGAGAGATTGCCATGTCACAGAGCGCCGCGACCCCCTTGGCCACCGATGACGATAAAAACGCCATCTACAAGCGCATCACCCTGCGCTTGATCCCCTTCATTTTCATCTGCTATCTGTTCAATTACCTCGACCGGGTAAACGTCGGCTTTGCCAAGTTGCAGATGCTCGACGCCTTGAAATTCAGCGAAACCGTCTACGGCCTCGGGGCCGGGATCTTCTTTATCGGCTATGTGCTGTGCGGCGTGCCAAGCAACCTGGCGTTGAACAGGTTCGGTCCGCGGCGCTGGATTGCGCTGATGATGATTGTCTGGGGCACGCTGTCCACTTGCCTGTTGTTCGTCACCACGCCGACGCACTTCTACACCCTGCGCCTGTTCACGGGCGCCGCCGAAGCCGGCTTCTTCCCCGGCGTGGTGCTGTACCTCTCGCAGTGGTTCCCGACTTTCCGCCGTGGGCGGATCATGGCGCTGTTCATGTCGGCCATCCCGGTTTCCGGCTTGCTCGGCAGCCCGTTCTCCGGCTGGATCCTCAACCACTTCGCCGCCGGCCAAGGTGGCCTGGCAGGCTGGCAGTGGATGTTCCTGCTGCAAGGCATCCCCACCGTGATCCTCGGCGCCCTCGCCTATTTCCTGCTCAGCGACAGCTTCGCCCATGCCAAGTGGCTCAAGCCCCATGAGCGTGCGGTGTTGGAGGCCGACCAGGCGACCGATCTGGCGAACAAACCCAAAACCAGCACCGACTCCCTGGCCGAGGTGTTCAAGAACCCGGCGATCTGGGCGTTCGGCCTGATCTACTTCTGCATCCAGAGCGGCGTGTACGCCATCAACTTCTGGCTGCCGTCGATCATCAAGAACCTGGGGTTCAGCGATAACCTGGTGATCGGCTGGCTCAGTGCGATTCCCTATCTGCTGGCGGCGTTGTTCATGCTGCTGGTGGGGCGTTCCGCCGACTTGCGCAAGGAGCGCCGCTGGCACTTGGTGGTGCCGATGTTGATGGGGGCTGTCGGCTTGGTGATCGCAGTGAATTTCGCCACCACCCCGGCCGTTGCAATCCTCGGCCTGACCATTGCGACCATGGGCGCCCTGACCGGCTTGCCGATGTTCTGGCCTGTGCCGACCGCCATGCTCAGTGCGGGCGCGGCGGCGGGTGGCCTGGCGTTGATCAACTCCATGGGCCAGATGGCCGGCTTTCTCAGCCCGTATATCGTCGGGTTTGTGAAGGATGCCACCGGGTCCACGGATATGGCGTTGTACCTGCTGGCGGCGGTGATTGTCGGCGGCAGCGTGTTGGCGTTGCGGATGACGCGTACCCTCAAAGGCTAGTGAGATCAGTGTGGGAGCCGGGCTTGTCCGCGATAGCGGGATGTCAGCCAGCCAATGATCGTTCCCACGCTCTGCGTGGGAATGCATCCCGTGACGCTCCGCGTCTCCTTGCGCAGTACTTGAAACAGGCACCGGCTTCGGGACGCGGAGCGTCCGGGGCGGCATTCCCACGCAGAGCGTGGGAACGATCATCATCGCAGGCAAGCCAGCCTCCACCTGTTCGTACAGTGTTTACAGAAGACCGCCGCCGTCGATGTCGATCACGCTGCCGGTCATGTAGCCGTTCTCCATGGCCAGCACATACCCCGCCGCCACTTCCTGCGCCTGCCCTACTCGCCCCACCGGCAATGCACCGCCCGCCTTGGCAAACATCGCCAAGCGCTGGTCTTCGGCCAACCCTGCATACGCGGGGGTGTCAATCACCCCTGGGCTGATCACATTGACCCGTCGCGGCGCCAGCTCTTTGGCCAGTTGCTTGCCCAATGCCTCAGTCGCGGCATTGATGCCGACCTTGATGAATTGCCCCGACACCAGCTTGCGCCCCAGTTGCCCGGACGTCAGGCTGATGCTGCCGTGTTCGTCGAGAAACGGCAGTGCCAACTGGATGGCCCGCAGCGAGCCCCAGAGTTTGACGTTGAAGTTTTCCTGCGCCTCATTCAGGTCGGTTTCGATCAATGGCTTGGCACGCACACTCGGCCCCGAGGTGTAGACCAGGTGATCAAAACGCCCCACGCGCTCGAACAGACGTTGCAGGGACGCGGCATCGGTGACATCCACCGGTTCGCTGCGCAGGCCATTTTCAACGCCGGACGCCAAGCGTCGCCCGGCCAGCACCACCTGTGCGCCGCGTGCAGCGGCGGCCTTGGCCACTGCCGCACCGATACCGCTGCTGCCGCCGATCACAATGACCGTTTTGCCGTTGAGGGGAGAAGTCATGGGAGATTCCTGGGAAGAAAGTGAGCGTTCATCTTCCCAGCTTGGCAATCGGCGAAAAATCCGGGTAAAACGACAAGATCTTTAAAGGATTTTTACAAATGAGCTCGATTCTCGATCTGGAAGTCTTCGCGCGCACCGCCGACAGCGGCAGCTTGTCGGCCGCCGCACGCGGCCTGGGTTTGACGCCAGCGGCCGCGAGCATTGCGCTCAAGCGCCTCGAAACCCGACTGGGCATTCGCCTGCTGGCGCGCTCCACGCGCAGCATGCGCCTGACCGAAGAAGGCCGGCGCTACTTGGACAGCGTGCGCGTGGCACTGGCGGCCTTGTCCGAAGGCGAACAGGCGCTCAAGCAGCAAAGCCAGGGCCTGACTGGGTTGCTGCAGTTGGCCGCGCCATCGGATTTCGGGCGCAATGTGGTGCTGGGTTGGCTGGATGAATTCAAAGCGCAGCACCCGAATATTCGCTTGCAGTTAATGCTCAACGACAGCAACGCCGACCTGTTCCGCGAAACCGTGGACATCGCCCTGCGTTTCGGCGTGCCCCAGGACTCCAGCCTGGTGGCGCTGCCCATTGCGCCCGAGCATTGCCGCGTCGCGTGTGCCAGCCCGGCGTACCTGGCGCGCCACGGCATGCCCCATGAGCCGATGGAGCTGGCCCGGCACAGCGCGCTGCGGTACATGCGCCAGGGTCAGGTGAGCAAGACCTGGCGCTTTCGCCAGGGTACGCAGTTGCAAGAAGTCGACGTGAGCGGGGATTTCCTCAGCGATGACGGGGAAATCGTGCGGCGCTGGGCGTTGGCGGGCCACGGTGTCGCGTACAAGGCCAGGCTCGATGTGGTCGGGGATATTGCCGCCGGCCGGTTGGTGCCGCTGTTCGAGGATTGGACGGGGGAACCTGCGCCGTTCAACCTGATGTGCCCCCACCGCCTGCAAGTATCGGAACGGGTGAAGGTGCTGCATCGCTTTTTGCTCGAGCGGTGTCAGGCATTGCTGGGCACCTGAAGAAATCCCCGCAGGGCTTGTCCCAGAGCCTCTGAGTCTGGTATTGCATGGAGCACATTTGCTGCCGTGAGGAGTTATCCATGATTTACCGCACATTGGGCCAGTCCGGTTTGAAGGTCAGCGCCTTGACCCTGGGCACCATGATGTTTGGCGAACAGACCAGCACCGAGGACTCGCTGCGCATCATCGGCAAGGCCTGGGACCAGGGCATCAATTTTATCGACACGGCAGACGTCTACACCGCCGGGCGCTCCGAGGAAATCGTCGGTGAGGCCATCGCGCGGCAGCGTAAGGACTGGATCGTGGCCTCCAAAGTCGGATTCGGCCCGGCCGACGGAGTGCCCAACCGCAGCGGCCTGAGCCGCAAGCGCATTTTTAATGCGCTGGACGCCAGCCTGGCGCGGCTCGACACCGATTACCTGGACATCTACTACCTGCACCGCGAAGACCACACTACCCCGCTTGAAGTGACGGTGTCGGCGATCGGCGATCTGATCCGCCAGGGCAAGATCCGCTACTGGGGCCTGTCCAACTACCGCGGCTGGCGCATCGCCGAAGTGATCCGCGTGGCTGAACGCCTGGGTGTGGACAAACCCGTCATCAGCCAGCCGCTGTACAACATCGTCAACCGCCAGGCCGAGGTGGAGCAGATCACCGCCGCAGCCGCCTACGGCCTGGGCGTGGTGCCATACAGCCCACTGGCCCGGGGCGTGCTCAGCGGCAAATACGCCCCGGATGTCACGCCCGAGGCCGGCAGCCGCGCGGCGCGCCAGGACAAACGCATCCTGGAAACCGAATGGCGCGTGGAATCGCTGCGCATCGCTCAGCAGATCCAGCAATACACCCAGGGACGCGGCGTGGGGATCGTGGAGTTTGCGATCGCCTGGGTGTTGAACAATTCGGCGGTCAGCTCGGCGATTGTCGGACCGCGCACCGAGGCGCAGTGGGACGCTTACATCGGCGCCCTGGACGTGAAGATCACAGCTGAAGATGAGGCCTTCATTGATGCGCTGGTAACCCCGGGGCATTCGTCCACACCTGGTTTCAATGACGTGGGCCACTTTGTGTCTGGCCGGATCGCGCTTTAAACAAAGGATTCGACCTGGGGGCTGTCGAGCTCCGGCGAGGCGCCCCCCATTGTCGATCGGCATTGTTCAAACCGACCTTCTTAGGTCATTTTCCGGCCCTTGCCCCAAAACAGCGCACCCCTCATCCGCTAAAAGCACCATAATCCGTCATCAAACTCCCCGTTTATTCAAATCGGCTTTCGCGAGGACAGTGTGTCTAAAGGTGTTGTGTTATCGGTCTTGGCCTCGGTGTTGTTTGCCGTGATGTATTACTTCACATCATTGCTGACGCCCTTGAGCGGCCTGGAAATTTTTGGCTGGCGCATGTTGCTCACCATGCCCTGCATGACGGTATTCATGATCGTCAGCGGCGAATGGCGACGCGTGTGGGAGCTGGTGCGGATGCTGGCTGGCAAACCGCGCCTGATCGCGGGCGTGCTGGTGTCTTCAGCCTTACTTGGCGTGCAGTTGTGGTTGTTCATGTGGGCGCCGCTGAACGGGCGCAGCCTGGATGTGTCGGTCGGCTACTTCCTGCTGCCGCTGACCATGGTGCTGACCGGGCGCCTGGTGTGGGGTGAACAGCTGTCGTACCTGCAGAAGATCGCAGTGTTCTTCGCCGGGCTCGGGGTGCTCAACGAGCTGTACCAGGCCGGTGGTTTTTCCTGGGCCACGCTGGTGGTGATCGTCGGCTACCCGCTGTACTTCATCGTGCGCAAGGCCCTCAAGACTGACCACCTCGGCGGGCTCTGGCTGGATATGGCATTGATGCTGCCGGTGGCCTGGTGGTTTGTGCAGAGCGGCGAGCAAGGTTTTGCGGTGATGGACGCCCACCCGAAGCTGTACGCATTGATCCCGATGCTCGGCGTGATCAGCGCATCGGCGCTGGTGAGCTACATCATTGCCAGCCGATTGCTGGCGTTCAGCCTGTTCGGGCTGCTCAGCTACGTGGAACCGGTACTGTTGCTGGGCGTGGCGCTGATTCTGGGGGAAGGGATCAAGGGCGGCGAATGGCTGACCTACATCCCGATCTGGCTGGCGGTGATGGTGCTGGTCTTTGAAGGGTTCAAGCATTTGGTGCGTCAACGCAAAGCCTGAGTCGCGGGCCAAAAAAACCGGCCGGGGTTACCCTCGGCCGGGCTGTCTAACGCTTAGTCGGCGGTCAATACACCACGACGCACCTGGTCGCGCTCGATGGATTCGAACAGCGCCTTGAAGTTGCCCTCGCCAAACCCGTCGTCGCCCTTGCGCTGGATGAACTCGAAGAACACCGGGCCCATCAGGGTTTCCGAGAAAATCTGCAGCAGCAGGCGCTTGTCGCCTTCGACGGAAGAACCGTCCAGCAGGATGCCGCGCGCCTGCAACTGATCCACCGGCTCGCCGTGATTCGGCAAGCGGCCTTCGAGCATTTCGTAGTAGGTGTCCGGCGGCGCGGTCATGAAGCGCATGCCGATCTTCTTCAACGCGTCCCAGGTCTTGACCAGGTCATCGGTCAGGAACGCCACGTGCTGGATGCCTTCACCGTTGAACTGCATCAGGAACTCTTCGATCTGCCCGGCGCCCTTGGACGACTCTTCGTTCAGCGGGATGCGAATCATGCCATCCGGCGCGCTCATGGCCTTGGACGTCAGGCCGGTGTACTCGCCCTTGATATCGAAGTAGCGTGCTTCGCGGAAGTTGAACAGTTTTTCGTAGAAGTTGGCCCAATAGGCCATGCGCCCGCGATAGACGTTGTGGGTCAGGTGGTCGATGACCTTGAGGCCGGCGCCTTGCGGGTTGCGCTCCACGCCTTCGAGGTAGACGAAGTCGATGTCATAGATCGAGCTGCCTTCGCCAAAACGGTCGATCAGGTACAGCGGCGCACCGCCGATGCCCTTGATCGCCGGCAGGTTGAGTTCCATCGGGCCGGTTTCGATGTGGATCGGTTGTGCACCCAACTCAAGGGCACGGTTGTAGGCTTGTTGCGAGTCCTTGACACGGAACGCCATGCCGCACACCGACGGGCCGTGCTCGGCCGCGAAATAGGAGGCGATGCTGTTGGGTTCGTTGTTGAGGATCAGGTTGATCTCGCCCTGGCGATACAGGTGCACATTTTTGGAGCGGTGGCTGGCGACTTTTGTGAAGCCCATGATCTCGAAGATCGGTTCCAGGGTGCCCGGGGTCGGCGATGCGAACTCAATAAATTCAAAGCCCATCAGGCCCATTGGGTTTTCGTATAGATCTGCCATGGTGGCACCTCATCATTCTTGTAATAAATACTGTTATTTGCGAACAAGGATGAGGTTGCGGGGTGGCGCACAGGAAAGGCCTCGCACGCTACGGGCGAGGAAGTCACCAAAGATGAGGGCGCAGCCAAATAGCTTCATGGTGTCATCAGTCTCTGACGGCTTAGGCTTGCGTGAGCGCAAGTCCATATTCTTGTATGCGTAAATCGATTCTACACAGCGTAACAGTTTTTGTCCGTACTCTTATCAAATCCCCATTGCCTTGACGGGCGCAAGGGATTTGTTCGGTCTGCCGCTGCCTGGTCCGGCTGGCCAAACGGTCAGGTACAGCAAGCGTATTTGGGCAGAGCCATCTATCATCGATTGAATCTGACCTTTGCAACAGGCCGTTCACTTCATGCCCCTGACCGTCAACGGCCCGCGAAAACGCGCCAGTCGTTACTTGATCACCTCCTTGAGTGCCTTGCTACCCGTTGCGCTCGGGGTGGTTATATTGCATTGGCAAGCCGAGCGTACCCTGCAACAAAGCACCGCCCAGACCGCCCAGGAAGCAGTGCGCCAGTTCGACCTGATGCTCGACAATGCCGCCCTCGCCGCCCAGGTGCTACTGCCTTTGGCCGGGAACCCGTGCGACAACGCCACGCAATTGGCGCTGCGCGAACAGGTTACACGCGGGCCGTTCGTACGTGCGACCACCTTGTCCTGGCGAAAAAACATCTACTGCAGTTCTTTGTTTGGCGCCAATCATGAGTCGCCGGTCAACCCGCAAGACTATGTTGACGGTCAGTTATGGCTGATGAATGGCAATCCGGTGACGCCGGACACCGCCCTGCTGGTTTATCGACTGGTCGACGGCGACAAGGCAGCTTTTGCGTCGATTGACGGTTATCACCTGACCAATACCCTGCGCCTGATCAGCCGTTATGCCCACTTGGTGCTGCAAGTGGGCCCCAATTGGCTGGCGGCCGACGGCAAGGTGCATGACAGCCCGGCGCCGGTATTTGCGGTGGCCCATCATCAGTTGGCGTCCGAGCGCTATCGCTACCATGTCGAAGCGGGCATGCCGGCCGGCGAAGTGTGGCGGTATATGCAGTCCCGATACCCGGCGCTGTTCAGCCTGGTGGTGTTCTTTGGCGTGCTGGCGGGCGTGCTGGCGCATTGGCTGCAAAAGCGCTCATCGGCACCGACCCATGAACTGCAACGGGCGCTGGGCGCCAACGAGTTCATTGCTTACTACCAACCGGTGGTACGCGGCGATACCCGTGAATGGGCCGGCTGCGAGGTGCTGATGCGCTGGCAACACCCGAAGGAGGGGCTGGTGCGCCCGGACCTGTTTATTCCGCTGGCCGAGCACTCGGGCCTGATCGTGCCGATGACTCGCGCCCTGCTACGCCAGACCGCCGCGCAACTGGCACCCCACGCGGCGCGCTTGCGCCCTGGGTTCCATATCGGCGTGAATATCACCGCCCGCCATTGTCAGGACCTGGCGCTGGTGGATGACTGCCGTGAGTTTCTCGGTGCGTTTGCCGTAGGCCAGGTAACTCTGGTACTGGAGTTGACCGAGCGCGAGCTGATCGTGCCCAGCGATATCACGCGTCGCCTGTTCGACGCGCTGCATCAACTGGGGGTGATGATCGCGATTGATGACTTCGGCACCGGCCACTCAAGTCTGACTTACTTGCGCAACTTCAATGTGGACTATTTGAAGATAGACCAGAGTTTTGTCGCCATGATCGGCGCCGATGCACTCTCTCGGCATATTCTGGACAGCATCATAGAGTTGTCCGGCAAGCTCGACTTGGGCATCGTTGCAGAAGGTGTCGAAACCGTTGAACAGTGCGAATACCTCGCCGCGCAAGGCGTGGATTTCCTGCAGGGCTATCTGTTCGGCAGGCCGTTGCCGTGCGAAGAGTTCATTAAATTACTGGGCAGCCACTGATTAGCCATACACTCAACGCGCTGAAATAATTTTGTTTAGACAAAAGACATGATTTACTCACGGTGAATTAACTACTACAATTTTTCCTGCCTGTGCAGCATTCGCAGGACGACTTCTTTCCTGGGTCACCTTAAAGCGCTTGGCTTATAGCTTTGTTTGCCGTTGATATCAGCCAACTACACTATTGGAGTACAGATTTTGTCCAGACTCGCCGAATTTCGCGCAGCAGAAAAAGCCCTTCAAGAGCAGCTTGCGCAGCTGGAATCCCTGAAGAACGATGCCGGCCTGAAGAAAGAAATCGAATTCGAAGAAAAGCTTCAAGCCCTGATGAAGTCCTACGGCAAAGGCCTGCGCGACATCATTTCCATCCTTGATCCAAACCCGGGCAAGTCCAACGTCAGCGCCGCTGCCGCACCAAAACAGCGCCGCGCACGCGTGGTCAAGGTTTACCAGAACCCGCACACCGGCGAGCTGATCGAAACCAAGGGCGGCAACCACCGGGGCCTCAAGGCCTGGAAAGAAGAGTACGGCGCCGCCACTGTAGATTCCTGGCTTCGCGGCTGATCGCACCGCACTAACAAATAGCCCCGCACATGCGGGGCTTTTTTATTCAACGATTCGAAAACGAATTTAAATAACTTTTCATCGTGTTCAGAATCATCGGACATTACACACTTACAGTTTCAGGCTATCGCGCACCGAACTGACTTCATCCTTGCTTGCCTCGTAGGCATCAGCCTGCCCTGCGTATGAAAAAACATAGGCTTTATCGGTATCGACCGCGCCCACCAATGTTTGAGAAAGCACATGGCGGCCGTTTTCAGTAATCACACAAGTAGTTTCCAGCGCGTCAAGACGGCTCAATGTTGCAGGGCGCATCTTGCTGCACACACTTTGATACCCACCTTGGGCAAAATCTTTCTGGATGGACTTGCGCATCTCCAACAGTACGCCTTGCAGGTTAACCTTGTGCCCCGTTTCAATTGGCGTACCCGTCAACTCCATGACCATCAAGGTGGCGCCATTTTCATCGTGCTTGATGGCGCGCTGCCGGGAAACCGGCTGAGCCTTTACAGGGGTCGCATCATCAGGCACCACGTCTTCGATCTGCCAGCCGCTGGGCCAATGAATTTCCGGGTCGGCCGCCAATACGAAGGAACTGCCCAACAGCAAACACACAGCACTCAACAGCGGTTTACGAAATTCGATCATTGCCAACACTACCCAAGGTTCAAGCACAGAAGTCTGAGCCCCGGCACCCTTGGGTCGCAAGGCCTGCGTGGGCTTTTTCATTTGGCGCCCGGCGCAGGCCTTGCGTATCATGGCCGGGTTGCACGGATGCCAGCCGCAAGCCAAGGAACCGCTCATCTCTTAGAGCAGCGTTTGCCCCACTTTTTTCTGGAGGGCCCATGAGCCTGCACGAACTGAACACCTTTGCGGGCGTCACAGCCCAACCTGACAGCGCCACCACGAATTTCGTGTTCAACCACACCATGCTGCGGGTCAAGGACATCACCAAGTCGCTGGATTTCTATACCCGCGTCCTCGGTTTTTCCCTGGTTGAAAAGCGCGACTTCCCGGAAGCCGAATTCAGCCTGTACTTCCTGGCCCTGGTGGACAAATCCCAGATCCCGGCCGATGCCGCCGAGCGCACCCAGTGGATGAAGTCGATCCCGGGCATCCTAGAACTGACCCACAACCACGGCACCGAAAACGATGCCGACTTCGCCTACCACAACGGCAACACCGACCCACGTGGCTTTGGCCATATCTGCATCTCGGTGCCGGACATCGTCGCCGCGTGTGAACGCTTCGAAGCCCTGGGCTGTGACTTCCAGAAGCGCCTGAGCGATGGCCGCATGAAGAGCCTGGCATTCATCAAGGACCCGGATGCGTACTGGGTCGAGATTATCCAGCCCGCGCCGATGTAAACGAAAAAACCCCATGATCGCTCATGGGGTTTTTCATTTTCGGGCCGGAATCTACGCTGGCGCGGAGGTGCGGATCAAGTGATCGAAAGCACTCAGGGAAGCCTTGGCGCCCTCGCCCACCGCAATCACGATCTGCTTGTACGGCACCGTCGTCACGTCACCCGCTGCGAACACACCTGGCAGTGAAGTCTCGCCACGCGCATCGACGATAATCTCGCCGCGCGGCGTCAGCTCTACGGTGCCTTTGAGCCAATCGGTGTTGGGCAGCAGACCGATTTGCACAAAGATCCCTTCCAGGTCGATGGTGTTGAACTCACCGCTGTCGCGATCCTTGTACGCCAAGCCAGTGACTTTCTGGCCGTCACCCTTCACTTCGCTGGTCAGCGCGCTGGTTATCACATTAACGTTCGGCAGGCTGTAGAGCTTGCGCTGCAACACAGCGTCGGCGCGCAACTTGCTATCGAACTCGAGCAAGGTTACATGGCTGACGATGCCCGCCAGATCAATGGCTGCTTCAACGCCGGAGTTACCGCCACCGATCACCGCCACACGCTTGCCTTTGAACAACGGACCATCGCAGTGCGGGCAGAAGCACACGCCCTTTGCCTTGTATTGCTGCTCACCCGGTACACCCATTTCGCGCCAGCGCGCGCCGGTGGCCAGGATCAGCGTCTTGGACTTGAGGCTCGCGCCGCTTTCGAAACGGATTTCGTGCAAGTCACCGGCGTTTTTCGCCGGGATCAAGCTGCTGGCACGTTGCAGGTTCATGATGTCCACGTCGTACTGGCGAACGTGAGCTTCCAGGGCGCTGGCCAGTTTCGGGCCTTCGGTTTCCTGTACCGAGATAAAGTTCTCGATGGACATAGTGTCCAGCACCTGGCCACCAAAGCGCTCGGCGGCAACGCCGGTGCGAATGCCTTTACGCGCGGCGTAGATGGCTGCCGAAGAACCGGCCGGGCCACCGCCGACAACGAGGACGTCAAAGGCGTCCTTGGCGCTGATTTTCTCGGCGGCTTTCTCGATGCCGCTGGTGTCGAGCTTGGCGAGGATTTCTTCCAGGCCCATGCGGCCCTGGCCGAAGTTCACGCCATTCAAGTAGACGCTTGGCACTGCCATGATCTGGCGCTCGTCGACTTCCGCCTGGAACAACGCGCCGTCGATGGCGACGTGGCGGATGTTCGGGTTGAGCACGGCCATCAAGTTGAGCGCCTGGACCACGTCGGGGCAGTTCTGGCAGGACAGCGAGAAGTAAGTCTCGAAGCTGAACTCGCCTTTGAGGCTACGGATCTGTTCAATCACTTCGACACTGGCCTTCGACGGGTGGCCACCGACTTGCAGCAGGGCCAGCACCAACGAAGTGAATTCATGGCCCATGGGGATGCCGGCGAAACGCAGGCTGATATCGGCACCCGGGCGGTTGATGGAAAACGACGGCTTACGCGCATCATCGCCATCGGTGTTCAGGGTAATCAGCGTGGTGAGGCTGACCACATCCTGCAAAAGGGCAAGCATTTCCTGGGATTTCGCACCGTCGTCGAGGGAGGCGACGATCTCGATCGGCTGGGTGACCCGTTCCAGGTATGACTTCAACTGAGCTTTAAGATTGGCGTCCAACATACGGGCGATTTCCTGTTAATTCGGTTTAGTACAGACAAAAAAACGCCCGAGCGAATCTCGCCCGGGCGTTTCGAGGGCGGTGCAGCTTACTTAAGGTGCGGCAAATTCCGCCCTGAGGTGTTTCACAGACTTAGATCTTGCCGACCAGGTCCAGGGACGGAGCCAGGGTGGCTTCGCCTTCTTTCCACTTGGCTGGGCACACTTCGCCTGGGTGGGCAGCTACATACTGAGCAGCCTTGATCTTGCGCAGCAGCTCGGAAGCGTCACGGCCAACACCGCCGTCGTTCAGTTCAACGATCTTGATCTGACCTTCCGGGTTGATCACGAACGTACCGCGATCCGCCAGGCCAGCTTCTTCGATCAGTACGTCGAAGTTGCGGGAGATGGTCAGCGTTGGGTCGCCGATCATGGTGTACTGGATTTTGCCGATGGCTGGCGAAGTGTTGTGCCAGGCAGCGTGGGCAAAGTGGGTGTCGGTGGAAACGCTGTAGATTTCGACGCCCAGCTTCTGGAACTCGGCGTAGTTGTCAGCCAGGTCTTCCAGCTCGGTCGGGCAAACGAAGGTGAAGTCGGCTGGGTAGAAGAACACCACCGACCACTTGCCTTTCAGGTCAGCGTCGGTCACATCTACGAAGCTGCCGTTTTTGAATGCGGTGGCTTTGAACGGTTTTACTTGGCTGTTGATGATAGGCATCGTTGATTCTCCGTCAGGGTTGTAGAAGGGCTTAGTAAGTTGATGAGGTGAATCCTACCCACTCTCTCGGCTGATGGCTCATTGGCAAACCTGATGCTCACGATTGGGTTTCTCTATCAGGTGACTGTATTAATAGAAAAAATCTCAAAGCAGCGGCGCTGTAGCCAATGTCATCCCAAGGAAGGGCGTTGCTTCAACATAGCGCATGGCGGATTTCATGTCGCTCCACCCGACGTAACTCATCAATGACTTCAAATCCCAACCGCTGCGATGGGCCCAGGTGGCAAAACCCCGGCGCAGCGAGTGACTGGTGTATTGCTCGGCGGGGATGCCGGCGCGCTCAAGTGCCTGGCGCAGCAGAGGGATCACGCTGTTGGGGTGCAAGCCCTCTTCCCCCAGATTGCCCCAGCGATCGATACCGCGAAACACCGGCCCCCGCACCAGCGCCGAGGCGCTGAGCCATTCGCTGTAGGCTTGCACCGGGCACAGGCGCAGCAGCGCCGGGGTGTGGTAGGTCTTGCCGAGGTTGTCGCGATCGCTTTTGCTGCGCGGCAGGTACAGGCTGATGCCGGCACCGGGCGTGGCCTGGACATGCTCGATGTCGAGCCGACACAACTCATCGCTGCGAAAGCCGCGCCAGAAGCCCAGCAGGATCAGTGCAGTGTCGCGCTTGGCGCGCAGCAAGCGTGGCGAGTCGTGTGCCAGCGCCGCTTCTCGCGCTTCGACCCCGAGCGAGGCCACCACTTGCTCCAGATGCGTGAGCTGCAACGGCTCGGCTTGCTTCTCCCGCGCCGGGTGCACGGCACGAATGCCCTTGAGCACCTTGCGCACCACCGGCGCCTTGGTCGGATCGGGAAAACCCTGGCTTGAATGCCACTGCGCCAGTGCCGACAGCCGCAGCTTCAGCGTGTTGACCGCCAGCACACCCGCGTGCGCGACCAGATAGCGCGCCACGCTGTCGCTGGTCGCAGGCAGGAACCCTCCCCAACTCACTTCGAAGTGCTCGATGGCCGCGCGGTAACTGCGTCGCGTGTTGTCGCGGGTGGCGGCGTTGAGGTAACGGTCCAGATTGCTCATGGGAGGCCTATTCGTACTGCTGGCGGGCATATTGGCGGTTTAAAAGTGTATGGCACGGGATAATACGCCAATATCCCATCTGTTAAATCATGAATTTCAACGTTTTTTAATTCGTGATATAGTATGTAAATACATAATACATACCACAGTATTAAATCGACGGAGACCCCATGGCTCGCGGCGGCATAAACAAAGCAGTTGTTCAAACGGCACGCCTGGCGATACTCGCCCGCGGCGAAAACCCCAGCATCGACGCGATACGCATCGAAATGGGCAACACTGGCTCTAAAACCACCATTCATCGTTATTTAAAGGAGCTGGAGGAGAGCGAGACCCGCCTCACCATCACCGAAGCCCCGATCGATGAAGAGCTTGGCGAACTCGTCGCGCGTCTGGCGCAGCGCTTGAAAGACAAAGCCCAGGAGCCTATTGATCTGGCCCTGGCGCAATTCGAACAGCAGAAAGCCGCCCTGCTCGCCCAGTTGGAGACCCTTGAAGAGGCCCACGACCAACTCAAGCAACAATTCGATATCCAGGCCGCCGCCCTCGCGGAAGAAAGCGCGGCGCTGCAAACCGCCAGCACCAGCCTGCAGACCGAACAAACCCGTAACGCCGGGCTAAGCCAGGCGTGCAGCGATTACGAGCTGCGGATCAACGACAAGGACGAACAGATTCGTTCGCTGGAAGAAAAACACCTGCATGCCCGGGATGCGCTGGAGCACTACCGCAACGCGATCAAGGAGCAGCGTGAACAGGAACAGCGCCGTCATGAAGGCCAGTTGCAACAAGTGCAGGCGGAGTTACGCCAGGCCCAGCAGAGCGCCATGGTCCGCCAGGATGAAATCACCCAGCTGCATCGCGACAATGAGCGGCTATTGATCGAACATCGGGTGACCGCTAAGGAATTGGCGGCGCTGCAGGAGCAATCGCGCAAGGACCAGGCCCATCAGCTCAAGCTGAGCGAACAGGTCAGCCTGATTGACAGCGAACGCACCCTGCTTCAGGAGCGTCTACGGGTTGCCTTGCTGGAAAGCCAGTCACGCCAACAAGCGCTGACTGAACACCAGCACACCAACAAGCGCCTGGAGCTGGACCTGGTCAAGGCCCAGGCCAGCATCGAGGCGTTGCGCCTGGCGGCCGCCGTTGCAGCGACGCCAGAGGCAACACCCGACGCTTGATCAGCCCGCCACAGGCGTGCGCATGGTGACGAACTCTTCCGCCGCCGTGGGGTGCACGCCGATGGTGTCGTCGAAATGCTGCTTGGTTGCGCCCGCTTTCAGCGCAATCGCCAGGCCCTGGATGATTTCGCCGGCATCGGGGCCGACCATGTGGCAACCCAGCACTTTGTCGGTGTCGGCGTCGACGATCAATTTCATCAGGGTCTTTTCCTGACAGTCGGTAAGGGTTAGCTTCATCGGGCGGAAACGGCTTTCGAACACTTGCACCTTATGGCCCTTCGCTTTCGCGCCTTCTTCGGTCAGGCCGACCGTACCGATGTTTGGCAGGCTGAACACCGCCGTGGGGATCATCGCGTAATCCACCGGGCGATAGTGCTCAGGCTTGAACAGGCGTCGCGCCACCGCCATGCCTTCGGCCAGGGCAACCGGCGTCAACTGCACGCGACCGATCACGTCACCAATGGCCAGGATCGACGGCTCGGCAGTCTGGTAAAGGTCGTCCACCTCAACGAAACCACGCTTGTCGAGCGTGACGCCAGTGTGTTCCAACCCGAGATTATCCAGCATCGGGCGACGGCCGGTGGCGTAGAACACGCAATCGGCCTCCAGCACGCGACCGTCTTTCAACGTGGCCTTGAGGCTGCCATCCGCCTGCTTATCGATACGTTCGATATCGGCATTGAATTGCAAATCGAGGCCGCGCTTGGTCAGCTCTTCCTTGAGGTGGGTGCGCACCGAGCCGTCAAAACCACGCAGGAACAGGTCGCCGCGATACAACAGCGTTGTCTGGGCGCCGAGGCCATGGAAGATGCCGGCAAACTCAACGGCGATGTAACCACCGCCGACGACCAGTACGCGCTTGGGCAGTTGCTTGAGGAAAAACGCTTCATTGGAACCAATGGCGTGTTCATGCCCCGGAATTTCCGGGATCTGCGGCCAGCCACCCGTAGCAATCAAGATGTGCCTGGCGGTAAAGCGCTCACCGTTGATCTCGACCTGATGCGGATCAACCAGGCGCGCATGCCCCTCATGCAGGGTCACGCCACTGTTGACCAGCAGGTTGCGATAAATGCCATTGAGGCGGTTGATCTCACGGTCCTTGTTCGCGATCAGGGTCGCCCAATCGAAATTCGCTTCGCCCAGGGACCAGCCAAACCCGCTGGCTTGCTCAAACTCTTCGGAGAAATGCGCGCCGTATACCAGCAGCTTTTTCGGCACGCAGCCGACGTTGACACAGGTGCCCCCCAGGTAGCGGCTTTCCGCCACGGCCACCTTGGCACCAAACCCTGCAGCAAAACGTGCCGCACGCACACCGCCTGAACCGGCGCCAATTACATACAGGTCAAAATCGTAGGCCATTTCACTCTCCTCGGCAGGACATCAGCATACCGCCTTACATGGGGCTGAAAAACGAAAAAGCCACCCGAAGGTGGCTTTCTCTTGGAACAGGCTGGCTGATGTGAATCAGTAAGCCTTGCCAGTCTTGTAGAAGTGTTCGAAGCAGAAGTTGGTCGCTTCGATGTAGCCTTCAGCACCACCGCAGTCAAAACGCTGGCCTTTGAACTTGTAGGCAATGACGCAACCGTCTTTGGCTTGCTTCATCAGGGCGTCGGTGATTTGAATCTCACCGCCTTTGCCCGGCTCGGTTTCCTCGATCAACTTGAAGATGTCCGGCGTCAGGATGTAGCGACCGATAATGGCCAGATTCGATGGTGCATCTTCAGGGGCTGGCTTCTCGACCATGTCGCGTACGCGGATGAGGCCATCACCAATGTCGTCACCGGCGATGACGCCGTACTTGTTGGTTTGCGATGGGTCCACTTCCATCACCGCAACGATAGTGCAGCGGTATTTCTGGTACAGCTTGACCATCTGGGTCAGCACGCCGTCGCCGTCGAGGTTCACGCACAGGTCATCCGCAAGCACCACGGCGAACGGCTCGTCGCCGATCAGTGGGCGACCGGTCAGGATGGCGTGGCCAAGGCCTTTCATCTGCGTCTGGCGAGTGTAGGAGAACGAGCACTCGTCCAGCAGTTTGCGGATGCCGACCAGGTATTTCTCCTTGTCGGTGCCCTTGATCTGGTTTTCCAGCTCGTAGCTGATATCGAAGTGGTCTTCCAGCGCGCGCTTACCGCGGCCGGTCACGATGGAGATTTCGTTCAGGCCGGCATCCAATGCCTCTTCGACCCCGTACTGAATCAGTGGCTTGTTCACCACCGGCAGCATCTCTTTGGGCATGGCTTTGGTCGCTGGCAGGAAGCGAGTGCCGTAACCGGCTGCTGGGAACAAGCATTTCTTGATCATATGGGTCCTTACATAGGGCTGTGTGTACGGAATTCGGCGCAGTCTAATCAGGCCGCAGTCGCCTTACAATGGCTCCTGCTGGCGTTGCGATGTCATCATAGAGAAAAAATGTCGGCGTAAGTTCCGCTGATCTTGCGAAGAGGGTTCCCACCGGGCATGGCACAAATGCCTGCACCTCAATGTTTCAAGGGCTGCGACCCTTTTAGCACGCTTTGGCCCCCAGGACACTGACCGAGAATAACTCGCGCGGCCGCATGACATTTGGCGCTATCATTATGTCCTGAACCACACCACGAGATTGATAGATGTCAGAACCAAAAGGCGTAAACGGCTACCTCATCACGCAGCGCGCGGACGGCTGGCACCTGATCAACTTCCACGGCGACAGCGTCGCCGGCGCCTTCGCCACCGAAAGCCAGGCGATTGCAGTAGCCGAAGTATTTGTAGACGAAGCAGGCCATGCATCGAGCAAACGTCCGAAAAGCAAGTAACGAGCGCCAGGCTCGTTGCGCAGCGCACCAGGAAGCCCCGCTCTGCGGGGCTTTTTAGTGGGCTGTGCCTACACACACGATGGCAGTTCGCTATAATCTTGCACCAACGCTCCACGACTGTGTCAGCGCCCCCTCCAACACCCTCGACGATGAACCCTATGAACAAGTTTCTGGCACTGACTGCGGTACTGGCGCTCGCCGGGTGCACCACCACCTCTGACGTCTATCTGAAAAACGGCGAACAGGGACTGACGATCGATTGCTCAGGCGAGGCCAATTCCTGGGCCAGTTGCTACGAAAAAGCCGACGCCTCCTGCGCGGGCACCGGCTACCGTATCGTCGGCACCGAAGGCACGCCTTCGCTCAAAGAGAGTGAAAAGACCCTGGGCCAGGACGTAGGCAACTTCAAAGGCCGCAGCGTGGTCGTGGTCTGCAAGTAAGCGTTACGTCTATAGCTGGATGTCGGCAAACTTGATACCCAGGCCGCGGATGGTCTCGACCAGGTCATCCAGTCGCGCAAACGACTCGACCTCATCCTGATCGTCCACCAGGAAAAAACTGCGGCCGCCGCTTTTTTTGAAAAAGACAATCCACTCGCCCAGGTCGGCCGGGTTCTGGATGATATGGGTCGCCGTTATCTGGCCTTCGGCCTGGCGAGCCCTGACGTGTTCACGCTTCATGAAAGACTTCCCAAAAACAGATGCCGGCATCAACCGGCAACTTGCAAAATGCGCTAAAAAAAGCCCGGCGCCACGCTCACGGGGCCGGGCTTTTTTTCGGATTAGAGGCAATAAGATGAAATGGGCCGCCTCAGCCTGAAATGCACTCTTCGCCAGCTTTCTTCACGTCACCCGGGCGGATCGGCACGTTGGACATGCTCTCGTAGAGCTTGATGCTGCTGCCGCTGGAACGTTCATCAATCTCGAAAATGGCCGACGGGTCCGCCGAAAACTTTTGCGGCACAATCACCTGCACACCTCCTTCCTTGTGCGGTTCGATCTGCGGCGGCCGACGGGTAGCGGAGAGTTTGTGCACCACACAGGCAGCGTATTCCTGTGGTTTCTTTCCGGAAATGACCACCAAGGTCGGCGGGGTCTGCTTGATATCTGCAACCGACGCACACCCACCAATCGCCAGGGCCAGCACCAACACACTCCACTTCATACAAAACCTCCGATAAAGACCGTACGACAGCGGGGATGGTAAATTTCTCCCGCCAACGTAGGATTTATCTCTGATAACTCGGTAAATAACTGTTTTAAATTGTCGACGTCGTTGAAGACGACCCGATAATAAACGCGCTGGGGCTGATAAACTCCATCTTAACCTACGTATCGTTCTGATTTTTCAGAAAAAGCCCTTCTGGAGACACCCCATGAAATTCATCCACCAGCGCGAGCACCTCAACGAGGGGGACATTGTCGTCATCGAATGCTCGCAAACTTGTAATATTCGTCTGATGAGCGACGCGAATTTCCGCAGCTTCAAGAACGGCGGGCGCCACACCTACCACGGCGGCGCTTTTGACAAGTTCCCTGCCAAAATCACCGCACCGAGCACGGGGTTCTGGAACATCACCCTGGACGTGGTTACGCGGCGCGCCATCAGCGTGACCCGCAAACCCGCGTTGTCCCACAAGATCCGCATTGTGCGGCGCACCAGCACCAAGCTGAGCTGATTCGCACCTTTCACAGGAAATAGCCGTGACGACTACCACCAAATATGTAATCAAGTACAAGCTCAACGGCGAGCGCCGCTTTGAGTTCGCGCAACTGTCCAGCAACAGCGTGGAAGAAGCCAAGCAGGCGCTGGCAAAAATTCATGATGCCAGTGATGAAATCACCGACATCAATGTGAGCAAGGCGCTGTAAGACGATGCCTGGCCCCACCGCCGACCTGTTCGCCGAGGACGCGCTGCGACAACCTGCGGGACGCGAGCAAATTGGCGAACAGTCCTACGTGTTACGTGGCTACGCTTTGCCCTGGGTTGAGCGCCTTTTGCCGGAGCTGCGGCGAGTGCTGGCTCAATCGCCGTTTCGGCAAATGGTCACGCCCGGTGGCTTTACCATGTCGGCGGCGCTGAGCAGCTGCGGCGACCTGGGCTGGACCACCGACAGTTCCGGTTATCGCTACACCCCACTCGACCCGCGCAGCCAGCAGCCCTGGCCGCGCATGCCCGGCGTCTTGCGCGAATTGGCGGTGCTGGCGGCGGCAGAGGCCGGCTTTCTCGACTTTACTCCCGACGCCTGCCTGATCAACCGTTATGTGCCAGGCGCGAAAATGTCTCTGCACCAGGACAAGAATGAACGCCGCTACAGCGAACCCGTGGTCTCGCTATCGCTCGGCTTGCCGGCGGTTTTCCTGTTTGGTGGGCATGCGCGCAGTGACAAGACCCGTAAAGTCTCGCTGTTCCATGGCGACGTGGTGGTCTGGGGCGGCGTCGATCGCCTGCGTTTCCATGGGGTGATGCCGATCAAGGATGGCGTGCACCCGGTCATGGGCCCGCAGCGCATCAATCTGACCTTGCGCACCGCAGGTTGATTTGACCGCAAGCTTCAGAGTGCCAGGTGTTGGCGGCACGACTAATCTGGGCAGGATCCGTCAAGAGTGTCGAGCATGACTACCGAACAAGACCCACGCTGGGCAGCGATTCTCGCCCGCGACCCCAAGGCCGATGCGCTGTTCGTCTATGGCGTGAAGACGACTGGCGTGTACTGCCGCGCCAGCAGTGTTTCACGCTTGCCTCGCCCGGAAAACGTTGAATTCTTCGACACTGCGGCGCAGGCCGAAGCCGCCGGTTATCGCGCGAACAAACGCGCCGCCGCCGACCAGACCCAACTCGCCGCGCAGCATGCACAGCTGGTGGCGGACGCCTGTCGGCATATCGAACAGGCCGAGACGCCACCCAGCCTGAACGCACTGGCCACGCACGCCAAGTTGAGCCCCTTCCATTTTCATCGCGTGTTCAAAGCCGTGACCGGTCTGACGCCCAAGGGCTACGCCAGCGCCCACCGTTCGCGCAAAGTGCGCGACGGCCTCAAGGGTTCGCACTCGGTGACCGATGCGCTGTATGACGCGGGCTTCAATTCCAACAGCCGCTTTTACGAGTCGGCCAACCAGCTCCTGGGCATGAAACCCAGCGACTACAAGGCCGGCGGCACTAATAACGCAATTCTGTTCGCCGTCGGGCAATGTTCGCTCGGTGCCATCCTGGTGGCGCAAAGCGAACACGGCGTGTGTGCGATTCTGCTGGGCGATGACCCGGACCAACTGGTGCGTGACCTGCAGGATCAATTCCCCAACGCCGAGCTGGTGGGCGCCGACCCACGCTTCGAACAGTTGGTGGCCCAGGTCGTAGGATTTGTCGAAGCCCCCGCAATCGGCCTGGACTTACCCTTGGATTTGCGTGGCACAGCGTTTCAGGAACGGGTGTGGCAAGCCTTGCGCGAGATCCCGCCCGGCAGCACGGCCAGCTACGCACAGATTGCCGAGCGAATCGGCGCGCCGACGGCGTACCGCGCGGTGGCACAGGCCTGTGGCGCCAACCGACTGGCCGTGGCAATCCCTTGCCACCGCATAGTGCGCAGCGACGGTGACCTGTCGGGCTATCGCTGGGGCGTGGCGCGCAAGCAGCAACTGCTGGAACGGGAAAGCGAGGCCTGAGACGTGCGCGCTCACACACCATGAAACGTCACCTTAGTCCAGTGAATAAAACAGACTGGCCGGGGGCCAAGGGCCCTGTTAAAACAGCGCAACGCCCCACTGACGCTGGAGACACACCCCATGAGCACCTGGCCAGACACGCGCCTTCTCGACCTGCTGGGCATCGAAGTACCGATCATCCAGGCACCCATGGCGGTCGGCACCACGACGGCCATGGTCATCGCCGCGAATAACGCGGGCGCCCTGGGTTCGCTGCCGGCCGCGGCGCTGAGCATCGAGCAACTGCGCGACGCGCTGACCGAGATCCGCCAAGCCAGCGCGCGCCCCATCAACGTGAATTTCTTCTGCCACCAGCCGCCTGCGCCCGACGCCGCCCGCGATCAGCGCTGGAAGGCATTGCTGGAACCCTACTACCGCGAGCTGGGTGCTGACTTTGATGCGCCAACGCCGGTCTCCAACCGCGCACCGTTCAACGAGGCGGCGTGCGAGGTGGTCGAAGCCTTCCGCCCCGAGGTCGTCGGTTTCCACTTCGGCCTGCCGGAAAAGTCATTGCTGGATCGGGTAAAAGCCACGGGCGCCAAAGTGCTGTCCTCGGCTACCACGGTAGAAGAAGCCCTCTGGCTGGAACAACATGGCTGCGACGCCATCATCGCCATGGGCATTGAAGCCGGTGGCCACCGGGGCTTGTTTCTCAGCGATGATCTCAACACCCAGATCGGCCTGTTTGCCCTGGTGCCGCAAATTGTCGACGCGGTCAGCGTGCCCGTGATTGCCGCCGGCGGTATCGGCGACGCGCGCGGTATTGTGGCGGCATTCGCCCTGGGCGCCTCGGCGGTACAGATCGGCACCGCTTACCTGTTTACCCCTGAAGCCAATGTCACCGCGTCCCACCATCATGCGTTGCGCAACGCCCAGGCCAGCGAAACCGCGCTGACCAACCTGTTCACCGGGCGCCCGGCACGGGGCATCGTCAACCGGGTAATGCGTGATCTGGGTGCGATCAACCCCGCCGCCCCGGCATTCCCGACTTCCGGCGGCGCGCTGATGCCGCTCAAGGCCAAGGATGAAGCGGGTTTCAGCAACCTGTGGGCAGGCCAGGCGCTGCGCCTGGGCAAAGACATCACCACCTATGAGCTGACGCGCGAACTGGCGCAGCAGGCGCTGGCCAAGCTCAGGTAAAAGCGTCACTTGCGGCAACTTTGCGCTGTACCGGCACAGCGCTATCGCTATATATTCGTGTACATAGCGGTTAAGCCTTCTATCCTGGCTCCCCTTGTAGTGAGCGGGCTTGTCCCGCGCTGGGTGGCGAAGCCGCCCCAAACCAAGCGGCTCGGTTCAACCTAAAGGTCGGAGGTGTCTCTATTGGGGCGGCTTCGCCACCCAGCGCGGGACAAGCCCGCTCACTACAGGTGCAGGTCAGCCGTACGTATTCAAAGGAGCTGTTTGATGATGATTCACGCCTCACTCCTGGCCGGCCTGGTCGCGGCCCTTGCTTTCGGTTCGGTGCATGCCGATGAAGTCCAGGTGGCCGTGGCCGCCAATTTCACCGCACCGATCCAGGCGATTGCCGCCAACTTCGAAAAAGCCACCGGCCATAAACTGGTCGCCGCCTACGGCGCTACCGGCCAGTTCTACACCCAGATCAAGAACGGCGCGCCATTCCAGGTGTTCCTGAGCGCCGACGACACCACGCCGCAGAAGCTCGAAACCGAAGGCGAGACGGTCAAGGGGTCGCGCTTCACCTACGCCGTCGGCACCCTCGCCCTGTGGTCGGCGCAGCCAGGTTATGTCAACGCCCAGGGCGACGTGCTGAAACAGAACCAGTTCAAGCATCTGTCGATCGCCAACCCTAAAGCCGCACCTTACGGCCTCGCCGCCATCCAGGTGTTGGCCAAGCAAGGCCTCAGCGAACAGGTCCGGGACAAGCTCGTTGAAGGCCAGAACATTACCCAGGCCTATCAGTTCGTCTCCACCGGCAATGCCGAGTTGGGCTTCGTCGCCTTGTCGCAGATCTATAAGGACGGCAAGGTCACCAGCGGTTCGGCCTGGATCGTTCCGGCGTCCATGCACGACCCGATCAAACAGGACGCGGTCATCCTCAACAAGGGCAAAGACAGCGCCGCGGCCAAGGCGCTGGTTGACTACCTCAAGGGGCCTGACGCCGCCGCCGTTATCAAGTCCTACGGTTACGAGCTCTAAATGCCGCTGTCGAGCGCTGATTTTTCCGCTATCTGGTTGACCATAAAGCTGGCGTCACTGACTACCGTGATCCTGCTGGTCATCGGTACTCCGATTGCGCTGTGGCTGTCGCGCACCCGTTCCTGGTGGCGCGGGCCCATTGGCGCCATCGTCGCCTTGCCGTTGGTATTGCCGCCAACGGTGATCGGCTTCTACCTGCTGCTGACCATGGGCCCCAATGGCTTTTTCGGCCAATTCACCCAATGGCTGGGCCTGGGCACCCTCACCTTCAGCTTTGCCGGGCTGGTCATCGGCTCGGTGATTTACTCCATGCCGTTCGTGGTGCAGCCGTTGCAAAACGCCTTTTCGGCAATCGGCACGCGCCCATTGGAAGTAGCCGCGACCTTGCGCGCCAATCCGTGGGACACCTTCTTCAGCGTGACCCTGCCCTTGGCACGGCCGGGGTTTGTCACTGCGGCCATCCTGGGGTTTGCGCACACCGTCGGCGAATTCGGCGTGGTGCTGATGATCGGCGGCAATATCCCGGACAAGACCCGGGTGGTCTCCGTGCAGATCTACGACCACGTGGAAGCCATGGAATATGCCCAGGCCCACTGGCTTGCCGGCGCCATGGTGGTCTTCGCGTTCCTGGTGTTGCTGGCGCTCCATGCCAGGCGCAAGACACCGATGGGCTGGAGCTGACGATGATTGATATACGCCTGCATCTTAAGTATCCGGGCTTTGCCCTCGACGTGGATGTGCGCGTGCCCGGTCGCGGCGTGACTGCGTTGTACGGGCATTCCGGTTCCGGCAAGACCACCTGCCTGCGCTGTATCGCCGGGCTGGAGCGCGCCGAAGAAGCCTTTATCCAGATCAACGATGAAGTCTGGCAAGACAGCCGCAAGGGGCTGTTCGTACCGCCGCATAAACGCGCGCTGGGCTACGTGTTCCAGGAGGCCAGCCTGTTCGCCCATTTGTCGGTGCGGGCCAATCTGGAGTTCGGCCTCAAGCGCATCCCGCGCCAACAGCGCCGCGTGGACATTGCCCAGGCCACGCAGTTATTGGGCATCGGCCATCTGCTCGATCGCCACCCGCTGCACCTGTCCGGCGGCGAGCGCCAGCGCATCGGCATCGCCCGCGCGCTGCTCACCAGCCCGAGCCTGCTGTTGATGGACGAGCCTCTCGCAGCCCTGGACAGCACGCGCAAAGGCGAAATCCTGCCCTACCTTGAACGCCTGCACGATGAACTGGATATCCCGGTGCTGTATGTCAGCCATGCCAGGGATGAAGTCGCGCGCCTGGCCGATCACCTCGTCTTGCTCAGCGACGGCAAGGCCTTGGCCAGCGGCCCCATCGGCGAAACCCTGGCGCGGCTCGACCTGCCCCTGGCGCTGGGCGACGACGCCGGCGTGGTGATCACCGGCACGGTGAGTGCCTACGACGAGCACTATCAATTGCTTACGCTGCAACTGCCCGCCAGCACTTTGCACATGCGCGTCGCCCACGCGCCGCTGGCAGTGGGCAAGGCGTTGCGCATCAAGGTGCAGGCGCGGGACGTCAGCCTCAGCCTGCAAGCGGAGGAACACAGCAGCATCCTCAACCGCCTGCCGGTGACGGTTACCCAGGAGATTGCGGCGGATAACAGCGCGCATGTGCTGGTGCGCCTGGACGCCGATGGCACGCCGTTGCTGGCGCGCATCACGCGGTTCTCGCGCGACCAACTGCAACTGCAGCCGGGGCAGGTGCTGTGGGCACAGATCAAGGCGGTCGCGGTACTGGCGTAGTAAACCTTTTGGCACGTCCGCAAGCGGCTGCGGTCAATCAGACATAACGGCCTGATTTGCCAAGGAACCCGCACCATGCCCGATTCTGCGTTGCCCGCCGACCTGCCCCGCGACCTGCACTACGTTGACGACACCCAACCCGGCATCCGCCGAAAAAAAGTGCGGGGCACCTTCCAGTACTTCGACCCCAAGGGCGAACGCATCACCGATGCCGACGAGATCAAGCGCCTCAACGCCCTGGCCGTGCCGCCCGCCTACACCGATGTGTGGATCTGCGCCGACCCGCGCGGCCACCTGCAAGCCACTGGCCGCGACGCGCGCGGGCGCAAGCAGTACCGCTATCACGCACGCTGGCGCGAAGTGCGCGATACCGACAAATACTCAAGGCTGCAGGCGTTCGGCAAGGCATTGCCGAACCTGCGCAAACAGCTGGAAGCGCAAATTGCCGAACCGGGTTTCAACCGCGAAAAAGTGCTGGCCACGGTCGTGATGCTGCTGGATGCGACGCTGATCCGGGTCGGCAATACCCAATATGCGCGGGACAACAAGTCCTACGGGCTGACCACCCTGCGCACCCGCCATGTGGATGTCAAAGGCAGCGAGATCCAGTTCCAGTTTCGCGGCAAAAGCGGGGTCGAGCATCAGGTCAGCGTCAAGGATCGGCGCCTGGCCACAGTGGTCAAGCGTTGCCTGGAACTGCCGGGGCAGAACCTGTTCCAGTACCTGGACGAGGACGGCGAACGGCACACTGTCAGTTCCCACGACGTGAATGAGTACCTGCATCGCCTCACCGGGGCGGACTTTACGGCCAAGGACTACCGCACCTGGGCCGGTACCGCCATGGCGTTGGCGGTCCTGCGCGAATTGCAGTGGCAGCCTGAGTCCGACGCGAAAAAACACGTGGTGGCCATGGTCAAAAATGTCGCCAAGCAATTGGGCAATACCCCGGCGGTGTGCCGCAAGTGCTACATCCACCCCGCCGTGCTCGAGCACTTCAGCCTCGGTGAACTCTCCCGATTGCCCAAGCCACGCCTGCGCAAAGGGCTCAAGGCCGAAGAGGTTGCATTGGCCATGTTCCTTGAAAAACTGGCCGCGGACTTGCCGGAAAAAGCCAAGGCGGGTTAGGCTGCGCGTCCCTCCTGCCTTACGGGACGACCGCCGACGTGAACAACTAAGCCTTCCAGAATGTACCTGCAACGAGCCGCCTGGCGCGCTTGTTGGCCTGTCCGACATTTTTTTGGAGGTGCTGATGACTGACGTCAACCGGCTGCCCGCGCTTGTTTCCCTGCAACACCTGAGCTTCCAGTTCGCCAATGGCGAAACCTTGCTGGACGACGTGAACTTGTGCATCGATCACACCCCTACCGGCATCGTGGGGCGCAACGGCCGGGGTAAAAGCGTCCTGGCCCAATTGATCGCCGGGCGGCTGCCGCCCTCCTCCGGCACTTTGAATCGCCCGGCTGAGGTGGCTTACGTGGCGCAGAATGTGGTGATCGCACCAGGCGAAACCCTTGCCGACCTCACCGGCACCGCGGCGGTATTCGCGGCCCTCAAGCGCATGGCTCAAGGTACCGCGCAAGTCGACGACCTGGCATTGATCGACGACCGCTGGGACCTGGCCGAGCGCTTGCGCAGCGCGTTGGACGCCGCAGGTTTGTCGCAACTCTGCCTGCATACCCCGGCCGAGCAGCTCAGCGGCGGCCAATTGGCCCGCGTTGCGGTGATCGGTGCGCTACTGGCCGCGCCAGAGCTGCTGGTGCTCGACGAGCCGACCAACCATCTGGACAGCAACGGCCGTGCGTGGCTACTGGGTGTACTCAGTGACTGGCGCGGCGGCCTGGTGGTGGTCAGTCATGACCGGCAACTGCTCAATACCATGGGACGCATCATTGAACTCTCACCCCTCGGCGTTCAGGTGTATGGCGGTAACTACGCGGCCTACCGCGCCCAGCGCGATGCGCAACAACTGGCCGCCATCGCCGCGCTGGAGCACGCGCGCCTGGCGCGCGGCCGCGAACGCCGGCGCCTGCAGGACGAGCACGACAGCCTGCAACGCCATGCAGCCCGCTCACGCCAGCAGGCGCAAAGCGCCAACGTCGATCGCTTCACCAAAGCACGCTGGAAAGGCGCCGCCACGCAAATCGTCAGCAACGTGCGCAGCGCACATCGGCAACACAAACACGCGCTGGATAAGCAAGTGCACCAGGCCTACGAGCGGGTCGCGGATGAAACGCCGACCCTGCTGGCGCTGCCCGCCTGCGCGGTACCCAATGGCCGACAGGTGTTATCGCTGATCGACGCGCAGTTACCATGGCTGCCATCGAGCCGCCTCAACCTGCATCTGGCAGGCCCGGTGCGTGTCGCTGTGCGCGGGCCGAACGGCTGCGGCAAGTCCACGCTGCTCAAGGCCCTCGCCGGTGAATACGCGTTGGCCAGTGGAGAATGCAGCGTGCAGGTGCCCAGCGCCTATATTGATCAGCACCTCGCGCTGCTGGACGAGCGTCGCTCACTTGTCGAGCAGCTCAACCTGCTGGAAACACCATTGGCCCAAGCCGAGTTGCGCACGCGCCTGGCTTTGCTGCAATTGGATGCCCTGCGCGTGACCCAGCCCGCCGGGCAACTCAGTGGTGGCGAACGCTTGAAAGCCGCCATGGCGATTGCCTTGTGGCGCAAAGTGCCGGCGCAGTTGTTGTTGCTGGACGAGCCGACCAACCATTTGGACCTGGAATCGGTGGAGGCTTTCGAGCAGGCATTGCAGGGTTTAACCGGCGCGATGATGGTGGTGTCCCATGACCCGGCGTTTGTGCAAGCGATCCGGCCGACCCATTTCCTGGACTGGCGGCCTGAAGGCTGGACCCTGACGTGTGCCTGAGGTCGTTGCATGCGCGCTCAAAGCATCCTACGGTAGTGGCCGGATAATCTCACCGAGGAGCCCGGCCCTATGCTGCCTTCGCCCCGCAAGCCTTACGCCAACGCCGCACTGGCCCATCAACAACGCTGGCGTGGCCGGGTCGGGCTGATGCTGGTGGCCAGCCTGTCGGTGCTGGCCGGGATGACCGATGCCATCGGCTTCATGGCCAGCGGTGACTTTGTGTCGTTCATGAGCGGCAACACCACGCGCCTGGCGGTGGCGATCAGTGCGGGGGACCTGGGCCTGACCGGCCGGCTGCTGTTGCTGGTGGCAACCTTCATCGTCGGCAATGCCTTGGGCGTGGTGGTCGGCCGACTGAGCCGTCGTCATGCGCTGCCGTTGCTGTTGTGCATTGCCGCCTTGTTGTGCGGCGCCGCACTGCTGCCCTTCGCCGATACACTGCCTGCGCTGTTGGCGGCGATCATTGCGATGGGCATGCTCAATGCCGCCGTGGAAGAGGTCAACGGGTTGCCGGTGGGGCTGACTTACGTCACCGGAGCGCTTTCCCGTTTTGGCCGCGGGCTTGGGCGTTGGCTGCTCGGGGAACGCCGCAGCGGCTGGCGCGTGCAGTTGATCCCGTGGGCAGGCATGTTCGTGGGCGCGGTGATCGGCGCGCTGCTGGAGCAGGAGATGGGGCTCAAGGCGCTGCTGATCAGTGGCGTGCTGGCAGGCTTATTGGGAATGGTATCGCTGAAGATACCAAGGCGCTGGCACCTGGGTTACATGCCGCGCTGAAGAAAGAGGATGCTCGCCCGGCATTCAGGCCTCGACGTCCGTGTACCGGTAAAGAGCCATCATGCCGGGCGAGCGTGTGAATCATAAGCCAATGCCTTGGGCCTGTCGTGCCAGGCATTTCCTAAATCGCCTGAGGCAACGGACTACAGGCAGGTCGCGAGTGCGGCCAAACGACGCTTGGCCGGCATAGTGTCCTCTGCCGCGTAGTACTTGATGGTTGAACCGGCCCCCGCGCTTTGCACGTCGACAAAGTAGTCACCCGCCGTGGTGTACACGGTAAAGCCGCCCGCCCCGATCGGCTCCTTGAAGCCGCCGGCGTCAACGCCAAACACGCTTTCATCCTGCCAGCCGAACTGCACGCATTCGGCAACAGCCAGGGTGGCCTTGTCCGAAGCCAGGGTTTTGTAGGGCGCGCCCGCGCGCGCCTCCTTCATCTTCGAACCCGCGCAACCAGCCAACGCCGCGAGTACCAGTGCGCCTATTACCACCTTGTGCATGCCATTGCTCCGTTGGAAAAAACGCGACTGTATCATTGCCGTGGGCCGGTCTGACGACCGCATGAACTTTGTTTCACTGTCAGGGGGAAGATGCGCCAATTAGAGTAACCACGCTCTTTTTTGGAAACCTCCCTTCTGCCCGCTCCCCGGCGGGCTTTTTTTCGTCCGGGTTTCAGATCAGCCAGCGAAACAGGTAAAACAACCCCATGCTCAGCAGCACCGTGATCAACACATTGCGCGTCCAGAACATCAATGCCACTGCGCTGATCCCCGCCAGCAGGTAAGGGTTGGCCAGGCTCAGGTTTAGTTGATGGTCGTGCAGGAAAATGATCGGCCCGCAAATCGCCGTCAGCATGCCCGGCACCGCAAACCCGAGGAACTCGCGCGCGCCACGGTTGAGGCGCACCGGCAGGCGCGGTTCGATGAACAGGTAACGGTTGAAAAATACCACCAGCCCCATGGCCACAATCATGAAGTAGATCATCGCTGTCCTACTCCCAGGCGCTTGCAGGCATATCCGGCGCTCATACCCAGCACGCCGGACACAACCACCGCCGACTCCCAGTGCAGGAAACTCAACCACACCGAAAACAGCAACGACACCGCCACGCAGACCACCGTGGGAATGTCACGCACCACCGGTGTGATCAGCGCGATAAAGGTGGCGGCGATGGAGAATTCGAGGCCCAGTTGATCAAGGCCGGGAATGCTTTTGCCGAGCACGATGCCGGCCAGGGTGAACAGGTTCCAGATGATATAAAACGTCAGGCCGACGCCCAGGGCGTACCAGCGGTTGAAGGTCTGGCGGTCGAAGTGGTTGACCAGCGCGAAAAATTCATCGGTCAACAGAAAACCCAGGCTCATGCGCCAGCGGGTCTTGAGGGGCGCGAGGATCGGGCGCATGTGCATGCCATACAGCAAATGCTGGGAGGTCAGCAGCAACGTGGTCAGTACGATGGAAATCAGGCTGGCACCGCTCTTGACCATACCGATGGCGACCAGTTGCGCGGCACCGGCAAACACGATGGCGGACAAGCCCTGGGCTTGCAGAGGGGTGAATTGCGCATCGATGGCCATGGAACCAGCCAGCAGTCCCCACGGCGCACAGGCCAGGGACAAGGGAATGACGGCGATGGCGCCGCGAGCGAAGGCATATCGAGGTAAGGCAGTGGGCATGGAAACGGCTCATCGACAAACAGTCGCCAAGCATGCCAGCCTCACAATGGGCTTGTCTTGAACGATCTTGCTCAGGCGAGCCTGACCGACACTTGCTCCACCGAATCCCGTGCTTCGCGCAACTCATAGGCATCCTGGTTGAGCCGGTGGATGGTGTTGAGCAGGCGCTGGCGCAGCACTTCATCGCCGAGTTTTTCGACGGCGCGCATCAGGTCGAACGCGGCGGTTTCATTATTTTCCGCGACGGAATCCAGTATCTTGCGCAGGTTGCGAGTGGCACGGGTCACACGGGTCTTCCTTCATCAGCAATGGGCAGGCACTTTAGGACATTCATGTTTCATTTTAATTTCAACCACTTGTGGCGGATTTCGGTATCTTTGATCCATGTCAAATCGATACAAGGTTTGACTGAATGAAACGCAGCGATGTTATTGATTCACCCGGGCAAGAACTTTACGGACGCCAACCGATCCATGCTCTGCCTACCCAACTACTACGCGCCAGCAGCACCTGCTGAGCCACCGGAGCGCTGATCGATGCTTGTCGCCATTGCCATTTTCATCTTCACCATCGTCCTGGTCATCTGGCAGCCCAAGGGCCTCGGCGTCGGCTGGAGCGCAACAATGGGCGCGATCCTGGCCCTGGCCTGCGGCGTGATCAGCCTGGCGGACATTCCGGTGGTGTGGCACATCATCTGGAATGCCACCGGCACCTTTGTCGCGCTGATCATCATCAGCCTGTTGCTCGACGAGGCCGGTTTCTTTGCCTGGACCGCCCTGCATGTGGCGCGCTGGGGCCGTGGGCGCGGCCGGCGTCTGTTTGCTTATATGGTGCTGCTGGGCGCGCTGGTGTCGGCGCTGTTCGCCAACGACGGCGCCGCGCTGATCCTTACGCCCATCGTGATATCGATGTTGCTGGCCCTGCGCTTTTCTCCGGCGGCGACCCTGGCATTCGTCATGGGCGCCGGTTTTATCGCCGATACCGCCAGCCTGCCGCTGGTGGTGTCGAACCTGGTGAATATCGTCTCGGCGGACTATTTCAAGATCGGCTTCAACGAATACGCCGCCGTGATGGTGCCGGTCAACCTGGTCAGCGTCGCGGCCACGCTGGCGGTGCTGTTGTGGTTTTTCCGCCGCGATATCCCGCAGGCCTACGACCCGGCCGACCTTGATGACCCTGCCAGCGCGATCCACGACCGCGCCACTTTCCGCGCCGGCTGGTGGGTGCTGGGTATCCTGCTGGTCGGTTGCTTTGCCCTGGAACCGCTGGGCATCCCCATCAGCGCCATTTCCGCGGTGTGCGCGTTGCTGCTGCTGGTGATCGCCGCCAAAGGCCACATGATTTCCACGCGCAAAGTGCTGAAAGAAGCACCGTGGCAAATCGTGGTCTTTTCCCTGGGCATGTACCTGGTGGTCTATGGCTTGCGTAACGCGGGCCTTACTACCTACCTGGCGACCTGGCTCGATACGTTTGCCACTTACGGCGTGTGGGGCGCGGCCATGGGCACGGGCGTGCTGACGGCACTGCTGTCGTCTGCGATGAATAACTTGCCGACCGTGTTGATCGGTGCGCTGTCCATCGAGTCCAGCCATGCCGTGGGCGTGGTCAGGGAGGCGATGATCTACGCCAACGTGATCGGCAGCGACCTCGGCCCGAAAATCACCCCGATCGGCAGCCTGGCTACCTTGCTGTGGCTGCATATCCTGGCGCGCAAGGGCATCACCATTACCTGGGGCTACTATTTCAAGGTCGGGGTCGTGCTGACGTTGCCGGTGTTGTTGATCACGCTTGCCGCCCTCGCCTTGCGCCTGAGTCTTTGAAGGAGATGCCGCCATGAAAGTCCTATTCATGTGTACCGCCAACAGCTGCCGCAGCATTTTGTCCGAAGCGGTGTTCAATCATCTGGCCCCACAGGGTTTCGAAGCCGTCAGCTCCGGCAGCTTTCCCAAGGGCCAGGTGCTGCCGCGCAGCCTTGCTACCCTGCAGGCGGCGGGCATCAGCACCGAGGGTTTGTACAGCAAGGGCAACGATGCGTTTGAAGGCAGCCCGCCGGACGTGGTGATTACCGTGTGTGATAAAGCTGCCGGTGAAGCCTGCCCGGTGTACTTCGGGCCCGCACTGAAGGCGCATTGGGGGTTGGGAGACCCTTCGGATGTCCAGGGCGACGACGCGACTGTGCAAGCTGCATTCGACGCCACGCTGGCTGTCATCGCAGCCCGTTGCCGGGCATTCCTTGCGCTGCCCTTCGCCGGCCTGGGCGCCACTGAGCTGAAAACGGAACTCGACCGTATTGCGGTGCTGT
The DNA here is from genome assembly GCF_046605355.1 of Pseudomonas sp. MPB26. Classification (NCBI taxonomy): domain Bacteria; kingdom Pseudomonadati; phylum Pseudomonadota; class Gammaproteobacteria; order Pseudomonadales; family Pseudomonadaceae; genus Pseudomonas; species Pseudomonas sp. MPB26. The sequence continues at coordinate 5,562,168 of NZ_CP176793.1, read as the reverse complement.
CATGACCTCCTTGCCCAACCTCGATATCAGTCTTTCTGCGCCCCTGCATGCCGGGCCGCTGCATCTGAATCGATGAGCGCCGTGCAACATGCCTGGCTGGGCCATTACGAAATCAGCAGTACCGCCTGCGCCGGCCTGCAGTTTGCCCGCCACAGCCATGATGAATGTGTGATCGGTGTAAACCTGGTCGGCGAGGAAAAGGTCTGGCTGGACCGTCGGGAGTTTCGCGCCGGCCCCGGCTCCATCACCTTGTACAACCCCGGCCAGATTCAAGGCGGAGGTGCGGCAGACGGTGTGCCGTGGCACTTTGTGAGCCTGTACGCCACGACGAGTCAACTGGCGGCGGACCTTGGGCTGGCGCATCTGGAGTTTGATCGTTCGTTGTGCTTTCAGCCCGATCTTGCCCAACGGCTGGCGACGACGATCAAAGGAGCATCGAGCCCCGATACGCTGGTTCGCGACCTGAACGAGGAAACCTTGGTGCTGCTGATGGGCGAGGTGGTGAACCTCAGTGGTGTGCGTCTGCCAGGCAGCGCAAAAGCCGGCAAAGTCCTCATCAACCATGCCCAGCAAGTGCTCGCCGAACACCTGCACCAGTCGCTGACATTGGATCACCTTGGCGCCGAACTTGGACTTTCCAAGTTCCATCTGCTGCGCGCCTTCCAGAAAGAAACCGGGCTGACGCCCCGTGAGTGGACCATGCAGTTGCGCACCCGGCGCGCCAAGGGCCTGCTGCGCCAGGGCGTGTCGCCCAGCCAGGCCGCTCATGACCTTGGCTTCAGCGACCAGAGTCACCTGAACCGGCATTTTCGCGCTGCCTATGGCATTACCCCAGGCCACTATCAAAACGCAGTAAAACGCTGAACAGTGCAATCTGGTTCAAGACACCGATGTTGCCGATCCTCACACTGCCCGCCCTCTCTTGAAGGAATGCGGGCATGCTGACGATCTTTTTTTACGCACTCATATTCGGTTTTGTCTTTTGCCTCTCCCCCGGTGCCGTACTGGCAGAGACGCTGCGCCGTGGTCTGCTGCATGGCTTTACCCCGGCACTCTTGGTGCAGGTTGGCTCACTGGTGGGCGATGCGGTGTGGGCGGTGATCGGTCTGACCGGGATCGCCCTGCTGATCCAGCATGACGCGGTGCGCGTGCCGTTGACGGTGATCTGTGCGTTGTACCTGGCCTGGCTGGGCATCCGCAGCCTGATCGACGCCTGGAAGCTACCGGCATCCGACGAGGCCCCCACCAGCAGCCGGAAAAATGCACTGGCGGTTGGCGCGGCGATCTCCCTGGCCAACCCGAAAAACATCGTCTACTGGGGCGCATTGGGCAGCGCGCTGTCGGGCATCGTCGGCGCCACGCCCAGCCATGTGCAAACCCTGATGTTTTTCGCCGGGTTCATGCTGGCTTCGGTGTTGTCATGCTTTTTGGTTGCGGCGCTGGTCAACCTGTTGCGCAAGAACGCATCCCCGCTGTGGCAACGCATCAGTTATGGCACTTGCGGGGTGGTGTTGATCTACCTGGCGGTGCTGGCGGCAAAAGGGGTATGAGGTAAAAAACCCGACAACGGACCCGCGTTGCAGCTGCGATGGTGCTCACGGATGCAGCTCGATTCCACCTGACACAGGCGATCTCCTGTGGGAGCTCTCGAGTTTTAGCGGGACAGCGATAGCGGTGGGTCAGGTGAAGAAAATGCCAGCAGTGCCGCCGCCTTCGCAGCCTCGCTGGGGCTCGACAGCTCCCACATTTAACCTTCGTCGCGCGTGAGATTGGGCTCGCGCGCGCAACCCAATTGCATCTGAACCAGCAGTTCCGACATTTGCCTTGCTTCCCCTTTTCAGTCACAGGTATCTACACAACGTTCAGAAGTTGGCGAGCTCCCTGTGGCGAGCGGGCTTGCCCCGCGTTGGGCTGCGAAGCAGCCCCATTGAAGACGAATGCGGAGTATCAGACATTCCTCTGCGCCTGGTTTTGGGGCCGCTTCGCAGCCCACCACGGGGCAAGCCCGCTCGCCACAGTAGCCCTTAGATACCTATGCCTTTTCAATCAGGTTTTGGCTTTTTGCTCCAGATGCAGCTGCAATTGCGCGTCGATTTGCAGCTGGCCCGCCAGGTCGTCCAGGTAATCGCGCTCCGCGCCTTGCTGATCATCCACCATCATCACACTGGCCAGGTAAACCTCGGCGGCGACCGCCGGGTCGCTGGCAAATTCGGCGAAATCTGCAGTGTCCAGAGGTTTGGCGACTTCAGCGTCGAGCCGCTGTTGCAGTTGCGGGTCATCGGTATGGCGGCCCAGCTCAGTGGAAATAAGCTGGTGCTCGCTCTCATCGATACGCCCATCGGCCTTGGCGGCGGCGATCAAGGCACGCAGTACGGCATGGCTGTGGGCTTCGGCGGCTGGACCGTCAAGCTGGTCGACCGTATGAAGGGCTTGCTGCGGCGCATCAGCCTGCTGGCGTTGCCACGCCTGGTACGCCTGGAATGCGGCCATGCCCAGGGAAGCCAAGGCCGCGTAGTTCATTCCACCAGCACGCCCCTGGGCGGGACGCGTGCCAGGTGTGGTGCCAAACAGGCCGCCCAAGCCGCCTAATAGCCCGCCCAAACCACCCCCGGCCGAGGCATTACCGGTGCGCGAGCCTTTCAACAACCCACCGAGCACGCCACCGAGGCCGCCGCCAGACGAAGCATTGCCGCCTTGCCCGGCGCGCAAGAGTTGTTCGAGTAAGTCGCTGGTGTTCATGGCGTCACCCTCCCAGGGTGCCGTATTGTCGTCTAACGACCATAGCCCGATCTTGCCGGAACACCATGACCGCCGGGCAGCCACGGCCTATTATGGCGCCTGCGCGATTATAGAGAGAGCCCAAGTGAACCGGATTGAGCACGTAATACTGATGGCCCGCTATAACCAATGGATGAACCGCAAGCTCTACGACGCGGCCGGCAAACTGTCGGATGCAGAGTTGCAGTTGGACCGCCAGGCGTTTTTCGGTTCGATCTTCGGCACGCTCAATCATCTCGCCTTGGGGGACACCGTGTGGCTCAAGCGTTTTGCGCAGCATCCCGCAGGCTACGCGGCACTGGCTCCGTTGGATGCCATCGCCACGCCCACCGATCTGACGCGGCCGGCATATGCCGACCTCCGTGAACTGGCGACCCGGCGCGCCTGGCTGGACCAGCTCATCATCGACTGGACCCACACGCTGCAGGAGCCCGAGCTGGACCATCGCCTGCACTACCACAACATGCGGGGGGCGTCCGCCGAAAAGCCCTTTTTCGGCCTGCTGGTGCATTTTTTCAATCACCAGACCCACCACCGGGGCCAGGCAACCACCTTGCTGACCCAGGCGGGACTGGACGTGGGGACGACAGATTTGCTGGCGCTGATTGACTGAGTGAGTTCAGGCCAAGCCCCACGCCTGCGGCTCGAACGCTTCAAGACTCGCCAAGCGCAGGTCGGCATGCCGGAATTTGTCATCCGACATTGTTCGCTCATCAAGGGGGCGCGCAACAGCAGCGCAAAAGCTCGTGTAGATCACTGATCTACCGAGCTTTTTCATTTGCCCCTCATGCGAGAAAGGCACAAAGCTACCTTGCGCAGCGGCGCCTGGATCTATATATTCCCAACCCTGCTGCACCGCGCTGCCGCCCGAATGGCGAAACTGGTAGACGCATGGGACTTAAAATCCCCCGCTCGTAAGGGCGTCCCGGTTCGATTCCGGGTTCGGGCACCATCTCTTGCTCCACTGACGGCCTGTAAAGTCCGTGGAAGCCTTTAAAACCCGCCGTTTGGCGGGTTTTTTCGTTTGTGGCGTTCCGTCGAGAAACGGATGATTCCGCGCTTTTTAGGGGAGCCACCTGAGGCGCCCGCCACTGATAGCCCAACACCGGCACTTCCCGCTCAACCGCAGTCGACGGAAATGCGGCCATCACCGGGCGAAAACCACGGAGTGCAATTCTTGGGCTGGTTACACGATGGCATCCGTCAGCAGCGTCTGGTGCTCAACACGCCAGTGGCCCTCCTGCATACGGTAGATGGCACCCTGTTCCTGGTCAGCCCTGGCATTTTCCGGCGTTACCTGCATGAGCACCCAGAGATCGCGAAACATGGTCAGGACGGTGAATCGAACGAATGGCAGGCGCTGCAGAAACAGTTTGAGCACCTGGGCCTACACCGCAAACGAGAAAATGACCTCAATCTGTGGACCTGCGAAGTCTGCGGCCCGCCGCCTATCAAGCGGCTGCACGGGTATCTGTTGCTTCAGCCTGAGAGGGTCATAGCCGAAGTGGCGTTCGACAACCCGTACCTGCGATTGGTATCAGGGTAGCGAAGAATCAGAGTACGTTTTGAGGACGTCAAAGCCCTGTGTCGAATGATCCTAGCCGTGTTCAATAGGTATTTAGAGAAACCTCTCTCAACAATTGACGGGCCGCCCTACAGACTTGATCTTTTTATGCATCAACGCTCGACTGATCCAGCCGCAGTCGTTCTAGTTACCTGACGGCATAAGGTCATAACCAGGGGGAACGAAGATGGAAATCAGACATCTGCGTTACTTTCTAGCAGTTGCGGAAGAACTCAATTTTTCTCGTGCGGCGAAACGTGTCCATATTGAGCAGTCACCGTTGTCCCGAGCAATCAAACAGTTGGAGGATGATCTAGGCGTTGCGTTGTTCAAGCGCAGTTGTCGCCAAATGGAGCTCACTGCCGCAGGCCGCATTTTTCAACAGCAATGCGGGTACGTGCTAGACGCGATGGATCACGCAAGACGCGAAGTGACTCAACACTCAGAGCCGTCGACTGAAGAACATCCCACTCCGGAAATTATCGATCCACATCAGTCGTTCGGGCAGGTCATGAATCGCTTTCTGATGCAGGGTTCAAAACCCTCCAGCGATAACCTGAATCAGATACACCTCGATCAGGAATTACGCTGCGCCGCGCAGTCGCAGGCAGATCGCCTGGGCGTTAGTGTCCACTCCTGGGTCAACCAGGTATTGAAGGACTACCTGAAAGGCAACTCTTGAGCATGAATGTTCACTACCTATAAAACGCCATGCTGGTGCAAAAACGCGCGCATTTGATCTGCCGCATTCACTGGTGTTATCTGGCAGGCAAGCCAACCCATACAGGCTGCTGCCTGGATATTTGCCTTTAGATCGTCGAAAAAAATAATCTCTGCTCCGCGGCATCCACTCAGCACCTCCAGTCGCCGATAGATCTCCACCTCTGGCTTGGCGCATTGTTGTTCAAAGGACAGAAAAACGGGTGACACCCGCCACCCGAGGCCAGTCAAAACGTCGTAGCGAACAGCAACTGGGTGTAGACGTTTTTGTCGTTGTTACCCAACTGTGCCCCACCCTGCGCGGCGCTCTTGTCCGGCTGGTAGATGCCTACCAACGGCATCACGGTCACGTGCTCATTGAAGTGCCATTCGGCATACACGTCGACTTCACGGCCATCGGTGTTACCCAATTTACGGTCGATAGTGTCGTAGTTGAAGTACAGCGCGCCAAGGGTCAGGTTCTCCAGAGGCGAGAACTTCAGCGTGACGTTCTGGATACGTGAATTACTGTTGAAGGGGCCGGCATAGTTACCCGCCACTTCCCCCTGGAACCACGTGCCATAACCACGGCTCATGCCGTAAAACAACGTGTCGTAGCGTTCGGAAAAGCGGCTGTAGCGGTAACTCGCGCTCGGCTTCCACATCGCCTCGGCGAAGGTCCACCCGGCTTCCAGGTACCAGGCGTCCTCATTCGCCGCATTGGGCTTGTTCTGCCTGGCGTATTCACTGGACAAAAACAGGTTTTTCAGGCCCGCATTGCCCGCTGCGCGAAGGCTATAGGTTTTCATGCCGTCACGCTCGAGTTGCAGCGACGAGGCATACGGTTCGCGGACGTCGGTGGTGTTGATGTACGTCAGCCCGACGGTCCCCGCTTCGGCCACATGTTCCAGCGTGCCGAGGTACATCTCGGTATTGGCCTGGGCACGGTTATCGGATTTAAGCCACATAAGGTCGCCACGCCAGCCTTCCTTGCCGCCGATGCGTAGCACGGCTGTTTTGTCAAAGGCCCTGCGCGCCGCCAGGTAGTAAGCGCCGCCACGGTTGAATTGGCCGTCGGCGTTGCCGCGCCCCGAATTGAAGGCGTCGCCCTGAATCAGAAAACCGTCGCCCACTACAATATTCTGTCGACCGAATGACAGGTCGATGCCGTCCTGGCCAAGGGCTTCAAACAGGCTGCCCGAACGCCACCCCAGATAGGCATCCTCGATTTTGGTCGTGCGTTCAGAGCCATCGGTGAAACCGGCCGCGTCGCCATCGCCCCAAGTCCTTGAGCTGAGCAGTGAGAAAGCGCCATAGGCCGTCCCGGCGCCACCCAGCCCCTGATCGCCGCTCACGCCATACTTGATGTAACCCTCCCGCCATGAGGACGACCCCGGCTGCAATCGACCGGAAGGCGCGTAATTTTGCTGACTGTGGAAAGCGCCAAACACCGCCTCCAGATTGGCATTCAGGTGAGTGTCACCTTTGGCATACAACTCGTAGGCACCCGCGTGAGTTGCAGTGCCGACAAGGGCTGCGAGAGTGCAAAAGCGGAACATGGGATGTTGGCGCATGGATGCATTTCCAATTTATTATTAGAGAGGAGCGATACGTTAAACAGGTGATAATCAACCCGAAATCAAATATCGCCCACAATGGTTATGGCAGTTAATGCGAGCAACTCATTATTAAATTTGTATCGGCGGCATACGTTACGTAAACGCTGCAGACCACAGTAGTGCACGGACAGATTATACAATCCACCGAAACTCATCTATCCGTTTTATTGGTCAATTTCATCCTGGAAATCAGCGCTTGATAGTGTGTTCATATACACAAAAATCACGACTTAAAGCACAACTTTTCGGATAACAAAACCAACTTACAGGCTACCTTCGATTAACTCATTTACTATTTTGACTCATTTAGCGCATTATGTGATCGCCAGCACCAACGTGGTGCAAATCCTATAATCCGATTATCCGTTACGGACCTTCACGCGTTATCTTCCGGGTAACATGTTGCTAACAGCCGTACAGGTCGCCAAAGCGTCAGCAAAGCCACTACGCCAGGTATCCCGGCTTCGCGGGCGATCCAATCGACGACAAGGTGCGATTTTTGCTAGTTAATCCTCACCCTTCCCTATGTGGCCCCCTCAAACATGGACACCAAGAAACTGCTGCTGGCCGTGAGGCTGGGCGAAACCCTTCATTTTGGGAAGGCTGCGGAAATTGAAAATATGGCGCAATCGGGCCTCAGTGCGCAGATTGCCAAATTGGAAAGCGAGCTGGGTTTTCGCCTTTTCGTACGTGCAAATCGCACAGTCGCGCTAACGGAAGCAGGTGAAATATTCATTAAAAAAGCGCGCGTGATTTTGGCCGACATGCACAACTCAATCGTCGAATGCAAAGCTCTTTCCGACAACCAACGCTCCGTGCTGAAGGTGGGAATGTTCGGCGACCAGGCAGCGGAATACACCCATCCGATGTTCGCTCTTTTTCAACGGCTGAACCCGGATATCCGACTGGTATTCATTGAGCTGCAAATGACCAACCAGGTGCAATCCCTAGTGGGCGGCCTCGTCGATGTGGTGCTGATGCGCATCCCGACTCATGATGCGCGGCTGGAGTACGTTGAGTTGTTCAAGGAGCATCGAGTCGCCGTTGTTCCCGCGACCCACGCGCTAGCATTGCTTGATGCACTGACCGTAGCGGATTTGCTCGATAAACCCTTTGCCATTCCGGCCGAGGGGGCACCGTCTGACCTTATTTCGTACTGGAGTCTGGCAGACGTCAGAAATGAGCCCAGTAAAGTAGCCGCCATGGTCAAAACCATCCCTGAAGTGATATCGGCAGTCGCTTATGGGGGCGCCTTCGACACCTTCCCGTCGTCGTTAACCAAGGCCTATAACCACCCTGGCATTCGATACATTCCTATTGAGGACGCATCGCTCAGCGTAATGTCACTGGCCACCCTGCAGGGCAATCGAAGCCCCGGCGTCAGGGCGCTGCGCTATTGTGCGGAGCATACGTTTGAAATCAGTTTTTCACAGTAGCCGGCGTGTGTATCAGCCACCCTGCGCCGTTGACGCCAGCCGCACCCATCACAAAGCGTGATTGATCAATCAGCTTTGGCGCATTGAATCCCCCCTCGGATGGTCACATTATCATGCTGCGGCCACACAAACATGCGCGGCGATAAGGTTTAAGAATTGCCTTTGCGTAAATGATAAAAATAATAGGTTTCGAAATGAAAAAAATAAAAATCACCGTCCTGTTGCCCGTTGACACATTACTCAACCGGGATGCCATCCAATGACTGACGCCCCAGCTTCCTCCTGACAAATTGCGCTGAAATATATAAAAAAAGAATTTTGCCAATTTAAAAAATGCACCGGCTACATTTGTTCTTTTCCCCTCAGGCGAAAACAGTTTATTGCCCGTGCACGACTCAATACTGCCGAATAAAACAATCGTATTGCTGTAACAGGCTGCTCAACAAGTAGCCGGAGCACAGCGATGCAGGATGGTATTCCGCGTGGAGGATGTTATGCAAAACCGTGATCAAAAAAGCAACCTGAAAACCAACTCACTGGGCGTGTCTGACATTGTATTTTTTGTTGTCGCTGCCGCCGCGCCGCTGGGCGCCACACTCGGTGGTTCACCGGCCGTTTTTGCCATAGGCGGGAGCAGCGCACCCGGTCTTTATCTGTGTGCGTCAGTGATCCTTATGCTATTCGCCATCGGGTTTGCCGCCATGAGCCGATATGTCGTCAGTGCCGGCGGGTTTGCCGAGCTGGTTAAAGTGGGCATTGGCAGCATCGTGGGTCATGCCGCCTCGGGCATCGCCATTCTTGCGTACATTTGCATGCTGGCAGGGATTTACGGCGCGTTCTCCGCGTTTAACTCGGAGCTTGTTAAAAACTATACGGGGGTTGAGTTCACCTGGCAGCTCAGCGCCTTATTGGTGATTGTCGTCGTCGGCCTATTTGGCTACATGGACGTGAATATATCCGCGAAGGTATTGGGGGTGTTAATGATCCTCGAAGTGCTGATTCTCGTCATATTCGATGTTGCGGTACTGAACCAGGCAGACCCGGCCACGATGAATGTTGCCAATTTCATACCCAAAGACCTCGGCGCTCCAGGCCTTGGCGTCGCGATGATGTTTGCTTTCGCCTGTTTTGTGGGTTTCGAATCAACGACCATCTATGGCGAAGAAGCGAAAGACCCGCATACCACTATCCCGCTTGCCACCTACATCGCCATCGCACTGATCGGCGTATTTTATACCCTCACCACATGGTGCCTGGGCATCGCCTATTCGGGCAGTGATGTACAAGCCGCCGCAACCGGCGACGTGGTGAACTTCGTGTTCAACATGAACACCAAATTTGTCGGGCTCTGGTCAACCCAACTGATGCAAGTACTCGCCGTCACCAGCCTGTTTGCCGTGCTGCTGTCATTCCACAACGCCCTGTGTCGATACCTCTTCTCCCTTGCCCGTTCGAACTTTCTGTTTAACGCATTGAGCCGTGTACACCCCAGCAACAGCAGCCCTCACGTCGCCAGCCTGACGCTCAGCGTCATCACTTTTTTAATCCTGTCGGTCTTCATGCTGACTGGCGCTGATCCGATCGGCAATCTTTACATGTGGATGGTCGCTGTCGGCACGCTCGCCATACTTGTGCTGCAATCGATGGGCGCGATCGCCGTAATTGCCTATTTTAGAAAGACCAGGCAGGGCTTCCTGTGGCAGGGCCTTATTGCGCCACTGTTGGGCGGCGCGGGTCTGATCTTTGTGGTGATACTCGCACTCACTAACTTCCACGAATTAACCGGCTCCAGCTCCGAGTTTGCAGGTTTTCTGCCTTGGTTGGTGCCGATTGCAGCCGCTCTAGGGATTATCAACGGGAAACGCAAGGCAGCCAACTACACCGCGAATGAAAACCCTGCGTCGGCCTGATCTGGAGTACTGAGCCCCATTCCCCAAACTACTTTTTTCAGCTTTTTATGCAGGAATAGCCATGAAGCTTGATTACCAACAATCCGTGACCAACTTTTCCGAATCGTTCAATCTGTCCAAACGCGAAACAACCAAAGGCAAGGACTATATTCCCGGTGGCTTCAGCAGACGCACCTTTGCGTTTGGACCCCATGCCATTTTTGTAGAAAAGGGCGACGCTCAATACATCCATACCATTGATGGAAAACGTTTACTCGACCTCAATAACAACTTTTCCACCAACGTACTTGGGCACAATCATCCGGCTGTCATTCAGGCAATCACGGACATGCTGCCCAATGGTTTTTCCTTCGGCAACCCGACCGATCATGAGCTGGACCTCGCTAAATTAATTTGCGAACGCATTGAATCAATCGAGCAGGTCAAGTTCTCTTGCTCGGCGAGTGAGGCGTGCCTCAGTGCCGTTCGTATTGCGCGGGGTTACACCGGCCGCAACAAGATCGCCAAGTTCGAAGGCGGCTACCATGGCTTTACCGATGAACTCGCGGTTTCCGCTCATCCAAACCCTGATAACTTTCCCGGTCCGGACTTCAACCCCAAAGCCCTTCCAGACTCCGACGGCATTCCAGGCTACACAACCGAAAACGTCATTATTCTGGTGCAAAACAACTACGAAGCCTGCGAGAAAATCCTGCGTGGAAATGCAGAAGACATCGCCTGCGTGATGATGGAGTTGCAGGCCTGCGCCGGTGGCATCGTCGTGCTCGACAAAACCTTCGTTAAAAAAATTCGTGCGCTGACTGAAGAATTGGGCATTTTGCTGGTAGTCGATGAGACCGTCACTATGCGCGCGGCGTACAACGGCCTTCAAAGCGAGTATCAGATCAAGCCCGACCTGACCGTGCTGGGCAAGATGATCGGCGGCGGCCTGCCTATTGGTGCAGTCGGCGGTAGCCGTGAAGTGTTCCGCGTGCTTGAAGATCACCAGGTGATGATCTCCGGCACCCACCATGGCCACCCGCTGGCGTGCGCAGCCGGTATTGCATGCCTCAAAGCCATGGATGAAAAAGCCTATGAAAGGCTTAACGAAATGTACGCGAAGATTAAAACAGAACTGAACAGTTGGGCCGCGGAGCATAACTACCCCTTCGTTATTTATGGCGCCTTCTCTGTATTCGCTTTTGCGTTTACCCGTGAAGTGGGTCAGGCGATCACCACACACCGCGATCACTGGCACAAGATAGACGAAGACAGCATGAGCATCTATGCACTGGAAATGGCCACTCGCGGTTACTTCCCGGTGCATCGTGGCCAGGTCGGCCTGACACTGCCCATGACTGACGAAGACGTTAACGGCTATATTCAAACCACCAAAGATGTCGTTACGCTCATCTACGGCCCCCACTGATCCAGCCCTGCCAAGCCGGAATATTCATCGACTGGATATTCCGGCTTTTTTTCATTACATCCATTCAATAAAAAAGCCTGGGATTAAAATCGACCAGGCCCATGCGTTTCTACACTACGCCCATCACATATGCGCCCGACCGCCATCGTTGCGATGCATCGTAGCACTTGGAATCTCATTGAATAACTTCTTGTACTCGCTCGCAAACCGGCCCAGATGATTAAACCCCCATTCAGTGGCGACGCTGGATATATTTGTCCCTCGCCCGCCATCCAACAGCTGCTTGCGTACTTCAGACAAGCGCAACTTCTTCAGATAAGCCATCGGCGACATACCCATATGCTTACGAAAACCATCAAACAGCTTAAACCTAGAAACACCTGCCGCACGTTCAATGTCTTCGAGACGAATATCTTCGCGGGCATTCGAATGTATGAAGTCTTTGGCTTTAAGTAAAAAGCTGGGCAGCCGCCCAATCAGGCACTCGTGAATCTCATCAGTGTAGTTACTCTTTTGCGCCAGGATCAGGCCCCTGACAAGAGAGGCCTCAATATCTTTGGAAAAGAGCGTCTGATCGAAAATCGCCCCACCCGCCTCTTGCTCGGATACAAAATGATTGATCAATCGCCACCAGGAGGCACTTGCGCCTATTTGTCCGTCCATCAACGGATCGAAATTGATTGGGGTTTCCACGGGACGTTTCAGGATTTCTTCGAGCGCAAGCCTCATTGTGACTCGCGGGATGACCACCGACAATTTCTTGCAATCGCCCGCAATTGAAAGTTCCTGGCTATGGAAAGGCGAAACGATAACCCCCATGCTCTTGTTGGACGAGATACGACGCCCGAGGTAAATCAGCTCCTGCTCGCCAGAAATGGGCAGGCTCAGACTATAGCTATCCAACTGCTCTGAACCCTCGACGCCGATACGAACGTCGGCCCCATACTCCAGGGTGCCAAGCTTCGTCGCATAGGAGCGAAATACTCTGGCGCTGTGACGGAATGAAACCCGCTCGGGTTGTGCACTTTGCAAACTGTGCGGACCGCACACCTCCTCCATCCAGGCTCGGGCACCGGCCATGTCACAGCAGTTAATCTGGATATCACTATGGGGAGTGACATGCGGCTCGGTCATAGCAAGGCACCACGGTAATGAAAGACGGTGCGCTCTTCGGCGCGTACCCATAGCAATAGCAAGACGTATGCCACAGAGTGGATTACCGACTAAAGCCAGTTAATTTGGACAGTATCTCCCGACTAATCGGATAGTGTCGGTTCTCTATCTGAAAACACTCTTCTCAAACACCTTCACAAGCACCATTCATGGGCTAAACCAGGGGAACGTGCACCACTTGTTACCCGATAGACATAACCGATGCAATGGACCGGCACCTTTCTACCCACAGTAACACCCGCATGGTCCGCCACAACAAACCGTTGATTATCATTCTCATTAATATGAAGTCTTAACAGATATGCCCATTTTCGGACTTCTTTTAATCTCATTAAGTGGCTTTAAGTCATCAACAAATCGGATAGACCAATCGCCGCGTGCCGCCTCTAATAGGAACCCTGCATAACCGCACGATTGAGGATCTACCCATGAGCCGTATGCGCGATATTAGCCAATGGAAAGAATATATCGAGAGTTGCCTGGACTTTCGAAGCGAGGAAGGCATCTATCGTATTGCTCGCGACATGTTCACCGAGCCAGAACTTTTCGATCTGGAAATGGAACTGATTTTCGAAAAAAACTGGATCTATGCCTGCCATGAAAGCGAGATCCTCAACAAACACGATTTCGTAACGATGAACGCAGGCCGCCAGCCACTTATTATTACCCGTGACGGCGAGGGAAAGTTAAACGCTTTAATTAACGCTTGCCAACACCGTGGCACTACCTTAACTCGCGTCGGCAAAGGCAATCAGTCTACGTTTACCTGCCCTTTCCATGCGTGGTGCTATAAGAGCGACGGACGGCTTGTAAAAGTCAAGGCGCCGACTGAATACGGGGAAGACTTCGATAAAGCCACCCGTGGGTTGAAGAAGGCTCGCATAGAAAGTTACAAGGGATTCGTCTTCGTCAGCCTTGACGTGAACGGCACTGACTCACTTGAAGAGTACCTGGGCGACGCGAAGGTATTCTTCGACATGATGGTTGCCCAATCGCCCACTGGCGAACTGGAAGTATTGCCGGGCAAATCGGCCTATACCTACGACGGTAACTGGAAACTGCAAAACGAGAACGGCCTGGATGGCTATCACGTCAGCACGGTCCACTACAATTACGTGTCGACCGTGCAACACCGCCAGCAAGTCAACGCCTCTAAGGGAGTTGATTCCGGCGAGTTCCTTGACTACAGCAAGCTGGGTGCCGGGGATACCGAAACCGACGACGGCTGGTTCGCGTTCAACAACGGCCACAGTGTCTTGTTCAGCGACATGCCAAACCCGGAAGTTCGCCCAGGGTACGCCACAATCATGCCGCGACTGGTGGAGGAATACGGCCAGGACAAAGCCGAGTGGATGATGCATCGCCTGCGCAACCTGAACGTCTACCCGAGCATGTTTTTCCTCGATCAGATCAGCTCACAGTTGCGGATCATTCGCCCAGTTGCGTGGAACAAGACCGAGATCAACAGTTTTTGCCTTGGCGTGAAGGGCGAGTCCGATGCCGACCGCGAGAACCGAATCCGCCAATTCGAAGACTTTTTCAATGTGTCCGGCATGGGCACACCCGACGACCTCGTCGAGTTTCGTGAAGCGCAACGCGGATTCCAGGCTCGGCTGGAACGCTGGAGCGATATTTCCCGTGGCCGCGACAAGTGGACGACAGGGCCGACGAAAAACACCGACACCATCGGTATTTCTCCCGCCATGATCGGGGCTGAATTTACCCACGAAGGCCTGTACGTGAATCAACACGGCAACTGGCAGACGTTTCTGCTCAATGGTCTCGCGCGTAAAGAAGCCGATGCCCAAGCACTGAAACTGAAAGAGGTATAAGAAAATGAACACCGAACTTCAGTATCAAGTAGAACAATTTCTCTACAAGAAAGCAGAACTTTGCGATGACCAAGATTGGGATGCTTATCTGGCACTCTTCAGCGAAGACAGCGTGTTTCACCTGCCCCAATGGGACTCCGAGCACGTCTACACCACCGACCCCAAGCGTGAGATGTCGCTGATTTACTATCCCAACCGTGGCGGCCTGGAAGACCGGATATTCCGGATCCGTACGGGAAAAGCGGCATCCGCGACCCCACTGCCACGCACCTTGCATCAGATCAGTAACGTGCGGATTCATCCATTGGAGGGTGGCGATCTTGAAGTTCGTGTCAACTGGCAGACTTTGTATTACCGACAGTCCTTATCGGAGCACTTCTACGGGCGCGCCACCTACACACTGCGACCGCAGGGTGACAGCTGGCTGATCTCCAGGAAGCACAGCGTGCTGCTGAATGACAAGATCAATTCAGTGTTGGATTTCTACCATATTTAAGTCCGGGAAAGGTTCAATCATGTACCAGGTTGCGTTGAACTTCGCTGACGGTAAAACCCTGTTTTGCCCCGTCCAGCCTAACGAAATTTTGTTGGATGCTGCTCTCAGAAGTGGGATCAAGATCCCCCTGGACTGCCGCGAAGGGGTTTGCGCGACCTGCCAGGGCCGTTGTGAATCCGGAAGCTACACTCAAGATTACGTAGATGAAGAAGCACTTTCCGAACAGGATTTGGCTGACCGCAAGGTTCTGTCATGCCAAACAAGGGTACTGTCCGACGCATCCTTCTACTTTGACTTCGACTCGACACTGTGTGGAAGTGCTGGAACTTCAGAGGTGACAACCACTGTTACTGAAGTCATTCAGGTATCTGAGAGCACCGCCATATTGAAGGTCGAACTAGCGTCCGGTGCTGCCCCACTGAATTATCTGCCCGGCCAGTATGCACGCCTGCAAGTGCCAGATACCGGTCACAGTCGCTCCTATTCGTTTGCCTGTGCGCCTGGCAGTGGAACCCTTGAATTTCTGGTCCGCCTTCTGCCCAGCGGGGTCATGACCGACTACGTACGCGATCGTTGCAAGCCAGGCGACATCATCAAGATGGAAGCTCCACTGGGGGCCTTCTACCTGCGCCATATCGACCGTCCGGTGTTGATGGTCGCCGGAGGAACCGGACTGTCCGCCTTCCTCGGCATGCTCGATCAACTGGCGGAGAAAGGCGGGTCCGGATTCCCGGTTCATCTTTTCTATGGTGTGAGGACCGAACAGGACCTGTGCGAAATACCGCGTATCGAGGCCTATAAATCAACGATTCAAGACTTCGACTTCACGCCGGTCCTCAGCAATGCGGCTGAAGATTGGCGGGGCAAGAAGGGCTTCATCCCTGAACACCTCGTCCCCTTCGAGCATTCGGACACGCCCTTTGACCTGTACATGTGCGGCCCTCCCCCAATGGTCGAGTCGGTAAAAATATGGCATATGGAAAAACAACTTACTGCTGTGCGGATGTATTTTGAAAAGTTCACGGAAAGTAATACCTGACTCCACTCAGGTACTGCGATTCAAGCAATGATTGGCGCGTATTGCTTGAATCACTCGTGGCACCGGACACCCAGTTGACTTTATTGACTGCCAGTTATGTACGCGGGTTCTTTATGTCCAGCTTATCAGTAAAAATAAAATGTATTGAGGCACTGACTCCGCGTATTCGGCGGTTGGTATTAATCGCTCGAGATGGTGAGCAGCTCCCTGACTTCACGCCAGGGGCCCACCTCGAACTGCATATTCCAGGTGATAGAAAGCACAAGCGCGCCTACTCAATCGTGAACTTGCCGGCCGGCGATCATTATGAAATTGCCGTGCAACTCGATGACAAGAGCACAGGGGGTTCCAAGTGGGTACATACGCTGACGGAAGGTCAGATCATCGAGGTAGAACCGCCTCGCAATCATTTCCCCCTGGTTGAAGATGCCAAACACATACTGCTGATAGCAGGTGGAATCGGCATCACACCCATGCTCGGCATGGGTCGTGCGCTGCAGGAATCCAAACAGGCATTCACCCTGCATTATGCCGGCCGCACGGCAGAAAATATGGCTTATCTGGAAGAAGTGCAGTGTCTGGGCAATAGCCAATGCTGGATAAGCGGTGGAGACGCCAGCAAACGGTTCGCGGCATCGAGTGTATTAGCGAGCCCCACGGAAGGTACTCATCTGTATATATGCGGCCCCGTCGAGATGATCACCTCGGTTAGACAAACCGCTCGGGAACTTGGTTGGCCGGATGCTCACGTGCACTACGAATTGTTTGCAGGTGCGCTTGAAGAAGATGGCGACCAGGCGTTTGAAGTAGAACTTCGCTCGAGTGGAGTAACGCTTGCAGTGAACGCAGGCCAGACCTTGTTGGACGTGATGATCGAGGCCGGCCTGGACCCGATGTTCGACTGCCGACGTGGTGATTGCGGTGTATGCGTGACGCAAATGATCGAGGGCGAAGCCGATCACCGTGATATCTGCCTGTCTGATCGCGAGCGCTCCGGCGGCGCCTTCTGCACCTGTGTTTCCCGTGCCAAGACTGCCAAGTTGGTACTTGACCTCTAATCAGTAAAGGAGCGAACAATGATTCCTACCAATGAACAAATTGCAGACTTGATCCGGCCCGACAGCGTGCATAAAAGCGTGTACACCGACCCGGTTCTCTTTCAACTCGAAATGGAACGAATTTACGGGCATGCCTGGATTTATGTCGGCCATGAGAGTCAAGTAAAGAACCCTGGCGATTACCACACGACTCGGATCGGCGACCAGGATGTGGTGATGGTTCGTGCGCCAGACGGCAAAGTAAACGTCCATTACAACCGCTGCCCTCACAAAGGGGCAAAGTTGGTGGCGGATGGTGACGGCAATGTCGGCAAGTTCTTCCGCTGCCCCTACCATGCCTGGACATTCAAGTTGGACGGCACTCATCTGTCGGCACCGCTGAAGAGCGGCTTCGAAGGCACCTGCTATGACCCGAAACATCCGGATTTCTCCATGGCCAGTGTGGCCAGGGTCGACAGCTATCGCGGTTTCGTATTCGCCAGCCAGGCGTCCTATGGCGAAGACCTGAAAACCTTCCTCGGTGGCGTCGTCAGCTCCATCGACAATATGTGCGACAGGTCTCCGGTAGGTGAACTTGAAGTAGCGGGCGGTATTTTCCGAGTACAACAACGTTCCAATTGGAAAGTTTTCTACGAAAACCTCCACGACACCATGCACGCTCGGGTGACCCACGAATCATCGGTCGATGCCGCGCGAGAACAGGCTGAAGCCATCGGCGAGATGCCGTTCGAACTGCTGATCATGGATGGTAATGGTGAGCCCTATGACTTCTGGGAAAAACTGGAACTGCGCGCCTACCACAATGGCCATGGCTACATGGAGGCGATCTTCGATCCGGATGCCGCCGAGAAGGACGAAGTTTCCCGTGCGCACTTTGGCTGTTTGAGTGAGGCCTACGGAGCCGACCGAGCGCGGGAAATCATGGGCATGAACCGACATAACACCGTGATCTACGGCAGCGGATCGCCTCATACCGTATTCATGCAATTTCGGGTTATTCGCCCGGTTGCCGTCGATAAAACCATGGTGGAAATCCAGACGTTCCGCTGTAAAGGAGCCCCCGATGTGGTGTTTGACCGCGCGCTGACTTACGCCAACGTCATCAACTCCCCTTCTTCAAATGTCATGCCGGACGACGTTGAAGTGTATGCCCGCTGCCAGGAGGGCAACATGACCCGAGGCGGCACCTGGATCAGCATGCACCGTTATGTCGGCACCGATACCTTGCTTGAAGACGGCGCAGTCTCGACCAATGGCACCAGCGAACTGCCCATGCGCAATCAGTTTGCCGCCTGGAAAAAATTCATGACCGGCACAATTATCGCCAAGGAGAGCAATAATGTTGCTTGACCGCGCTTTCAACGTAAATACATCCGACCTCACGCCTGCACTTGCCGAAGAATCCACCCTTCGCTCGGTCGAGCAATTTCTTTTTAAGGAAGCTAGCCTGCTGGACACATGGAAGTTCTGGGAGTGGGACAAACTCTTCACCGAAGATGGCATGTATTGGGTGCCGCAAAAGCACAACCAAGAGAACCCTTTCGATCACATTTCCCTGTTCTGGGAAAACCGCATGCTGCGCGAGACGCGTATTCGTCGCGTGGAAAATGCGCGTAACTGGTCACAGCAACCACAAACTCAAACAGCGCACTTGGTTGGTAACGTGTGCATTGAAGGGCTGGACGAAGATGGTTGCCTGGTGGTCAGCGCGGTGTTCCAGGCCACGGAATGGCGTTTGGATCAACGCCAACTCGCCGGGCGTTACACCTACAAACTTGCTGGCAATAAAGTGGACGGTTGGAAGATCAAGCTCAAGCGTGTTGACCTGGTCAACTGCAACGATGTGTTTGCCAACCTGGAGGTATTCGTTTGATGGAGCGGCCAGTCGTCATTGCGCTCCACTATCAGAATGATGTACTGCATCCGGAAGGACGTATCAAAGTAGGTCTGGACGAGGATGGAGCCGTTCGCGCGAATCTGATTGCCTCTGCAAGCGCGTTGCTGCGTGGTGCGCGAAAAAACGGCTGGTCCATCATTCATGCGCGGGTCGCGTATCGAGGTGATTACTCCGATTTAATCGCTAACGCGCCGATATTAAACAGCGTAAAGAAGATCGGTGCCGTGATTGACGGCACGTGGGGCGCCGAATTCCTCGATGCCTTGAGCCCCCATGAAAACGGCAAGGAATTCATCATTACCCACAAGCGGATCAACGCATTTTACGGCACGCATGGGGAAGCCCTGCTGACCATGCTCAGCGCACGCAAGCTGATCATTGCCGGTGTGGCAACGCATTCAGTCGTGGAAAGTACCGTAAGGCACGCCGTGGACTGCGGTTATCACGTCGTTGTCCCCGCAGATGCCTGCTCTGCCGCAGACCCGGCGGCACATCAAGCGTCGCTTAAAAACATGAGCCTGATCGCTGAAATCTCCAGCGTCGATCAATTGTTCAAGGTGCAATCATGAGCCTGGAAGGAAAAGTTGCAATCATCACCGGCAGCACTCAGGGGCTTGGCCTGGATATTGCCAAAGTCATGATTGCCCAAGGGGCGCAAGTGATGTTGGTGGGGCGTAACGCCAGTGCAGGAAGTGCGTTATGCGACGAACTGGGGCCCTGCGCGTCCTACACGGAATGCGATGTGGAAAACGATGAAGACATTGATCGGTGTATTGCCAATACCCTGAATCAATTCGGAAAAGTCGACATTCTGGTTAACAACGCCTGTATCTACACCGACCAGGGCATCGAGTCTTCCCGGGAAGATTGGCACAAAAGCCTGAACGTCAACGTGATCTCTGCCGCCATCTTCGTGCAAAAAGTATCACCCCTGCTGAAGCCTGGCAGCACGATAGTGAACATCACCAGCACGGGCGGGAAATTCGGTGCAGCCGGCCGTGCACTCTACCCCGCTTCCAAAGCTGCGATGTTGCAATTGACCAGGAATTTCGCCGTGAGCCTGGCTCCCAAGGGCACTCGCGTGCTGAGCGTCTCGCCGGCGTGGACCTGGTCCCCGACCGTCGCCACGCTGACCAACAGTGATATTGCGCTCGCCGACCGCGTCGGCGCTGACTTCCATCCTCTGGGCCGTATCGGGCGAGGCGAGGAAGTCGGCACTGTTGTGGCTTTTCTCTGCACACCCGGCGCCTCCTGGATGACCGGTGTGGATGTACCTGTAGATGGCGGTTTTTCCATCCTGGGCCCGGACAGAGGTATATCGCCTCGCGTGTGGTTCCAACGTCATACCGATGCTGAATAGTTGATAGAGGAGTACAAAAAGATGGGCGAATTCATCGATATAAAGACTCTGGACAAAGCACAAACGTTTCGTGGTTATCTTGCTGTTCCGGCCAGTGGAAAAGGCCCGGGACTTGTTCTCGGCCAGGAAATTTTCGGCGTCAACGCAAACATGCGAGCTGTCGCAGACCTCTATGCTGAAGAGGGTTACGTGGTACTGGTGCCCGACCTGTTCTGGCGAATGGAGCGCGACGTCGACCTCGGTTACACGGAGCAGGATTTTGCAAAAGCTATCGGCTTCTTCCAGCGTCTGGATCTGGATCTGGCTGTTGATGATATTTCTGCAAGCTTCGCCAAACTCAACACGCTGCACCAGGTTGAAGGCGATCAATTCGGTTTCGTCGGATTCTGCATGGGCGGCAAGCTGGCCTATCTGACGGCCACACGCACCAAGGCTGCCTGCTCGGTCGGGTTCTACGGCATGGGCATCGAGAACTACCTCGACGAAGTGGATAACATCCGGGGTCGACTGGTGCTTCATTTTGCCGAGAACGACGCTTACTGCGACGCTCAGGCCCGCGCAAAAATCAGCTCGGCCTTGAAAGGCCAAAAGAGTTCGGAGATCTACGTGTATCCGAATGTCGACCACGCTTTCGCCCGGGCAGGCAGCGACCACTTCGACAAACCAGCCGCTCTCATGGCACACGAACGAACCATTGCCGCGTTGAAGCGCGAGATCGGTCCGAACTTCAACCTTTCGGATTTATGGGACGAACATGTAAAGCATGAGTTCGATACGCGAGACGTTCCCGCAACGATGGCCACGATGGTCGCGGAGCCCTACGTCAACCACATCCCGACCATGACCGGTGGGGTTGGCAGCAAGCAGTTAAGCCGTTTTTATCAGCACCACTTTGTCCATGGAAACCCGCCGGACATGAAACTGATCCCCCTGTCCCGGACAGTGGGTGCGTTGCAGATCGTCGATGAATTCATCATGTGTTTTACTCACACGACGGAGATCGATTGGATGCTCCCGAACGTGGCGCCGACCGGTAAGTACGTCGAAATCCCGATGCTGGGTGTCGTGCGATTCAGGGGCGACAAGCTCTATCACGAGCATATTTACTGGGATCAGGCGAGCCTGCTGGTCCAAGTGGGTCTTCTTGACCCGACAGGTTTGCCTGTCGCAGGCGTGATCACTGCGCAGAAGCTCCTGGATGAGGCACTTCCTTCAAATACGCTGATGGATAACTGGAAGAACAGCGAAACCCTGTGACGCCACGCTGGGCAGTCCTGCAAACGGCCGGATCGCCCAGCCCCATGTCCAGCTCGACATTTCGCAAAATTTTTTCTGCGCAAACTTGACTCAAAGGTGTGCCGCCATGACCGATCAAGCCATTAAAGACCTGAAAATCTACCACCCTTATATCAACGGTAAATCCTGGCAAAGCGACGGCCAGCCGGAACAGGTCGTGATCAACCCCTACACCCAACAAGCTATTGCACGCGTGAAGCTTGCGACGGCAGCCGACATCGACAGCGCCATCGCGTCAGCATTTGAAGCGCAAAAAACCTGGGGCAAAACCCTCGCCAAGGAACGTGAGGCCATTCTTTGTCGGGCCGCGGATATCATCGAGCGCCGGCGCGGCGACATTGCGAAGATCCTCATCGAGGAAGGTGGCAATGTGTTCGGCAAAGCCATGTTCGAATGCGACTACATGGTCAGCACATTCCGCATCGCCGCAGGACAGGCACGCGATATCCGTGGCGAAACCATGCCTGCCGACGGTGCGGGGCGTATCTCGATGTCCATCAGGCAACCGCTGGGTGTCATTGCAGGGGTTGGTCCTTTTAACGCCCCGCTGCTCTTGAACGGGAAAAAGCTCGCCCCAGCCTTGGCCGCCGGCAACGCATTCCTGATGAAGCCGGCCCCGCAAACCCCGCTGATTGGTTTGCTCTTGGCCGAGATCCTCGAAGAGGCTGGCGTCCCTCCGGGCGTGTTCAGCGTGCTGCCCACCACCAATGAAGCGCTCGGAGACAAATTTTTCTCCGACAAACGCGTGAAGATGGTGACCTTCACCGGTTCGGCAAAAGTCGGCCGGTACCTGTCCGAGTTGGCTGGCAAGTTCCAAAAACGCATCGTCCTGGAACTTGGCGGCAAGAGCCCCATCGTCATCCTGAATGACGCGAAGCTGGACTATGCCGTCAGCGCCGCAGCTTTCGGCATCTTCTTCAACCAGGGCCAGGTGTGCATGGCCAACTCGCGGATCATCGTTGAGGAAGGCCTTTACGAGGCGTTCTGCACCGCGTTCGTTGAAAAAGTCCGCTCCATTCGCTGCGGTGACCCTGCCGACCCCGCCACGATAGTGGGCCCACTGATAAGCGCCCAACAGTGCGAATTCATCCGTGGCCAGATCGACGACGCGATTGCAAAAGGGGCAACGCTGCTAACCGGTGGCGGGTATCGGGGAAACCTGTTCCAACCCGCCGTATTGACCGACGTCAAGCCATCGATGGCTGTCTATGACGAAGAGAGCTTCGGCCCCTTGGTATCCATCTACAAGGCCAAGGACTTCGAGCACGCCATTGAGCTGGCAAACGATACATCCTACGGCCTTTCTTCCGGCATTGTGACGAACGATCTTCAGAGGGCATTTGACTTCGCTCTGCGTATCGAAGCGGGTTCGGTACATATCAATGACAACTCGTTTGACGATGATCCAAATGCGCCTTTCGGCGGTTTCAAGGATAGCGGACACGGCAAGGAAAATGGTCGTTACTCCATTCACGACATGACCGAGCTGAAGTGGGTGACTTTGCAATTGGGGGAACGAGTCTTCCCTATCTGATGAGTAACGATAATGCCTCACGCCGGCGCTGCTGGGGCCATTGTCAATCCGCACCAAGGAAGAGCGATCATAATGGCGTTCAGCAGGCGACATTATTAAGCATTCAGAAGAACCTTCAGGCTAACCCCGCTGGAGGAGACTTTTAACCATAGTATCAAACTAAAAAACAACCTATTTTTTGGATGATATTGGCCTACCTATCGGATAGACCACCCCTCGACTTTAATATTTAATAAACCGACACGTTCTATCGTGTGAAGTGTTGGTGGGAAAGGTATGTGACTTCCATTAATAGGCAGTGTGCCCGCCTGCGTGGAAATAAAACCAATAAAATAATGGTGAGGTTTAAATGTCCGAGAAGGATGGTAGTGAGTTATTGAAAGCGGGTTATAACCGTCGCCAGACACTGAAAGGAATTGCGGCGGGCGCCACGACGGTAATTGCCGCTTCCATGCTGAATTCTGCGATAGCAAGCGCGCCAAAACCTGCACCCGACGCTTCAGACAATAAATTGGCTGACGGCGGTTACGACACCATTATTATCGGCGGCGGTATGGCGGGAGCCACCGCAGCCAGAGAGTTGGGAACGCGGGGCAAAAAATGCTTGGTATTGGAAGCACGCAACCGAACAGGTGGCCGCACATTCACTACCGAAGTTTTTGGCGAGCGCGCCGATGTGGGCGGGCAATGGATCCATTGGTTGCAGCCGCACGTGTGGGCGGAAATGCAACGTTACGGCTTGCAGTTGCTGGAGACGCCGGGGGCAAACCCGGCAGCTTATGGTGTGGTGGTCAACGGTAAGCTCAAACCCTTCGATCCTGCCAAGGCCTTTGAACTGTTGAACGCCGGCATGGAGGTGTTCAGTAAAGACGTGATTGATCTGTTTCCTCGCCCTTTTGACCCATCCTTTAATCCAGACTATTTGAAGACAGATAATATTTCCATTGCCCAGCGAATGAAGCAGATCAATGTGCCTGATGAAACGCGAGCCATTCTAGAATCTTATTTCACGACGGCTGTAAATGGCCCTATCGATCAGGCTGGCTACTTGGATCAGATCCATTGGTATGCCCGCGCAGGCAATGATATGGATCGTCTGCTCCGAGCCTGCACCCAATATAAAATCAGCACCGGTACGTCGTCGCTTGTAGAGTTATTATTTCGCGACAGCCGTGCTGAAGTCAAACTGAATACCCCCGTGCAAAGGGTAGAACAGTCTTCACGTGGCGTGAAAGTTACCGCGGAAGATGGCAAACACTATTTTGCCAAGTCCTGCATCGTCGCGTTGCCCATGAACTGCTGGAACGATATCGAATGGTCGCCAGCTCTATTGCCAGGAAAAGTAGCCGCCAGTAAAGAGCGGCATGTTGGTTCCGGCTTCGAGTTGAAAGTGAAAGTGAAGGGAAATAAAGGCAGCTATCAAGGCATGGCGCCCTCTGGTTATCCAATCAACCTGGTGTACACGGATTATATCTCTGACCACCATACCAAGTTTGTTGCCATGGGCTATTCAGTACCCGGCTTCGATGTAAACGACGACGATAATGTCCGTGAAGCATTTACGCGTTTGTTGCCTGACGCCGAGATCATGGAGAGCTTTGCCTACGATTGGAACTCCGACCCGTATTCGAAGGGTACCTGGTGCGATTACAAGCCTGGCATGTGGAGCAAGTACGGAGTGGACATGCGCAAGGACGAGGGGCGCATCGTTTTTGCCGGCTCTGATGTTGCCAATGGATGGCGAGGTTTTATCGACGGTGCGATTGAAACAGGGTTGCGTGCATCGCGTGTCGTATTGAAGCAGTTGGGTTGAGGGGGTTGAGATGAATAAAAAGATATGGGTTCTGACTTTTATGATGGTTTCGAATCTGGCACTGGCGCAGGAGGATGACTGTTCGCCAGAGGCTGCCGAAAAAGCCTGGGGCAAGTGCGCCGCTTGTCACTCTCTCGCCGAGGGGAATAACTCGATGCTGGGCCCGAACCTCCACGGCGTTATTGGCCGCAAGGCGGGCTCGCTTGATGGGTTCGTTTATTCGCCAGCGATGAAGGCCTCGGACATGGTATTTACGGCCGACAAGCTTGATGCGTTTGTGGCGGCCCCCGAAGAGGTCGTCCCTAAAAATCGCATGCCTTTCAGCGGCCTTAAAAATCCAAAAGACAGAGCGGCAGTTATTTGCAAAATAAAAGCGTCTTAACCCTATAACTACCGATTGGAACACTTATTATGAATAACAAACTTGTGCTTAGCAGAAACCGGCTGGTCTCCATTACCAGTTGGCTGGCTATTTGTTTTTGTATGCTGACCACCTTTCTGGCGATCCAGGCCGGCAGTTTCGACTACGAAGCCGCGGGTGATGTGGCTGCGCAGTTGCAGGTGGGTGTCGCGGGCGCTACCAACCTCAAATGGATGATGCTGAGCGATACGTTTGGCTTTTATCTATTGAGCATTCCGGCTGCCCTTTATCTTTGGATGAACTTCAAACAGGAAAATCCGTTTCTGGTATCGCTGGCAACCGTTGCGGGCATGTTTTTCGGGTTGGTTGGGGCGATTGGCGCATCGATCCTCTCCGTTGCGTGGCCGGTGCTTACGATTGCAACCGCCAATGCGACAGACCCCGCCGCCGCTCAACTGTATACGGAGCTTTTCCGTGTAATCACCATGTTTGTTCAGGACGGCATGTGGGGGCGTTTAGAATTCTTCCTCTCCGGAGTCTGGTACATAGGGATCGCGGTTGTCATCTGGCCGCACCTTAAGGCCTTTGCGGCCCTGACTTTTTTGAACGGCTGTTTCGGGCTGTTTTCGAGTGCGGCGAAAATGCTGGATGCCGGTGAAATTGCTGGCCTAGGCCTGCAAGGTGTTCTATACGTCACCCCTATCTGGTTCTTTTGGCTTGGCGTATTGGCGTGGAAAGGAAAGGCAACTTCTGCCTCCTCTCAGGTCAACTATAGCTAATTGCGCTATCGGGTGCTGCCATTGGCAGCGCCCTTACTTTCTCTGTATATACCTCAGTGTTAAGGGCTCCGAGAGTCAGCCCGGATATAGACAGATCGGCTTGCAGCTGAAATCTTCGAAATGGTTCATGTGCTGGGTATTCCAGTCATCCGGCCACTCAGACTCCACGGTAATCCGGTCTGGCAGTCGGAACGCAGCGACGCTGTCAGGAAAGTCGATTGGGCTAAAATCGTGGTTGCTCCAGACGAAATAATCTTGGGCCACGCGACCCCAGAATAAAACGGCCAAGAGCCGCTCAACAAGAGTGGCTGTCTAAAAAGGGTGCCCTCGAGAACAAAGGCACCTCCACCAAGGAGCAAAAGTGGAAACTATTCCAGCCGCACGGATGAAACGCTCTGCCGGTTTCTATTACTGACTGCGTTATTTACGTCATGCTTTTCTTTGATCAAGCTAGATCTCGCAGGGAGTACAGAACGTTTGCCAGGCAAAACTCGGCGATCCGACGGTGGGCTATGGCGTATGTATGGATACAACTTTCTCTAAACGGCCAAGAACAAAAACAGGCGACATCAGTCACCTGCCAGGTATCAAAATGTCGTCGCGAACACCAACTGGGTGTACATATTTGTATCGTTGTTACCCAACTGCGTCCCCCCCTGCTCTGCGCTCTTGTCTGGCTGGTAGATGCCTAACAACGGCAAAACGGTCAAGTGCTGATTAACGCGCCATTCGGCATACAAGTCGACTTCATAACCATCGTTGTTACGCACGTTACGATCAATGGTGTCGTAATTAAAGTACATGGCTCCGAGGGTCAGGCTTTCCAAAGGAGAGACCTTGAACGTGACGTTCTGGATACGAGCATTATTATTGAAGGGCCCGGCATAATTACTTGCCACCTCACCTTGGAACCATGTGCCATAGCCACGGCCCGTTCCATAAAACAAGCTGTCATAACCCTCTGAAAAGCGGCTGTAGCGATAGCTGGCGCTCGGCTTCCACGGAGCATCAGCAAAGGTCCACCCTGCTTCCAGATACCAAGCGTCCTCATTCGCCGCATTCGGTTTGCTTTGCCTGGCGTATTCACCCGACAAAAACAGGTTTTCCACGCCCGCATTACCCACTGCGCGCACGCTGTAGGTCTTCATGCCGTCACGCTCAAGCTGAAGGGGGGAAGCGTACTGTTCAGCGATTTTCGTGGTGTTGATGTACGTCAGGCCAACCGTACCGGCTGCAGCCACGTGTTCCAGCGTACCGACGTACATCTCGGTATTGGCCTGAGAGGGGTTATCGGATTTAAGCCACATCAGATCGCCACGCCAGCCCTCTTTACCGCCAATGCGCAACACGGCTGTCTTATCGAACGCTTTGCGGGCAGCCACGTAGAAAGCACCTCCACGATTGTACTGTCCGTCGCCGAGGCCGCGACCTGCACTGAAGGCGTCGCCCTGAATAAGGAAGCCGTCGCCCACTGCAATATTCTGTCGACCGAACGAAAAGTCGATGCCGTCTTTGCCAAGGACTTCAAACAGGTTGCCCGAGCGCCATCCCAGATAAGCATCTTCAATCTTGGTGGTGCGCTCAGATCCATCAGTGTAGCCTGCAGCGTCCCCGTCCCCCCAAGTGGCCGAACTGACCAGTGAGAAGGCACCATAGGCCGTCCCTGCGCCTCGCAATCCCTGATCGCCGCTCACGCCATATTTGATGTAGCCCTCTCTCCATGAGGACGATCCCTGTGTTAACCGGCCAGAGGCTGGATAACTTTCACGACTGTGGAAAACGCCAAAAACCGCATCCAGGTTAGCATTGAGATGGGTGTCATCTCGGGAAAAAAACTCGTAAGCGCCCGCGGGAGTTGTTGCATTGAACAGTGCAGCGAGGGTACAAAAGTGAAGCAGGGAATATCGACGCATGGTTGCATTTCCATTTTTTTTATTGGGTTAAGCGATACATTAAATGGGCTATTCCTCACCTGCATTTAAATGCCGCCAGGATTCTGCAGTCGTTGGGGTAGTCAATGCGAACTACTGTTTAATAGTTGCACAGTCTATTTTTAAACATCTGTTGCGTTTTTCTAATGGTCACCTCCTCGCGATAGCTTGCTTGAATAACTTTGTACCAAGCCCAACATGAAAATTATTATCTGTACAGCAATCGCCTGGGTCCGACATGCTTTTTGTAGGGTATGTGCCAAGTATAAGAAGGGCTAAAACCTTAACTGTGCTGACTCAACAGAAAACACCCGTCGTTACAGAGACTGATATTTGAATCTATAACCGACACCTTCAGCAGACTTTGCGAGCATCAGCTCGACAAAGAGAAAGGATTGCTTGTTATGCGTGAGCACTCTCGTTCTCAAGCACTACCTAACACCATGTTTTGAGGCGTTAACTGTTCAATCCCTACAAAGTGCCTTCCGATCAAAAACGTTTGTCGAGTCTCAGAAGGCACCGCTCTTATAGCCGGCAGAAACAGTGCGAACACTCCTCGTCTCCGGCACCCGAACTGTTAACTTAAAGTATATAACCTATCCCGGCGAGCGCGTCGTCAGCGTTGATCAAACGAATCAACTTACGCTGAATCTTGAAAGTGTCACTGAAGCGTTCAAGCTCGTAGACGATGTCCGCGCTGTAATGTTTGAGCGAGTCCTTACGGAACTCGCGCACGTTTTGCGCGCAACGGACCGTCACTTTTTCATCGTTTTCGAACAGCACACGAAAACGTGACAGGGTGCGCACGGTACGCGGCTGCGGGCTGGTGGAAATCGAATCACCTCCGGTCAGACGCTGGATTCGCAACTGACGCATGTGATGATCGTCATAGGCGTAGTTGAGGGTGTTTTCGAAGTCTTCTTCCTTGGGATTGATCGGGATAATGTAAGTACCCTTCTCGTTCCACAGGCTCAACCAGGTGTCGAATTCGCCATGGTCGAGCATGTCGCCTTCAGCCCAGATAAAAGCGGTGACTTGATTCAGTAATTGCAGGTTCATTTACTTAGTCTCTGCCGTCATCATCTTTTTCCACTGCTGGTAAGCAGCGCGCATGCCTGTCTCGGCGCTTACGTCGCTGACCAGCCCGTCTTCGGTCGGTTTTTCACCCGGCAGGCCACGGTTCAACATGATCCACAGGTCTTCGCCAGCACTGGCGCCTTTCTGCACACGCTCCCAGGCTTCGGAATCGTCCGGAGTACCAAAACCCATCGGCCCCTGGAAGTGCTCATGCAAACGCAGGCGGTAGCGGTTGGCTATAGCAGGGCCGCCGTCCATGGTGATTACCGAGTGATGAATTTCTGTCTCTGTCACCGATATCGGTTGCAGCGCGCGGAAAAACGCCATGGAACAGGCAACGTTGGGGAACAGGTTAAGATTGAAACCCGAGCCACCGACAGCACGAACAATACGGCGTACTTGCTGCTCTTCAATACCGTCTTCGCGCAATCGCGCAGCAAGCTCCTCGAAGCGCTCCGGAATCGGTTTGTCGAGATCGGCTTCAAGATCCACCAAGTCGGGGATCATCACCATTACGCTGTGCCCGTTACCAAGGTCTTCGACGTAACCCGGCCCTTCAACGAAGTCGAAAAGTTTGAGGGTTTGCTCATCAACCGATGCCAGGAATGACTTGTGCACCAGCGGGAAGTGGTAAGCGTCTGTGGTATTTTCCAACTGGATTTTCCAGTTGCCCGGAAAGCGAAAACGGTGCTCGCCTGGGACCTTGATCGGGTAACCGGCGCCCTGTTTCATGAACAGGTCGATCCATTTCTTGGCAGGTCCAAGGAAGTCGACCAGTGGTTCGATGTCATCCTTGAGCGTGGCAAACAGCATGCCCGCATATTCTTCAACACGCAGGCTGACCAGAGGCAGCTCGCCCTTATCCAGGCAATCACCGTAGCTTTCAGGGCTCGGCACACCACGCAGTGAACCATCCAACGCGTAACTCCAGCCGTGATATGGGCAGACAAAGCTGTTGGTCTTACCCTTCTTGTGTTCGCATACCGTAGCGCCGCGATGGCGGCAGCGGTTGAGGTGCACATGGACCTGTTTCTTGCGGTCGCGCACCACGATCACCGGCTGCTTGCCGATGTAGGTGCTTTTGTAGCTGCCCGCCTCCGGGATCTCGCTGACGTGCGCGACCCAGACCCAGGTACTGTAGAAAATCTTTTCCAGTTCCATGTCAAACAGCTTGGCGTCGGTGTACAACGAGGTGTGCACGCGGTCGTGCTTGATCAAGCTTGCGGGCTCCATATCAAGCCCGACAACGTTAATTAAATCGCTCACAATTAATTACCTTTCTATCGCAATGTGACGAGAGTTATTTTGAAATAACCTTAAGCCCGCACCCACGCCTCATCAATCGCCGACCGCGAGAGGTTTAGTGTTTTAAAGACAACAAGCGTCAGCCCACCTGGATCAAGCTTAACGGCGGTGTAGGCAAGGCCTATATCATTTGATCCCGGACGAGTCAGTTTTCCTGAAGCGCCCCTTGATTATCCCGTAGAGAAACAAGACAACCAGAAGTAACGGAGTGCCATTGACCCAGGCAGATTCACTGCCCGTTAGCATGCCGTAATTATCGTAGATGAGATAAACGGCAGTACTAAGACCAGCCAGTGCGATGAGTGGGCTGAGTAATGTTTTAAAATACCGTTTATCGTTGGCTTTTTTGAAATGAACGACGACCCCCAATGTGACAAATGTCTGAAGCCCTATCAATCCAAGGGTCGACAATGCCACCGTTACGGGAAACAAAAATACAAAGGCGTCATAGCCCAGGGAGGAAGAGACGATAATGGTCAGCGCAACGAGCACGGTCACAAGCAGACTTGCATTGGCTGGAGATTTTTTCGTTTCATGAACATGTGAAAGAACATTCGGCAAGTGCTTGTCTTTGGCCAAAACTTGAACATACCGCGTCGCAGCATTATGCAGTGACAACAAACAGCAAAAGTTGCTGGTGCACAGCATGAGGGAAACAATTGTCGCCATCGTGCTACCCAAACGAGTCGTGAACAAATTGATGACCAACCCGCCCTTCGCTATTGCTGCCTCGTCCTTGATGGAATCAAACCCAACCTCACCGATGATCAGCCAGATAATGATCAGGTAGGCGACGCCTACCAAAACGACCGCCAAACGAGTGGCATGCGGAATGGTTTTTGCTGGCTTCCTGGCTTCCATCGCATAAAGCGCGGCGGACTCGACACCGAGGAATGATGCCAGCGCCACCATGAGCCCAACCCCCAGCCCCGGCAACATTATTGCGTCTACCGAGATGGCTTGAACCGGGAAGGCGTTAAGACCTTTATCCAAGAATATGGAAATACCCAGTAGAAAAAGCACAAAGAACTCTGCAAGCACCAAAGGCACGAGGATCTTTGCGGCAAAATCAATATTCGCCCGGCCCAGGTAACAGATCGCCCCCACGTATAAGACGGTCCATGCTGCCCAGCCGATATCAATACCAAACCCTTGCATGGTCATATTCGTGTAATACCCGGACGCCACAGCAATCGCAGTGGTAATCGCCAGATAAGAGGCTAAGGCAACCCATGCCGCCCCCGCTCCTACGCCCCGTCCAAAGATCACCGTAAGGTACTTGTAAAACGCGCCGGCCCCCGGGATCGCCCGGATTAATTCGCCATAGCCTATCGAGAAAAAAATCATCAGAATTCCCGCCAGCAGGAATGCTCCGGCAAGGCCAGCGCCATTACCGTGCTCAAAAGCGATGGGGGCCGCGGTGAGAACCGCCCCTAACGGTCCTGCGGCTGCAATCACCAATAACGCGATTTTATAAGCACTTAGATTACCTTCTAATTGCTGGCCGCCTGCAGGCACATCTGCAGATAGGGGCTCGGATAGCTCTGTCATCCCAATTCTCCACTCTAATTATTTTATGAATAACGGAAATAAATCGATGCAGCAGCATCCTTGCGGACCAACACGAGCGCTCCTCAAACGCAAGCGATACCTGCCCGCCGCCCCTGAAAACCGCAGCCTGGCTATTCTTTATATCGCTCTTCACTCTTTGCCAAGTTCACCAAACTCTTATCTTGCCAAAAGGCGGGTACTCAGGAACTCAAACCAATCACTTGTCTTCGATGACACAATTCATGACGCCTATTCAACGAGGCATCAATGTGCAGTGTATATTCCTGGCCTTGGCGATCGGATTGAATCTGGTTCAAGCGTATCCTTCTAATTGTCGGCGCAATGTAGATTGCGCATCACATGTAGCCGGCTTCATATGGGTGTACGGCCTACCGGTATCCTTGCAGTACTTCGCCGCGAAAACGATGACACCGTAAGCGACATTCGTTGTACAGATTGCAACGCTGCAACCTTTTGGGTGACATCCCTGATCATTTCCTTCGTCGCTCAAGAAGGTACTGAGTCACTTTTTGATTGCACCGCCTGACCAGCGTGCTTGCTGCGCTCGATGACGAACGCTGATTCATTCAAAGGAACGCACCAGCAATGGCACACAGACGTGCATCCTCACCCTTTGCTCCGATGAGTTGCAGGCTGGTTTTAATGGAGGAACCCGGATAGGGAATTGGCACACTCAATGCCGGGTGCCCGCTCAAGTTGAACGGCCTGAGGAAGCGCGTCAGATCGATCACCGATTCACCCTTGCATACATCAACCAATAGCGGTGGCAGACGAGGCAAACTCGGAAGGACGAGTGTATCGAAGCGTTCCAGCAAATGGTCTACCTGTTCGCTGAATGCCATGCGCACCGCATGCGCAGCTTGTACGGCCACGGCATCGGTGTTGGCCGCACGCAGTAACCTCGCCTCAACATCGGCACCCAGTAAAGCCTGGCCGGTGTAATGACCATAAGCAGCCCACGTTTCAGCATTAATGACGGTCAATGCAGCTTCGAATGCCTGATCAAGAAGCGGCAGCGTGACGACTTCCCAGACCCAGCCGCGACGATTCATCTCGTCCCGTATGGCTTGCTCAATCGCAGGATCGCAAGAGACATTGACTAAACCTACCCGGAATTGCCCGAGAGGCTTATGCGCGGAGAAAGTTGAGTCCATTGAAGTCATCGCAGCTACGAGCGTCTCAAGATCACGAGCCATGGGTCCTACAACATCAAGAGAACTGGAAGCCGGATACACACCGTGACGACTCAACCGACCGAACGATGGCTTGAGACCCAAGACCCCACAGCAGGCAGCCGGCATGCGCACAGAACCTCCTGTATCAGTACCCAATGCCACATCCACATTTCCCTGAGCAACGATGACCGCTGAGCCACTGGAAGACCCACCAGGGATCCGATCCGGTGCCTGTGGATTAACTGGCGTTCCAGCCCACTCGTTGATACCAGTCACACCGAAAGCCAGCTCATGCAGCACAGTCTTGCCAATGATTTGCCAACCATCGTCGAGAAGCGCCTTCACAACAGTTGCATGGTCTTGGACTGGCGGGGCGTGTTCGAAAGCACGACTCCCACAACGTGTTGGCCAACCTGCCACATCCAAAGAATCCTTGATGGCGACCGTCCGCCCCGGCCCCCCGATGCAACCTTCAATGACCAGCGGGCTCACAGTGACGCCTCTTGGACATTCTCGAGACGAAAGGCATCAACGCGTTCAGTTGAAAAAAAGGAGATGCGCCAGGCGTCTGCCTCCCAGAGAAATTCCACGCTGAGGGCGGCGACAATTGACCCTGATTGGCCAGATTCGTAGCGACTGAGTTGCTGCATTACCCATCGGCCTTTGGCTTGAAAACCATCGACAGATATCTGCTCACCGGAAAGAAAGTGCATATTTGACTGAAAGTGTGGAGCCGGCGGCAGGTAACTCATGAGCATCGCCACTATCGCTTTGCGTCCATCTACACGACCAAACTTAAGGGCATACCGAGATCCGACCCCCTGCCACACTGCGTCCTGGCAGAACAATTGGCCCAGCTCGATTTCACGTGTTTCAGGCCCGGGAACGTCGCACAAAAACATATACCGATTCAGTAAATGGCGAACCGAAGATTCGGCCTCAAGTACCCGAATACGCTCTTCCAGCAGGGAAATGTCAGAAATGGGGGAAATCATGAAAAGGCTCCTGTCGAATCTGCAAAAACAAGACAAGGAAATTACTGACATAGAAGTCGGGCCACAATCACAGCAACCAGGGATCATGTTGCTTTTTAGGCAATGATGTTGATCGGTGCTTGACCGGAATAGCCGCTATACCCTCTTAGCGCAAGCGTTGTCATTACCACAACAAGTGTCGCCTCGAATGTCATCGAGTTCAAAAAAACGAACTGTAGGATAAGCGTGGTCTGTTACCTAGTTTAGCTTGAGCGCCAGAATTCATGCCGAATGCTCCAAGGCTGATTGGGAGCAGTTAAGCGCCGAAAAAAGCGCATAACCGTCATGGCTCACCCGATTATTCGAAGGCCCTGCGATTTGGACCGTTCGATTCAGAATGACAACGGCGTTGAAGGTTAGAGCGCAAACGGTCAGATCACGTCCCCGCTGAGAAAGGTTCGTATCAGCGGCAAGAGCAGTATTTCAAAATGAGCATCACGACTATGCACAACTTACCAAATATTGATTTCATTTATCTCTCCGAACCGGACATGATTCAGGCGGGCGTCACCAATATGGCAGCCTGCGTTGACACGATGGAAGAAATGTTTTCCCTGATGTACCACGGCGACTACCGGATGGCAGGTCCCAATAACAATTCCCACGGATCTGTGGTGGTATTCCCTGAAGACTCACCTTTTCCGGACATGCCCAAACCTACCCCCGATCGACGCTTCATGGCGATGCCTGCTTACCTTGGCGGTCAATTTCGAACAGCCGGGATGAAATGGTACGGATCCAACATCGCGAATAGAGAGAAGGGTCTCCCCCGCTCCATCCTTCTGTTCGTACTCAACGATGCCGATACGGGCGCTCCTCTGGCAATCATGTCAGCGAATCTTCTTTCTGCTTATCGAACAGGCGCCGTGCCTGGCGTAGGCGCCCGCCATCTGGCCAAAAAGAATTCGAAGGTGGTTGGCATTCTTGGTCCAGGTGTGATGGCGAAGACCTCACTTTCGGCATTCGTTGCCGAATGTCCTGATATTGACACAATTAAAGTCAAGGGACGCGGCCAAAAAAATATCGATGCGTTTACATCGTGGGTTCGTGAGACTTTTCCGCAGATTGTCAACATTCATGTGGTAGACACCAACGAAGCTGTGGTACGCGACTGTGACATCGTCACATTCTGCAATTCCGGAGCAATTGGTGATGCCTCTGCCTATCCTGTGGTGAAGCGTGAATGGGTAAGCCCTGGTACGTTCCTGTCCATGCCCGCCTTGACGAGTATCGATGAAGGCATGCAGTCACCCGACATTCGCAAGGTTCTGGACAATCCTTCTCTCTACCAGGCATGGCATGAAGAAAATCCCAAGCCAGTGCACAACATCGTGCCAGTAGTGGGCATCCAATTCCTCGATCTGATCGACGAAGGAAAAATGTCACCTGACCAGCTCGAGGATCTGGGCAAGATTGTTGTCGGTGAAGCACCCGGCCGTAAAAACGACGATGAAATCATCATTATGTCGGTCGGCGGTATGCCAGTAGAAGATGTTGCGTGGGGCACCGTGATTTATCGGAACGCATGCGAAAAAGGCATAGGCGTCAAACTTAATCTCTGGGAAACCCCAACGCTAAGTTGATCCCGCACGGCAACCGCGCCTTCTGAGTCTTCATTGAATATCGGACACATCACATGAAAGAAGTTATCGACGTTATTAAAGTTAAAACCGGATCCAAGTTTGAGGAGCTGGGTAGCTATTCGCGCCTGATCGCCGTCGGCGATCTGATTTTCGTATCCAATACCGCCGGCCGCAATCCCGCCACAAAGGAA
Organism: Pseudomonas sp. MPB26; assembly: GCF_046605355.1. NCBI lineage: Bacteria > Pseudomonadati > Pseudomonadota > Gammaproteobacteria > Pseudomonadales > Pseudomonadaceae > Pseudomonas > Pseudomonas sp. MPB26. The sequence goes on along the minus strand of NZ_CP176793.1, from coordinate 5,526,248 downwards.
ATGCCCGAAGACCCGGCTGAGCAGACCCTTCAAGTCTTGGCCAATATAGAACATGCCCTTTCGGCCGTTGACGCTTCGCTTGGCGATATCGTTGCCGCACGCGTGTTCATACCGTTTGCGAAGGACATAGATATCGTAATGGCCACCTACGCAGAAAAAATGCGAGGCATTAATCCAACGCTGACGCTGACCAGTCCTCCTCTGGGATCTGAGATATACAAAGTTGAAATTGAAGTCACCGCCTATCGCGGGGTCTCAAAGGCCAATGTCAAAGAAATCACGATTACTCATAACAATACGTGACACTTAGCAGCCTCAGGGCGTAGCGATTCAGTGCACTTCGATAACGTATACAGCATCAAGGATAAGAAACTTGGCCCCCTCTATCTCTCCCGTTCAGACTTCTGTCGTTCTTCCTGCCGCCACGACAGTGGTGGTGATCGGAGGGGGCATTATCGGACTCACTGCGGCATTGTCGCTGGCAGAACGTGGCATACCCGTCACAGTACTTGAAAAGGGCAGAATTGCTGGCGAACAATCCTCGCGAAATCTGGGGTGGATCAGGAAAATGGGCCGGGCCAAACTGGACCTCCCTCTTTCAATCGCTGCAGAAAAACTATGGGGCACCATGGCGCAACGGCTCAATGCAGATGTTGGCTACAGACAGACCGGTATTTTGTATACCGCCAGCTCAGCCTCGGAAATGGCTTCACATCAAGAGTGGTTGAACTCAGTCGCTGATGCCTCGCTCGACTCACGCCTGGTCACGGCGAGAGAAATCGCTGATCTTTCTCCAGGATGCACCGTCGATTGGGCAGGCGGAATTTATACAGCCTCTGATGGCCGAGCAGAGCCTACTCTTGCCAGCAGTGCCATCGCACGGGCGGCAATTGCAAAAGGCGTTATCATCGTGGAGAACTGCGCGGTGCGAACGCTATCCATGTCGGCAGGCAGAGTAAGCGGTGTTGTAACCGAGCGGGGGGAAGTGCGTTGCGATAACGTAATCCTTTCCGGCGGCATGTGGTCGAGACGCTTCCTGGCTACCTGCGGTGTTCCCCTCTTGACGCTACCGGTAGTCGCCTCAGTCCTTCGAACGGCTCCCCTGACGATAGAGGGAATGACCGAGGTCGCAGTAGGAACTCCAGATATCTCTTTTCGCAAACACCTGGACGGCGGATACGTCATTACGAACCGGGGAGCTTTCATGGTGCCGATCGTACCTGACAGCTTGCTGATCGGGCATCACTACTTTTCCACACTGCGTTCCCAATGGAAAAACATGAATCTTTCGCTGGGGCGAGAGTTCATGACAGAACTGGCCCTGTCGCGACGCAGTTCTGACCAAGGTACCTCTGCTTTCGAGCAGAGACGGACAATAGACCCAAACGTCAATCACGGACTGAATCGGGCTGCATTACGCAATCTCACTGAAGCTTGGCCCGCTTTTAAAAAAGCCACCATAGAGCTCGAATGGGCTGGCATGATCGATGTAACGCCGGACGGCCTCCCAGTGATATCCCCCGTGGATAAAATTCCGGGTTTGACGCTTGCTTCCGGATTCTCAGGGCATGGGTTTGGCACCTCTCCAGCAGCCGGACAACTGGTCGCAGATCTCGTCACTGGCGACACACCCATAGTTAATCCCGCACCGTATCACCTCAAGCGCCAGCACAGCTGATCAGGGGTACTCAGCAATCAAGAGTCTCATAGAACGTTAAACGTGCAATCTAGAACCGAGAATTTCAGCGCAGACAAAAACGCCTTCTTAGATCAAAAAGCTATAAAAATATTGTAGGTCACTGACCAAAAAAACTAGCCCGCGGTATTGCTTCCCAGCATTCACTAGCATAGATTCGTCAGCATAATAAAAAACCTGATGATGCGAACCGTGCGAGGCACCCATGATGAATTCCCAAACCGAGCTTCAAGATCAACGCTTCAAATATCTGTATTTGAGCTCCAGACTGGGAACCATGCGCGCGGCGGCCGAAGAGCTGGAACTCGCCGTCTCCTCCATCAGTCGCCAGATTGCAAAACTGGAGTCCGATCTCGGTATTCAGCTCATACAAGAAGGTACTCACAGGATCTGCCTGACCGCCGCTGGTCAGGCTGCAGTTGATTATTATGTTGAGCGTATGGGTCATCACAATCAACTTTTGAAAAAACTCGGCCAACTCAAAGAAGGATATTTAAATAGAACCAGCATTGCGGTGGGCGAAGGACTACTTAGTACTCAGGCCATAGGCGAGCTTTATCAATTTTTCAAAGCTAATCGACAATCGCACACTGAGCTTTTAATTGCGCCCTCTCACGAAGTTGAGCGAATGGTTGCTGAAGACGAAGCAGACATAGGATTGGTGTTTTCCCCCACCAAGACCGCCAACATCAATAGGCTCCATTCTTTCGACCAACCCATGAGAGCTATTGTCCATCCCGACCATCCGCTGGCGGGCAGATCGATACTCAGTCTTCAAGACTTGGCTGACGAAGATATTGTTCTCCCCCCGCCTGAGTACCGGATCAGAGGGATTATTGATCAGTTGCAAAGTGAAAGCAGCGCTCACTTCCAGCCTTACATTACTTCAAACTCACTGAAGATAATGTTGGACCTCACGCGCAATGGCATAGCCTCCACAATACTCAGTGACTTTCCCGTCATTGATGAGTTATGCAACGGCACATTAAAAGCTATTCCTATCGATTATCACGCCTTGAATGTAACACAAGTACAAATTATTTCGCGCCAATCCAGGAAGCTGTCCCCTCTTTCGCGTGATTTGGTGCATTACTTGGCAATGGCGATAAACGCACAGATTCGGCGCATTCGTGATTGCACCAGCAGAAATCCCAATAAGATTTTCTTGGTTCGGAAAAATGCCATAGCTACGGTAGTTGACTAGTCTCTTTTTCCTGAGAGATATTTTCCATGATTCTCCATATGATGGATTTAGCGTCTTGAACTATTCGCTCATAATTCTGCGCATCCGGCCAATCCACCATGTAAAGCACCATAATGCCATCGATGTGTAACAGCACCTGGGTTGCGACCCGTTTGATGGTCTCACGCGATGCGTCAGGGTAAACCTTGGTAAGGATTGTCGAAAATTTTCGCCTATTGACTCTGTACAGTTTACGCTGAAAAAGGCGCGCCTCTACATCCCGGAGTGCCATCCCCCAGAGCTCCACGAAGATAGCTGTAACATCCAGTCGCATGAGATCGCTAAACAAATAATCCAACACAGCACACATCTGTTGTTCGGGACTATTATAGGACTCCATCATTATGAGTTTATAATTTTTCAGATAGTCATTTACGGTATACCTGACCATCTCCAAAAATAGTTGATCTTTGGTCGGAAAAAAATATTGAAGATGGCTCAGCGACATATCGACTTTTTTAGCCACGCTTCTCATACTGAATCCAGCATTTCCCGAGTCGAGAAATACCATCCTTGCCTCGACCAAAATAGCCGTACGTTTCTCTTCAGTCTTTTGATTGTTTTTAGCAACCCTCATTAAGAATTTCCTTTTTACCTAAAAAATTCTAGAAATTATACAACACTCTTAATTCGCCTTAAAGCCCATACTTGCTTGTATTCCATACAGGCCAGATATACCGGTCCGGTTAGATGCACTACTTTTTTACCCGATATCGTCATCGTCTCAGCTTAGTGCAGTCGCGGCCCACGACCTAGGGCACGATCAGCAAAACCAATCCGCGCTACACGCAAGTGAGACATTGGACGCACCACCTGGATGATTCGCCTTTGTTGCAGCAAGGGCAACAATAGGTACCTCTGCTGTCATTGTCCAACTCTTGACGGTGCGGGATATTAATTTCCTTTATATTCCGCTAGTACGATAGCGGCCCCTGAAACAATAACAATGGGCATTCGATCATGACATTGGCAAATAACTACGAACACCTCACCGCTGGGGCTAAATCCAGGATCGGCAAACGTACCCAAATCTTCATTAATGGTGAGTTCAGGGACCCGCATTCAGGAAAATACTTTTCTATCGCCGATCCTAGTAACGGTCTTGAATTAGGTCAAATCGCACAGGCAGACCAATTTGACGTCGACCTGGCAGTGGCCGCTGCACGCAAGGCATTTGAAGACAGCGCCTGGTCCAGAATGAGACCTTATCAACGTGAAGCTTTGATGCTGCGGCTCGCTGATTTGATTGCGGAAAATGCTCAGGAGCTTTCTGAACTCGAGACGCTCAGCAGTGGCCGCCTTATTCGAAACACTCGCGCATTCGATGCGGACCTGTCGGTCTATACGCTGCGTTATATGGCCGGGTGGTCCACCAAAATCTCTGGAAAAACCCTGGATTTGTCCGTTCCTTACCTGCCGGATCAAAAATTCTTTGGTTTCACAAAACGATCGCCACTGGGTGTCGTCGCAGCAATTACCCCATGGAACGTGCCGCTTTGCCAAGCGGTCTGGAAATTGGCGCCTGTTCTTGCAACGGGGTGCACTGTTGTTCTCAAGCCCGCTGAGCAAACCCCGTTCACTACTTTGCGCCTGGCGGAGCTGTGTAATGAAGCTGGCATTCCACCTGGAGTTGTCAATGTCATTACCGGCCTAGGTCATGAAGTAGGTGCGGCGCTTGTTGAGCACCCTGGCGTGGACAAGATAAGTTTTACAGGCTCGACTGAGACAGGGAAACGAATCGCCGCAATAGCAGCGCCCCTGATGAAAAAATACACGCTTGAACTCGGCGGTAAGTCACCGGTAGTCATCGCCGAAGATGCCGATTTGAACATCGCTATTCCCGGCGCTGCCTGGGCTATTTTCGGCAATCATGGTCAAAACTGCTGCGCAGGTTCTCGGCTGTACGTCCACGAACGCCACTACGCCGAAGTCACTGCGGGAGTCGCTGAAATCGCACGGACCATCAAAATTGGCCCGGGTCTGGATTTAAGTTCCCAGATGGGTCCACTCGTTCATCACGCCCACCGCGACAAGGTGATGAGCATGATCCACCAGGGCCTTGAGTCCGGTGCAGAATTACTGTGTGGGGGCGAAACGATCAACAGCCCTGGCGCTTATATTCAGCCTACCATTTTGACCGACCTTACAAACAACAGCGTCACATCCCAAAAGGAGATTTTTGGGCCGGTGCTAACAGCCTTTTCCTTCAAGGAGGACCGTGAGGTTATCCAGCGCGCCAATGCGACCTCATTTGGTTTGGGGGCCAGTATCTGGACCAAAAACGTTGATCGGATCACGAGCTTCTTCGGCGGCGTGAAGGCAGGCACTATCTGGATCAATAACCACAATGTGCTGGATCTCAGCCTCCCCTTCGGCGGCATGAAGGATTCAGGCGCAGGTCATGAATTGGGTGAAGAAGGCTTACTCGCTCACACGTCACTCAAGGCCGGTGTTATGCGTGTTTTTGATCAGGCTGAATGAAGATTGGCGAGCTTTTTTAAACCATCAATATGAATTGTCTTCCCGCGTGCGTACAGGTATTACCCGATGAATGAACTCCTAAACGTAGTCGTGCTTAAACGAGTGCTGCAAGGTGATGATGTGGTCGTCATCGAGCTGGCGCGGGCAGACCGCGGCAATTTACCGACCTTTGAGGCCGGTGCCCATATTGATGTGCACCTACCCTCAAATGTGATCCGCCAATATTCGTTGTGCGGCGATCCCGCTGACGCAGGCATTTATCGCCTTGGGGTATTGAGAGATCCTCAATCCAGGGGTGGGTCCATTGCAGTCCATCAGGAATTGCTTGAAGGCGTAAGGGTAAACATAAGCCTGCCTCGTAACCATTTCCCGCTGGACTTGAATGCCGAACGTTCAATCCTGCTCGGAGGGGGTATAGGCATCACACCGATGCTGGCCATGGCCTATGCACTCGAAGCCAGGGGCAAGGCGTTTGAAATGCATTATTGCGCACGCTCACGTAGCCGAAGTGCGTTTCTTGAAGAGTTGGAGCTCTCCAGATTTTCCCAAGCCGTCCAGCTGCACTTCGACGATGAACCTGAAAGCAAACTGGACCTCAAACGCGTATTAGGAGGCAGCCAGGAGACGGCTCACATCTATACATGTGGACCGGGAGGTTTTATGAAGTGGGTTATCAATAATGCTCTCGAACTCGGCTACCCTGATGCACGCATTCACCGCGAATACTTTCAGGCCGACATTGATACCAATGGGTCTGGTTTTGAGGTTGTGGCGGCGCGCAGCGGTAAAACCGTCAATGTCATGACCGGGCAGACCATTTATCAAGCACTGGCTGAAGTAGGTATAGATATCGAAATATCCTGCGAGCAGGGTGTTTGTGGCACATGCCTCTGTGATGTTTTAGAGGGTGAACCAGACCATCGCGATGTGTATCTCACTGCTGATGAAAAAGCGGCGAACGATACGATATTGGTTTGCTGTTCACGATCAAAATCTCCACGATTGGTGCTGGACATATAACGTCAAAAGCGGTGCATCGCCGGCGTCATTTGCCTTGGGCGTCCTCAGCAATTTAATGACACACAGGCTATGGCGCAGGGCTTGTCATGCGTTGCCGCTCAAGCAAACCCATTGAGCCCACCGGGATTTTTTCCTGCCGTATCGGCGGTTCAAATCCCTCTGTCTTACACATGACTACTGCTTTGCGCCGGTTAGTGTTGGCGCTATCCATTCGGCAGTTTCAATCCAGCGCTGCCTGACAATGTGCAGCTGAGAATTTTATGCTTAAGAATAACCTTCAGGGTTTATGGAAATATCGAGTGCCGTTGTTGGGCATATTCAGTATCGCGACTGCTCTTGTGCTGGTTTTTGCCTGGGCAGGAGGATTCTTAGGCACCGGCGTTACCACAAAAGCGTTTCTGGGTGACTCCCTGGATAATTTTCCACCAGGCTATCGACGGGCCCACGGTAAGGGTATGTGTTTCAGTGGGACTTTTCATGCGAGCGGCGCGGCCGTCCCTCTGTCGACCTCACGTATTTTTCTACCGGCCAACATCCCCGCCATCGGGCGTTTTTCAATCGGCACCGTGGACCCGCATGCGGCGGACAATTCGACGGCGACCGTCAGTATGGCACTCATGCTGGTAGGCGACGATAAGTCACAGTGGCGAATGAAGCTCAACAACGAACCCTACTTCGCGACTCGGGATGCCGAAGGTTTCCTGGCGCAGGTCGAAGCCTTCGAACCGGTGGCTGCCACTGGACAACCAGCCCCGGACAAGGTGGCCGCGTTTTTTCAAAAATATCCAGAGGCTCGCAAGTCTGTAGAGCGAGAGGCGAACGCGACTTGGCCGGCCAGTTTTGCAGGCACCGAATATAATTCCATCAACGCCTTCGTACTTATTGCAGCGGATGGAAAACGTCAACCCGTGCGCTGGTCCATGCGCCCCCATGCGGCGGTAGAGATGTTGAGCAAAGAGGCTCATGCGCAAGCCAGTCATGACTTCCTGTTTGATGAAATAACTCAGCGTGTGGGTGTAGCACCCTTGTACTGGGATCTGGTATTCCAACTGGCCGAGGCAGGAGATCCGGTGAACGACCCTTCTCAACCATGGCCGAGCAACCGCAAGGAGGTAATCGCTGGGACGTTAGAGGTCAACCAGGTGGTAGAGCAAACTCATGGGGCATGTCGTGACATTAACTTTGACCCGACGCTTGTACCTTCAGGAATAGCACTTTCAGACGATCCGGTGCTTGCAGCCCGTGCGGGTATTTACTCCCAGTCCTATAACGCCCGATTACGAGAAATCGGTTTTGGTAAAGCCACTGACGCGGTTGGCAAAAAGGAAATCAAATAATGCATACCCAGCAGAAGCACACCGGTGTGCAAAGTTTCAACTTCGCGGCACGGCTTCTCCACTGGTTCATGGCTGTCCTTATCCTGGCTATGCTATTTATAGGTGTAGGCATGATGTCTTCTCTGAGCCTGCGTCCCTGGCTCATTGATCTTCATAGGCCTCTGGGAATCGCCATTCTTCTTTTGGCTATCCTGCGTCTAGGCAATCGGCTTTTAAGCGCCACCCCGCCATTGCCTGCCAGCGTACCGTACTGGCAGGCAATGGCGGCGCATGTTTCGCATCTATTGCTCTACTTGCTGATGCTCTGCCTGCCACTGCTCGGTTGGGCGACGCTCTCTGCCGGAAATTGGCCTGTCACCATGTTCGCGGGCTGGACCCTTCCACCCATTGCTCCTGTCAGCTCCGCGCTTTACGCTTGGTTTCGGGCCGCACATGGGTTATTCGCCTGGGTTCTGTTTCTGCTCGTGTTAGGACATCTTTGCGCAGCGCTGATACATGCCTGGATATACCGCGACGGCGTCTTTTCCAGCATCACGCGTAAGGCTCGTGGTAAATAAATGACGCACATCAACATGGCCACGATCGATCTGAATCTTCTCAGGACTTTTGTGGCTATTTGGGAACACCGCAGCCTGACAATCGCGGCCGAACGCCTACACCTCAGCCAGCCCGCCGTCAGTCACGCACTGCGTCGACTACGCGATGTGTTTGACGATCCGCTGTTCGTACGAACAGCAACGTCGATGGAGCCGACTGACGCAGCTATCCGCCTGCACGGACCCATTGAACATGCGCTGACTATTATTCAAAGCGCATTAATGATGTTTTCGAACTTTGAACCGAAAACAGCGGATCGTACTTTTCGCATCTCCATGTCGGATATGTCGCAACTTTATGTGCTACCGACGGTGATGGAAGTGCTAGCGCGCGAGGCGCCGAAAGTACGTCTGGATGTGCGTCAAATGCCTATAGAGCAACTGGCTATGGCATTGCGCAAAGGTGATGTAGATATCGCGATAGGCTATCTGGTAGAACTTGGTGAAGAGTGCATCCACGAAAACCTGCTAGACGACGAATTCATTTGTCTGTTGCGCGACGGCCATCCTTTTCAGGAGGATGAATTGAGCGTTCAGGACATACTCGCCCTGCGCTATGTTGACGTTTCGAGCAATATTACCGGCCATGGCCTAACCGCCGATGCAGCATTTGGAAAGGCCGGCATTGCGCGCGAAATCGCTCTGAAAGTGCCTAACTTCACGATTGCCCCGAAAATCGTTGCCAACACTGACCTGGCATTGATTCTGCCACGTGCCATTGCTATGCAGCTAAACCGCGACCAGCGCTATCGACTGCTGAGCCTGCCTATCGGATTGCCAGCCATCTCGGTTGGACTTTATTACCATAGCCGTTTCCTATCGGATGCCGGGATAACCTGGCTGCGCGGGTTAATCATTAGTCTGTTTGCCTCCGGCAGCCATACTGGAGTTCATATCAAATGAGGCGTGCGGGCATTATTTATAAACCCTGTCACCCGCGAATAGGGAAATGCAATTATTCAGGACGCCGGAGTCTGCACGTTGACGGCTGCAGCCCGCCCCAGACGGTGAAAGTTTCTCCCAAAGTAAATCAGGCTCTCCCCCTCTTCACGGACCTGAATTTGGTTAATTTCGACAAATAATACCGAGTGCGATCCGACTTCCTTGATATCTACTATGTTCCCTTCGAGGCTTGCTAGGGCGTCGTTCAACACCGGTAGGCCCGAGGAGCCTGTCCGCCAATCCTGGTCGGCAAAACGTTCAGCAGGCGGCAGGTCGGTCATACCAGCAAACTGTCGCGCAATACCCTCCAGATCACCGGTCAGTATATTTACGCATAACGCCCTGTTGCTCAGCAGCGCCTCATGAATTGAACTGTTACGGTTGATGCAAACCAATAATGTTGGGGGCGTATCAGTGACCGAGCAGACCGCACTCGCAGTTAATCCGAAGCGACCATGGGGGCCATCAGTAGTAATGATATTCACCGCCGCAGACAACAATGACAGCGCTTGCCGAAAATGTTGTTTTGATTGATCGCTAACCATACCTTCACCTTGTAATTATTGACTTGGTGAATCCATGTTGAGACGGATTGTTCATCCGGTCAAATTCGCTTTACTCATACGCACTATTGACAGCAGGAATAGCCATCACCCTTAAACGCCTTCCCCTTTAGAGGCGCATGGCACGACAGCTAATTCCCACAGATTATTTAGCCTATTCATATTCCGAATTTGATTTCTTCTTATCAGCCCACGCATTCTGAACGTGTATGCAATCACCCTAGCCAGAGAACAATAAACATGAACAGCAAAAACAATTTCGATGATCGTGACACACGTAAAGGCGCTCCAATCAGCATCAAGGCGATTTCCTTGGATGATGTGATTGCGGAGATTGCCGAGCGTCGCAGCGAGTTTAACCAACGCGCCCATGTCCCTTTAGACATGATCGAAAAAATGAAAGCAGTCGGTATCTTCCGTGCCAGTACTCCCAAATGTTTCGGTGGCGATGCGCTGGCTCCAGCCGAGTTCCTGCGCATTGTAGAGCGGGTATCCGAAGCCGACGGCTCGGTCGGTTGGGTGACCGCGTTCGGCTCAGCCAACATCTACCTGGCGGCACTCCCCCCGGCAACCCAAGCGTTGATTTATGCCAACGGGCCAGACCAGGTCTATGCTGGCGGCCTTTACCCTCTACAACCCGCCAAAGAGACTGAACATGGCTGGGAAGTCAGCGGGCACTGGCGGTTTGCTAGTGGGTGCAAAGGTGCCAATTGGATTGGTGTGGGCATCGGTGGCACATCGGCCAACGGTGGAGGACCGACGGCAGGCAAACCGCTGACCGCTGTGTTCCCCGCAAGCGAAGTGCAGATCGTCGACAACTGGAATGTTGTCGGAATGCAAGGGACGGGAAGCCATGACCTCAAATTGCACCAAAAGAACATCCAACGCGAGTGGACTTTCGTGCGTGGCAGTGCCTCCACAATTGACGAGCCCCTCTATCATTACCCGTCCGTTTCCTACCAGGCGCAAGTTCACGCCGCTGTTAACCTTGGGCTGGCACGCGCAGCACTGGACTTGGTGATCGCAATGTCGGGCAGCACCAAGACTGTCACCGGTGCCCCGCGCTTGGGTGATCGCGCTTATTACCGCAGCGAACTGGGTAAGGCAGAGGCGATGCTGCGAAGCGCCCAGGCGTTTTTCTACGAATCCGCCGAGGCTGTATGGGCCTCGCTCATCGCCGGTAATCCGGTGACCCTGCAGCAGATTAACTTATTGCGCCTCAGCGCCACCCATGCCGCTCATACCGGAGCGGACGTAGTCATGAAGGCTTATCGATTGGCTGGGACTGCAGCCATCTTCAATGACAATCGTCTGCAATGGATCGTACGCGACTCCATGGTAGTGACGCAGCATGCTTTCCTCGGCGAAGCGACTTACGACGGCGCTGGCGCGGTGTTCGCTGGCATCGAACCGAACATGCCCTATCCTTGAGCACCACTATGAACAGCAGCGTCTGCCACGCTGCCGCAGCCTCTAGAGCTGATTCTGTAAGGGAAATATGCAAACTTGTTAGCGAGTCCCTACCAACTGAACGAAAATCGCGTCCAGGTCGTTTGAGTTGAAGATTGTCGCAATCGGGCTGCATCGAGCCAACATCAGTCGATGTATGCAAATTAGTGAGTGGGCAGTATCAGTTTTAATATGCGGCACACAGCTGTTTTCGCTCAAGTGTGTCATCAAGCGACCGATAAAAACTTATGCGCTGGGCCATCCGCCGCTGCTTGCGGGGAGCACATTCCACGCTCTAGGAAAACCATGACAATAAGAACAATGAACATTGCTCCGCGCGCATTTCTGGGGTTCTCCCTGATAGGCGCGCTCATGCTGATTCTCGGCCTCTTCGCCCTGTCTCAGATGAGCAAGATCCGAGCAGCTGGCGACGACATTGCGATAAATGGCGTCCCTAGCTTTCAGACCCTGAATGCTCTCACGGTGACGGGCGTCCGCATGCGGGTTTTGTCGCATCGGCTGTTGACTGATCGCGAACCGAATATTCAGAACAGGACCATCGAATTACTTGCGGAACAAAACCAACAACTTAACAAGTCGCAGGCAGCATACGCCAAACTGATTTCATCTCCTGTAGAGCAATCCGACTACAACGACTATATGCGGTTGATGAATGAATATCGGAAGATTGAAACGCGCCTTGTTGCTCTCAGTCGGGCTGGCGATCTGCAGGAGCTAACGCGCGTGCTGAATGCCGAGTCTGCGGCTAACGCTGAGCAGATAAACGTAGCGTTGGGTAAGCTTACTGACTTCAATAACGCCCAGCTGGCTATCATCAATCAATCCGCTGCTGACCAGTACAGCTCTGCGTTCAACTGGGTTGTCGGCCTCCTGATTATTGCCTCGCTGCTGACCGTGCTATTTGCCTGGCTGCTGACAAAGAGCATCACCCAACCGATAGCGTTGGCACTTGAAGCGGCTGAAACCATCGCCGAAGGTAATCTGACCCGACCAATACAGGTTGATGGCACTGACGAAGCGGGCCGGTTGCTGCTAGCCATGCAAAAAATGCAGGAGAAACTGCGCGATACCTTAATGCGTATTTCCGGATCCGCAACACAACTGGCTTCCGCTGCCGAGGAGCTGAACGCAGTTACCGATGAAAGCGCCCGTGGCCTTGCGCAGCAGGACAACGAAATAGAACAAGCCGCGACTGCAGTCAACGAAATGACCAGCGCCGTCGAAGAAGTGGCGCGTAACGCAGTGAGCACTTCAGAGGCGTCAAAAAACGCGACGGCGTCAGCAGGCGATGGCCGGGATCTGGTTCACGAAACCGTCAACGCTATCGAACGCATGAGCGGGGATGTGCAAAGCACCGCCGATCTGATTGGTAATCTTGCGGAAGAGTCCCGCGACATCGGCAAGGTTCTGGACGTGATTCGTGGCTTGGCGGATCAGACCAACCTGCTGGCGCTGAACGCAGCTATCGAAGCGGCCCGGGCCGGTGAAGCCGGTCGCGGCTTTGCGGTTGTCGCCGATGAAGTACGCGCTTTGGCCCATCGCACCCAACAGTCCACCAGCGAAATTGAACGCATGGTCGGCAGCATTCAAGGCGGCACCCAAAAAGCGGTCAGTTCAATGCGTAACAGCACTGACCGTGCTGAATCTACCCTGAACATCGCGAAAGGCGCAGGCTTGGCGCTGGAAACCATCAACACCGCAGTGATCGAGATCAACGAGCGTAACCTGGTCATCGCCGCCGCTGCGGAAGAACAGGCTGCAGTCGCCCGTGAAGTGGACCGCAACTTGGTCAACATCCGGGACCTGTCGACGCAATCTTCCAACGGTGCCGCCCAGACCAGCGCCGCCAGCGGCGAGTTGACCCGCCTGGCGGTTGACCTGAACAGCATGGTGTCGAGGTTTCGCTTGTAAGGGGTATCTGATGCCATCTGTTGGAGCGAGGCTTGCCCGCGCGTGCGATGAAGAGGTCTGCCTGATATACCAAGGAGCCTAGTTCGCAGGCAAGTCTGGCTCTCACAGAGCTCAATTTGAACCCTGATTCCGCCCACAAAGTTACGGCCATTGGCGCTAAGTGTCCCATTGGCGTGTGAGCCAACCGTGGCGCTGGATAACGACGCCAGATGGGCCTCTGTGTTGCCTCCAAATTGCACCGACTACAACGAGATTGCCCCCCTCTCCGCTCCCATCGCTGGTGCGGAAGGTGACGGCGTCTGTCGATACCTCCAGCGCTCCAGGCTCGAACGCAGCGTGATCGATTTGGCCAACCCGTTTCTGCGCACTGAGTCGCTTACCTCGATCGCTTAAAAATGATGTTTCACAGATTCCGCTCATTTCAGCCGCTTCTTGAAAAAACACTTTGAACTGAAGACTAAAACACTTTCGTGCGCATGCCTTGCGCGGAGCGCTGGCAGGTGCTCCCTGGCCACTAAGAAAATAACGGCTTGACCTTGCCTCTCGGTTCTCGTTAACTTCACGCCACCATCCTACCTTCCGGTAGGAAGCCAATCATGGGTTTGTTATGGAAAAGAGTCATTTCGGCAATCCTTCACTGAAGTTTGCCATTGCCTTGGGCGCCATCGCCGCACTGGGGCCCTCAGCCGTCGATATGTATTTGCCAAGCCTGCCCGAAATGGCGGTTGATTATTCGACCAGTGTTGCCAGCATTCAGCTGACGCTCACGGTCTTTTTGCTGGCAATGGGGCTTGGGCAATTGCTGTTCGGGCCGGCAGTCGACGCCTTGGGCCGTCGACGTCCACTGATAGCAGGCTTGTTGCTGTTCAGTTTGAGTGCGCTGGCTGCAGGAGCGGCACCAACCCTTGAGTGGCTGCTCGTGGCACGATTTGCCCAAGGGATAGGCAGTGCTTTGACGTTGGTAGTCATCATGAGCATGGTGCGTGACGTCACTCAGGGCGTTCAGGCAGCAAAACTTTTTGGCCTGCTGCTGACCATTCAAGGTGTTGCTCCCATCATCGCCCCGGGGTTGGGTGGTTACATTGAGGCGCATTTCGGATGGCGAGCCGTCATGCTGGTACTGGCTGTTCTTGGTGCGCTGGTGGCGGTTAACTCGATAGCTGTTTTGCCTGAAACGTTATCCGTGCAAAAGCGTGAGCCATTGAATATGAGAGGGGCAATCCGCACGTATGTGCGTATCGCAAAAGATAGCCGTTTTCTACGGCCCACCTTAGCGCTGTCATCCGTGTTCTTTTTTCTCTTTGCCTATGTAGGCGGCGCTACATTTGTTTATCAGAATGAATACGGACTGCCTGCTGCCCAGTTCGGTACGCTGTTTGGCGCAACCGGCATCGCGATTCTTATAGGGGCCGTCGTGGCTACCAGACTGGTGGGCAAGTACGGTTTGGCCCGCATGGCAACGGCTGGAGCTTTTTGCATCTTTGCAGGTTCTGTCATGGCCTACGGCGCAGCAGTATCTGGTTCTAGTTTGTACTGGCTGGCCGCCGGTGTCGCGATAGCACTGCTTGGATTGGGGATTGCAGAAACCTCACTGATGACGCTGGTGATGTCTTCGCAAACCACTGCCCTGGGTTCAACGGCTGCATTGCTCGGCGCGTTTCAGCTTGGCATCTCGGCCTTCGCCACACCTTTGACCGGTTGGGCGAGCAGCCATGGCGCCATTGCCTGGTGCGCATTCCTGATAGTCTGCGCCATTATAGTGGGTGCTCTGACTTGGGTCAGCGTGCGCGAAGGCAGGGCCGAGCACATCACCGCGTTAAATCACTGAATTAAAAGGTCATCCCGATGAAAGTGCTGAGCCCTTCGGCAAGCAGAATCTGTGATATCGCTCTGGTGCATTTCGCTGAACGGGGATACGACGCTTCGTCGCTCAATGAAATCGCTGTCGTGGCGGGTATGCGCAAGCCCTCGTTATACGCGCACTTCAAGAGCAAGGATGATCTGTTCAACGCCGTGCTGAATCTGGCGCTGGCGACGGAGAGGCACTATATCGAAGAGATGTTTGCACGCGTCCCGGCGAATGATGACGAGCCCGGCAAGCTGTACACGGACAATCTTTCAAACCGCTACGAGTCTTCCGCTGCTCTGCGTTTCCTGCTGCGCACGGCATTCTTTCCGCCTTCGGAATTAAAGGCATCGGTTACAGTTGGCTTTGAAGCCTATCTGGACCGCCTGCGTGAACGCTTTGGCGCAAGCCTTGAGAACAGGTATCCAGCATTGTCGGCGAACGAGATTTCAATGTTTCAGGATGCTTATATCGCGGTTATCGACAGCCTTCATGTCGAGTTGATTTACTGTAGTGAAGGCACCTACTGTCGGCGTCTTACCGCTTTGTGGCGCATTCTTGGTGATTCGCTGTCTCTGGCTGTGGGGAAGGTGGCGCATGAGTAACTCATCCATGCAAACAGCGTCCCTATTCGGGCATCAATTTACCGTTGCTCTGGGCCGAGGCCAGGTTGCAGGGGTTCACTCAAGATCGTTGGTTGACCTTCAATCAAGCCAAAAAAGCCGGTGGGCACATCCGTAGCGGGTCACGGCGGAAAGCATCACTGAGCAGCCTTCTCGCGAGGGCTGCTTGGGATGACAACCGAGGGCATAGCGATGAGCAATTCAGTTTTTGAAGCAAGCGACGAGGTGGTCAACGAGGCGGCCGCATCCTGCGCCAGGCTGCTGGAAAAATGGTTCGGCGGCGTGGATGAGGCAATTGCCGCGCTCGAAGCCGATCAGGCCGACATGGCAGTCCTTGCGCTGCGCGGCACATCAAGCAGCGCCGGGCGATGACGGTCAGCGCACACATGAACATTAACGTCTTCTCCCATGAGGTCCCCGGGCAGGTTGCGTGAAGCCCAGGCAATACGATGAACGAGGTCATTCATATCACCCTGCGCGGGGAGCTGCAGGTATTTGCCGATGAAAGCCTAGCCGTCTGCATCTGCGAGGCAAACAGGCTCAACGCCGAGTGTGGCTACACCAGCGGCGTTCGTGCTGTTGAGTGCGAAGACGGCCATCGAATGACAGCGGCCGATTGCAAGGCTGCTGCATGACGGACCTTTTCACTGATGCCCACCCAGAGCGATGGGCACGGGGAAGGCAACCGGAGAAACGAAAATGCCCAGGCCATCCTTCGGCTCTGCCGGGCTCGTAAATTTAAAGCCCTCCAAGCTCATCTTCTTCGATCGCCCCTACTCGAAGTTCGCGCACACCGGCTCCCGACCAAAACCGAATTACCGCCCCCTTCCCGGCTGTCAGGGTCTGGACCTGCGCAATAAGTTCGGCCTGGTTGCCGGCGCGCATGATGGACTTATAGCCGTGGGCTTTGTACAAAACCCAAGCGCCATCCTCATTTTCAATACGGAAAACATCCATCGGATTTCCACCCCTGGGTTTATCTGTCGAAACCCAAAAACGACTTCCTGTTCCCACAATCCGCTGAGCGGCGGAACACCTCTACCCGTCAGCACTCACCCCGCGCCCATCGGCAAACAGCGGGAGGCATGAGTGTTGACGAATACAGGTGAACAACCCGCCACTTTGGAGGCGACCATGAGTGCAGTACTGAAATTATGCCAAGAGCGTTACGACGCTCAGTTGCCTCCAGAGGTCAGCGAGGCGGACCCAGAAAGGGAGTGGCTGGAGCACTCGGCGGAACAGTTGGTGTGCGGTGTCGATATCAAGTGGAAGCGCCGCCACGGCCAGCCGTAGGCCTGGATCAGCGTGATTCGCTCGCCCGATTGTTCCTGTCGTCTCACCCTGACTCCACGGAGCTAGCTGAGACGTTGGTCGAAGGGCTTGTGGTACGCCGGTTTACGAACGGCGTTTAACTGCTGAAGAGTTTCGCCACTACAGCGCTTGGTTATTGAGAGCCAGTCGGAAGCAACTGGCTCGATTAGATCGGTCGGCAGCAGCTTTACGTTGAGCGGCTCTCGTTACGATTATGTTGTTTTTTAACTCCCTTCCCTGTTTTGCGCTCGTATTGATTGTGAATAAACCAAACGACTAGGAGTAGGGCTGCCAAACCGAAAACGAACAGCAGCAGCTCTATTGCGGGACCTTCGTGTGAAAACATTTTTCGTTCCTCATCCTGAAGTAGCGTGACCTTAAAACAGTCACCACCGAAATTATTCGTAACATTTCATACATTTTCAGGGTAGTCGCCAAATTAGGAGGCGGCAACCCCGAAAGCCTCAAAACCATTGATCTAGACACGTCACTCGTCGAGAAACCCTCACACGCTTCACGAGAGGCAGCTCAGATTTCCTCCTATGGAGACGGTAATGACCACTGCACCGGTTAAGTCACTTGTTGACGAGCAGCTCGACGACATCGAGCGCCGCATCGCTATCTTGGGCTTCGGCCTTTCCTTCAACGAGCTGATAGGTCGAAAGCGTGAAGACCTGGTGCGGGATCTGTCGCAGCGCCTGGAACCAACAATGAAGGGCGGCAGGATTGCTGTGAGGGTCCGGCCGTGACTATCCGCCAGCGCACCCGACGCATGCTCATCTGGCGCGGCGCCTTCCCTGTCCTCGCCCTCTTTACGTTCCTGATGCTGCTCAGCGCCCTCGCTGATCGAATCACTCAATAACCAACACCTCATAGCGCCCCGCAAGGATGGCGCGGGAGTATCGCCATGCTCGCAGCAATTGCAGATCGCATCCGTTCCAAGTCCTACGAACTTCCCCTGTCCCGCGATTACGTCCGCCACTGGGGTCTGAAAGAGGCCCTCCGGGAGCTCGTGCAGAACGCGCTGGATAGCGAGTCGCCTTTCGAATACGCCTTCGCCGACGGCCAACTGTTCATCACCAGCCGCTTTGCAAGCCTGGAAGCCAGCACTCTGGTGTTGGGTAGTACGTCAAAGGCCGACCGCGCCGACGCCATCGGTAGCTTTGGCGAAGGCTACAAATCGCTTTGCTGGTGCTTACCCGGAACGGCTACGACGTGAAGGTTTGGAACGGCAACAAACAGTGGGTTCCGGAGTTCCGGCATAGCGACCAGTTCGACGCGGAAGTGTTGTGCATCAATGAGACGCCGGCGCACCGGTAAAATCAGGGCGTTGAGTGCATTGTCTCGGGGCTCACCGAGGAGGACGAAACGGAAATCCGCAGCATTTGCCTGCGCATGCAGCCGCCAATGAGCCACGTCATCGGCACCAAGTACGGACACATCCTGCCCTCCCGACCGGGGAAGCTCTACGTCGGCACGCTATTCGGGTGCGACACAGACCTGAGCTGATGCGCTGGCATGAGATAGAAGAAGTCAGTGAGGCGGTGCAACTTCTGGTGATCAACGCCAAGGCCGAGGATCTGCCGCCGGCGCCGCCGAAGATCAAAGGGCCGTCCGACATCATCCGTCACTACTTCCGTCAGGGAATGCGCGACCGGCTGGCGGCGCTCACCGCTGAACTTGGCGAGACGAAAGACCGTTCAACCATCTGGCGACTGATCGCGCATGCCCACTCGCTCGGTCGTGAAGCGTCTGCCCCGATGCTTGTAATTAAGCGCCACGGAATCGACATACCGCAAAACGTGGCGCGAAAATTACGGCAAGCAGGCTTTGCCGAATCGATCCAAATGAACGATGAAGAAGACCGTGAATGACAGGTAACACTGTTAGTTACTAAACAACCAATCAGGCTCAGCCTTGCCCATCGGTATCGTCGAGATACCTCGATCGTATTAGACTGACAACGTCTACCATTTCCATATCTTCATAATCGGCGTAGGCAAGCTTATTAAATAGGTTAGAAATATCTCTATTACCCCCAATCACTGACGGCTCTAATGTTTTCAACATAGAATATTTCTCTACGTAAAACTTCAGACCATCACCCTGAGTCGCCAAGCAATTTAGAAAAAGGCATGCAACCTCGCTACTACTCAATTGCGCCCTCAACATATTGGCATAGTTCCTCTGAGACCGATATGAACGTAACGCACGCCTAACTTCCATTCCAGCCAGTGATTTTTTTGACGAGCCGAAAGAAGCGCTGCCGAAGGCATCAACATACTTCAGTATCTGATAAATATTCCTGTAATAATGTCCTACCGAGCCTACATACGCATCAAGAAACCCTTGAGAACTATCTCTAACTCTCTCTATCTGACTTTCAACTGGCACAAGAGAATGGGGAACAAGATCCAACTTCCCTATATAATAATTTGATAGATACCTAAACGCATCTTCGCCCTCGTACACCCTAGCGTTAGGGCCATACCCTAATTTTATTCTCATATTCCTTGAAAGAGAGGAGTGCATATCAAGCAACCTAAAAAAAACTGATTCAAAGTTTTGCTGCTTAAAAATAGCGCTCTGCTTGTTTTGTATATCCTGAACTTCTCTAGCATCTTCGCGGGCGAGAGAGAGCTCCTCCCTCTGCAGAGACAGATTATAAAGCACTGCAATAAGAGCACAGAAGCTCAGCAATGGATTTAATATTCCACCGATAAAATCACCAAGCTGCCCCCAATATTGAGCCGTCTCAGGGTGCTTAATTGATATCCACCACAAGTCCAAACCAAATTGAAAGTGTGCAATAACTAACGCAGCTACAAGTGCAGAAATCACTAACGCCAATAACCCAAGAAGATAGATGTAATTCCTGCGCATCCAATCCCATCGGTCCAGCTTCCTTGCCCTTGTTGAAAATCGCATCGTGTTTACCATTGAGATAAATGAACAACTATACCGGCGAGGAGCCATCATGCCCATCACTTACGGAAGCGTGTGCAGCGGCATCGAAGCTGCGACACAAGCCTGGCACCCCCTGTGCATGAAGGCCGCCTGGTTCGCCGAAATCGAGCCGTTTCCCTCGTCGGTTTTGGCGCACCACTACCCCGACGTGCCGAACCACGGCGACATGACCAAGCTGACCGCGCTGGTGCTAACCGGCAAGATACTGGCGCCGGACGTGCTGGTCGGCGGCACGCCATGCCAGGCCTTCTCGGTTGCCGGTATGCGCGAAGGCCTCACCGACCCGCGCGGCGCCCTCACCATCAAATACGTGGAGCTTGCAGATGCAGTTGACTATGTTCGCGCCGGCCAGCGAAAGCCCGCCAGCGTCATCGTCTGGGAGAACGTCCCCGGCGTACGCCCTTCGCATGCTTTCTTGGCGCGCTTGCTGGGGAAGACTGCGAGCTGCAGCCTCCAGGGAAAAAATGGCAGGACGCTGGTTGTGTGTATGGACCCAAAAGAACAATCGCGTGGCGAGTCCTGGACGCCCAATATTTCGGCCTGGCCCAACGACGCCGTCGTGTGTTCGTTGTCGCAAGTGCGACAGACGGGCTCGATCCCACCGAGGTACTTTTTGAGCGCTAAGGCGTGCGCCGGGATACTGCGCCGAGCCGAGGCGAGGGGCAAGACGCTACCGGAACAGCTCCTTTCGGCCCTGCGCTCCAGTGCGGATGCGGATATGTCTTTGCCGAATCCTTAGGCCGGTACGGGTGTCCGAACTGCGAAGGTGACGAGGGGCCGGCGGTCGATATGTTCGGTGGCATCCCGGCATTCGGCAGGCATAGCCTGGGTGGCTCGATCGAACGATCGGCAACACTCACCGCCAAGGACAGCCGGCTCGACATCGAAAGCGAGACATATTTCATTCATCCTGAGGTCGCTGGAACGCTAACCAGCCACGCATTCAGTGGTGGTGCCGGTGGCCGGCCAGAGGGCGCAGCGGCCGGGCACTTCATAGAGTCCCGGCTTGGTTGATAGCCAAAGCTTGGCGTCACGACACTTTTGAAAACAGTCGTGAAACTTGTGCGGCGCCTTCTTACAACTTTCCCCCTTGACATCACTTCTGGTCGTGACGCGGCCATTGAGGACTCCCCATGCCTACAAAACAGAAAATCCCTGTCGTCTACGTGGCCCGCCCTTACCGCGCCGCAACCCGTGACCTGATCGCAGAGAACATCGCTACGGCCAGGTCCGTCGCGGTTGCCACCGCCCGCCTGGGCTGGTTCCCGCTCTGCCCGCACACCAACACCGCGCACTTCGATGACGATCTGCCAGGCCAAGACGAGTTCTCCCTCGAAGGCACCCTGTCGCTGATGGAGCGGTGCGATGCAGTTGTCCTGATCAACGGCTGGCGATACAGCGCTGGCACCCTGGGCGAGGTGCACCGCGCCCGCGAGCTGGGCATACCGATCTTTGCCTGCCTGGAAGATTTACCCACTGCCGAAGAGTTCGCCGGCATGACGGTTGTGAATGCCCATGATCTGGTAACGAGGGAGGCTGTATGAGCAATCGTCGCAGAAATCATCAATATGCAACGAAGTCATGAAAACCTTTCAAACGGAAACCATGTATCTAATTAACGTATCGCCATACCCCCAGACTAAAGACCCCATTAATGCTACTACCATTGCGGAGGACCGCGCCCTGTAGATTTTCTTCAGAAAAGAATCAACAATTTCTTGCGTATGAGTGCGGAAGTCTTCAATAGGCTCTGGTGTCAAACGAACAGCGGAATCAGCAAGCGTAATACATACCAGCGAAAATATGGCAGTTATGCAGCCTGTGCGCTGAAACCAAAGGGCAGGATGTTCAAAGGCGGGGCGAAAATGATCAAAAGACATCAAAGGAGCTAACGTCGCAATTAGCAGAAGGAGATAGCAAGCCCATAGGCACATTCTGGCTTTCATCCAGCTCGCCACCACAACGCCAGCTCTTAAATCCTTCGCACTATTATCCATTATGCCCGCCCCGTAAAAATGGAAACTATACCCAAGAGTCAGCTCTACGCCCACATAAAACCTATAACCCGGGTCGCGTCACATTAAGTCTTCTGGCGTCAATGAGGGTGAGTCTGCGCTCGTAGACAAACAAGTTCCGATCTCACCCTCACGTACGGCAACGGGGAACCGGATCTCGATGGGGGGGTACATCCGTACTCCACGCGCAAAACCTGTAACCCCTCCCCTTCAAAGTCAGCCGCTATAGCGGCAAGGAGACCTATGCGCCTGAAGAAAGCTGAGCGCAAGCAAGTACGCCTGAAGTACGGCGGGCACTGCGCCTACTGCGGTGTGCTGCTGGGTGATCGGTGGCACGCCGATCACCCAGAGCCAGTGATCAGGGTCAGTGATGAGCGCGTGGCCGAGCAGGCCAAGGATCACAACCTCGACAACATGATGCCGGCCTGTGCGCCCTGCAACATTAGCAAGGGCCGGCAGACACTGGAGGGCTGACGGGCCTGGATCTCCGGGCACATTAACTCCCTCAACAGCTACCACCCCGTCTACCGCCTGGCTAAGTCCTACGGGCTGATCGCCGAGACCGGCGCACCGGTGGTATTCCACTTCGAAAAGGTGACCCCATGACCGCAATCAAAGAACGCCCTATCCTGTTCTCGGCGCCGATGGTGCGCGCCATCTTGGAAGGCCGGAAGACGGTCACGCGACGGGCGATCAAAGTTCAGCCGCACATCGATGCCAGCGGCAATTTCTGCGTAGGCAACTCCAACTACGGCCAGGACGGCTACGGCAAACCTGTAACCAAGCACTTCGTCAACGGCTGCTGCCCCTATGGCAAGCCAGGCGACCGGCTGTGGGTGCGCGAGACATTCGGCCTGCAGGTCCGACATTACGGCGGTGGCACCGGCGAACACATCGTTTATCGCGCCACCAACCCTGACGCCATTTACTGCAAGTCGGCAGAGGGCCAGGAATACCCAGTTAAATGGAAGCCAGGCATCCACATGCCACGGCACTCCAGCCGCATCCTGCTGGAGATCACCGACGTGCGCGTCGAGCGGTTGCAGGACATCAGCCGTGCCGACATCCGAGCTGAGGGCCTGCAATGCCCACCCGAAATGGCAAGCGATGAGGTTTCACCCAATTACCGAGACTGGTTTGCAATCGCCTGGCAGGAGCTATGGGAAAAAATCAACGGCGCTGGCAGCTGGAGCGCCAACCCGTGGGTCTGGGTGGTCGAGTTCAAGCGGGTGGCGCCATGATCCCCACTAGCCACCCTTCATAGACCGGAATGTCGCCCCAGCCCTACTCCGCACTGCTTGAATGGCCGCCCTGGGATACGGGGCATATAGCCGGATCCAAGCAATATATAAATGGAGCGACTATTTGGATTTCGCCGTCCTTAAGCACTGAAGGTGGCGGTGCAGGTACGGGTGATGCTGCCGAAATCAATGCCTGTACAGCGGGAACGAAGAGTTCCGACCCAGAACAGCTGATGATTTTCTGACGTAAGACGTTACCTTTGGCGTCGACGAAGAATTCGACTCTAACCATGCCCCCTGCCCCTTGAAGTCGAGCCTGCTCGGGGTAGTACTTGTACGAGGACAAATGAGTGAACAGCTGTTGCTCCCACAAGCGCTGCTTTGCCAGTTGTTGAGGACTTGGGCCACTAACGCAAGCACTAAGCAGTAAAACAATCACTATCCAGCCGTACTTCATGAACGCATTTCCCTTGACGTATTCATTTGCAAAAGAGGCTTGAGGCAAGCGTTGCGCGATGCCCTATCTCAGGATTGAGGCTACTCGAAAATGTCCGCTGTAAACGGGTAGACCCTAACGCCTTACAATCTCGCGCTTCTTTTAAAAACTCTTCTCATTAAACCATAAAGTTCCTGCCGCTGAGCGGTGGGCGAGGTATTCCTGCATGACTGAAAATCAATTTCCCTATGAGGCGTGGGTGCTGACCGCAGGCTTCGCGCCAAAGAAAGTCGAGATCGTTGGATCTAAAGCCCGGACGGCTGGATGCGAGCGCAAAGCCGGAAGACCTACCACCAGGTAGATCTGTCCCCCCAAGGAGAAAGCCATTGAGGCCGGTTGGCGCCGGCTGGATGAGTAGTGAAGTGCGCTTCAGAAGCGAGCAGCCGCCGTCGTCAAGAAGAAGGCAATGCCCACGAAGCATTCAGCCAAGCCCTAACCCACCTTCTGCCGCCCAGCGCGGCAAGGACACCCCATGTTCGCTATGAAACTCACCCTGATACTGCTGGGCGCTTTGCTGTACCTGGTCGGAACACTCTGCTGGCTCTTCTGGGCCGGGCCCGAATTGCTGTCCACCGGCACCACCGAGGCACTGATCTACGCCCTCTTCGGTACCTGCGCCTGGCTGCTGATCTCCTTTGGCCTAGCAATCCGCATCATCAAGAAAGCGCGGACCACAGCGGGCGGGAGGTAGGTATGGAAATTCATTTTCTGTCGCATGAGGAAGTTTGCACACTCACAGGCGCAAAAACGAAAGCCGACCAGATGCAAGTGCTAAAGCGGAACGGGATTCGGCACACCATTAAGCGCAGCGGCTGGCCTTGCGTCATCGCTAACGCCCTAAAAACGGGGTCTGCACCCGATTTCTAGCACACTCAAGTGCTCCCATCACAACATTTTGAATCTCCTCACGCCCCCCTTTTTTAATGAAGTCTACTTCCTACCATTATAGATGTGCCAACAATTATGACTTCTTAGCCACACCACCCAAACCGCCACTCAAAAAAGCCCCCCAGTTCAAGTACAACCTCTCCATATTCTTCTCGACACTATGCGCTCTGGGGTCATAATCACACTGCGACGGCATATAACGAACAAAACTTTCAATTTCAGCCGGATAATCAAAGTCAGCATAAACAAGTTCAACAAGGCCAAGTGCATCTTCAATTTTCCGCCTGTTTTCAAACAACCACTTCAGTGCAACATACATCCACTTTTTTTTCGAGCAAACAACCTCCTCCGTAACCTCAGCGCTTGAAAGTTGACGTATCTTTTCTTTGATCGCCCAGACCTGAACTTTATCCAAAAGCACCAGCTCTGTTTCCAACTCGTTCATGGAACCTCTCGTCAAATTTACATCTGCAACCTTTTGCGCAAAATCACAGTTGATGATTCCTTTCTCAACCCCCCAGAGAACGTCTCTCCAATTTAGATCAATATTCTCCATGACAAACTTATAAGTAACATCGGGAAAGTACATATTATTTTACCTTGATTTGACGCTGATTAGGTGTTCCAGTTATGGAGCCATTTTCAATAAATCTCTGATGCGTAACACTGCCCGAAGGATCCAAGATATATTCATATATACCGGTTGCCCCATCAAGCCCTCCCTGCGTTTGCAACAAAGTTCTTTTCACACCATCTCCCCCCGTGAGGACAAAAGCTTGACCAGCCGCCAATTGTGCTTTAGTCAAATAGCTCGCAGCAATATGCGATACATCGCCTTTCAGTCCACTTCCAGTACGATCAGCTAACAATATTTTATCCGAGATTTTGCCAACCTCATCCTGATCAATTTTTTCACTATACATATTACCCGGATCAAGTCGATGCTCAGGCGTTATATATTTCCCATCATCCCGTTGCCCATCCAGCTGGGTTCCTCCGGTATTGATAGCGGGGTTAACAACGCCGCCATTTGCGAAACCACCACTGCTCGGATTTACTCCGTTAATCTCAAGAATGGGAGTGATATAGGCCAAATGTTCAGGGTCGAGCTGATGAATCGGAAAGGAGGTGCCAAGCAAAATCTCCCAAACAGCGACGGAAACCCTGATTTGTTGCGCCGCATCCTTTCCAGCCTTCGCACCTGACTCCACCAGCGAATTCGCAGCAATACGCGCCTTCTCCTGAAACGTCGCATCTGACGCTACCAGAACAGCACCGACAGCCACGACGACTGCTTCAGCCGCCACAGGAATCGCCACTAAATTGCTTGCGCCAGTTTTAGGACCGTTCAAGGTCGTTAACAAGCTCATGACGATCAGAGCTTTGTTGGTATCATCGCCCGCAATTTGAGTGAGCTTATCAACCAACGCCTGGTTTTCAGGTGCCTGCTCTTTTCCAGTTATACCCGCGATCACTTTATTGATCAGCGCTGCACGGTCTTCCGGATGGCGACTACCCAATTGCCTAACGAAGGCTTTGGCGGCCATCTCGTCGGAGACCCTGTCGGGGTTCTTTCCGATGGCAATGTCCGTACCCGCGCTAAAAAGATCTAGGAGTACTTGAATGGTTTCCTCACCCCGATCTCCAAGCTTCTTAGCATCAGTTGTCCATCGCGCAATCGTTGCAGTGGGGTTTGTCACCGCCGTCAATGAAGAATCAGTGAGGTAAAGATCTGTGCGCTTTTCTTTATCCTTGGTGACTTCGTAAGCTTTACTTACTTCACGATTGAGGCCTGCGACAGCCGAAGCCGCGTCAGCAGCATCTCGAACAATTATCTCTCCCGAACCAACCGTCGCGCGGACCGACTGTTCACGCTCCTTGTCGTACTTCCAGCCCGAAACACTCCAACCGCTATCGCCGGCTTTCCCCTTACCCACTTGGCTTGGGTCTTGTGTGGTGCTCTGACCCTCTTTGTAGGAGCCGCCAACACTCAGGTAGTACCCATGTTCATTATCTTTTCCTGCGATGTCGTTGAACCCAAGCGTTCCTGTATCCAGTTTGAGATTACCGGTGTCTGAAGCGATCAACGCACCATCCAATTGCGTGTGATCCTCTGTGCGGATATCGACCTTGTCTCGCCCAGTGATACGGGTTTGATCTTCTACCCAGTTGGTTTTACCCGTGGTCTGACCATAACCGACTGAGCCGCTAACACCCGCGCCCGGGCCAATTGTTACGGTTGCGCTAATATCAAATTCCTTCCCTTTGACCTTACCGGTGTCAGGAACCGAAGAAACGCTCAAATCTCGACCCACGCGACCGATTATCTGATCCCCGCGCAGCTCAGCGCCGGCGATGTTGGTATCTCTCCCGCTGCCGAAACTCAGACGGTCTCCTGCATATAGGTAGGCGTTCTGTTGCCCCTGCTTCTCCCTTTCAAGATCCCCCTTGCCCATACTGACGCTCACATAGATACCAGCGCCTTTTTCACCGCCCAGAGTGAGCCCTACCTCCCCTCCACCACTGCTTCTAGTACTTTCGCTATTACTCTCATTTTTCGCCGCACCAATATTCAGATCATTTCCAGCTTTTAGATCAATGTCGCGACCCGACCGGGCTTGAGTTCCAATAAGATTCAAGTCATGACTCGCAATCAGATTGATATCTCGCCCCGCATCTACCACTGTGGGTGTCGAAGTTTCATGGCTGGCGTCTTCGTCAGCAACACCATGACTCCCACCGATCCCCAGCTTGGCCCCGCCGCTGGTACCGCCATGAATGCCCGCCCAGCTCTGACTCTGAGAGTCATTCTTTTCGATGTTGCCTTTGGCGACATCAAGATTGATATCACGCCCTGTTACGTTGATATCCCGACCTGCGCTTAACTGACCACCAGCGACGGCAACATCGTTACCGGCAGTCATGTTGAGGTCCTTTCCGGCATGGAGTGTCGAAGGCCGATTGGTCACTTCCACTACTTGTTTGCTGGTACTTTCACTACTACTGCCAATTTTCAGGTCTCCCGTAGGACCTGCCAGGAATTGGCCAACAGCATCGACGCCCCTCAGAGTGCTTGAGCCCTTGCTGACATTGTCCTCACCTTTGCCTGCACCACTCACAGCATCCTTCGTGCTGCCATAGTTATGATTGAGCGATACGCTAACCCCATTGCGCTCCTTTTCAAGCTGTTGCTCTACCAACAAACGCTCACGAGCTGCATCAATATTGATATTGCGCCCGGCCTTCAGGTCAATATTGTTGTCCGCCGCCAGATCAGAGCCGCGCTGGTTGATATCCCGCTTGGCCGTAATCGCCAGATTTTCACCCGCGCTGATTTGGCTCGCGGCTGCAGTCTGCTGCTCAAGGCGATTTTTCTCGCCGTTGCGATCGGTACCGGCAAAGAACGTGACGCCATTGGCGTCACTGGACACCCCAATACCGGTCTGTTTCGACTTGGCCCAATCACGCTCGCTTTTCGAGTTTTGCGCAGCGACTACGTTGACGTCGCGCCCCGCATTGAGACTGACGTCACGTCCTGCACTGATGCCGCTGCCCACCAGGTTGATGTCGCGCTCGGCCTGCAGAGTCGCATCGCGATCCGCCATAACCTGGCTACCAACGCTGGTGCTGCTCTGGGCTTCCTGTCCGGCCTTCTTGGCCGATGAGATCGCGATGAAGCCACCCGAGATTGAGCCGGTCTTCTTCTCGTATTTCTCACTACGGCTATAGGCCGTGTCATTGGCCGATACCAAGTTGATGTCACCGGTATCCTTTACCAGGCCTGCCCGCAACTCAGCATCGTTCTCGGCATTGATCTCACTCGCCCGCAAGCGAATGTCATTGCCCGCAGCCACCACCACGTCGTTGCCGGCCTCCAACTCACTGCCTACTTGCGTGGCGGTCGTTTTCAGTTGGCTCTTGCCACTTTTTGAAAGCCCCAGGAATCCAGACTTGGTCTTCTTGCTGTAAGAGCCATGTTCTTCAACACCTGACAGCACCGCGATGTCACCGGTGGCGCCCAGCAGCATGTCGCCACCGGCTTTCAATTGACTGCCGATCACAGTGACGTCACGCCCACCTTCGATGTTCATGCCACCGTCGGCTTTCTTGCTGGCGTTGACGGTCAGGTCCTTGCCCGCCTCCACAACGGAAGCCACGTTGGTGCTGTCGTAACTTTCACGCTGCTCGCTTTTGCTGCGCCCGAACGAGCCTTTGCTCTTTTTCGAGTAGAACGAAGCGTCTTCGTCCAGCGCTGACAAAATGCTCAGGTCACGCTGCGCCTCCAAAGCCACGTTACCGCCGCCCGCAACCCGGCTCGCGGTCAGTTCAAGGTCCTTGCCAGCACTCAATGACACATCACCACCAGCTTTCAGCACACTGGAAACCTGGCTGATGTGATCCTCGGAGCGAGTCACCTTCTTGGACTTGCTGGATGAATGCTCCTCGTCCGCTGCAGACGAAATACTCAAATCATCAACGGCCGAAATACTCAGGTCACGTTTGGCATCAATTCGGCTTGCGATAGCGCTGAAATCGCGGCCCGCCGTGACCTTCACATCACGCCCCGCGTCCAGGCTCGCTCCGGTTTGCGTGACGGTTTCAGTGCGGTATCTGCTTCCCATGTCAACGGAGTTGCGTTGCTCTACCGCATCAAGGTGCACATCACGCCCGGCGGTAATCGTAGTGTCGCGTCCACTGGCCAGCACGCTGCCGTTGTTAGACACGTCACGTCCAGCATTGAGGCTCAGGTCGTTAGCCGCTTCAATCCTGGCAGCGCTATCGAGGTAATCGCGGCGTATTGAAGTACCGGAGCTGTAACCGGTGGTAGTCACGCTACGCTCGTTGATCACATCGCCACCAACGGCCGTGAGCGTTACATCGCGGCCGGCAATGATCCCGCCTGACTTATTGACGATGTTGTTACCCGCCAGTAGGTCCAGACGGTTGCCGGCTTCAATCAACCCGCTGTTGGCCAGGTCGTTTCCGGCCTTGGCCGACAGGTTATGAGTGGCGCGCAGGGTTCCTGCGTTCTCCAGGTTCTCACCCGCCATAAGGCTGATGTCCTGGCCAGCAATCAGGGCGCCGTTGGGGGCCAGGCGATTATCAGCTTGGGCCAGGTACAACACCGGCACCAACACCTTTTCGCCGTTGATTACACTCTCTTCAAGCCAGACGATATCGTGGGTTAGCGCGGCCACTTGCTGACCGGTCAGCGATACGCCCACCGACAGGTCGAGGGCCTGCTTGCTGCGAATGGCGTTATCCATCAGGTGACGGAACACTGCCTCGTCAGAGGCCTGACCGTCGATAAAGCGCTGCCCGGTACGCTCGACAATCGCTTGCTGGATCAATCGTTGTTCATAAAGACCGTCGCCCAATCGCTTCGCGCTTTCATCCGGGTTATAGCCCAATCCTGAGAGGAGATAATCCGAGCTCATGAACTGTTTGAGGTCAGTCAGAACTGGATTGGTTTCGATCAGGTATTTATGTGGCTTCGAAACGATTGTACGGTCAGGCAAGCCCTGCACACGGTTTAGGGTTTGACCGCTTCCAGGGGTAGAGGTGGCGAGTGGGGTAATGCCCGGAATATTCAGGGAAGGCGAGCTTCCGGCGTTGACGCCACTGGCTTCTCGGGCACCCACTGATACAGGGCGAGAATCCCCCGCAATCTGGCTCGCGCCATCCAACTGGATCGTCCTGCCTTGGTTTTGAGGCAACGCCTGCTGTCGTTGAGCCAGCTCGATGCTTGCCTCGCTCAGGGTCCAACTTTTTGGCTCATTGCTGCGTTGCGCCACCTGGGTATCGCTTACTCTACTGCTGCTGAGGCGGAACAAGCCGTTCTGCCCCGTCGGCAGAGAGAAGTTGGGTAGCGTTACGGGATTGACTTGCCGCTGAGCCAGATCCGGGGGGAGTTGGGCATTGACGGAGATATCTTTGGTGATGGTAGTGGGCTTTGCTACCCCGTTCTGCTGGCCTTGATTCATAAAAGGGGCCAGGTTTTTGATATCGCCGTTCTGGATAGATTTTGTTGCGTTTATCGATACAGTCTTACCTGCCTGAATAACGGCAGCCGCCGAGCTACTGGACTGATAGTTTCTGACATCACTCATTAAATTGAGCGCCAAAATGGCGGCTGGAACAGAAACCTCGGGGCCTTGCCCAAAATAGGGGTTCAGATAACCAGTCCTTTGCCATGCCCCCATGATTGCGTTGGGCGTGCATGCTCCACCGTCGCTGTCGCACGATTGACCATTAAAATACTCCATGAGATATCTGGAGTTACGATTTACGTAGAGGTCTACGGGGCCATTACCGTTTTCATTGGTAAACCACGGTGCCGAGAACTTCCGACCTGGCGTTGACTTGTAAACTCTTGAACGGGTAAATTCGCCTGTACTTACCGACGTGTTTTCAAAACTTTCTGCCTTCAGATTTATATTTCCACCTGAAACAACAGTCGAGGCAAAGTTATTAAATCGGCCAACGTCGGCATTGAAATCCCCGGCCACCGATACTGTCGCTGCTTTCCCCGAAAAGGTGGCCTCAGACACATACTTCTCTTCGACAAAATAATTCATGTAATAACATTTATTGCTATCACAATCGTAAGTAATGTCGCCTGACACCAAGCGTTCTTTGCCAGCAACACCTTGCCTTTTATTTTCAAACGCAGCGGACGCCAGCGTAAAGTCGGCATCAGTTTGAATAGAGGACGAGAAATTAACAACGCTATTGGCTTTACCACCCTGATGCCCACCAATACTCAAGTTGCCCAGACTGTAAATGGCCGCATTATGATTGTTCAGCAGATCACCGACTTTGATGTCAATGTTCGAACCGCTAAAAATCAGTCCACCTTCATTCAACAACGTCGGTGTCTGCAGCAACAGCGCTTGCGTACTGCCCAACGTTGCGTAGTTATTAATAGCGCCGGCACCGACACTCAGCTTCGACGCAGATGTAACCCGACCGTAGTTGTTGAATGCTCCCGCTATATTGAGGGTTGTATCGCCCCCTCCTGCAATGCTCGCAGCGCTGCTCACGTTTAACTGCGCCGCACTCAAGCCCAGTGTCCCGACACTGCTGTAACGGCCTTTGCCGACGTAGTTGCCGGTCAGGGTCAGATCCGCGGTGCCATCACTGGTGATCAACCCATCATTGTTCCAATTGCCACCCGTACCGATAAGGCTGTCGGACGCCAGCAACTGCCCACTGGCGGTTTGATTTAAAGTGTTGACGTTGATCGTCAAGCGCCCGGCCTGGATCACGCTGCTGTTGGTCCAATTGTCCGCAGTGAGGGTCAGACCGCCTCTGGTAACCACGTCACCACCGGCCTGAGTGAGGTTGGCAGTGGAGATATCAAAGGTGCCAAAACCTGCATGTAACAAGCTGCCACCCTGGTTCTGAAAGCCACCCACATTTAGCGTCAAATCAGCATTGGAGGTTTCCAACCGGCCGTTACGGTTATCAAACACGCCACCAATCTGGAAGTTGGTGTTTCCACCGCTACCCAGCGCCCGAATTTGCCCACCCTGGTTATCAACGCTATTGGCCGCCACATTCAGGCTGCCATCGCTTTCAATCACCCCGCCACGGTTGGTGAGTAGCCCATTTGCTGTCAGCTCAACCACGCCACCGGCGATTTGCCCAGCACTGTTATCCACTTGCTGGCCATCCACCCGCACCAGGCCTTTGGCATACACACCACCGTTGGCATTTGCAAAAAAGTTGGCGTTGAGCAAGGCATCGCCCGCCTGCGCAGCAATGCGTCCACCCTGGTTGTTGATGCTGTTCGCGAGCAGGTTCAGGCGCTGTGCCTGGATGATGCCACCTTGGTTATTCAGGCCTGCGGCCAACTGGGCATCTAGCAGGCCCTTGAGGCTGGCCAACGTACCGCCTTGGTTATCGACATAACCGCGGATGTTCAGGCCCAGGCCGGTTTGGCCCTGCACGACACCCTTGGCGTTGTTCAGGTCCGCGGCGCTCAGTTGCACATCGGCGTCCTGGCTGTAGATCAGACCATTGGTGTGGTTCTGTACGGCGTCCGATGCCGTGATTGCTACCCGTTCCTTGGCTACAATGGTGCCACGCTCACTGTTGTTTAGGCCTCCGGTAAACAGGGTCAACAGGCCCTGGCTGGCAATCTGACCGTCGGCGTCGTTGTAAACCTGGCTGGCACGTTGCAGAAGCAACGGCCCAGCGCTCACCAGCTTGCCGCCGCTGTTGTTGAGGTTGCCGAGCAAGTCGAGGGTCAACTGTCCGTTGCTCGCGAGCGTGCCGCCGTTGTTGGTCAGGTCGGTACCGGTAAAGGTGAAGGCTTGTTGCGCGTTGATGGTGGCTTGGTTGGTCAGGGTGGCCGCTTGTACATCCAGCGTAGTGCCGCTCTCGATCAAGCTGCCGTCACCATTAACCAACGCGCCAGTCACCGACAGGTGTTGCCCGGCGCCGCTGGAAAGCACGGACTTGCCACGGTTATCCAGGCTGGCAGCGCTGACGTCCAGCCGCCCTTGACTGACCAGCGCGCCTTCAGTGTTGTTTTGCAGGGCACCGCTCAGGCGTACATCGATCGCACCGTTGCGACTCGACAGTGTGCCGTGGTCACGGTTATCGAGGCTACCACCGCTGACGTTCAGGCCTTGCCAACCCGACATCAAGCCATTCGCGCCGTTATTCAGGGTGTCTGCGTTGAGGGTCAGTACTTGGCTGCTGATCAGCTTGCCTGCACTGTTATCCAGCGTGCGCGCTGCCAGGGCAAAGCTTTGCTGGCTGGAAATTTCACCGCCTTGGTTGCTGAGATCCCGCAGGTTTTTCAGAGTCAACGGACCATTCGCGAGGATCAGGCCGTTACGGTTGTCCAGGTCATTGTTGTTGAAGTCGACGGTTATGCCCTGCTCACCGACTATCCTCCCCCCTGCCAGTGCCAAGGCGTTGAGGTCGATAGCCATGGCACCTTTGGCAGAGACTTCACCGCCGTTACCGGAATTGAGGCTGGCGGCCTTGAGGTTCAAGGTGCTCCGGCTATTGATCAGGCCGCTGGCGGTATTGTTCAGGGCCATGGCGTTGAGCGTTACGGCGGCACCCAACAGGATGCCGTTCTGATTGTTCAGGTCAGCGCTGTGCACAGTGACCGCTTGCGCAGCGCTGATAAGGCCTTGGTCGCTGTTGTTCAGCAGACCGGCGCTGGTTAGTTGCAGGTCGCCGCGACTGGTCAGGCTGCCGCCACGGTTGTCAATGGCAGTGGCTTGCGCATTGAGACTCGTCCCGCTGATCAACCCCTTGATGTTGGTCAGAGCCTGGTCGATGCGTAGGGTCAGGCCCTGATTGCTCAGCAGCTTGCCGTGGCTGTTATCGAGGTTTTGGGCGGTCAGGCTGAAGGCTTGGCCGCTGGAGATTTCGCCACCGTTGTTGGTGACGTTGGTGAGGTTATTAAGTAGCAATGGGCCGACGGCATTAATCAGACCGTCTTGGTTGTTCAGTTGACCATTGTTCATATCCAAGGACAGGCCAGAATTGCTGAACAGTTTGCCGCCTTGCTGGTCCAGTCCGTTGACGCTGGCGGTCATGGCTTTGGTGCTGCCGATGCTGCCACCGTTGTTCAACTGCCCGGTGGTCAGAGACAAGGTGTCGCCGCTGTTGAGGCGACCGCCCTGGTTGCTCATTTCGCCCGTGGTGACGGAGACCGGCCCCTTGCCACTGATGCTGCCCTGTTGGTTGCCCAGGTTGGCACTGCGCAGCACCAGGTTGCCATCGGTTAGCAGTGCGCCATTGTTGTTATTCAGCATGCTGGTGACTGAAACGTTCAAGCCTTGCGCGCTGGATAGGCTGCCCTTGGTGTTATTGAGCCTGTGCGCTTTGACGTCCAGCTTGCCTTCACTGCTTAGCAGACCTTCGCTGTTATCCAAGTCGCCCGTCAGCGCCAACATCAACGGCTGTTGGCTGAACAGCTTGCCACCGGTGTTATCCAGTGAGGTACCAACCAGCGTGAGGCGCTGGCCGGTCAATTGACCCAGGGTGCGGTTGATCACCTGATCTACCGCGAGTTTCAATCCCAGACTCGAGAACACTACACCCTTGTTGTTGTTCAGTTGCAGTCCAGTGATGGTGACATCGGCATTTCCGGTCACTTCACCGGCTCGATTATCGAGGTGGTCGACGTCGAGTTTCAGCGCCTTTACGGCACCTACCAGGCCCTCGCGATTATCGAGGTTCGCGCTGCTGATATGCAGGGCTTCGGTACTGATCAGTTGGCCTTTCTGGTTATCGAGACGGTCTGCGTTGACGGTGACCTGTGCCTTACCGGCGATCTCACCGCTACGGTTATCCAGAGTTGCGCTACTCAGCAACAAAGTACCATCGGCAATCACGCTGCCATGCTGGTTGTCGATCAGTTCGGACTCACTGATATCTACGTCGCCCCGGCCGCTGATCAGGCCTTTGAAATTGTTAAGCACCTGATCAACGCGCAGGGTCAGCTCTTGGTTGCCGATGAGTTTACCGTTGGTGTTGTTGAGGTTCTGAGTGGTCAGGGTGAAAGCGTTCTGGCTGGAAATCTCACCGCTCTGGTTGTCGATACTGGCAAGGTTGTTGAGCAGCAGAATCGGGGCGTTGATCAAACCAGCGTTGGTCAACTTGCCGTTGTGCAGGTCGAGAGTGAGCTGCGCGTTGCTCACCAGTTCGGCGCCGCCCAATTGGGTGAGACCGCCGAGGTTGGCGTTCAGAGTACCGACGCTGGCGATACGGCCACTGTTGGCCACGTGGGTAGCCGTGAGGTCAAGGCGCTCGGCACTGATCACGCGACCGTTAAGGCCGTTAGTGAACTGTCCGGTGACAAGGTTCGTTTCTCGCTGGCTTTTAAGCAGGCCCTGGGTGTTGTCAAGGCTCCCGATGGTCAGCGTGAATCCTTGTGCGCTTTCGACGGTGCCAGCGTTGTTAAGCAGGTCGGCGGTGGTGTTGATATTCAATTGACCAGCGCTGGAAATACTCCCGCTGGTGTTATCGATGCGCTGCCCAGCAAGGGCAATTGAACCTTCGCTGTTGAGTTTGCCGCGAGTATTGTCCAAGGATTCGGACAACTTCAGTTCCAGTGAGCGCTGCCCACCCAAGGTACCGTCGGTGTTATCCAGTCGTGTACCGGTCAAGCGTACATCCTTGGCAAACACAAGGCCCTTGGCCTGATTAACGACCTCAGACACCGCCAGCTCCAGTGTGGTACCGGCCAACAGTTTGCCCCCGCGGTTGTCGAGGTACTCGCCGCTGAGTTCGAGGTTTTGCTGACTGGAAATTTCGCCGGCGCGGTTATCGATGCTGTCGGCCTTGAGTTTCAGCACTTTTGTCGCCGCAATCAGGCCGCCGTTCCGGTTATCCACGGTGCCGGCGTTGAGGGTCAGGTCGCCCTGAGCAACCAGTTCACCACCTTGCTGGTTCAATACGCCAAGGGTGGCGTCCAGTTCATCTTCGCTGGCGATGCGGCCCTTAGTGTTATTCACGGTCTCCACCGTCAGGCGCACCGGCCCGATGGCGCCGACCAGGCCGCCTTGGTTGCTTAGGGATTGGCCGGTGATTGCCAGTGCCTGCTTGCTGTTCAGCACACCTTCTCGGTTATCGACTTGGCCAACGTGCAGATTCAGGTTCTGGTTGGCACTAACGACGCCGCTACGGTTATCCAGGCGTCCCGCCTGGACCACCATGACCCCCTTGGCCAAAACGTTGCCTTTGGTCTGGTTATCCAGCAGGTCATCGATCCTCACGGTGAGATCACCATCACTGACCAGACGACCGGTTTGGCTGTTGTCCAGGCTTCCTGAAGTGATGCTCAAACGCTGGCCACTGCCCAGGGTTCCACCCTGGTTGGACAGTGCGCCAGTGTTGACGGTGAGGTCGCGACTGGCGATCACCGTCTTGCCGCTGTTGTCGATGGCTTGCGCGATCAAACGCACATCGCCTTGGGCATTGCGGCTATTATCTGCGTTGATACCTGCTTCAATAATCCCGCCGTTAGTCAACCGACCGCCTGCGTCCAGAGTGATGCTGTCCCGAGCGGCGAGGGTTTGCCGGTTGCTCAATGCACCCTGGGTTTTAACCGACAGATCGGTGCCGGCATAGACAGCGCCTTGTGTCTCCACGCTGGCCGCTTTTACCGCAATTGCAGTACCTGCCGACGCCTGGCCCATGACCACGTTGCCCGCCGCATCAATCTGGATGTCACCGCCGGCGACCATGTCTCCCGACAGATGTACGCCCACGCCTGACTCGGTACCGACCAGCTTGACTGCGCCCACATACATGCCGCCCAGCGCTGACGAATCGATCGCCAGGTCCGGCGCCTGGCTGCCATCGGCCGCTCGCGCCGTGGCGTTCAGCGTGCGTGCGTCCACATCGTTGCGACCGGCCACAATGGTGAGTTTTTTTGCCTGAATCTGCGCGTTGATCGTCGCGGCGCGGGTAATGATTTCGAACTGGTCGACGTTGTTGGCATTCAGGCCCGCGCCGTCGATGGCCACGCTGCCCTGATCGACCTGGTAACGGCTGATCTGGCCGTTTTCGATCACGGCCTTGCCGGTGGTCAGCGTCGCTTGCGGGGTATTGATAAAGCCGCAACCGTTGCAGCTGATGCCGTAAGGGTTGGCC
This sequence comes from Pseudomonas sp. MPB26, assembly GCF_046605355.1. Taxonomy (NCBI): domain Bacteria; kingdom Pseudomonadati; phylum Pseudomonadota; class Gammaproteobacteria; order Pseudomonadales; family Pseudomonadaceae; genus Pseudomonas; species Pseudomonas sp. MPB26. The sequence goes on along the minus strand of NZ_CP176793.1, from coordinate 5,488,975 downwards.
ACGATCACATGGGCCGACTGCCCCGCCACTTCGGTGTAGCCACGCAACTGACTGGGGCTACCGCCGTTGACTTCGTTGAGGATGACACTGGCGGCGACACCATTGAAATTCGGGTTTCCGACGATGATGCCGCCCAGTTGCGTGGACTGGGTACGAGCCGTGGCGTTGTTAAGGATCACGCCGTTGGCACCGACGTTGTAGTCCTGGAACTGGTTGTGCGACAACCCGCTGCCATTGGGCGCGGCGATATTGACGATCGGCACGCCATTGCCCTCCTGCCCAAGCGTCGTGCCCGGTGCGCTGACCACAATGCCGTCCGCTTGGGCCAACAGTGGGTGCCAGAACATCGCGTTGGCCAGGATCAACGCCACCCCACGCTTAGGCAGCCCCAGGAAATGGGCGCGGCTTTTAACGGCAGCAGAAGGTTGGCGCGCAAGGAAAGCGAACTGGCGAACGTCCATGTCAGATCCCAATGCCCGAAGGCGATAAAAATTTAGAGAAAGAAATCCAGGCGGAAATAAACCGGCGCTTCACGTTCAGTGATCGGCCCCGGTCGTTCCAAAGAGTGTGCAAAGGTCACCGTGGCGGCAACGTTCCGGCCGCGTGCAAACAGGTCCACTGAGTTGCTGGTCATGCGCCCGTGCTGCTCGGCGTTGTAGCGACCGTGACTGATCACGCCCTGGTCGTAACCCAGGCTGGTGCCGTACTCGGTGAACACCGGCTGCATCCAGGCCCAGGTCACCGGGCGGCTCCAGCGCAGGTCGTTGCGCCAGTAACCGCCGCTGTCGCCGGACAGGCTCTGGTCCCGGTAACCGCGAATCGACGACTGCCCGCCCAGGCTCATGCGCTGGGGGCTGAACAGCACGTCTTCGCTGCGCTGGCCGGTCATGAGGCTGCTGAAACTGAACGACTCGCCCCACAACTTGAACGGGTACAGATAGCTCAAGGTGGCGGTGTATTTGCGGTAGCGCGCATCGGCCTGGCCCGGCCGTGGGTTGTGATTGGCCTGGGCGTCGAAGGCGCCGATGCCGTCCTGCATGCCCAGGTCGATGTTGAGGAACGAGCCACCGATGCGGCGGCCATGGTTGATGCCGAACTGGGCTTCGCTGAGGCGGTTGCTGCTCAGGGCGAGCTTGCTGTCTTCGATGAAGTTGTTGGTGCGCAGGGTGGCCACGCCGGTACTGAGTGAGGTCTTGCTCAGGGCGTCGCGGTGGATCACGCGCTCCAGGCGCAGTTGGTGGTTCTGGCTGTCGCCCGATTGCTTGAAGTTGAAGCCGCTGGCCTGGGCCAGGGAGCGGTATTCGGTTTCGCTGTAGCTGTAATTGAGGTTCCACCAGCCGAAGGGCAGGTTGTAATTGAGCATCGAGTTGCGCGAGGTTTTTTGGTGATCGCTGACCGCATCGTGGCCGCCGCGCAGCGACAATTGATCCGCCAGGCCCAGCGGGTTATCCCAATCGAAGCTGGCGCCCCACTGCTGCTCACCGGTGCTGCGCTGGCCGCCGTTGTGGCGGGACAAGCCGACGCGCCACGGTTTTTGCGGGGTGTTTTTCACCAGCACATCACTGCCACCGACGGCCTTGCCGGGTGCCAGTTCCATCTGTGCCTGGTTCGAAGGCAGACGATTCAATTGATCAACCATCTGCTCGATTTCACGCAGGTTGAGCAACTCGCCCCGCGTGCCTGGAAAGCTCATGGCCAATTGACGGTCGGTGATGCCGCTGCCTTCAGCGCCCTTCAAACTTTCAAGTCTGCCTTCGACGACTTGGAGCTTGAGGTTGCCGCTGGCGAGGTTCTGTTGTGGCAAGTAGGCGCGGCTGGTGACCAGGCCCTTGGCCAGGTAATGGTCGGTGATGACTTTGAGCAGTTCGTTAAGCTGTAGCACACCCAGGCATTGGCCGATATAGGGTTTGATCAAACGGGTGCGTTCGCCTGCCGACAATGCGTCGGCGCCGGACAGCTCGATAGTGTTGATCGCAAAGCAACGGATGTCACTTGGGGATGCCGGCTTCGCAGGGGCCGCCGCTTTGCCGGGCAGGTCCTTGAGGTCCTCGAGGCGGCGTTGTTGCTCCTCGAGCAGGCGGTCCTGACGATCACGGATCAGGTCGGTGACGCCTGGCGTGTTCTGCAGGGTCGCGGCTTGCGCCATGCCGGCTGCGCCAAGGCAAACAAAAGCGGACAACAGGCCGAGCCTGGTTCGACGTACCGTACGCCACATCTCTAGATCCCTCTACATGGCGCTGTGCCATCAATTGGCGGCGATCATAGTAGTGGCGATATAGTGGCGTCAATTAAATGTACAAATTTGTTCAATGCCAAGTAGGGATCTCTGGGCCCTGCTTGGTCCGAAAAAATCAGACCGTCTCTATTGTCCGCGACCGCTTTGCTCGCCAGCCACAGGGCATGGTCGCCAGCCATCCGACACTCGCAGGTGATTCAACCATAGGTAGAGTTGACCTCAACCTTGCACACTCGTCATCGTCAGGAATAAGCCCCAACCAACTCATAGCCTATTTGGATGATTAGCAAATCAATCCGCGCCCCACACTCCAGCCGTCGCCGGAGAAATAATCCACAAATACCAGACACTCCTTAAACGCATAATCAACACAACTCTCTCCCATCAGCAGGCTGACCCAATCGAGCAGTACCGCCACTAAGCCGTTTGTTAAAGCGAGGGGTTGCGCTTAATATCGCAAGTCTTACCTTGCATAACGACTGTCAAGGCTTGCTCAACACCCAGCCCGCATATTCGAAGGAGTGGCATGCAGATGAAAGAATCCAAAGAAGTGTACGAACGCATCAGTGAACAGTTCGAGGATTTCACCACCAGGGCCTCTCAACGCAAGGTCGAGGTCGACACCTTCCGTAGCATGGTCGGCAATGTCGAGGGCCTGCGTATCCTGGACCTGGCCTGTGGCCATGGTTTCTTCAGTCGCCAGTTGAAGGACTGGGGGGCGGCCAAGGTGCATGGCGTGGATATTTCCGAAAACATGATCTACCAGGCACGGCAAGCCAACGACGGTATCGCCTACGAAGTACGGGACGTGGCGAAGATGGGCCGTATCGGCGCCTACGACATGGTGACGGCGGCCTGGCTGTTCAACTATGCCAGCAGTGTCGACGAACTGAGCAAGATGTTTCAGTCGGCGGCCGACAACCTGAAGCCCGGTGGTCAATTGGTGGCCTACACCGCCAACCCGTCGTTCGAACTGCAAAAAGGCAATTTCACCCGCTATGGGATTGAGGTGTTCGATGAAACCCCGGTCGCCGGCGGGTTTCGCTGCAACGCGCAGTTCATGTCATCGCCCCCCGCACCGTTTACCTACTATCGCTGGGAGCAAGGCGTGTACGAAGAAGCGGCACGGGTAGCCGGTTTCAACCAGCTCACCTGGGTCGCCCCGCTGATCAGTGAACACAGCCGCGCTACCATGGGTGCGGGGTACTGGCAACTGTTCGAGCGCAACAGCCTGCAGATCGGTTTGACCTGCCGCAAATAATCGCGCAGTGATCGTTTCCACGCGCGTGGGAACGATCACGCCAGGGCGCTGACCGGCCGCAATCGCACCCGGATGTCCGCTCCCACCAGGCATTGCTCGATGATCGACAACTGTTGCGCCTGCCCCAGATCGGTCAAGCCATCCAGCGCCAGCAACGGCCGTGCATCCCTGCCCAGGAACATCGGGGCGATGTAGACCAGCCATTCATCCACCAGGCCTGCCGCCGCAAAGGCGCCACACAATACCGGGCCGGCCTCGAGCTGGACCTCGTTGCACCCCTCCTCAGCCAGGACCGTCATGACCTGCCGCAGATCAAGCCCTTCGCCGTCCAGCCCGACCTGCCGGAAACGCACACCCGCAGGTGGCGGGTGCAACGGCTGTGCGCCGGGCCCATGAAACACCAGGGCCGGTGCCGCGCCATCCAGCACATGGGCATTGGCATCGCCCTTGAGGTGCTGGTCGAGAACCACCCGCAGCGGCGCGGAAAACGCCGTGTGTGGGTCGGGCAGGCGCACCGTCAGGCGCGGGTTGTCTGCCAGCAGCGTACCGCTGCCGGTGAGCACGGCGCAGGCCCGGGCGCGCCACACTTGCACATCGTCCCGGGCCTCGGGCGAGGTGATCCATTTGGATTGCCCGTTACCCAGGGCCGTGCGACCGTCCAGGCTCATGGCCAGTTTGATCCGCAACCAAGGCCGCTTGCGCTCGGTACGCGAGAAAAACCCCTGGTTCAACTCGCGCGCCTCCGGGCACGGCAGGTGTTCGACCAGCACCCCCGCCGCCTCAAGCCGCTCAACACCATGATGCTCATGCTGAGAGCGGTCGACACTGGCGATCACCACCCGCGCCACGCCGGCCTTGATCAACGCGTCGGCACAGGGCGGCGTGCGCCCATGACCGCCGCACGGCTCCAGGGTGACATAGGCGGTGGCGCCCCGTGCATCGACGCCCGCCTCGCGCAACGCATTGACTTCGGCGTGAGCCTGCCCCGCCCACTCGTGCCAGCCCTGGCCAAGCAGCAGGTCGCCCTTGGCGATCACGCAACCGACCCGGGGATTCGGCGCCGTGGTAAAGGCGCCCCGGTCAGCCAGTTTCAGGGCGAGCCGCATGAAGTGCATGTCGCGCGCCAGCGCCAGGCTCATGTGCGAACCAGCGCCAACAGGTACACCGCCTCACCGTGCTGACGCTCGATCACCACCAGGTCCTGCCAAGTGAAACCAAACGCTTCCAGGGTGTCGCGCACACCCTGTTCGGTGAAGAAATAACCTTGACGCTGGTTATCCATCTCGCGCCAGCCCGGCTCCGGGTTGCTCGCGTCGACACCGAAGACGTTGAGCCCAATCAGCGCGCCAGGGCGCGCGTACTGGCGGATATTGGCCAGGTAACGGCTCCACTCATCCGGATGCTGGTGATGGAAGCAGCCATTGTCGAGTACGCCGTCAAACACCTCCCCGGCCGGTGGCTGCCAATCCTGCAGGGCGCTGCACACCAGGCTGAGACGCTCGCCCCAGCGTTTGCGCAGCAGCGGCCAGCTGGAATTTTCGACGATGTCCAGGCCGGTCACCCGGTGCCCTGCCAGGATAAATTCCGAGGCATCTCGTGCACGGCCAACGCCCACGTCGAGGATGTGCTGGTCCGGCGTCGGCCCCAGTGCCTCGAGGAAAACCCGGGCGGCCTTGGCCATACCGATGTCCCAGGACCACTCATCTTCACCATGGCTGTAGCGGTGGACAAATGAAGTGTCGAGTGCCCGGCGGTACGTCGATACGTCCATGAATTGCGCTTGCTTGCTCATATCAGGCAGTCCTTGGGTCAAGAGGCGCGACGGGTGGCGATCCCGTAGATCTGTCCATCGTAGGAACTGGCCAGGAAATCATCGCTGGCCGTGCTGTGGGTGATGCAGGAGATGCCACTGGCCGTGGGACGCTGTACTTGCTGCCAGGAACGGCTGGGCAAGTCGAACAGCGCGATGGTGCCGCTATAGTTCGCAGTGGCAATCACTTCCCCGTCGGCCGAGGCACAAATGCACTTGATGGAATTGCGGTGCGGCGTGTCATAGACCTCGTCACCGGACTCCAGCCACAGGCGCAGCTTCAGGTCGCGACCAATGCTGGCGAAACCGCCGTCGACCCGGCAGCAACCGTTGGAGATACGCGTGTGGGCATTTTCGATATGCCGTGCGCAACTGAAGTCGCTGATGGTGTGCAGGGCGGCGGCGGCCGAGGCGCATACGCTGAACAGGTGATGCTCGTTGGCCGCCACGCCTTTGATCGCGTTGTCGTGCATCGGGATCGACGCCACCAGGTCCAGGGTGTTATCGCCAGCGATGATAAACACCAGGCCTTCGCCGGTGTAGGTTCCGATCAGTGCATGAAGTTGGCCATTGCGCTGGAACGTCGTGCCGCAATTGAGCGGCGAGCGATGTTGATACAACAGGCGCCCGCTGAGGGCATCGAACACCTGGCCCATCTGCCCGCCGGTCAGCAGCAGCGGGCCGAACGGCAGCAGGAAGTTGCACAGGCTGCCGACACCGCTCACGGGCTGGTTATCGCGAAACAGCAAGCCCGCGTCACCGATGCTGTATTGCCCGCCGTCGGTGGTCACCACGGCGTTGATGCTCACCGCCGGCTGGATGCCGTCCACCGCCCACTGATCGTGTTCATAATCCCAGGTGGCGTAGCGCGAGCCGAAGGTGGCGAACACCAAGGCATCACTGCCGACGAACGCACAGCTGCGTGGCCAGACGATGCTCGGCAAATTGGTGCTGCGCAGGCGCTCCAGCTGGGTGCCATCGAAGCGCCAGAGGATCGCCAGGCGGTCATAACTCAAAGTGACCAGCAGCTGTTTTTCATCATTCCAGACGATGCGCTTGATCCCGGCATCGTGGGCCGGAATGGAGCGGATATCGCCCCCATGGATGATCGAGATGCGCCCCTCGTCGTCACCGGCAAACACCACGCCGGCGCGGGTAATGGCGACGGTATCGGTTTCGACGCCGCCGATGTCGACTTCATCGCATTGCTCGAAGGTGGTGGTGTCCCACTGGCGCACCGTGCCGTCGTCGCTGCTGGAAATCAGGCGCTTGCCATCCGGCGACCAGACCACGGAAATCACGTCGGCCTGATGCCCGCGGCAGGTGCCCTTGAGGTTGCCGTCGAGGTCGAAGAGGCGCAGTTGATGATCGCGCGAGCAGGTCGCGATTGACGCACCGTCCGGTGAGAACACCGCCATTTCCACGTCGTCGTCATGCCCCGACAGCACGGCTTTGAGGCGCATGCTCGGCACTTCCCAAACGCGGGCGGTGTAGTCACTGCTGGCACTCACCAGGTACTTGCCATCGGCGCTGAACGCGCACTGGTTGGCTAAGTGGTCATGGCTGACACGGTGGATCGAATGCCCGGTATGGGCATTCCACAAAATGACTTGGTTGTCGTAACCGGCGGTGGCGATGAACTCACCAGCATGGGCGGCGACGCCGCTGATAGGGCCTATGTGTCTCATGGAAAAGTCCTTTTCCTGGGGAATGAAATCAAAGCTTGATGGTGTGGCTCGACTTACTGACTTTTGATCGCAGGTAGTTGTGGTTCTGCTTGGTCAGGAACACCCCGGTCGGCACTGAACTGACCACGTCGATCCCGCCGTCGCGCAGTTGCTTGACCTTGTCCGGGTTGTTGGTCAGGAGCCGGCAGCGATGTACATCCAGGGCACGCAGCATGGCGACCGCCGGGGCGAAACTGCGCGAGTCTTCCGGGTGGTTGAGCTTCAGGTTGGCCTCGTAGGTGTCCATACCGGCGTCTTGCAGCAGGTAGGTTTCAAACTTCGAATACAGGCCGATACCGCGACCCTCCTGGCGCAGGTAGATCAGGTAGCCGCCTTCGGCATCAAGCGCTTTCAAGGCTTCCTGTAACTGCGGGCCGCAATCGCAGCGTTGGGAGCCGAATACATCACCGGTAATGCATTCGGAATGCACGCGCACCAGGGGCACATCGGCATCGGGCTCACCGGCCTTGACGGCAAAGTGTTCATTGTTCTTGTCAAAGCCCTTGAACCCGAAGAAGTGGGCGTTGACGGAGCCGCCAAGAATGGAGATGGGAACTTGCGTATGGAGCGTTACTGGAGTGTCCATGACTAAGCCTCTATGCGTGTGGGACGTTCTGGTCAACGTTGTTTTCTACCAAACGGAATCCCATGACATAGATGGGTCTTGGATAACGTCCATGTCGGCGCTGATTGCGCGCAAGATCCCTGAAGCGGGTGAAACTGCCTCCACGGGCTACCCGGTGCCGACCGACATCCAGCACCAGGTCATCGTTGATCTCAGGCCCGCCCGGATAGGCCCGATAATCGTCGGCAACGTACTCTTCCACGTTGCCGGCCATGTCCAGCGCGCCAAACATCGAGGCGCCTTCGAGGAACACCCCGACAGGTGTCGACGCGAGCAACCCCAACTCAATGGTGTTGGCGTACTCGACATTGAATGTTTCGCCCCAGGGAAACTGGGAGCGCTGCGGCCCTGCCGCGGCGTATTCCCACTGCGCCTCGCTGGGCAGTGCGAAGGCGCGCCCGGTGCGCCGGCTCAGCCATTGGACATAGGCGTCGGCATCGACGTCGCTGACGCTGTACACCGGATGGTTGGCCTGGTGCTGGGGAAAGCGCCCAAAGGCCCAGCCGGTAGGCAAGAACGGATAACCAGTATCCAGCAGGAAGGCGCGGTATTCGCTATTGGTCACCGGGTAGCGACCGATGCGAAAGCTCGCCAGGCTGACCCGATGGTTGGGGGTTTCCTTCTCGATCCAACTGCGGTCCAGGCCCAGCCCGGCGTAGGCGGTCATGACCGCATCGACGCGCTGCGGCTCCAGGCCGATCTCGACCTGGGCAGCGGGAACGTCGCACATGGCTGGGCTGAAGACGTCGATACGCGGGTCGCCCTTGCAACCCAGCACTTCACCGGCGGCGATACGCCGCACCAGGGGTTCGGCAAGCGACTCGACCACCCGCAGCAGTTGCTCGATAGGCGCGCTCATCAACTGTCCGGTAGCGTCGGCGATTTGCCGGGTCAGTTCATATTCGACGTAAGCCTGCGGGTAGCCCATCAATACCCGATCAGACACGTTCTTTGGCAAAGGGCTCGGTAGCGTCGGCCAATGCCAACCGTATTGATTCGTCATAGGTACACCTTTTTTTCGAGCGAACACGTCCCCGACCGAGCGCGAAACCGCTCGGCGTGTGTGGGTCAGTCAGGTATCAGAGTCGGTCGAGCAGCAACCTTCGATTGGTCTCGATCATCTCGACTTCGGTGGAATACACCTCAACCACCAAGCCATCGGGGTCTTCGAAATACACCGCCGTGCGAACGTTGTCCGGGCCGCGGTGATAACCCGGCGCAGGGCCATTGCCCTTGACCAGGGTGATGTTGTCGTCGGCAGCCACCTTGTCGGCGATGCGCTTGACGTCGTCCGGCAGCGCACGAATGCCGATGTGGTAGCCCGGCGGGTAGACAAAGTCGGGATTGTGTTCGATGAAGAAGTCGAACCCGTTCAACTCCATCACCACTTTGCGCGGCCCCAGGTTGTAGCAATAGTGGGCGCCGAAGATGTCGCGATAGAACGCCTGGGAGGCTTCCAGGTTACGGGTGAGGATGTTGATATGGGTGAGTTGCGGACGCTGGGATTCCAGCGCGGCAGCCTCGATGGATACGCCTTCCAGGGAGCGCCACATTTTGATCGCGGCGGCGAATTTGGAAAAACCGGCCAGCCAGTTTTTTACCGTCTCCGGGGATACGCCTGCGTCAGTGATCGCCAGGCCATGGGGGTAAATGAAACAGGCCGCGTGTTGCAGCAATGTCGCGCTCAGCGGATCGCCGGCAGCTTGCCCGGCGCGGCCTTCGGTAAGGCGCACGACGCCGACGGCCTTGTTGTGATAATCATCCGCCAATTGCGCGAGCCGAGTATTCAGGGTGTCGAGGCTGTCTGCCGCTGACACCAGCAGGATAAACCCGTCGGCCTGCGGTAACTGCGCGCCCTCCACGGCCGCGCACACTTCAAAACCGGCCGCTTTCGCGCAGGTGTTCAACGGTTCGAGAACCCCGTTCAGACGTGTCGCCGTGTTGGGGCTGTACAAGGTAATAAAGCGCAGCATCAGGCGACCCTCCCCTCGTTACGGCGACCCACCAACAGGCTGTAGCGTCCGATAGGCTCCTGGACCACCTCAAAGCCCTGGGAGACCATCTGCTCGGCAATCCATCGGGTGGGATGCAGTTCGCCGTGCACCGTGTTGACCATCATGTGCAAGGAGAAATCCGCCGACAGCGCCGGATGAATTTCGTCGTCTTCCAAGGTCATGCTCAGCACCAGCAGCGAACCGCCGTCGTTGACCAACTGTGCAGCCGAGCGGATCAGCGTGCTGGTTTCTTCGCGGTTAAAATAATGCAGGCAGTCATTGACCATGATTACGTCGGCGCTTTCACCTTCGTAACGGGCCAGGTCCAGCAGGTTACGTTCCTTGAACGTCAGTCGCCCCGCCAACTGGTACTTCTCGATGGTGCTTTCGGCAGACTGGCGCGTAGCGGCCAGGTCCCAGATTTCACCCTGGACCTGGGGGTGGCGCCGAGCGATTTCAGCGATGTAGGTGCCGTGGCCACCGGCCAGGTCGATGACCTTGCTGGCCGTATCGAACACTGGCAATTCCTTGAGCACATCGACCATGGGCTGACTGAAACGCACCATCGCATCGTTGAAGGCATCACGCGCAGCAATGTCGTGCTTGAAGCGATTCTCTTGCTGGAAATCCATGGACTTGGCGCTGCTCAGGATTTCCCCGAGGCGCGGCCAGTTCTGCCACTGCAAGCGCTGGTGAGCAATGATCGGGCCGATGAACTCGGCGCTGCGGCTGACCAGGAAACGCTCGGCCAAGGGCAGGTTGGTATAGGTGTCGGCGAATTTTTTCAACAGGCCCAGGGCAACCAGGCCATTGAGAAAGATCTTGGCCTTGTTGGACACCCAGCCCAATTGCTGGCTGATTGCGTCGGCGGTAGCCGGGCGGGTGGTTTGATCGAAGAGGTGCTGCGCTACAGCGAAATGAAGGATGGCGGATTGTCGATACTGGTCGGAGAGTTTGACCAGGTCGACCACGCTGGACAGAGCGGTTACTTCATCAGCGTGCTCATAGATGGTCGTAGGCTTTTGCGCATTCATACAGATTCTCTTCCTTGGAGGTTTTGTGTTCACCGGCGTCGGCAAGCGATCAGTGCTTTGGACGTAGCGTGTTTTCTAACGGTCCGGAGTCGTGTGCAAATGAATGTTTACGAGCAGCTTCCAAAAAGCTAGCTACGATCCTAGTCGTAAGTCCTACAAAAGCAAGGCAAACCTTTTATAATTATTTGTTCTTTATAATTTATTATTAATTACTTTTATTTGTTATTTTCCTGAGCGGCAAAAATGACTATGCTCATGTCCAATACCCCTTACGCAATGGATGGCGCCAAAGGTCGACGAACTCCAGTGATGCCCTCACTCCTCATGGTTACACGCGATTTATGACCTCCAAACCTGCCGACGATACCCAGCCATCCACCGCTGAACGCATCCTGTTTTTGCTCAAGACCCGTGGCCCGTTGAAAACCACCGAACTGGCTTCCCTGCTGGAACTCACGTTTGAGGCAGCCCGGCAACAAATCCAGAAGTTGCAGGCATCGGAGTTGATCCTCGGCGTTTCTGCACCCACTTCCGGGGCCGGCCGCCCTTCGTTGAAGTGGGCTCTGACGGACACTGCTCACAACAAATTCCCCGATTCCCACAGCGTGCTGACCCTGCACCTGATCGAATCCATCGAGGGGGTTTTCGGCAGTGACGGCATCGAGAAAATCATCACCAGCATGGAAGCGACCAATCGCCAGGAGTACGTTCAGGCGTGTTCGCAAGCCTCGTCCCTGGAAGAGAAAGTCGCCATCCTGGTGCGCATCCGCGAACTCGCCGGCTATATGGCGCATATGGAACCCGCGGGTGAAGGTTGGCTGCTGATCGAAAACCATTGCCCGATCTGTGCCGCCGCGCGCAAATGCCAGGGTTTCTGCCGCTCGGAGTTGCAGATATTTCGTGCAGCCATGGGCGAAGACACGCTTGTCGAACGTTGCGAACACCTGATCTCCGGCGACCGGCGTTGCGTCTATAACATCCAACCGCGCGCCTGACCGCCCCCACTCCAACCGCCCTAAAGGAATAAGGCCATGACCCCGACCATCGACTTGCTCGCCAGCCACCGCAGCGACCGCAGCTTCCAATCCACGCCCGTCAGCGACGAACACCTGGATGCCATCTTGCGGGCCGGCCACCTGGCACCGACGTCATTCAATGCCCAGCATATTTCCGTGGTGGTCGTGCGCGATGCGAACACCCGCCAGCGCATTGCGGCGGTCGCGGGCGGCCAACCCTGGATCGTGTCGGCGCCGGTGTTTATCACGCTGGTGGTGGACTTCCACAAGACCGCCGTCGGTGCCGGGCTCAATGGCCAGCAACAGCAGATCCAGCGGCACTTGGAAGGGCTGATCGCCGCCAGCACCGATGGCGGCATTATCCTCAGCACCCTGATGATCGCCGCGCGTTCATTGGGGTTGGGCGTGGTGCCGGTGGGCGGCATTCGTGCCAACGCCGAGGCGATGATCGAACTGCTCGGGCTGCCCGAGCAGACCTTCGCCCTGTGCGGCCTGGCCCTGGGCCATGTGCACGAGCCGGCGGCGCAGAAACCGCGCATGGGCATCGAGGCCTTCCGTCACGACGAGCGCTACAACCGCGCCGCGCTGGCACCGGCGATCAGTGCGTATGACCAGCACCTGATGCGCCATTGGCAGATCATTGGCCGTGCGGACGGCCAGTCCTGGTCAAGCACCGTGGGCCGCACGTACGCACGCAACTACCGGCCCGACCTCAAGGCTCAATTGCTGGCCAATGGTTTGTCCGCTGATTGAGCCTGAGCCGCACCGCCACTGCCCCAGCCCAGCGCCTTGTATAGCGCGATGGCGTTGAGGTAGGACGCTGTCTCGGCGTCGGCCACGTCCTTCTTGATCAGGAAAAACGCGCGCTGGTTTTCCAGCACCGCCATGTAGGTGCCCGAACCGCTGCGGTAGCGTTTGCTGGCGATGTCGATCGCGTGCTCGGCATGTGTGGCGGACGCCAGCAACGCGCCCAGGCGGGTCTGGTCCTGCGCCAGGCGCATCAGTGCATTTTCCACATCTTCCTGGGCCTTGAGCAGCGACTGTTGATAGCGCGCCAGGGCACCTTCGGCCTGGGCCTGGGAACCGCGCAGGCGTGCGCGCACGTTGCCCAGGCGAAGCGCCGGCCAGCCCACCGACGGCGCCAGCTCATAAGCCCGCGATGCGCTGCCCAGGTCGCCGCCGCGCAGGGCGAAGAAGCCAATGAAACCGCCCAGGTTCAGGCGTGGGTACAAGTCGGCCGTGGCGACGCCGACGTCTTCGGTGCTGGCAGCCAGCAGGCGTTCGGCGCTGACTACATCCGGACGATTGCGGATCAATTGGTCGACATCGCCCAAGGGCAGTTGCCGGGCCAGGGGCGCAAGGAAATGCGCCTTGGTCAAGGCCTGCTGTTGACGCGGTGGTTGGCCGGTCAAAACGTCCACTCGATAACCGGTTTCCTGGATCCGTGTCAACAACGGTGGAATCGCCGCCTCACTGAGCAGCAGGTTGGCATGGGCGTTTTGCTGATCCTCGAATTGGCCGCTGCCGGCGCGCACCTGAGCGCTGGTCAGCGTGAGCGTTTCGCGCCAGGCACTGACCTGGGCCTGGGCCACCTCCAGACTGCGGCTCAAGCCTTGCTGCTCGTAGTAATAACGCGCCACGTCGGCAGCGATGCTCAACTGCATCAGCGCCAGGTCCGCCTGGGCCGACTGCGAGCGCGCCATGGCCGAGGCCGTCAGGCGCTGCAACCGCCCGAACACATCAATCTCCCATTGCACATCAAAGCCGGCGCGATAGGTCTGTGACAGCATCCGCTCGGGTGGCCCACCGTCGAACGGCAACTGCTGCTCCAGGCTGCGGCCATAGGCGGTACGGGCAGTGACGCCGGGATACTGGTCGAGCCGGCGATCATCAAACACCGCGCGGGAAGCCAGCAAGTTGGCCTGTGCCTGACGGATGTCATGGTTATGCGCCAGCGCCGTGTCGATCAGGCGATCGAGTTCGGCGTCGTCAAAAAACGACCACCACTGGGCCTGCACCGGCGCCTGTTGGGCGAACAAGGCCTTTTGTGCAGTGACCAGGCTGATCGGTGGGGTCGTGGGCTTTTCGTAATGCGGCCCGACCATGCAGCCGTTGAGCAGCGTCAGCGCCAGCACGGTGGTGACAGTTTTGCCGGGCTTCATGGTTTGCTCCTCAGGGTTTGCGCCAGGGACTGGGCCCGTGGGGTCGAGGCCGCCACTGAATGCTTGCGGGCCAGCAGGGTGTAGACCGTCGGCAGCACGAACAGGGTGAAGCAGGTACCGATCAGCATGCCCGATACAATCACCACCCCCAGACCGTAGCGGCTGTTGGCCCCGGCCCCCGAGGCGAACAGCAACGGTATCAGGCCGACCACCATGGCCGCCGTCGTCATCAGGATCGGCCGTAAACGAATCTGCGCGGCCTTGCGTATCGCCTCGCAACGGTCGAGGTGTTCCTGGGCCTGCAGGGCGTTGGCGAACTCGACCATCAGGATGCCGTGCTTGCTGATCAGCCCGATCAGGGTCACCAGGCCAATCTGGGTGTAGATATTGATCGTGGCGTAGCCCAGCGCCAGGGGAATCAGCGCGCCGCTGATGGACAGCGGCACGGTGATCAGGATGATCAGCGGGTCCATCAGGCTTTCGTACTGCGCCGCGAGTACCAGGTAGATCACGATCACCGCCGCCAGGAAAGCCAGCAGCAGCGCATTGCCTTCCTGGGTGTATTGCCGCGCATCGGATTGCCAGTCGTAGCTGAACCCCACGGGCAGCTCGGCGGTGACGCCTTCCAGGAACGCCACGGCGTCGCCCAGAGTGATCCCGGCCGCCGGCACCCCCTGGAAGGTCGCGGCGTTCTGCTGGTTGAACTGGGTCAGCTTGTTGGGTTCGACGTGCTCGGACACCTGGATCACCGTCGACAGCGGAATCAGTGTGCCGTCTTCCGTGCGCACATACTGGCGGGTCAGGGCTTCGGGCGTCAGTCGCTCACTGCCCGGGCTCTGGGCAATCACATCATAGGAACGGCCCTCCAGGCCAAAGCGGTTGAGGTAGTTTTCCCCCACCAGCACCGCCAACGATTCGCCGATGTCCCGCATGCGGATCCCCAGGCTGTTGGCCTTGGCCCGGTCCACCCGCACCTGTACCACCGGGTTGTTGTAGTCCAGGTCACTGTCGACCACGGCGAACAATCCACTGTCGCGGGCCTTCTGCTTGATCTGCTCCATGGTTTCGTACAGCACGCGGTAATCCTGGGAGCTGCGCAGCACCAGTTGCACCGGCAGGCCACCGGTGGAGCCCGGCAAGGCCGGCAGTTGGAAGGCAAAGATGCTGGTGCCTTCCACGTCGTTGGTGGCCGCTTGCAGGTCGACCTGGATCTGCGCGGCGGTGCGCTCGCGCTCGCCCCACAGCGTCAGGTTGATGCCGCCAATGCTCGAGGCGATGCCGTCGCTGCCATTAATGATCCAGGTGCTGACGGTTTCCGGCAGCCGCCCGTAGACCTCATTCAGCTTGGCGGAAAAGCGCTCGACGTATTCCAGGTTGGCATGTTGCGGCGCCTTGATCGCAGTGAGCAGCCCCGCCTGGTCCTCGGTGGGCGCCAGCTCCCGCTGCGGCAACTGGTACAACCACGGCAGGCTGATCATCACCAGCAAGGCAAACAGCCCGCTGAGCCAGCGATGCCGCAGCGACAGGTCCAGCACCTTGGCATAACGCAATGCCAGACCGTCAAAGACGCGGTTGGCCAGGTGTGCCATGCGCCCTTCCGATTGCTTGGACTGCAGCAGGAACGAACTCATGACCGGCGACAACGTCAGCGCCACCACGCCGGACACGATCACCGCGCCGGCCAGGGTCAGGGCGAACTCACGAAACAACGCCCCCGTGAGGCCGCCCATCATGCCGATAGGCGCATACACCGCCGCCAGGGTAATGGTCATGGCGATCACCGGGCCCGCCACTTCACGCGCACCGACCAGAGCGGCCGCCACCGGGGTCTTGCCCTCCTCTATATGCCGGTGCACGTTTTCCACCACCACAATCGCATCGTCCACCACCAGCCCCACGGCCAGCACCATCGCCAACAGCGTCAACAGGTTGAGACTGAAACCGAACGCCAGCATCAGCGCCGCGGCGCCCAGCATCGACAAGGGGATGGTCACCACCGGAATCAGTACCGTGCGCAACGACCCCAGGCACAGGTAGATGACAATCACCACGATCAGCAAGGCCTCGAGCAGGGTCTTCATCACTTCGTCGATGGAGGTCTGGATAAAGCGCGCGGTTTCAAACGCCAGCTCGGCCTTGACGTCCGGCGGCAGGGTCTTGCGCACGTCCGGCAGGAGCTTCTTGATACCGTCGACGATCACCAGCGGGTTGCCGCCGGGTGTCGGGAACAATCCCAGGTGCACGGCCGAAACGCCGTCCATGGTGGCGCTGGTTTCGCTGGACGCCGCGCCCAGCTCCACGGTGCCGACATCCTTCAGGCGCACCAGGCCGTTGCCATCGTTGCGCAGCACCAAATCGCGAAATTCATTGACGTTGGTCAGGTCGGTATTGACCCGCAGGTTGGCGACCACAAACAGGCCTTTGACCTTGCCCGGCGCCGCCTGGTAGTTGTTGCGGCGCACCGCGTCGGCCACATCGGCGGCGGTCAGGCCGCGAGCGGCCAGCCGTGCGGGGTCGATCCACAGGCGCATCGCCAGGGTTTGCCCGCCGAACACCTGGACCTTGGCCACGCCCTCGATGGTGCTCATCACCGGCTCCACCACCCGTGCCAGGTAATCGGTCAAGGCCGGGGTCGACAGGGTCGGGCTGGAGAACCCGATATAGGCCACCGCCGTCGACTCGCCGGACGAGCGCTCGATCACCGGGTCATAAGCCTGCTCCGGCAGCCGGAAACGCACCTGGTTGACCTTGGCCATGACTTCCGTGAGCGCCTGGGTCGAGTCACGGTTGAGCTCCATGCGCACCGTGACCACGCTGCGCCCCTGCACCGACGAACTCGACAGGTAATCCACGCCCTCCACCGACGACACCGCCTGGGCAATCGGTTGCGTGACGAAGCCCTGCATCAGGTCTGACGAAGCGCCGGGGTATTCAGTGGTCACGGTGATGGTGGAGCTTTCCAGCATCGGGTACTGGCGAATCGGCAACTGCAGCAAGGACATGACCCCCAGCAGCAGGATCAGAATACTGACGACGAGCGCAAGCACCGGCCGCCGAACGAAAATATCGGTGAAAGTCATGAGCGTTCTCTGGACGAAGAATCAGATGCCCGTCACAGGCGGTTTGGACGCAGGCAGGACCAGGGTGTCATCGGTCGGCTGCACCGCCATGCCGTCACTGAGCTTGAGTTGCCCGGAGGTCACCACCTGGTCACCCTCTTGCAGGCCTTCCTGGATCTGGACCCAACCGTCCTGGCGCTGGCCGATTTTCACCGCCACCCGCTTGACCACCAGCGCGGCCCCCTTATCCGGGCGGGCGAGAAAAACGGTATCGCCATAGGCGGTGTAGGCCACCGCCGTTTCCGGCACGGTCAGGACATCGGCCACTTCGGTATCGGCCACTTTGACACTGGCGTACATGCCAGGCTTGAGGGTGGCCTCCGATCTGTCCAGGGTGGCCTGTACCTGCACCGTACGCGAGCGGCCGATCATCGGGTCAACGGCACTGATCCACGCCTTGAACACCCGGTCAGGGTAGGCGTCGATCAGCACGCCCACGGTTTGCCCGACGGCCAGGCGGCGGCTGAGCTGCTCCTCCAGGGAAAAATTGACATAGAGGACCTGGGTGTTGACCAGACTTACGATGCGGTCGCCGACATTGAGGTACTGCCCTTCGTTGACCTGGCGAATGCCGAGCACTCCGGCGAAGGGTGCGCGGATAGTCTTCTGGGCAATCAGTTCCTGGACTTTTTTCAACTCGCCCTGAGCCATGTCATGGGCGGCCCGGGCGTTGTCGAGCTGTTCCTGGGTCGCAGCGTTTTCCCTGACCAGGCCGGTCACCCGCTTGCGAATGATCCCGGCATTGCGCACCTGGGCCTGCAGCCGCAGCTGCTCGGCCTGCTCCGGACCATCGTTGAGTTTGACCAGCACCTCGCCAGCCTTGACCTGGCGGCCCGACTCGAAGTTGATCAAGGTGACCCGCCCGCCGACCTCGGCGGAAACCTGCACCTGGGAAGCCGCTTCCAGCTCACCGACGCCGGCGAAATACACATTGGCCGGGCGTAATTGCACCACCCCCAGCGCGACCTTGGTCAACGCGCCGGCCGGGGCATCGGCAGGCTGGGCCTGGGATGGCGCGCGCGACATCATCACCACCGCAATGACCGCCACCGGAATCAACACCAGGCTGGTTATCTTCTTCTTGTTCATGGACGTCCTTATCACGATGAGAGTGTTACGCGCGGTTCACAGCCAGCTGTGGTTGAACAGGAAGAAGGCCAACACCGCCCAGATCGACAGCACCAGGTGAGTCAACTGCAAACCCTCTTGGCGAATCCAGTAGCCGAACCATAAGCCCCCCAGCAGCATGGCGAAGACAAACGCCGAAAACGCGCTGAGGGCGAGGTTGAGCCAGGGCCGTGCCGACAACAGGCCGTCGCCGAGGATCAACTGGTAGCTGCCGGTCCAGGCCGCCAGAGCAGCAACCAATTGCAGGGCCAGCACTATCAGCAGGGCCAGTTGGTGCAAACGGGGTGAGCGTACGGCCCGCACCAACAAGGGAATGTCGATGGCAGGAGTCTGGCGCAACGGCTCCATGGCCATGGTCGCGCCCACCGCGCCTACCGAGCTGCGAAACGCTTGCCAGTTGTTAAGCACCGCGATGCTCAGCCACAGGCTCACGCCAACGGCCTGTACGCCCAGGAACACTGACATCGAGTGACCTAGTAACCATGCCTCCACAGTCATTCAAACCTCCGTATTTGCCGAAAGGGAAATCCAGCCTCAGGTATATACACAAGACATTGCTTGGATAATACATGGTGTGTGGTTGGAAGGCCAATGCGAAAGTGTCAGTAGCGTCGAGGCCTCATCGTTGATTATTCAGTCGATCTCTGCGCGAAGCACCGTCAAGCCGGGCCAAACGTCGGTTGCTCGGTCTTGCTTCGAATGACCGGCCCGACCGTGACAAAGAGCAGCACCGACAGCGCGGCGTATACACCAAAGAGCCAGGCCGCAGCACTGGACGCGCCGGCAACCCCACCGGGCGAAGAGAACCCGCTCAGGTTTACGATCATGCCGGCCAATGCCGCGCCGATGGCCGTGGCGATCAATTGGACAGTGGTGATCGACGCACCCGCCAATTCCTTTTCATCCTCGGACACGCTCTCCAGTACGCGAGTCAGCAAATGCGGCCACGCCAGGCCAATCCCGAGGCCAATCACCAGCATCCCGACACACACACCTGCCACGTTGATGGTCGAAGGCCCCGAGCGCGGCACGAAGATAAACGCCACGATTAGCCCTGCGACAATGCAGAACGGTGCGATGCCAATCGCGCGGGTCGCTGAATCGGGCTTCAACCCAGAACTGTACAGCGCGCCCAACGTCCAGCCTGCCGCCATTAGCGCGCTGATGTAACCGGCCAGCAGCGGTGTCTGAAGGTGCAGTATTTGCAGAAAATACGGCACGAAGACTTCGCTGGTCATGCCTATCACCATCAAGCTCATGGAGAAATACAACGGCAGCAATGCATTGCGGGCCGTCATCGCGCCCTTGGGCAACAACCGCAAGGTCGCACGCACTTCCACTTGGTAGACGAAATACAGAAGCAACAGACCGACCGCCAGGCCCAGGACGCTATACAGCGCATCCGGTTTGATACTGCCTACCGAAATCGCCAGCACCACGCCACTCAACAGCACCAGCTGCGCCATCGGAACTCCGACATGTCGAGGTGCCTCGACGCTTTTCTTCGGTAGCAGCGACCAGGCCAACAACATGAACAACGCAGTGACCGGAATGAGCGCAAAAAAGGCTGCGCGCCAAGCGTCGTACTCCGCGAAAATGCCGCCCACCGCCGGCCCGATCAGCGTTGCCGCTCCCCACATGCCAGAGATCAATGCCATCGCCCGCGGCCACAATGGCTCGGCAAATACCAGGCGGATCATGGCGTATGGCAGCGCGAACAATAACCCCCCACCCAGCCCTTGAATCGTCCGGCCGAGAATCATGACCGCCATGTTCGGCGACAGGCTGCACACCGCGCAGCCGATGGCGAAGATCACTCCTGCCCAGACATAGGCAGCCCTGGGGCCCAATCCTGCCAGGCATTTGGTCGACAGCACCGAGCCGATGATCGAGGCCACCACGAACAAGGTGGTGTTCCAGGCGTAATAGTCGAGGCCGCCGATGTCGGCGACCACTGAAGGCAGAATCGTCGTCACCAAGTAGACATTGATCGCGTGAAGCGCAACGCCTCCTGCCAATGCCGCGGAGCGCAATCCATTTTTCCCGAGGAGCAATGCTGACCAACCTGTCGAAGATGTCATCCTGATACACCCAGTCTGATTAACGTTAGGCCAGTCTATTTCAAAGGATAATACTTGCGTAATTATTTGCCCACTAGCCCACTATCTGACCCCTGCAGTTCTGTCGCCAACGGGGACTCGCCCACCGGGGCGCAAACGCAACCGCAGATCTGCAGGCATGGCCATTAGCCCCAACCTGGCCATCGAGGCGATTCGGTTGGACGATGTCAACTTACTGATTGTGACGGGAGGTCCGATCTGGAAAACAGACAAGGCGCCCGCCTCTCTCTCCTGTCCAGCTGTCGTTCGTTGATGATTGCGGCGTGACGCCCCGGATAGGCAAATGAGCGCTGATTGCAACTTGGATCTGTTGGTCAAGGAAGAATGCTGCCGAACCTAAACCAGGAAATGAGTTAAAAGGTTTGCTCCTTTATAGAGTGAATCGTTGGCTCTCAAGACTAAGCCTGCTTGCTGGCCGAGTGTGAAAATACCGTTTTTTGTCATGCTAAGAATCATCGTCACCAAATTAAGATGTTGCTTCGCATACGCTCCCTGCCCAAGGGCTATAGTGTGCGACTCTCTGCGAGCATATTTCACAAACTTTGTTCTAACGCGTTTTTCGGCCTGGCTAAGCATATGGATAAAACCCTGAAAAAATATGTACTGCCCCTCAGTTATATGCGCCTTTAGGGTGTATAGCAATAAGGCAATATTCCATATAAGCCGCAATACGATCCGCCGCAAGAACGCTGAACGCCTGGCAAGGCATGCCCATCGTTCATTCCAGCGCTTTAATTGAGCGCGCACTGTAGACGTCCCAGGCTGAATCGCTAAACTCGGTGGCATGGAATCAACCGGCCCCTTTCTTGATCGCCGCGCTAGGTACCAAGACGACCGAAAAGCCCTCAAGCAGGAGAGAAAATGATGTCAGACACTAGTGTCCAATACAGAGACATCATTGTTATCGGCGGGTCAGAGGGAAGTATTGAACCATTGAAAGAAATACTCCGTGGTCTGCCAGCGCAATTCCCTGCGGCAATTTTGATCGTTTTGCATACTCACTCTTCAAGCCCAAAAATGATGGCGACCATTCTTCAACAATCCTCATTCATGCCGGTAGCTTATGGCGAACATGGCGACGCTATCCTGCCTGGCCGTGTCTACCTGGCTCCGCCCGACAAACACCTCGAGGTTTCGGCTTCTGGCCTGGTTTTTTTAAGTGACGGGCCGAAAGTGAATTTCAGCAGGCCAGCAGTCGACCGTCTGTTTCAGACCGCTGCTGAAGTCTTCGGCCCCCGAGTGATCAGCGTGATCCTGTCCGGCAATGGGGCTGATGGAGCGCACGGAGCGATTGCCATTGGGACGGCGGGTGGCTTGAACCTCGTTCAAGACCCGAACGATGCTAACGTAGCAAGTATGCCTGCTGAAGCCATCGTCAAGGACGACCCGGACGTCTTGGTCAACGCTGAAGCACTGGCAACCATTCTGGTTCACGCAGTCAGGCGTTCTTTCAGGCCGATTGTTCTAAATTCACAGAGGCAATGATGTCCCCCTTCGATCTCCAGCGGATGTTGATAGATGAATTCCCTCTGTCGTTTTTGTTAGAGGTTGGCTTGCGAGCAACCTTTGCCTTTTTTGCTGTTTTTCTATTCTTAAAGTCAAGCGGTAGGCGTGGCATAAGACAGCTATCACTCTTTGAGCTAGTCGTTATTCTGACGCTGGGCTCCGCTGCCGGGGACGTGTCTTTCTACCACGACGTTCCGCTGTTGCCGGTCGCCATGGTTTTTCTAACGCTCCTGCTCCTTTATCGCACTACCGTGCTGATCATGACGAAGAGCAAGACATTTGAAGCCTGGATAGATGGTTTGCCTGTGACTGTTATCAGCGAGGGCCAATACGAGCTCAAATCGCTGGACAAACTGAATATTTCATCGAGCGAACTGCTGATGGAGTTACGGCAACAAGGCGTTGAACACCTGGGCCAGGTGAGGTTGGGGCTAGTGGAGACTGACGGCGATATCAGCCTTTATTTCTATGACCAGGAAGATCTACGGCCTGGGTTATCCGTCCTCCCGGTGGAGCACCGTCCAGAGTTCAAGACAGCACCGACTTCTGCGCTCTATTGCTGCGTGAATTGCGGTTTCACTGTGCATCTTCAGGAAGAACAAGGTGCGCATTGCCTGCGATGCGATCAGGACGTCTGGTCAACAGCGCTAAGCAGCCGAAGATGCAGGTGAGGGTATTGATACCACCGCTCTCCCGCCACTTGGCACTGCCTCCCCTCTAGCACATTGATCGAAGAGCAACGCCAATAATGAAAAATCAGGCACCCTGCTACGTGCTGTTTACGGTAATGCTTTCAATGTTCTGCCAACCCGTCCTGGCATCATCCTGGCAAATCTGCAGGATGGAGTTGCGTATTACCGGTACCGTGACAAAACCGTTTCCACAGTTGCAGGCCGAGATCCTCAAAGTGAGCGCAAAGACGGCCACTGTGATCTGCCCGGAACAAGGCGCGACTATCCTGTTTACGCCGGAAACTTCGGACTACCAGGCTGTGCTTCCGCGCCGGACCTGGCCTAAAAAAGGGCACGTGGTGCGCGTTGATTACCGCTACCTGGATGGCATCTGTAAAGGCGACGGCAAGGACTACCCTTGCCGCATCAAGCACTACCCTCTGCCGGGCCACTGAATGTTGAAACAGCCCCCCATAAATCCAATGAAAAGCACCGTGTATCAATCGTCCACGTAGAAATTTTGAATTAGCCAGTTGCCCGCCCGGTCAAGAATTATGAACGCGGTAAATCTGACGAGGTGACAGCAATGACTATCCAGGCAGAGACACTCGTACAACTGACCGAAGCACTGCAAGAGCGCGGGATGAAACTGGTTTCAGATGTCCATTTCACCCGTGCGCCCTATCGGCACAACCATCTGTGGATCTGTACCGTCGAGTAATGATGCACTCTGCCGACGGCCTGGCCCACTGGCCGCCGTTGGCACCACCTCCCTTCTTTCCACCCGCCACCCTTGGCAGGCACTGGCCTGTACTGCCCCGTTCGCTCCCGCGACACATTTAAACTGGTCAGTCCAAAATTCATTTATTAACAATTGGTATTGCCAATATCGCATCCGGCGCGTAGGTTTTCAGTTCTGATCACTCGGGCGGGCATGTGTCCGCCTACAACAAAAAAGAGATCGCCTGAATGTATGCACCCCATCGCCCGCCGTTCGCTCGCTTCCCTCTTGTGCTCATCGCCACCTGTCGCGTGGCTCCCCACAAAGGAGCTTCAATATGCTGACTGTCATCTGTAACGAACCCGGTTCGTTAACCGCCGTAGAGCGTGAAAAACCGGCCAGGAAGCCCGGCGAAATCCTTATCCGCATCAAGCGCGTCGGGGTCTGTGGCACCGATCTGCATATTTTCACCGGCAATCAGCCCTACCTCGACTACCCGCGGGTGATGGGGCACGAGTTCTCCGGGGTAGTGGAAGAAGCTGACAGCGCCAGCGACCTCAAAAGTGGCGATGTCGTCTACGTGATGCCCTATCTTTCCTGCGGAACATGCATCGCCTGCCGCCAGGGCAAGACCAACTGCTGCACGCGTATCCAGGTGCTGGGGGTTCATTGCGACGGGGCCTTCACCGAATACCTGAGCATTCCCCAGGCATTCGTTCACAAGGCGGTGGGCGTGTCACTCGATCAGGCCGCGATGATCGAATTCCTGTCTATCGGCGCTCATGCCGTACGGCGTTCAAATGTACAGGCGGATAAACGTGCGCTGGTGGTCGGCACCGGCCCGATCGGCATGGCGGCGGCGATTTTCGCCAGTCTGCGTGGCGCGCGGGTCACCGTTCTGGATACGCGCGATGATCGCCTGGCATTCTGCAAGGAACACCTGCAGATTCTCGCGGCGGTGAAAATCGGCGAAGGCGACAAGGAATTGCTTGCGGAACTGACCGAGGGTGACTTTTTCGACGTGGTGTTCGATGCCACCGGCAATGCCCGGGCCATGGAGCGTGGGTTTGAGTTCATCGCGCACGGCGGCACCTATGTGATGATTTCGGTGGTTCGCGATTCCATCACGTTCTCCGACCCCGAATTCCACAAACGCGAAGCCACGTTGATGGGCAGCCGCAACGCCACCCACGAAGACTTCCATTATGTAGAGCAATGCTTGCGCAACGGCTTGATTCCGCACGCCGCCCTCAATACCCATCGACTGACGCTCAGCGATGTCCCCAGCGCGTTCGCCACATTGCTCGACCCCAAACAAGGCGTCGTCAAAGCAATCATCGAGTGTTAGGAGAGACCTGATGAGTGACAGTCAGTCCTTGCTGGTGTTGACACCCGGCGACCATGTTGCCGTGGCTCGAGGCGATATCGCCGCAGGCCAACACCTCAGCGCCGACGGTATCGCGCTGATCGCCCGGCAACCGATTCCATCCGGCCACAAGATCGCCCTGCGTGCAGTGTTGGCCGGCCAACAGGTGCTCAAGTACGGCCAAACCATAGGCTTGGCCACTCGCGGCATCGAACCCGGTGATTACGTCCATGTACACAACCTGGACATGCCCGCCACCAACGCCGAACACAGCGTGCAGAACCGCTATGTGCCCACGGTGTTCAGCCATGAACCGGCGACCTTCGAGGGGTTTGTCCGCGATGATGGGCGCGTCGGCACACGCAATTACATCGGTGTTATTTCCAGCGTTAACTGCTCGGCAACCGTCTGCAAACACATCGCCAATGCGTTCTCTGCCGAGCGCCTGAAAGACTTCCCCCACGTCGATGGCGTTGTCGCAATTACCCATGGCAGCGGTTGTGGCATGGGGGCGAAAGGTGAAGGGATCGATATCCTCAAACGGACCTTGCGCGGCTACGCCGATCACCCCAATTTTGCCGGTGTGTTATTGATCGGCCTGGGCTGTGAGGTCAACCAACTGACGCCTTTGATGAATGAACTGGGGGATCGCTCAGCCACGCTCAAGGCCAGTCTGATTATTCAGGAAGCGGGCGGTACTCGCGAAGCCGTACAACGGGGCATCGCGCACATTGAAGCGATGCTGCCCATCATCAATAGTTTGCGGCGTACCACCGTTGCGGCCAGCCACCTCAGCGTGGGTTTGCAATGCGGCGGCTCGGATGGTTACTCAGGCATCACCGCGAACCCGGCACTCGGGGCGGCGGTGGACCGGCTTGTGCGGCACGGCGGCAGTGCCATTCTTTCGGAAACGCCAGAAATCTATGGCGCTGAACACCTCTTGACGGCACGCGCCGTCTCGGCCGAGGTGTCGGCAAAGTTGATGGCGCGCATCCATTGGTGGGAAGCCTACGTACGCCACCATGACGGTGACATGAACAACAACCCCTCCCCTGGCAACAAGGCCGGGGGCATTACCACCATTCTGGAAAAATCCCTTGGCGCCGTGGCGAAAGCCGGCACCACCGGGTTAATGGGCGTCTATCACTACGCCCAAACGATCGATACCCACGGACTGGTATTCATGGACACGCCTGGCTACGACCCCGTGTCAGCCACCGGCCAGGTAGCGGGAGGCGCGAATCTCATCTGCTTTACCACAGGCCGTGGCTCGACCTACGGGTGCAAACCCACTCCCTCTTTAAAAATTGCTACCAACACCCGCCTGTTCCATCGCATGGAACTGGATATGGACTTCAATGCCGGCGGTATTGTCGATGGCCTGGAATCGGTGGCGCAGGCCGGTGAACGGCTGTTTCAATTGATGCTCGACACCGCCTCCGGACGCCCCACGTGCAGCGAAGAAAACGGCTTGGGCGACAACGAGTTCCTGCCCTGGCAGATGGGCGCGGTGATGTGAAACGAACAGCCACTCACCCGAGCTATGGTAGCCTTCGCAAACTTCCTGATGGACGCCGTACCGATGGCCGCACCGACAAACGCCTCTGAGCGAAAGCCGTATCAGAAAATCGCCGACCAGCTTCGAAACTACATCTTGCAGGGGGATTTCAAACTCGGCTCACGACTTCCTCCCGAGCGGGATTTGACGCAACGCCTTGGTGTTTCCAGGCCCTCGCTGCGCGAAGCGCTGATCGCCCTGGAAATAGAAGGCGTAGTTGACATCAAGATGGGCTCAGGCGTGTACGTCAGAGCCCTGGCCCTGGAAGGCACAAATAACACCGTAACGCTCGGCGAAAGTCCCTCGGAGCTTATGCAGGCGCGTGCCTTGATCGAGGGTGAGTCGATAATTCTGGCTTGTCTGCACGCTAAAAAAAGCGACTATCGCTACCTTCAGGAATGCATTGATGCCATGCGTGCCTCCATCGAAAAGGGTTTGCCGCCGCTGGAGGATGACCGCAAGTTTCACCATCGCCTGGCTAAAATGAGCGGCAACTCTGCCTTGGTCCGGATCATCACCGGGCTCTTTGACGAGCGACATAACCCTATCTCGGCGCACTTGAGCAAACATTCAGAGAACGCTTTGACCTGGCAAGCGGCCGTCATCGAGCATGAAGCAATCCTTCGCGCCGTGGCCCAAAAAGACGTGCTCGGTGCACAAACCTCAATGCGCCAGCATCTGAGCCGTTCGGAAAATCGTTGGTTGCAAGCGCTGGAGCCGCAAGAGCTCACGGCCAATGGACAGAACAAGTAGCCAACGGTTTGCCCGCTGGCGACTTGCTGCGTTTTCATGCCATCAAGGCAGTTGTTGGCGCACCGCCAATTCCACACCACGGATTTCCGCCAGCCCCTTGAGGCGACCGAACAGCGAATAGCCTGGGTTGCTTTTACGGTGCTGGTCGTCGAGCAGTTGATGCCCATGGTCAGGACGCAGCGGCAAGCGTGGGCCGCCTTCGCGTTCACGCCTGCGTTCTTCGGCCACCAGCGCGCCAATGACCCCGACCATGTCGACGTCGCCGTCCAGGTGATGGGCCTCGTGGAAGCTGCGCGGGTCGGCTTCGCGGCGGGTTGAACGCAGGTGGGTGAAGTAGATGAACGGCGCAAAGTGCTTGGCCATCGCCACCAGATCGTTGTCTTCACGCACGCCATAAGAGCCGGTGCAGAATGTCAGGCCATTGGCGGCGCTGGGAGCAGCGTCCAGCAGCCACTGGGCATCATCGGCGGTCGACAGGATGCGCGGCAAGCCAAGCAGCGCACGGGGTGGATCGTCCGGATGGATCGCCATGCGCACGCCCACTTCCTCTGCCACCGGTATCACCGCGCGCAGAAAATACCCCAGGTGCTCACGCAACCTGTCGGCGTCGATGTCGGCGTAGGTGCGCAGCAACGCCCGAAAGTCATCCAGGCTGTAATGCTCCTCGGCACCGGGCAAACCGGCGATCAAGGTATTGACCAATACTTCGCTGCGGGCCGGCGTCAGTTGCTCGAAGTAGGCTTTGGCCCTCTGGATATCTTCGGCGCTGTATTCGGCCTGGGCGTCCGGGCGCTGGAGGATGAACAGGTCGAACGCAGCGAACGCGGTTTGATCGAAACGCAGCGCCCAACCGCCATCCGCCAGCTCCCAAGCCAGGTCAGTGCGGGTCCAGTCGAGCACCGGCATGAAGTTGTAGCACACGATATCGATGCCGCAGCTCGCCAGGTTGCGCACGCTTTGCTGATAATTGGCGATGTACTCATCACGCCGGCCGCAGCCGCGCTTGATGTCTTCGTGCACCGGAATGCTTTCCACCACCGACCAGCTCAAGCCCGCGGCTTCGATCATCTGCTTGCGCGCCGCGATAGCTTCCACCGGCCAGACTTGGCCATTGGGAATCTCGTGCAGCGCGGTGACGATGCCGGTCGCGCCGGTTTGACGCACGTCCGCCAGGGAGATCGGATCCTTGGGGCCAAACCAACGCCATGTGTGTTCCATGCTGTGCTCCTTTCCTGTTAGTGGTGTACGGCAAAGTTGTGCAAAAGGCTGACCATGCCATCGCGGACCAGGGCGGCATAGGCGCGTTGTACAGCGTCACGAAAGGCAGGGCGATCCGACAGGCTGGCCGGGAACACCTCGTCCAGGCCGAGAAAGGCATCCACCAAGGCAGCGCCTTCGAACCGGCCGGCAAGCTCGGCAAAGGTGGCGCTCAAGGGATCGTCGATCACCGGTGCCGAACCGTCGGGGCGCGGTTGCGTGCAGTCGTGAATCCAGGCCGCGATACCCAATGCGGTACAGCTCAGGTCACGCCCTTCACCGAGCAATTGCTGCGCGCCAAGCAACCAGCGTTGCGGCAGTTTCTGCGAACCGTCCATCGCGATCTGGCGTAAACGGTGTTGCAGGCTGTCATTGGCAAATCGCGCCTTGAGATCGCGGGCGTAGAGCGCAAGATCGATACCCGCCGGCATGGCCAGGGTCGGCGCGGCTTCCTCGGCCATATAGCGTGCGATGAAACGCGCGAGATCCGCATCCTTGATGGCTTCGAACACCAAGTCGTGGCCGGCCAGCAGCCCCACGTAGGCCAGCAACGAATGGCTGCCGTTGAGCATGCGCAGCTTCATGGTTTCAAATGGACGCACATCGCCCACCATCTGCACGCCTTCCTCCTCCCAGTCCGGACGCCCGAGAGGAAAGTGATCTTCGATCACCCACTGGCTGAAGCTTTCACAGACCACCGCCGCACGGTCGGGGCAATCCAGTTGCTGCTCCAGCCGCGTGAAGGACTCGCCGTCCATGGCGGGAACGATCCGGTCAACCATGCAGCCCGGGAACGCCACATGCTCATTGACCCATTGCGCCAGGACTGGGTCCTGCAACGCCGCCAACGCGCTCACCGCCTGGCGAGTGCGCTGGCCGTTGTCGGGCATGTTGTCGCAGCACAGCACCGTAAACGCAGGCGTGCCTGCGGCGCGGCGGCGGCGCAGGGCTTCGAGGACAATACCGGGCGCCGTGCGCGGCGCTCGGGAATGCGCAATGTCATGGACAATCGCTGGATCTTCCGTACGCAACTGCCCAGTGGCCGGGTTCAGGCAATAACCTTTCTCGGTGACGGTGAGCGTGACGATCCGGGTTTGCGGCGCGGCCATGCGCTGCAACAGTTGCTCCAGCTCATGGCCGCCCTCGCCCACATACAAGGCCTGGCGCAGTACACCGATCTCACGCAGCGTCACCCGCTCGCGGTCACGGTATTCGGCCACATGATAGCGACCCTCCTGCGCGCGTAATTGATTAACCAATGTGCGATTCGAGCGCAGGTTGGCGCTGCACAACCCCCAATCGCTTTCGCCATGCCGATTGAGATGGCGTTGCAGGTAGACCGCCTGGTGGGCGCGATGAAACGCCCCCAGGCCAAGATGCACGATCCCGATGTCACGGACAGTGCCGGCTGAGGGCACACGGTTCACGGTGGGCATCGACAGGCTCCTTTGAGTTATGGTCGGCTCAGGGCCGAAACGGGTTGCGGGCTTACTGCCTGCGCGTTACCGGTATCCGCCGCCGAAAGCGGTGTGACATAACGCGCTACGCACACGGCGCCAATCACGGTCAACAATCCCGCCAGCAGGAACGCACTGGTGAACGAACCGGTGAATTGCACCAGAAAGCCGGTCAAGGTCGGACCAATGATGCCCGAGGTATTCGCCAGGAAATGCATGAAGCCACTGACGCCACCCACCCGCGCGGCAGGCACGGTGTCCTGGATGATCGCCCAATAGATGGCACCCGTGAGGTAAAGGAAGAACACCGCCAGGGCGACGAGGATAACTGCCGGGTACAGGGTCTTGACCACCCCGGCAACCGCAATGCACGCGGCGCAGAGCAACAGGCAGGTCACCAGTACGACCTTGCGCGAGAACATCATCCGCCCGGTTTTCTTGAACACGAAGTCGGAAATGAAACCGCCCAGGGCCAGGCCGAGGAACCCCAGGACCCAGGGAATGACCGTGGCGATGCTCATGTCCTTGACGTTGAGGCCGTGGGCCATGGTCAGGTAGCTGGGGAACCAGGTCAGGAAGAAGAACAACGTGTAGTTATAGGAGAAGAATGCCAGGGACGTGAACAGCACCGTGGGCTGCTTGAGGTAGTACCGCAGCGGGAACACCGGCTGCGCCGCCAGCTCGCTTTGACCCTCGGCCCGCAGGATATCCTCGGCGCCCGCGCCTTCAGGCCGCTCCTTGACGAATTTGTACCACACCGCCGCCCAGACCAGGCCGATCGCCATGATGATAATGAACGACACCTTCCAGCCGTAGGTGACGGCAATGAAGCCCACCACCGGCCCGGAAATGGCGCCGCCCAACGGTGTGCCGGACATTGACGTGCCCAGGGCCCGCGCCCTTTGCTTGGGGGTGTACCAGTTATTGACCATTTTGCTGGTGGTCACGCTCAACGGCCCTTCACCCATGCCGAACAGGATGCGGATCAATACCAGCGAGGCAAAGCCAACCGTCAGCACCGTGAGACCGCTGAACAGCGACCACAGCACCATTGCCAACAGCAGCGTGGTTTTCGCGCCGTAGCGATCGGCCGCCCAGCCGCCGATAAAGTTGAACACGGCATAACCGACGAAAAAACTACTGAAGATCATGCCCATTTCACCCGTCGAAAGATCGTAGTCTTTCTGGATGAACGGCGCGGCAACGGACAATGCCGACCGATCCAGGTAATTGATGACGCCCGCCAGGAACAGCATGATGATGATTAATGTGCGACCTTGACCAAACATTGGAACCTCCCGCTTCTTGTGTTTATTCGGTGAGGGTGCCCGTGTGGGCACGCGTGTCTACGGATGACTAGGGATGCGCGCCGCTCAGTTCCACGAGAACCTTGCGGGTTTGTTCGGGATGGTTTTCGATCAGATCGATGGCCCCCGGCATTTCGTCGAAGCTCACGCGGTGGCTGATCAGTTCCCGCACCTGCAATTTTCCGCTGGCGATCAGCTCCATCACCTTCGGAAATTTGCGATTGTTCAGGCGCGAGCCCACCAGCGTCAGTTCTTTCTTGATCATTTCCAACTGCACCAGGTCGCTCGGCACGGTGTTGAAACCCAGCAGGCCGATACGTCCCGCAGGCGAGGCCAGGCGCACCATTTGCGGCATCAGCGCGGGGATGCAGGCGGCGTCGACAATCAGCGGCACGCCTTCGCCTTGGGTCAATTCGCGCATCGTTGCTTCGACGTCGACGTCCTTGCCGTTGAGGGTGCGGCTGGCCCCGAGTGCCCTGGCCGCCTCCAGACGTGTATCGAGGACGTCGGTCACGGTGATATCGGTCATCCCCAGCGCCCGTGCCATCTGCACCAGCGTCAAGCCGATCACGCCCGCGCCGTAGATCAACAGGCTGTCGCCCGGTTCGGGCTGCATGCGGTCCAGCACGTTGAGGGCGATGGTGTACGGTTCCACCAGCGCGGCATGGCTCAGGGACATCGAGTCCGGCAAGCGGTGGGCATTGTCCGCGGGGACGCAGACTTGCTCGCTGAACCCGCCATCGCGGTGCACGCCAATCACTTGCAGCCGGGTGCAGACGTTCGGTCGGTTGATTCGGCAGGGATAACAGGTGCCACAGCTGATGACCGGGTCAATGCACACGCGGTCGCCGACCTTGAGATTATCGACCCCCTCGCCCACTTCCCGTACCACGCCGGAGAACTCATGGCCGGTCACACGCGGAAACCGCACAAAGGCGTTTTGCCCGTGAATGATGTGCATGTCCGAGCCGCAGATACCGGCGTAGGCGACGTCAACCTTGACTTCGCCAGGCGCGACGTGGGGCACCTCGACTTGCGCCAGGCCGTATTCAAAAGGGGCTCTTACTTGAAATGCTTTCATCGGGTAACTCCTGACAGGGCGGGTGGCACTCTGTGTTCTGTCGTTATCAAATCAATCGAGGCAGCGCTTACCAATGCCAGAGCGTGCCGTCTTCCAGGCGATTGACCGGCAGGCTGGCGCGCTTGTAGGGGTATTTCGCCGCCAGGCTCTCGTCGATGTCGACGCCATGCCCCGGCGTTTCGCCCGGTGTAAAGTGGCCATCCTCGAAGCGATAGGCGTGTGGAAACACTTCGTCGATACGTTCGTCGTGGGGCATGTGCTCCTGAATGCCGAAGTTGGGCACCCAGGTATCGAAATGCAGCGCCGCGCCCATGCACACCGGCGACAGGTCGGTGGCGCCATGAAAGCCGGTGCGCACCTGGTAGAGCGCAGCAAAGTCAGCAATGCGGCGCACATGGGTGATGCCACCGGCATGTACCAGGGTGGCGCGGATGTAGTCGATCAGCTGCTCCTGGATCAGCTCGCGGCAGTCATGGATGGAGTTGAACACTTCACCCACCGCCAGCGGCGTGGTGGTGTGCTGGCGGATCAGGCGGAAGGCTTCCTGATTCTCGGCCGGGGTGCAGTCTTCCAGCCAGAACAGGTTGAAAGGCTCCACCGCCTTGCCCAGGCGCCCCGCTTCAATCGGTGTGAGGCGATGGTGCACGTCGTGCAGGATGTGCAAGTCATCGCCGAATCGCTCGCGCACGGCGGCGAACAGCTTGGGTACATGGTTCAGGTATTTGGCGGTGTCCCACACATGTTCAGCGGGCAGGTCGCTGTCGGCGGGTTCATAACGTTCACCGCTGCGCTTGGCCACGCCATAGGTAGTGGCGATGCCGGGAATCCCGCATTGCACGCGCACCGCCTTGTAACCCAGCTCGACATGCCGGGCGACTTCGTCCAGGCACCCCTCGATGTCCTTGCCCGTGGCATGCCCGTAGACCATGACCCGTTCGCGACTTTTACCCCCGAGCAACTGGTACAACGGCATCTGCGCGGCCTTGGCCTTGATGTCCCACAGCGCGACGTCCACGGCGGCGATCGCGGTCATCGTCACCGGACCACGGCGCCAGTAGGCGCCGCGATACAGGTACTGCCAGATGTCCTCGATGCGCTGGGCATCGCGACCGATCAAGGCGGGCAATACGTGCTCTTCAAGGTAGGCGACCACCGCCAGTTCGCGGCCATTCAAGGTCGCATCACCAATGCCGTAAATGCGCGAATCAGTGACGATTTTCAATGTGATCAGGTTGCGACCCGGGCAGGTAACGATCACGCGGGCTTCAATGATTTTCATAAGGTCAGGCCTCTGCGGCAGAAGAAAAGGAAGGCATGCTCATGCCCGGCATGGCGGCCTTGGGGATCAGTGCACCGCGATGCTGCACGACCTGGGCCGCCAAACGATGGCCCCAGCGCGCCGCCCGTTGGGGGTCACCGCCTTGGAGGCGACACGAAAGATAGGCCGCACTGAAGGAATCGCCCGCCGCCGTGGTGTCAACGACCTGCCGCACCGGCTCGGCGGGCACGTCGAAACGACCCGAATCGCACTGCACCAGGCACGAGGCGGCGCCGCGCTTGAGAGCGATTTCACCCACGCCGAACGCCGCGTAAGCACGGAACAACGCCTCGACATCGGCATAACCGAACAGCGCTGCGTCGTCTTCCCAGGTAACCAGGGCCAGGTCAGTCAGGCGCAGCAGGTCGCCATAGGCCTGTCGTGCCGACTGGGCATCAGGCCAGAGATGAGGGCGGTAGTTGTTGTCGAAGACAATGCGCGTGCCGGCTTCACGCGCCAGGCGCAAGGCGTGCATCAGCCGCTCGCGGCCAGTGGGCGTCAAAATCGCCAGGCTGATGCCACTCAGATAGAGGTAGTCGTAATCAGCAAGGGCCTGCAACACGGCATCTGCTTGCGGGCCGTCGAACAGGCTGCGCGCTGCGGCTTCGCCCCGCCAATACAGAAAGCGTCGCTCGCCCTGGGTATCGGTCTGGATGAAGTACAAGCCCGGCAGCGCATCCTTGATCACCCGTACATGTTGCTCTCCGACACCCTCCTCGCGCCACGACTGACGCATGGCGTCGCTGAAGCTATCGGCGCCGATGGCAGTGGCGTAGTCCACGGCAATTCGGGCGGCGGGACTCAGTCGCGCCAGGTAGACGGCTGTATTGAGCGTGTCGCCGCCGAAGGTCTGGCTGAAGCCTGAGGCGGGATCGCCGCGCATCTCGATCATGCACTCGCCGATCAGCGCCACGTTGACGCGGCGGCCTGACAGGGGTTGCGGGCAGTGCCCTGGAATCGCGTTCATCACTGGCGCCTTTGTTGTTTTTAAAACGGCGTTTCATTCTTACTGACTGGGCCCGAGTTTTAATCAGATTTCCTACACCGTCAAGAAAAATGAAACAGCGTTTTGATTCGCCAGCGTATATTCTTGGGTTTTCCGTTTCCGTTGGAGCCTTCATGGACAACAGTACCCTCCAGAACAACGAACTGGTTTCCGCCGTCGCAAGGACCCTGGCCGTGCTTGAAGCGCTGGCCGAGCATCCAGAGGAAAGCGGCGTATCGGAAATCGCGCAGAAACTGGACATGTCCAAAAGCACGGTTTACCGGTTCCTGCAGTCCCTCAAAGCGCGCGGCTATGTGGTGCAAGACGCCGAGGACCGCTATCGGCTCAGCGTTCGGCTATTTGAATTGGGCGCCCAGGCTCTGCCCCACCTGGACATCGTCCGCGAGGCGGAACCGGGCATGCGCCGTATCAATGAACTGACGGGCGAGACCGTCCACCTGGGCATCCTTGACGAAGGCAGCATCGTCTACGTGCACAAGATCGACTCCAAGTACAACCTGCGCATGTACTCGCGCATCGGCCGACGTGCGCCGCTGTATTGCACCGGGATCGGCAAGGTGCTCATGGCCTGGCTGGACCAGCCGGAGCTGATCGCCCACTTGGAGGAAGAAAGCTTCGAGCGCCGTACCGCCAATACCCTGGTCAGCATCGAGGCATATCTGCAAGAGCTGGACGTGGTACGCGCCCAGGGCTATGCCGAAGACCATGAGGAATTCGAAGATAATATGCGCTGCCTGGCCGCACCGATCCGCGACCGTTTCGGCCACGTGATCGGAGGGATGAGTGTGTCATTCCCCTGCTTTCGGTTTCGCGAAGAACTCAAGCAGGATTACGTCGATCGGCTGATGGAAGCCACTCGGCAGATTTCCAGGCAGTTAGGCTGGCATGCCCAGTAGCGATTCGGCAGGGCTCGCGGATCGTCATGCAAGTCCTACCCCGGACCAACGAGCGCAGAGTTCAAGCCCAGATCGCCGTCTGCGTATTGATCTCGGCCACGGCGGTGGCGTTGAACTGCCGCTGGCGGTGCAGGTCATCGCGCATTTTCGGGTAGTTGAACGTCTTGGACCCCAGTTCTCTCAGGACAATGCTGGAAATTTTGTAGGTACCGCAGTCGGAACAGTCGACGAGTTCACTGCCTTGGTCCTCTTCGGACTGCTTCGCTTGTAGCCCGCACAGATAGCAATTCATTACCTGTCCTCCTGTTGGCTGATGTTCAGAAGATCGTCCCAGGCCTCCAGAAGTTTCAATTGCCTCACCGCGCCGCTGCGCGGGTATCTGCCTGGAAATAGCGGTGTCAGGTTGGCAAAAATCCCGCGGTGCAACGCCGAGCGGAATTGGATCCTTATTTTTTGAACGCAGCAACCTCCCATGAATCTCCTAGATCAGAGAGCATGCAGCTCCGTATAATGGCGTTAAGCCAGCAACACCTTGTGTGCGTTTGGAGTACAAAATGGCCGATTTCAAGAAACAACTTCCCGCTTCGATCATTCGCCAGGCGGACAAAATCATGGCGGAAATTCAAAAGTCCGGGTCAATGATCATGGCAGTCAAGGCCGGCGCAAGGGCGAACGGTTTCGTGCTGGGCCTACAGTGCTCGGCAAGCATTACCGACGATGCGGCGCAGTTGCTTCAAACCGAATTCGATATTTCCACCGAGATAAAGCTCAAAGAGCTTTCGATCTGGACCGCGCCTCAGTATTAGGGGTGGGCCGCTCTCGACCTTCGGATAGTATTGCAGTAGCCCGGCCAGCGCTCGGTAAAAGAGCGCCGGATGAGTGAAGGGCCCCAAGGCTGGTTGACTGCTCGGTAGCAAGGGTCACGAACCGTCAGTATTGAAGCTGCTGACCCGACTGTCCGCCAATTTGAAAACCACGCGCTGAGGGTGGTTGACCGAGACGAGGTATTCGACCGGCTGGCCCTGGCGATCAAAGATCACGCCGCGATAGACCAGCGCTGCTGTTCCGGGCTCGACGTCAAGCAGGCGCGCCTCCTGATCGTTCATCGTGGCGACACCCAGGGTGCCCTCGTCGCTGTCTATTTCGATCTGGTAGCGCGCCAGCAACAACGCATACAGCGAGGCCCCTTCGATCAGGTCCGCCGCC
Source organism: Pseudomonas sp. MPB26 (assembly GCF_046605355.1). NCBI lineage: Bacteria > Pseudomonadati > Pseudomonadota > Gammaproteobacteria > Pseudomonadales > Pseudomonadaceae > Pseudomonas > Pseudomonas sp. MPB26. The sequence continues at coordinate 5,452,640 of NZ_CP176793.1, read as the reverse complement.
ACCAGGTCGGGTGCGCGGGCGGCGGGAATGTAGCTGGTCTCGATGCAGAACGGTTTTTGATCCACGGTGCGCAGGCGCCGGATAGTCAGCAACGCATCACCTTCCTGGATCTTCAGCAACCTGGCGACGCGCGCGCTGGCCTGGGTCTGCTCGAAGTAGAGCAATTTACTTCCCGGCCGCGCACCGGCCTGTTCGACCACTTCGGCAATGCCTTTGCGCGCCACGGTATTGAGCGGTCGCTCGACACCTGGGGCCGTGACAAAGGTGCCACGGTTGCCCCGACGCTCCAGGATGCCGCGATCGACCAGCGTTTGCAGGGCCTTGCGCAGCGTCATCCGGCTGATCCCCAGGTGCTCGGCGAGGTCCCGCTCCGCCGGGATCCGCTCGGTCGGCCCGAACTCCGGACGTTCCAGCATTTCCAGCAAAGCCTGCACGGCCTGCCAGGCCACCTGCTTGCGTTCGGGCGCCAGCAGGGCAACGTCGGAGGATTTTGGAGGCGTTACTTTCATGGTCTACATCCTGGATTATTTTTTCGGCGCTGCCAGGGTGATCGCGAACCCATCAACCGCCCGTAAACGCAGCGGGCATGCCAACATCGACAAAATCGCCTGGAGAAACATCGCGAAAACGATGCGATACGCCTATTAGACCACGGGGGAAAAGCCTTGTAATGGTATTTTTCATGGTATAGCTTTTGGTCTAAATAGTGATCATGAACCGCAACAAGCCCCCAGGAGCTCACATGGCGATCCAGTTCAACCGGGATGCATTTATCGCTTCCTTGCAGCAATCCGTGCATATCGTCGACGACGCCCAAGCGTATGGCCAGGAGCTGGCAACGCGGATCGACCGCATCTATTTCGTCAGTTGCGGCGCTCCCAACCGCATCATGCTCGGCCTGCAGTACTGGCTTGAACGCTACAGCCACACCCTGGAAGTGCGCCGTTATTTCCCGGCCGACTTCATGGACATCGATCCGCCGCGCCTGGACGAGCGCACCTTGGTGGTCCTGGCGTCCAAATCCGGAACGACCCAGGAAACCATCGCCGCCGCACGCTTTCTGCAGGACAAACCTTGTCTCACCGTAGGCGTGACCCAGACCGCCGAACTGCCCCTGGCCCAATCAGTCCAGCATTGCTTCCTGCTGGGACGTACCGACGAAGCCTATTTCGGTTGCTTCATGACGCTGCAGGCCTTGATCGGCGGGATCCTGGCCAAACGCGAAGGCTGGCCGCTGCTGGCCAAGCTCACCCGCTCACTCAAGGCATTGCCACAAGCCCTCGCCGATGCCGCAATCAATAACGACCTGCGGGCCACCGAAGAGGCGCGCCTCTACAAAGATGATCGCGTCATGTATTTCCTGGCCTCGGGCCCCATGTTTACCACCGCCTATGTGTTCGGCGTCTGCGTGGTCATGGAAAGCCAATGGTTGCACTGCCTGCCGGTGGAAGCCGCGGAGTTTTTTCACGGCCCGTTCGAAGCCATCGATGCGACCACCCCGCTGCTCCTGCTGGTCGGTGAAGACCCCAGTCGCGCGCAGATGGAGCGGGTCGTGCAATTTTGCCAGCGCTACACCGAACGGGTCATGGTCTATGACGCCAAGGACTTCCCGATGGAGGGCATCGACGCCGAGATCCGCGCTATCGTCGCGCCCTACATCGTCGGCATCGCCGTGGAACGCATCGCCGCGCATCTCGCGGTCTGGCACCAGCAGCCACTGACAACGCGTCGCTACATGTGGAAAACGGAGTATTGAGATGGCCAGCCTGATCGCGGTCGGCGACAACACCCTGGACGTGTACCTGGACCAACACCTTGAATACCCCGGTGGCAACGCACTCAACGTCGCGGTGTTTGCTGCACGGCTGGGGGCTCGCAGCGCCTACCTTGGCTGCGTTGGCAGTGATCGGTACGGCCAATACTTGCTCGATTGCCTGCAACAGGAAGCCGTCGATGTGGCCCGTTGCAGCAGGCTGGACGGCGCCAATGGTTGGGCGTGTGTCGACAGCATCAACGGCGAACGGCTGTTCCTTGGCAGTGATCCGGGTGTGTGTCGCCAATTGCGTCTCGAGCCTGACGACCTGGCCTATATCGCTACCTTCGCGCTGGCGCACAGCAGCCTCTACAGCGGCCTTGAGCACCAACTGGCGCAGATTCGCCAGGCCAGTGGCTGCCTGTCATTCGACTTCTCGGACAACTGGGTCGAGTTCGATTGGCAGGCGCTCATCCAGCAGGTCGACATTGCCTTTTTCTCGGCGCCCGACCTGTCGTCAAGCGAGGCTCATGACCTGGCGCAGGCGATGCGCGCCAGGGGGCCGGTGGTGGTGGTCATCACCCGTGGCGCCCTGGGCGCTCTCGCGGTCGACGCCCAAGGCGTGCATGAGCAGCCCGCGCAGCCGTGCGCCTTCGTGGACAGCATGGGCGCCGGCGACGGTTTTATCGCGGCGTTCCTGCTCGCCTGGCAAGCCCGACACCCGCTTGCCGAATGCCTTTCACGCGGCGTCGAACATGCCGGCCAAGTGTGCGGCTGGGCCGGTGGCTTTGGCCATGGCCAGGCCGTCGATAGCGAGCGCGTCCAACAGCTCAAACACGCCTTGAACCTTCAAGGCTGAAGCCTGCTGCCCGGGCCGATGCCCGAGGCGGTTCCACCCCTCTGTCGTGGATACCCTGTCGATGAAAAGATGTCTGATCGGTTTGATGCTCGCGGCCAGTCCGCTGATAACCTGGGGCGCCGGCGAACCCTTGCGTTTCGGGGTCGATCCCACCTACCCGCCGTTCGAATCCAAGCAGCCGGACGGTTCGCTGACCGGCTTCGACATCGAGTTGGGCGAAAGCCTGTGCAGCGAGTTGCAACGCCGTTGCGTCTGGGTGGAGAACGCCTTCGACGGCATGGTTTCGGCCCTTAAGGGCAAGAAGTTCGACGCGATCCTCTCCGCCTTGTCGATCACTGAAGCACGCAAAGCCGAAATCGCCTTCTCCAATACCCTGTATGACACCCCGGCACGCTTGGTCGCCCCTGAAGGCAGCCCGTTGCAGCCGACGGCCGAATCCTTGCGGGGCAAGCGCATCGGTGTGCAGCAGGGCAGCGTGTTTGAGGTTTATGCCAAGCGGATGTGGGGCCTCAAAGGCGTGGAAGTGGTGCCGTATCAGAGCAGCGACTTGACCTATTCGGACTTGATCAACGGTCGGTTGGATGCCGCGTTCGATGATGCGATTGCCGTCTCTGAAGGGCTGCTGAAGAAACCCATGGGCAAAGGCTTCGGCTATGCCGGCGAGGTGGTCAAGTCACCGGAGATCTTCGGCCCGGGCACCGGCATCGGCTTGCGTAAAAGCGATACGGCCCTGGCCGGCGAGATCAACCAGGCGCTGGAACGGATCCACCAGAACGGCACCTACGATCGCATCGCCAGAAAATACTTCGACTTTGACATCTCGCCCAAATAATCACCCGTACGGAGCCTGAAAGCATGTTTCTCGAAGGGTATGGCTATCTGATTTTCCAGGGCGCGTGGCTCACCGTGCAGGTTGCCACGTGGGCCGCTTGCGTGGCCTTGCTGCTGGGCCTGCTCGGCGCCCTGGCGAAACTCTCGCCACTGGCGCCGCTGCGGCTGGCCGCGACGGTGTACACCACGCTGGTGCGCAGTGTGCCGGACCTGGTGCTGATGCTGCTGATCTACTACAGCGCGCAGATCGGACTGAACCAAGTCGCCGAAGCGTTTGGCCGTGAATCGTTGCAGTTGAACCCTTATGGCACGGCGATTGGCACCCTCGGCTTCATCTACGGTGCCTATTGCACCGAAACCTTTCGCGGCGCCTTCCAGGCGATTCCGTTCGGCCAGCTGGAAGCGGCGCGCGCCTATGGCATGAGCCATTGGCAAGTGCTGCGGCGCATCCGTCTGCCGCAGATGATGCGGTTCGCGTTGCCCGGCATAGGCAATATCTGGCAAGTGCTGTTGAAAAGCGCGGGCCTGATCTCGCTGCTGGGCCTCAACGACATGGTCCAGGTCGCCAAGCAGGCCGGCAATGCGACCTCAAGGCAGATGTTTTTCTACCTGGTGATCGCCGCGATATTCCTTGTCTTCGCGGTCCTTTCAAGCCTGCTGCTCAAACACCTGGAACGGCGCTACAGCCCTGAACCGCAGCGGAGAATGTCATGATCGAGATACTCAAAGAGTTCGGGCCGAACTTCCTCTGGTCAGACGGTTACCGCTGGAGCGGCCTGGCTGTCACCTTATGGCTATTGGTGACGTCTGCCGTGCTCGGTTTGTGCGCGGCCATACCGCTGGCGCTGTTGCGCACCTACGGCAATCGCTGGCTGGGACTGCCGGTGCAGCTTTACACCCTGGTGTTTCGCGGCACGCCGCTGTTCGTGCAACTGCTGATCATCTACAGCGGCCTGGCGAGCCTGAGTTTGATCCGAGAATCGCCGAGCCTGTGGTGGTTCTTTCGGGACGGCATGCATTGCGTGATCCTGGCACTGGCCCTGAACACCTGCGCCTATACCATCGAGATTCTGGCCGGCGTGCTGCGCACTACCCCACGCGGCGAAATCGAGGCCGCGCTGGCGCTGGGCATGACCCGCAGCCAGGTATTCATCCTGGTGCTGATACCCAGCATGCTGCGCCGTGCACTCCCGGCCTACAGCAACGAAGTGATCTTCGTCCTGCACGCCACCGCCATCGCCTTTACCGCGACCGTGCCCGACATCCTGAAAATCGCGGCGGATGTCAACGCGGCCACGTTCAAAACGTTCCAGGCCTACGGCATCGCCGCTCTGCTCTATATGGTGCTGGCGTGCGCTCTGGTAGGCGTATTCCGATTGGCTGAGCGCCGGCTGCTGGCTTATCAACGTTGAACGGCGGGACACTTTGCCGTGGAGGCTAGAACTTGGGCCCATCACCGGTGGCTTCAGCCAGGGTAGCGAGCGTCTCTTCCATGCGGGTTATCTCGTCTTGAAGCTTCTGGAAGACCAAGCGGAACGCGCCGTCCACGTCCACCGTTTGATGACCCCGCAGTGAGCCTGCTCGTTCTTCCTGCGCGCGCTCAAGCGCGGTCACGCTTTCCCGCAGCGCCAAGAGCTGGGCAAAGATCGCCGCGACTTGTTCCCGAGTGTCAGTGTCGATGCTCATTTGGGCGTTTGCGCGCGACTGGACGACACGGGGCGCAGCCTTGTTACCAACGCGCGCAGGGTGTTCTTATGGCCCTCAAGGCCTTCGCTCGCCAGTTCGTACTCTTTTACCGCGCCCGTTCGCCCGACATCCTTGTTGCTTTGAATCTGCCGACCGAGCAGCAATTGCTTTTCGTGCATGGCGCGTATAGCCACCCACAGCGCTTCCTCGATCATTTCGTTCTGGGCATGAAATAACGCAGCCGAGGTGTAACTGTGGCCGGTGTGGCAACGAAAGCGCAGCGGTGCGGCGCCCAGCTCCCATAATGAGCCGCCGCATTCCGGGCACGACACGCCCGAGACCTTGCCTATCGCGTCCAAGGCATAGGCCCCGCCTGAACTGAGGTCTTCAGTCAGATCGTTTTCAGTCGCGTAGGGCTCGATACGCTTGGGCTCCCTGGGCGCGTGCGCTTCGGGCGCGCGCTGCTGAACCAGGCGGCCAAGGGCGCTGCCCAGCTCATCGAGCGGCAAGCAAGCGTCCACCTCCACATGACGCAGGGCGTTCATCGGCATCGAGGGCGCTTCGGCGGTCTCGGGGTCCTGGACATACACCCTGCCCCTGTAAGCCTTGATCGCTTGAAGGCCGACCACGCCGTCGTCAAGCTCGCCGGTGAGGATCACGCCAATGGCTCCCTCTGCGTAGCTGACCGCAGCGGAGCGAAACATCGGGTCAATCGCAGGGCGGGAGTAATTTTCCTTGGCGCCGCGGACCAACTGCAGGGTGCCGCGCTTGATCAGCAGATGCTGGTCCGGTGGCGCCACATAGACTCGACCGTTTTTCAGAGTTTCCCCAGACAAGGCAAAGTCGATGTCCAATGAGCTCGCCTTAGCCAGCAGGCTCGGCAGCAGGCTGGGTTGATCGCCGATGTGCATGGTAATGAAAACCGCGGCCTGCAGATCGCTCGGGAGCTGGGCCAGCAATTTGCGCAATGCCATTAAACCGCCGCTGGAAGCGCCGATCACGATGATTTGGTCAACCGGGTTATCTTGATGCATCAGATATGTCCTTGCTGTGACTGTGCCGCCGGTGCACATGTTGAAACTGCGGCCTCACGCTGAACATTTGGATAAGCCACGTACCTCGCGCGGTGCCATTGGACGACCGTCTTGTTAGTTCTGATAGGTGTGCGGCCGGGAAGGTTCGGAAAAATTCACTGGGCGTGGAGAACGCCCGTTCGACCGGCGCTTAGCCATCGTCCCGGCCGCTGTGGGGCAGCGGCCGGAATGAGGCCGGCGGGTGCTTCGGATTACAAAGGACCGTCAGTTGTCGGGATGCTCGCTCGCGACCGAATCGGCAGCATCCACATCGGACATGTCCTCTTCAAGAGGTGCCTCGTCGTCCGGCGGCAACGGGATATTGTCCTCATCACGCTCAGGATCATGCCCGGCTTCGTTAGCGGGGGCGTTTTCATTGCTGTGCATATTGACTCTCCTTGCTGATGCTCGGGATATCCGCGCTTACACTTGAGAGACGGCACGCCATTCAGAGTGCCGGGGATTAGACGAATGGCACTGGCTTGCTGCACCGCCTGCTCTTGGGTGTCGAAGGCGCTGACCGCCAGGACCGGTCCGAACACTTCCCCGTGCGAAATCTGCATGTCGCCGGTCCGTTGGCGAAAACGGCCGGCAGGATGAAGATTGATGATCAACTGCTTGCCTCCAAATACCAGTGTCGCGCCTCCAGCGCGGGCGTGGCCGATTGCCTACATGATGCGTAGCCCGACGTCAGACCAGCGGTTGCAGGGTAATGCTCCAGACCTGCTTGCCCTGCACAGTGGTTTGTGCAACGCCCAGCACTTCAAAAGAACTGCCCGGCGCAAATGTGTATTCGATTTTGTTCGGGTCATCGGACAGCGCGGTGATGTAACTGACCGTATCCCAGACCCAGGCATCTGTCGGCGGGCTTGCGGTCAGGACGATGCCGTTCTGGTACTGCATCGCTTCCGCCAGCGAGCTGCCGAAACTCCAGACCATTTTGCTGGTGATAACCTGACCGACTTGGATATAGGTGTCCAATGCAGCCTCCAGCGGAGTCTGCAGAGGCGTGCCTACAGGGCCGTCGTTAAGCGGGCACTGCAAGAATTCGATACCGAAATGTTCAGTACCCAACTGCGAAATATCGACTTGCCCGCTGAACAACTGAGGCTCGCTCACAATGCTGGTACGTGGTAAAGACTGGAACGCAGCACACAGCAGTCGGTTTTCGACAGCACTGAAGGTTTGCAAGGCCGTGGCGACTTGCGTCAACTGGCTCTCGACGTTTTGCAAGGAGTTGGCTGGCACCATCAAGAACGACCTCATATAGTCCACATTCTGTGGCGTATAGGTGCCCCAGTTAGACGCCCAGATCGCCGCAGCTATGCTCGCCTGATCGAGCGGATAAGGCGCCGAACCGATGTTGGTGTACTCGAATATCTTCATCAGGACCAGACGGGTGAACGACGCCGTGGTCCAGTCATACACCGCCATCGCGAGTTGAAAGCTATAAGGTGTAAACGGAAACAACTGTTGCCCCAACGCCGCTATCTGCGCGGTGGTTTTGCCAGGGGCATCAGGGATGTTCGGGTAAGGGACGCAATTGTCCTCGATCATTTGGTTGAAATAGTCGACGTCGGTTGAGGAAATAACCGGTAGAGGCTTCAACTGACCAGACAGCGTGAGACACTTGCTGAGCTGTGTTGCACTGAAGGTGCCATCCCCCGGCAAGCTCAGCGTGAAGTCCACGTTGGGGCTGGGCGTGTAGTCGAATACCTGGCCGTTGAGGTTGACGATGTCCATGACCGGCCCATTGGGAAAGCCATTCTGGAAGTCAGTCACGTCAAGAAAACCCTGGCCCTGCACGATCAAGCGGCTGGACACGCCTTTACCACCACGGGGCACGCTCAACGGCGCGCCGTCACTGAACCACAGTGCCGCGCTGGACGGGTTAGTGATACTTTGAAACTGCCACATGATCTAGCTCCTTGCAGACCGGGATACGTAGAAGTTCTTTGCCTTGTTGCGCGCTGTTGTCGGGAATAATGACGTGCAAACTCAGTGATCCAGACATGGCCAAACTCTTTTCAATCAAGCAGATTTTGTCACTCGCGCCAGTGCGGTGTCGCTGCCCATTGCCTTCATCACCAAGGCCACCAGGGTCAGCGTTGGGTTGGCGGCGGGCAAAGTGGGCATGACGCTGTTGCTGACGACGTACAGGTTCTTCACGCCGAACACCTGCAACTCCGGGTTCACCACACCAAGCTTCGGGTCATTGGCCATCCGCGTGGTGCACGCCACATGATCGCCCCGCTGGGGGTAAGTACCCGACTTCACACCGCTGCAACCCATTCGTGACAGGACGGTTTTGAGTATGTCCACGTACTTCTGCGCCGCAAGGGGGTCAAACAGCGGGTCGGGCGTATAGATTAAAGTGCGCGGCAAGCCGAAACGGGTAGTGCCCGGTGCCAGGGAGACCCGGTTGTTGTACTGCGGAATTGCTGACAGGTTGCCATAGAGTTGAAACGCGGCGGGCGCAGTGCATGACGCCCGAATCTGGCTGGTGCTATTCCCCTGTGCCATCATCAGCCCCAGATCAATATTAGGCGTTTCATAGTTCATTGATATGAAAAACTTGCCGTCCTTCTGACACCTAGGCGAGTCGAAAGTACGTGAACACAGGCTGGGGAACCCTAACTCCTCCTCGAATGCCTGAGGGTTAGGCGCAGTGCCTGATGCGAAGAAGAATTGCGTCGCGCTGACAAAACGGCCAACCAGATCGTTGTCATTGCCGATGCCGTTGGGCCAGAAACTCGACCTGGAGGCTTGGAGCAACTTGGGAATCTCGAACGCGCCGTTGCAAAGGATCACGTTCTCAGCATCCAACTCCACCGTGTCACCCGTGCTCATGTCCGTGTAGGTGACGCCCGCCACCCTTTGCTGACTGGCCATGCGGATAGCCGTGACAGCCGCCCCCAGGCGCAGGCTCACGTTGGGGTTGTCGGCCAGCAAGGCCAGTGGCTGGTCACCGGTGAAACGTCCCGCCACCGGGCAATAATCACACGTGCCTGTGGTGCGGCACGGCCCGCCCATAGCGTTGGCCTGCCCATAGCGCGCCACCGGCAAATGCCCATAGCCTATCGACAGGCCATCAAATGCCTGAATAAAAGGTCCCGCCGAGATCGGGTAAGGAGCAGCGCCATATGGATAGGGCTGGCTGCGGGGCGGATTATTGTCGCCGGAATCACCACTGGCGCCCAGGTACTGCTCGGCCTGGTTGTAGAACGGTTCCAACTGGTCGTAGCCGTAGGGCCAATCGATGCCCTGCCCGGTGTTGCTGAACAGCGCAAAATCTTCGGGTTTGAAGCGCGGCACCCATCCTCCCCAATGCAGCATGGTGCCGCCCGCGCCGAATATCCGCCCGCCCTGAATATTCCAGGGGTTGGCTCCGGTTGCATCAAAGTCGGTCGCCTGATCGTAGAACGCTGCATATGGCGTGTTGGCAGTACCGCCGCCCCGCGCCACTTGATGAAACCACCAGCCGGGATCCCCCATGGGAATGGTCGGCCCGGTTTCCAGAATGACGACGCCCGGTTGGTTCGCACACAGGCTCGCCATGAGGCTTCCAGCCACGCCGGAACCGACGATCACGATATTGGCTGTTTCATTACGCACCTTGGCCATGATCGCCTCCAGCCGGCTGGCTCTGCAGCTGAATGCTTAGCGCCCGATAAGGGGGCGGTTGATTCAGAAATGACCCACCGCCCATCCAGCCGTTGTAGTTCATGTAACCGAACGTCTTGAATCCACCAAAAGCAATGTTCCAGCGCATAAACTCCAGCAGCACGTAGTTCGCCACTGCAGAAGGGTTGCTGGGGGCATAAGGGTTTTGATCAATCAGCGCGGCCAAGGCCAGCGTAGGTTGATGGTATTGCTGGAGAAGCACCTTGTATTCAGCGATGGTTTGCCGGTAATAACCCAAGTACGAGGGGTCACGCTGCATTTGCCATTGCAACGCCTGCTGAAACTGTTGTTGCGGCATTTGGCAGTCGGCGGCGGTGCCCCATCTCTGGCCAATAAACCCGAACAAGCTCCAAAGTACATTGATCTGGTCTTGGTCCATGCGGACTCTCCTTTTTCCGGTTTATGTGCAGCTTCCCTACGCCGCAGAACACTATGAACAGGACCGGGCGACAACGCATGCTCCGCGAAGACCCCACCTTTGGCTACTGGCGTTTGGCAATAAGCGTTATTCCAATCTGCCGGCCAACAGCCATATTTACCAAGGATCGCGGGGGCGGCCCAAGCATGTTGAGGCAAGCTATGCCAAGGCGATCCGCCTGCCCCTGGTAGTGACCTCCATCGGGCTGGACCTGGTGCTGCGCGACAATGACGTCCAGAACGTTGGGGTGGCGGGGCTTTTGACCAACTGGTGTGTAGAAGGCACGGTTCGGTCAAGTTATGAGAAGGGTTACAACCGGTACTCGCTCTGACGACTCAGCCAAGTCCGGAGCCTGATCCTCGTGTCAGCCTGCCACAGCGGCAACTTTCGTTGCGCCCTGGTTTTCAGAGGGTTCGAGCTTTTAGCCGTTCAACGTAAGTCCCGGATAACTGCGCACCGGCAGCTTGTGCCTGTGCGGTTGCTGCCGTGCAAGCTGCGTCTGCACCTGTGCAACCGCCTCCAGCACCCGTTGCGCCCACTGCTTGTCTTGTGGGTCCACCACCACCACGCGGAACCCGTGATCGACCCCCTCAAGCTGCACGCCCTCGGAGTCATCGACATGCAAGTCGATGTCGAATGCCGGTGGGAATTTTGACGGGGTGCTCGACAGGCCACGGTCCGTGAGGGCCTGGTTGTGCCGCACGCTGTTGACCACACCGTCGACGTGGATACCGTACAGCAACAACCAGCGACGGATGTAGGATGGGGTGCGGCCGGACGAGGTATAGACCCACACGCTGCAGCCCTGGCGCCGCAACTCACGGGTCAAGGCGCGGGTTCCGCTGCGCAGCGGTTCGCCCAGCCAACGGTGCACACACGCCGGCAAACGGCTGTGTTCGGTCGCACTGTGGTGGAGCTGGCAGGCCAGCGTGTCATCGATATCAAACGAGATACGGATGCGCTGGCGCTTGAACACATGCTTTAAGGTGCCGAGCATATCAATAGCCACCTTGATAAATGGGGGCCGGGGCGTCGCCCAGGAAAAACTCCGCTGGATCAGCCGCTTTGTCTTCCAGGAACGCGGCATATTTTTTCTTGATCTTGGGCAATTCGTACAAGGCCTTGACGCCATGCTTGGCGGAGTTGCGTATGACCGAGGACGGGTTGAAGTAGCCCTCGGCGTTGTCCAGCGTCAGTACAAAGGGTGCCAACCCCGCGCGCATCAGCAGGTAGCTGACGATCAGCGAACCGCTGCGGTGATTGCCTTCAATGAACAACTGCGGCTTGCTGAGAACGCGCACGTAGACACCGGCGGCGCGTTTCCACACCGATTCATCGTGGTGCTTGCAGTACCAGTTGTACAAATCCTTGATGCCACCTTCGACATTGTTGAAAAAATGCACTTCGGTCGCGGCCAGATGCTGGGCGTATTCCTGCCGGCGCCGCGGGTCTTTGCCGCAGAGCACGGTGGCATTGATCTCTAGCATCAGGTTCAGTTGCTGGAGGTCGAACAAGTCGACGCCGCGCGCCACATACTCGTCAATCAGGGCGTAGCCTTCAAGCACATTGTGCAACACCTCGTCTGTCAGCGGGTCGCGTGGCTCGGTAAAGTCCCGGCTGAGCTGGGCAAAACGGCCCTGTACCTTACGCAGTGCGCGTTCGATCGCGAGCAAATCAAGACGACGTGTTGCAGTCATTGGCAATCCTGAGAAACAGTGGATGGGCGGATCAGCTGAACTTGCCGCTGATGTAGTCCCCGGTCATTTGTTCGCGCGGGTTTTCGAAGATCTGCGCGGTGGGGCCCATTTCCACCAGATAGCCGGTACGGGTGCCCTGGGAGATATCCACCGAGAAAAACGCGGTGGTATCGGCCACGCGAATCGCCTGCTGCATGTTGTGGGTCACCAGCGCGATGGTGTAATCCTTCTTGAGCTCGACCATCAGTTCCTCGACGCGGCGCGTGGCAATCGGGTCAAGCGCCGAGCAGGGTTCATCGAGCAGCAACACCTCAGGCTCGGTAGCGATGGCGCGGGCAATGCACAGGCGTTGCTGCTGGCCGCCGGAAAGCGACAGGCCGCTGACCTTGAGCTTGTCCTTGACCTCATCCCACAACGCGGCGCCTTGCAGGGCGTGTTTGACGCGGTCACCCAGGTCACCCTTGTAGCGATTGAGGCGCAGGCCAAAAGCCACATTATCGAAAATGCTCATCGAGAACGGATTCGGCTGTTGGAACACCATGCCGATGTAACGGCGTACGACCACCGGATCAACGCCTTTGCCGTACACGTCCTGGCCGAGGAAATGCACATGGCCTTCGAAGCGAAAGCCTTTCACCAGGTCATTCATGCGGTTGAGGCTACGCAGTACGGTGGATTTGCCACAGCCGGACGGGCCGATGAAGCCGGTGATCTTGTTTTTCTCGATTGGCACATGGCTATCACGCACCGCCATGAAGTTGCCGTAGAAAATCTTGTCCAGCTTGCAGTCCATGACCACAGGTGCCTGGGTGATAAACGGAGCGGCTATTTGCGCAGATGACATGTTCAAGATTCAGTTGCTCCCGTTCTTAGTACTTGGGCTTGCCGAAAATACGGCTCACGATATTCACGACCAGCACGATCATTACCAGCACCAACGAGGCCGCCCAGGCGAGCTCGAGCTGGTTGTCGAAGGGCATGCCGGAGAAGTTGTAAATCAGCACGGCAAGGGAGGCCGTCGGATTCATCACCGCCAGGTTGCCGTCGTGGTAGATCCAGTAGTTGCTGAACAGCGCGGTGAACAACAGCGGTGCGGTTTCGCCGGCGGCGCGCGCCACGGCGAGCATGACGCCCGTGAGAATTGCCGGCATGCCGGTGGGCAGGACGATTTTCCAGATCACTTGCGAGCGGGTGCAGCCCATGCCGTAGGCGGCGTCCTTCATGATCTTGGGCACCATCTTCATCGACTCTTCAGCCGTGAGCACCACGATCGGCAGCATCAATACCGCCAGTGCGATGCCGCCGGCAGGCGCCGAGTAGGTCCCGGTGGTCATCACCACCAGGGCGTAGGCAAACACGCCCGCCAGGATTGACGGCAAGCCGGTGAGCATCTTGGCGGCGAAGCGCGAAGCGTTCGCCAGTTTGCTGTCCGGCCCCAGCTCAGCCAGGAATACGGCGGCCAGGATGCCGACCGGCACCGCGATGGCAGCCGCGATACCGACCATCACGAACGTACCCGCCATGGCGTTGCCGAAGCCACCGCCGGTCTCGAACCCGGTCGGTGGCAATTCGGTGAACACCTCCAGGCTCAGGCGAGCGCCACCGCGGGTGATCAGCATGTAGAGCACGGAAATCAGCGGCACGGCGGCCAGCAGTGCGCCGAACCACACCAGGCTGGTCAGCACCAGGCTGCGCAGGGCACGGCCTTCGAACCGGCGCTGCAGGCTCGGCATGGCGGTGATTGGGGAAGAGAGGTCAGTCATTGTTTAGTCCCCCGCTGGGCGTAGACCATGATCATCGAACCGATGATGTTCACCAAAAGCGTGATGAACATCAGCACCAGTGCGGCATACATCAGCACCTCGATCTCGTTCGGACCGGCTTCGGGGAAGTTCAGCGCCAGCAAGGCCGCCAGGGTATTGGCCGGTGCAAACAGCGACAGGGAGATATTGTTCGCATTGCCCACCAGCATCGCCAGGGCCATGGTTTCACCCAGGGCGCGACCCAGGCCGAGCACCAGGGAGCCGAAGATGCCGGTGGCGGCGGATGGCACCATCACCTTGAGAATCGCTTCCCAATGGGTGGTGCCCATGCCGTAGGCGGCTTGCTTGGTTTTCATCGGCACGCCGGTGAGGGCGTCCTGGGAAACCGCGGCGATGGTCGGCAGAATCATGATCGCCAGTACCAGCGCGGCCGGCAGCAGGCCCGGCCCACTCAGCGAGGTGCCGAAAAACGGGATCCAGCCAAGCTCGCTGTTCAGCCACGCCGTGAGCGGACGAATCGCCGGGATCACCACATAGATCCCCCACAGGCCGTAAACGACGCTGGGGATGGCGGCGAGCAACTCGACGATGGTGCGAAACACTGCAGCCAGCTTGGCCGGTAAAAAGTCCTGAGTCAGGAATATCGCCATGCTGACGCCAAAGAAACCTGCGATCAGCAACGCGATGAAGGCACTGTACAGCGTGCCCCAAATCGCCGGCAGAATGCCGTATTTGCCTTGGTTCACATCCCAGACGCTGCCGAACAGCACGTCAAAGCCGTGCTTTTCCATGCCGGGAAGTGCCTTGCGCCCTACTTCGAACACCAGCGCGAAAACCAGCGCCAGTATCAGCACCACACCGATGCGTGCAAGGGCACGGAAGGTGCGGTCAACCACAAAGTCCTTCGTGGACGGCGGCCGGCACGCAGAGTCCGGGTTAACCGGTACGACAAAAGGTGAGTTCATTGGCTGATTCCGGAACAAGGGGGGAACGCTTCCGGCATGGCGGGCAAGCCCACGCCGGGAGCGGCCTGGCAAGCCTTACTGAATGTTGGCGGAAGCTTTGCGAACCTGGTCGACCACCGATTTCGGCAGCGGGATGTAGCCCATCGAGTCGGCGATTTTCTGGCCTTCGGTCAAGCTGTACTCGACCATTTCACGCATGGCCTTGGCTTTGGCCGGGTTGCCGTTGTCCTTGCGGAAGATCATCCAGGTATAGGAAGTGATCGGGTAGGACTTGGCGCCATCCGGATCCGGCAGCCAGGCCACCAGGCTTTCCGGCATCTTCACCGCAGCCAGGGCTTCAGCACCGCTTTCGGCGTTTGGCACCACGTAGTGACCAGCCTTGTTCTGCAGTTGGGCGAAGTCGACCTTGGCCAGCTTGGCGAAGCCGTACTCGATGTAGCCGATGGCGCCTGGGGTCTGGCGCACGGTGGCGGTCACGCCATCGTTTTTCGGCGATTTGATGAACTTGTCGCTGGCTGGCCAGTTGACGGTGTTACCTTCACCCAGGTCCTGTTTGAACGCCGGATTGATGGCCGACAGGTGCTTGGTGAACACCGCAGTGGTACCGCTGGAGTCTGCACGCACCACAACGGTGATCGGCATGTCAGTCAGTTTCAGCTCAGGGTTGGCCGCGACGATCTGCGGGTCGTTCCACTTGGTGATCTTGCCCAGGAAGATGTTGGAGTACACCTCGCGCGGCAGCTTCAAGCCTTTTGGGCTGCCCGGCAGGTTGTACGCCAGGACGATTTCGCCCGCGGTCATCGGCAGCAGTTGCACGCCTTCGGCAACCTTGGCGATGTCTTCGTCTTTCATTGCCGAGTCACTGGCGGCGAAGTCGACGGTTTTGTTCAGGAAGTCCTGCACACCCGCGCCACTACCCTTGGATTGGTAGTCAACCGTTACGCCTTCTGCCTTCTTGCTGAAGTCTTTGAACCAGGTGAGGTAGATCGGAGCCGGGAAACTTGCGCCAGAACCTGTCAGGCGGACGTTTTCCGCCGCAAATACCGAGGTGGCACTCAAAGAAACCGCGACGGCGATTGCAGCAGACTTCATCAGACGTTTCATTAAGGAGAATCCTAGTGATTTCGGGCTCGGCAACTCTGCAACAATCTTGTTACGGTTTTATGAACGTGCAGTGGCAAAACGCCCGGTTGTCACCCTCTTCCCCCGCAAACACGCTATTCGGTGTAATTGGTTGGTAACAAATTGCGTCTATGACTTGGCCATCCCCCCATGCGAGTTCCGCCCATGTCCTCTGTAGAAGACGCCTTGATGCAGCGCATTCACCGTGAACTGCTTGATCACAGCGATGAAGAGCTGGAACTGGAACTGTCCGAAGACGGGCACGACCTGAACACGCTATTTGATGAGCACGTCGGTGAAAGCCGCGAAAAAGCCGCGCGCAGAATTTATTTCAGCGAACTGTTCCGCCTGCAGGGCGAGCTGGTGAAATTGCAAAGCTGGGTGGTCAAGACCGGCCACAAGGTGGTGATCCTGTTCGAGGGGCGTGATGCCGCCGGCAAGGGCGGCGTGATCAAGCGCATCACCCAGCGCCTGAACCCCAGGGTCTGCCGGGTGGCCGCCCTGCCCGCGCCGAATGACCGTGAACAAACCCAGTGGTACTTCCAACGCTATGTCTCACACCTGCCCGCCGCCGGTGAAATCGTGCTGTTCGACCGCAGTTGGTACAACCGCGCCGGCGTCGAGCAAGTCATGGGGTTCTGTAATGACGACCAATACGAAGAATTCTTCCGCACCGTGCCGGAGTTCGAACGTATGCTCGCCCGCTCCGGTATCCAGTTGATCAAGTACTGGTTTTCGATTTCCGACCAGGAACAGCACGTGCGTTTTCTCAGCCGTATTCATGACCCGCTCAAGCAGTGGAAACTGAGCCCCATGGACCTGGAGTCGCGTCGGCGCTGGGAGGCCTATACCAAGGCCAAGGAAATCATGCTCGAACGCACCCACATCGCCGAAGCGCCCTGGTGGGTGGTGCAGGCTGACGATAAAAAGAAGGCGCGGCTCAATTGCATCAGCCACCTGCTCGGGCAAATGCCTTATGAAGAAGTCGAACTGCCGGTGATCGAACTGCCCGAGCGCGAGCGGCAGGAGGATTATTCGCGCAGTCCGACGCCACCGGAGCTCATTGTGCCGCAACTGTACTGACTGGTAGGAGCGAGCTTGCTCGCGAAAAAACTCAACGATAACGCGTGCTTGCTGGATGAACGCGGCGCCTCGGGGGTTTTTCGCGAGCAAGCTCGCTCCTACAGGGGTGAGCTGCTCACGACCCGCAACGCCAGGCCCTCATACGGATCGAGCGTAATCGTGAATGCCCCCTCCGCGCTCAAATCCCCCTCGACCCGCTCGTTGATGATGTCTACCACCATCCCCGCAGCAATATCGGGTAGGTGCAGGGTTTCGGTAATCGGCGTGGCCCCGAAATTCAATGCGGTGATTTGCGTGCCTTTGCCGGCGGGCAATTCGTGCACCATCACCAACAGCCCTGGATTCTCTACCTCCGGCACCTGGATCTGACGGCTCGCGGCGATATCGTAGGCACGGCGTACGGCGAGGATTTTTTGCAACTGCGAGGCAAATGACTCGGGGTCCTGCAACTGGCTGTTCAGGCTGCCGTAGAGGCTTTTCGAGCGTGGCATGTTTCCGGCGGAAAGCTGCGCATCCGGGTTCAGCTCCACCAGGTCATACGCGCCGCGATGAATCCAGCGCGTATCGCCGTCCTGCATCAGGTGCTCGACCTCTTCGGCCGCCAACGGCAGCGCGCCCACCAAGTCCCAACCCGACAAGGCAAACACGCCGGGCTGCATGGCGTTGTACATCACCAGCAACAGATGGATCTGGCGAATCTGCTGGATATCCGCCGGTGTGATCGCCTCCAAGTCACGAATGCCCAGTGCCGCGGTGATGATGCTGGCGGTGGTGCACGACACGCCGTTGGTCACGAATTTGAGGTTGTACGGCGCATGTTCGCCGGTCAGGCGCTCGTACATCTGTTCGCGAATGTGCTCACGCAGGATATTGCCAGGGAAGGTCTGGCCCTGGTACAGGAAGGTGTCGTGGGCGTGCAGCGTCCAGAAGTGCACCAGTTCCAGGGTCAATTCATCGTGGTTCTGCAACGCATGGATCAGCGAGCCGGGGTCGATGCCCTGGCGGTGCATTTCGCGCAGCATCAAGCGCAGGAATTCGGCATCGCCCATCAGCAGCGCGTGCTGGTAGGCGGGACGGGTGATGAAGTCGTAGGACAGGTCGGCGCCGCCATGGGACATCGAAGCGATGTCATCCACGGTGAGGTTCAACTCCTGGAAGCTGAAACCGCCGGCCTTGCGGATCGCCCCGCCGAGCAACTGGTTGCCGGTGATCGATAGCGGATGGCTCTCGGACCACGCGGTGCCGTCCAGCTTGCGTTCCACGCCGAGGAAACCATTGGCGTCCAGGCGCAGGATCTTCGCGCCCATCACGTCGATGGCATGCAGCGCATCACCGATGATCATCTGCTGCGCAGCGAAGGTCGGGTCCAGCCAGTTCAGCGACGGCTGGCCCTCCTTGAAATAATGCAGGTACACCCAGCGCCGCGGCTTGCCGTCCACGCCCACCACGACGTCGGTGGCGCTCCAGTCGGTTTCCTTGACGCCGGGCTCGAAGAAGATCACCCGCTGCAACTGGCCGACGATGTAGTGCTTGTCGCGCAACGCATCGACCTGCAGCGGGCTGAGGTTCTGCGCATCGCGTCCCTCGGCGACCTCGGGCAGCAGTGGCCAGTCTTCTTCACGGATTTCAACCATGTGGTAGAGGCCGGGATAGTCCTCGTACGCCATCTCGGCCAGGCGAAAGTCCGCGCCTTTGCCGGTGTGGGATGGAATCACATCATCGATGATCACCGCGTTGTGCGCCGCCGCCATGCGCGTCAGCGCCTGCAACTGCGCCTCGGTGCCCAGCTGTGGGTCGATTTCAAAACTGATGCGGTCGAAGTTACCGTCGATGGTCGGCGTGTGCCGGGTACCGTTCAGGCCCCCGGACTTTTTCAGCGGGCCATTATGGATGCCCTGAATGCCGATCTTCGACAAGGCGTGCCACAGCGCCTCATCCCCCAACGCCTCCAGTACCGTGCCGCCCTCGCGTGTGACGATAGACGCCGGGTAGGCAGTGAACCACACCGACGACAGGGCCGTGGCATCACGCGGCCGGGTCTGCGCAAAAGGCTGCTGCCACAACCGGCCCTGCCCCGAATAGAGCTTGGCCCGCTGGCGTGCCGCATGCAGCATCGATTGTTCCACCAGCCAGTTCACATGGTTGTTTTCAGCCGCCGTCATAAGCTTGGTACCTGTCGTCGAATGCATTACTCGTGAACATATGAGGGTTGTGCGGGGCATTCGTTGCATTGCGATGTGGCTGCCCTGAAACGAACCGTAGTGAGCGGGCTTGTCCCGCGCTGGGGGGCGAAGCCGCCCTAACCGAGTCGCCGCCGAATGACAGATAAACCGAGTCGCCTGGTTTGGGGCGGCTTCGCCCCCCAGCGCGGGGCAAGCCCGCTCACTACAGACACGAGTCAGGTATTGCAGGTCTCCCGATACTGCCTCGGCGTAAACCCCGTCGACGCTTTGAACTGGCGACTGAACGCGCTGTGATCGGTATAGCCGCAGTGCAACGCGACTTCGGTAATCGGCATGCCGGTCTGCAACAACCGATGGGCCTGCTCCAGCCGCACTTTCTGGATCATCTGCCGGGGCGTGAGCTGGAATACACGTTTGCAATAACGCTCCAGCTGCGCCACGGAAATCCCGGCGATATGCGTCAATTCACCCAGCGTGACGCGGCGGTTGAAGTGCGCGCGGATATGCGCGTCCACGGCGGCCAGGCGCGGGTACGCCGGGTGGCTTTCGCTGGCGGTTTGCAGGTCGACGGAAATGCCGGCCAGGCCAATGATGGCGCCGCTGTGGTTGTACAACGGCCATTTGTGGGTCAGGCACCAGCCCGGTTCGCGAGTGCCATAGAGGTGCAGTTCCAGCTGGTCTTGCAGCACAAAGCCCTGTTCCAGCACGCGCCGGTCCTGCTCGGTGTAGCCCGGCCCCAGTTGCGCGGGAAACACTTCGGCGCTGGTCTTGCCCAGCAGCGGCTGCAGGTGCTTCAGGCCACAGCGTTGCACCAGGGTGAGGTTGGCGAGCACATAACGCGCCTGGGTGTCCTTGATGAAAATCGCCGCGTTGGGGATCACATCCAGCATTGGCAATAGCTGTACGACACCGGCCAATAGCTGCTCGAGGGAGTGAGGGCGATTCGCCTCGCTCCCTTGGCAAAGGGTCGCAAACGCGCTCTGCATCATGATGGTCGATTCCCACGGATGGCCTTGACGCCTAGCAGATTGCCGGATGCCCAGAGCACTGTCGAGCAGTGAAAACTGTGCTGATTTCGTCATCGAGACAGGCAAAAAACATCAATCGCGCCGCCCTCCATGGGCTCACTGTATGCCTATCCAATCACTCACAAGTGAGCGTCTTATGAAACGGCTGCACGTGATCGACTCCCACACCGGCGGCGAACCCACGCGCCTGGTGATGACCGGCTTTCCGGCCCTGCACGGCGCCACCCTTGCCGAGCGACTGGCGTACCTGCGCAGCGAGCACGACCCCTGGCGCCGCGCCTGCCTGCTGGAACCGCGCGGCAATGACGTGCTGGTTGGCGCGCTGTACTGCGAGCCTGTCACCCCCGGCGCGGTGTGCGGCGTGATTTTCTTCAACAACGCCGGCTACCTCGGCATGTGCGGCCACGGCACCATCGGCCTGGTGGCGTCCTTGCACTACCTGGGTCTCATCCAGCCCGGCGTGCACACCATCGACACGCCCGTCGGCCCGGTAGCGGCGACGTTGCACGAAGACGCCAGCGTGACCTTGCGCAATGTGCCTGCCTACCGTTTTCGCCGACAGGTGCAGGTAGATGTGCCGGGCCATGGCGTGGTCCACGGCGATATCGCATGGGGCGGCAATTGGTTTTTCCTGGTGTCGGAGCACGGCCAGGCCTTGCAGATGGACAACGTCGACGCCCTGACCGAGTACACCTGGGCCATGCTCCGGGCCCTCGAAGCCCAAGGCATCCACGGTGAAGACGGCGCGCTGATCGACCATATCGAATTGTTCGCCGACGACGACCTGGCCGACAGCCGCAACTTCGTGATGTGCCCCGGCAAGGCCTACGACCGCTCGCCCTGCGGCACCGGCACCAGCGCCAAGCTGGCCTGCCTGGCGGCCGATGGAAAACTGGCGCCCGGCGCAACCTGGGTCCAGGCCAGCATCACCGGCAGCCAGTTCACCGGCCGTTATGAATGGGACGGCGAGCGCATACGGCCGTTCATCACCGGCAGCGCCTACATGACCGCCGACAGCACCTTGCTGATCGATGAACGCGACCCTTTCGCCTGGGGCATCGGCGCCCCGGCCCTGCTTAACTGACTCCAGGAGCAAGAACAATGAACGGCAACATTTTTACCGGCTGCATCCCGGCCCTGATGACACCGTGCACCCTTGATCGCAAGCCGGACTTCGACGCACTGGTCGCCAAGGGTCGCGAGTTGGTCGATATCGGCATGAGCGCCGTGGTGTATTGCGGCTCCATGGGCGATTGGCCGTTGCTGACCGAAGCCGAGCGCCAGGAAGGTGTAGCGCGCCTGGTAGCGGCCGGTGTGCCGACCATCGTCGGTACGGGGGCGGTCAACAGCCGCGAAGCGATCGCCCATGCGGCCCACGCCGCCAAGGTGGGCGCCAGCGGTTTAATGGTGATTCCGCGCGTGCTGTCCCGTGGCGCATCCGCCACTGCGCAAAAAGCCCACTTCTCGGCGATCCTCAGGGCCGCGCCGAACCTGCCGGCGGTGATCTACAACAGCCCGTACTACGGCTTCGCCACCCGTGCCGATCTGTTCTTTGAACTGCGCCGCGAACACCCGAACCTCATTGGCTTCAAGGAGTTCGGCGGTGGCGCAGACCTGCGCTACGCAGCGGAACACATCACCTCCCAGGACGACAGCGTCACCCTGATGGTCGGCGTCGACACCCAGGTGGTGCACGGTTTCGTCAATTGCAACGCCACGGGGGCTATCACCGGTGTCGGCAACGCACTGCCCCGGGAAGTCCTGCAACTGGTGGCGTTGAGCAAGCAAGCCGCCAAGGGCGATGTCCAGGCCCGGCGCCAGGCCCGTGAACTGGAGGCCGCGCTGGCCGTGCTGTCGTCATTCGATGAAGGCTGCGATCTGGTGCTGTATTACAAGTACCTGATGGAGCTTAACGGCGACCAGGGCTACAGCGTGCATTTCAACGAAACCGACGTGCTCAGCGAGGCCCAGCGCCGTTACGCCCAGAGCCAGTACGCGCTGTTTCGCCAGTGGTACGCCGACTGGTCGGCGCAACACACTAACCACGCAGAAGCCTAGGCCATGGCCGAGCGCGATATCGTCGTGGTGGGCGCCGGCATTATCGGCGTGGCCTGCGCGCTGCAACTGGCGCGCCAGGGCCGGCAGGTGGTGGTGCTTGACCTGCAGGCGCCCGGCATGGGGGCGTCCTATGGCAACGCGGGGCATCTGGCGACCGAGCAGGTGTTCCCGATTGCCGACCTGTCGATCCTCAAGCGCTTGCCCCGCATGCTGTTCGACCCCATGGGCCCGCTGCGCCTGGACTGGCGATACCTGCCGTGCGCGCTGCCGTGGTTCCTGCGCCTGCTTATGAACCTGCGCCCGGCGAACTACCGGCGCACGGTCGCGGGTCTGCGCGCGCTCAATGAAGGCAGCCTGGGCGCGTGGCAACGCCTATTGCACAGCATCGGCCGCGCCGACTTGTTGCGTGAGGATGGCTCGCTGTTGGTGTATGAGCGGGCGGAGTCACGGCCAGCCCTGGAGGCCTTGCAACAACGCATGCAACAGCAGCAAGTGCCTGTGGCGTTCTGGTCCGGCGATGCCATACGCAAGGCAGCACCGCAGTTGAGCGACAACCTTCAGGGCGGGCTGTTTTTCCCTGGCACCGGTCACTTCCTGGACCCTTACCACGTGGTGCGCGAACTGGTCCGGGCAGCCGAGGCCAGTGGCGTGCAATTTCTCAAGCGCCATGTGCTGGAGGGTCGCGTGGAGGAGCACGGCGTTTCGCTCATTACCGACCAGGGCCCGTTGAGCGCACGCCAGGTGCTGATTGCCTGCGGTGCCCATTCGGCTAAGCTCACTGCCGCACTGACCGGTAAGACAGTGCCCTTGGACACCGAGCGCGGCTACCACCTCATGCTGCCCCGCGAATCTCATCGCCTGCCGTTCGCCGTCACCTCCCTGGAACGAAAATTCATCATGACCCCCATGACCGACGGCCTGCGCCTGGCCGGCACGGTGGAATTCGCCGGCCTTGCGCGTCCAGCGAACATGCAGCGCGCCTGGCAGTTGCACCGCTTGAGCCAAGGGCTGTTTCGCGAGGACCTGAGCGCGCAAGGGGCAACGCCCTGGATGGGGTTCCGGCCGTCATTGCCGGATTCGTTGCCGGTGATTGACCGGGTGTGTGACGGCAAGGTGCTGCTTGCGTTCGGGCACCAGCACCTGGGGTTGACGCAGGCGGCGGTGACGGCGGAGTGGATTGGGGAGTTGGCGAATGGCGGCCAGGTGCTCATGCCATATAGCCTGGATCGGTTCTGATAAAACCGGATCGTTGTAGTGAGCGGGCTTGTCCCGCGCTGGGGGGCGAAGCCGCCCTAACCGAATCGCCGCCGAGTGACAGATAAAACCGAGTCGCCTGGTTTAGGGCGGCTTCGCCACCCGGCGCGGGACAAGCCCGCTCACTACAATTTATTCGGGGTGTTGGGCGGCGGCGTTGAACAGTGCATCGGCCATTTTTTCAATGTCATCACGCATGCAGAGCTTCTCCAGCCAGCCTTGTGGAATACCCTGCACACCATAATGCGCACCGGCCAATTGGCCAACGATGGCCGCCGTGGTGTCCGCGTCATCGCCCAGGTTAGCGGCCGTCAAGACGGCGTCGGCGAAGCTGTCTGTGTGCTGCACGCACCACAGCGCGGCCTCCAGCGAGGCCACGGCGTAGCCGCTGCCCGTGATGTCCGCGCGGGGTTTATCGCGATACTCCCCCTGGGCAATCGCCACGACTTTGGGGGCAGTCAGGCCGGCGCATGAGACCTTCAACAGTTGCTCCTTGGTCGCCCCCTTCAAGGCGTTGCCGATTGCCCGCGCCAGCACGACGCAGCACTCGATTGCCTCTTGCGCGCCGTGGGTGGTACGGGAACTCTGGCGGGAAAAATCGTTGACCCGTTGAAGATCTGGAAAGTAAAACAGCACGACCGGCGCCAGACGCATCATCGAACCATTGCCGGCGGAAAAAGGGTCTATTGAGCCAGCAAACGGTTCACCATGCGCCTCAAACTCCGCCAGTGCCGTACGCACAGTCATGCCGATATCAAAACAATCCCCGGTGGAACTCAAGTAGCCCCACTTCCACCAGTTCAGATAGCGTCCCATCTGGTCGGCGGCATCAAACCCACCTTTACGTATCAGGCTTTCGGCCAGGCACAGCGCCATCGACGTGTCGTCCGTCCATTGGCCCGGCTTCAGGCTGAACGGCCCTCCCCCGACCATATCGGTCACCGGCGTAAAGCTGCCGCGCGGCATGAATTCGACAGTGGTGCCTACCGCATCGCCACACGCCAGGCCCAGCAGGCTACCGCGATAACGATCCAACAATGTGAGAGACATGGGGTCTTCCTTGAAAAAATGAGCAGTCGGAATGTTACTTCACCAACCGCTTTTCCTTGGAGGGGCGATAGCCGAAATACGAGCTGTAGCACTTGCTGAAATGGCTCGGCGAAACAAACCCGCATGCCACCAGCACCTCCACTTGGGACAACTCTGTGTGCTGCAACAGCCGCCGGGCTTCGGTGACGCGCAGTTCCATGTAGTAGCGCTGCGGCGTGGTGCCCAGTTGTTCCTTGAACAACCGCTCGAGCTGGCGCCGGGAGCGGCCGGCGTAAACGGCCAACTGGTCCAGTTCCAGGGGTTCTTCGAGGTTGGCGTCCATCAGTTTCACGACTTCACGCAGCGGCGCGCTGACGCTGATGTTTTCGGTGGGCTTGATGCGCCGGTAACGCGATTCTTCGAAGGCCAGGATGTCTTCAATGCCTTCGACCAGGGCTTTGTCGTGCAGGCCCTTGATCCAGTCCAGCGCCATATGGAACGCGCCGGAGGGGCTGGAAGCAGTGAGGCGGTCGCGGTCGATCACGTAGGGTTCGCTGGTGACGTGGGTGGCTTTTGACACCTCCGCCAGGGCCGGGCGATGTTCGGGATGGATGGCGCAGCGATAGCCTTGCAGCAAGCCGGCGCGGCCAAGAAACCAGGCGCCGTTCCACAGGCCGGCGAGGCTGATGCCGTGTTCGGCGGCGCTGCGCATCAGGTGGATGAAGTCGTCGCTGGCTTTGAGTTCAGTGCGAAAGCCACCGCAGATCACCAGCAACGTAAGATCTTGCAGGGCCGCCGCATCGAGGCGCGCGTCGGGGCGGATCACCAGGCCCAGGTCGCTGATGACTTCGCCATCGTCCCAGCCGAAGGTGCGCGAGGCGAACAATTCGGGGCGCAGCAGGTTGGCGGTGACGAGGGTGTCGAGGGTCTGGGTGAATGCGGGCAGGGAAAAATGTTCAAGCAACAGGAAGCCGACGCGGGTGACCGACGCCGGCTGCTGGGTTTCGTTGAGGTAGCGCAGGTTCTTGCCTTTCATGCCGCCGCTGAATTGACGTCTTTCCATCGAGGGTTGGCCCACTCTTATTGTTGATGCAATGGCGCCATCTTAGGGGCAAACGCGTCGGCTGTCTCAGGCGCTGAGCTGGAAAAAACCGCAACCGCGCAGAGCCCACGGCAGAACAGCGGCAGACGCATCTGATACGGTTTTTTCTTTGCTATCTGCCTCTGTATCGAAAAGACGCCGGGACGGACAATGGCGCCTTCCCCACCCCCCTTCCTTTCGGAGGCCTTATGACCAAGATGGCACTTTTCCTGTTCGGCTTTTTGGTATTGACCATCGGCATCGGCCTGCTGGCTACCATCTCGCCGGTTTGAGCCTCAAGCCACAAACAACATGGGGTACAACGACAGCACCAGCAAGCCGGCCATGGACCAGTTGAACAGCCGCACCCAGCGCGGGTCACGCAGCACAGTGCGCAAGCCGCTGCCGCAGCCGACCCACACGCACACGCTAGGCAAGTTGACCACGGCGAACACCAGCGCAATCACCAGCACATTGGTGACGTAGCCCTCGGCCGGCGTATAAGTGGTGATTGCCCCCAGCGCCATGATCCAGGCCTTGGGGTTGACCCACTGGAACGCTGCCGCGCCGAGGAAGGTCATGGGCTTGCCCTGTTCATCGGGGCTGTCGGACAGGCCGCCCGCCGTTGCGATCTTCCACGCCAGGTACAACAAATACGCGGCCCCTACGTAACGCAGCACCGTGTAGGCCCACGGAAACACCTTGAATACTTCGCCCAACCCCAGGCCCACCGAAATCACCAGCACCATGAAACCGATGCTGATCCCCAGCGCATGCGGCATCGAGCGGCGGAACCCGAAGTTCACCCCCGAGGCCAGCAACATGGTGTTATTGGGCCCCGGCGTGATCGAAGACACGAAGGCGAACAGCACAAACGCTGACAGCAGGCTGGTAGACATAGACATGACGCGGCATCCAAAAGGTGTGATATGCCTGCGACAGTAGAGCGTTATCGAGCGCCCCGCCCCGTACAGCCATTGCACGATTGAGGCATACACTTTTTTACCGAAGCTTTCACAAAGCTTTCACAGACGACGCCCTATGGTGAACCCAGCTCCTAGTGAACATCCCTTTAGCCCGCGCTCCCCACGCGGGCTTTTCTTTGTCCGGGGTTAAGTTTGTGTACGGCACAACCCCTAGCGTAGTGAGCGGGCTTGCCCCAATGCCGGTCAATTAAGCGAACGCGATGCTCAAAGCACCGTAGATCAAATGTGGGAGCGGGCTTGCTCGCGAAAGCGGTGGTTCAGTGAAGGCATAGTTGACTGACACACCGCTTTCGCGAGCAAGCCCGCTCCCACAGGGTATCTGCGCTTAACTGACTTGCATTGGGGCTTGTCCCGCTGGGGGCGCAGCCGCCCCAAACCAGGCGACTCGGCTTTTACTGAAACCCCAAGGTGTCTTTGTTGGGGCGGCTGCGCCCCCCAGCGCGGGGCAAGCCCGCTCACTACAGAAAACCGTTACCATGAGGCTTGACTCATGGAAGCTGATCGCTGGGACCCAATCGATGAGAGACCTACCGCCAACCGCCACCCTACGCGCTTTCGAAGTTGCCACCCGGCATGCCACCTTCACCTCGGCTTCAGAAGAGCTGCACGTCACCCAGAGCGCTGTCAGCCATCAGTTGAAGCACCTCGAAGAGCTCTGGGGCTTGCAGCTGTTCCAGCGTGGGAAATCGTTGCGACTGACCCCGGCCGGTGCCGCGCTGGCGCCGATCGTGCGTGAGTTTTTCACCAACCTTACGGCCACGCTGTCTGACCTGCGGGAACAAAAAGGCAGGGTCCGGCTCAAGGTCAGCACCACCTACTCGTTCGCACTCAAATGGCTGCTCCCCAGGTTGCCCAGCCTGTCGCAGCAGCACCCGGAAATCCTGATCACGCTCGAGACCAGCGACAAGGCGATCAAATTCTCCAGTGCGGATTCCGACGTGGCGATCCGCCTGGGCAACGGTAATTACCCCGGCCTGCACGCGGAGTTCCTGCTCAGGGAACAGATTTTTCCCGTGGCCAGCCCCGACCTGCTCAGCCGTTTCGGCACCCCGCACGAGCCCGCCGAGCTGCTGCGCTATCCGCTGCTGACGCGTGACGGCGCGGACTTGGTGCCCAAGTGGGAAGCCTGGTTCGAGCATGTCGGCGTCGGCATTGGCGCACTGAATGAAAGCGTCAGGTTTGCCGACACCAACATGACCATCGAGGCGGCGTTGCTGGGCCAGGGCATTGCCTTGGTCCGCAGCGGCCACGTTGAAGCCCAGATCAACGACGGTCGCCTGGTCAGGTTGTTCGAGGTGCCCTTCGCATCGCCGGTCGCCTACTATTTTGTCTGCCCCAAAGGCGTCGAGTCCCAGCCTCACATCATCAACTTTCGTCACTGGTTGCTGGAAGAGTCGACGCGAGCCCAACACAGCTATCGCTGAAGCATGAGCAATGGCTCATGGCAGGATGAGGGAACTTTGCTTTCAAACTGCCGATACTGATGCCTACTATTGCGCATGCCCTTGCCTATCGTAGTACTCATCCTTTTCGCCGCGCTGCTGCATGCCAGCTGGAACGCGCTGCTGCGTGCCGGCAACGACAGGCTGTGGTCGATGTCCGTGATGTGCCTGGCGGTCGCGGTCGCCAGCGCCGGCATCGCCCTGTTCCTGCCGGCGCCAGCCGTGGCCAGTTGGCCGTACGCCGTTCTGTCGGGCGTGTTGCACGTGGGTTACAACCTGTTCCTGGTGCGCAGCTACAAAGTCGGCGACCTCGGGCAAACCTACCCGATTGCCCGGGGCTCCTCGCCTATCCTGATCACGCTGTTCGCATTGGCCTTTGCCGACGAGACGGTGAGCACCAGCGCGCTATTTGGGATTGCCTTGGTCTCGGGCGGCATTATTTCACTGGCTTTCAAACAGGGCAGGCTGGCCGTGCCCAGCCTGCCCTACGCCCTGGGTACGGGTTGTTTCATTGCGGCCTACAGCGTCACGGATGGCATCGGCGCACGCCTGTCTGGCGCACCGCTGGCCTACACCGCGTGGATGTGCGCGCTCTGGGGCGTGCTGATGCCATTGGTGTACATCAGCCTGCGCGATGCACGCAGCCTGTTTGCCCAGCGACCGGGATTCATCACGGCCTTGGCGGGCGGGCTGGTGTCCCTGCTGGCTTACGGCATTGTTATCTATGCCATGGCTGAAGCGCCCATGGGCGCCGTTTCGGCCCTGCGCGAAACCAGCGTAGTGTTTGCGGCATTGATCGGTTACCTCTTCCTTGGCGAGTCGCTGAGCGTTCGCAAAATGCTGGCGTGCGTGGTCATTGCCAGCGGCACGATGCTGATCGGCTGACCTTCACCCCTCACAAAGGTACGACAAATGGATACTGTCTCTTCAGCTCCCCTGATTCTGATCACCGGCGCAAGCCGAGGTGTGGGCGCGGCCACGGCGCGACTTGCGGCCGCGCAAGGCTACGACGTGGCGATCAGCTACGTGAGCAACGAGGCCGCCGCACTGGGCGTGGTGGCTGATGTAAAAGCACTCGGCCGCCGCGCCCTGGCCATACGCGCCGACAGTGCCGACCCGGATCAGGTCACGCAACTGTTCGTCGCCATTGACCAGACATTTGGCCGAATCGACGTGCTGGTCAACAACGCAGCCATCATCGGGCTGCAATCGCGCTTCGAAGACCTAGACTTCCCCCGCATGCAACGCATCTTCGCGATCAACGCCATCGGCCCGATGCTGTGCGCGCAGCAGGCAGTCAGACGCATGTCGTTTCGTCACAACGGCAAGGGCGGCAGCGTGATCAATATATCCTCAGGCGCCGCCCGCCTCGGCAGCCCGAATGAATATGTGGACTACGCAGCGTCGAAAGGCGCCCTGGAGACGTTCACCATCGGCCTGTCCAAGGAAGTCGCGCGCGAAGGTATACGCGTCAACTGCATACGCCCAGGGCATATCTACACCGACATGCACGCCAGCGGCGGCGAACCCGGCCGCGTGGACCGCGTCAAGGACAGCATCCCGATGGGCCGCGGCGGCCAACCCGAAGAAGTGGCACGCGCGGTGCTCTGGCTGGCGGGTGCAGAGGCGTCGTTTATTACCGGGACCTTTTTGGATGTAACGGGGGGTAAGTGAGCCGTCGGACCGACAGCGGCATTTACACCAGCCGATCGTGAACGCAAGCGACCAGGAAGACAAAATGGAAGAGTTGATACAAGGGCTCGACGGGCCCAGGACCGCTCAGCAGGCGTTGTTTTATGACCTGGAAGATGCAGCGGCGGTGATCGGGTGGTCGGTGGTTGAATTGACCGCGATGGCGGCAGCCGGCAGAACGCCGAATGAAGCCGCAGCCCTGATAAAGATCTGCGCGCTGCTGACGGCGCAGCAGGAGAAAATCAGTGGGTATGCGGGTGAGGTGAAAGAGCAGCGCGTCGTCAGATATTCAGCCATATAGACAGATAGGGTGCAGGGGTGTAGCGGCGTAGAAAACGAAGAAACCCGGCGCACTGGCCGGGTTTGATGAAGTTCTACGTGTCCGGATTGGGTCTAACGGGCTCCGCCATTGTCGCGGTCGGTCTGGGCGTCCTGATCCGATCCCGGGTTGCCAGGTGGCGGGTTCCAATCTGACGGCTTCTCGCCGGTCCCCTGCTTGGGCTCGGACTCGGCCTGATCAAGACCGGACTCATGACCCTCGCCCGCATCAGGCGCTTCTTTTTTAGGTCCAGGGTATGGCGCTGCAGGCCCGTTGTTGTCATCCACCATAAATCACCTCCTATCGGTAGCGCAGGGTTGCGCATACGGTTGAGAGCGTTTGCGTGGACGAAAAGTGCTATTGCCTCGACGAGTGGCCTCCCCTTCAACGAGCTGATCGACTGGGCTCCATCAGGGCTCCCTTTTTAGCACCAGGATGTATCGCGCTAATGCTCGCACGTTTCGTTAGAGAGCGCTGACGATGCGCGGTGCAAGATGCCAAGAATTGAGCTTTTGGGCGTACTGATGCGTAAGGCGCCAGAGTAGGCGTAGCGAACGTCAGGATTCAGCCCCTGGCGGATGGCCGAAATAGGCCTTATAGGCATGGTTGAAGTTGGCAGGGTTAGCGTAGCCCAGACGGTGGGCAATCTGTGCCACGTGCCATTTGCGCTGGCGCAGCAGGTTTCGCGCCAGTTCCAGGCGTTGTTGGCGCACGTAATCGAGCATCGACTGGCCGTACACCCGGCTGAAGGCACGTCTGAGGGTGGTCTCGCCCACGCCCAGTTCCCGTGCCAGCGCCAGCGTGCCGGGTGGGGTCATCAGGTTGGCGTCGAGCTTGAAGCGTGCTTCGTGTGCCAGGTCCGAATGGCTGCGCGACGCGGCCACTGGGTTGGCCGGCTGTGGCGCCAGATGCGTCGCCAGCTCGACCAGCACGGCCAGGCTCAGGCTTTCCTGATTCAGCCGCTCCAACGTCCCTTGGTAGGGCGAGTGATAAAGGCGCTCGAACAAACGCCCGACGACACGACAGCCGTGCAGTGCTGAAAAGTGCATGCCATCGTCGAGCAACCTGGCCAGCGATTGCAGTGACGGGTCTTCTTCGGCCAATTCGCGTAGATAGTCGGCGCCGATGCGCAGCCCGGCCATGCGCGCACGGCTGCCGGCAGGCATCTGATCCATGGCTTCCATGCTTTCGCTCAAGCCCAGCACATGAGGCGCGCCGGGGGTGTATTGATTGAGTCGACCATCTACCCGATGCAGCCATTGCCCACCCAGTACCTGCACGATGCACACGCTGTCGGGCAGCACTTTGTGGATGCGTAACGGTTCGGGGAACTGCAAATCGCAGTCGAAATACTGCAGGTGCGACCGCACCGTCTGCGCGCGGTAATGGCCGATAGCGCTGCCCATGACCTGCCGCGCGCTGGCATCGAATACACCGGCCTGGTCCAGGGCCTCTGGGTGATCGAAGCAGAAGTGGGTGTCCAGATAGGGGTTGCGGCGGTCCATTGGCAAAAGCGTCCGTCAGGGCGGGTGGGCAGCGTTGCATGATATCGACATCGGGCAGCCCGATCAGTTGTTGTGAGTCACGGCCTCATTGTTGTGCGCCGCGGCCAGACCGCTTGGCAGGCGCCGCAGCTTTGATTTCAATGCTCGGCTTTGGACTGTCGAGGAAGCCATAAATGTTGATGTATCGCAAGTGGGCAGCGTTGCTGGGCTTGGTTCTGACCGTGATTGCGGGGGTCGCCCATGCTGACAACCGCCCGGAAGTCGCAGAAAAAGTGCTGGCCTATGCCGGCGAAGGCGGCGTGAAAGTCTGGACCCTGCGCATCGGTGCGCGCGGTGACAATCAGGCGCTGGTGCAGGTAGAGGGCGTGGACCATGACTGGAACATGAAGATCCAGAAGATGGCCGTGGAAAAGACCAGCAAGGACACCCGCTATTCCACCACCGTGGACGGCCAGAAATTTGTGGTGCTGGTGCTGCAACAAGGCTGGGGCGAGCTGTACCTGCCTGGTGAATCGCAGGCGCTGAACGTCGGCTATGACGAGTTCCTCTCCAGCCAAGGCAATGCACAGGCTTTTTTGACCGATTATTTGCAGGCCAACTGAGCCATGGGCCGATTCGCGCGGTGGTCGTGGCCGCTGACGATGTTCCTGCTGCCGCTGGTACTGATGGGCTGGGCCAGTGTGCAAAGCGGGCGCGTCGATGACATGCTGCGCGAAGTACCGGGTCTGGGCAGCGACTACGCGTGGCTGCGCGTGCGTCAGCTGCTGGCAGGGTTGGCCTACTGGCTGGCCCTTGCCGCGTTGGTGGCCGGGCCTGCGACGTGGCTCAAGCTGAGGCTGGATGCCTGGCGCGCGCTGAAGTCCAGGGATTTTCTCTACGACCGCCTGTTCCTCTGCTGGCGTGCCTTGGGGCATTGGCTGGTGGCATACACCGGGCTGTTGGTGGGCGCGTTGGCGCTGAGTCTGTTGTATGAACTGAGCTGGGGCTGGAGCCACTTCCAGGCCGGTGGTGGGTTCATGCTGGTGGTGGCGGTGCCGCTGGTGGCGGTGCTGTGGGCGGGATGTTTGTTGATCGGGCGTCTACGCCAGCAATGGCATGCCTTGGATAGCCCCTCCTCGGCGCTGCTGGGGCAAAGGATCGGGCGTGACAAGGCCCCGGCCTTGTGGGCGTGGATTGAACAACTGGCCACAGCCACCTATGCGCCTGTGCCCGACCATATAGTGGTGGGCATCGACCAATCGTTTTTCGTCACCAGCGTCGATGTGGTCCTGCAACCGGCCTGCGACTTGCTCTGCGGGCGTACCCTTTACCTGCCGCTGACCTACCTCTCGACCCTGAGTCAGGCCGAGACCGCATCGATCATCGGTCATGAGCTGGGTCATTTCAGCCGCCGCGACACCGAGCGGGGCAGTCAGATCGGTGCGCAGTTCAGCCTGATGTGCCTGCACTTTGCGTTTATCCATGCTGAGGATGCCGACCCGGCCTGGATCGAGCGTCCGGCGATCTGGATGACGCAACGTTTCCTGCATTACTTTCAACTGGCGGTGCATCACTGGGGCCGTGCTCAGGAATTGGTCGCGGATCGGGTGGGCGGCAACATCGGCGGTGAGCGCCTGTTCTGCCAGGCGCTGTTACGGGTGATCGCGTTGGACGGTGAAATCACCACGCTGCTCGCCGAGCGTCACTCCAACCTGATCCAGGCCCTGGCCGACCACCTGAGTCACACGCCGCTGCGCCTGAACGAGGCGGCGCTGGACCACGCCATCGAGCACCCTTTCGATACACACCCGCCGACGGCATTACGCCTCCAGCAACTGGGCGTAATGCTGGATGAGGCTCTGCTGGCCGAGGCCACCCGTGTGCCCACCCAACACGACCGACACTGGTTCAACCAACTCACCCGTACGGCGTCGCCGGCTGCCAAGCAGCCCGAATCACCGCCAATACCAACCGTCCAAGGAGAATGACCCATGACCCAAGCCTTCGATCCACTGTCGGATCTCGCCAGCGCACTCAGCCAGGAATATGCCGACGCCCGCGACGCCCAACACGCGCGTGCGATGGCCGAACTCGACCAGGTTATCCAGCGCGTACCCGAGCAGACCGAATTCACCAACTCGCGCCGGTACAAAGTGCGCGGCCCGCTGTTTTTGCTGATTGCCCTGGGCTTGCTGGGGTTCGCCCTGAATCGAGGGACCACCGGCCTGGCCGTCTGCGCTGCGGTGATGGCGGTGGTGTTTGTAGTGATCACTTGGCAGCACCGCAATGCCGGGCAACACGCGTTTATGCGCTTGACCCGACGCCAGCTGTTTGCGGACACCCTGAGCGCCCCGTTGGATCTGGTGGACATTGTCGACGTTTCCATCGGTGAGGAAGGCTGGCTGACGGTGCAGAAACTGATGTTGCGTCCCGATGCGCCCCTGCCTGTTCATCGCTCCGCGCGACAGCTGTTCGGCAACCAGGCCCTGGCCCTGAAAAAGCCCCAGCCGCACATCCGCATCCAATCTGCCGGCCTGATGCATGAGGGCCTTAGCCTGGACTGCGACCAGGTCGCAGACATCCTCAACGCCTATTGCCAAGCCGCCCACGCACAACAACGTCTTGATGCGCTGCGCAAGGGCACTCAGCGCGATTCCTGAGTTCGTGACAGGCTCACCGAAACATCGCCGTCGCCCTCGTGTATCTGGCAGCTGGAAGATAGCGGTGCCATCGCCGGCAAGCCGGCTTCTTTTAGGGATATTCGACAGCATCAGCGGCTTGCTTGGGTGCGCCACAGCACAGGCCAATACAGTTGATCCAGCCCCATGCACGGGATCATTTCAGCCGCATGCGTCAGCGTGAAACCGTTACCATCGTAACGCCAGCGCAGCGCAGTGCCACAATTGCCCATACTCATCGCCCTTACCTGACTGCTAAGTTCACCCGTGGCCGGATCAAACTCTACGAAGCCCTGGGGCTCTCTTTCCGGCAGGCTTGGCACTTCGGCGATCAGCGCTGCACGCGCCTGCTCTGGGTGGTCCAGGGGCGCTTGGTAAATATTGTAGAAACAGTTGTAGCCGCCACAGCCGGTTTCGATGACCACTAGCGCTTGATCTGAACTCAAGGCATACGCCCTGGCTTTTGGCGCGATATCTTCATTCAGATCTTCTTGCCATGCCTTGCGTGTGGCAACCACCACGGCATCCGTGATCTCTTTTGCTTTGTCCGACGTCAGCGCAGCAGGTGCCTGCCAACTTGGCGCTATCGGAGCGACAGAGGCTTGCGGCACGCTGCCAGCAGGCGCCGGCCCCTTGGCGATCAGTGCGTCCTGCGTGCCGACCCGACCCTGAACCGAGTCCATCAGCAACAGCGCCGCACTCATCCCGCTTAGCGATGCATACGATTTGCCCTCCTCGAGCGGCAGCACCAGGTAGTTCCCGTTGCGCAACTCTGTGATCAGGGCTTGGGCTGACTGACCGTTCAGCGCAAACACCTCGGGTGTATCGCCTTCTTTCAGTTCGCCAGGTTCAAATTGAGCCTTCAGCGGTTTGTCATCAAGTGTTGGCTGGCCGCGGGGTTTTGTATAGCTGAACACCCCGACATGCAAGGCGCCCTGCGGGCCGGCTTCACGTGTGACGCGTACGCTGAACGTTGAAAAGCCAGTGTCATCGCGCTGCTGCACGGCACTGATGGCCGTGCATGTTCGTGTGTTATCGCAGCCAATAATCCAGTCCTTGATCTCGCGCGCCAACGGAACCTTCTCGGCAGCGTGGACGCAGCCAATGCCTGCAGCCAAAAGGACTATGAAAGTGCTTCGTATCATCAGACAGACGCCTTTGAACAAGTAAACGCCTATTAGGACAGAACTCTTTGCTAATACCTATTGCATGGCCGTCAGTCACAACAGAATCGCTGCATTGAACAATCGGCACAATCTTCCAATCACCATTCACTCTACAACGCTAGTTTCCTACCTGCTTGTTGGTGGGGCAAACATACAAACGTACAAACGGGGTCAGACCACCCTTATCTACTTCAGGGTCTGACCCTGATTTCATTTTAGTGCCCAAGAATTGTCTCAGTGGCTGCGCCTGGCAAAAATCCGCAGGTACAAAAAAGCCCCTTCACCTGATGGCTGCGGGGCTTTCAGGATATTTAGTCGTTTCAGGACAAGAAGGGGGGCGGACCGGGCCGGGTCTTCACAGAGCCAGGATGAAACCTTTGGCCGATTGCTGTCTCCCCCAAGACCGGCTGTGGCTCGATTTTTAGCTTGCTGAAACGTTTCATCCCCTTTATAAAAATGCCACAACTCCAAGAAAGGCTGCCGCCATGACCCCGCTCAAACTCATTGTTGCCCTCAGCGCACTGTCCGCTGCCTCCCACGCCATGGCCTGGGATTACGTTCTGCTCGACACTGATAAAGCCGCCCAAAGCTGGCAGATCACCAGTCAGCAACTCGGAATAAACACCGACAAACCCTTCAGCGTTACCCTGCGCACGTTACACGGCGGTCGGCAGGAGGGCGTCAGCATCGTCGACATCGATAACGGCACGATGAAACTCTCGGTAGTGCCGACTCGCGGAATGAACGTCTTGCAGGCTTCGGTCGGCAATGTGCGCATGGGATGGGATTCTCCGGTCAAGGAGGTGGTCAATCCGTCTTTCATCGAACTCAATGGCCGCGCAGGTCTGGGTTGGTTGGAAGGGTTCAATGAGCTGGTCACCCGCTGCGGATACGAATGGGTCGGCCACCCCGGCGTCGACAATGGCGAACTGCTGACCCTGCACGGTCGGGCCGCCAACATTCCTGCGAACAAAGTCACCCTGCATATCGATGAAAAACCACCTTACGCCATCACCCTGCGCGGCGAACTGAAAGAGCAGGCGTTCAAGAAGGTCGACTTCTCGGTCGCGACCGAACTGGTCACCGAACCCGGCAGCGTCGTGTTCACCCTCAACGATACCCTGACCAACAACGGCGACTATCCGAAGGAATACCAGGCGCTGTATCACAGCAACTTCAGCACCCCGTTTCTGGAACAGGGCGCTCGTTTCGTCGCGCCGGTGAAACAGGTGTCGCCGTTCAACGACAAGGCCAAGGACGATCTGCCCGGCTGGCAAACCTACCGCGCACCGACCAGGGATTACGACGAAACGGTGTACAACGTGGTGCCGTATGCCGATGCCAAAGGCGATACGTTGACCGTGTTGCATAACAAGGCAGGCAGCCTGGGCGTTTCGGTCGGCTTCAATACCCAGACACTGCCCGTGTTTTCCCTGTGGAAAAACACCGATACCCAAGGCCA
This sequence comes from Pseudomonas sp. MPB26, assembly GCF_046605355.1. NCBI lineage: Bacteria > Pseudomonadati > Pseudomonadota > Gammaproteobacteria > Pseudomonadales > Pseudomonadaceae > Pseudomonas > Pseudomonas sp. MPB26. Next base: position 5,415,844 of record NZ_CP176793.1, on the reverse strand, counting down.
GGGCTATGTCACGGGACTGGAGCCGGGGACAAGTTTTTCCTACAACCGCCGTTATCAGCGGCCACTGAATCTGGTACCGACAATTGGGCCCAAGGAACACAAGCAGTTCCGCATCAGCTACAGCCTGTTGGTGGATAAGGCGGCGGTGGATAAAGCCATGAAGCAGGTAAGCGACATTCAGGATGGGCGGGAGACTGAGGTGCGGCAGACGCCGTTGGTTGATCTGACCAAGGGGTGACATTGCCTGCGGCATTGTGGCCCGGTACTGCAGCCCCCCGGCTAGATATTCGCGCCTGATCCCGTCGGTTTGCTCAAGGTCCGCCAGCGTGCGCGACCTTGAGCAGTCGATGGCTGCATCGCAGACAATAAAAAACCCCGTAGACGTTAATCTACGGGGTTTCCAAGAGTGGAGGCCGAGGTCGGAATCGAACCGGCGTAGGCGGATTTGCAATCCGCTGCATAACCATTTTGCTACTCGGCCTCAAACGCTGAATGCCTCAATTACCGGCACTCAACGCATAAAAACTTGAGCGGGCCATAAAGCCATGCCTCTACTCTAACTCATTGAATACATTGAGGTTTTTAATGCCTCGTTGCGTTCGATGGGCGCCATTATGTACGTATTTACCCATGCGTGCAACCCCTTGATTTCGAAAATATTTCGCATTGGCATCAAGGGGTTGCATGCCTGCCCTACTCCTTGATGTGCAGCTGTTGGTACTGCGGATCAGCCTTGATCTGGGCTTCGGTGAAGGGCAGCGGGTGCAGTTGTTTGCGCGAGAAGGCTTGGGTCTGGTCTTTGGCGTAGGGGGAAGCGGGGTTGTCGGACTCGGAGAAGGCGAGCACGCCGGTGGCATTAGGGCCTTGGTCGTCGAAGGTGACGATTTGCAGGTAGCTGCTGCCGCTGACCACTTCGCGCTTGCCGTCGGCGCGGGGCACGGTTTGCATGGCGTTGTAGATGCCCAGTTCTTGTGGGCCGCCGTGGATCGGGGTTTGGCCGCTGACCTGGACGTCGCCCCAGGTGCTGTCGGCGCTCAAGCCGAGTTTGGCGACTTCGGCGCTGGAGGCCAGCATGGCTTCGCGCAGGGCTTTGGCCACGGCAGCGCGGTCGATGGCCAGGCCGCGTGGGGTGGTAAGGGGCCGGGCCGGGTTGAAGGCGACGCGCCAGGCATCGGGGATCTGCTGCAGCGATTGCATCAGGTTGATGAAGTGCACCAGGCCCAGGCCGCTGTCGAGGTTGGCGCGTCGGTCCCAGCTTTTCAGGCTGGTGCACAGGGCTGTGATGTCCGCGCCGAGGTGTTTGGCGCAGAACGTAAGCAGGTCGGGCATGACTTGCCCTGCCAGGTACACCTCGTTGTCCATCACCATGTTTTGCAGGTCGGCAACGCTGATGGGTTTATCCAGCGATTGCAGGCGTTGCAGGGCGAAGCGCGCGCGCGGGCCGAGGCCGATGTGGTCCTGGCTGATCACCGGGGAGAACCCGGTGAGCGGCGCCTCGGGGTTGGCCAGCCATGCCGAGTCGTTGGAATGCTGCACGTAGTCGCTGCGTTGCAGTTGCGGCAGTTGGTCGGCCGGGAAGATGCCGGGCTGGGCCGCGCGCGGGTCGATGTCCCAGGCGCAGGCGCTGTGGGCGCCGTCGAGCATGATCATTTGCAGGCCGGCGCGCGGGTCGCTGCATTGCGCCAGTTTGGTCGCGCTGACGTTGGGCACCACCGACTGGTTCATGTACAGGCTCTGGCCCTGGTCGTCGGCGGCCAGGGTGTTGACCCACGGAATGCCTTGCAGGCTGTGCACCGAGGTTTTCAGGGTTTCGAGGCTGTCGGCGCGGTTCATCGCGTACCATTGTTGCAGCACGCGGTCGTTGCCGAGGTTGGCGTCACGCAGGCTGAAAGCGTAGTGGCTGTCCCAGTCGAGTTTGCCCGGCCATTGCACCACCGGGCCGAATTGAGAGCTATAGACCGTGTGCGACTGGCTCTTGAGGCTGCCACCCGCCTGTTTGACCTGCACGCTCAGCGTGGTTTTATCCAGGGGGATGGATTTGCCATCGAGCATATAGCGCGTGGAGTCCTTGGGGTCCAGGGTCAGGCGGTACAGGGTGAAGTGCTTGGACGTGTCCACGGTATGGGTCCATGCCACATGCCGGTTAAAGCCGATATTGATCACCGGCAAGCCCGGCAACGCGGCGCCCATGACATCCAGTTGGCCGGGAATGGTCAGCTGCATTTGATAAAAACGCATGCCGCCCACCCACGGGAAGTGCGGATTGGCCAGCAACATGCCGCGCCCGTTGAATGACCGATCGCGCCCCACCGCCACCGCGTTACTGCCGCGGTCGAAGGCGAAGCGCTCGCGGTTGGCGGCGGCCAGCTCAAAGGCCTTAGCTGTGGACGCTACGCTGGCGGCCGCTTGGGGCGGTGTCGCGCCGACCAGGGCTTCGGCGAATTGGCCCACACCGCCTTCTACCAACAGTCTACGGGTCAATTTGACCACGTCTTCAGCCACCAGTGGCCGCACCCAGGCCGCCTGGCATTGCGCCGGAGCGCCCTGCTCTTTCAGATAGCGGTTATAGCCGGCCACATAGCCGTCAATGCGATGCTGCATCTGCGGGCTCTGCGCTTTCCAGAACGCGGCGACCGCTTCCGGCGTATTCAGCCAACTGAAGAACAGGTCGCTGGCCAGGTTGTTGCGTTCTTCCAGGGTCGCCTGCTCGGGGCCGAAGAACCGGGCGCGCTGGCCATTCACGGTGACGACTTCGTTGGCCAACAGGCACAGGTTGTCCTGCGCATAGGCGTAGCCGATGCCGAAGCCCAGGCCACGTTCATCGGTGGCGCGAATATGCGGTACGCCGTAACTGGTGCGACGGATATCCGCCGACGCCTGCATCACCGACTCCCGCGCCGAGGCCGCCAGGCTCGCCCCCAGCAACACCCCGGCCACACCTACCCTGGACAACCCTTTGGAAATAATCACGCGCACTCCACCGTCAGATTTAACCGTCTTACCAGGGGCAATAACCCCACCGTAAGAACGCAAACCAGCGGCAATAATTTAGCGGTGATGACGTTTAGAGAAAGGCAGCGTGAATGTGACAAAACCGATACTGACGAAATTTCTACATCCAGGACTTCATGATTTCGCTCGCTCGTTCGTCTTACTAACCAAGAGCGCTCATTTTTTCCTGATCAGGCTCTGATAAGGAGTTTTTGCATGTATAACCCGCAAGTGCCCACGGATGGACATTCACCGGCTGCCGAGGCCAATTTCGCCAGCGGCACACAAGCGTTCGGCAAGGCACCCGAACAGCAAGGCAACCAGCGTATCCGCCACCTGCTCAAGTGTTTTGGCTTACGCACCAGCCTGATCCGGTTGAAGGTCATCGACGCCCTGCTCACCGCCGCCGACAACAGACGCACCCTGGGCGTACGCGGCGTGCACAGCCATTTGCTGGAACTGGGCATCCCGTTGTCGTTTCTGAGCGTGCGCGAAGTGCTCAAGCGCCTGTGCAGCGAGGGCGTGATCACCCTCAATGCCGACAAAAGCTACAGCCTCCACGAAGAGGCTGCGAAGGTACTCGACGGTCGCGCCTGATCCGCGGCCCGTGGCCTAGAGCTTGACCTTGCGGCGCATAACTCCGTTGATCACCACCACAACCACCGCGACTGCAATGGCGACGGTCTGGAATGTCTTCTCGCTGATAACCCCAGTGTTCTGCAGGTAGGACAGGCCAAACATGGTCGCCAGGACGGCCAGGGCAATCAGAATCGAATATTTCAAACGCTGCTTTTGTGTCATGACGGGTTCCTGAACCTGAAAATGTAGCCCCAGTGCATCGCTGATCGGCTGCGACGGGCGCTCATGGTACAGGCGATGCCTGGCGCTGCAAACCGGTGCCGGGTTGCGCGCAGAGTTCAACCAGCCAATCGACAAACACCCGCACGCGCTGGGACAACTGGCGGTGCGGCGGGTACAGCGCGGTCAGGGCCATTTTCGGTACGGCCAACTGGGGCAGCACCTCCACCAGCTTGCCCAGGGCCATTTGCTCGCGGGCATGGTAGTACGGCGCCTGGATCAGCCCGTACCCGGCTTCGCAGGCGCAGAAGTAGCCGTCGGCACTGTTGACCGCGACCCCCTTCGGCAGGTTGACCGGACGCAGTTCGGCGCCGATGAGAAACTCCAGGCCAAACCGTTTGCCGCTGGTACTGGAGACGTATTCGACCATCTGATGGCGGGCCAGGTCGTCGAGGGTTTGCGGCACACCCATGCGCTCCAGGTAAGCGGGGCTGGCCAGGGTTATCTGGTCCATCATCGCCAGGGGGCGCGCCACCAGTGAATCGTCCAGCGCCAGGCCGCCGCGCAGCACGCAATCCACGCCTTCGCGGATCAGGTCGACCGACCGGTCGTTCAAGCCGATTTCCAATTCGATCTGCGGGTAGCGGGCGCTGAAGGTGGGCAAGGCCGGGATCACCAGGAAACGTCCGATACCCGAGGGCATATCAACGCTCAAGATGCCGCGCGGGTTCAGCCGGCTCGCCGAAAACACCGCTTCGGTTTCCTCGAGGTCCGACAGCAGTTGTACGCAGCGCTGGTAGTACGCGGCGCCATCCAATGTGGGGCTGACCTGCCGCGTGGTGCGTTGCAACAGCTGCACGCCCAGGTGCGCTTCCAACTGCTTGATCAGCACCGTCACCGAGGCGCGCGGCAGTTGCAGGCTGTCGGCCGCCTTGGCAAAGCCGCGCAGTTCGACGATCCGGGTGAACACGCGCATCGCGTTGAAACGGTCCACGTTGCAGCTCCTTGAGCAGATTGTTTAAATAATACGAATAGTGATAGTGCTTTTAGCCGGTTTATCTCGGCTTTGTCGAGCGTAACAATGCGAGCCTACCCACACAGGAGCTGTACCGATGCACACTCGTCAACTCGGCACCAACGGCCCGCTTGTCTCCGCCATCGGCCTCGGCTGCATGGGCATGAGCGATTTCTACGCGCCCGGCAGCGATACCCGGGAAGCCTTCGCGACCCTGCACCGTGCGCTGGAGCTGGGCATCAACTTTCTCGACACCGCCGACATGTATGGCCCCCATACCAACGAACAGCTGATCGGCAAGGCCATCGCCGGCAAACGTGAGCAGGTGTTCCTGGCCAGCAAGTTCGGCATCGTGCGTGACCCGGCCCAGCCCACGTCGCGCGGCGTGGACGGCCGCCCCGAATACGTGCGCCAAGCCATCGACGGCACGCTGCGGCGCCTGGGGGTGGACACGCTGGACCTTTACTACCAGCACCGCATCGACCCGGATGTGGCCATCGAAGAAACCATCGGCGCCATGGCCGAGCTGGTGCAACAGGGCAAGGTGCGTTACCTGGGCCTGAGCGAAGCCAGCGCCGCCACCCTGGAACGCGCGCACAAGGTGCACCCGATCAGCGCGTTGCAAAGTGAATATTCGCTGTGGAGCCGCGACCAGGAACACAACGGTTGCCTCGCCGCCTGCCAACGCCTGGGCATCGCATTCGTGCCCTACAGCCCGCTGGGCCGTGGCTTCCTGACCGGCGCGCTGCAAAGCCCGGAAGACTTCGGCGCCGATGACTACCGCCGCTTCAGCCCGCGTTTCCAGGGCGAGAACTTCGCCAGGAACCTGCAATTGGTCCGGCAGGTGCAAGCGATGGCGGCCGACAAGGGCGTCAGCGCCGGGCAACTCGCATTGGCCTGGGTGTTGGCGCAGGGCGATTTCATCATTCCGATCCCCGGCACCAAGCAGCGCAAGTACCTGGAAGAAAACGCGGCGGCCGTTTCGATCAGCCTCAGCCCGACGGAGCTGGCAGCCCTGGACGCGATTTTCCCGAGCGATGCGGCAGCCGGCCCACGCTACCCCAAGGAAGTGATGGCGATGCTGGATATCTAGCACCCTTCATGAACGCCCCATCTCTACCCAAGTGAGAAGGCCTTCAGGTCGATCAGCAATACGGGGCGCCATTAAAAGCGCCCCGTTTTTCTTGCACGTGCGTACCTAAAGCTGCGCCTTTCCAAGCCGATAGCCCTACGAAGCTCTAACAAAGCCGCGTCGACAATAAACGCTTCGTAAGGACGACCCCATGCCCCCACTGCGCTCCATCCAAGCCCGCTACACCCTGTTCCTGGTGCTGTTCGTCCTGGTGTTATTTGTGTTGACCGTGGTGGGTATCGGCCAGTTGGTCGCGCCCACGTTGCGCCATACCGAAGAACAGGTGGTGCTCAACCGCATCGCCGAGGTCGCCGTACAGATCCAGGGCGAGTTGAACAAGGTTCAGTCCCAGCAACGCACCATCACCCAGACCATCCCTTTGCTCGACAGCGATGCCATCGACAAGGTCCTGCCCGGGCTGGTCGATCAATATGGCGAGCTGAAGGTCTTCGGCGGCGGCATCTGGCCGTTGCCCAACCAGCGTACGCCTGGGCGCAACAAGCACAGCACGTTCTGGCACCGTGATGCGGCGGGCAAACTGGCGGTCAATACCTTCTGGAACAGCGACCCCGCGCCCAACTACTACGACCAGAGCTGGTACAAGGGCGGCCTGGCCTCGCCACGCGGCCAATGCGCCTGGGCCGCCGCCTACAAGGACGACGCCAGCCAGGAGCCACGCACCAACTGCGCCATGGCGATCCAGCGCGACGGCGCGCCCTACGGTGTCGCCACCATCGACGTGACCCTGGGCTTCTTCAATGACCTGGTCGCCAGCAAAGAGCAAGACATCGGCGGGCAAATGCTGATCGTCGAAGGCGACGGCAAGATCATCAGCAACAGCACGCGCATCAGCGGCCCGGTGGTGTTGAAAAACATCAGCGAACTCACCGGCACCTCGGCGTTCGCCGCTCAGGTCAGCAAGGCCCTGGCCAACCGCGACCAGGCGCTGCAACGCAGCGAGTTTGACAACCAAGGCGTGGCCAGCACCTTTTACATGCGCCCCATCGCCGGCACGCCGTGGTTCCTCGCCACCGCCCTGCCCACTTCGCTGATCACCGCCCAGCGCGATGACGTGCTGGGTACCCTGGCGTTGCTGCAAATCCCGATGGTGTTGCTGCTGGTTCTGCTCGCGGTGTATGCGATCCGCCAACTGGTGCAGCGCATGACGACCCTGAAAACCAATATCGACGCGTTGTCCGCCGGCGACGCCGACCTTACCCGCCGCATCACCATCCGCGCCGAAGACGAACTGGGCGCCATCGGCCACTCGGTGAACCGCTTTATCGTCTATCTGCAGAACATGATCGGCGAAGTCACCCAAGCCACCGGCGCCATGTCGTCGAGCCTTGAGCAACTGCAACGGACCTCGGCGCACACCAACCAGATCCTGGTGCGGCATGCCTCGGAGACCGACCAGACGGTCACCGCAATCACCGAAATGAGCTCCACGGCCGACACCGTTGCGCAGAACGCCGCCGAAACCGCTGCGTTCACCCAGCGCGCCAACGAGCACGCCGACCGCTCCCGCGTCGTCGTGGGTGAAGCGTCCAACAGCGTCAGCGCCTTGATCGGCGAAGTGTCCAGCGCCACCCACAGCGTGGAAAACATGCGCCAGGACGCCGCGCGCATCACTGAAACCCTCGGCGTGATCGGCGCGATTGCCGGCCAGACCAACCTGCTCGCCCTCAACGCCGCCATCGAAGCGGCGCGGGCCGGCGAGCAAGGCCGTGGTTTCGCGGTGGTCGCCGATGAAGTCCGCGCACTTGCCGCACGTACCCAGGCCAGCACCTCGCAGATCAATGAAATGCTCACGCGCCTGACCGCCGGTGTCAGTTCGTCGGTCGCGGCCATGGAAAACACCCAGGCCAGTTGCCAGTCGGCGGCGGACGCCACGGCGCGGGTGAACACCGGCCTGGATGAGATGGCCGGCTCCGTCAGCCATATCAATAACCTCAGCACCCAGATCGCCACGGCCGCCGAGCAGCAAAGCGCGGTGACCGAGGAAATCAACCGTAGCATGGTGCAGATCCGACAAATGGTCGAAGAGCTGGTGCAGAGCGGCCATGCCACTGAAACCAATACCCAGAGCCTGCTGGATGCGAACGGCCGGGTGATTGCCTTGATGGGCCGATTCAAGGTGCGGTGATAAACGGATGAAACACTCCCGTGCAATGTGCGGGAGTGGGACTATTCTGACAGTTCGACGTACCTAGTACCGCCACACAGGAGGTGTGCCATGCGCGCAGCCGAGCAGTCGGTCCGCTTGGAGCGGATCAGTCAGGAACGCTTTATCCAGGCCCCTATCGAAGCCGTCTACGACTACGTGACCCAACCGGATCGCTGGCACGAATGGCACCCCACGTCCCTGGGTGCCGACACCGGCACCACCGGTTCACTCCCGGCCGGCGCACGCTTCACCGAATTCATCGACCTGCTGGGTGTGCGGGTTCCCTTGAGCTACCGCGTACAAGTCGAACGACGCCCCGGCGAATTCAAGGCGGTGTTCACCTCGGTGGCCGTCGATGGTTCCATTCATTTTTTCCTGCTGCCCCATCAAGGCGGCACGCTGTTCAAGCGCGTGCTCACCTATGAAACCGAACTGCAGCTGGCGACGTTGCACGCGCGCATGATCGAGCTGTCGACCGTCGCCCTGGGCCAACTCAAGCACCGCTTGGAAAACCCGCCTCTCGTAGACTCTCGTATAATTTAGAAACATTACCAGCGCCTCCGTTCACCTGTGGGCGCTGGCTTGCCTGCGATGGCGCCGTCATGATCGGCGCCATCCCAACGGCTACCTCCCGCACGCGAGCCTTCCCATGAAAACACCATTGCGCCTGGCCCTGCTGTCAGCCCTGTTCGCCACCACCCTGGCCCAAGCCGCCGAATTGATCCCCATCGACGTGCACCGCGACGCCAACTGTGGCTGCTGCAAAAAATGGATCAGCCACCTGGAAAGCAACGGTTTCAAGGTCAACGACCATGTGGAAGCCGACATGAGCGCCGTCAAGAAGCGCCTCGGCGTGGCACCGCGACTGGGCTCATGCCATACCGCCGTGATCGATGGCAAGTTCGTTGAAGGCCACGTGCCCGCCGAACAAGTGCTGGCCTTGCGCAAACGCAACGATCTGCTGGGCATCGCGGCACCCGGCATGCCCATGGGCTCGCCCGGCATGGAAGTGCAAGGCCGCGGCGAGGCCTATCAGGTCATCGGCCTGACCCGTGAGGGTAAAGACGCAGTGGTGGCTGACTACCCGGCGCAATGATCGCGGCTTACCTGGGGTTATTTTTCGCGGCGTTTGGCGCCGCGACCTTGTTGCCGCTGCAATCGGAGGCCGTGCTGGTGGGCCTGCTCGTCAGCGGGCATTTCAACCTGTGGCTGCTGCTGGCCATTGCCACCCTGGGCAATGTGCTCGGCTCGGTGCTGAACTGGTGGCTGGGACGCTGGGTTGAGCACTTCAAGACGCGGCGCTGGTTTCCGGTCAGCGACCGGCAGCTGGACAAAGCGCGCCAACATTACGAGCGCTGGGGTCATTGGACGTTGCTGCTCAGTTGGCTGCCGATCATCGGCGACCCGCTGACCCTGGTCGCCGGGGTAATGCGAGAGCCCTTGTGGCGATTCCTGCTGCTGGTCACCCTGGCCAAAAGCATTCGATACGGCGTGCTCGCGGCCGTGACCTTGCAGTGGGGGTTAATCCCCACTTAATCTCCTCGCAACAGCATCCGATCACTTTTCCCGGAGCCCTGCTCATGCCTCTGATCCGCGCTTTTTGTATCGCCGGCCTGCTCACGGCCAGCGCCGCCCCGGTGCTTGCCGCAACCTATGGCCCTGAACTCCAAGGTTTCAAATACCCCTACCCGCTCCAGCATTTCCAATTCCAATCCCAGGGTAAAACGTTGCAGATGGGTTACATGGACGTTGCGCCCAAAGGCCAGGCCAACGCTCGCACGGTGGTGCTGATGCACGGCAAAAACTTCTGCGGCGCCACCTGGGAAGGCTCGATCAAGGCCTTGAGCGACGCCGGGTACCGTGTGATCGCGCCGGACCAGATCGGCTTCTGCAGTTCCAGCAAGCCCGACCACTATCAATACAGTTTCCAGCAACTGGCGACCAACACCCACCAGCTCCTGGAACAGCTTGGCATTCAAAAGGCCACCTTCATCGGCCACTCCACCGGCGGCATGCTCGCCACGCGCTACGCGCTGATGTACCCCGAGCAAACCGAGCAGCTTGCACTGGTGAACCCCATCGGCCTGGAAGACTGGAAGGCTCTGGGCGTGCCCTCGCTCAACGTCGACCAGTGGAATGCGCGTGAGCTAAAAGTCAACGCCGAGGGCATCCGCAAGTACCAGCTCAACACCTATTACGTCGGCCGCTGGAAACCGGAGTACGAACGCTGGGTCGACATGTACGCCGGCCTCGCCAACGGCCCAGGGCGCACGCTGGTCGCCTGGAACTCGGCATTGATTTACGACATGATCTTCACCCAGCCGGTCTACTACGAGTTCAAGAACCTGCAGATGCCCACGCTGCTGCTGATCGGCACGTCCGATAACACCGCCATCGGCAAGGACATTGCGCCGCCGGCGGTCAAGGCCAAGCTCGGCAACTACGCGGTGCTGGGCAAGCAAGTGGCCGAACTGATTCCCCATGCCACTCTGGTGGAATTCCCCGGCCTGGGACACGCACCGCAAATGGAAGAACCGGCCCAGTTCCACAAAGCGCTGTTGCAGGGTTTGAACGCCCTTTAACCCAACCTTTTCGAGGCACTGGCGATGTCGGTACAGATCGCGGTCATTGATGATTGGCAGAACGTCGCCAGCGGCGTGGTGGACTGGTCGGTTCTCGACACGGTGGGCCAGGTGCATTTCCTGCACGATTACCCGGCGGACACCGCCACCCTGATCGAGCGGTTGAAGGGGTTCGAGGTGATTTGCCTGATGCGCGAACGCACCCCCTTCGACAAAGCCCTGCTGCAGGGCTTGCCCGCGCTGAAGCTGCTGGTGACCGGCGGCATGCGCAACGCCGCCATCGACATCCCCGCCACCAAGGCCCTGGGCATCCAGGTGTGCGGCACCGACAGCTATAAACAGGCGGCGCCCGAACTGACCTGGGCGCTGATCATGGCCTCGACCCGCAACCTGGTGGCCGAAGCCAACGCGTTGCGTGCCGGCCACTGGCAGGTTGGCCTGGGCGGTGACCTGTATGGCAAGACCCTGGGCATTCTCGGCCTGGGCAGCATTGGCCAGAAAGTCGCGCAGTTCGCCCAGGTGTTCGGCATGCGGGTGATTGCCTGGAGTGAAAACCTCACGCCGGAACGGGCGGCCGAGTCGGGCGTGACGTGGGTCAGCAAGAAGGCACTGTTCGAACAGGCAGACATTCTCACCATTCATTTGGTGCTCAGCGACCGCAGCCGTGGGCTGGTGGACGCCCAGGCGCTGGGCTGGATGAAACCCGGCGCCCGCCTGGTCAACACCGCACGCGGGCCGATCGTGGACGAGGCGGCGCTGGTGCGCGCACTGCAAAGCGGCCGTCTGGCTGGCGCGGCGCTGGACGTGTTTGCCGAGGAGCCACTTCCGCTGGATCACCCGTTGCGCCACTTGCCGAATGTACTGGCCACGCCCCATGTGGGTTACGTGAGCGAACAGAATTATCGGCAGTTTTATGGGCAGATGATCGAAGCCATACAGGCATGGGCCATGGGCGCGCCCATCCGCCTACTCGGCTAACGCACCACGCTGGTGCAAAACCCTTCACACCTGTCTGCTCCGCTAACGCACTACCCCGGTGCAACGCCATTGCCATCTACCGATGCCGCGATTCCGTGTAGTGAGCGGGCTTGCCCCGCGCGGGGTGGCGAAGCCGCCCCCCATAATGGCACCGCCGAGCCGCAGGATAACTCCGGTCGCCCGGTTTGGGGCGGCTTCGCCACCCAGCGCGGGGCAAGCCCGCTCACTACAGAGGCTCCCGTACATAGGCGGGGCCAATACAGCCCACGACAGAATCGTGGGACCTTCGCAATGGGCATATCGTTAAAAGTTTTTTGTCCTACAAAAATCGCTCGAAAACCCTACAGGCTCTGGGATCTGTCCTAGACTCCTGACCGATGGGTCCCTTCCAAAACAAAAACCCCGCAAAAAAACTAAACTTTTCAACTCGGCCCTTGGTCAAGTTTTAAGGCAAGGCGAGCACTCCGCGATTCACGCTACATGCCCGTCCATCCAATCTTTTTCAGTTAACCGAGCAACTGGCATACGCCTTGCCAGATTGTCGTGCGCTTGTGCGCTTGGCCGCAGGAAGCGGTCATCGAGCTAATGGCAGCGGGCCATTAGCTAACCAACACGTTGGAGAGAACTATGATCAGTGCCGCAGCAAGTATTCAGGGAGAGCGTGTTAGTCAGCCAGTTGGCGGGTCGACCTCTTTAGTAGTCGACCTCAATACGGTGCGGCCGGTGTCCAGTCATAACCCCAATCGAAAGAAGGTGCTGTTTGTTACCTCCGAGTTTGCCGACCTGGTGAAAACCGGCGGCCTGGGCGATGTGTCGGCGGCCCTGCCCCGCGCCATGGCTCACTTGCACGATGTGCGCGTGTTGATCCCCGGCTACCCGCAGGTGATGGAAAGCGATAACCCGATTCACATCATCGGCGAGCTGGGTGGCCACGCCGCGTTGCCACCCTGCAAGATCGGGCGCATGGACCTCAAGGACGGCCTGGTCATCTATGTGCTGATCTGCCCTGAACTTTACGAGCGCGAAGGCACCCCTTACGGGGCCAACAACGGCCGCGACTGGCCGGACAACCATATTCGTTTCGCCCGCCTGGGCCTGGCCGCCGCCGACATGGCCGCCAACCTGGCGCAGATCCACTGGTGCCCGGACCTGGTGCACGCCCACGACTGGCCCGCTGGCCTGGCGCCGGCGTACATGCACTGGCGTGGCTCACGCACCCCGACGCTGTTCACCATCCACAACCTGGCGTACCAGGGCGTGGTCAGCCTGGGCTGCACCCCTGAGCTGGGCATCCCGCCCCATGCCTTGCAACAGGAAGGCATGGAGTTCTACGGCAAGATGTCGTTCCTCAAGGCGGGCATGGCCTATTCCAGCCACATCACCACCGTGAGCGCCACATACGCTCAGGAAATCACCACCCCGGAATTCGGCTGCGGCCTTGATGGCTTCCTGGCCAGCAAGACCCAGCAAGGCTTGCTCAGCGGCATCCCCAACGGCATCGAAGACAGCTGGGAAACCTCGACTGACCCGCACCTGACCCACAACTTCAATGTGGGCGACTGGGAAGGCAAGGCTGTCAATGCCGCGCAAGTGCGTGAGCTGTTCGGCTTGAGTGAGTCAACTGGCCCACTGTTCGCCGTGGTTTCCCGCCTGGTGTTCCAGAAAGGCCTGGACCTGACCGAAGCCGTTGCCAGCTTTATCGTCGAACAAGGTGGGCAGATCGCGATTATCGGTCGCGGCGAGCCCGAGGAAGAAAACGCCATGCGTGAACTGGCGCTGCGCTTCCCAGGCCAGATCGGCGTGCGCATCGGCTTCAACGAGACCGATGCCCGTCGCATGTTCGCCGGCAGCGACTTCCTGTTGATGCCGTCGCGCTACGAGCCTTGCGGCCTGAGCCAGATGTACGCCCAACGCTTCGGTTCGCTGCCGGTTGCACGCAACACCGGCGGCTTGGCCGATACCATCGAAAACGGCGTGACGGGCTTTCTGTTCAATGAGTCCACCGTCGACAGCTACAAGGAAGCCCTGAGCCGCGCGTTCAAGGTATTTGCCTTCCCTGACCTGCTCAACGCCATGCGTTGCCGGGCGATGACGCGCCCCTTCAACTGGAGCCAGGCGGTGGAACCCTACGCCGAACTGTACGAGCAACTGGTCGCCAAGGCCTTGGGGAAATCAGTCAAATAATCAACGAGAGGTTTTTATAGATGCCTTTACGGACTCTGGAAACCTGGCCCCACGGCGCAATCATGCTGGACGCGCAACACACGCGTTTCGCCTTGTGGGCGCCAGATGCGTTTTATGTCAGCGTTGAATTGGAAGGCGGCAAATCGGTCGCCATGCTACCCCAGGCAGAAGGCTGGTTTGAAACCGAAATAGCGTGCCCGGCGGGCACGCGCTACCGCTTCAATATCGACGGCGAAAAAGATGTCCCCGATCCGGCGTCCCGGGCCCAGGCCTCGGACGTGCATGGTTGGAGCGTAGTGGTCGACCCGCTCGCCTATCAGTGGCGCAACGCTCACTGGCAAGGTCGCCCCTGGCACGAAGCGGTCATCTATGAGCTGCACGTCGGCGCGATGGGTGGTTACGCCGGCGTCGAGAAGCACCTGCCACGCCTGGCCGAGCTGGGCATCACCGCGATCGAATTGATGCCTTTGGCGCAATTTCCCGGTGAGCGCAACTGGGGCTATGACGGGGTTCTGCCCTACGCGCCGCAAGCCTCCTACGGTACGCCCGAACAGCTCAAGCACCTGATCGACAGCGCCCATGAACAGGGCCTGGCGGTGATCCTTGACGTGGTCTACAACCACTTCGGCCCCGATGGCAATTACCTGGGCCAGTACGCCAAGGGCTTCTTCCAGGAAGACGTGCACACCCCATGGGGCGCCGGTATCGACTTCAATCGTCGCCAGGTTCGGGATTTCTTTCTGGATAACGCGCTGATGTGGTTGCTGGAATACCGCTTCGACGGCCTGCGCCTGGATGCGGTGCATGCCATCGACAACCCGGATTTTCTCAGGGAGCTGGCCCACCGAGTCCGCGAGCAAGTGGACGCCGGCCGACACGTGTGGCTGATGCTGGAAAACGAGCTTAACCAGGCCAGCCTGCTGCAGGACGATCGGGACTTCGACGCGCAATGGAACGACGACTTCCACAATGTCATGCATGTGTTGCTGACCGGCGAGACCGACGCGTATTACAGCGATTTTGCCGAGGAGCCTACGGCCAAGCTCGCACGTTGCCTGGGCGAAGGTTTCATCTACCAAGGTCATACCACGCGACATGGCCATGAGCGTGGCGAACCCAGTGGGCATCTGCCGCCGAGCGCCTTTGTGGCGTTCCTGCAGAACCATGACCAAATCGGCAATCGGGCTCTGGGCGAGCGCCTGCACCAGCTCTGCCCGCCCCAGGCCTTGCAGGCGGCAACCGCCCTGCTGCTGTTGTCGCCGATGATTCCGCTGATGTTCATGGGCGATGAGTCCAACGCCAGCGAGCCTTTCCTGTTTTTCACCGACCACCATGGCGAACTGGCCGAAGCGGTGCGTGAAGGCCGGCGCAATGAATTTGCGGATTTCGCCGCCTTCAAGGACCCGCAGCGACGCGAGCGCATCCCCGATCCGAATGCCTTGGCGACGTTCCTGCAGACCACGCCCAGTTTTACCGAGAACGAGCATACGCAGCTCTACCGCCACCTGCTGAGCCTGCGCCACCAGCACATCGTGCCGCACCTGCCCGGCAGCACCACGCTGGGCGCCGAGGTGCTGGCCGACGGCGCGGTCAGTGCGCGCTGGCGCCTGGGCAACGGCAGCCTGTTGCAGATTGATCTGAACCTCAGCGCTACGCCCCTGGATCGTCCCGCGACGGAACATGTCCTGTTCGAAACGCCTGTCAACGATGGCGCACACCTGCCGCCTTTCAGCGCCCGCGTTACTTTATTCCCTGTTGGAGAGCACCCTTGAGCGAAGCGAACCTGGAAATCCTCGCCAGCCGAGCGGGACTGGCCGTCGATTGGATCGACGCAAACGGCCGCCCGCAACGAGTGAAACCCGACGCCCTGCGCGCCGTTCTCAAAGGCCTGGGCCACCCGGCCGATACTGACGCCGAGATCGACGCCAGCCTGCACGAACTGGAGCAGGAACAGCAGAACAAAGTCCTGCCACCCTTGATGACCATCGACAGCGGTGAAAGCCTGGACCTGGCGCGTTACTTCGAACCCGACACCCTGTGCCGAGTCAGCCTTGAGAATGGCGAAACCCTGGAACTGCGGCTCGATGGCGACGCCGTCCTGCCCGGAATCATCGCCCTGGGCTATCACCAGGTGCACATCGCCGACCAGACCTTCACCCTTGCCGTCGCGCCTGCCCACTGCTACAGCGTGGCCGAAGCCACCGACACCCAACCCGCGCGTGCCTGGGGCCTCAGCGCCCAGCTCTATGCCCTGCGCCGCCTGGGCGATGGCGGCTTTGGCGACACCCTGGCGCTGGAACATCTGGCGCGTTCGGCCGCCGAGCGCGGCGCGGATGCCCTGGCGATCAGCCCGATGCACGCGATGTTCAGCGCCGACACCGGGCGCTTCAGCCCGTATTCGCCCTCGAGCCGGTTGTTCCTCAACAGCTTGTACGCCTCGCCGGGCTGCATCCTGGGCGAGCGCGAAGTGCGCAATGCCATCGAAGCCATCGGCCTGACCGATGAGCTGCACGAACTGGAGCAGCACAACCTGATCGACTGGCCCACCGCCGCCAAGGCCAAGCAGCGCCTGTTGCGCGCACTGTATGAAGACTTCCGCCACGGCCATCACCCGCAACATGCCGATTTCCTGAGCTTCCGCCAGGCCGGTGGCGAAGCCTTGGAAAACCACTGCCGTTTCGAAGCCGTGCAAGCGGCGCGTGCCGCCGCCGGTGAAAGCCTCGACTGGCGCCACTGGCCCGAGGAGTGGCGTAGCCCGCAGAGCCCGGCACTGGCCAGGTTCGCCGAAGAAAATTCCGATGAAATCGGTTACTACGCCTTCAGCCAATGGCTGATCGCCCGCTGCCTGGAGCGCGCGCAACAAGCCGCGCGCGGCAGCGGCATGGGCGTGGGCCTGATCGCCGACCTGGCCGTGGGCGCCGACGGCGGTGGCAGCCAGGCCTGGAGCCGCCAGGATGAGTTGCTCGCCGACCTGACCGTGGGCGCGCCACCCGATATCCTCAACCGTGCCGGCCAAGGCTGGGGCATTTCCGCCTTCTCCCCCGAAGGCCTCAAGCGCAACGGCTTTCGCGCCTTCATCGAAATGCTGCGCGCCAACTTCGCCCATGCCGGCGGCCTGCGCATCGACCATGTGATGGGCTTGCAGCGCCTGTGGGTGATGCCTATGGACGCCTCGCCCCAGGACGGCGCGTACCTGTATTTCCCGGTGGATGACCTGCTGCGCCTGCTCGCGCTGGAATCGCACCGCCACCAGGCCATTGTGCTCGGCGAAGACCTGGGCACCGTGCCGGATGGCCTGCGCGAAAAACTCATCGCCCGCTCGATCCTGGGCATGCGTGTGTTGCTGTTCGAGCAAGACCACGAAGGTCGGTTCAAGCCGATCCTCGACTGGCCCGACAACGCGTTGGCCACTACCAGCACCCACGACCTGCCGACGCTCAACGGTTGGTGGCACAGCCGTGATATCGACTGGAACGTCCAGCTCGGCCTGATCGACGCCCCCACCGTGGAGCAATGGAGTGAGCACCGCCTGCGCGAGCGCCAGGCGCTGCGCCAGGCCTTGAGCCAGGACCCGCAGAACTTCGTCGAAGAAATCCGCAATGAAACCGACCACATGATCGACGCCAGCGTGCGTTACCTCGGCCACACCCGTGCGCCGCTGGTACTGCTGCCGCTGGAAGATGCGCTGGGCATCGAGGAACAAGCCAACTTGCCCGGCACCACCGACACCCACCCCAATTGGCGCCGCCGCCTGCCGGGGGAGGCATCCAGCCTGCTCGACAATGCCGGCGCTGCCCGCCGCCTCGAGCTGCTGGCCGTCGCGCGTAACCAAGCCTATGAGCGTGACCGATGAAAGCACTGCCCCTGCGCGCTACCCAGCGCCTGCAATTCCATAAAGGCTTTACCCTCAATGACGCGGTGCCGCTGGTGCCGTATTTCGCCCAGCTCGGCATCAGCCACCTGTATGCCTCGCCGCTGCTCAGCGCCCGCGCCGGTTCCATGCACGGCTACGACGTGGTCGACCCGACCACCGTCAACCCGGAGCTGGGTGGCGAAGCGGCCTTGCGCCGCCTGGTGGCGGCACTGCGTGAGCACGGCATGGGGCTCATCCTCGATATCGTCTCCAACCACATGGCCGTGGGCGGTGCCGATAATCCTTGGTGGCTGGACCTGCTGGAGTGGGGCCGGTTGAGCCCCTACAGTGAGTTCTTCGATATCCAGTGGCATTCGCCCGACCCCTTGCTCAAGGGCCAGTTGCTGATGCCGTTCCTGGGCAACGACTACGGCGAAGCCTTGCAGAACGGCACCCTGACCTTGCACTTCGATGCCAGCCACGGTGCGTTCTACGTCGAGCATTACGAACACCGTTTCCCGATCTGCCCACGGGATTATGCAGCGATCCTGGGCACTGGCGACTCGCTCAAGCCCCTGGCCGACCAGTTCAGCGCCCTCGCCTACCAGGACGACGCCTACCATGAGGCGGCGTGGCTCAAACAGGCATTGGCCGATCGCGCCACCGAAGTGCTGCCCGCCATCGAACAGCGCCTGACCGAGTTCGACGGCCGCCAGCCGGAGGGCTTCGAACGCCTGCATCAACTGCTTGAACAACAGGCCTACCGCCTGGCGAGCTGGCGCACCGCAGCCGACGATATCAACTGGCGGCGCTTCTTCGATGTCAACGAACTGGGCGGCCTGCGAGTCGAGCGCGCCGCCGTGTTCGAAGCCACCCATGGCAAGATTTTCGAACTGATCAGCGAAGGCCTGGTGGATGGCCTGCGCATCGACCACATCGACGGTCTGGCTGACCCGCGCGGTTACTGCCGCAAGCTGCGCCGCCGTGTGGATTCGTTATCGCCGCAGCGGCATTTGCCGATCTTCGTCGAGAAAATCCTCGGCGAAGGCGAAACCCTGCGCAAAGACTGGAAAGTAGATGGCACCACCGGCTATGAGTTCATGAACCAGCTCTCGCTGTTGCAACACGACCCGAACGGCTTTGCGCCGTTGGCCGAGCTGTGGACCCGCCACAGCGAACGGCCTTCGGCGTTCATGGAAGAGGCACGGTTGGCGCGTCAGCAGATCCTCAATGGCTCCCTCGGCGGCGACTTCGAAAGCGTGGCCCAGGCCTTGCTGCAAGTGGCGCGCGACGATGTGATGACTCGCGACATGACCTTGGGCGCCATCCGCCGGGCTCTGCAGGAATTGATCGTGCACTTCCCGGTGTATCGCACTTATATCAGCGCCCGTGGCCGCAGCGCGGACGACGATAAGATCTTCCGCCAGGCCATGGAAGGCGCTCGTACGACCTTGAGCGAAGGCGACTGGCCGGTGCTCGATCACCTGGAAAAATGGCTCGGCGGCCAGCCCTGGCGCAATCGCCCGGTGGGCCGAGAGCGCAAGATCCTCAAGCATGCCTGCGTGCGGTTCCAGCAACTGACCTCACCCGCCGCCGCCAAGGCGGTGGAAGACACGGCGTTCTATCGCTCGGCGGTGTTGCTGTCGCGCAACGACGTGGGCTTCAATACCGAGCAGTTCAGCGCGCCGTTGGCCGAGTTTCATCAGGTCAACAGTGAGCGCCTGCAGGCGTTCCCGGACAACCTGCTGGCCACCGCCACCCATGACCACAAGCGCGGCGAAGACACCCGCGCACGCCTGGCCGTGCTCAGTGAATGCGCGCCGTGGTACGTCGAGCAGGTCGAACAGTGGCGCGCCCTCGCCGCCCCGTTGCGTACCGATGCCAACGCGCCGTCGGCCGGCGATGAACTGATCCTCTACCAGGCCTTGCTCGGTAGCTGGCCGCTGGACCAGGACGCTGACTTTGACGGGTATAAACAGCGCCTGTGGCAATGGCAACAAAAGGCGCTGCGCGAAGCCAAGTTGCAGAGCAGCTGGAGCGCGCCCAACGAGGCCTATGAACAAGGCGTCGAAGCCTTCCTGTCGCGGCTGTTGCTCAGTGACGAAGGCCAGGCGCTGCGCACCGCCATCGGCGACGCCGCGCAGGCCATTGCGCCAGCCGGCGCGCTCAATGGCCTGGCGCAATCCTTGCTTCGCATCACCGTGCCGGGCGTGCCGGACCTGTACCAGGGCGACGAGTTCTGGGACTTCAGCCTGGTGGACCCGGATAACCGCCGCCCGGTGGATTTCAGCGCACGGCAACAGGCGCTGAACACGCCACCGGACCTGGGCGAATTGTTGTTCAACTGGCGCGACGGGCGTATCAAGCAAGCGCTGATTGCCCAGGTCCTCGCCCTGCGCAAGGCCCATCCCGAGGTGTTCCGCAGCGGTGCCTACACACCGCTGGAAGTGGTCGGCAAGCACGCCGAACGGGTGGTCGCATTCTGTCGCGAACATGAGGGCAAACGCCTGTTGGTGGTGGTACCGCGCTGGTCGCATCAGCTGCTTGAAAACGGCGTGCACCCGCAGATCAATGCGCAGGTTTGGGGCGATACGCGGGTCAAATTACCGTTCGCCGTGCCAAACCAAAACTGGAAGGGACTTTTTCACACAGGCGCAGTCACACCAGACAAGGAGCTATCGATCAGCGCTGCCCTGGGGGATTTCCCGGTCAATGTCTTTATCAATTCTGATGATCAAGAAAGCTGAAAATTTTTGCGAGGAGCATTGTGATGAGTACTGAAGACAAACGCATACGCGAGCTGGCGCATCAGATCTGGGAATCTGAGGGCAAACCCCATGGTGAAGATGCTCGCCACTGGGAGATGGCGCGCAAACTGGCCGAAGCCGAAGCGCTGACGCCAAGCAAGCCAAAAGCTGCGGCCAAGCCGAAGACGGCGGCCAAGTCGCCTGCCGCCAAACCGCCTGCCGCAAAAGCCAAGCCTGCGCCTGCGAGCAAACCGACTCCGGCGCCGGCCGCTAAAAAGCCCGCGCCAAAAAAGCCCAAACCCTGACCCTCGTTATTTCATAGCCCTCCTCCCGACGCTGTCGGCAGGAGGGGATTCTGTTTTTGATACCGATCAGCTGACTTTCCGTCGGCAGGGCCGCGTTCGGCCCGAAGAATTTCCCCTTCCAGGAGCAACATTCATGAGCAAACCCCATAAGACCCCAGCGACGCCGGGCGGCGAACCGTCACGGGTGCGTGAAGGTTTACCGTTCCCCCTCGGTGCCACCTGGGACGGCCTGGGTGTCAACTTTGCCCTGTTCTCGGCCAACGCCACCAAGGTCGAGCTGTGCTTGTTCGACGACACCGGCGAAGTGGAGCTTGAGCGTATAGAGCTGCCGGAATATACCGACGAGATCTTCCACGGCTACCTGCCCGACGCCCACCCGGGGCTGATTTACGGCTATCGCGTGTACGGTCCGTATGACCCGGCCAACGGCCATCGCTTCAACCACAACAAATTGCTGATCGACCCCTACGCCAAGCAATTGGTGGGCGAACTCAAATGGTCCGAAGCGCTGTTCGGCTACACCATCGGCCACCCGGATGACGACCTGAGTTTCGATGAACGCGACAGCGCGCCCTTCGTGCCCAAATGCAAAGTCATCGACCCGGCGCACACCTGGGGCAACGACCAGCCGGTGCGAGTGCCGTGGGACCGTACGATCATTTACGAAACCCACTTGCGCGGCATCAGCATGCGTCACCCTTCGGTCGACGAGGCCGTGCGCGGCACCTGCGCCGGGTTGATGGAAGATGACGTGCTCAAGCACATCCGCCAGTTGGGGGTGTCTTCGGTTGAACTGCTGCCGGTGCACGCCTTCGTCAACGACCAGCATCTGCTGGAAAAAGGCATGACCAATTATTGGGGCTACAACAGCATCGCGTTTTTTGCCCCGGACCCGCGCTACCTCGCCAGCGGCAAGATCGCCGAGTTCAAGGAAATGGTCGCGCACCTGCATGAGCAGAAGCTCGAAGTGATCCTCGATGTGGTCTACAACCACACCGCCGAGGGCAACGAGCGCGGCCCCACACTGTCCATGCGCGGTATCGACAACGCCTCGTACTACCGCCTGATGCCAGACGAGAAGCGCTTCTACATCAACGATTCCGGCACCGGCAACACGTTGGACTTGAGCCACCCGTGCGTCCTGCAGATGGTCACTGACTCGCTGCGCTACTGGGCCACGGAAATGCATGTCGATGGCTTCCGCTTCGACCTGGCGACCATTCTCGGCCGCTACCGTGACGGCTTTGACGAGCGCCACAGCTTCCTCGTGGCTTGCCGCCAGGACCCGGTGTTGCGCCAGTTGAAAATGATCGCCGAGCCCTGGGACTGCGGCCCCGGCGGCTACCAGGTGGGCAATTTCCCACCGGGCTGGGTGGAATGGAACGACCGTTTCCGCGACACCGTGCGTGCGTTCTGGAAAGGCGACGACGCACAATTGGCCGATTTCGCCGCGCGTATGACGGCTTCCGGCGAAATGTTCAACCATCGCGGCCGTCGCCCCTACAGCTCGGTTAACTTCATCACCGCGCATGACGGGTTCACCTTGCACGACCTAGTGTCGTACAACGACAAGCACAACGAAGCCAACGACGAAAACAACCAGGACGGCAGCAACAACAACCTGTCCTGGAACCATGGCGTCGAAGGCCCAACCGACGATCCGGAAATCAACGCACTGCGCCTGCGTCAGATGCGCAACTTCTTCGCCACACTGCTGCTGTCCCAGGGCACGCCGATGCTGGTGGCCGGTGACGAATTCGCCCGCACCCAGCACGGCAATAACAACGCCTACTGCCAGGACAGTGAAATCGGCTGGATCAACTGGGACCTGGACGAAGACGGCAAGGCCCTGCTCAAGTTTGTGAAACGCTTGATCAAGCTGCGCCTGGCCTACCCGATCCTGCGTCGTGGCCGCTTCCTGGTGGGCGACTACAACGAAGATATCGGTGTGAAGGACGTGACTTGGCTGTCGCCGGACGGCTCGGAGATGACCACCGAACAATGGGAAGACAGCAACGGCCGCTGCCTGGGCATGTTGATGGATGGTCGCGCCCAGGAAACCGGGATTCGCCGTCCCGGCGCCGATGCCACGCTGCTGCTGGTGGTCAACGCCCACCATGACGTGGTCAATTTCCGCTTGCCGCCGGTGCCCGAGGGTGAGTTCTGGACCTGCATGCTCGACACCAACGAGCCCGCCGTGCGCGGCCAGGAACGCTTCGATTTCGAACATGAGTACGGCGTTACCGGCCGTTCGTTGTTGCTGTTCGAACTGCAGCGTGAAGACGAGGTATGACATGCAGGCGCATGGATGCCTCCAGGACTCCCCGGGCTATGCTGACACGCACGCCCTGGGCGCGGCCCTGAAGGCACTTCAAGAGGAAGGCCTGGACCAACTGCCGCTGCCAGGCAGCGGCCAGACGCTGGCGCGTTTCAGCCGCTTGGCGCAGGTGGCGGGTCACGACCTGCGCCTGTGCAAGCTGTTCGAAGGCCACGCCGATGCCTTGGCGATTATGGCCGAGCTCGACAGCCCGTTGCCGCCGCTGGGCAGCCTCTGGGGAATGTGGGCCGCCGAGCCGCCGTCGGCCAAGGTGCGCGTGCGGCGAGACGGGCAGCGCCTGAGCGTGCAAGGACGTAAAGCCTGGTGCTCCGGCGCGGCGGTGGTCAGCCATGGATTGGTGACTGCCTGGGACGAAGACGACCGCCAACAGTTGGTGGCGGTGCCCATGGCGCAACCCGGTGTCATCGTGACGGATGAAGGCTGGAACGCCGTGGGCATGGCGGCCACCGGCAGTGTGGACGTCGTGTTCGATGGGGCGTGGGGCCTGGCCGTGGGCGGACCGGGCGATTACCTCTCCCGGCCCGGTTTCTGGCAAGGCGGAATCGGTATCGCCGCCTGCTGGTATGGCGGGGCCGAACGCCTGGCGCAGGTTTTGCGTGAACACTGCAGCACGCATGCAGAGCCCCACGCCTTTGCCCACCTTGGCGCCGTCGACAGCGTATTGAACAGTGCGGCGTGCGTACTGCGCGCCAGTGCCGAGCGCATCGACCTTGCGCCACAAGCCGATGCCAGGGAGTTGGCCCAGCGGACCCGTGCCTGCGTCGAAGACACCGTTGAGCAAGTCATGCGCCATGTGGGGCGTGCGCTGGGGGCCGGGCCCTACTGCAAGGACCCGCACTTTGCCCAATTGATGGCGGACCTGCCGGTGTATGTGCGCCAGAGCCATGCCGAACGCGACTTGGCCGGCCTTGGCGAGCTCGTCGCCAGCGCCCCCACAGGACGGTGGCAGTTATGAAACCCAATCCGATCGTTGGCCAGGGCACGCCGCTGCATCGCTGGCAAGCCTCTGCGAAGATGGCCGAGCTGGCGCAGATCAGCGTCGAGCAGTTGGTACCTGAGGGGCACCGTGCGGTCATCGTTGCCCCGCACCCGGATGATGAAGTGCTCGGCTGCGGCGGTTTGCTGCAAGGCCTGGCGGCGCTGGGTCGGCCGATCCAGTTGATCTCGGTGACCGACGGCAGCGCCAGTCACCCCGGTTCACGGCGCTGGCCCGTGGAGCGCCTGAGCGTGGTACGCCCGCAGGAGTCGGCCCAGGCCCTGCATCGCCTGGGCGTGCCGTTGCACAGCCTGAAATGGCTGCGTGCGGGGTTCGGCGATAGCCAGGTGGCCGCTCGAGAAGATGAGCTGGCGGTGTTTATCCAGCGGTACCTCAAACCCACTGACGTGGTTTTCACCACTTGGCGCGAAGATGGCCATAGCGATCATGAGGCCGTCGGCCGTGCGAGCGCCAAGGCTGCAATGGCGGTGGGCGCCACCTTGTATGAGCTGCCGGTATGGACCTGGCACTGGGCAACGCCCGAAGACAGCCAGGTGCCCTGGCACCGTGCGCGCAAGATTGCGCTGAGCTGCGAAGCCGTCGCCCGTAAGCGCCATGCCATCCATGCTTTCGCGAGCCAATTGGAGGGCGACCCGCAGGTCGGCCTCGCACCGGTGCTCGCGCCCTACGTGGTGGAGCGCCTCCTGCAACCTTTTGAAGTGGTGTTTGTTTGAGTGTCGCCACGCCCTACTTCGACCAATTGTTCGCCGAAAACGATGATCCCTGGGCCTTTCGCCAGCATTGGTACGAGCGACGCAAACGCGCGTTGACCCTGGCGGTACTCACACGCCCGCGCTACGCCTCGGTGTTCGAGCCCGGCTGCGCCAATGGCGAGCTGAGCTTCGAGCTGGCGCCACGCTGCGATCGCCTGTTGTGTTGCGACACAGCCTCGGCCGCGGTGGCGCTGGCGCGAAGTCGCTTGCTGGGTTTCCCCCATGCCGAGGTGCTGCAAAGCCGTCTGCCGGCGCAATGGCCTACGGGCAAGTTCGAGCTGATCGTGTTAAGCGAGTTGTGCTACTACCTCGACGCCAGCGACCTGGGCGAGTTGATCGAGCGCACCCGTGGCTCGCTGACTGAAGACGGCCAGGTGCTGGCTTGCCATTGGCGCCCGCCCATCGAAGGTTGCCCGCTCACCGCCGAGCAGGTGCACGGCCTGCTCCAGCAGCAGTTACACATGCCGCGAGTCGTCTCCCACCACGAGCATGACTTTTTTCTTGACCTTTGGAGCCTCGACGGCACCTCGGTTGCCACCTTAGAAGGCTTGCGATGATCGGCATTCTGATTCCGGCGCATAACGAAGAAGGGTTACTGGGCGATTGCCTGAAAGCGGCGCTGATGGCGGCCAGTCACCCGGGATTACTGGGCGAAGAGGTCACTGTCCTGGTGGTACTCGACAGTTGCAGCGATGGCAGTGCCGCCATCGCTCGGGGTTACCCGGTGCAATGCCTGGAGGCCCAGGCGCGCAACGTCGGGCAGGTGCGGGACGTGGGCGCCCGGCACCTGATCAGCCAGGGCGCGCGGTGGATCTCCTGCACCGACGCCGACAGCCGGGTAGCCCCCGACTGGCTGGTGGCCCAGCTCGCGCTGGGGGTGGACGCGGTGTGCGGCACCGTCACGGTGGATACCTGGGGTGAAGCGTTCGACCCCGCCGCGCAGATTCGCTATCACCAAGGCTACGAGGCGCGTGACGGTCATCGGCACATTCATGGTGCCAACCTGGGCGTGAGCGCCGACGCCTACGTGCGCGCCGGTGGTTTCGAACCCCTGGCCTGCCATGAAGATGTCCAATTGGTTCGCGACCTCGAATTGTCCGGCGCCTCTATCGCCTGGAGCCACGCCCCGCAAGTGATCACCAGCGCGCGTCTGGACGCCCGCGCGCAAGGCGGGTTTGGCGATTATTTGAAGAGCCTGATACACGCCGTGTAAAAAAGGGCGTGGCTGAATGTCAAAGGCCGCATCCTTGTCTATGCTGAGGGGGCTTTGCCGGCATTCCAAGGTTGGAATGCCAGCGCCCACCGCAGCGGAGCCTGTGGTGAATACCAGCGAGCCATGCCGCCCACGCGGCACGGCCCAGCGTTAACCGACAAGGATGTGACACCCATGAAGCTTGCTTCCTTAAGCGACGGCCGTAGCGGCCCAGCGCAAATCTGGAACAGCGCTCCGCAACTGGCGCAGATCCCCCCCGTCACCCCTTCCTCACTGGTGCCCCCTGGCGCTCGCGTGGTCATCATCGCGCCCCACCCCGGCGACGAAGTCCTGGCCTGTGGCGGCCTGCTGCAATTGCTCAGCACCCTGGAACACCCGCTGAAGCTAATCTCCATCACCGATGGCAGTGCCAGCCATCCGGGCTCTGCTGTCTGGCCGGCGAGCCGCTTGAGCGTGGTGCGCCCCCAGGAGAGCGTCGAAGCCCTGCGCCGCCTCGGCATGCCCTTGCACAGCCTGAAGTGGATTCGCGGCGGGTTCTGCGATAACGCCCTCGCCGCGCGGGAAGCGCCACTGAGCCAATTCATCGCGCGCCACCTGCAGCCCGGCGATGTGGTGTTCAGCACCTGGCGCAATGACGGCAATGACGACCACGATAGCGTCGGTCGTGCCAGCGCCAGCGCCTGCAGCCTGGTGGGCGCGCAGTTGCATGAACTGCCGATCTGGGCCTGGCACTGGCCCGCCCGTGAAGCGGCGATCATCCCCTGGCACCGGGCGCGCAAGGTGCGCCTGAACACCTGGAGCGTAGCGCGCAAACTCCACGCCGCCCACGCCTATGCCAGCCAGTTGGCCGGTGACCCGCAGATCGGCCTGGCGCCGATGCTGGCCCAGGTGCTGCTGGAGCGCATGCGTGAGCCTTATGAGATTGTGCTGTCTTAAAACTGGCGCACCCAGACCGGCTATTTCTGCCAGTAGCGGCCTGCACTCGTAAGGTTAATGGGTGCCCAAGTCGACAGCGCGGCGCTCAGGTTTGAATGGCAAGGATGGGCCAGCTACCGATGGCAGCGCGGGCCCGCCTGCAAATAATGGCAATATGCCTACCCTCCTCGATGTGAAAAATTCGTTAACTAATTCTTCCTTAAGACTTTTTCCAAAAGACACAATCTGCCAGACTAATGCGAATACTTATCAACATCTTTATTATTCGCCACGGAGGGCATTGGGGAGTGTCAGTTCTATGTCTGTGCAACATCACAGCCGCAATGGTTTCCTACCCAGCCTGATGGCGTTGGCTGTCTGTCTTGCAACCTCACACGCGGCGTTTGCCGCCGATACCCAAGCGCCGGCCACCACCCTCGAACTGGGCGCCACGCAAATCTCCGGTGAACAGCAACTGGGAGAAACCACCGAAGGTACGCAGTCCTACACCACTGGGGCGATGAGCACCGCGACCAAGCTGCCGTTGACCCTGCGTGAAACCCCGCAAGCCGTTACCGTGATTACGCGCCAGCGCATGGATGACCAGGCGATGACCAGCATCAACGATGTCGTCAAGGCTACGCCGGGACTATTCCTTAACTACTCCAACGGCCCTGGCCGGCAGTCCTACACGTCGCGCGGCTTCGACATCGACAACCTCATGTATGACGGCATCCCGAGCGGCTATAACGGTGCGTCGGTGGGTGCGCAGCCGAACCTGGCGATGTTCGATCGCGTCGAAGTCGTGCGTGGCGCCACCGGCCTGGTGACCGGCGCGGGTAACCCTTCGGCGGCCATCAACCTGGTGCGCAAGCGCCCACTGGACGAGCAGAAAGTCACCCTGACCGGTGCCGCCGGCAGTTGGGACGATTATCGCGGCGAGCTGGACGCCTCCAGCCCGCTCAACGACAGCGGCACCTGGCGCGGGCGCGTCGTCACCTCTTATCGCGATGCCAACAGCTTCATCGACAAGGCCGAGGAATATCACGGCCTGTTCTATGCCGTCACCGAAGCCGACCTGAGCGAAGACACCACCCTGACCCTTGGTTTCTCGAACCAGAAGGACAAGACCAATTACTTCTGGGGTTCGTCAATGGTTGGCCAGGATGGCCATCACCTGGACCTGCCTCGCTCCTACAACCCTGGGACCGACTGGGAGAACAAGGATCAGGAGATCAACACAGTGTTCGCAGAATTGCGTCAACGCCTGGCCAATGACTGGAAGCTGCAGGTCAACGCCAACTACGCTGAACAGAACGCGTTGTTCTCCGGGTCCTACCAGTCCCGCTGGGTCGCCAACACACCGGCGCGCACGGTTTACCAGGCGGCCTACGATGAAAACCAGGCGGGGGTCGACGCGTTTGCCAGCGGCCCCTTCCAGGCGTTCGGGCGTACCCATGAGCTGGTGGTTGGCACCAGCCGGCGCATCTACGACATGACCACCCACAACTACAGCCCGTACAACCTCAACTGGCCACTCACCGCCGGCAAGCCAGACTTTACCCACACCACCAATGACCGCACCGTCACTACCCAGGACGGCTTCTACGCCACCACGCGCCTGAGTTTGGCCGACCCGTTGAAGCTGATCCTTGGCGCACGTCTGGACTGGTATGACTACGACGCCCATGGCAGCGACGCCGGCGACTATAAGGTCACCCGCAACCTGACCCGTTACGCGGGCCTGATCTACGACCTGGACGACCATCATTCGGTCTATGTCAGCTACAGTGACATCTTCACGCCGCAAAGCGAAAAGGATACCTCCGGTAGTCCGCTCAAGCCCATCATCGGCAAAAACTACGAGGTGGGTATCAAGGGCGAATACCTAGGGGGCGCGCTGAATGCGAGCGTGGCGCTGTTCCGCGTCGACCAGGAAAACCGTGCCGTGGGGGTGACCGTGCCCAACTGTCCGCAGGCCTCCTGCTCGCAAGCCTCGGGCGAGATCCGCAGCCAGGGCATCGACTTCGAACTGCAAGGCGCCTTGACCGAGAATTGGCAGGTGGGCGGTGGCTACACCTATGCGCGTACGCACACCATCAAGGATGAAGCCAACCCGCAGAACGTCAACAAGCAATTCGATACAGATACCCCGGAGCACCTGTTCAAGCTGACCACCAGCTACCACTTTCAGGGTCCGCTGGAAAAACTCCGCGTAGGCGGCAACGTCTCGTGGCAGAGCCGCATGTACAACGACCTCAATCTGGCCAACGGCGGCAGCTACCGTCTCAAGCAAGGCGCCTATGCCGTCACCGACCTGATGGCAGGCTACAAGGTCAACGACCACCTGGACCTGCAGCTCAACGCCAACAACATCTTCGACCGTCGGTACTATTCGACCATCGCCAACTCCGTGAGCTATGGCGGCGACGCTTATGGCAACCCGCGCAACATGATGCTCACCGCAAAATACAGCTTCTGACCCCAGTCCCCTCCACGGCTACCCTCCCGGGTAGCCGCTCCTAAAGTCCCGCCCTCTGATGCCGATATACGGTTGGCATCCATGATTCCAATAAAAAAACCAAAAACACCGATTCGCTCCACCCTGCCCTCGCTTTGTTTCGGCCAGCCCCCATGGAGTAAGTGTGAATGCCCACCCCCACGCGTTTTTTCGAGCACTACCGCAAAGCCGACCGCATCATGCTGGCGTTGATCTGGCTGATGTTCCTGTTTTCCCTGGGGCTGGGGTTCTGGCATGACACGCTGATGCAAGCCGTCGTCGTCGGCGGCGGCACCAGCGTGGTGCTGACCGCGCTGTACCGCGCCATCGGTGGAACCCGCGTGATGCGTTGCGTCCTCGGCGCAGGCCTGATGGTCATGGCGGCGCTGCATATCAACCAGGCCCAGGGTGTGATCGAAGCGCACTTCGGCATCTTCGCGCTGCTGGCGGTGCTGACCTTTTATCGCGACTGGCTGCCGATCCTGGTCGCGGCGGCCACTATCGCCGTGCACCACGTGGTGTTCCATGCACTGCAACATCAAGGCTTCCCAGTGTTTGTGATGGAACACCATGGCGGCTGGGCCATGGTCTTCGTCCACGCGTTCTACGTGGTCATGGAAACCGTCGCCCTGCTGTACCTGGCCGTGCACAGCCAGGCCGAGGCGGTCGAGAGCCAGGAAATGCTTGAGAAAATGCTCGCGGTCACCTCCCAGGTCACCGCGCAAACCGCCCAAGGCGAAGGCAAGGCGCATGTGTCGCTGGCCAAGCGTTTCGATCACTTCCTGCAGCAGATCACCCACCTGATCGATGGCGTCGCCCGCGACTCCCAGGGCCTTGGCGAACTCGGCCAGGAGCTGGCCAGCGCCAGCGGTACCCTGGAAAAAGGCGCACGCCATCAACTGGCGGAAATCACCCAGATGACCGGCTCGATGCAGCGCATGGAAGATGCCATGGGCCACATCGCGGTGCACGTCGAGCAAGCGGTGGATCGCGCCGGCCAAGCCAGCCGGCAGGTCCTGCGCGGCCAGGAAAGCGTCGGCCGGGCCCAGCAGGAAATCACTCAACTGGCGTCACGCCTCAATGGCACCCACGCAACCGTGCAAGGCCTGGCCGCGCAAGCCGAACAGATCGGCAGCGTGCTTGAAGTGATCAACAGCATCGCCAACCAGACCAACCTGCTCGCCCTCAACGCCGCCATCGAAGCGGCCCGCGCCGGCGAGCAAGGCCGTGGCTTTGCCGTGGTCGCCGACGAAGTCCGCAGCCTGGCGCAACGCACGGCGGTATCCACCCAGGAAATCAAGACCATCATTGAAGGTTTGCAGCAAGGCAGCCGTGAGGCCGTCGAAGCCATGCACGACAGCCGCCAGGGCGTGGAACGCTGCGTGGAAGATAGCCAGGTGGCGGTGGACATGCTGCGTGCAGTGGGCGATGACATCGCGCATATCGACGACCTGAACGGCCGGATCGTGACCACTACACGCGAGCAGACCTCGGCCAACCTGGAGATTGTCGGGCGGTTGCAGTCGGTGCAGAGCATCGCCCAAAGCACGGCCGATGACGTCGAAACCCTGGCCCGCAGCAGCGAACGCCTGCCGCCGATTGCGGTGCGGCTGGATGCGTTGGGCAAGCACTTTCATCAAGCGTGATGCGCCCTGCTGCTTATCCTGTCTTGAGCAGCAAGAGTGTCTTGGGATCCGGTTCACCGTCGAAAAACTGATCCAGTGCCGTTTGGTACACAGTGGACTCGTTCTGGACACTCATGAACAACGTCAGGCAAGAGCGAAACTTCAGGTCATCAGGCGCGCCGAAGAGCTGACTAGCGCTTGTTCCGCGGTGTTGCAGAACCGCGTTGACGCAGCTTTCGAGCCTTGGACCGAGCACCTCGTGCTCCAGATAAGCGCGTGCCTCGGCCACGCCAGAGATAGCAAAACGCTGGGCCATCTCGGAACGACCGAGCCCCTGCACTTGTGGAAAGACAAACCACATCCAGTGGCTCGTCTTGCGCCCCGCGTGCAGTTCGTCCATGACGCGACTGAACACCGGGCGCTGGGCCTCGACAAACCGCGCCAGATTGAACCTGTCTTGCATGGTCCGTTCTCTCCCAGGCTAAGCCACCTGCGTGGCAAACCTGCCCACTGCTTCGACGACCTTCTTTGCGCCGTCCTGAATTTCGACAATGACCTGGCCGGCCTGCGTGGCCAGTTCAAGGCCTTGCTCGGCCTGGGATTTGCTGTTGGCCATCTCGGCGACGGTCTCGTCCACCAGCTTCTGGTTCTGCAGGACCACCGATGCGATTTCTTCCGTCGCCGTGCTGGTGCGCCCGGCGAGTTGTCGAACCTCATCGGCCACCACCGCGAAGCCTCGACCCTGCTCCCCCGCGCGGGCCGCTTCAATCGCGGCATTCAAGGCCAACAGGTTGGTTTGCTGGGCAATACTGCTGATCGTCTGGATGATCGAGCTGATCAGCAGTGACTGCTTGCCGAGCGCTTCGACCCCGCCGGAGGCCGCCTGCATATCCACAGCGATTTTACGCATGGTGTGCATCGTATCGTTGACCACCACCGCGCCGCGTTGGGCAGTGACATCGGTCTGCTGGGATATTTCAAATGCCGTATGGGCTGCTCCGCTGACCTCGTGTTCGCGGGCCACCTGGTCACTGACCACCGTCGCGAATTTGACCACCTTGCACAGGTTGCCTTCGGTGTCGTAAACCGGGTTGTAAGTCGCTTCCAGCCATACGGTCTGGCCACGGCTGTCCACGCGCTCGAATCGGCCGGCGACAAATTCACCTCTGTTCAAGGTTGCCCAGAAATCCTTGTATTGCTGCGACGACGTTTCCTCTGGCTTGCAGAAGATCCGGTGGTGACTGCCTTTGGCTTGCTCCAGGCTGTAGCCCATCGCTCGCAGGAACTGGTCATTGGCCTTCAGGACATGCCCGGAAAGATCGAACTCGATCACCGCCGTCGAACGCAGCAGTGCATCGATGAAGGAGGAATTTTCCGATGCTTTCTCCACCCGGGAAGTGATATTCGTCGCATAGCATGTGACATGGCTCAACTTGCCGTTCGCATCCGTTATGGGCCGCCAATGGGCATGCAGCCACACCAATGAACCGTCGGCATGCAGGTACCTGTAGTCGTCCGTGATCGACTTGCCTGCGGCGACCGCAGCACGAAAGTTATGAAAGCACGGCAGCTTGGACACGTACTGCGGAACAATCTGGGACATGGCACGCCCCCGGAGCTGATCTTGCGTATAGCCCAAGGCTTTGGCAAAATTTTCGTTGCAGGCAATGATTTCGAACGCCGAGTCGATGCTCAACATGAGCATTTCGCGGTCCAGGCCATCGCGCAGTTGGCGCAGCTCCGACAGCTCGGCAGATTGCGACTGGAGCTGGTTCTTGATTTTGGTATTGAACATGGAATGCCGCCTCTTGGGTCATAACAAGTCTATCGGCATGCCATGCTGCATATTGAGGCCGTCCGATGGTCAAAAAGCTCCTTTAACGTTCAAAGCATAGTTGAGCAAAAATATTACGGTGGTCGAAACTGGGGTCGTCGAATTGCCCCGACCTATGAAGGCGCAATGGCCTTCGTCAGGACGTACGATCTCTACAATGTGGCGGCTTTAATCTATTTACTCGCCTCGTCGGAACGGCCTAAGCAAACCGAATTAATTCAAGGTGTTATACGCTTTCAAGAAAGTCCTCCCTTGCCCCTTCGCTTAAAACGCGCTACAAAACCCTCGCAATGTTGTACGACAACTTAAAATAATCGGCCATCCACGACGGTGGCGCCAACTGCTCGAGCCTGCCATGACGCCCCCTGCCCCCGCTCCCTTCTCCCGCCAAGTCGCCGTGTTGATCCTGCTGTGCATGGGCTGCGCCTTTGCAGGCAACCATATCGCCGCGCGCGTAGCGTTCGACGATGGCGCCGGTGTGCTATTGGCCATTCTGTTGCGCTCAGGCGGCACCTTGCTGGTGCTGGCCGTGCTGGTGCTGTGGCAGCGCCAAGGCCTGCGCCTGCCGCCACGTGCGTGGCGCTGGCAACTACTGTTGGGCGTACTCATCGCCACCCAAAGCCTGTGCCTTTATTCCGCCGTGGCGCGTGTTCCGGTCGCGCTGGCGCTGCTGGTGGGTAATGTGTTCCCGATCTTGCTGGCACTGCTCACTTGGGCATGCGGCGGCCCGCGTCCTAGCGCTCGCACCGCCTTGCTGATGGGCCTGATCCTGGTGGGTCTGGTGTTCGTCCTTGATGTACCAGGCCGCCTCTCAAGCAACACCGAACTCGGCCCGCAGTGGCTGCTCGGCGTAAGCCTGGCCTTCTGCGCCGCCTGTGCATTCGCCTGCGCGCTGTGGATCACCGACCACAAGTTGTCCCAGGTCCGCGGTTCGGTGCGCAGCCTGCTGACGATTTTCATCGTGTTCAGCAGCGTCAACCTGGCCGGCTTGGGTGGCGCCCTGCCGGGCGGCCTGAACCCGCCGACGACCGGCACCGGCTGGCTGGCACTGGCCACGTTGGTGGTGCTGTATGGGACCGGGTTTATCGTGCTGTTCATCTCGGTACCGCGCCTGGACATGCCGCGCAACGCACCGGTGATGAACATTGAGCCGCTGGCGACGTTGCTGATGGGCTGGATCGTGCTCGATCAAATGCTCAGCGCCGGGCAGTTGGCCGGAGGTGTGATTGTCGTCACGGGGATTGTGCTGCTGACGTATCGCAAGGCCCCTCGGCCTGCGCCTCGGTAACCGTCATCCCCGCGCCAGGCCTGGCCCGATTCCTGCCTGCTCCAATGCCAGCAAGTCGCTGCTGACTATGCGGACGACTCTTTTGGGGCCCGTCGCCCGAGCGCGGGCCCGGATAATTGGTCATCCCCCCGCCACACCGAGGCCTTCCCCATGACGAGCCCATCCACCGAACAGGTCAGTCCCCAAACCCTGCGAAAAGTCATTATCGCCGCCGGCATCGGTAACTTCGTCGAGTGGTTTGACTTCGCCGTCTACGGTTTCCTCGCCACCACCATCGCCCAGCAATTCTTTCCCAGCGGCGATGCCAGCGCGGCGCTGCTGAAAACTTTTGCGGTGTTTGCCGTGGCCTTTGCGTTCCGGCCCTTGGGCGGTATTTTCTTCGGCATGCTCGGCGACCGGATCGGCCGCAAACGCACGCTGGCCATGACGATTCTGCTGATGGCCGCTGCCACTACCTTGATCGGCCTGCTCCCCACTTACGCCGCAATTGGCGTCGCGGCGCCGATCCTGTTGTCGCTGATCCGTTGCGCCCAAGGCTTCTCGGCCGGGGGCGAATACGCCGGGGCCTGCGCCTACCTGATGGAGCACGCGCCCAGTGATAAACGCGCCTGGTACGGCAGCTTCGTGCCGGTGTCGACGTTTTCCGCCTTCGCCGCCGCAGCCGTGGTGGCGTACGCCCTTGAAGCGTCGTTGTCCGCCGAGGCGATGGGCAGTTGGGGCTGGCGCCTGCCGTTCCTGATCGCCGCACCGCTGGGCCTGGTGGGGCTTTATCTGCGCTGGAAGCTGGATGAAACGCCGGCCTTTGAGGCCGTGAAACAGGAACACGCGGTCGCCCACTCCCCGCTCAAAGACACCTTGCGCAACCATGGTGCAGCGATCTGTTGCCTGGGCGCTTTTGTGTCGTTGACGGCACTGTCGTTTTATATGTTCACCACCTACTTCGCGACGTACCTGCAAGTGGCGGGCGGGCTGAGCCGGGCGTTGGCCTTGCTGGTGTCGCTGATCGCATTGATCTTTGCCGCGGCGATTTGCCCGCTGGCGGGGCTGTACTCGGACCGTGTGGGGCGTCGGATCACGGTGATGACCGCGTGCACGCTGTTGATCGTCGTGGTGTACCCGTCATTCCTGATGGCCAGTTCCGGTTCGTTTGCGGCGTCCATTGTCGGCGTGATGTTGCTGGCGGTGGGAGCGGTGTTGTGCGGGGTGGTCACGGCGGCGTTGTTATCGGAAACGTTCCCGACCCGCACGCGCTACACCGCCTCGGCGATCACCTACAACATGGCCTACACACTCTTCGGAGGCACCGCGCCGCTGGTCGCGACCTGGCTGATCAGCACCACCGGCAGCAATCTGTCGCCGGCGTTTTACCTGATGGCGGTGGCGTTGCTGGCACTGGCAGGCGGGTTGGCGTTGCCGGAAACCTCGCGGATTTCCCTGCATGAGGTGGGCACAGAGGAAAAAAGCACAGCGGCGTTGGTCTCGCGGTAGGTTCATGAATGCGCGGGGCTGTTCGACACCGATCCCCTGTGGGAGCTGTCGAGCTTTAGCGAGGCTGCGAAAGCGGTGGGTCAGGCGAAGAAAATGCCAGCAATGCCGCCGCTTTCGCAGCCTCGCTGGGGCTCGACAGCTCCCACGAATCACTCAGAACCCGGGTATGATCCAGGCTAATCGACCGCACTGGACCCACGCTCATGGCCACAACCCAAACCCGCCCTTCCCCCGCGCCTTTGCTTCAGCCCGGCGAGACCGTGGTGTTATTCGACGGCGTGTGCAAGCTGTGCAACGGTTGGGCAAGGTTCCTCATTCGCCATGACCACCAACGGCGAATAAAGCTGGCAGCCGTGCAATCCTCCGAGGGGCAAGCCTTGCTGGCCTGGGCGGGGTTACCACTGGATCAGTTCGACACCCTGGCGGTCATCCGCGACCAGCACTATTGGGTGCGCTCGGACGCGGTGTTCGAAATCATCGCGCAACTGCCCGCCGCTTGGCGTCCCTTGCTGCTGTTGCGCGCCATTCCGCGCAGGCTTCGGGATTGGGTTTACGACCGCGTCGCACGCAACCGCTATCGGCTCTTCGGCCGATACGACACCTGCCTCTTGCCACACCCGGATCATGAGCAGCGCTTTTTGAAGGGACCGCTGTGAACGCCTTGGCGCGTATCAACTGGATCGCCCGAGGCGGCCTGGCGTTCGTGTTCGCTTACCACGGGCTGGTGCCGAAGCTGCTGTGGCTCAGCGCGGATGAGCGGTCGATGATGCAGGCGCATGGGATCGAGCAGGTGCAGTTGTTCGCGACGCTGGCGGGTGTTGGGGAGATTGCCCTGGCGTTATGGATCGTGCTTTCGCCACGCAGCGCCTGGCCGATCGCGGTGGCGGCGACGGCATTGACGGGGCTGCTGGTGGATGTGGCGGTGGTCAGCCCAGCGATGCTCAGGGCGGCGTTCAATCCTGTGTCGCTCAATGTGGCCGGGCTGGCGTTGTGTGCAGTGGCGTGGCATGCGCGTCAGAGAAACGCGCCTCCAGGCTCAGGTTCGCCGGGTCGTTGATGGCTGTCAGGTACTCGTCGACGGTGACTTCGCCGACGCACGGCCGCGCGCCGGGTTCCGGCAAGTAGTCTTGGGCGATTTTGATCGCCAGCGCGACAGCGGCGCAGCTGGGGATTTGCGGGCCTTTATCATTCAAGGCGGTCAGTTGCACCGCCAGCGACAAGGGAAGGCCATCGGCACCCAAGCCCTGAACATCGATGTACATCGCGCTCTTGCCATCACCCAATCGTTCGAACCAGGTGCCCAGCCGATGCAGCCGCGCAGCCCAAGCCAGATGATCACGCACTATCCCAACCCGCAGCGCGTGGGCCAACACGCAGTTGGCGACGCCGCCCAGCTTGAGTCCCGCGCCCGCTTTGAAACTCAAGGTGTGGGCGCCATACCGGCCGGCGAATATATCCATGTCGGGCACGTCCACATTGGCCAGCACCCGCGTGCCGAGCTGAGGCAACTTGCGCAGCTTCAGGTCTTGCCAGCCCATCACTTCATGCACCTGGCCATTGCGCAGTTGCTTGATCGGTTTACCCGCATAGGCGAGCACACCTTCAACCGTCGACAGGCCCGGCATCTTGGCCGAGGAAGAAATGCCGTGTTCGATTGAGTCGATGCGCGAGAAGCGATACCGGTACTGATCGAGGATCGCGGACGACAGCGTCGGCACTGAACTGCAGCCACTGCGTATCGCCACGCCCGTCTGCTTGGCCTGCATATCCAACGCGCCCACGCCATTGACGAAGATGCGGCAGTCGGACAGGTCGCAGTAGTTCACGCCCGCCTCGATGCAGTGCTGGGCAACAGCATAGGGCTGCCCCTGAAAAGGGCCACCGGTATGAATCACCAACCCAATGCCGTTCGACCGCAGAACGCCAGCGAACCCGGCTCCCATGGCATCGCCACACCAGCCTTCGTAAACGGTATCGAACTGCGCGTTCAGCTCATCGAGTTTGCGCTGCAGCTTATGCGGGTCGCGTCCCGAAATCACCAGTTCGATGCCCGTCGCTTGCGCCAAATGCCGACAAACGATGCTGCCGAAGTTGCCGTAGCCACCGATCACCATCACCCTGAGTGCCATTCCATGCTTCCCTGAACAATCGATTGTGCGCTGAGTCTGAGGCAGACCGGCGGCGCAAGGCAATGCACTAGGCTGCCGCCTTAGCTCCCGCATTCATCAAGAAATAAACTTACGTTACACTCGCCGCTCTACACATGGCAGCAGGTTTCACTTCACCGATCCCGGTGGCTATGAACTGGTGGTCTGGACCGTGCAGCGGTAGCGTTGCGAATGCGTGAGCACTCCTCGAGCAGATTGAACGGTGATCCATGAGCCTAACCCTTCAGACCGCAGCCAATGGTCACCTGACCCTGAACCTCAACGAGATGCCTGACGCGTTTTGGCACCCGCTGGCCGACAGGCTCATCAACCATCACGGATTCCAACGGATCGGATCTCCAGGCTTCGGCTTAGATGAACAGATTCACCCCGATTTCCAGTGCGCCGATTTCAGCCTCGCGGCTGGCTGGGACATTTGGTCTGGGCATTATTTGCTTTCAGACTCCACGGCGGGTGATCGCAGATTTGAGTGCAGTAGAAGTCATGGCTGCCAGAGCGGTTGAAAGTGCCACCCCTTCAAAAGTGTTTGATATCTGGATTGAGCCCGACGGTACCGCCTCGTATACCTGTGGCTTCTTTGCTGGCGAGATGGAAGATGAGCTAGTGGACGTGCGTCGCAATCAAGAGGGTGTTTTGAGCATGGGTGGCTAGGTGTCTGGCATCACAACACTCAGCGGCAAATTGATAGCCAGCATGACAAATGGAGGAAAAATGCGGATCTACATCACCGGCGCCTCATGCGCAGGCGTGACCACCCTGGGTCGAAACCTCGCAACGCAGCTTGATATACGCCAGGTCGATGTCGATCACTTCTACTGGATACCAACGGACCCACCGTTTACAACCAAACGTCCACCCCGTGATCGTGTGTCATTGATGCAGCAAGCACTCGGTAGCGGCGATTGGGTGCTGAGCGGTTCCTGCATGGGTTGGGGAGATGCGTTGATTGGCGATGCGGATCTGATTGTATTCGTTGTGACCCCTACCACTGTTCGCCTTGAACGGCTAGCTGCACGTGAAAACGCGCAGTTTGGAGACCGGATCGCACCGGGTGGTGACATGCATGAAATACATGTGGCCTTTCGGGAATGGGCTTCGCAGTATGACGACCCGAACTTTCCAGAACGCAACCGAGCGCGGCACGAGGCGTGGCTATCATGCCAGACGGTCCCGATCATACGCGTTGACGGGATGAGCAGTGCCGAGCAGATGGCGGCGGATGTGATTCGTGCAGCGTCGCAAACGGCGCAGTAGCTCGAAATCGGGACAACCCGCAAAGCTTCATGTGACCGCCGATTCCCAGAACAGCAATGCGAGCACCTCAACATGATGGGTCATGAGTGGTTGACAGGCGTCGGTCTGGTTCTCCTCGGAATAATAACGGGGTTCTTTGGGACCAACACGGGAGGGAGTGTTTTTTTAACCGTCCCGGTGATGATCTGGCTGGGAATTCCGGCCCAGTCGTCGATCGCTACCGCGCGCCTGGCTTCGGTAGGAACCATGGTTGCCGGACTGCGACACTTTCATACTCAAGGAAAGGTCGATTATGCGTTGGCCGTTCCGGCTGCGGCATTGGGGCTGGCCGGCGCTCTGGGAGGAGCGAGCCTGCTCCTTCAAATAGATCCAGCACTGCTGCACAAAGTCATTGGCGCGCTGACATTGCTGCTCGTCGCACTGTCCCTGATAAAAAAACCTTCTGGCAGCGAAACACCTCCCTCAGCGATCAGGCGTCTGTTTGGCTATATCCTCGTCATGCCGGTAGGAATGATCGGCGGGTTATTCGGTGGACAAGCCAAACTTTCGACGTATCTATTCATTATCTTCTTCAGAAAAACCATCAGCGAATCGGTGGGTACCCGCAAAGTCGGCGGGCTCATCCTCTCGGCGGGCTCACTTATAATCTTCGGCGTAAATGGCATCATTAACTGGCCGTACGGAGGTTGCCTGGTTATTGGCACGCTATTGGGTGCGGATGCCGGCGCGAAGTTCGCGCTAAAGAAGGGCGACCAATGGATGGAGTCAGTTTTCAATACAATCGTG
Source organism: Pseudomonas sp. MPB26 (assembly GCF_046605355.1). Classification (NCBI taxonomy): domain Bacteria; kingdom Pseudomonadati; phylum Pseudomonadota; class Gammaproteobacteria; order Pseudomonadales; family Pseudomonadaceae; genus Pseudomonas; species Pseudomonas sp. MPB26. The sequence continues at coordinate 5,375,934 of NZ_CP176793.1, read as the reverse complement.
ATCGCGTTGGCATTGAGGATGTTGTTCTGGTGAGCAGAAAGCGTCGGAATCTGAAAACTGCTTCGATTCTGCGGTCCGCTCGCGTTGGTGTCGTCGAAGTCCCAACGCGCACGTTGTCCAACCGCCTCCACTGCCCTTATCCTCGCATCTCCCGCCCACGCGAACCCGGAGCCGCCATGGACCTCACCACCCTCGCCCTCTTCCTCCCCGCCTGCTTCGCCCTGAACATGGCGCCAGGCCCTAACAACCTGCTGTCCGTCAGCAACGCCACCCGCTACGGCTACCGCACCTCGTGCCTGGCCGGTATAGGCCGGCTGCTGGCCTTCGCCGGCATGATCGCCCTCGCCTCGGCCGGCCTGGCGGTAGTGTTGCAAACCTCGGAGTTGCTGTTCTACGGGATCAAGATCCTGGGCGCGGCGTATTTGTTTTACTTGGCGTACCAGCTGTGGCGGGCTAATCCCGAGGTGCAAGAGCAATCGGCTACGGCCACGGTGGGCGTGTGGGCGTTGGCGCGTCAGGAGTTTCTAGTGGCGGCGGGCAATCCAAAAGCGATCCTGATCTTCACCGCCTTTTTGCCGCAATTCGTGGTGCCCGGCGAGCCGATCACTGCGCAATTCGCGTTGTTGGGGGCGTTGTTCCTGCTGCTGGAGTGGGTCGCCATCAGCGCGTACGCCTACATGGGACTGCACATGCGTCGCTGGTTTGCCGAGCCGCGTGGCAAGCGGCTGTTCAATCGCTGCTGCGCGGGCTTGTTGTCGGCGGCGGCGACGGTGTTGTTGATGGCGCGCAGGGCTTGAGCGATGACCCGGGATGAACTCGCCGACTTCTATCAAAGGCCCGTCTAGAGGCCGCTGGAATGCAATGATCGGCAACGGCGGCTGCAAAGACGGTGTGTCAGGCGACGAATACGTTGGCATTGCCGCCGCCTTCGCAGCCTCGCTGGGGCTCGACAGCTCCCACAGTTGAGCTGCGGTGCTGCTGAAAAAGGCGCCAGTCGCTACACCGCAAATCCAACCGACAAAAGCCGATCCCCTGTGGGAGCTGTCGAGCTTTAGCGAGGCTGCGAAAGCGGAGTGTCAGTCGAAAAAAATGCCAGCAATACCGCCGCCTTCGCAGACTCGCCGGGGCTCGACAGCTCCCACAGTTGAGCTGCGGTGCTGCTGAAAAGGTCGCCAGTCGCTACGCCGCAAATCCAACCGACAAAAGCCGATACCCTGTGGGAGCTGTCGAGCTTTAGCGAGGCTGCGAAAGCGGAGTGTCAGTCGAAGAAAATGCCAGCAATACCGCCGCCTTCGCAGCCTCGCTGGGGCTCGACACACACATTTGAGCGACTTACATCTGACAGGGCTCGATCGACTATCAGGCCGCCACGGGCAAACCTGGCCGGCAATGCGCCAAAAAAAGACAGCCTGCGGACTGTCCGGTTGCGACCTGCCCGATCCCGGCCTATCGTCGATCCCATGCTTTGCCGTTTGCTGTCCATCCCATCCGTATTCAGGTGACGACATGCCCAGCCTTCCCCGCCCCGCCGTCCTCGAACTGATCGGCAACACACCGCTGGTTCGGGTCAGCCGGTTCGATACCGGCCCGTGCACGCTGTTTCTCAAACTTGAATCGCAAAACCCCGGTGGTTCCATCAAGGACCGCATCGGCCTGGCCATGATCGACGCCGCCGAACGTGACGGCCGCCTGCGCCCCGGCGGCACCATTATCGAAGCCACTGCCGGCAACACCGGCCTGGGCCTGGCGCTGGTCGGCCGGGCCAAGGGCTACCGCGTCGTCCTGGTGGTGCCCGACAAAATGTCCACGGAAAAGGTGTTGCACCTCAAGGCCATGGGCGCCGAGGTGCATATCACCCGTTCGGACGTGGGCAAGGGCCATCCCGAGTATTACCAGGATGTCGCCGCGCGCCTGGCCAAGGATATTCCCGATTCTTTCTTTGCCGACCAATTCAACAACCCGGCCAACCCGCTGGCCCATGAGACCAGCACCGCGCCGGAAATCTGGGCGCAAACCCAGCATGACCTGGACGCGATTGTGGTGGGTGTCGGCTCGGCCGGTACGCTCACGGGCCTGAGCCGTTTTTTCAAGCGCGTGCAGCCCGAGCTGGCCATGGTGTTCGCCGATCCCGTCGGCTCGGTGATGGCGGAGTACAGCCGCAGCGGCCGCTTGGAAACGCCCGGTTCGTGGGCCGTGGAAGGCATCGGCGAGGACTTCGTCCCGTCGATTGCCGACTTGTCGAGCGTGCGCCACGCCTATTCCATCAGCGATGAGGAAAGCTTCGATCACGCCCGCCAGTTGCTCAAGGCCGAGGGCATTCTGGGCGGTTCATCCACCGGTACCCTGCTGGCCGCGGCCCTGCGCTATTGCCGCGAACAGACCGAGCCCAAGCGCGTGGTCACCTTTGTCTGCGACACCGGAACGCGCTACCTGTCGAAGGTGTACAACGACCAATGGATGAACGACGCGGGCCTGCTGCAATACAAGCACTACGGCGACCTGCGTGACCTGATCGCGCGGCGCTTCGAAGACGGCCGCGTGATCAGCGTCAGCCCTGACGATACCTTGCTCACCGCGTTCCAGCGCATGCGCCTGGCGGACGTTTCACAACTGCCGGTGCTGGTGGACGGCCGCGAACTGGTCGGTGTGATCGATGAATCCGACATCCTGCTGGGCCTGCACCATGACGCCGCGCATTTCAACATGATCGTCGCCAGCGCCATGACCGACTCCCTGCGCACCCTGCCCCCCAGCGCCAGCCTGGGCGAGTTGCAGGCAGAGCTGGATCGCGGCCTGGTCGCCATTATTGCCGACGCCTCGGGCTTCCACGGCCTGATCACCCGCGTCGACCTGCTCAACCATCTACGGAGGTCCCTCGCATGAGCCAGCCTGAAAAAAGCGCATTTGCCACCCGTGTGATCCACGCCGGGCAATCTCCTGACCCGACCACGGGCGCGCTGATGCCGCCGATCTACGCCAACTCCACCTACCTGCAAGACAGCCCCGGTGTACACAAGGGTTTCGACTATGGCCGTTCCCACAACCCCACGCGCTTTGCCCTGGAGCGCTGCGTGGCGGACCTGGAAGGTGGCAGCCAGGCGTTCGCGTTTGCCTCCGGGCTGGCGGCGATTTCGACGGTGCTGGAATTACTCGACGCCGGCGCCCACGTGGTGTCCGGCAATGACTTGTACGGCGGCACGTTCCGCCTGTTCGACAAGGTACGCCAACGCAGCGCCGGGCACCGCTTCAGCTATGTCGACCTGAGTGATCCGTCGGCGTTTGAAGCCAGCTTGCAGGACGACACCCGCATGGTCTGGGTCGAGACCCCAAGCAACCCGCTGTTGAGCCTCACCGACCTCAACGCCATTGCGCGCATCTGCCGTGATCGCGGCATCCTCTGCGTGGCCGACAACACGTTCGCCAGCCCTTGGGTCCAGCGTCCACTGGAGCTGGGGTTTGATGTGGTGGTGCACTCGACCACGAAATACCTAAACGGCCACTCCGATGTGATCGGCGGCATCGCCATCGTCGGCGACAACCCCGCGCTGGCGGAGCGCCTGGGCTTCCTGCAGAACTCGGTCGGCGCCATCGCCGGCCCCTTCGACGCCTTCCTGACCCTGCGCGGCGTGAAAACCTTGGCGCTGCGCATGGAGCGCCATTGCAGCAACGCCCTGCAACTGGCCACCTGGCTGGAACAGCAACCGCAAGTGGCGCGGGTTTATTACCCAGGGTTGGCAACGCACCCGCAGCACGAGCTGGCATGCAGACAGATGCACGGGTTTGGCGGGATGATTTCCATCGACCTGAACAGCGACCTGGCCGGCGCGAGGCGCTTCCTGGAAAACGTCAAGGTATTCGCCCTGGCCGAAAGCCTCGGCGGCGTGGAAAGCCTGATCGAACACCCGGCGATCATGACCCACGCGAGCATCCCGGCGGCCACGCGGGCGCAGTTGGGGATTGGTGATGGGTTGGTGCGGCTGTCGGTGGGGGTTGAGGATCTGGAAGATCTGCGTGCCGACCTGGCCCAGGCCTTGGCCCATATATAAACAGCGCAGACAGCAGAGATCCAAATGTGGGAGCGGCGGTGCGACGATTCGACTTGCTCGCGAATGCGGTGGATCAGTCGATTAATCTGTCGACTAACACTCAGCATTCGCGAGCAAGCCCGCTCCCACAGGGGATTTGCGTCAGCTTGAAGCCAGGTTGGCACGCGCCCCGTGCAGCTTCTTGTAGCTCTCGATCAAGCGCTGATGCCGCTCCAGCCCTTCCAGCTTCATGCTGGTCGGCGTCAAGCCATAAAAACGCACACTGCCGTTGACCGAACCAATCACCGCGTCCATGCGCTCATTGCCAAACATGCGGCGGAAATTGGCTTCGTAGTCCGCCAGGTCCAATTCGTCGTCCAGTTCCATCTCCAGCACCGCATTCATCGCCTGGTAGAACAGGCCGCGGTCGGCGGTGTTGTCGTTGTACTGCAGGAACATTTCCACGCACTCCTTGGCCTCTTCGTATTGCTTCAAGGCCAGGAAGATCAGCAGCTTCAACTCCAGGATGGTGAGCTGGCCCCAGACGGTGTTGTCGTCGAACTCGATGCCGATCAAGGTGGTGATGTCGGTGTAGTCGTCCAGCTCGCTTTCGATCAGGCGCTCGACCAGCGCGTGCAACTCGGCGTCATCCAGGCTGTGCAGGTTGAGGATGTCCGCGCGGAAAAACAGCGCCTTGTTGGTGTTGTCCCAGATCAGGTCGTCCACCGGGTAAATTTCCGAGTAGTCCGGCACCAGGATCCGACACGCAGTCGCGCCCAGGTGTTCATACACCGCCATGTAGGACTCTTTACCCATGCCTTCAAGAATGCCGAACAGGGTGGCGGCCTCCTGGGCATTGGAGTCTTCGCCTTCGCCCGAAAAATCCCACTCGACGAACTCATAGTCCGACTGGGCACTGAAGAAGCGCCACGACACCACCCCGCTGGAGTCGATGAAGTGCTCGACGAAGTTGTTCGGCTCGGTCACCGCCTGGCCTTCGAAGGTTGGCTGCGGCAGGTCGTTCAAGCCTTCGAAACTGCGGCCTTGCAACAGTTCGGTAAGGCTGCGCTCCAGCGCCACTTCCAGGCTTGGGTGCGCACCGAAGGAGGCGAATACGCCGCCGGTGCGCGGGTTCATCAAGGTCACGCACATCACCGGGAACTCACCGCCCAGGGACGCGTCCTTTACCAGTACCGGGAAACCCTGGGCTTCCAGGCCCTGGATCCCGGCGAGAATCCCCGGATACTTGGCCAGTACCTCGGCCGGCACGTCCGGCAGGGCAAACTCACCTTCGATGATTTCGCGCTTCACCGCGCGCTCGAAGATCTCCGACAGGCACTGCACCTGGGCTTCGGCCAAGGTGTTGCCCGCGCTCATGCCGTTGCTGAGGTAGAGGTTTTCGATCAGGTTGGATGGGAAGTACACCACCTCGCCGTCCGATTTGCGCACGAACGGCAGCGAGACGATACCGCGCGCTTCGTTGCCGGAATTGGTGTCGAACAGGTGCGAGCCACGCAGCTCAAAGTCGCGGTTGTAGATCTTCAGGCAGTACGCATCGAGGATTTCGCTGGGCAGTTCGTCATCGGGGCCTGGCTGGAACCAACGCTCGTCCGGGTAGTGCACGAACGGCGCATTGGCCAGTTCCTCACCCCAGAACTGATCGTTGTAGAAAAAGTTGCAGTTGAGCCGCTCGATAAACTCGCCCAGCGCCGACGCCAAGGCGCCCTCCTTGGTCGCGCCCTTGCCGTTGGTGAAGCACATCGGTGAATGCGCGTCGCGGATATGCAGCGACCACACGTTGGGCACGATGTTGCGCCACGAGGCGATTTCGATCTTCATCCCCAGGCCGGCCAGGATCGCCGACATGTTGGCAATGGTCTGTTCCAGCGGCAGGTCTTTGCCGGCGATGTAGGTAGGTGTCGCCCCGGCAGCAGCCGGCATCAACAGCGCCTGGGCATCAGCGTCGAGGTTGTCGACCTCTTCGATCACGAACTCAGGCCCGGCCTGCACCACTTTCTTCACCGTGCAACGGTCGATGGAGCGCAGAATGCCCTGGCGGTCCTTGTCGCTGATATCCGCCGGCAATTCCACCTGGATCTTGAAGATCTGGTTGTAACGGTTTTCCGGGTCGACAATGTTGTTCTGCGACAGGCGGATATTGTCCGTGGGAATGTTGCGCGTGCTGCAGTAGAGCTTGACGAAGTACGCCGCACACAACGCCGACGACGCCAGGAAGTAATCGAAAGGCCCCGGTGCCGAGCCATCGCCTTTGTAGCGGATCGGCTGGTCGGCAATCACCGTGAAGTCATCGAACTTGGCTTCGAGCCGGAGGTTGTCGAGAAAGTTGACCTTGATTTCCATGGGGGCACACCAGAATAACGGGTAGACAAAATGGCCGCCATTATGAGGGGTTTGCGCGCAAAGTTCAGGCTTTTGCGCTATGCGCAGCGCCGCGCGAAAAATCGAACCCCCAAACTCCAGGGCACTCCAAGCCACGTGATGTCACTCAAGCTGATATCCCATCACCCCGTTTTGATTGGAGAACAGCCCCATGCGACCGCAAACTTCATTTATCTTCGACCTCGACGGCACCCTGACCGACAGCGTCTATCAAAACGTCGCCGCCTGGAAAGAAGCGCTGGACGCCGAACGCATCCCCTTGGCGATGTGGCGCGTTCACCGCAGGATCGGCATGAGCGGCGGGCTGATGTTGAAGTCGCTGTCCCGGGAAACCGGGCTGGACATCAGCGAGCCGCAAGCCCGACGTCTCGAAGACCTGCATGCCGAGGCCTACGCACGCTTGCAGGGCCAGATCATTGCGCTCCCCGGTGCGCTGCAGTTGCTCGAGACCCTCAGCGAGGCCGGCCTCAACTGGTGCATCGCAACCAGCGGCGGTGTCGATACCGCCAAGATCAACCTCAAGGCCCTGCAACTGGATATCGAGCAGGTCAACATCATTACCCGCGACGACGTGAAGTACGGCAAGCCCGACCCGGACCTGTTCCTCACCGCCGCCGAGCGCATGCAGGTGCCGATCGATGAGTGCCTGGTGATCGGCGATGCGGTCTGGGACATGCTCGCCGCGCGTCGTGCAAAAGCCACCGGCATCGGCCTGTTGTCCGGCGGCTATGACATCGGTGAGCTTGAGCGCGCCGGCGCCCTGCGCGTCTATGAAGACCCGCTGGATATGTTGCAACATCTGGATGAGATTGCTTCGCGTCCTTGAGCCCATGCTTCGCTCCCTGAATACCGTCCGACAATCAGTCATCAACTTATCCGATGTGGTGCCGATGACCTTCAGGTAATTCAGGGAGCCGTCGAATGCGCAACAACCAGCCCGTAACACAGCGCGAGATTTCCCTCGCGCCTCAGCAAAAACTCATTTCCGCCACGGATGTCCGAGGCAACATCACTTATTGCAACGATGCCTTTGTCGATATCAGCGGTTTTGAACGTGATGACCTGATCGGAGCGCCGCAGAACATCGTGCGCCATCCCGATGTGCCTCCGGCGGTGTTTGCGCACATGTGGAGTGCGCTCAAGCAAGGCCTGCCGTGGATGGGCATCGTCAAGAACCGTTCGAAAAACGGCGACCACTATTGGGTCAACGCCTACGTCACGCCGATCTACGAAGGCAGCAGCGTGGTGGGCTTCGAGTCAGTGCGGGTCAAGCCCAGCGCCGACGAAGTTCGCCGTGCCCAGGCGCTGTACCGCCGCATCAGCCAGGGCAAGCCGGGCGTGCCGCGCCAGGATGCCTGGCTGCCGGCCGTCGTGAGCTGCGTGCCGTATGTGGCAACCGGACTGGCCGGCAGCCTCGCCGGTCTGTTCCTCAGTGCGCCGGTGGCCATTGCCGTGGCCGTCGCGGTGGCGCTGCCGGTGGGTCTGCTCTGCTCGCACTGGCGTCAAGGCAGTACCTTGCGGTTGTTGCAAGGCGTGGAGCCGTCGACGTCGGATGCGTTGATCGCGCAAATGTACAGCGACGCCCGCGGGCCCCAGGGACGCTTGGAAACCGCATTTCTCAGCCAGACCTCGCGCCTGAAAACCTGCCTCACCCGTTTGCAGGACAGTGCCGAACAACTCAGCGCCCTGGCCGGGCAGTCCGACAAGCTGGCCACCGCCAGTTCCAAGGGCCTGGACCGCCAGCGCGTCGAAACCGAACAAGTCTCGGCCGCCGTCAACCAGATGGCCGCGACCACCCAGGAAGTCTCCAGCCACGTACAGCGCACCGCCGATGCCACCCAGCAAGCCAACGTGCTGACCAGCCGTGGCCGTGAAGTGGCGCGCGACACCCGCGAAGCCATCGAACGCCTGTCCGCCGTGGTGGGCGAGACCGGCGCCACCGTGGCGCAATTGGCCAAGGACAGCGACGAAATCGGCAGCGTGGTGGATGTGATCAAGGGCATTGCCGACCAGACCAACCTGCTGGCCCTCAACGCCGCGATTGAAGCCGCGCGGGCCGGCGAACAGGGCCGTGGCTTTGCGGTGGTGGCCGATGAAGTGCGCCAACTGGCCCAGCGCACCTCGCAATCCACCACGCAGATCCACGCGCTGATCACCCAGCTGCAAACGTCGTCCAACAACGCCGTGCACAGCATGCAAAACGGCCAGCGCCAAGCCCAGGAAGGCGTGGCCTGGGTACTGGAAGCCGACCAGGCGCTGGTGGGCATCAGCGAGGCCGTGTCGCACATCACCGACATGACCACCCAGATCGCCGCCGCCACCGAGGAACAGAGCGCCGTCGCCGAAGAGATCAGCCGCAACATCACCACCATCGCCGAACTGGCCGACCAGACCTCGATACAGGCGCATCAATCCACGGACCTGAGCAAGGAGCTGACCAACACTGCGGCCACCCAATATGCGTTGGTTGAGCGGTTCAATCGCTGAGCCGTTGCAAGTGCTGAAAGATCGACAGCTCCCACAAGGGAGCTGATTGGTCAGCAACCGTGGGAGCTGCAGTGTGGGCTGGATAGGGTGCTCGCCTAGCCCAAAGCACCAAACCGTCGCAAACGAACGCCTTCAGTTGCGATGCAGCAGCGTATTCGGCGCAACCCCAAATGCCTTGCGAAACGCATGGCTGAAATGGGAGAAGTCTGAAAAGCCAAAGTCGAGCGCGGCCTGCGAGACACTGCGGACCTGGCCGCGCTCTATCGCTTCACGGCTCGCATTCAGACGTTCTTTCCAGATTTCGGCAACGGGGGTCTTCTGGTAGCGCGCGAAGGCGCGAGTAACGGTTCGCGTGGACACGTTGTGGGCCTGGGCGATGAGTTCAATCGACAGGTCCGGCTCGGTCAAGTGCCGTTGGATGTACTGCATGATGCGTCCATAAAGGTCCAATTCCTGATGCGTCGTTTTCAAATCCTGAAGTTCCAGGCTGATAACAAGCAGGTCAAGCAAGGCCTCAGAATAACGCTTCGAAATGCTCGCATCCTGCAACGATGCCGGTGTGGACGCCGCTTGGCGTAACATTTCGCGCAACGGGATTACACCAGGGCGTCGGTCATCCAGGACCATCGCAGTGTAATCGGCGATGCGCGGCAGTCGCTCGGTCAGCAAGGCGCGTGGAATACGCACCAGGTGGTTTTCGGTACCACCGAAGCTGAATCGAAACGCCTGGTTTGCGTCATAAAGAAACAAATTTCCAGCCGCCAGGTTGGTTTTCCGCGCGCCCTGCTCGATCTGTCCGTGGCCATTACGGGCGAAACCCAGCCATAGATCTTCGGCCGGACCACTACGCAAATGCCGCTCCGAACGTTCCCAATAATGCAGTGGCGATGACAGCGAACAGATGTCCAGATTACCCACGGTATTGACCGCGAGCGCGCCGTCAAAACTGCTCTGTGACAAGGGCTTGCTATCGGCTGCCAGGCAATGGCGGCAGACCACTTCCTTCCAGTAATCAAAGCGGCGTGGTGCGGCAACGGCAAGGGTCGAATACTGAGTGCTTGGGTTCATGGCACAGGCCTCGGTGCAGCGATACGAAGAACTCGATAAGCGTTAACTGGTTTTTCAGCCAAGCAATTATCAGACCAGGCGCAATTCCCGATGATGCACGAATCGGTTGTAGTGAGCGGGCTTGCCCCGCGCTGGGCTGCGAAGCCGCCCCACTAAACACACTGCCGAGTTCCTGGTAGCACCCGGTCGCCAGGTTTAGGGCCACTTCGCAGCCCAGCGCGGGCGGTGCGACGATTCGACAAGCCCGCTCACTACACGAAGCTACCTGTGTCCATTTCGGGGCGCGGCGCACCAATGCAGATCCTGATCAACCGTCACCGCCAACGTTGTCCTGGCCAACCAAACGGTTGTCTTGCCAAACAAAGCGGCCCCCCGCCGTGCAGATTAATTTTTACCTCACAGCAGCTCAATCCCCCGCTGATGAGGCACGCCATGCACAGACAACCCTCGCAACCCTCGCCTGACGCCTTCTGGCTTCTGCAGACCCGCGACCTGGTGCCCGAAGAATCGGCTTACTGGCTGCTCGAATGGGGGGCCTTGAAGCTGCTGCACCGACGGCAGGTCGTCGATTATCTCGACGTCAGTGCCGCCCGTACGCCTGAACCAAAAAAATAACGAGGAGCTCAAGATGGAATCTGCAATCGATAAACATCTCAAATGCCCACGCACCCTGTCTCGCCGCGTGCCCGAGGAATACCAACCGCCGTTTCCGATGTGGGTAGCGCGCGCTGACGAGCAGTTGCAACAAGTGGTAATGGCTTATCTGGGTGTGCAATATCAAGGCGAGGCGCAACGCGAGGCTGCGTTGCAGGCCATGCGACATATCGTGAGCAGTTTCAGCCTTCCCGATGGCCCGCAGACCTACGATTTGACCCACCACACCGACAATAGCGGCTTTGATAATTTGATTGTGGTGGGTTACTGGAAAGACCCGGCCTCCCACTGCCGCTGGCTGCGCTCAGCCGAAGTGAATAGCTGGTGGGCCGCGCCGGAGCGTCTCGGTGAAGGCCTGGGTTACTTCCGTGAAATCACCGCGCCGCGTGCCGAGCAGTTCGAAACCCTGTACGCCTTCCAGGAAAACCTGCCGGGCGTCGGCGCGGTCATGGACGCAACCAGTGGCGAAATCGAAGAGCACGGTTACTGGGGCTCGATGCGCGACCGTTTCCCTATCTCCCAGACGGACTGGATGAAGCCGTCCGATGAGCTGCAAGTCGTTGCGGGTGACCCTGCCAAAGGCGGGCGGGTCGTGGTGCTGGGGCATGACAACATTGCGCTGATTCGTTCCGGCCAGGACTGGGCGGATGCCGAAGCGGACGAACGCTCGCTGTACCTCGATGAAATCCTGCCGACCTTGCAGGACGGCATGGACTTCCTGCGGGACAACGGCCAGCCCCTGGGCTGCTACAGCAACCGGTTCGTGCGCAATATCGACCTGGACGGCAATTTTCTCGACCTGAGCTACAACATCGGCCATTGGCGCTCGCTCGAAAAACTCGAACGCTGGGCCGAATCGCACCCCACCCATCTGCGTATTTTCGTGACGTTCTTTCGCGTGGCGGCGGGCCTGAAAAAACTGCGGCTGTACCACGAAGTGTCGGTATCGGACGCCAAAAGCCAAGTGTTCGAATACATCAACTGTCATCCGCAAACCGGAATGCTGCGCGACGCGCAACCGGCGAAAGCCTGAACGCCAGCGGCGTTACAGCCCACTTGGACTTTTGCTCCCTTGCCGCCTTAGCCGCGCGGCACGGCATCCCTTTGCAAGGAATTCACGATGAAAAACACGCTCAGTCTGCTGACACTCGCCACTGTATTGCCCGCGCTGCAAGCCCACGCGGTCGAGGTGGCCCCGGGTGATTATGAGCAATACCCCGTCGGCGCGACCATCGGTGCGATTTACTACCAGCACTCCACCACGAACTCGGCCTACAGCAATGGCCATAAGGTCAGCTCGGATTTCAACCTGAACTCCGACGTCGGCATCCTGCGTCTGCTGCATGTTTATGCGCTGAGCGATACGCTCACCATCGACCCGCAATTCCTGTTGCCCTTCGGCCACGTTTCCACCGGCGGCGATGCCTCGGCGCTGGGCAGCACGCGGGGCATCGGCGATCTGATCCTGACCGCGCCGCTCAAATGGCGGCTCAACGACGCCCGCGATACCTTCAGCATCGCGCCCTATGTCTATGTGCCCACCGGCACTTACGACAAGGACGACGCACTGAACATCGGTGAAAACCGCTGGAAATTCGAATTGCAGAGTGCCTACGTCAAGCATTTCACCGAGCACTGGGCGATGGACCTGGTGGGCGGCGCGACCTGGTATGGCGATAACACCGATTTCGGTACCAATGGCGACCGTCTCAAGCAGGATGTTTCCTACGCGGCTCAGGTGATGGGGCGTTATATGCCTGACGCCACCACCGCGTTCGGTATCGGCTTCGGACGGACCTGGGCCGGCGAAACCAACGTCGAGCATGTCAACCAGGATAACGAAATGGGCACCACCAACTTCCGCGTGACGGCCACCAAGTTCTTCACCGCCCAGGACCAGATCCAACTGCAGTTGGGCAAGGACCTTTCCGTGGAGAACGGCCCCAGGGAAAACTTCCGGATGAACCTGCGCTACGCCCGCGTGTTTTGATTTAACTCGATACCACCTGTAGTGAGCGGGCTTGCCCTAATGCCGATCAGTTAAGCGAACGCAATGCTTAAAGCAACGAAGATCAAATGTGGGAGCGGGCTTGCTCGCGAAGACGTCGGCCCTGCAAACATTGATGTTGACTGACCCACCGCTTTCGCGAGCAAGCCCGCTCCCACAGGGGATTGCGCTTAACTGACTGGCATTAGGGCTTGCCCCGCGCGGGGCAAGCCCGCTCACTACAAAGTTGTGTAGATACCGGCCAACGCCTATCAGTGAATCAGCTCAGGCAAGGCTCTTGCTGACCACTTCGAACACATCGCTCGACAGCTCGCCAGACGCGAGGATGCGCTCCAGTTCCGCTTTCATCAGCGCCTGGCGCGCGCTGTCGTATTTACGCCAGCGCGTCAGTGGCGCCAACTGGCGCGAAGCAATCTGCGGGTTGAAGCCATTGAGCTGGATCACCAGGTCCGCCAGGAAGCGATAACCCGAACCGTCGGCGGCGTGGAAGTTGATCAGGTTCTGCCCGGCAAATGCGCCAATCAACGCGCGCACCTTGTTCGGATTCTTGAGCGTGAACGCCGGGTGCTCCATCAACGCCTTGACCCGCTCCAGCCCACCCTGCAAGGTGCTGCCGGCCTGCACGCTGAACCATTGGTCCATGACCAGCGGATTGTCCTTGAAGTTCTCGGCAAACACGGCCAGCGCCTGGGCCTTCTCGGCTTCGAACGGCGAGTTCACCAGCACCGCCAGCGCGGTGAGGCGCTCGGTCATGTTGTCGCTGGTGTCGAATTGGTCCAGTGTCGCCGCCAGTACTTCAGGCTTACCGCTGAGCATCAGGTACGACAGCGCGATGTTCTGCAACGCGCGACGGGCAAAGTGCTCGGCCGCCGCGACATACGGCGTTTGCTTGGACAGCTCGCGATTGGCCTGGTAACGCAGCCACAGTTCTTCATGCAGGTTGTCGGCCAGTTGCTTGCGCGCATATTCGCGGGCGGCGTGGATGGCGTCTACATCCGCCACTTCGCTGATTTCCGTGAGATAAGCCTCGCCCGGCAACGACAGCATTTCCGCGACCATCGCCTGGTCCAGCGTCTCGTCGCTCAATACACTGCGCAATGCGGCGATCAGGCGCTGATCCATATGCAAGGCCTGGCCTTGTTGATACTGGCCAACCAGTTCCTGCAACACCTGCACCGACAACTGCTGGCCGGCATCCCAGCGGTTGAAGCCATCGCTGTCATGCTGCATCAGGAACATCAACTGGTCACGGCTGTACGGAAAGCTCAGTTTCACCGGCGCCGAGAAACCGCGCAGCAGCGAAGGCAAAGGTTGCTCAGCGATATCCACGAAGGTAAAGGTCTGCTCGGCCTCGGTTACCGAGATCACGCGCGACGTGGCGCCAGCAGCCGCTTCACCGGCCAGGCGCAGGGCGATACCCTCGCCCTTTGCGTCCAGCAGGCCCAGCTCGACCGGAATCACGAACGGCAGTTTTTCCACCTTGTCCGGGGTTTCCGGGCAGCTCTGGCGGAAGGTCAGGCTGTAGGTTTTCGCCGCGGCATCAAACGACTCGCTCACCGCCAGGCGCGGCGTACCGGCCTGGCTGTACCAGCGTTTGAACTGAGTCAGGTCGGCGCCGTTCGCGTCTTCCATGGCCTTGATGAAATCGTCGCAGGTCACGGCCTGGCCGTCATGGCGTTCGAAGTACAGGTCGCTGCCTTTGCGAAAGCCTTCGGCACCAAGCAAGGTATGGATCATGCCGACCACTTCCGAGCCTTTTTCGTAGACGGTCAGGGTGTAGAAATTGGAGATTTCGATAAAGCTGTCCGGGCGCACGGCGTGGGCCATCGGGCCGGCATCTTCGGCGAACTGGTGGGTACGCAGGTACGCCACGTCCTGGATGCGCTTGACCGTGGCCGAATTCATGTCGGCAGAGAAGCCCGAGTCACGGAACACCGTGAAACCTTCCTTGAGCGAAAGCTGGAACCAGTCGCGGCAGGTCACGCGGTTGCCCGACCAGTTGTGGAAATATTCATGGGCAACGATCGCCTCGACCCGCTGGTGCGCAGCGTCGGTGGCGGTTTCGGCGCGGGCCAGTACGGCGCTGGAGTTGAAGATATTCAGGCCCTTGTTTTCCATGGCGCCCATGTTGAAGTCGTTCACCGCGACGATCATGAAGATGTCGAGGTCGTACTCGCGCCCATAGGTTTCTTCGTCCCAGCGCATGGATTTTTTCAGGCTGGTCATGGCGTGCTGGCACTTGTCGATGTTTTCCGGCTCGACATAAATGCGCAGTGCCACGGTGCGGTCGGTCATGGTGGTGAAGGTGTCTTCGACGCACCACAGGTCACCGGCCACCAGGGCGAACAGGTACGCGGGTTTCTTGAACGGGTCTTCCCAGGTGGCCCAGTGGCGGCCATCTTCACCGGGGCCGCTGGCGATCGGGTTACCGTTGGATAACAGGATCGGATAGCGGTGTTGTTCGGCGATCACCGTGGTGGTGAAGGTGCTCATCACGTCCGGACGGTCGAGGTAGTACGTGATCTTGCGAAAGCCTTCGGCCTCGCACTGGGTGCAGAACATGCTGCCCGACTTGTACAAGCCTTCCAGGGCAGTGTTGGTTTCCGGGTGGATTTTTACCGTGGTATCCAGGGTAAACGTCGCACTCTGCGGATGCACCGTCAGGTGGCTGTCGGTCAGTTGATAATCAGCCGCAGTCAATGCCAGGTCGGCGAGGTTCACGCTCAACAGCTCCAGCTGCTGGCCATCCAGCACAAGCGGCGGCAAACCTGCGCCGCGCTCGGGATTGCGGCGCATCACCAGTTGCGCGTGGACCAGGCTGTGGTCCTCGAACAACTCGAAGGTCAGGTGCGTCTCGTCGATCAGGTAGTCCGGCGCCTGATAGTCCTTCAGGTAAATCATCTTCGGTTGTTCGGTGCGCATGGGTGGCATCCTTCTACTGATGCACGGCGAGCTGGTAGGCCGTGTACTTACGAATATTGATAACGCCGGTGTCGAAGATCAGGTATTGGCCCTTGACCCCGAGCAGCGTGCCTTCGGCAATCGGGTTCTTGTCCAGGTTGAAGCTGACGATCTTGGCCGGATACTGCTCGACCGGGTAGCGGATTTCGATCGGCTCGATGTCGGCAATGGTTTGGATGGCCTGTAGGCCGAAGCGTTCCTGCAGATTCAGCAGGCCCTCGGCGCACGAGGCGAACAGCGCGTCACGCACCTGCTTGAGGTCCACAGGCTGCGCATCGCCCTTGAGCAGCGCGCGCCAGTTGGTCTTGTCGGCGACCTGGCTGCGCAATACGTCTTCGACGAAACCCGATTGCTGGCGGGTCGCCACGCGCATGATCGGCAGCGCCTGGCTGGCGCCCTGGTCGAGCCAGCGCGTCGGCAACTGGGTGGCGCGGGTAATGCCGACCTTGATCCCCGACGAATTCGCCAGGTACACCACGTGGTCGGTCATGCAAAAGGTCTCGCCCCAGCCTGGATCGCGGCAGGTGCCGGCCTCGTAATGGCAACGCTCGGGGCTCATGATGCACAAGTCGCACTGGGCCAGCTTGGTCATGCACGGGTAGCAATAACCCTGGCTGAAGCTGGTCTTGGTCCTGCGGCCGCAATGGCTGCAATGAATGGCGCCGAGGTACTCCAGGCGCACGTGCGTGCCGATCAACGGGTTGACCGGCACCTCGGTGTCGCCCAGGCGAAACGCGTATTGAACGGTCGGCTCACCGAGTTGCGCCGACATCTTGCTGACTGCACCACGACCGATTTCAATCAATGGATCGCATCCGACTTGAACAGAATGTTCGGCACGGTGGTCGATTTCGACTGGCATTCCTGCGGGCCCATGTAGCCGGTACGCTGCTCTTCCGGCAGGTTCTGCAGTTCCCAGGCGATCATCGCCTGCAACGACAGCTCACGCTGCTCGGCGGTGAGCTTGCGGCCATCGGACCACTTGCCGATTTCCACGGCGAGCTTGAGGCTCTCATAGATGTCCGGCGTAATGTTTTCGATCATTTCAGCAAAAGAGGACATGAAGCTCTTCCTTATCAAATAGAAGACTTGCGACGGTTATAAAGACCGCCCAGCAAACCGGTCAGGCAACCGATAACCAGGCCGCCCACATGAGCCGCGTTGGCGATCTCGCCGAAACCGATCATCGAAACCAGCCCCGACATGCACAGCACCAACCAGATCAGCATCATCGCCAGCACACCGCGGGGCAAGCGATACGCCGGGTTGGGCGACAATAAGTGGAAAATCCAGCAATGCCCGAGCAGGCCATACAACACGCCGGACAAACCGCCGAACAGGCCGGGGCCGCCATAGGCGTATTGCGCGTAGTTGGAGACCAGGCTGAACAACAGGGTCAAGCCCAGCAAGTTGATACTGCCCTGGCGTGCCTCGATGCGCCGTCCCAGCTCCCAATACCACATGCCGTTCATGGCCAGGTGCAGGATACCGAAGTGGATCAGCATGGGCGTGACCAGGCGCCACCACTGCCCCGACGCCAGGCTATCGGCCAGGGGCGTGAACTGGATGTACTCACCGAGAATGCGAAACGGCAGGAAGGTCAGCCAGCTCATGGCTTGCAGGTTTTCGCCGAGCAAGGTCACCGCCCCCACAATCATGCTCGCCAGCAGCACCAGGGCCGTTATCGGGCTTTGGCGCACTTGCTGGAGGAAGCTCAGACGCACAACCGGTGCCTGCTCGGGAATATCCAGTTGCCGGTCCGGGTCACCGGCGGGAAAACGCTGGTACAACACGCGCACGTCGTCACTGATGGTTTCGGGCACCCATAGCACCTGCTCTCCCGCTTCTTCGCTGACACGATGAGGCACTTGCATGCGTTGCAGCAACTTGACGAAACCACCCAGGTCGACGCTCAGGGGCAAGCGCAATACAGGCACGGTACTCATGCGATCACCTCGGGCCGCTCTACGTCGACCCATACGAACTTATGCGGGTCCAGCCGCGTTTCCTGGTCCAGGCGATACGCTACCAGTTTGCCGTACAGCACCGCGCTGTAGTCCAGGCAGGCCAGGTTGGGGCGGATCGGGGCCGGTGTGCCGCTGCGCCAGTAATGGCCGACGAACAACAGGGGCTCGTCGACGCCATAGCGCAGCAGGGAATTCTTTTGTGCGGATGACAGCGGCGTACGCGCCACCGGCTCCGGCAATGCGTCGGGCTGGAACACGATGTCGCCGTAGGTTTTCGGGTCGTCTTCCCAGAACTTGGTGCGGAAGAACGAACGCGTCAGCCCGTCGCCACCGGTCAGCGTGAGGCCATCGGGCAGGCGCATGTCGGTGCCGCGCAGCAGGCGGTCGAACGCATTGCAGGCGAAACTGCCGGGCACGGCGGCGGCCTGCAGGAAGTGCTGGTCAATGCAGCCGTCCGGGAAGGTCGCGCGCAGCGGCTCGATCACGCCCTGATCCCAGCAGGCATGCACCACGCGGAAGCGCCCGGCGTCGACGAACAGTGGCATGTCGTAGAACCAGTCGAGGAAGTCGCGCCAGTCGGCGGGGTGCTGCTCGAACTGAGTCAGGGTTTCCTGGATCAGGCGCGCATGCCGTGGGGTGTGCTCGCGCACGAACTGCCGGCCACTGCCGGGCGGCGCCTGGGTGGTCCAGCCCAGCGCATTGAACTCATGGTTGCCCATGATGCACAGCGCCTGGCCGGCCTCGGTCATGTCGTGGACGATGTGCAGCGCCTCACGGATACGCGGGCCACGGTCGATAATATCGCCGAGGAACACCGCCATGCGTGACGGATGACGCCAGGTGCCGCCCTGCTTGTGATAACCCAGCAGGTCGAGCAGGTGCTCGAGGGTATGGGCGCATCCGTGCACGTCACCAATCAGGTCGTAGCTACGCGCGGGATCGAGCATCAGTCGCCTCCGCCCCCCAAGCGGCTGCCCCAGCCAAGCTTGGTGCGGCACACTTCGTAGTAGTTGTGATCCAGCGGATGGATCAGCCGCAGTTTCTGCGCCTTTTTGCTCACGGTGATGGTGTCACCGGGCGCGCAGGTGAAATGGTTCTGCCCGTCGCAGGAGACTTGCGGGTAAATCTGCATGTCTTTGGACACCACTATCTTCAGCTCACTATTGCCATCGACCACGATGGGCCTGCTGGACAACATATGGGGATACATCGGCACGATCACAATGGCATCCAGCTTGGGATGCATGATCGGGCCGCCCGCCGACAGCGCGTAGGCCGTGGAGCCGGTCGGCGTGGCGACGATCAGGCCGTCGGCCTTCTGGCTGCACACGAACTGGCCGTCTATATAGAGTTCGAATTCGATCATCCGCGTCGACTTGCCGGGGTGCAGCACCACGTCGTTGAGGGCATCGCCCTGGCCGATGGCTTCGCCGTGGCGGCGCACTTCGGCCTGCAGCAGGAAGCGGTTTTCCACCAGGTAATGGCCATCGAGCACCTTGGCCACTTCGACTTCCAGCTCATCGGGGCGGATATCGGTCAGGAACCCCAGGCTGCCCCGGTTGATCCCCAGCACCGGCACGTTGTGCCGCGCCAGGGCGCGGGCGGCGCCAAGCAGGCTGCCATCGCCACCGACCACGATGACCATGTCGCAGACTTCGCCGAGCATCTTGCGCGACGAAGTCTGCAGGCCATGGCCCGGCAGGATTTCAGCGATGGTGTCTTCGAGGATCACATGCAGGTGGCGTTCCAGCAGGAATTTTTTCAGCCGGCGGACGGTGTCCAACACCTGGGTACTGCCCAGGCGACCGATGATGCCGATATTGCGAAATTGCTCCATGGGGCTCCCGCGGGATTGGGGTGTGGCAAAAAAGAACGATTATGGGCGAAAGGCCGCGTCAGGCAAAATCCTTTGTCGCCATGAACCCTTGATGACAACGGTTCTCAGCCACCTTTGCTGAATTTAAAAGGCTATGCTCGGACCATGACTGTGTTCCCGGATCTGCACAACCTGCCCCGTCAACTTCGCCACCCTGAAGTGCGCGACCTGGCGTGGGTGATGCTCGCCCCACCGATGCTGGCGCAGACGCCCTGGCCGCAACGCCACCCGCTGGCCGGCAGCGACTGGGTACGGGCGCCGCAGTTGCTCGAACACTGGCTGCGCCAGCTCGACCAGGACAGCAGCGTCTTGCAGCAGTGGCTGAGCCTGGCCCGCACCCGTCGCCTGGGCCTGTATTACGAACGCCTGTGGCAGTTCGCCGTGCAGCACGCGCCGGGCGTGGAATTGTTGGCCGCCAACCTGCCGATACGCCGCGCCGGGCACACCCTCGGCGAGCTGGATATGGTGCTGCGCGACCGCGATGGCGTGCATCATCTGGAACTGGCGATCAAACTCTACCTGGCCCCCCAGGACGGCAACGGGCAGGACACGGCGCAGTGGCTCGGCCCGGGTTGCCATGACCGGCTGGACCGCAAGCTCGCGCACCTGACCCAGCATCAATTGCCGATATCAGCACGGCCGGAGAGCCGTGAGGCGTTGGCCGCGCTGGATATCCAGCAGTTCGATGCGCATTTGTGGCTGGGCGGGTATTTGCTGTACCCCTGGCCCGGCGAAGCCCAGCCGCCTGCCGGGGCTCATCCACAGCATTTGCGGGGCCGTTGGTTGCATCAACGTGATTGGCTGCGATTTGTCGGCACGCGCCCGCCCGGCCGCTGGCAGCCCTTGCCCCGGCATGCCTGGCTGGCACCGGCGCATTACCCGGCGGATGAAGTGTGGAGCGAGGAGCAGATGCAGGGTTGGCTGGCGGACCTGAACCCGATGGCGCCGGCGCAGTTGTTGGTGCGGCTGGTTCAGGTCGGTGAGGAATGGGAAGAGGCCGAGCGGTTGTTTCTGGTGGCAGACCTTTGGCCGAATGTGCCGGGGGCGGGCTGAGGTTTTGGGGTGTTGTCGATGGCCTCTTCGCGAGCAAGCCCGCTCCCACAGTTAACCGGGTACATCCTTTGGAATGCGATCGAATGTGGGAGCGGGCTTGCTCGCGAAGGCGTTGGCCCGAGCACTACAGATCATCAATATGCCGATAATCCAACTGCAACCCAACCGCCAGCTCCTGCGCCCTTCCCAACCTGATCGGCCCACGCTCGATATCCACCAGCAACCCCGGGCACTCCAGCGCGGGTAATCCAGCCACATCCTTCAGCCGCCCATCGGTAATCACCAGCAACCGCTGCTGCTCGGCCGGATACCGCTTGCGCCGCACCGCCAGCCATTGCGCAGCCTCAGCCAGCGCCGCCAGCAACGGCGTGCCGCCGCCCGCGCCCAATTGCTCCAGCCAGCCCGCCAGCGTCTTCGCCGCCTTAAGCCCCTGCACTTGCCATTTGGGCGACTGCCCGCTCGCCGTCAATAACGCCATGCGTGCCCGCTGGCGGTAAGCGTCATCAAACAGTTGCGCCAGCAGGCCCTTGGCGTCAGTGAGTGCACGGTGCCGGCGGGTGGACGCCGACGCATCGACAATCACCAGCCACAATTCATGGGCCGAGCGAGTGCGCAGGTGAAACCGCAAATCCTCACGGGATTGCGGCCGACCGCCAAGCAAGGTGCCCGGCCAATCGATCGAGCCCTGCCTGGCACTGCGCGCCTTGCCCTGCCTGCCGCTGTCCAGTCGGCCCGACTTGGGCCGGGCATCCGCCCCCGTGTCAGGCCGGGGGCGAATGCCTAGGGCTTTTTTGGCCAGCTCGGCACGTCGCGACGAGCGCCCGTGGGCAACGCCGCTGCGGGCATGTCGCCCCACTGGCCTTGGCCCTGGGCCGATGAGGTGTAAGAGGCTTCAGGCGGCTGCCCTTCGCTCGGCGGGCTGGCCGGGGGCGCTTGCTCTTGTCGGCGATGGCGCAGGGCAAATTCGGCAACCGCTTCGATGTCTTGCTCGGCGATAGCGCTGGCGCCGCGCCAAGCGGCATGGGCCCTGGCGCCGCGCAGCCAGACCAGGTCCGCGCGCAGCCCATCGACACCGGCGGAGAAACACCGCTCGGTGATTTGCGCCAGCGCCTGGTCATCCAGTTCGATACGGTCCAGCTGCGCCCGCGCCTGGGTGCAACGCGCACGCAGCGCCGCCTGCTGTTCGGCCCATTGCGCGCAGAACTTAGCCGGGTCGCTGTCGAAATCCAGGCGACGACGGATGATCTGCCCGCGTTCGACCGGCAAGGTCTGCCCGCTCAGCGCCACGTTGAAACCAAAGCGGTCGAGCAGTTGCGGGCGCAACTCGCCCTCCTCCGGGTTCATCGTGCCGATCAACACGAAGCGCGCCGAATGGCGATGGGAAATGCCGTCGCGCTCGATCAGGTTAGTGCCGCTGGCGGCCACATCCAGCAGCAGGTCCACCAGATGATCGGGCAGCAAGTTGACCTCATCGACGTAGAGTACGCCGCCGTCAGCCTTGGCCAGCACGCCAGGGGAAAACTGCGCGCGGCCTTCGCCGAGCGCAGCGTCCAGATCCAAGGTGCCGACAAGGCGCTCTTCGGTGGCGCCCAACGGCAGCGTGACGAACTGGCCGCTGGCCAACAGATCGGCCAAGCCGCGCGCCAGGGTCGACTTGGCCATGCCACGCGGGCCTTCGATCAACACACCGCCGATCTTCGGATCGATGGCGGTCAGGCACAGCGCCAGTTTCAAATCGTCGGCGCCGACCACGGCGGACAGCGGGAAATGGGGAGTATCAGTCATGCGAATCCTCGGTCATGGATCGTTCCCACGCTCCCGCGTGGGAACGCCTCAGTGGACGCTCTGCGTCCGCTTTTGTGACGCCGAGTATCACGGGCTGCATTCCCACGCGGAGCGTGGGAACGATCAGTCAGGCGCGGCATCTCAGCTGTCTTCTTCTATATCCAGCAACAGGTTTTCCAGCGCCTCGCGATACGCGCCCGGCTCTTGCCACATTCCGCGCTGCTGGGCTTCGAGCATGCGTTCGGTCATGTCGCGCAGGGCATCGGGGTTGTGCTGTTGCACAAAGTCCCGGGTGTCGGGGTCGAGCAGGTAGGCATCGGCGAGCAAGGCGTATTGGTGATCGTCAATCAGTGCCGTGGTGGCGTCGAAGGCGAACAGATTGTCCACCGTCGCGGCCATCTCGAACGCACCTTTATAGCCGTGGCGCTTCACACCCTCGATCCACTTGGGGTTGGCGGCGCGGGAACGGATCACCCGGTTCAGCTCTTCCTTCAGGGTACGGATCTTCGGCAGGTCCGGCTGGCTATGGTCGCCATGGTAACTGGCGGCCTTGTCGCCACTCAGGGTTTCGACGGCGGCGAGCATGCCGCCCTGGAATTGGTAGTAATCGTTGGAATCGAGCAGGTCGTGCTCGCGGTTGTCCTGGTTCTGCAACACCGCCTGCACCTGGCTCAGACGCTGGGCGAATTGCTCGCGGGCGGCGGTGCCTTCGTCGGAGCCGCCATAGGCGTAGCCGCCCCAATTCAGGTAGACCTCGGCCAGGTCTTCGCGGCTTTGCCACAGGCGACCGTCAATCGCGCCCTGCACGCCCGCGCCATAGGCGCCGGGCTTGGCGCCGAAGATGCGCCAGCCGGCCTGCCTGGCGGCCGCTGCCTGGTCCACACCGGACTCGAGCAGCGCTTCACGCTCACTGCGCACTTTGGCGGCCAGCGGGTTCATATCGTCGGGCTCATCCAGCGCGGCCACCGCCTGCACCGCCGCGTCGAACAGGCGAATCAAGTTGGCGAAGGCATCACGGAAAAAGCCGGACACCCGCAGCGTCACATCCACGCGCGGGCGGTCGAGCAGGCTGACCGGCAGGATTTCAAAGTCATCCACCCTCTGGCTGCCCGTCGCCCATACAGGGCGCACGCCCATCAACGCCATGGCCTGGGCGATGTCATCACCGCCGGTGCGCATGGTAGCGGTGCCCCACACCGACAGGCCGAGTTGGCGCAGGTGATCGCCGTGGTCCTGCAGGTGCCGTTCCAGTATCAGGTTGGCCGACTGAAAACCGATACGCCAGGCGGTGGTGGTGGGCAGGTTGCGCACGTCGACGCTGAAAAAGTTACGCCCGGTCGGCAGCACGTCGAGACGCCCGCGACTCGGTGCGCCACTGGGGCCGGCGGGCACAAAGCGGCCGCTCAGGGCATCCAGCAACCCACGCATCTCCGCCGGGCCGCAGGCGTCCAGGCGTGGCGCAACCACGCTAAGCAGGCTTTCGATGACCGCCTTCACATCCTCCCAACCGGGCGCGTCCAACTGTTCCAGCGGCCCTTGCAGCGCCTGCTCGATCAAGCGGGCCGCGTACAACTCCAGGCGCTCGCGGGTATCGCCGGCGGTGCGCCACAGCTGCGCGTCTATCTGCTGCAATACCCGCGGGCGGCGTTCGGTCCAGGGTTCGGCCAGGGCGCAATCGAGCGGATCAAAGCCCAGCTCGAACGCCTTGGCCAATGCGCGCAGCAAACTTGATTGCGCGCCACGACCATCGCCACGCGGGATGCGCAGCAAGGCAAGCAAGGTGTCGATTCGCAGACGGCCTTGAGGCGACTCGCCAAAGATGTGCAGGCCGTCACGGATCTGCGACTCCTTCAGATCGCACAGGTAAGTGTCCAGGCGCGGCAGCCACACGGCCGCGTCGGCATCGCTCTCCAGCTCCAGCTCCTGGTCGATACGGGTTTCGCGCACCAGTTTGAGGATATCTTTCTGCAGCTCCAGCGCGCGGCGTGGATCGAGCAGCTGTGCTTCGTAATACTCGTCGGCCAACAGTTCGAGGTTCCGCAACGGGCCATAGGTTTCGGCGCGGGTCAGGGGTGGCATCAGGTGGTCGATGATGACCGCCTGGGTGCGCCGCTTGGCTTGGGCGCCCTCCCCCGGATCGTTGACGATGAACGGGTAGATATTCGGCAAGGGCCCCAACAGTGCATCGGGCCAGCAGTTTTCCGAAAGACCGACACCCTTGCCCGGCAGCCATTCCAGGTTGCCGTGCTTGCCCACGTGGATGACGGCGTGGGCGCCATAGGTATGGCGCAGCCAGAAGTAGAACGCCAGGTAACCGTGGGGCGGCACCAGGTCCGGGTCGTGGTAAACGGCGCTGGCATCCACCTGATAACCCCGCGCCGGCTGGATGCCGACAAAGGTCAGGCCCAGGCGCAGGCCGGCGATCATCAGGCGGCCGTCGCGGAACATCGGGTCGCGATGCGGCGTGCCCCAGCGCGCCAGGACCGCTTGGCGGTTGGCTTCGGGCAGGCGCTTGAACATCGTCTCATAGGCGTCCAGGTCCAGGCTTTGATGGCAGGGACGCAGGTCGAGGCTGTCGAGGTCGTTGGTCACGCCGCCGAGCAAGTCGTGGATCAATTCAGTGCCGCTCTCCGGCAGCACCTGGGGCAGCGGATAGCCTTCGGCTTGCAGGGCACGCAGGATATTCAGCGCCGCCGCCGGCGTATCCAGGCCGACACCATTGCCGATACGGCCGTCGCGGGTCGGGTAGTTGGCGAGGATCAGCGCGACGCGTTTGTCTGCGTTAGCCACCCGCGCCAGTTCGACCCAGCGGCGCGCCAGCTCGGCGACGAAATCCATGCGCTCGGGCGCGGCGCGGTAGCACACCACGTCCGACTGGCTGCGCTCGCTGCGCCAGGCCAGGTCCTTGAAGCTGATCGGCCGGCTGATGATGCGCCCGTCCAGTTCCGGCAAGGCGATGTGCATCGCCAGGTCGCGCGGCCCCAGGCCTTGCTCGCTGGCCTCCCAACCGGGCTGGTTGTCCTGGGCACAGATCGCCTGGATCACTGGGATATTGCGGCGAAACGGGCGCAGGTGCGGCGCCTCCGGGCTGGATTGGGCAAAGCCGGTGGTGTTCAGAATCACCGCCGCGCCGACTTCATCCAACCACTCCTCTACGGTCGCCAGGCAACCCGGCTCTTTGAGGCTGGCCACCGCCATCGGCAACGGGTTCAGCCCCGCTGCCTGCAAGCGCTGGCAGAACACCTCGATAAATCCGGTGTTGGCCGCCTGCAAATGTGAGCGATAGAACAGCACCGCCGCCACCGGCCAGTCGGCGTTCCAGTCCGCCTGCCAGTCGCTCAGGCGGGCATTGGCGTGGCGCGGATGGTAAATCGCGGTGCGCGGCAGAGTTTGCGGCTCGGCCCAGGCGTAGTCGCGGCCCAGGTAACCGGCGGCCAGGCATCGATAGAAATCCAGGGCATTGGCCAGCCCGCCCTGGCGCAGGAAGTGCCAGAGGCGGTCGCGTTCCTGCGGCCCTACGGTGCTGAGGCTGCTGAGCTCCGGGTCCGGACGATCGTCTCCCGGCACCAGAATCAGCTGTACGCCGCGCTCGGCCAATTCCACCAGGCGCTCGATGCCATACCGCCAATAGCCGATGCCACCGTGCAGCGAAATCAGGATGACCTTGGCGTGGCGCAGCACTTCATCGACGTACAGGTCGACCGACGCGTGGTTCTGCACCTGCATCGGGTTGGCCAGGCGAAAGGTCGGGTAATCGCCCGGCAGTTGCTGCGCCGCTTCGGCAAGCAGCGCCAGGCTGGAGTCGCCGCTGCACAGGATCACCAGTTCAGCGGGGGTCTGGCCAAGGTCGGCGATGTTGTCGTCCGAGACGAAACCACCGGGCTGGGTCCTGAGCAGGTGCATGGGTCAGGCGCTGAGGGCGGCGCGCAGTTGCGCTTCGAGGCCGGCGGCGTCCAGGTCCTGGCCGATCAGCACCAGGCGTGTGACGCGTGCTTCGTCAAAGCCCCAGGCGCGGTCGAAGTGCTTGTCGAACCGCGTGCCCACGCCCTGGATCAGCAGGCGCATCGGTTTGTTCGGGATCGCCGCGAAACCTTTGACGCGCAGGATGCCGTGCTGCACCACCAATTGGGCCAGGGCGTCGAGCAGCAGGGCTTCGTCGGCTTGCGGCAGGTCGATGGAGATGGAGTCGAAGGCGTCGTGATCGTGGTCATCCTCACCTTCATGGTGATGATCGTGATGGCTGTGGCGCCCGTCGATATGCTCCTCGGAGCCTGCGCCCAGCCCGATCAGCACATCCAGCGGCACGCGACCGCTGCTGGCCTCGATGACTTTCACTGCTGGCGGCAGTTCTTCGGCGACTTCCAGGCGCACGCGGGCCAGGTCTTCGGCGCTGATCAGATCGGCCTTGTTGAGGATCACCAGGTCGGCGCTGGCCAGTTGGTCGGCGAACAGCTCATGCAGCGGCGATTCGTGGTCCAGGTTCGGGTCGAGTTTGCGCTGGGCATCCACCTGGTCCGGGAAGGCCGCGAACGTGCCCGCGGCCACGGCCGGGCTGTCGACCACGGTGATCACCGCGTCAACGGTGCAGGCGCTGCGGATTTCCGGCCACTGGAAGGCTTGCACCAAGGGTTTTGGCAGGGCCAGGCCCGAGGTTTCGATGAGGATGTGGTCAAGATCACCACGACGAGCCACCAATTCGCGCATCACCGGGAAGAACTCTTCCTGCACGGTGCAGCACAGGCAGCCGTTGGCCAGCTCATAGACGCGGCCGTTGGCTTCTTCCTCGGTGCAACCGATGGAGCACTGCTTGAGGATTTCACCGTCGATGCCAAGCTCGCCGAATTCATTGACGATCACCGCGATACGCCGGCCCTGGGCGTTGTCGAGCATATGCCGCAGCAACGTGGTTTTGCCCGAGCCGAGAAAGCCGGTAACGATGGTGACGGGAAGTTTGGCCAGTGTTTTCATCGGATGCCCTTTGGGGCGGGCATACGGGACGATAGGCCCTGCGACGGCGCGCAGCAGCGGATTTCGTCACCGGATCACCCCGCCCGGTTGAATTGAAAATCGGTTGCGAGGCAGGTCTCCTGGCTTGGGGCTTGCGGGTCTTGCGACCGGCACCGGCTGCGCCTTCCCGCCCGTTGAGGCAGTGGCGTGGCAGTCGAATAAACCCTTCACAGTTGCGGGGGCAGCCGCGGCTTGAACCGCGTTCCCTTCTTAGCTTCGACCTGGGCCGAAGAACCTCGAGGGTGCAAGGCTACGCAGTGCGGGGGGGCGGGTCAATGTTGGCGGCCTCCAGCATGCCGCCAGGGCTACGTTAAACAACGAAGAATCCGCAATATGACGACATTAACTTTCAGGAACTGCTTATGGCGCGCACGCCACGGAATCACTGGCTCATCCAGTCCATCTGTGTTGTGAAGCGTTCGCTTCGACAGGCTCTGGATGAGTTATGTCCTTACTGAAACAACCACGAGACAGGCTCATGACCGTATCCGCATCAACCCAAAATACAGCCTATATGCCCACTTATTCATCGGTGAATGAAGCCGCAGTCAAACAGGCTTCAACTGATGATCGAGTCGATCCATCGCGCACCAAACGAGCGGTGCGCAGGGAGAAGGTGTGCCCGCCCATAAGGAAAACTGACTTTCAATTACTGGGGGACATAAAAAAACATTTCCGGGAGTACGCTACCGGCGCAAACGATGAATATGTGAATTTTAATGAGCTAAAAGAGGCGGCCGGACAGCGCCCGACCACTCGAACCTTTTCCCCGGAAGCGACAGCGGCTGCCAAAGAGCTGCTTGACCGACCTACAATCCTTCGCCAGTTAGACATCGGTATCAATTTCCTTGGCTTTGATGGAGCTGAGGACAAAAGATTTGACATGGACAACCTCGACTACATGTTGCGTAGATACTCAAACCAAAAACCGCCGACGGTGTGGTGCAAATACAAGCTGGTTGAGGGTTGATCTGAGTCCGACACTGCCTGCCGCGCCCGAACGCGACAGGCCGGCTTGTTCGCGCCAGACGACCATTTGACGCCCATAACGAGTCCATGTTCTTCTACACATCTTGTTTCGGGTGCCCTTCACAGGGTGAAACGGGAAACCGGTGCGTCATAACGTTATGACCATTCCGGTGCTGCCCCCGCAACGGTAAGCGAGCGAAGCGTCATATCCACTGTGCCCCAGGCATGGGAAGGCGACGTTTTGAGGCAATCAGCCCCTCGCAAGCCCGGAGACCGGCCCGAAAATCAGATAACAAACCCGCGGTGGGCGGGCGCTGTTCAAAACCCTGCGTGCCTGGCTCGCGGGGTTTTCATGCGCTCGTTCGCTCAAGACATTTGAAAGGGACGCGCCATGTCGATCATCAGCAGCACTTCGCACTCCGCCAGCAGCACCACGACCCTGAGCCAACGCCTGGCCGCCGCCATCGGTGCGTCGATTCTCGGCGCCTGCCTGGTGTATTTCGCCGGTTTCTCGCACATTGAGGCGGTGCACAATGCTGCCCACGATACCCGCCACAGCGCCGCGTTCCCGTGCCACTGAGGCCTGCCGACATGATCAAGCGTATTGCGCAAACCGCAGGTTTCACGGGCTTGCTGGCCGCCCTGCTACTGACCCTGCTGCAAAGTTTCTGGGTGGCCCCGTTGATTCTGCAGGCGGAAACCTTTGAACAGGCCCCAGCCGTGATTGAAATTGCGCACAAGCATGCTGCCGGCCCTGCGGCGCACGCCCACGACGCCGAAGCCTGGGAGCCAGAAGATGGCTGGCAGCGCGTGCTGTCCACCACTGGCGGCAATCTGGTTGTCGCCGTCGGTTTTGCCTTGATGCTGGCGGGCCTGTACACCCTGCGCGCGCCGACCCGAACCGCTCACGGCCTGCTGTGGGGCCTGGCCGGCTACGCGACCTTCGTGCTGGCGCCGACCCTGGGCTTGCCGCCCGAGCTGCCGGGCACCGCCGCCGCTGACCTGGCGCAGCGGCAGATCTGGTGGATCGGCACCGCCGCGTCTACCGCTGTTGGAATCGCCCTGGTCGTGTTTGGCCGCAACTGGCTGCTCAAGGCGCTGGGCATGGCGATCCTGGTCGTTCCTCATGTGATCGGCGCGCCGCAGCCGCTGGTGCATTCGATGCTGGCGCCAGAGGCGCTGGAAACGCAGTTCAAGATAGCTTCGCAGCTGACCAACGTCGCATTCTGGCTGGCCCTGGGCCTGATCAGCGCCTGGCTGTTCCGGCGCAACCGCGACGGTCAATACTCGGCATGACGCTGGTGGTCGGCCTGGGTTGCCAGCGAGGTTGCGACGTTCACGCCTTGCTGGTCCTGTTTGACGGCGCCCTAGCCGACGCCGGTATCGAGCGCCCGCGAATCAGTGCGCTGGCCAGTATCGACCGCAAGCAGGATGAACCCGGCCTGCGGGCGCTGGCGGCGCTGTTGAACCTGCCGCTTCAGTGCTTGAGCGTTGGGCAACTGGCGCCTTATGCCGAACACCTGAGCCATAGATCCGCGGTCGCGTTTGCTCATACCGGCTGCTACGGCGTCGCGGAAAGCGCCGCCCTGGCCCTGGCTGAACAGCTCACAGGCAGCCCTGCCCGCCTGCTGATCACCCGCAGGAAAAGCTCCCAAGCCACCTTTGCGTTGGCTTGCGCCGGCTGAAAACCCGATAATCGCCCTCTGCAATCATGAGCAATCTTCATGCTCATACGTTTTTGAACAGGATTTTCCATGACCGTCTACTTCATTGGTGCTGGCCCCGGCGACCCGGAATTGATCACCGTCAAAGGCCAGCGACTGATCCGCAGTTGCCCGGTGATCATCTACGCCGGCTCGCTGGTGCCGGCGGCGGTGCTGGAAGGCCATCAGGCGGACCAGGTGGTCAATAGCGCCGAATTGCATCTGGAGCAGATCGTCGACCTGATCAAGACTGCACACGCGCAAGGCCACGATGTGGCGCGTGTGCACTCCGGCGATCCGAGCCTGTATGGGGCGATCGGCGAGCAGATCCGCCATCTGCGCGAGCTGGGCATCCCGTTCCAGATCATTCCCGGCGTCACGGCGGTAGCGGCGTGCGCGGCGCTACTGGAAACCGAGCTGACCCTGCCGGACATCGCCCAGAGCGTGATTCTGACCCGCTATGCCGACAAGACCCGCATGCCGGCCGGTGAAGACTTCGACAGCCTGGCGCGGCATGGCACCACCATGGCGATTCATCTGGGGGTCAACCATCTGGAGAAGATCGTCGCCGAACTGCTGCCGCACTATGGCGCCGATTGCCCGATTGCCGTGGTGCACCGCGCGACCTGGCCGGATCAGGATTGGGCGGTGGGGACGTTGAGTGATATCGGCGAAAAGGTCGCGGCCAAACGCTTTCGGCGCACGGCGCTGATTATTGTGGGGCGGGTGCTGGCGGACGATAGTTTCAGCGAGTCGTCGCTGTATCGGGCTGGCCATGCGCACCTCTATCGCCCCTGACTAATGTAATCAAAAAGGTGGGAGCTGGCTTGCCTGCGATAGCGGTGTGTCAGCCACCAGATTGGGCGACTGACACACCGCTATCGCAGCATAGGTATCTACACAACTTTCAAAGGCTGACAAATCCCTGTAGTGAGCGGGCTTGTCCCGCGCTGGGCTGCGAAGCGGCCCCAAACCAGGCGAATTGCGTTTGTCTGAAACTGCGCGGTGTCTTTATTGGGGCGGCTTCGCCACCCAGCGCGGGACAAGCCCGCTCACTACATAAATGTGTAGATACCTATGGCTATCGCAGGCAAGCCAGCTCCCACAGTTGATGCGATTTGTCTGATAGATATCGCAAGACCTTGAATTTAAAACATAAAAAAACGGCGCTCACGGGGCGCCGTTTTTTTGTCCGCAGTGAACACCTTACTCAGTAGTAGGCGTTTTCTTTCTGCGTGTGGTCGGTCACGTCACGCACACCCTTAAGCTCTGGAATACGCTCAAGCAGCGTGCGCTCAATGCCTTCGCGCAGGGTCACATCCGCCTGGCCACAGCCCTGGCAGCCGCCGCCGAACTTGAGCACCGCAATGCCGTCCTCAACCACATCGATCAGGCTGACCTGGCCGCCATGGCTGGCCAGCCCGGGGTTGATCTCGGTTTGCAGGTAGTAGTTGATGCGCTCGTTGACCGGGCTGTCGGCGTTGACATTGGGCACCTTGGCGTTCGGCGCCTTGATGGTCAACTGGCCGCCCATGCGATCAGTGGCGTAGTCGACCACGGCGTCATCCAGGAAGGCTTCGCTGAAGGCATCGATATACGCGGTGAAGCTTTTCAGCCCCAGGGCAGTGTCTTCAGGCTTCTCTTCGCCGGGCTTGCAGTAGGCAATGCAAGTCTCGGCGTACTGGGTGCCGGGCTGGGTGATAAAGACGCGAATGCCGATACCTGGGGTGTTCTGCTTGGACAGCAGGTCAGCCAGGTAATCATGGGCGGCGTCGGTAATGGTAATGGCAGTCATGGAAACTCCTCACAGGCTTGCCCGCAGTTTACGCCAAATCATTACAGAGGTACAAAGTCCTAGTATTTTTGTCGGGAAATAATCGCTCTGTCTTCAACACCAAACCAATGCTTGAGCGTGCGATAAGTGCGCTGTTCCAGCCATTGGTAGCTGCCATATGCGCCCACTGCCGTCACTGTGACGCATACCAGCAACATGGCGTAGGGATTTATTCCCATGCGTTCGGCAACAAATTGCCCAACGGCGAGTACCGGCACATGGATCAAATACACCGAATAGGAACAATCTCCGAGCACCTTCAAAAACCGCGCCCCCTGAAAGTAAGGCTCCAGCGCTACACAACTAATGACCAATACCGCGCTGGGTACGCCCCATTCCAATGCACGCGGTATATCCGCCCCGTAATAAACCGCCATTGACGCAACCACGATGCCCAGTAACGGCAGCCACGGCCTGGATCGGCACAGCCCACGGCGATACAGCATGCCGATCACTATGCCCATCAGGAACTCCAAGACGATGCCGTTGCTGTAAAAACCGCTGGCCAAGCCCAGGTCTGGGCCGATGTAGCACACCAGACACAGCAGGGTTGCCACTACCCACAGCCGAAAGGACTCGCGCACCAGCAGCGCGAAGGAGAACAGCGCATAGAACAACATCTCGAAATTCAGAGTCCACCCGACACCCAATAGTGGATAGACCTCCACACCCGGTTCGCTTGGAGCAGCGATGAACAGCAGCGACATGAGCACATAACTCAACTCCAACTGCTCATAGGGAAACATCGAGGGCAAGGCCGCCACCAGAAGCACCATGATCAAGGTATAGAACCAGTACGCAGGAACGATTCTCGCCACACGCATAAGCATGAAGCGCCAAGGGGTCAGCGCTTTGTCCGCAGTCGCAAGGAAGATCACAAAACCACTGATGACAAAAAAAATATCGACTCCGATACCGCCTTTATCGGCCACCAGGTACTCCAACGCGTTATGGGCCTCAAAGTCGAAAAATAACTGCATGAAGTGCACACCCACCACAATCCATGCAGCGAAGGCGCGTAATGCCTGCACTGAAATCAACATGCCGGAGTACCTTTTCCCAATCCTGCAAGGCAAATATCCGACTGCTTCAGCACCCGCTTAGAGAGATGACCGGATCAATGAGAGTAGTTATAGGTGCTCATGGCGGCGCATGTCCAATTCAGGTGTCGTTGTGATGGATATACCCGTGTTTTGATCGAATCATTACGCCTCCAAACATGAGCCAGATTCATGCAAATTGCCCACATGCTCCAAATCGGCACAGGTTTGTTATGATTCATGCCCTCCGTAATGCCTGACCAGAGTAGTCCCATGTCCGATCGTAGCGTTCGTCTGCAAGCCCTTCATCAAGCCCTCAAGGAACGTATCCTGATCCTCGACGGCGGCATGGGCACGATGATCCAGAGCTACAAGCTCGAGGAGCAGGACTACCGTGGCAAACGCTTCGCCGATTGGCCGAGCGACGTCAAGGGCAACAACGACCTGCTGGTGATCACCCGTCCGGACGTGATCGGCGGCATTGAAAAAGCCTACCTGGATGCCGGCGCCGACATCCTTGAGACCAACACCTTCAACGCCACCCGCATCTCCATGGCCGACTACGGCATGGAAGAACTGGCCTACGAACTCAACGTGGAAGGCGCACGTCTGGCACGCAAAATAGCCGACGCCAAGACGGCCGAGAACCCTGCCAAGCCGCGCTTCGTCGCTGGCGTGCTCGGCCCTACCAGCCGCACCTGCTCGTTGTCGCCGGACGTGAACAACCCCGGCTACCGCAACGTGACCTTCGATGAGCTGGTGGAAAACTACACCGAGGCCACCCAGGGCCTGATCGAGGGCGGCGCCGACCTGATCCTGATCGAAACCATCTTCGACACCCTCAACGCCAAAGCCGCGATCTTCGCCGTGCAGGGCGTGTTCGAAGCGCTGGCTATCGAACTGCCGATCATGATCTCCGGCACCATCACCGATGCGTCCGGCCGCACCCTCTCGGGCCAGACCACCGAAGCGTTCTGGAACTCCGTCGCCCACGCCAAGCCGATTTCGGTGGGCCTGAACTGCGCCCTGGGCGCCAGCGAACTGCGTCCGTACCTGGAGGAGTTGTCCAACAAGGCCAACACCCATGTGTCTGCGCACCCCAACGCCGGCCTGCCCAACGAATTCGGCGAGTACGATGAATTGCCGTCGGAAACCGCCAAGGTCATCGAAGAATTCGCCCAGAGCGGCTTTCTCAATATCGTCGGCGGCTGCTGCGGCACCACGCCGGGCCATATCGAAGCCATCGCCAAGGCCGTGGCCGGTTACGCGCCGCGCCCAATCCCGAACATCCCCAAGGCCTGCCGCCTGTCGGGCCTGGAGCCGTTCACCATTGATCGCAGCTCATTGTTCGTCAACGTCGGTGAGCGCACCAACATCACCGGCTCCGCACGCTTTGCCCGCCTGATCCGTGAAGACAACTACACCGAAGCCCTCGAAGTCGCCCTGCAGCAGGTGGAAGCCGGCGCCCAGGTGATCGACATCAACATGGACGAGGGCATGCTGGATTCGAAGAAGGCCATGGTGACCTTCCTCAACCTGATCGCCGGCGAACCGGACATCTCCCGTGTGCCGATCATGATCGACTCCTCCAAGTGGGAAGTGATCGAGGCCGGCCTCAAGTGCATCCAGGGCAAGGGCATCGTCAACTCCATCAGCATGAAGGAAGGCGTGGAGCAGTTCATTCACCACGCCAAGCTGTGCAAGCGCTACGGCGCGGCCGTGGTGGTGATGGCGTTCGACGAAGCCGGCCAGGCCGACACCGAGGCGCGCAAGAAGGAAATCTGCAAACGCTCCTACGACATCCTGGTCAATGAAGTCGGCTTTCCGCCGGAAGACATCATCTTCGACCCAAACATCTTCGCGGTCGCCACCGGCATCGAAGAGCACAACAACTACGCCGTCGATTTCATCAACGCCTGCGCCTATATCCGCGACGAGCTGCCGTATGCGCTGACCTCCGGCGGCGTGTCCAACGTGTCGTTCTCGTTCCGTGGCAACAACCCGGTGCGTGAGGCGATCCACTCGGTGTTCCTGCTATATGCGATCCGCAACGGCCTGACCATGGGTATCGTCAACGCCGGCCAGTTGGAGATCTACGATCAGATCCAGGCCGAGCTGCGTGATGCGGTGGAAGACGTGGTGCTCAACCGCACCCCGGAAGGCACCGACGCCCTCCTCGCCATCGCCGATAAATACAAGGGCGACGGCAGCGTCAAGGAAGCCGAGACCGAAGAATGGCGTGGCTGGCCGGTGAACAAGCGCCTGGAACACGCGCTGGTCAAGGGCATTACCACGCACATTGTCGAAGACACCGAGGAGTCCCGGCTGTCGTTCGCGCGCCCGATCGAAGTGATCGAAGGCCCGCTGATGTCCGGCATGAACATCGTCGGCGACCTGTTCGGCGCGGGCAAGATGTTCCTGCCTCAGGTGGTGAAGTCCGCCCGCGTGATGAAACAGGCCGTGGCCCACTTGATCCCGTTCATCGAGTTGGAAAAAGGCGACAAGCCCGAAGCCAAGGGCAAGATCCTGATGGCCACGGTGAAGGGCGACGTGCACGACATCGGCAAGAACATTGTCGGCGTGGTGCTCGGCTGTAATGGTTATGACATCGTCGACCTCGGCGTGATGGTGCCGGCGGAGAAAATCCTGCAGGTGGCCAAGGAACAGAAGTGCGACATCATCGGGCTGTCCGGCCTGATCACGCCGTCCCTGGACGAGATGGTGCATGTGGCCCGCGAGATGCAGCGCCAGGACTTCCACCTGCCGTTGATGATCGGTGGCGCCACCACCTCCAAGGCCCACACGGCGGTTAAGATCGAACCCAAGTACAGCAATGACGCCGTCATCTACGTGACCGACGCTTCCCGCGCGGTGGGCGTGGCCACGCAGTTGCTGTCCAAGGAATTGAAGCCGGCATTTGTCGAGAAGACCCGCCTGGAATACATCGATGTGCGTGAGCGCACCTCCAACCGCAGCGCCCGCACCGAACGCCTGAGCTACCCGGCGGCGATCGCCAAGAAGCCGCAGTTCGACTGGAGCAGCTACACCCCGGTGGTGCCGACGTTTACCGGCGCCAAGGTGCTGGACAATATCGACCTCAACGTCCTGGCCGACTACATCGACTGGACGCCGTTCTTTATCTCCTGGGACCTGGCCGGCAAATTCCCGCGCATCCTTACCGATGAAGTGGTGGGTGAAGCCGCCACCGCGTTGTACGCCGACGCCCAGGAAATGCTGCGCAAGCTGATCGACGAAAAGCTCATCAGCGCCCGTGCCGTATTTGGTTTCTGGCCGACCAACCAGGTGCAGGACGATGACCTGGAAGTCTATGGCGACGACGGCCAGCCGATCGCAAAGCTGCACCATCTGCGCCAGCAGATCATCAAGACCGACGGCAAGCCGAACTTCTCCCTGGCCGACTTCGTGGCGCCCAAAGACAGCGGCGTGACGGACTACATCGGTGGTTTCATCACCACCGCCGGCATCGGCGCCGAAGAAGTGGCCAAGGCTTATCAGGATGCGGGCGACGATTACAATTCGATCATGGTCAAGGCCCTGGCCGACCGCTTGGCCGAGGCCTGCGCCGAGTGGCTGCACCAGCAGGTGCGCAAGGATTACTGGGGTTATGCCAAGGACGAACAGTTGGATAACGAAGCACTGATCAAAGAGCAGTACAGCGGCATCCGCCCTGCCCCCGGCTACCCGGCGTGCCCGGACCACACCGAGAAAGCCCAGTTGTTCCAGCTGCTCGACCCCGAGGCGCGGGAGATGCACGCCGGCCGCAGCGGCGTGTTCCTCACCGAACACTACGCGATGTTCCCAGCGGCGGCAGTCAGCGGCTGGTACTTCGCCCACCCGCAGGCGCAGTACTTTGCCGTGGGCAAGGTCGACAAGGACCAGGTGCAAAGCTACACCGCGCGCAAGGGTCAGGACCTGGCCGTGACCGAGCGCTGGCTGGCACCGAACCTGGGGTACGACAACTGATTGACTAACGGCCCAGCGCGGCGATTTCGCGCGCTGACAGCTGAGTCATCAAGGCCTGCCGTTCATCCTCGTTGGCCTTCTGCAGGGTGTCCATTTTCTGCAGATACTCCGGGTTGATCTCGGGGTATTGGTCTTCCAGCGCCGAGGCTTCGCTTTCAAGGACTTGTTGCAGCCTGGCGAAGTCGTCGGGATATTTGTCCTGCAAGTACTGTTTCCAGTACGGGCGCGCAATCAGTTGTTCCTCGAATGCCGGTGTCTGCTCCTGCGCGAGAATATGCTGGTAAGCCGCGTCCAGATCCGCCTGCACCACCCGTGACAGGGATCGATAAATCATGCCCTTGGGCTGCTTCGGCAGCGCCAGGCGCTGGGCCAGACCGACTCGGTAAGCCAGACGAATCTCGGCGGGGTCGGTGGCCGGGTTGAGTCGAATGCGCTCGCTGGCGATCGCTTCCAACTCGGCCAGACGGAACAGTCCCCTGGAGAGGTTGAGCAAGGCACGGCCTTTGTCGGTGGGGTCAATTTCCCGCAAGGCCTTGACTTCATACACCTCCACCTCCAATGCGTTGAACAACAACATACGGCCATCCCCGCAGGTCTCGCGATGCCTCGACGCCCGGGCGATGCTCATCAGCCGTTCACGCAGGGCCGGATCGGCATACGCGCCCTCGACAACGTCCCAGACCCGCTCGGCAAGGCCGGCGCGATCCTGCATAAAGTCGTGGGTGTGGCGCAGTTGCGCAAGAATATTGGCGAAATCCCCCGTCTGGTCGGCGGCCATCACCGCATCCCACATCTCGTGCTTCTCGGAATCTGCCGCTACGCCCTCAAACCAGCGATTTTTCTGAGTGGGCTGATCTTCCAGCTCAGGGTGAACGTCAGCGCCCTCATCGTCAAAAAAATCAGGGTCGTTGGCTAACAATTCGCGGTCGATCTGCCCGGCGGTAAAACCCAACCCTTGTCCGGTTTCGCGCAGGTGTTCACGTAGCGCAACCAGTTCTTCCGCCATCAACGGGTTATCGGACAAGTCAGTGCCCTCCATCAAGTCTGCATGTTGCGGTTCAAACGCGGTGCGAGGGATCGTCTCAAACTCGTTGCCCCGCAGGTTGAGACGCCTCAGCGCGGGGGCCTCCAGAGCACCTGCCGGCCAGTCGGTCAACCGATTGCGGTTCAAATCGAGGTGTTGCAAGCGATCAAGGCCCGTCACGTCAAACTCAAGCAGTTGGTTCCCGCCCAGGTCCAGTGTTTGCAAACGCGGCAAGGTTCGCAGGACGCGTTGCAACGGTCCGCTCTCCGTCAGCCCGTTATTGTTGACACCCAACTGGGTAAGGTCGGTCAGCTGCGTTACGGATTCGGACAATTCACCCAGCGGGTTGCCATTAAGCATCAAGCGGTTCAACCGTGGAAAAGCCTGCAGAAATGCATCTGGCACACCCGTAAGCACTGAACCGCTCAAGTCCAGCGCATCAACGTGGCTGAAACTGACCTCCAGCTCCGGCAGGTCGCCCAGGTTAAGGCCGCTCAAGTCAACGCTCCGGGAAGCTGCGGCCCCCGTGACAGACACGTCGCGCAGCGCTTCTCGCCAGCAGGACAGCAGGCGATCAGCGGCACGCCGACGGTCGGTGGCGTTCGCCCAGCCCTCACGGATACGCGTCGCAGGGCGATCGATCCAGGCATTCAGATCCCGGACCATTGTCGCGTGCTGCGTCTGCCACCGCAGCAACGCGGCTTCAATGTCCATGGCGCCCACTTCTTGCGCGAGCCAGGTGTCGATTCGCTGAACGGCTTGGGCGGTATCAAGCTGTGGATCAAGCCGCTGCAGGCGCTCGGCGGAGGTCAAAGGCAGCTCTGGCTCTGCGCCAGGCGCTGGCAGCAGCAGATCGGGGTGCTGCGCGACCTCCACCGGGAAGAACTCCGGTTCGCCGCCGGTCCTGCCGGCGGCCAGCAAGCCTCGCTCGATCCCCAACGGGTTGACGAACATGGTCGCCAACGGTGTTCCGGGGCCGGTACTGGTGGCGAACGCCTGCGCCCTGGCGAGCGCCTGCGGGCTTAACTGGCAACCGCGCAAAGCAGTGCCTGCCAGCAGGACGTCATGCCCCACCCACACGGCCTCCGGAATGTTGTTGACCGCGCTGTAACTCAGGTCAAGGAAGCGCAGCCGTGGCAGGCTCAGCACGCCTTCAGGCCATGCCGTGATCTGCGTTCTCGACAGATTCAGCGAAATCAACTCGGTCAGCGAGGCAACCGTCAGGCTGCCAACGCGATTTCGCGAGAGGTCCAGGCGCTGCAGCGCACTCAAGCGGTTCAACCGGGCCTGTATCGGCGTGGTGATCGTCAGTTGATTGCCAGACAGGTTCAGCTCGCTGAGGTGCCTCAGCGCTTCCAGGGCCTGGGGCAGTTCGGTGAGGTGGTTGCTACTCAGATCAAGTTCACGAAGCTGAGGAAACCGACTCAGAAACTCATTCAGTTGTGTGGTCGTCAGGTCGAGCCCGCCCAGTTTCAGGCGGCGTATGTGCGCAAAGACGGCGTCGTTCAACGCCGGCAAGTCTCCGGGAGCACCGTACCCGGTCAAGTCCAGCGTCTCTGCTATCCCGCCCTCCGAGCGGCCTCGGGACGGCCCCGCCACAGGCTCGCGGGGTACAAACCTGGCCCGCTGTGCGTCGCGCCAACACGCTTGCAGCCTGTCCGCCAGCAACGCGCGCTCATGTTCAGGCATTTGCACACCGGCCACCCGTGGACCGGCCAGGTTGCCCCACTGCGTCAAGGCGGCATCCACGTCGCGATATTCCTGATGCAGTGCCTCGACCCTGGCCAGCAGCGCAGGGCCCGACAGCCCCTCTTGCTCAAGCGCGGCGAAGGCATTGACCACGAAGGCTTCATCGCGGGGCACCATGCTCTCCAGGCGGCCCTTGCAGTAATCCCCCAGCATCTTCGCCTCATCCACCAGATGGGCCGGATTTTGATAGAGATACTCGAACGCCCGCATGAACGCCTGCGGTTCCAGGGCTTTCCAGTTCAACAACACGCCACGCCATAGGCGTTCGTGCCCGCTGAACAATGCATCGGGCAGCGATGAAATGCGTGTGAGCGACAGATCCACTGACTCAAGCCTGTCGAGCGCCAGAAGGCCGGTCGGCCAATCGCGCAGGTTTCCACTCAGCGTGAGCTTACGCAACGCCGTGTAGACGCCGTAGTCCAGCACCGGGAGGCTCCCGCGCAGGTATAACTCCTGCAACTGGGTCATGCCCTGGAGCGCCCGAGTCAGTGCCGGTGAATAGGTCGTGAGTCCTTCCTGCAGCTCAAGTCCGAGCTCGGTAATGTGATTGAGTGCAGTCAACTGGTCGGCGAGGCCTGCCATGCCCTCCCCGCCGACTTGTATCTGGAGTCTCGCCAACGAGCTGAAGCGTGGCACAAGCGTGCCTTCAGCCACCTGGCGACTGTCTATCATCAACGTGCGCACATGGGAAAAATCGGCGGTCCACGTCGGTAGTTCTTCAGCGCCAGACAGCGAGAGCCAGTGCGTAGGCGTCTGCCCGCGATAAAGCCCGCCTCGCCAGCAGGTAATGATTCGATTGGCGACTGAACGTCGGCTGTTCCAGTCATACCGAGACTGCGATGCCGCACTTTCGACCCAACTCTCCAGCACCGTGTTTAACCCTTCAAACTCCCTGCGACGGCTCTCCAACAGATGGAACACCTGCTGATCGCTGTCGCCCGCCAGCTGGCGGCTCCTGATGAATTGCAACGCTTGGTCATCATCGATATTGGGGTAAATATCCCGCACCCTGGCGACCAGTGGCGCATCCGCGAATCCCGCAACATCACCGCTGGCCGCGTAGCCAACCCGGCCCGGGGTGCGCAGCAAGCGTCCGGCACCGTCGCTGGGCGCTTCGCGCTTGAGGATTCGCGACATGACCTCACGATTGCTGCACGCGTAGTCGATCACCTGCTGGCGCAAGGCTTCGCTCGGCGTTTCCCCCAGTGAACGGCGCCATGTCTCAGGCACCACGTGCAGCAGCGACTCAAACAGATTGCGGCCATACCCGGCAGCGCTGTTCAACGCCCTGCCCTCAGCGCCCATGGCTATAAAACGATCCCCTTCCTTGACCAGGTAATACCGCGACAACGCCTGCTCACTGCCGATGCTGTCCACCAGCGGCCCGCTGATGCCAAACGCGCGCACTTCTACCCGAATATCCGCCGGCCAGCCGGGCATGTGCTCCAGGCTGTGCAAGGCCAACCGATCACTGGCGGTGGACGCCAGGTTTTCCAGGTACAGGCCGGCGAGCGCCCGACTCAAGCCGCTCTGATGCAACTGCACGCGAATCGCCTTGGCCAGCCGCAGGGGAACGCGCCCGGTGCTGCGCAATTGGCTCAACTCATCGGCGCTGGCACCAGCCAGTACAGGCTGCGCGGCCTCTGGCGACAGTGACCGAAAACTGCGCTGAAGCAATCCGGTGTCGGCATCTGGCGCGGCTTGCCCACTCAAGAGGCTGTCGAACAGTGACTTGCTTCGGCCTTGTGCGTGATCGGCCAAGCGGTCCCTGAGCCGTTGCAGACGATCGACGTGCGGCTGGGCAGCGTCAGGACCCAGCACACGGTTGGCCTGGGTTTCGTCGAGGGCTGCAAGGATTTTCTCCGGCAACTTTCCGGCGGCGACCTCTGACCGGGTAATGCTGACCGACTGTTTTGCATTGACCGCGCCGTAGCGTTTTGACGTCGCCCAGGATTCGGGGCTGCTTAACACCTCGATCCCCACCTCAAGCGGCCACCCCGGCAATTCCACAGCCAGTGGAACCATGAACTGGCCAGGCGCGCCCATTCTGGCTCCCTCGCGGACTTGCCCGATCACTTCGTCCACTTGTCGGTCGGCCTCGTACAACCGTGCCACTTCCGCAAACGCCGGGGACGGCGCCTGATTATCCACGTGCAGCGCACGCAGGGCTTCGTCATTGACGCCGCTGACCTCGGCGATCTGTTCCACTTGTGCGTCGGTAAAGCGCTCCATATGCGGCCCGGTGCGCCGCAGCAGCGCCAGACGCTGCCACTCCAGCGGTCGCTCCAGGCTATGGCGCCAGGCGCCGTGACCGTTGTGCCGCAAAATCGGCTGGTAGGCATCTATTTCGTGGGGATGCTTGATGCGCCATTGCTTGATCGCGGGGT
Organism: Pseudomonas sp. MPB26; assembly: GCF_046605355.1. Classification (NCBI taxonomy): domain Bacteria; kingdom Pseudomonadati; phylum Pseudomonadota; class Gammaproteobacteria; order Pseudomonadales; family Pseudomonadaceae; genus Pseudomonas; species Pseudomonas sp. MPB26. Next base: position 5,333,953 of record NZ_CP176793.1, on the reverse strand, counting down.
CGAAGATCTTTTCGTAGGAATGACCTTCCAGCGTGATGTAAGTCTTGCCGGCGACCTTGTACTGCCCCAGCGCATTGGGTTTGAGGCCCTTGAGCGAAATGCTGCTCTTGTACACAGAGAGATCGGGATGCCACAAACGCAGCTTGCCGAAAGGCGACCGCACCCGTGCCATCCCATTGACGAACCTCGACGGCAGGATCGGCGGCGCCTTGGCCGCCACGGCGCCCAGCGCTGCCATGTACGCGACGTTCTGCATGACCGACGTCAGGTGCGCCCAGGCTTCCTCACTGTCGCCGGCGCTCCACGCCTCGACCCCTTGATACACCTCGTAACCGAGCTGCAAGGCGGTGACCGCCATCATCACCTCGCCCAACCCAGGCACGAAGAACGCGGCGACGTTGAGTACGTTCAACCCCCATTCGGCCCAATGCATCAGGCGCTGGGTCCAGGCCGCGTGGTCAACCTCAGCGGTGGGCACCGCCAGCAGCTTCGCGCTGGACTTGAGCCGTGCCAGGTGCTTTGCGTAGAGATGGTCGAACACGTCGGTTTCTATGAATGACTCTTTGGGGTGCAGTTTTACAGCGTCGTTCCAGACCGATTCGTAAATTCCATGCATGAAGACCGCAGGGTTGTAGTTCGGGCCCGGGTACACGGGATTCGGGTTCCACCGCAAGACTTTCAACTCGCTTTTGAGGCGTTGAAAAAATGTCGGCGCTTCATTCTGGGACAAGAGCCCAGCGAAAAAGCGCTGGTAGTTGGATGAACGCAAATTGACCGCCAACGCCGTCAAAAACGCCTCAAGCGAACGGTATTCCTTGACCGGCGCCAGGGGGTCGCCCGGGATGTACACGATGATCCGACTGGAAACGAGCAGCGACTCGTACTGCCTGACTTTGGGAGGAACGAAATCGGTGACGACTGCCCGCCTGCGCAAGGCGGTACTGATAATGACCACGTCGTTCACGTCCGCCCCCAGCAGATTCAGTTGGCTGTAAGCCACCGACCAGCCATGAAACGATGGCGCGGGCGAGCCATCGAGTATCGCGAGCAACGTAGTGTGGGCCGTTTCGCTGATTGCGTCGCGCATCCGGGCGATATGGGCCTGGACCCGCAACGTATCCTTGTTGGCGTCGATCATCTGCTGGCGCACCTGCGCCGCGGTAGCGGGCGCTTCAAACACAGCGCTCAGGTGTGCCTGGTACTGTTTACCCAGATCCAGCCGGCGGCACAGGCTGGCGAACGCCGCAGGCTTGATCGCCAACCTGTCGCGCAGGTGATAGCGAACTTTTCCAAACGGATAGGTATCGCGCTTTTCGTAAAGAATCTGCTCCAGCGAGCCCGCTGGCGCCAGCCCGCTGGTTTCCTGCAACACGACATCGTCAAACGACTCATCGGCCTCGAAATTGTGCAGCGCCGCTTGCAGCAACGATTGCTGCTCCACACGGTGGTACGCACGCAGATGGTAAAGCACAGTGTTGTTGACGTCGGGCGCCAGATCGAACTGCTTGCCCATGGCTTCGAGCAGCAGCGGCTCGCTGAACTCGGTGATGCCTTTAAACGCCTTCAGCGCCGTGGCCATCGCCTGGGTTGACGCCTGGCGCCGTGCGCCGCTGTCGATCAACGCCTGACGCAGTGACGGGCTGGCGGCAGCGTATTGCTCGGGGAACGCTTGCCGCAATTGCTGCACCGGGTCGCGGGCGCGGTGCAACGCCTGGATATCGGGTGCAGCCAGGTGCTTGATCCATCCAGGCAAGTTGGCCTTGATGAAAGAAGCATGAAATGAAGGGACGGGCATGTCGCGGATTCCTGATTCGTCATGAAGAACCCTCAGAAAACCACGCCAACGGCGCCCCAAAGCGGTGCACTCTTATGGCAGGGAAGCAGACCAGGCAAAGAGGCGGCGCGCTGCGCTCAAGCCCGTCGGATTGTCTATGCTGTTCCTCACACACCTTGTGGTGAGGGACCTATGGACGAGCACAAACCTCCGACCTTCTGGCAAATGCTGCACAGCGTGGTCGCCGCAGCATTCGGCGTGCAAAGCGGTAAAAACCGCGCACGCGACTTCACCCATGGCAAGCCCAGCCACTTTGTGATTCTGGGCATTCTATTTACCGCAGTGTTTGCGCTGACGCTGTTTGGCATCGTCAAGCTGGTGCTGCACGTGGCAGGGGTGTAAACCGGATCAAAAATGTGGGAGCTGGCTTGCCTGCTCCCACATGGGTTTGTCACTGGTGATATTTACTGGTGGCTGACCCAGAACACAGCAATGCCCACCACCAGGATAATCAGGAACAGAATGGCCCACGCGTCCACGGTACTGTCGGGCTTACGGGCTTTTGTCGGATTGCTCATCGCATCGCCTCTTATCGGTTTTATAGGTGACTGCATCAAGACTCGATCACAGTAAAGTTCAAACTTGCCCTTATGACAACTGTGGGTATCGCGAGAGTGATTCCAGATAGTCGATTTGGTTATTTGCATATACTCAAACATCACTTTTGCGCATAAACACAACCTGTTATCGTGCGCCGGCTCCCGTTGGGAGTGCGCGGCCGTGCGCGCAGATTTGCCGAGAACAGGACCTATATGTACGTATACGACGAATACGATCAGCGCATCATCGAGGACCGCGTCAAGCAGTTCCGTGATCAGACCCGACGCTATCTGGCAGGTGAACTGAGCGAAGAAGAGTTCCGCCCTCTGCGCCTGCAAAATGGCCTTTACGTTCAGCGCTTTGCGCCGATGCTGCGGGTGGCCGTGCCCTATGGCCAACTGACGTCGCGCCAGACGCGGATGATGGCCAAGATTGCCCGCGACTTCGACAAGGGCTACGCCCACATCAGTACCCGCCAGAACGTACAGTTCAACTGGCCGGCGCTGGAAGATGTGCCGGACATCCTGGCTGAACTGGCCACCGTGCAGATGCACGCCATCCAGACCAGCGGTAACTGCCTGCGCAACGTGACCACCGACCAATTCGCAGGCGTTGCCGCCGACGAGCTGATCGACCCACGCCCCTGGTGCGAAATCGTCCGCCAATGGACGACGTTCCACCCCGAGTTCGCTTACCTGCCCCGCAAGTTCAAGATCGCCATCAATGGCTCGACCTCGGACCGCGCCGCCATCGAAGTGCACGATATTGGCCTGGAGCCGGTGCACAACGCCGCAGGCGAGCTGGGCTTTCGCGTACTGGTCGGTGGCGGCCTCGGGCGTACCCCGGTGGTCGGCGCGTTCATTAACGAGTTCCTGCCGTGGCAGGACCTGTTGAGCTACCTCGACGCCATCCTGCGGGTCTACAACCGCTATGGCCGTCGTGACAACAAGTACAAGGCCCGGATCAAGATCCTGGTAAAAGCGCTGACCCCTGAAGTGTTCGCACAGAAAGTCGACGCTGAAATGGAGCACCTGCGCGGCGGCCAGACCACCCTGACCGAAGCCGAAGTGCACCGCGTGGCCAAGCATTTCGTTGACCCTCAATACAAGGCCCTGAGCAATCAGGACGCCGAGTTGGCAGCGCTGGATAAAGAACATCCGGGTTTCGCCCGCTGGCGTGGCCGCAACACCCTGGCGCACAAGAAGCCGGGCTATGTGGCGGTGACCCTGTCGCTCAAGCCTACCGGTGTCGCCCCTGGCGATATCACCGACAAGCAGCTCGACGCCGTCGCCGACCTGGCCGACCGCTACAGCTTCGGCCAACTGCGCACCTCCCACGAGCAGAACATCATCCTCGCGGACGTCGAGCAGAGCCAACTGTTCACACTGTGGGGCGAGCTGCGCGAAGGCGGTTTCGCCACGCCGAACATCGGCCTGCTGACCGACATCATCTGCTGCCCGGGCGGCGACTTCTGCTCCCTGGCCAACGCCAAGTCGATCCCGATCGCCGAATCGATCCAGCGTCGTTTCGACGACCTGGACTACCTGTTCGACATCGGTGAGCTGGACCTGAACATCTCCGGCTGCATGAACGCCTGTGGCCACCACCACGTCGGCCATATCGGCATCCTGGGCGTGGACAAGAAAGGCGAAGAGTTCTACCAAGTGTCCCTGGGTGGCAGCGCCAGCCGCGATGCGAGCCTGGGCAAGATCCTCGGCCCATCCTTCGCCCAGGAAGCCATGCCCGAGGTGATCGGCAAGCTGATCGATGTGTACATCGAACAGCGCACCGAAGATGAACGTTTCATCGACACCTACCAGCGCATCGGCATTGACCTGTTCAAGGAGCGCGTCTATGCAGCGAATCATTAAGAACAACGAAGTCGTCGACGAAACCTGGCACCTGCTGCCCAAGGACGCGAGCTTCGACGGCATCTCCAACTGCGACGACCTGATCGTGCCGTTGGTGCTGTGGCGCGAACATGGCCACGCCCTCAAGGCCCGCGACGGCGGCCTGGGTGTATGGCTGGACGCCGATGAAGAAGCCGAGGAGATCGGTGACGACGTGGAACATTTCCAGGTTATCGCCCTGAACTTCCCGGCCTTCACCGACGGCCGCAACTACTCCAACGCGCGGCTGCTGCGTGACCGTTACGGTTACAAAGGCGAGCTGCGGGCGATTGGCGATGTACTGCGCGACCAGCTGTTCTACCTGCGCCGCTGCGGGTTCGATGCCTTCGCCCTGCGCGCCGACAAAGACCCGTACGAAGCGCTGGAAAGCCTCAAGGACTTCTCGGTGACGTACCAGGCCGCGACGGACGAACCGCTGCCGCTGTTTCGCCGGCGCTGAGCCTAAGGCTATAGAGAAGCCCTGGCATGCCAGGGCTTTTTCATGGGTTGAACTTGATCGACGCCAGCACCTGCTGCTGCCCCATTGAACACGTACCCCCTTCCGGCTGCGCCCGCACCACTTCGATCACGCCCAGCAACTGCGCCTTGCTATGGGCCAACTGCGCCTGCATCTGTTCGATCTGCGCCACCTTGCGCTCAAGCGCTTCGATCAGCACCTCGCGCTTATGCTCTCCCGGCGCGGGCATCAACGCCTTGAGTTCCTGCAAGGTGAAGCCGGCTTGCTGCGCGCTCTGGATCAATTGCAGGGTGTGCAACGCCTGCGGTGCATAGCGCCGATAGCCATTGGCCTGGCGCCCCACCTGGCTGATCAGCCCTTCGGCTTCATAGAAGCGGATACGCGACGCCGCCAGCCCACTCTGTTTTGCCAACTCACCTATGTTCATCACAACGCCTGCTTGACATTAAAGTTAACTTTAAGCTTAGCCTGGGGCCTCCCCCGCTCAGGAGTCAACCCATGTCACCTTTTGAAGCCTTGCAACTGCCCAATGGCCAAGTCATCGCCAACCGTATCGCCAAGGCCGCGATGGAGGAGAATATGGCGGATGCCAACCAGGCCCCCTCGCGCCAATTGAAGCAGCTGTACAAGGCCTGGGCGGACGGCGAGCCTGGCCTGTTGTTGACCGGCAACGTGATGATCGACCGCCGCGCCATGACCGGCCCCGGCGGCGTGGCCCTGGAAGATGAACAGCACCTGGACAGCTTTCGCGAATGGGCGGACGTGGCCCGCGCCAAGGGCGTGCACTTCTGGGTGCAGCTCAGCCATCCGGGGCGCCAGACCATGGCCAACCTCGGCCAGCAAGCGCTGGCGCCCTCCGCGATAGCGCTGGACCTGGGCGGTTTTTCCAAGATGTTCGCCAAGCCCAAGGCGATGAGCGAAGACCAGATCCAGGACGTGATCCAACGCTTCGCCACCAGCGCGCGCCTGGCCGAGAAAGCCGGGTTCACCGGCGTGCAGATCCATGGCGCCCACGGTTACCTGCTCAGCCAGTTTCTGTCGCCTTTGAGCAACCAGCGCACCGACCGCTGGGGTGGCCCGCTGGAGAACCGCGCACGCCTGTTGCTGGAAGTGATCAATGCCGTGCGCGCCGTGGTCAGCCCGTCGTTCTGCGTGGCGGTCAAACTCAATTCGGCGGATTTCCAGCGTGGCGGTTTCGACGAAGCGGATGCGCGCCGCGTGGTCGACATGCTCAACCCGCTGCCCATCGACTTGCTGGAATTGTCCGGCGGCAGCTACGAAGCCCCGGCCATGCAAGGCGAAGCACGGGACGGTCGCACCCTGGCCCGCGAGGCGTACTTCCTCGAATTCGCCGCGCAAATGGCAACCATCGCCAAGATGCCGCTGATGGTCACCGGTGGTATTCGCCGCCTGCCCATCGTGCAGCAAGTGCTCGACAGCGGCATCGCCATGGCGGGCATTGCCACCGCCCTGACGCTGGAACCGCAGTTGCTGCGCCACTGGCGCGAAGGCCGCGACCCCAACCCGCAACTCAAGCCGATCGACTGGCAGCGCAAGCCTCTGGCGTCGCTTGCCACCCTCGCGGTGGTGCGCTACCAGATGCGCCGCCTCAGTCGCGGCCTCTTGCCCAAGGCCAAGGTTGCCCCCTGCGTGGCACTGGTGCGCGACCAATGGTTTATCGTCCGGCGCACCCGGCAATACCGCGCGACCATGACACAAACGTCCAATTAATCACGGGAGTATTCGCCATGATCGAACTGTCCCCTATTGATCTCACAGTTTTTAACCTCACTGACGATTGGAGTTCTTCATGGCGAAAATCAACCTGGCCCAGCAGTTGGCGACCACCCTTGAACAGGCGGGCATCAAGCGCATCTGGGGCCTGACCGGCGACAGCCTCAATGGCCTCACCGACGCCCTGCGCACCATGGACAGCATCGAGTGGATGCATGTGCGCCACGAAGAAGTGGCGGCGTTCGCCGCCGGGGCCGAAGCGGCCGCCACCGGTGAGCTGACCGTCTGCGCCGGCAGCTGCGGGCCGGGTAACTTGCACTTGATCAATGGCCTGTTCGACTGCCATCGCAACCATGTACCGGTGCTGGCGATTGCCGCGCAGATTCCGTCCTCGGAGATCGGCCTGAATTACTTCCAGGAAACCCATCCCCAGGAGCTGTTCAAAGAGTGCAGCCACTTTATCGAACTGGTCACCAACCCCGAGCAAATGCCCCAGGTGCTGCACCGCGCCATGCGCTCGGCGATCCTCAATCGCGGGGTGGCGGTGGTGGTGATTCCGGGGGATGTGTCGCTGCTGGAAGTGGAAGACAAGCTCAAGCCATGGCCTGCCCTGCACACTCCGCGCACACTGCCTGCGGAACAGGACCTGCAACGCCTCACCGAGATCCTTCAAAGCAGCCAGAAGACTACCCTGCTGTGCGGCAGCGGCTGTGCCGGTGCCCATGACCAGGTGGTGGCGCTCGCTGACGCGCTGGGCGCGCCGGTGGTGCATGCCCTGCGCGGCAAGGAACACGTGGAGTGGGATAACCCGTTCGACGTGGGCATGACCGGCCTGATCGGTTTCAGCTCCGGTTACCATGCCATGCTCGATTGCGACACGTTGATCATGCTGGGTACCGACTTTCCGTACCGCCAGTTCTACCCCACCGATGCAACCATCATCCAGGTTGATCGCGATCCGCAGGCGCTCGGCCGTCGCGCCACCTTGGACCTGGGGATTGCCGCCGACGTCAGCGAAACCATCGGCGCCCTGCTGCCGCGCTTGACGCGCAAGACCGACCGCAGCTTTCTCGAGACTTCCTTGAAGCATTACGAAAAAGCGCGCCAGGGGCTGGATGACCTTGCGCAACCGTCCAAGGCCGACCGGCCGATCCATCCCCAATATGTGGCGCGCTTGCTCAGCGAACTGGCAGACGACGATGCGATCTTCACCGCCGACGTCGGCTCGCCGACCGTATGGGCTGCGCGCTATCTGAAAATGAACGGCAAGCGCCGCCTGATCGGTTCGTTCAACCACGGCTCGATGGCCAACGCCATGCCCCAGGCCATTGGCGCGCAGGCCGCCTTCCCCGGTCGCCAGGTGATTTCGATGTCGGGAGACGGTGGTTTCGCGATGTTGATGGGCGACTTCATCTCGTTGGCGCAGCTGAAGCTGCCGGTGAAAGTCATCGTGTTCGATAACTCATCGCTGGGTTTTGTCGCCATGGAAATGAAAGCGGCAGGTTACCTCGATGCTGGCACAGAGCTGAAAAACCCGGACTTCGCGGCCATGTCCAACGCCATGGGCATCCTCGGCATCCGCGTGGAGCAATCCGAAGACCTCGAACCGGCCCTGCGCCGCGCCCTGGCGCATGACGGCCCGGTGCTGGTGGATGTGGTCACGGCCACCCAAGAGTTGGTGATGCCACCGACGATCAAGCTGGAGCAGGCCAAAGGGTTCAGCCTGTATATGCTCAAGGCGGTGATGAGTGGGCGTGGGGATGAAGTGATCGAACTGGCGCGCACCAACTGGTTGCGTTGATCCCAATGTAAGAGAGTGTGTAAGCGGCAATGGCTTATGTGGGGAGCTGGCTTGCCTGCGATGGCCATGGGTATCTACACGACTTTCAGAGGCTGACTTCACCCCCTCTGTGGGAGCTGTCGAGCTTTAGCGAGGCTGCGAAAGCGGTGGGTCAGGCGAAGAAAATGCCAGCAGTGCCGCCGCCTTCGCAGCCTCGCTGGGGCTCGACAGCTCCCACATTTTGAACCGAGTTCGACATGAATACCGGTCGGCTCTAAGGCCGCCGCGCTTTGTTTTTGATCTTGATCTGAGGCGCCCCGTCAACCACGCTGGCCGCAATTCGATATTGATTTGGGGGGTAAACCGGCAGGACGCCGGTTTAGCCGCCCCGCGCCATGGATGGCGCGTGGCGGCGCCCCCCCTCAATAAATGTCGGATTACGGGCATGCCGAGCCTAGGCGAGGCACCGAGTGGTGGGGCAAGAGCGCTAATGAGATGGTCAGCCCGGCGAGAACCTCAGGTCTAAACTACTGGGGTTCTCACTTTTCTTGAGGAGGCTTTCTCATGAACAGCGTAACGCTTCTAGGCATCGACATTGGCAAGAACAGCTTCCACTTGCACGGCCAAGACGCACAAGGCCATCAGGTATTGCGCAAGAAGCTCAATCGCCGACAGTTGCTGCCATTACTTGCACAAATGCCACCCTGCAAAGTTGCCATGGAATCCTGTGGCGGATCACAGTTTCTTGCCAGAGAAATCACCAAGCTCGGTCATCAGGTCCAACTGATTGCGCCGCAGCATGTGAAGGCTTACGTCACCGGCAACAAGAACGACTTCATTGATGCCGAGGCTATTTGCGAAGCCGCATCACGTCCCAGAACGCGATGTGTACAGGTGAAATCAGTTGACCAGCAGGTGCTGTCGACCGTGCATAAACTGCGTAAATCACTGGTGAGTCGACGCACTGGAGTGATCAACCAGGTGCACGGGTTCTTACTTGAGTTTGGCGTTATCTTTCCCGCCGGCTATGCTGCGTTGGAGCGGGTTCCTGCATTGATGGAAGAGCACAATCTACCTCTGCGCCTGCGGCAGGCTATTAGTCGGATGCTTGATGACATTCGTCAATTGACTCGCGAAATCAAAGCGCTGGATACCGAGATCAAGCAGCAAGTAAATGGGAGTGACGCCGGCAAAAGATTACAGAGCATCCCCGGCATCGGCCCCCTCATCGCTAGCGCGCTGGTGGCCGATGTCGGGGACGCTTCGATGTATAAATCGTCCCGAGATTTTTCGGCGTCCTTAGGGTTGGTGCCGCGGCAATACTCGACTGGAGGGCAAACCACTCTCCTGGGTATCAGCAAGCGTGGGGACAGGTATTTGCGAACCTTGCTGATGCAGGGCGCCCAAACCCTGCTTTATCGAATCGATAAACGAAACGATGCCCTTGGGGTCTGGGCCAGAAGTCTATTAGCTCGAAAACCGCTCAACAAAGTTGCCTGTGCGCTGGCTAATAAAATGGCCAGGATTGTCTGGGCGCTATTGACCAAAGGTGGCACCTACAACGGGCATGCCACCGCATAATCCGGCTTTACCACCAGCTTTTGCGACGTCAGTAGCTGATGACGATAAACGGCAGACATCCTGGCTGAGAACCTGATAACCAAAGCAGCTTTCGCAGCTGAAGCGCTTTTAAGGACAGGCAGGAGCGAATACTCATCAAGGGCCGAGCGTGTACCCGCGCTCACAAGGAGCCCGGATACATTAGCGCAAGCCTGATTTACCGTTCATCGTGACTGGATAGCAAAAGGTGGGCTGACCATACATTTGGTTACTTTCGCGCTTTTCGAAAGTGACCCGCCGTAAGGGCGGAACCAATAGCCGCCGTTACCGCAGCAACGGATATGTACGCCGTCAAACCCAAAAAAAAGGTAGGCCCGAAGGCCGCCACACAAGCAAGTTCCCTCGCCACACACCGTTGAAAGTTGTGTAGATACTCATGCTGCGATGGCATCACACGGTGTATCTGCTGCACCGCGATGTCTGCATCGCAGGCAAGCCAGCTCCCACATGAGGCTCATTGTCAATTCAGGCGTGCTGTTTTTCGACCCACTTGGCATAGGCATCAATAAACGCCTGCAGGAACGGCTTGGTCTTTTCCGACACCTTCCCCGCCTCATCAAACACACTGCCCGCCCCACCCAGGTAGGCTTCCGGCTGCTGCATGCACCACACATCCAGGAACACCAGGGACTGGCGCAGATGATGGTTGGCGCCAAACCCGCCAATCGCACCCGGCGACACGCTGATGATTGCCCCCGGCTTGCCGCTCCAGGCACTCTGGCCGTACGGCCGGGAACCTACGTCAATCGCATTCTTCAACGGCGCGGGCACGGAGCGGTTGTATTCCGGGGTCACGAACAGCACCGCGTCGGATGAACTCACCTGTTGGCGGAAAGTACTGTAGGCTGCGGGCGGTGAATCGCCGTCAATGTCTTCGTTGTAGAGCGGCAAATCGCCAATTTCCACAATGTTCAACTTCAGGTTGGCAGGGGCCAGTTCGGCCAGTGCCAGCGCGACTTTGCGGTTGATCGAGTCTTTTCTCAAGCTGCCGACCACGACGGCTACGGTGTAGACCTTGCTCATTGGGGTTTCCCGACGTCTGACTAAAGGAGCTTGTAGTTATAAAGTCTTCGCGGCGTGCGCACCAGAAGGTTTTGAGAATCCACAGGACGTTTACCTTGCGACATAACGCGTAGGAAACGTCTGAAATTACCGACGAATAGTATTTTTATTTCGTAAGTAAACTACCCCGCTCCATAACGGTCTACAGAACCGCAAATCGAGTGTTTATCTCCAGAGGTTCTAACAGATGGCAGCAGTACTAGTCGGACAGTTTCATGCCAGAGACGCGGAAGGACGTGTGTATTCGGTGCATGAGTTCCAGGAATCAGACCCAGCGCAAGGCGCCCTGGCTGGCTCGGCACCTACCACCACCTACAAGCTGGCCATTGGCGATCGTGTAGAGAAACTGGAAGGCGACGAATTCAAGCTGATTCAGTCGGGCACCATTCTTGTGCGCGAGTCGCAAACCACACTCGCTTCATAAGGCTCGCCTTGTCCACCTGCCCGGTCCTGGCCATTGATGATGGCGTCGACTGGGCCGGGGCGATCACGGCCGATGAATCTGCGTGACTTCAATTTCCTGCTCGCCCTCGACCTGTTTCAAGGTCACCAGTAAACGCCCGCGCTCGCCCTCCACCGCGAAGATTGAACGCTGGTAACCCGCCGTGTTGTAACCGGGATGCGCGACCACCTGCCTGACCAGCGCCACGTCCAGCACCGCGCCCACCTGTTCGGCCACCTGTTCCTGTGAGCGAATGAACGCCTCAAGTGCCAGGTTTTCCGGCGTCGTTTCGCTTTGAATGTTGAAGAGATAAGCGGCCGCGCACCCGATGGTCACCAGGACCACCCACTGCTTGACCGTTACCCCGAGGAATGTCGAGGGTAAAGGCATTTGAGACCAGACCTGTTTTTGTTGTTAACGCCGGTAGCCGGCTTTGGTCGTTGATGATCAGCGCAGCCATTCTATTGAATACACAGCGCGCTGCACATAGACTCCGGCGATGCGTTTACGTCATATCGAAGTGATTCAGGCCATTTTGCAGACCGGACACCCAGGCCTGGCCGCCGAGTGGTTGCAACTTCCCGTGGGCGATGTGGAGGCGGCGCTCAAGGAAGCCGAGCAGCAACTGGGCTTTATGCTCTTTGCCAGCGTCCGTGGACGTTTGCAGGCAACCCGCGAAACCCTGGAGTTGCAGGTACACATCGCCCATGTGTATGAGGCGCTGGAACCCGTGCAACGCCTGGCCAGCCGCTTGAAACACCATCACGCCCCGACCCTGCGCGCGCTGTGCACGCCGCCCCTGGCTAACCAACTGCTGCCGCAAAGCATCGCGATGCTACGCCGGCGCTTCCAGGACACCCCGTGCAACCTGTCGAGCCAGCCCACCCGAGAGATCGTCAGGAGCCTGCTGCTGCACGAAGCCGACGTGGGACTGAGCCTGCATGATCCGCAACACCCGCAGATCCACAGCGTCGTGCTGGCCCAGGGCAAGCTGCAATTGCTCGCCCCCCATGGCTGGCTCAAACCCAGGCAGAAGTACATCGCGGTGCAGGACCTGGCGGGACAATCGATGATCGGGCTTGAGGGCCAGGACCCGCTCAGCCGCCTGCTGGACGCCAAGCTGCAAGCCTTGCGCCCCTTGCCGGTGGTGCAGACGCGCGTACAGACCTACCAGATGATGCGCAGCATGGTGGAAGCCGGAGAAGGCTTGGCGGTGGTCGACCCCTTCACCGCGTGCGGCGCGCGGGAGGCGGGGCTGGATGCGTGCCCGGTGTCGCCGCCGATCATGGTCAGCCTGTATGCGCTGACCCTCAAGGAAGCCGCAGCCTCCCCCGCGCTGAATGCGCTGCTGGAGATCGTGACGCAGAAGGCCGAAGGCCTGCTGGCGGGCTAAGCCTTGTCGGCTTCGCTCTTGAACAACCGGTACCAGAATATCGCCACTTCGCGGGTTTGCGGGTCAATGCCGCGATAGCGCAGGTGGTCAATCCCGCCCATCACATAACCGCAGCGCTCATACAAACGGCAGGCGCCGAGGTTGTTGTTCTGGGTTTCCAGCATCATGCCCGGCAGGTTTTTCTTGCGACTCCAGAACTGCGCCACATCCAGCAATGCCTTGGCCACCCCATGGCGCCGCGCCGGCAGGACCACGGCCAGCTCATCGACATGGGCAAAACCGTTCCAATTGGTACTGACCACGATGTGCCCCACCGGGCGGTCGTCCAGGTAGGCCATGAAGATCGCGCTGTCGGGCGCGTCGCGAAAACTGGCGAACTCCTCGGGATCGATCCCATAGCACTTGCGGTACGGCAGGATGCGCTCCACGGGCCATTGATCGACCCGCTTGCCCATCTGCGGCTCACCGTAGGCGCTGACCTCAAAGCTGAAGTCATTGCCCCATACGTAGGCATCAAAGCCCTCGTCGGCGACCCGGACACTGAGCCCCGGATACTTCGGGTTCATTACAGCTTGCATAAACATTCTTAACCCTTGATGCAATCGACGGTGTAACAACGACCACTGCCGTCGTCTTCGTGTTGCAACCCATGAACATCAGCAACAAAACCGGGAAAACTGCTATCGAACGTCCGGGCGAAGGCCAGGTAATCGATGATCGAACGCGTCGACTCGGTAAAGCGCTCGCCCGGCATGATCAATGGAATGCCGGGCGGATAAGGCACCAGCATCACGGCTGCGACGCGCCCTGGCAAGGCATCAATGGAAACCGCCTCCACTTCGCCTCTCACCAATTGGTCGTAGGCGTCGGCCGGTTTCATGGCGATTTCCGGTAGCACGGTGTACATGCGCTTGAGGTGCCTGGCGGTGGCATTGCTGCGGTAACAACTGTGCAATTGATCACACAGGTCGCGCAAGCCCAGGCCCTGATACCGCAGCGGGCCTTGTGCAAACACCGATGGCAGGCAACTGGCCAGGCTGACATTGGCGTCGTAGCTGCGCTTGAATTCCAGCAACTCGGTAAGCAAGGTACTCCATTTGCCTTTGGTGATGCCCATGGAAAACAGCACCAGGAAGGAATACAGCCCGGTCTTTTCCACCACCAGGCCCCGCTCCCAGAGGAATTTGCTGACCACGGCCGCGGGAATGCCGCAGTCGCTCAGGGCGCCGCCGGCGGTGAGGCCAGGCATCACCAGGGTCACTTTGATCGGGTCCAGCAGCACGTAGTCTTCGACCACATCGCCAAAGCCATGCCAATCGTCCTCCGGATGCAGCAGCCAATCTGCCGTAATCACCCGGTCGACGCCCGACACCGACGGCGGTTGCCAGATGGAGAACCACCAATCCTCAGGGCCAATGTGCTGGCGCAGGTTGGCCAGGGCGCGGCGGAAACTCAAGGCCTCGTCGAACATTTCCTGCAGCAGCGAACGACCCGCCGGGCCTTCCATCATCGCCGAGGCAACGTCCAGCGACGCAATGATGCTGTATTGCGGCGAAGTGGAAATATGCATCATGAAGGCTTCGTTGAAACGATCACGGTCCAATTGGCGCGCGCCGCCGTCCTGCACATGGATCATCGAGGCCTGGCTGAACGCCGCCAGCAGCTTATGGGTCGAGTGCGTGGTGAACACCAGCGGGCTGTCCGGGGTGCGCGACGTGCCCATGCCATAGCGTCCGGCGAAGAACTCATGAAACGCCGCGTAGGCGTACCAGGCTTCGTCAAAATGCAGCACCTCGACGCTGTTGCCCAACTGCTGCTTGATCATCTGGGCGTTGTAGCACAGGCCGTCGTAGGTGGAGTTGGTGACCACCGCCAGCTTGACCTTCGGCGGTCGGCCATGGGTCAGCGGGCTGGCGTCGATCTTGGCGCGTATCGACTCGGGGCTGAATTCGCTCAGGGGAATCGGGCCGATGATCCCCAGTTCATTGCGCTCCGGACACAGGTACAAAGGAATCGCGCCGGTCATGATGATCGAGTGCAGCACCGACTTGTGGCAGTTGCGGTCGACCAGCACCAGATCATCGCGGCCGACCATGGAGTGCCAGACGATCTTGTTGGCGGTGGAGGTGCCGTTGATCACGAAGAAGGTATGGTCGGCGCCGAAATTGCGCGCGGCGCGGGCCTCGGCCTCGGCCAGCGGCCCGGTGTGATCCAGCAACGAGCCCAGCTCGGGCACTGACACCGACAGGTCGGAGCGCAGGGTGTTTTCCCCGAAGAACTGGTGAAACGCCTGCCCTACCGGGCTTTTGCGATAAGCCACGCCGCCGCCATGGCCGGGGGTGTGCCATGAGTAATTGGAGTCAGCGGTATGTTGTACCAACGCCTTGAAGAAAGGAGGCAACAAGCCATCGAGGTAGGTGCGCGTCGCGCGGGCGACCTGCCGCGCAAGAAACGGCACGGTGTCTTCGAACAGGTACAGAATACCGCGCAGTTGGTTGAGTTCGCTCATGGCGTCGGCCGGCGCGTTTTCCAGGGTGACTTGCTCGCCCAGGGCAAAGATCGGCAGGTTCGGCGCTCGCAGGCGTGCCAGGCGGATCAGCTCGACCATGTTTTGCAGCAGGTGGGTATTCTCGCCGGCGCCTTCGGCGGCAATCAACATGCAGGCCAGGCCATGGTGGGTAGCCGCCACCAGCCGGCCTTCGGCGTAATCCACCGCCTGGATGATACTGAAGCCCTCTTGTTCCAACTCCCTGGCAATGCCTCGAACCCGGTCACCGGCAACGGTGTCGGCCTTGATGTCGCGGTGCACGATGAGTACGGGGAACTTCAGGTCTTTGTACATGAGTGCTTGGGCGTCCTGAGGGCTATGCACTCAAGGGTAGAAGCTGGGCGTGAATGTGGCGAATGAAGATTTCGCAGGCAGTGGGGATCAACTGTGGGAGCTGGCTTGCTCGCTCCCACAGTTTTGACCGCGTTCGGCTGGCGATTATTGCTGGGTCAGTTGGGTCCATAACGCCGGCGCGCCCGCCGACTTGGCAATCGCCTCCAACCGCGCCGCATGCTCAACCAGGTCCTGCTCGCTCGCCCGAATAACCGGGGTAGGCCTGCGGTCCGACGGCAGGCGGCGGATTTCCGAAGGACGGTTGCCCGAACCTTCCGCCGAGCCGGTGCCGTCGGAGGCGTTACCGGCCAGGGACAGGCTGGTTTGCCCGCCGGTCATGGTCAGGTAGACGTCGGCGAGAATCTCGGAGTCGAGCAAGGCGCCATGGAGTTCGCGGCCGGAGTTGTCGACGCCATAACGCTTGCACAGGGCGTCGAGGCTGTTGCGCTGGCCGGGGTGACGCTCGCGCGCCATCATCAAGGTGTCGAGGATCGTGCAGTGCTTGGAAATATCGGCACGATCGGTCTGCCCCATCAGGGCAAATTCGTTATTGATGAAGCCGATGTCGAACGCCGCGTTATGGATGATCAACTGGGCGCCGTTGATGAATTCGAAGAATTCATCCGCGACTTCGGCAAAGCGCGGCTTGCCCTTGAGGAATTCATCGGTGATACCGTGCACGCCGATCGCGCCTTCGTCACTGTCACGATCCGGTTGCAGGTAGACGTGGAAGTGACGGCCGGTGAGGCGCCGGCCCATCAGTTCGACACAGCCGATTTCAATGATCCGGTGGCCGTCGGTCACCGGCATGCCGGTGGTTTCGGTATCGAGTACAACAGATCGGATGGCCATCAGGGTTCAGCTCTCAACGGTGTATTTCAAAGGGCGCAATATTACCACGTGATTCGGCATCAGCTCTGCTTGTAGCCGCGCACTTCATCCACGCCCCGGTTGGCCAGTTGGTCGGCGCGCTCGTTGCCAGGGTGGCCGATGTGGCCGCGCACCCATTTCCAGGTGATGTCATGGCGGTTGCATTGTTCGTCGAGCAGTTGCCACAGGTCGGCATTCTTCACCGGTTCCTTGGCCGCGGTCTTCCAGCCACGCTTCTTCCAGTTGACCATCCACTCGTTGATGCCCTTCATCACGTACTGCGAGTCGGTCACCAGCAGCACGTTGCAGCGGCGCTTGAGTTCTTCCAGGCCGCGAATGGCGCCCATCAGCTCCATGCGGTTGTTGGTGGTGTTGGCTTCACCGCCCCACAACTCTTTCTCCACGCCCTTGCACACCAGCAACGCGCCCCACCCGCCTGGGCCTGGGTTGCCCTTGCAGGCGCCATCGGTGAAGAGTTCTACGCTATCGGTCATCGGTTACTCGGAATCAATTCAAAGAAGTTTACGCGTCGCTTTGCCTGCGGTTGACCTTGGCCATCGGCATCGGCACCAGCTTGCCTATCGGCTCACGGCGCACTTGCTGCAGCGGCCGCAGCCCGACCACGATTTTACGCGCCACCAGCAGATAGAAGCCGCCCCCCGACAACTGCCAGGCACCCGCGCGGCGCTCCCAGCCGGCCAGCCGGCCTTGCCACTTGGTCGACGCAAGCGGCGGACGATAGCACCCGAAGCGGCGTTTCTCCAGCGCGAAGCCCAGCAGGTTCAGCCAATCGCCCACCCGTTGCGGCGAGATGCAACGCGCCTGGCGCAGGGCATCATTGGCAAACACATGGCGCAGGCCCCAGCTGCTCCAGGGGTTGATCCCGACAATCAGCAAATGGCCGCCTGGGCGCACGCTGCTCGCCGCCTCGCGCAGCAAGCCGTGGGGCGAGAGGCAAAAATCCAGGCCATGCTGCAACACCACCACGTCAGCGGCGTGCTCGCTCAATGGCCAGGCCTGTTCCTCGCAGACGATCTCCACCCCAGGCAATGGCGCCCCCAGGCGCACATTGCGCTGCACCTGGGGCGCGGACGGCGGCGTCTGGGCCGAGGGACCGTAATGCACCAGGTAGCCACCAAAGAACCGGCCCAACTCGTCCTCGAGCATGCGCCGTTCCTCTTCCAGCAGAAATTGCCCGATGGGGCCGGACAACCATTCACGGGCTGCACCGATCAGGGCCAGCCACTCGGGATCGGCCTGGGCGAACGCTTTATCAGTCATTGCATTCTCCAACTCGCCTAGACGTTCTAAGATGCACCAATGTGTTCAGCTTGGCGAATCGAAGAATGATACAGATCAGTGCCCTGCCCGCCTTCACCGATAACTACATCTGGTTGTTACAAGACCCCGGCACCGAACGCTGCGCGGTGGTCGACCCCGGCGATGCCGCGCCCGTGCTGGCCTGGCTCAAGCAGAACCCGGAGTGGACCTTGAGCGATATTCTTATCACCCATCATCACCATGACCATGTCGGCGGTGTCGAACAGCTCAAGGGCGTGACGGGCGCCAAGGTCTACGGCCCGGCAGCCGAGAAGATCCCCGCGCGCGACGTGGCCCTGAACGACAACGACCGCCTCACAGTGCTCGGCTGGGACTTCGACGTTTATACAGTGCCCGGACACACCTTGGGCCATATCGCGTTTTATCACCAGGGCGTGCTGTTTTGCGGCGACACGCTGTTCGCAGCCGGCTGCGGACGCCTGTTCGAAGGCACGCCGCAACAGATGTACACCTCGCTTGAACGCCTGGCCGCCCTGCCCGGCGATACGTTGGTGTACTGCACGCACGAATACACACAAAGTAACCTCAAATTTGCCCAAGCGGTGGAACCGGACAACGCGGATATCGCCGAACGGGTGGAAATCGTCCGCCAACTGCGCGCCCTTGGCGAGATCTCTCTGCCTTCAAACCTGGCTCTGGAAAAGCGCACCAATCCTTTTCTACGTACCTCTGAAACATCCGTTAAACAAAAAGCTGACGAACGGAGTGGACGCGACAACCGCTCTGCGGCCGAGGTGTTTGCTAGCTTGCGGGCATGGAAAGATGCGTTCTAACAGAACGCATTTTGATACGTAAATTCTGAATGGTTGACCGGAACCGAAGCGCTTTCTAGAATCGCCCGACATTTTTGCCCGGAACTTACTTCCAGCCAATGTCGTCATCTATTCGTAAATCCAACCATTCAGACGCATTGACCCGCCTGGCTCAAGCTGTGGCGGTGGCTGTGTCCGCCACGCTGGCGGGCTGCCAATCAAGCAATTTCACCGCACAATCCACCGTGCAACCCAAGCCAAACCTCAGCGCCAAGATCAAACAGAAACCCGTCATCTGGCTTTCCGAAAAGCCGACCCCCGAAGCCCCCCAGGATGTTTGGGAGCGTATGCGACGGGGCTTTCAATTGCAGGATGGGGTGGGCGTAAACCCGCGTATCGAACAACAGCGCCTTTGGTTCGCCAGCAACCCCTCCTTCCTTGAAAACGCCGGTGAACGCGGCAGCCTCTATATTCATTACATTGTCGAACGCCTTGAAGAGCGCAATATGCCCCTGGAGCTGGCGCTGCTGCCAGTGATTGAAAGTGCCTACAACCCGATGGCCTATTCGCGCAGCGATGCAGTCGGCCTGTGGCAGTTCATTCCCTCCACCGGGCGCTACTTCAACCTGCGCCAGACCCGCGCCTACGACGGCCGCCGCGACATCACCGCCTCCACCACCGCCGCCCTGGACTACCTGACGCGCCTGCACGACATGTTCAACGGTGACTGGTTGCTGGCCCTCGCCGCCTACAACGCCGGCGAAGGCACCGTGAGCCGGGCCATCGAGCGCAACGAGAAGCTCGGCCTGCCCACCGATTACTGGAACCTTCCACTGCCCCAGGAAACAAAGGACTACGTGCCCAAGTTCCTGGCGTTGTCACAGGTGGTGCTGGCGCCGGAAGCCTACGGCGTCAACCTGAACCCGATTGCCAACACGCCCTATTTCGAAGTGGTTGAAGTCAAGCAAAGCATGGACCTGTCACGGGTCGCCGCGCTGGCCGAAATCGACGAAGACGAGCTGTTCCAGCTCAACCCGGCCCTGAAACAACGCACCACCCTGGACGGCCCCCAGCATTTGCTGGTGCCAAGCTCCAAGGCGCAACTGCTGACCAGCACCCTTTCGACGATGAAACCGGAAGAATTGCTGGCGATGCGCCCAAAAAAGCAGGTGTTCGACGAAGTCGAGACCGCGCGGGTTGCCGGTCGCACCCGCAGCTACAAGGTACGCAACGGCGACAACCTCACGCTGATCGCCAAGGCCAACAAAGTCGATGTGCATGACCTGCAACGCTGGAACAAGCTCAACGGCCAGGCGCTCAAGGTCGGCCAGACCCTGGTGATGCAGGACACCCGCAAGCTAGTGGCGAAGGCTGACAGCAAGAAGCCCGTGCAATACAAGGTCAAGAAAGGCGACTCGTTGTACATCGTCGCCAAGCGCTTCAACGTCGAGATGCAACATCTCAAGCGTTGGAACCCGCGCACCGGCCAGGCGTTGAAGCCGGGGCAGATGCTGGTGGTTTCCGGGCCGCGCTAGGCCTCGGGAACACCTGGGGAGCCTATGTGAGAGCGGGCTTGCTCGCGAATGCGGTGTATCAGTCACACATATATTGGCTGACACTCCGCTTTCGCGAGCAAGCCCGCTCCCACATGGGACCTCCATCATCCGACTGGCTTTTTCCAACTGGAACAAGCTGTTACTGTACCGATCATAAAGCCCAAGCCGCCTGGATCGGATCTCTGACTTGAAGCGTCCCCTCCTTCTACTAATAAGTCTGGCCTTGAGCTTTGCTGCGAACGCGACGATTACCGAGAGCCACGGTTATACGCAGTTCGGCAGGCTCAAGTACCCGGCCAAATTCACCCACTTCGATTGGGTAAACCCCGCAGCGCCGAAAGGCGGAACATTGCGGGTGATGGCCTTTGGCACCTTCGATACGCTCAACCCCTATACCTTCAAGGGCTCAAGCCCGGTCTCGACCCCCAATTTCCTGCAATACGGCGTCAATGAGCTGAACGAGCCGTTGATGGTCGGCACCGGCCAGTACGCACCGTCCGGCGACGAGCCCACCTCCAGCTATGGGCTGATCGCCCAGTCGGTGGAGTACAGCGAGGACCGCAGTTGGGTGGTGTTCAACCTGCGCCCGCAGGCGCGCTTCCACGATGGCAAGCCGATTACCGCCTATGACGTGGCGTTTTCCTACCGCACCCTGCTGACCGAAGGTCACCCGCAGTACCGCACTAACCTGCAGGAAGTGGCGCGGGTCGATATCCTCAACCGTCACCGCATCCGCTTTGTGTTCAAGCGCGCCGGCAACCCGTTGCTGATCCTGCGCCTGGGCGAGCTGCCGGTATTGCCCCAGCATTACTGGAAAAACCGCGATTTCAAGGCCACCACCTTCGAACCGCCCCTGGGCAGCGGGCCGTACCGCATCAGCAAGGTCACCCCTGGCCGGCAATTGGTGTTCGAACGGGTCAAGGATTATTGGGGCAAGGACCTGCCGGTCAACCAGGGTTTCTACAACTACAACAAGGTCGAAGTGGAATTCTATCGCGACAGCGACGTGGCCTTCGAAGCCTTCAAGGCCGGCGAATTCGATATCTACATCGAGCACCAGGCCAAGAACTGGGCCAATGGCTACAACTTCCCGGCGGTGAACCGGGGCGAGGTGATCAAGGCGCAGATTGCCCACCAGATCCCGACCCAAAGCCAGGGCCTGTTCATGAACACCCGACGCCCGGCCTTCAGCCAGACCAAGGTGCGCGAAGCCATGGGGCTGATGTTCGACTTCGAGTGGACCAACGGCACCCTGTTCAGCGGTGCCTATAAACGTACCCTGAGCTACTACCCCAACAGCGAATTTTCGGCGACCGGCCTGCCGGTCGGCCATGAATGGCTGATGCTTTCCCCCTACCGCGAACAATTGCCGGCCGAGCTGTTTACCCAAGCCTTCAGCCTGCCCCGCACCGATGGCCGCGGCATCCCCCGCGAGACCATGCGCCGCGCCCTCGCCCTGCTTGGCGATGCCGGCTGGAAGCTGTCCGGGCAGCGCCTGCTGAACAAGGAGGGGCAACCGCTGCGCTTCGAGATCCTGTTGGTCAACCCGAACCTGGAGCGCATTCTGCAACCCTACGTCGAGAACCTGATCAACATCGGTATCGACGCGCGCCTGCGCACCGTCGACCGCGCCCAGTACAAACAGCGCCTGGATCAATTCGACTTCGACATGATCCTGATTACCCTCAACCAGACCCTCAGCCCGGGCCTGGAGCAGTGGCAGTACTTCCACTCCAGCCAGGCCGCGATCAAGGGCAGCAAGAACTATGCAGGCATTGCCAACCCGGTAGTCGATCACTTGCTCGAACAACTGCTGGCGGCGCAGACCCGCGAAGAACAACTGGCCGCCGGCCGCGCACTGGACCGGGTGCTGCTGTGGCAGCACTACAGCATTCCCAACTGGTACCTCAATTATCATCGCCTGGCGTACCGCAACCGGTTCGCCTTTGTCACCACGCCGCCCTACAGCCTGGGCCTGAGCGCATGGTGGCTGAAAGCCTCGGAGAAAGCCCAATGATGCATCTGCGCAACGCACTGCTTGGCAGCCTGTTGCTGTGCACTGCGGCCCAGGCCGCTCCGCAACATGCGCTGACGCTGTACAACGAGCAGCCCAAGTACCCCGCCGATTTCAAGCACTTCGACTACGTCAACCCGGACGCGCCCAAGGGCGGTACCTTCCGCGAGTCGGCCATGGGCGGTTTTGACAGCCTCAACCCGTGGATCAGCAAGGGCGTACCGGCCGACAACATCGGCCTGATCTACGACACCCTGGCCATGCAAAGCCTCGACGAGCCGATCACCGAATACGGACTGGTCGCCGGCAAGATCGAAAAAGCCCCGGACAACAGTTGGGTGCGCTTCTATCTGCGCCCCGAAGCGCGTTTCCATGACGGCCACCCCATCCGCGCCGAAGACGTGGTGTTTACCTTCCAGGAGCTGATCAAGGAAGGTTCGCCGATCTACCGCACTTACTATGCCGACGTCGACGAAGTGATCGCCGAAGACCCGCTGAAGGTGCTGTTCAAGTTCAAGCGCACCAACAACCGCGAGCTGCCGTTGATCCTCGGCCAATTGCCGGTCTTGCCCAAGCATTGGTGGGCCACCCGTGATTTCGCCAAAGGCAACCTCGAAGTACCGCTGGGCAGCGGGCCTTACAAGGTCGCCGAGGTCAAGCCTGGGCGCATGATTCGCTACGAGCGGGTCAAGGATTACTGGGCCAAGGACCTGCCGGTCACCCAGGGCTTCTATAACTTCGATAACCGCATCACCGACTATTACCGCGACAGCACCGTGTCCCTCGAAGCCTTGAAGGCCGGGCAGTTCGATTACTGGCTGGAGTTCAGCGCCAAGAACTGGGCCAACGCCTACAACATCCCGGCAGTGGCCGAAGGCCGCTTGATCAAGGAAGAAATCCCCAACGGCAACCCGACCGGGATGCAGGGCTTTGTGTTCAATATGCGCAAGCCGATGTTCCAGGACGTGCGCGTGCGCAAGGCCATCAGCCTGTTGCTGGATTTCGAGTGGAGCAACAAGCAGCTGTTCAATGGCGCCTATACGCGCACCCGCAGTTACTTCGAAAACTCCGAGATGGCCGCCACCGGCCTGCCCGGCCCGGATGAGCTGAAGATCCTCGAGCCGCTGCGCGAAAAAATCCCATCCGAAGTCTTCACCCAGGCCTTCGAGCCTTCCAAAACCGACGGCAGCGGCATGATCCGCACCCAGCAGCGCGAGGCCTACCAACTGCTGCAGGAAGCCGGCTGGCGCATCAAGGACGACAAGATGGTCGACGCCGACGGCAAACCGGTGGTCATCGAGTTCCTGCTGGCGCAGACCGAGTTCGAGCGCATCCTGCTGCCTTTCAAGCGCAACTTGGCCGACCTGGGGATTGACCTGGTCATCCGTCGGGTGGACGTCTCGCAGTTCATTAACCGTATCCGCTCGCGGGACTTCGACATGTTGGTGGGCAGTTTCCCGCAGTCCACCTCGCCGGGTAATGAGCAACGCGAGTTCTGGAAATCCTCCAGCGCCGACAAACCCGGCAGCCGCAACTACATGGGCCTCAAGGACCCGGCCGTCGACCAACTGGTGGAACAGTTGATCGACGCCGACTCGCGCAAAAGCCTGGTGGCCCATGCCAGGGCGCTGGATCGCGTGCTGCAGTTCGGCTACTACGTGATTCCCAACTGGCACATCAAGACCTTTCGCGTTGCGTACTGGGATCACCTGGGCCATCCGAAAGTCCCGCCACGCTACGACGTCGGTACCGCCACTTGGTGGGTCAAACCCAACGTCAAGCCGGCGGTTTCCCTGGACACCACCGAAAGCGCCGAGTCGGCGAAGGGAGGCGATTGAATGCTGGCCTATATTATTCGCCGCCTGTTGCTGATCATCCCCACGCTGTTCGGGATCCTGCTGATCAACTTCGTGATCATCCAGGCCGCCCCCGGTGGCCCGGTGGAACAGATGATCGCCAAGCTCGAAGGCTTCGAGGGTGCCACCAGCCGTATCGCCGGCGGCGGTGCCGAGGTCTCGGTGGCCGGTTCCAGCAGCTACCGTGGCGCCCAGGGCCTGGACCCGGCGCTGATCAAGGAAATCGAAACGATGTACGGCTTCGACAAATCGGCGCCGGAACGCTTGTGGATCATGGTCAAGAACTACGCCCAGCTGGATTTTGGCGACAGCTTTTTCCGTGACGCCAAGGTCATCGACCTGATCAAGGAAAAGATGCCAGTGTCCATCTCCCTCGGGTTATGGAGCACACTGATCATGTACTTGGTGTCGATCCCCCTGGGCATCGCCAAGGCCACGCGGCACGGCAGCCATTTCGACGTATGGACCAGTTCGGCAATCATTGTCGGCTATGCGATCCCGGCGTTCCTGTTCGCGATTTTGTTGATCGTGGTGTTTGCCGGCGGCAGTTACTTTGACTGGTTCCCCTTGCGCGGGCTGACGTCGAACAACTTCGACGAACTGAGCTGGGGCGGCAAGATCCTCGACTATTTCTGGCATTTGGCGCTGCCCATCACGGCGTTGGTGATCGGCAACTTCGCCACCATGACCCTGCTGACCAAGAACAGCTTTCTCGACGAGATCAACAAGCAGTACGTGGTCACCGCCAAAGCCAAGGGCCTGACCAACCATCGCGTGCTGTACGGCCACGTGTTCCGCAACGCCATGCTGTTGGTGATCGCGGGCTTCCCGTCGGCATTCATCGGCATCTTCTTTACCGGGTCTTTGCTGGTGGAGGTAATTTTCTCCCTCGATGGCCTGGGCCTGATGAGCTTTGAGGCCGCGATCAACCGCGACTACCCGGTAGTGTTCGGCACGCTGTTTATCTTCACCCTGCTGGGGCTGATCGTGAAACTGATCGGCGACCTCACCTACACCCTGGTCGATCCGCGCATCGACTTTGGCAGCCGGGAGCATTGAGATGAATCTGTCCCCCCTCAATCGCCGTCGGTTCGAGCGTTTCAAGGCCAACAAGCGTGGCTGGTGGTCACTGTGGCTATTTTTGACTCTGTTCGGGTTGAGCCTGGGCGCCGAGCTGATCGCCAATGACAAGCCGCTGGTGGTGCACTACGACGGTGGCTGGTATTTCCCGGCGCTCAAGCGCTACCCGGAGACCACCTTTGGCGGCGAATTCCCGCTCGAGGCCAACTACAAGAGCCCGTATATCCAGGAACTGCTCAAGGCCAAGGACGCCTGGACCCTTTGGGCGCCGATCCCGTTCAGTTACCAGAGCATCAACTACGACCTCAAGGTGCCGGCGCCGGCGCCGCCCTCCAGCGTCAACCTGTTGGGCACCGATGACCAGGGCCGCGATGTGTTGGCGCGGGTGATCTACGGTTTTCGCGTGTCGGTGCTGTTTGCCCTGACCCTCACCGTACTCAGCTCGATCATCGGCGTGATCGCCGGGGCCTTGCAGGGTTTCTACGGCGGCTGGGTCGACCTGGCCGGGCAGCGCTTCCTGGAGATCTGGTCCGGGTTGCCGGTGCTGTACCTGCTGATCATCCTTGCCAGCTTCGTGCAGCCCAACTTCTGGTGGCTGCTGGGGATCATGCTGCTGTTCTCCTGGATGAGCCTGGTGGACGTGGTGCGCGCAGAATTCCTGCGCGGGCGCAACCTGGAATACGTGCGCGCCGCCAGGGCCCTGGGCATGCAGAACGGTGCGATCATGTTCCGGCATATCCTGCCTAACGCCATGGTCTCGACTATGACGTTCATGCCGTTCATTCTAACCGGCGCCATCGGTACCCTGACCGCCCTGGACTTCCTCGGTTTTGGCTTGCCGGCCGGCTCGCCGTCCCTGGGTGAGCTGGTCGCCCAGGGCAAATCCAACCTGCAAGCGCCGTGGCTGGGCATGAGTGCGTTTGCCGTGCTGGCGATCATGTTGAGCTTGCTGGTGTTTATCGGCGAGTCCGCTCGTGATGCCTTCGACCCGAGGAAATGAGATGAATCAGGACAATCTGATCGAAATCCGCGACCTCAGCGTCGAGTTCGTCACGGGTGAGCATCACCATCGCGTGGTCAACAACGTCAGCTTCGATATCAAGCGCGGCGAAACCATTGCGCTGGTGGGTGAAAGCGGCTCGGGCAAATCGGTGACCGCCCACTCGATCCTGCGCCTGCTGCCCTACCCGCTGGCGCGGCATCCATCCGGCAGCATCAACTACGCCGGGCAGGATTTGCTGACCCTCAAGGAAAAAACCATCCGCCACATTCGCGGCAACCGCATCGCGATGATCTTCCAGGAGCCGATGACCTCGCTGAACCCGCTGCACAACATCGAGAAGCAGATCAACGAAGTGCTGGGGCTGCACAAGGGGCTCACCGGCAAGGTTGCCACCCGGCGCACCCTGGAGTTGCTGGAGTTGGTAGGCATCCCCGAGCCGCACAAGCGCCTCAAGGCCCTGCCCCACGAGTTGTCCGGCGGTCAGCGCCAGCGGGTGATGATTGCCATGGCGCTGGCCAATGAGCCGGAATTGCTCATCGCCGATGAACCCACCACCGCGCTCGACGTAACGGTGCAGTTGAAGATTCTGGAGCTGCTCAAGGAGTTGCAGGCGCGGCTGGGCATGGCGCTGCTGCTGATCAGCCATGACTTGAACCTGGTGCGGCGTATCGCCCATCGCGTGTGCGTGATGCAAAAAGGTTGCATCGTTGAGCAGGCCGACTGCGAGACGCTGTTTCAGTCGCCCCGCCACCCTTACACCCAGGAGCTGCTGGCGGCGGAGCCGAGCGGCGGGCCGGCCGCCAATGCAGTCGGTCCAGCGTTGTTGGAGGTCGATGACCTGAAGGTGTGGTTCCCGATCAAGAAGGGCTTTTTGCGCAACACCGTCGATTACGTCAAGGCGGTGGACGGTATCAATTTCAGCCTGTCCCAGGGGCAAACCCTGGGCATCGTCGGCGAAAGCGGCTCGGGCAAATCCACCCTGGGCCTGGCGATCCTGCGCTTGATCGCCAGCAAGGGCGGTATTCGCTTCGAAGGCCAGCAACTGGACACGCTGACCCAACAACAGGTGCGCCCGCTGCGCCGGGAAATGCAGGTGGTGTTCCAGGATCCGTTCGGCAGCCTCAGCCCGCGCATGTGCGTCAGCGAGATCGTCGGCGAAGGCTTGCGCATTCATAAAATGGGCACGCCGGCCGAGCAGGAGGCGGCGATCATCGCGGCGCTCAACGAGGTGGGCCTCGACCCGAAATCGCGCAATCGTTACCCCCACGAATTCTCCGGTGGCCAGCGCCAACGCATCGCCATCGCCCGCGCACTGGTGCTCAAGCCGCGCCTGATCCTGCTCGACGAACCCACCTCGGCACTGGACCGCACGGTGCAACGCCAGGTGGTGGAACTGCTGCGCAGCTTGCAGGCCAAGTACAACCTGACCTACCTGTTTATCAGCCATGACCTGGCGGTGGTAAAAGCGCTGAGCCACCAATTGATGGTGGTCAAACAGGGGCAGGTGGTGGAGCAAGGTGATGCGCGGGCGATATTTGCCGATCCGCAGCATGCGTATACGCGGCAGTTACTGGAAGCCGCCTTTTTGGCACCGGCCTGACGGAACGCCTGACGCCTTACGACCGTGGCTGAAGCAAGCCACGGCATTCAATGACGGGCCTGCTGTCGGCAGGGCCGCGGGCTGCGCAACCATCGGGGTCTACGTTTCTACAGGACGCTGTACCCCCATGGACGAACCCTACGCACTGCTTTCCACTGAAGACCTCCCCGACGCCACGTTGCCGATGCCTCAAGCCAGCTTCTCTTCCGCTGAACTGCGCGAGCGCGACGACCTTCGCGTGCGAGGCGACAAGGAACTGATCGCCCACCTGCTGCCGGTGCTGAAAACCACCCCAGGCGCGTCAACACCCGCGGCACACACCGCCGTCACGGTATCCGAGCTGTCCTTGCTGGGGCAGTGGGGCGACGTCTTTTGCAGAGCGTTCAACCAACGGGATTTCCTCGAATGGGCGGATCGACGGGGCCTGGACTTCAACACAATGTCGGTTTGCAATGGTGTGCTGCAGGCCAGTTCCCATGGGCAAACCACGCCCCAGCGCTTCACCCTGGCGGATTCTTCAGGATGGTGGGCCGTCGCCAACCCGCTCATTTTTATCGCGCAGTTAATCGACCCCGCCGAGCTGGGCCTTCCCTATCTGGGCGACCGAGTGAACAATGCTGAACGCAGTCTGCCCCTCGACCGGGTATTGGCATTTCACGGCTACCCGATGCCCGCCAACCGTTTGCAGGTGGAGGTGATCGCCGAAGAGTTGCGCGCGCTGGGGACCTTCCCTGGCATTAATGACATGGGACTGAGCCGCTCGCTGATCCACGACGAGCTGCTCAACCAGCAACGCGACTACCGGCAATTGGCCGATGCCCTGCAGGCCCTGCCAGACCTTGACAGCTTCACGCTGTACAAGACCCGCATGCAGTTAACGTCGGGTTCGTTGCTGGCGCGCACGCTGGTGGACGCTGCGCAGTTGCTCAAAAGCATTGTCGAAGACACCGTTGTCGAGGTCGACGGCGATTACTTTTTCGACCACCGCAAACAGCTGATCTGCAGCCTGCCCGCCTCTGTGGAGGACGTGACTCAGGTACGCGAGTGGCTGCCCCAGGCCCCTGACGTGCTCTGGCGCAGGCTGCTGCGCCTGGCCGAAAAAGCGGGCGCAGATATCTACCTGGACCACAGCGTGAACCTGGCTGGCCTGTTGCAGGCCTACGGCATCGAACGCCCGCTGAGCAAGGACGAGTTGACAGCCCTGATCGCGCGGCTGCGCCAGTGGCCGATCACACAGGCGCCGACACTTTACGCCGCCGCCCGCAGCCTGGTTGAGCGGCATGTCCATAATCAATACATCGGTTTGCGCAACGACCGTCATGTCATTCGCAAAGCGCTCTACGCGGTGCTGCGCCACGGTCGGCTGACCGGCCCAGACGGCCTGGACAGGGTTATTGCGGTAGACCCGGAACGCCTGCCAGTGATCCTCGAACCGGGTCGCCGCAAGCTGCAGGCACTGGTTGAACAGCCCGAATTTGTAGAAATCCGCCAACAGGAACACATCGACCCCGCCAGCCATGTGCTATTGAGCGTAGTCAGCGGTATCGGCGCCCATGGGCAGGACGGCCAATGGAAGATGATCACGGGCGCAGTGATGGCCGATCCCAAACTCGCGTCGCAAATTCGCCCATTGACCGTGCTGGCCGCGCGCATGGGCGGGCAGTTGCGCACCAACAAGGCCGTGAGCCTGAGCCAGGCGCTGCGCCTTTACAAGGTGTTGGTGCCGACAACACTGGATGAAGTGCGGCTGGCCGCGCAACGCTGGTCCATCAGCGCGCCGCAACGCCTGCACGAAAGCGACTACTGGCGCGGGCTCAAGCCGGCTCACCCGGCGCAGCCCAGCGGGTGGATCCTGTCGGAGGCAGACCGGCTTCGGGTGCTGGTGGTGAGCCAGGGGTTCGTTCCCGACCCCGAACAGGGTTTGTTCAGCTACCTGGCGGCCCCCGTGCTAGGAGACAAATCCCCTGAGGACATCCGCGCCGAAGCGGATTTGCTGATGATCCGCCTGATCGCCACGCCACGCGCCCAGCAACTGGCCGGCCACTTGCAGCGCAGCATCCAGTGGCATGGCAGCGACACCAGCCCCGCCGCCAGTCGCAGCGCGCTACTGTGGGCGGCCTTGATCCTGAGCCTGGACCCGACGGCGGGCGCACACCCCAATCGTATTCACCACTTGGACTGGTCGGCCACTGACTTCTGGGGCGAACCGGTTGCCTATGTACGCAGGCAACTGGAAAGCAGCTTGCGCCTGGCCCCTGGTGCTGCCGCCCTCGCCGCTCACCTGATGCTTTGCGGCCAGGCCCCGCACCTGCTGGTACGCGCGATTCCTGATTCGATGCCGTTCCTGAGCACCCAGGCCTGGATCCTGTTCGAGCAATATGCCACCTACCTGGAACGGCGAGTGCCGGGTGCGGCACGCCAATTGAGCCATGACGAGATCATGTATCAGGCGTACCTGCCGCCGCGCGGAGGCTGGGCAACGTTTCTGGACGGCGTCCACGCCTTGCCCCCCATCCGCATGTGGGCCGTAGTCAATGGCGTCATTACGCGCCAAGAGCGCTACAGCAGTGCCGAATCCAACCTGGCAATTGCCGCGCTCAACGACCTGCGGGCGCGCCTGAGCCGCGCCCTGGAAGCGTTCGCCAGCCCGATCCTGACCCAACGCGAGATCGCATTGCAGGCCTTGCAAAAGGTCTGGCCGGACAATCGCCAACTGACGGACCTGGTGCTGATGTGGCTGCCCCGGGACTCGGTATTCGCCGAGGACAAGCGCTTTGAAAATGTGCACACCGGTAAAAAATTCTCGTTCGTCGACCTTTACCTGGCCAACCGCCTGGAAGCGGATTCGCCGCATTGGCACTCCTCCAGCCCGACCATCAAGTACCGCGACATGGCGCAGCAGTTTCATCAGCTCACGCCCTTCAGCCAGGTTTTCGCGCAACGCTTTGCGCAGGATCTGCAACGGTTGCAATCGGCCTATAAGGAATACCTGCAGAACAGCCTGCCGCAGTTGTCATTGCTGCGACGCGAAGCGATCGAGTTTGGTCGCATCCGTTTTTTTGCCTTGCGCAAGGACGCCGAGCCGGTCGGGCCATTCGGCCTGATCCTGTGCGTCAGTTATTACGGCGATCACCATGTCTATGAATGCTTCCCCAAATACCTGTTGCTGCGCCCGCGCCATGACCTCGACTATGCCACCCTGATGCAGGCCGCCGCGGCAACCGGGCAGGATGTGTCTACCCTGGGTTTTCATTGGCCGGCTTACGCCGATGGGGTTGAGCCGGCAGACAGTGGCAGCGAACAGCGCTGGCCCGGCCTCAGGATCAGCCAACTGGCGCCCGTATTGCCGGACGTCGACACGCTGCCGCAGGCCGATGCCCAGGGCCAGCGGATACCGCGCAGCTTCGACTCGCCGCGCTCCAAGGCATTGGCGGCGATTATAGTCGAGCAACACTTCTTCCAACGGGCAGCAGCGCTACGCGAACACTCCACCGTGCCGCTGACCTTGGAACAACTCGGCAACGGCGAAGATCCCTGGGCCGAGTATTTGCACCGTATGGCCATGGCTGCCCTGTGAGGCCTTGAACCCGAGGCGGTTTTGTATGACGCTGGGCACCCCTTCCGCTTGGAGCGCGGCGCCATGAACTTGCCCGCAAGCCCCACGGCGCCCCGCTTCTGGCGCGACGCCGGGCTGCCGTACATCGAAGCACGTACCATTGTTGACGGGCGCAAGGTCACTTATACCCGTCATGCTCACGAGCATTTTTCCATCGGTGCGATCACCACCGGCAGAAGCTATTACCACTACGGCGCGGACACCTTCCAGATCAGCGCCGGCACGGTGGTGCTGATGAACCCCGGCGACGTGCACGCCTGCAATCCTATCGCCGGCGAGGCATGGTCCTATCAGATGCTATACCTCGGCACCCCTTGGCTGACGGATTTGCAGCACCAGCTGGGTTTCAGCACTGACCAGGGTTACCGGCCATTCAGTACGCCCTACACCCAGGACAAGGTGCTGTACGACGGGCTGCTGGAGCTGTATCGGATACTGGTGGATGAACAGGCCGAACACCTGCAAAAACAGAGCGCGTTGGTGAGTTACTTCACCGAGGTGCAACAGCGCCTTAACCCCTCCGACACCCCGATGCGTGAGGTCAATCACAAGCTGGAGCGCGCCGCACAGTACATCCGCGAACACTGCACCCAGGCGCTGAAACTGGAAGATATCTGCCTGGCTGCCGAGCTGTCGCCGTCGTACCTGATCCGCGCGTTCAAGCAGTATTACGGGCTCACGCCGCACGCATTTCTGGTCAACCAGCGTATCCAGTTTGCCCGCGCGCAATTGCGCCAGGGCGAACTGATCGCCGATGTGGCCCTGGCCGCAGGCTTTGCCGATCAGGCGCACTTCCAACGCACCTTCAAACAACATTTCGCCGCCACGCCAGGGCAATACCGCGACCGGCTTACGCCATCAGCAGATACCCCACACTGGCCACCAGCAACGCGGCCATCGAGCGGTTGAACAACCGCACGCCACGGGGGTTGCTCAGGTAGCGGCGCAGGAACGTGCCGGCATAGGCCCAGCAGGCCACCGACAGGTAGCAGATCACCAGGTAGAGCGCCGCAAACAGCCACACTTGCGCGGCGTCGCCGTCTGCCACAAACAACCCCATGCCCGCCACGCAGGCCAGCCACGCCTTTGGGTTGAGCCACTGCATGATCGCGCCGTAGAGCATCGACGGCGCGGTGGCCGTACCCTCGGCGTCCAGCCGGCCATCGTCCACTGCCAGCTTCCAGGCCATATACAGCAGGAAGACCACGCCGCCCCATTGGATCAATTGGGTCAGGATCGGCCAGCGCACCAGCACTTCATGCAAGCCCAGGCCAATCAGCACCAGCAGCAGCGTGAAGCCCACGGCGGCACCGAACACGTGTTTCTGGCTGGCGACAAAGCCGAAGCGCGCCCCCGAACTCAGCGCCACCACATTGACCGGGCCCGGTGTGATGGAAGTGGCCAGCGCGAAGGCCGCCATGGAAATGATCAGGCTCATTGCAGTTCCTTTTTATCCGAACGAGTAGCG
This sequence comes from Pseudomonas sp. MPB26, assembly GCF_046605355.1. Classification (NCBI taxonomy): domain Bacteria; kingdom Pseudomonadati; phylum Pseudomonadota; class Gammaproteobacteria; order Pseudomonadales; family Pseudomonadaceae; genus Pseudomonas; species Pseudomonas sp. MPB26. The sequence goes on along the minus strand of NZ_CP176793.1, from coordinate 5,301,144 downwards.
ATGGCCCCCACGGTACCGGGCCTTTCGGCCGGGGTATTGAAGAAAATGCCCCTCAGGTATCTACACATCTTAAGAAGCTGGCGAATCTCCTTTGATCTGCTAACCGTTGATCAACGAAACGTGCGCGCCCACCCCGGCGCGCACGCCCTCGGCCACGGCCAGCGCGACGGAACCGGCGGCGAGGGAGGTATCGCCACAGGCAAACACGCCGGGCACGGAGGTCTGGCGCATGTCATTGGTGTGCAGATAAGGTCCGGTCGGGCCGTCGGTCATCCCACAGCCCAACTGCTCGGCCAGCGGGCTGATGCGCGTGCGGGACATAGTGAAGATACCGTCGAGGTTGAACACCCGGCCGTCATCCAATTCCAGGTCGGCGCGCTCACCGCTGATGCGCCGTACGGCACCGCTTTGCACGCTGACGCCACGTCGGTCCAACTGCGCCTGCTGCTCGGTATCGGGTGTGAACACGCCATTGGTGAACAACGTGGTGGTGCCCCAGTCCGGCAGCATCAATGCGTGGTGCATGGCCAGGGATGACGTCGCCAGGACGCCGATGCGGCCGCTGTACAGCTCGTAGCCGTGACAGTATGGGCAATGGAACACCCGCTTGCCCCAACGTTCCTTGAGACCGTCGATAGCCGGCAAGTCGTCGACCACACCCGTGGCGAGAATCAAGCGATTGCCCTGCAACGTCCCGTTATTTTCGGTGCGAACGCTGAAACCCTGCACCTGTTCAGCCGTCTGCACGACGCTGTCTTGCAGCCAGGTAACCGTTGGATATTCCATCAGTTGGCTACGCCCTTCTGCGGCGATGATCTCCGGCGCCTGGCCGTCCTGGCCGAGAAAGCCGTGGGACGTGGCGGCGAAACGGTTGCGCCGCTGACCCGCATCGATCACCAGCACCTGGCGTCGCGCCCGTGCCAATTGCAGGCCCGCCGACAGGCCGGCGTAGCTGCCGCCCACGATAATCACGTCGTACATCATGAAAATGACCCCTGCTGTGTGCCCCCCGGTTGTTCGGGCGCTTTCACGACACACCATAAGTTACATAAAAATACCACGTCAAGGCTCTCGCAACTTTTCGGGTTACGAAGGATACTTTCGAGCGAATCGATCAGAGGTTTGTTGATGAGAAACGACACGCGCCTTTCGCGCATGCTCCATGTGTTGATCCATATGGGTCGCCACGAAGAACGCGCGACGTCCGAAACCATCGCGCAAATGCTCGGCACCAACCCGGTGGTGGTGCGACGCACGCTCGGGCTGCTTAAGGAAAAAGGTTATGTACGCTCGGAAAAAGGCCACCAAGGCGGCTGGTGCCTGGGCAAGCCGTTGAGTGATATCACGTTGCTGGAGATTCACAACGCCCTGGGCACACCCTCGATATTTGCCATCGGGCTGTCCACCGATCATCCGCAATGCCTGGTGGAACAGGCGGTGAACGCCGCGCTCACGGATGCGTTCGAGCAAGCCCAGGCGCTGCTGCTGGAGCGCCTGGGCGAGGTCACGCTGGCGCAGTTGGCCGAGGATTTTGATGAGCGCTGTCGCGTGGCGATGCTGCCCTAGCGCTGTGCAGGAATGCGGATATCGCCGTCACGGCACTGGGTTTTCACGCTGCGCGGGCAGCCGGCGAACGCCAGGTCCTTGGTCAGGCACACACGCACTTCCGACAGCACCTTGCCTTTGCAGATCACCGCCAGCCCATGGTTGCCCATGCGCGGGTTGCTCTCACGGAACAATGCCTCTATCTCACGCGCAGGTAACGAGGGCGGCGTATTGAACGGCTGCAGTTGATGCGGAATGTTCACGACACCCAGCGCTTCATCGGTTTTTTCCAGATAAGCCGACGGTTCCAGACCACTGCAAGTGCCATGCTTGGCCCATTCGTGCCTGAGCAGCGAACGGGTCGGGAACAGTGCCGCGCCTTTTTCGATGTCTTCGCGACTCAACCGCGACTGCGGCGAGCACGAAGCCGGCCACCCTCCCCGCGCGTATTGCGGCCACAGGCCGTGCAAGACAAAACCGTAGCCCTTGCCCGAACACTGCTCATTGTCCGGATGGGTCAGGCAGAACGTCGGTGACCATGACAACGACAACACGTAAAAATCGAACTCGCCAGGCGTGCCTTGACTACGCGCAGCCCCCATCGCGCTGGTGGCCAGCACCAGCCACAACGCCATCCAGTATTTCATGCGTCTGTTCCTTGGAGAAACGAAAAATCCTATCGCGGTTACCCGGGATGGTTGGGGTTACGTTGTAGCACCTTGTCCAGGATCCGATCAGTCTTCAACGCTTCGATCGCCAGTGACGGATGCTCGGCTTCGCCACGGATATGCGCGTTCATCGCCAACACGTGGTGCCATTGGATATGCGCGTGGCACGGCACTTCCAGTACTTCGTTGACCTCCCCTTCAAGGCGCAGGGGCTGGTCCTCGAAGACCGAAAACTGGATGCGCCCGCGGCTGCCGATCAGTTCGACCAAGTCTTCACGTCGGTCCGCGACAAAATTCCAGCAGCCCATGCCCATCGCGCCCGAACTGAAGGTCCAGCACGCCGTCACGGCATCCTCGGCCGCATAGTGCCCAGCCTGGCGCGCGGTAAAGCCTGAGACTTCGATGATATCCCCGGCCAGGTATTGGAACAGGTCGAACCCATGGCTGGCCAGGTCGGCGAAGTAACCGCCACCGGCAATGGCTGGGTCCGTACGCCAGTTGGCGGCGCTGGCGTCATCGGCGCTCTGTGGCTTGCACAGCGTCCAGGTGAGGTGGCGCAGCTCGCCGATGCGCCCTTCCTGCAGCCAGTCGCGCACCTGCTGGAAGCGCGGCAGCGAACGACGGTAGTAGGAGACAAACAAATGCAGCCCGGCGCGCTCGAAGGTGCGCTGCATCAGCGCGCTCTGCTCGGCATTCAGCGACATGGGTTTCTCGACGCAGCAATGCTTGCCGGCGGCGGCCACCATCAGGCTGTATTCAAGGTGACTGTCAGGCGGCGTGGCGATGTACACGGCATCCACTTCGGGGTCGTTGATCAGGGCTTGAGCGTCGGTGTAGAAGCGGGCAATGCCGTGGCGTGCCGCATAATCACGCACCGCGGCTTCACGACGGCCCATCACTGCCACCAACGCAGAACCTGGCGCTTTGTAGAAAGCCGGTCCACTCTTCAATTCAGTGACACTGCCACAGCCGATCATGCCCCAGCGTACGGTGCTCATCTGCTCTCCTCGTCCGTTTTTGATCAAGCGGGCAGTATCCACATCCCCACCCGTCAGCGCCATAAGCAGTTAACATGACAATTGCATTACACTTTTATGACATTCATTCCTCTGCGGGGGCACAGACGATGAAAATACGCGCAACGGTGATCTGCGAGCACGAAGGCAATATCCTCTTCGTGCGCAAGGCCAGGTCGAAATGGGCCTTGCCCGGAGGCAAGGTCGAACGCAACGAACGCCCGGTCGGCGCCGCCGAGCGCGAGCTGGAAGAGGAAACCGGATTGAGTGTGGACGGCTTGCTTTATCTGCAGGAGTTGAAGGCCCGCGACACGGTTCATCACGTGTTTGAGGCGTCGGTGGTGAACATCTCCGATGCAAAACCTTGCAATGAAATAACCGATTGCCAATGGCATCCGTATGGGGCCATTGATGAGTTGGATACCACGGATGCTACCCGGCACATTGTTAAGTCATTTGTGCGGCGGCTGTAGTTCTGCGTTTTGCCGCTGGGTTATTTCCGAGCTGTTCGGTTTCTGCTGTTCGACCTGGGATCCGACGGGCGGGACAAGCGCAACGGGCGGATGCGCGCGGAGTTCGCCAACGGTGACGTGTGACGGCAAGCTCAAACTGCAGACAAAAAAAATCCCAAGTAGCTGATGGAAACTTGGGATTTAAAAATGCATAAACCGTGGGAGGTGAACGCCCGGTCATAATAGCGATAGAGAAAAGGCGTAACAAGATTATTTTAATCCTTTCGTCGGATTAGAAGCGTTGTAAGTCATTCAATAACCACATGTTTTTTAAGGTCGAGAGTTAGATGAGTGCCACTTTTTGGTGCAACTACGCCGACACTCTCGCTTATAAAAACGGCTATTAGATCCAGAAGAGATCAACTTTAGGACCTACTGCGCCCTGCTCTTCTCGTAACGCACATCGTGTTCCTCAACCTTACTAACCACGGTCCAGCCCAGCCGTCGGTAAAACCCGTTGGCGCGTATTTCGTCGCGACCATCGGTGATCAGGAACAGCCTGTCGTGGTGCTCAAACAGCGCGGCTTCGGCCACTGCCATCAGTTGGCGGCCCAATCCCAGATTCTCGTGAGTCGGCAACACGAACATCGCAAATACCTCACCCTCGGCCAGGTTGACCATGGCAAAGGCGACGGGCCGACCGTCCACTTCGGCGACCCATGCGCAAGGCGCGTCACGAATACTGTCCGCGAGCACTTGCGGCGTGATACCCAGCTCCGCCATCTGCTCGACGCTCAAATGGTTTTGCACCACCGAGGTGCGGATATGGAACAGCGTGTCGATATCGTCCTGCGTCGCCGCGCGGATTAGCGTTTGCATACTGGCCTCCGTTGGAAGACGCGATTGTAGGCACCTACACACACGGTGAATGTGGTGGATTTGTAAGCGCCTGCTGGGTCAAATAACGCTTAACGTGCATTTGCGTTGGCCCCTGCTCGTCGGGTCATTTACGCGCAACTTTATAGCGCACGCAATCCTGATAAAAACTTTGACGAATCGCCTCAGGCTTGAGCCGGGAGCGGCTGTCGTAGGTCTGTTCGGTAATGCCCATGGCCATCATGCGCATCCAGGATTTGTTGAACTTAATGGTCTGGATCTTCTGCCGCGCGGCGTACAGCGACACCCCCGACAGCTTGAGTTCCTGGGCCCTGGCGGCCGTACCGGCGCCCCAACTGCACATGTACTTGTCACCCTCGCGCAGCTCCCGTGCCTGCACGGCAGCCGCGCCGCCGGCCAGGGAGCAGGCGATCAGCATGATTCCAACGTTGCGCATCTGCATCCCTACCCTAACCACCTGAAATAAAAGCGATTCTGGCGAGGATTTGGTTACAAAGGGGCCATTAAAATGCCTTATCGGTTGGCTGTTACCATTGGTAAGTGGCGCTGGCTTGCACGGTGCGCTGTGAGCCGTACCAGCACCAGGAATAGGAATAGCAGGAGGCGACGTACTCTTTATTCGCCAGGTTGGTAGCGTTCAGGGCCAGGCGCAGATTGTCCTTGAGGTTGGCAATGTTCGGGATGTCATAATGCACCGCCGCATCAAACAGCGTGTAGCCCGGCACCTTGAGCGTGTTCGCGGTATCCCCCCAGGAAGACCCGACATAACGCGCGCCCGCACCGACACCAAAGCCCTTGAGGTGGCCGTCGTGGAAGGTGTAGTCAGCCCATGCCGAGGCAGTGTGGCGCGGTATCGCGTAGGTGGTGGTGCCTTCGGCGGCAAGGTTCGGACCTACGCCGATATCACCGATGGGCGAATAGCGCACGGTGTTGTTGGACTTGCTGATGCGGTTATCCAGGTAGGCGTAGGCCGCGGTGATGTCCAGGTTATCGTTGAGACTGGCCTTGCCTTCCAGTTCAAAGCCCCGGGATTGCACCTCGCCGTCCTGGCTCTGGCAACGCCCGCTGCCGCACAGGTGAGTGGGGTCCGGGTCGGTGGTCAGCACATTGGTCTGGCGCAGGTCGAAGACCGCTGCGGTGATAAAACTGTTGCTGCCCGGCGGCTGGTACTTGATGCCGACCTCATACTGTTTGCCTTCGGTCGGCTTGAACACCGAGCCGCCATACCCCGTGCCAGATTGCGGGTTGAACGACTCCGCGTAGCTGGCATACGGCGCCAGGCCGTTATCGAAGAGGTAAACCAGGCCGACTCGGCCGGTGAAGGCCTTGCTATCCAGCGACGACTTGCTCTTGGCACCGCTGCTGATGGTTTGAGTGCTGTTATCGGTGCTGGCCCAGTCATAGCGACCACCCAGCAACAGCACCCACTTGTCCCACTTCATCTGTTCCTGCAGGTAGACACCGGTCTGTTCGCTACGCGACGTGCCGTCGGTGGAATAGGCTGGCACCGGGACCGCTGCGCCGTAGACCGGATCAAAGATGTCCAGAGTTGGTCCGGCTTTGTAGACACCTGAGCCGGAGAGCGTGTCGGTGCTGGTGTTCTGATAGTCCAGCCCCATCAGCAACGTGTGCTGCAACGGCCCGGTATCAAATTTGGCCTGTAACTGGTTGTCGAGCGTGTAGGCATCCATGTCCACATCGCTGGCGATGGTTGAACGCTGGATGGTGCGGTAATCCGATAACAGGATGTTGCTGTAGAGGCTGCGGTAACGGCCTTCGGTGCGCAGGTAGCGGGCATTCTGGCGTACGGTCCACACGTCATCAAACTGGTGCTCAAACGCCCAGCCGATCGAGTAATACTTGCGGTCACTCTTCTCGAAATTCTTCTCGCCATCATAAAAATCCACATCGATCTTGCGCCCGGTCGGGCTATGCAACACCGATCCCCAGGCCGGCACCGAACCGTAGGAAGCGCCCTTGGGGTCCTTCTGGAAATGCCCGAGCAAGGTCAGCGACGTGGCGTCGTCCGGGCGCCAGGTGAAGGCGCTGGAAAGCGACTGGCGGCGGGTCTCGGTGTGGTCCACCTGGCCATCGGCATCGTCGAAAAGCCCGGCCACACGGTAGGAATACACGCCCTGATCATCCAGCGGACCACTCAGGTCGAAGGTCGTACGCTTCTTGTTGAAGGTGCCGTATTCCACGCCCACCTCATGGAACGGCGTGTCCAGCGGGCGCTTGCTGACCATATTGATCACCCCGCTCGGCGTGCCTTGGCCGTACAGCACCGAGGCCGGGCCGCGCAGGACTTCGACGCGCTCCAGGTCAAACGCATCCTTTTGTGGCAACGCGTCCCGGCTGGATGGCATGCGCAGGCCGTCAAGGTAGGTGGCCGGGGAGAACCCCCGGATCGTCAGTTGATCAAGACGCGACGCGGTGGCGCCACGAGTCTCCGGGATCACGGCGGCACTGTAGCGCAGGATCTGGTTGAGGCTCTCGGCGTTCTGTGCGCGCATCTGGTCTTTGGTGACAATCGAAATCGACTGCGGGGTTTCGATCAGCGCGGTGTCGGTCTTGGTGCCCGACAAGCTGCGCGTGGCCACATAACCGGACACCGGACCGGTCGGGCTCTCGGCCTGGTACGCGGCGCTGATGGTGGTGGCCTGCAGTTCCATCGCCCCGCCGTTATCCGGTATGGCTTCCAGGCGATAGCGGTCGGCGGAGATCTTCAAGGCTTGCAGGCCGCTGCCGACGAGCAATTGATTGAGTGCGGCCTCGGTGTCGTATTGCCCGCTCAAACCGTTGCTGCGCTTGCCCCGCGTCAGGCTCGCATCGAAGGCCAGCACCAGGCCCGCCTGCTCGGCCAAGCTATTGAGCGCCTGGCTCAGGTCACCGGCGGGAATCGAGAAACCGCGCACGGTGCTCTCTTCGGCGAAGGAGTTCTGGACAGTCAACAACGGCACAGCGGCAAAAGCCATCGCCACAGACAAAGCCAGTGGATGCAAGGGACGAGCAAGGCGCGACATGGGAAATCCTGCGTAATAGGGGTTCTATTAACCATGACGGCCATGTTGGGAAATCGGGCAAGGATGAGAGCGATTTTTATTTGAGTGCGGTTGCTGCAATCAGCTCTATCGCTTTTTTGTGTAGCTCTTTGGGTTGGTTTTTCGCGGTTTTTTCCCGTACGTAGTCGGCCTTTTCTGAATTTATCAACCGTTCATCCAGCCGCTTTTTGCTGCGGCATGCTCCGACGCCTTGCCCCTCGTCGAGACGTCACGGATGACCCACGCTGCCCACATTGCCCTTATCGAATTTGAGCTCAATGGCTTTCATCAGAGCCTGGAGGTTTATCGCCAGCAGATGAACGCCTGGTATTCCCGTGCGCTGGACTCAGTGAGCCATGCGATGGACATGCCGTCATTGCTGGGAATGGACCGAGTGTTGCGGGTGGGAAATTCGCAGCGTTCCGTGAGTATTTCCGACTCTGAATTTGCCACCGTGGCCCAGTGCCCGGTGGGCGGCGAGCTGAAGATCGAGAGCCTGTTCGAGTCGGTATATGACGTGCCGATCGGCAATATCCCGGCTGAGGTGATCGGACTGGATGACGGCAGTTCCACCCTGATCATGCTGGATGAACAGGGCAAAGGCTCGCACTACTGCGCGGCGGGCGGACGCTATCAGGTGCGGGTGCAGGGTTCAGTTTCCGAGGAGCAGGTGGACGCGCTGTTCGCCTCCTACACCGGGCTGACTTCAGACCTTGAGCAGTGGCTGCGCAAGCAATGGGCAGGTTTCAAACCGCATTGGGAGCAGTCCACCGCGAGTGCGATTGGCAGCGGCGTGCTGGCAGGCAGTTGGGCCGCGATTCGCGATGTGTGGGACAGCATCAAGCTGGTGCAGGCGATTCTTGAAGACCCGTTGAAATTCGTCGAGCAATTGGGTGATCAGGCCGCCCAGTTGGCGCGGATAGCGATTGATACGCCCAAGGTCATGGAACAGGCGATGTTGCTGGCCAGTGATGAAGCGGCGCTGTTCCTGATGGTGCGCACGGCGATGATCTGGTTGGACGCGTTGCCGCCCAGTGAGATCGCCGAGGTGGCCGCCGGTTTTTTTGTGTCGGTGCTGATTGATCTGGTAATTGGCGCGGTGCTGACCATCGCCTTGCCAGCGGCGGGTGTGGCGTATTTGAGTTTGCGGCTGGTCAAGTATGGCGCGCGGACTCTTGAGGCTGCGGTGGGCTTTGTTAAGGGTCTTTTAGGGATACTGACGCAGTTCATGCAGGCAGTGGATCGCTACAAGGCGGTCGCGGTGCGCGGGGTGGTTGGCGGGCTGAAGCAAGGCACGCTGCAGATGCGCTGGAAGGCGCGGCAGAACGCGGTGCTGAAGCAGACAGAGCATGTGGATGACGTGCCTGCTGTTGCTAAGAATCCGGCCGGGGATGCGGCGGTGGCTTCGGACAAGACCGTCACCAATGGTTGCCCGGTGTCGATGGTCACCGGGGAGGAATTGCTGACGCTGACCGATGGTGTGCTGGACGGGGTTTTGCCGTTCGAGTGGACACGGTTGTACCGCACCAGTGCCGTGGAAGTGGATGGCGGGTTGGGGTTTGGCTGGAGTCATTCTTTATCGCATCGGCTGAGTGTTTCCGGTGATTCGGTGGTGTGGGTCGATCATGAGAACCGGTCGACCATCCTGCCCTTGCCGACTATTGCTCGGCCGGCGATTACCAATAGCCTTGCCGAAGCGGCGATTTATTTGGGGTCGTTGCCGGATGAGTTGGTGCTGGCGCAAGCGTCACGTTTCTACCACTTTCGCGACGGTGTGCTGACAGCGATCAGTGATGCGTATGACAACCGGCTGCGTATTTCCCGAGATTTTCTGGGGCGCATTGAGCGGGTTGATAACGGCGTCGGGCGGTCGTTGTTTTTGCGCTACGCGTCAGGCCGCATTGTGGCGGTGGATTACCAGATTGAACGGGCGGTGGACGACGGTCCGTTTGTCTGGGTGACAGAGCAGAACGTTGTTTCCTACGCCTATGACGACCTTGGACGGCTGGTTTCGGCGACCAATGCCGTAGGCGAAAGTGAGGTTTATCGCTACGACGAGCAGCACGTCATTATTGAGCGTGGGTTGGCTGGCGGGGCGAGCTTCTATTGGGAGTGGGAACGGACTGGCAAGGTGGCGCGGTGTGTCCGGCACTGGGCGAGCTTCTCGCAGATGGACACACGGTATGCCTGGGGTGGTGACGGCAGCGTTGTCGTGCATAACGCCGATGGCAGTCAGGAAGTCTATGTCCATGATGATCGGGCGCGCTTGGTGCAACGCATCGATCCGGATGGCGCCCAACACTTCAAATCCTACGACGACAAAGGCCGGCTGACGGTTGAGCAGGATCCGCTCGGGGCAATCACGGCGTATCAGTACGACGAAGTCAGACGCTTGGTGGCGTTGTTTCCAGGGGACGACGAACCGACTTCCTACGAACATGACAACGGTTTCGTACGGGTTGTGCGGCGTGGTGAAGCGGTCTGGAAATACGAGCGTAATAATCAGGGCGACGTTACGCGTAGGACCGATCCCGACGGCAATGCTACGGACTATAGCTACGACAAATACGGCCAACTGGTTGGCGTTTGGTACCCCGACCACAGCTGTCATCGCTTGGCATGGAATGCGCGCGGCCAGTTGCTTGAAGAACAACTGCCGAACGGCGGAACCAAGCGCTATCGCTACGACGATCTAGGCCGGCAGGTTGCGCGCGAAGACGAACACGGCGTGCTGACGCAGTATCAATGGGATGCCGCAGGCCGCTTGCTGAAACTGACTCAACCCGGTGGCGCCACGCGGGAATACAGCTACAACCCCTACGGAAAAATCACCTCCGAACGCGACGAACTGGGCCACGTCACCCGCTACGAATACGCCGACGGCCTGCACCTGATCAGCCGCCGCATCAATGCCGACGGCACTCAGGTCAAATACCGCTACAACAACGCCCGGCTGTTGCTGACCGAGATCGAAAACGAATCAGGCGAAACCTACAAGCTCGACTACCACAGCAATGGCCTGATCCAACAGGAAGTCGGGTTTGACGGAAAACGCACCGCCTACGTCTACGACCTCAACGGCAATCTCCAGGAAAAGACCGAACACGGCGACGACGGCAGCCAGCTAATCACCCGTTACGACCGCGATCACGCCGGGAGACTCGTACGAAAAACCCTGCCCGACGGCAACATCATCGACTATGCCTACGACCGCCAAGGCAATCTCCTCAGCGTCGACGACGGCCACTGGGCTCTCGCCTACGAATACGACCCACAAAACCGCCTCACCGCCGAACACCAGGGCTGGGGCACCCTGCGCTACGACTACGACGCCTGCGGCCAGCTCCAAAACCTACGCCTGCCCGACAATAATCGCCTCACCTTCAACCACGACAAGGGCGGCCATCTCGCCACCATCGGACTGAACGGTGAAGTGCTCACATCACACCTGTTCAAAGCAGGCCAGGAACACCAACGCCAACAAGGCCAACTGATCAGTCGCTACCACTACGATGATCAACAGCGCCTGCACACCCACGCCATCAATCAACAGGAGCATTACCTTTACGAGCGCCACTACGACTACGACAAATCCGGCAACCTCACCCGCCTCAACGACACCCGCAAAGGCGAACACCACTACCACTACGACCCACTGAACCGCCTCACCCGCGTCAACCACTCTCAAGGCGAGCAGGAACGCTTCGCCCACGACCCCGCCGGCAACCTGCTCATGCAAGACCGCCCCGGCCCCGACATCGTCGCCGGCAACCGCCTGATGATCCAGGGCGACCGCCACTACGACTACGACGCCTTCGGCAACCTCATCCGCGAACGACGCGGCAAAGGCCAACAACTCGTTACCGAATACCGCTACGACTGCCAGCACCGCCTGATCGGCCTCACCCAACCCAACGGAAAAACCGCCAGCTACCGCTACGACCCGTTTGGCCGCCGTATCAGCAAAACCGTCGACGGCATCACCACCGAGTTCTTCTGGCAAGGCGACAAGCTCATCGCCGAACACCATGCGGAGCGGCACCGCAGTTACCTCTACGAACCGGACAGCTTCCGTCCGTTGGCATTATTGGAAGGCTTCGGTCCAAAAGAAACCAAGCCCTACTACTACCAACTCGATCACCTCGGCACACCACAGGAACTCACCGCCCCGGACGGCGAAATCGTCTGGTCCGCGCAGTACCGCGCCTACGGCGAAATCACGCGCCTCGACGTAAACAAAATCGACAACCCGCTGCGCTTCCAGGGTCAGTACTTCGATCGAGAAAGCGGCCTGCACTACAACCGCCATCGCTACTACAATCCGGATATTGGTCGTAACTTGACACCTGACCCGGTGAAGCTGGCGGGTAGCATCAACGCATACCAGTACGTGCCGACCCCTACAGGATGGGTGGATCCGTTAGGGCTGGCATGCAAACCTGTGAATTGCCCTCGACAGAGCGCTAAAAAAGAATGGGAATTGAACCCCGCTGTCGATCTCGACTGGCGTAACAAAGACGGAAGCGCCCATGAAAACATGCACAAAGGGTTAGATGAGGCCTTTCGCAGGGCAGGGATACCAAAGCATGATTACAGCGTGACTAAGTGGGGAAAGGATATGAATGGAAAAACTTTTCCAACTGAATGGCGCGTGATAAGAGGTCCAAACAAGGGTGCAGAAGTCAATATAGATGACCCAACGCTTGTTCCTAGTATTGAAGGGCCGCAATCACCGCACATCGGTTATCAAACTCCCGGCAAAAGAGCAGGTGGCGGGGCCACAAGAGGCCATATATTCCTTACACTGCTTCCTGTTAGCCGCTCAAAAATAGGAGTTACTCAATGAGCTATCTTGAAGAAGAAATAGATGAAGTCCTTAACGCTTTAAAGATCAACCACAATAAAACACATAGTGAAGACCTTAAAAAACTCGTAAAAAAAATAACAGGAAAATTCTTTAGATCTGAAAGTCAAATTTTAGATCCTGTCAATCTCATCGAAACAGCCACCGAGTACAACCCAAATTTCTGGAAAGAAATACCAGAACGTATAAAAAAAACAGACCTTATGCTATTGGTTTTCGACACAGACTATAGAGCATGGGAACTCAGGGATGCGCAAGACCTAGCATCAGTCATAGGTGAAACGACCGGCTATCCATTCTGGGTAACGGATCATAACTTAACTTTTTTAGTTTACTTAGATGACCATGACTGCGTGCTCTGGGCATATTAAAATTTTATAAAGAAGGCTTGCAAAAAATGAATTATTTTGACGAAGAAGTTATGACCAACCTAAATAACTTCAACATGACCTTTGAAGTCCTCACAGAGGCCGAGCACGTATCAATAATTAGAAACATCAATGAAAACGTACCGTTTTCGGGGAATAAAGTTGCTTGGGATAAATTATCGGCCAGTAACCACTTTGGGCTCACCTCATCGGATTTGGCGATATCAAATCTAGCCAAAGAAGTTCAAAAGTTCAATGACAATAATCTGATTTTTATCAGTGACTCTGCCTGTGACGAGGCGTACCCCATAAACTTAATGCACATAGACAAGGCACTTAGCATATTCTCAGAAATCCCCCAACATACCTACATCGTATCGAAATCACTGACATGGATTGCATGCATTGCATCTGAAGGAGACTTGGACTTCGCGAGGCCTTTATTAAAGTAAAAAATAAGTAAAACACATCACAACCATAGCCAACTACTCGTGGAGTTTGACTCACCCAACGAAAATGGTATTGCCTTATGGAACGGGCCGACACCAAAAACCGGACATACATTGGATGTAGAGCTGGACATAAATGAAACTTTATCTTGGCAAAAAAACATCACCCCTTCACTCAACAGAAAGTCGCTGATCACTGTTATCAATAACACAATCCAAATAACTGCAAAACTAATTCAAGGCGTTAACGACAGTTGCATAGCGTTAAAACTAGGAGATTCGGTAATCCTCATCGAGGTTGAAGAACCATTCCCTCGAACGTGTGGATTTGCACAAATAACCACAACCAAACTTAACCTATACCCAATAAACATTTAAACTCTAACTCGACAACTAAAGGCAAGAAAACACACAGAAATACCGACGGCACTGAATTACAGAGAACCTTAATCAGGGCTGCTCAGAATCGATGATCCATCACAGCAGGAAAAAACGCTATAGCCTTGCAGGCGTAGTTCCTGATACCGAATATCACCAACCCTAAATTCACGAGAAGAAAATAATGCTAGAGAAAAACAAAAGAATAGTACTTACCGGCGAAGAAGCACTTGACGCTCTTAGAGAGATTGAGTTTATTTAATATCTCTACATAAAATGGGCAGTTACTATGCCGAAAAACCTAGAGCCTTGGAAGAATATCGAAGAGTGACTACTGATTTCATCGACGATTGCGCCGTCACACAGCGCTTGGCAAGAGTCCGCGGGATAATCTCTCAGCACTTTGACGATTCTCTCGGCGATGATGATATGGATGATATAGAAAGACACGTTTCCGATTTGAACCTATGGAAACCCAATCAACCACTGAATCAAACAAAACAAAACCCGCAGCAAATTAGCATCTCAAAAGGTACCATTCAGCAAGTAACTTGCAAGCAAACTGAATTATTAGTAGTTTTTAACGACCAAGAGGGTGAAATGCTACTTATCACATTTTACAATCACAGTGCCTTTAAAGGTATGAATGCGATTGGCGCTGAAATATGCGGCATGGTTGAAGAGAGCGACTCTAACCTTTCGCAAAAATCAGAACGTGCCACGAACATAAAAACTGAGAAAAGCTACTGCTTCAAGGCCAGCAACAGTGGAGAAAGTATTTTTTCAGTAATTGCAGACGGGTATAGAATTGAAAAAATATAACTAAACCCACAAAACCATCCGATACCGTAGAATTTACTTGAAGAATTTAACATCTACAGCATTTACTTTGGCATTCTTTTCTGAGGCCGAGCACACCGCCCTAGTCATAGACGCTTTTAAAAGCGACTTAAACCTCGCAATTTTTCCATGAAGATAAAAATCAATCAATTACATGAGAACCAAGACGAATTACTAGTGACGTTTTGCTCACCGATCGGTAATGGCATTGCCTTGTGGAGCGGGATAAAGCCAACCATCGGGGAAACTCTGTATGTGGAACTGGATATAGATGAAACTTTTTCTTGGCAAAAAAATATTTTTTTATCGCCTGCCAATAAATCTCTTATAACCGTTATCAACGGCACAGTTAAAATAACTGCCAAACTAATCCAAGGCACTGAATACAAATGCGCAGCTTTAAAACTCGACGACTCGATAATACTCATTGAACTTGAAGACCCGTCGCCTCAAGGATCAGAATTTGTTCAAATAAGTACAAGAAAACTCTACCTACACCCTGTGTATATGTGAGCCCGACTCACCCCCACGCCACCACCAACAACCCCACCCCCAACACCAAACACAACGGCGAATAAACCCACGTATCCAACCGCGCAAACCGCGACCCACCCACCTTCTTGAAAAACCCCACCAATTCCGAATCCCCAATCGCCCTGGCAAACATAACCACCGCAATCACACTGATCCACCACTGCAACGCGCCATGGGACACCGCCGAAAAGTACAGCCCAGCCCGCAGGCACACCAGCAAGGCGATCCCCACCAGCCCCATCGCCACCAGCAAGGTGCCCAGCGCCGATGGCTTGAAGGCAGGCCGTGGCCCGCTGGCGAATTCGCCGGGCAATTGCGGGATGGCGGCGAGGCTGCCGAGTTTGCCGCCGGCGGCCCAGTACAGGTGCACCATGCTGATACCGGTAAAAACCCCGACGATCCATCGTGCGATGACAACGCTCATGGCGGATGCTCCCTGGAAAGGTGCGAAACAGGATAGTCGGCCTGCGATTTTTTGCAGGCATTTCGTCGGCGGCTGATGGTAAAGTGCCGCCCCATGAAACTTGCCCGTGCCGACCGCTCGCTCATTGCCTGGACGCTCTACTGCTGCGTCCTGTTCAATGTGTTCGCCTGCAGTATCGGGCATGGTCAGATGGTCGGGATGCAGCTCAATGGCATCGGCGGCCAGTTTTGTACGGTGGACCCGCGCACCCAGGCGCCCAAGCCGTCCAACTCCACCGAAGAGAACCTGCCCACGCTGTCCAAGGCGTTTGGGTGTCCGCTGTGCTCCACCGGCGGCATGGGCCCGGCGCTGAGTTCCAGCTTGAATGTGGCGGTATTGCCGCAGCCCCAGGCGCCACCGCCGGCGGTCGTTCTGGCCGCTGACATCCCTGCCCCCTTCAACTGGCCCACGGCGCATCCGCGCGCGCCGCCTGTTTTCGCCTGATCCCTTCGCTTTCCAATCTGCACTGACCACCGTTTCCGCAAGGAAGCACGGGCGGCTGTGCGTTGTTTTCAAGCCAAGTTTTTCAGGATTCAACCATGAAACATCTACCTCTGTTAGCGGGCCTGTTCGGCTGCCTGCCTGTTTGCGCCTGGGCCCTCGAGTTGGCCCCTACCACCATCGAGGGCGAACAAACCGCCGAGCCTGGCCTGGCGCTGGACCAACCCAGCGGCATGGCGTCGCGGTTGGGCTTGAGCGTGCGTGAAACGCCGGCGTCGGTGGCCATTGCCAATCGCGATGATATCCAGCGACACGGCGCCAAGACCTTCCGCGACACGGCCAACACCCTGCCCGGCGTCAACGCCAGCGCACCGCCAGGCTTTGGCGGATTTGTCTCCTATCGCGGCTTTACCAGCAGCCAGATCACTCAGATGTTCAACGGAATCAGCGTCGCAACCGGCCTGGCCCGGCCCGTGGATGCCTGGATCTATGATCGGGTGGAGCTGGTGGGCGGCCCCTCCTCCTTGATCAATGGCGCAGGCTCCGTGGGCGGCTCGCTCAACTACGTGACCAAGTTGGCCACCCGTGAAGAGCAGGCTGGCGAAGGGCAACTCACGTACGGCAGCCATGACACCGCCGGCATGGCGTTTGGCGTCAACCACGCGCTGACCGAACCCGGTGCCGACGTGCAACATTACGCGCGCCTGGATGTGAGCCGTAATACCAACCACAGCTACATCGACCGTGACACGCGCGAGGCCTGGAGCCTGGCTTTTTCCCTGCTCAGTGACCTCACCCCCAACCTGTCCCACACCCTGGCGCTGGAATACCAGGACGAGCACGAAGACAGCCCCTACTGGGGCACGCCGGTGCTGAACCCCAAGGTCGGCGAGTTGAAGATCGACAAGCACAACCGTTTCAATAACTACAACGTCGCCGACGGTCGCTATGAACAGCGCACGGTCTGGGCGCGCTCGATCATCGACTACCGCATCAACGACAGTACCACCCTGAAAAACACCCTGTACCACTTGGACAGCCAGCGCGATTACCGCAACCTGGAAACCTACCAGTACAACATGAGCAACAGCGCCGTAAACCGCTCGACCGCCTACCAGGTGCGCCACCAAGGCGAACAGCAGGGCGACCAGTTCGAGCTGCGCCACGATGCCCATGTGTTCGGCCTGTCGACTACCTGGTCCGGCGGTGTCGAGTACAAGGTCAACAGCACCACCAACACTCCGCTGAACGTTCCGGGCAACAGCACGGTGGACCCGAACGCCTTCAACCCCGGCCACTTCTATGACATCCCGCGAACCCGGGAACGCTTCGGCAAGGACAAGACCAACCAAGTCACTACACGGGCATTGTTCGTAGAAAACCGCCTGGGGCTCACCGATACCTTGTCGCTGCTGACGGGCCTGCGTTATGACGCCATTGACCTGGATGTTACCAACCATCGCGCAGTCACAGCGACCAACCCCCGCCACTTCAAACGCAGCTGGGAGCCGGTGACCGGTCGCGTGGGCCTGACCTACCAATTCATCCCCTCGGCTAATGTGTATGTGCAATACAGCACAGCCGCCGAGCAACCGAGCACCACCACACAGGTGTTTGATGTCTCGACAGGCAAACAGTGGGAAGTGGGCAGCAAGTTCGACTACCTGGACGGCCTCGGCTCGGCGACTGTTGCCGCCTATAGGATCGAACGCAAGGACTTTGCCGTGGCCGATCCGCAGGACCCGACCAACAGCATCCCGGTCGGCGCGCAGTCATCCAAGGGCATCGAATTGGCCAGTTCATTGCGCATCACGCCAAGGCTGCTGGCGGAAGGCAACTTCGCCTGGGTGGACGCCAGGTACGAGGACTTCAATGAAAAAATCGTCACTGGCGCGGTGGTCTCACGCAAAGGCAACACGCCGACCAACGTCCCCCGGCGCGTGGGTAACCTGTGGCTGACGTATGAGTTTGCCGAAGATTGGCAAGGGGGTGTGGATGCGCGATACGTGGCCCAGGTGTATGCGGATAATGCCAACACGCAAACGGTGCCGGCCTACACGCTGTTCGGGAGTTTCCTGCGCT
Source organism: Pseudomonas sp. MPB26 (assembly GCF_046605355.1). NCBI lineage: Bacteria > Pseudomonadati > Pseudomonadota > Gammaproteobacteria > Pseudomonadales > Pseudomonadaceae > Pseudomonas > Pseudomonas sp. MPB26. The sequence goes on along the minus strand of NZ_CP176793.1, from coordinate 5,283,106 downwards.
ATCAGGTGAATTCGCACACCTCGGTGACGGGCCGGGTGCGCAACCTGACGAATGAGGTGTATGCCGAGTTTGCCCATGTATCGCCGGCATATTACCTGGGGTCGCCAAGGACCTTCGAGCTGGCCATACAGACCCATTTCTAACATGTGAATACAATCAATGTGGGAGCAGGCCCGCTCCCACATTTGATCTTCATTTGGCAGTGCTGGCCGTGTTCTACTTCAGGCTTGCCTCGACCTTCTGCGCCACATCCTCAGTCAACCATGCCTTCCACACTTCAGGATGCTCCTTGAGGAACGCCTGGGCCGCTTCCCGTGGCGCGGTGTGTTTTTCGCTCATGGCCGCCAACGCTTTATTCAGCGGCTCAATGGGAAACTCAACCTTCTCAAAGAACTGAGCGATCTGCGGATGCGCCTTCTGGAACGGCGTAGACACCCCAATACTCAACTTCGATGCCAACGAGCGCGTTGGTTTCGGATCGGGATTGTCCGCATCCGTCAGGGTCTTCCAGGCCTCGGCGTCGAACGGTGGTTCCTCCAGCTGGATCAGCTTGTAGCGCCCCATCAGCGGCGTCGGCGACCAGTAGTAGAACAACACCGGCTTGCCGCGGCGGATCGACGAAGCGATCTCGGCATCCAGGGCCGCGCCCGAGCCACTGCGGAAGTTCACGTAGCTGTCATCCAGGCCGTAGGCCTTGAGCTTCTGTTTGTTGACCACTTCCGAGGTCCAACCGATGGGGCTGTTGAGAAAGCGCCCCTTGCCTGGGGATTCCGGGTCCTTGAACACGTCCTTGTAGCGCGCCAGGTCTTTCACGTTCTTGAGGTCCGGCGCCAGGGGCTTGATGCCTTTGGCAGGGTCGCCCTTGACCACGTATTCAGGCACCCACCACCCTTCGGTTGCGCCCTTGACCGTATCGCCCAGGCCGACCACCTTACCTTCAGCCTCGGCCTTGACCCACACCGGACTGCGGCCGGCCCATTCTTCACCGATCACCTGGATGTCGTTCTTCGCCAGGGCGGTTTCCAGAGTAATGGTGGTACCCGGTAAAGTGTCGGTGGGCAGGTCGTAGCCCTTCTCGACAATCACCCGCAGCACTTCGGTGATAAGGCTGCCGCTTTCCCAGTTCAGGTCGGCAAAATGAATCGGCGCCTCGGCGGCGTTGGCCGGCAGCGTCGTGACTGAGAGTCCAAGGGTGGCCAGGGACGCAGCCAACAGCATTTTCAATCCTTTCATGCCTTTGCACCTCGCGTTATCGCAGCCAATGGCAGGCGGCTTTGCTGCGTATGCGCGAAGCCTCTGAGTAGTTAAGGCAACTCAACTGTAGTAGAGGTTCCGCACCGCGGGTGTTTGAGGTAGCTGATGTTCATTCGCTGGCCTTGAAGGTCACCAGTTCACCCTTGCGCCACTTGGCGGCCTTGCCGGTCACGGCCTTCAGGGTTTTGGTCAGGCCTTCCTGCAGTTGCTCATTGGCGGCGAACACCAGCATCACGCTGTGGCCTTCCTTGAACACGATGCCCTGGCCCTCGGCCGAGGACACAAAGGCGTAGTCGCCCAGGCCATAGACAGTCAACTTGATGTCACGGAACTTCAATTCGAACTTGCCGCCTTCGCGACTGGGCAATACCGCCGCGCGGAAGTGATCACCGACTTTGAGTTCCAGGCGAGGTTTGTCATCCACCACCATCGCCGCTTCGGTGTCGATTTCGGCGATGTAGATGCCTTCCGGCGTCTGCTCGGTGATGTAAACGAAACGGGATTGAAATTGTTTGACCAACTTTGCGCGCAAATCACCCAGCACGAACAACGCGTGCATATCCAGATTACTGACTGCCAAGGAAACGCCCCCACATCGAAAAGAGCGCTGTCCGCCGGAGCGGGCAGCACAAAAAAACGGCCATTACGGCACGATCACATCACTCATTCTTTTGAAAAAAACTGAAGAAGACCCTGCTGTCGCGCCATAAGACCCGTACAGACGTACGCAAAGAACTTGTGCAAGGTCACCAGGCACCACAGGAGAACACAGGTTCACTGGCCCGAGAATACGGACCGATCCACTTCAGAGAATAACCCAGTTAAAAATGCAGTTTTCCGACACGCAAACACAAATAAACACGCCGCGATGGAACCGGGCGCTGGCCGCCGACGACAATACTAAAACAGCAACCCCGATCAAAACCACTCAAAAACGCAGCAATACAGTCATGCGGATCGATCGAAAGGAGCAAGCCATGCAACAATCAACCCATAACGCTATGTCTTCGCACACCTGTTCATCCTCTCGGGACGACGTTCAATACTACCGTTTGTACAGCTTTGACGGGCACTCGGATTCCGTCCTTTACCAGGTCGTGCCCGCCGGCAGAAATTTCTTCCATATCCGCGAAGTGCTCAGCGGCCGCATAAAAGGCTTTCGCAGCGACCATGTCAAGGCCTGTGAGTTGGCAAAAAAACTCGAAGCGATGTTGCAGGCGCCCCATGGCGCAATCGTTTCGTCAGCCCGATAACTTAACTGCGCCGCCGCCCCCTAACAACTGCCATACTGGCCCGTCCACTGAAGTGTGTGCCCTGCGGGCAGACTTCACCAGTGCAGTTATCTCCAAGGGAAGGCTCTACGTGACGGAATTTGATATTGGCGAATTTTTCATCCATGGCGACGCAAGGGAAGTAGACGGCGAGTTCCAAGCGGTGATCGTAATGCGGGCCAAGCCACCGCTGACCACCGTCACCACGCACCAAGTGGAAAAAGACCGCTGGTTCAAAACCTTCGACACCGCGGCCCTCGCGGCAAAAGATGCTGCGAAGGCCCTCAAGGCCGCCGTGGATGCCGGCGCGCTGACCTCCTGAGAATCCAATAGAACTCTGCTGCGTCCCAAGCCTCCCATGCAGACACACTGAACCGCATGGAGAATCTATGGACACCACGACCCCTACGCTTGAAACCCTGTTTGAACAACTGGGCCTGGATTCGAGCCAGGACGCGATTGAGCGGTTCACTGCCGAACACCGCCTGCCGGATGATGTGAAACTGATCGACGCACCGTTCTGGAGCGAGCAACAAGCGAGCTTCCTGAGGGAGCAATTACACGTAGACGCCGAATGGGCGCCGGCGGTTGACGACCTCAATGCATTGCTGCACGAGTCTCCGGTCGCCTGATCAAAAGCGGGCTGCCTGACAGTTCCAGGCAGCCCTCCTCCCTACTTTGCGCCCTTGACTGCCTCGGGCTTGTAGCCGAGGCGCAAGCCGCCCCAATGTCGGCCGTTGACCATGATCGGCACCGACAGATCGTGCATCAACTCCCCGGTGTCGCGGGTGTAGGTTTGCAGCAAGACGGCCTGTTGATGGCTACCGCAACGAATCCCGGTGCGGTCTTCGAACTTGCGCTTTGTGCGGTTCTGCACGGCATCCACTTGGGCATCGCCCGTCAGCGCCTGGGAAAACGCTTTATTGTGCGTCGGCACGTAGCCCTGAGGCGTGCAGGCAATGGCAAACACCAACCCTTCATGCCGTGGCAGCAGCGCCTCCTGAATCGCCGGCAACACCTGGTCGGTGTAACCGTCAAAGCGCGTGTGATATTTGCTCGGGCTGGTGTTGCCAATCGGCGTGTAACTGCGGTCGAACAGGTCATCCAGGCTGATGCGGTTCTGTTGCACATCGGCCTCGAACTGCGCGGCAATCTGACTGGCACCTTCGCGGGCCAGGTCGTAGATACGCTGGTGATAGTCATCCAGCCCGACTTCGGCCAGGCGCTCGCTGATGGTTTCGGCCTGGCCTTCCATCTGCACGGCAGCGTCGGCCAACTGACGGGTTTGCTGGTCACTGACGGTCAAGTCGCTGCGCATCTGCTCCACGGCATGGAACAGGCTGTCGAGCTGGGTGCGATTGGTGTCGGTGCCCTGGGCGATTTCATTGACCTGACCTTCCACATCCGCCGCCAGGCTGGCGATGCTTTGCAGGTGTTCCCCGGCGTGCTCCACCTGCTCCACGCCGGTGTGCAGGTCCGCCGAGAGCTGGCGAATCTGCTCGACCACTTGTGCGGTGCGTTGCTGGATATCCGCCACCATCACCCCGACCTCATCCGTGGCCGTCGCCGTACGGCCCGCCAGGCCACGCACCTCATCGGCCACCACGGCAAACCCGCGACCATGTTCACCGGCCCGCGCCGCTTCAATGGCCGCGTTGAGGGCGAGCAGGTTGGTCTGGTTGGCGATGGACTGGATCACCAGGGTCACCCGCTGGATTTCCTCACTGCGTTGGCTTAAGGCTTCGATCAGTTCACGGCTGGCGTTGGCGCGCTGGCTGAGCTGGTGCATGCGGGTGATCGATTGGGCCAGCACTTCGCGGCCTTCGATGCTGCGCTGGTGGGCCTGGCTGGCGGCCCCAAGGGCCTCGCGACTGAGCTGGGCGGTGACCTTTTCGGTGCCGATCATGACTTCGGCGCTGCCGACAATCTGCTTGGCCGCGCTTAACTGCGACTGCAAGCGAGCCGCCAATTGCTTGACCGAATAGGCCACGCCGGCAGCGGACAATGCGTTGTGGCTGGTGGTATGGGACAGGTCGCGAGTCAACTCGCCAATGGCATCGACAGCGTCGGCAGACGCCACAACGGGCGTACGGCTTTTCAGGCGAGGCAGCCAGATCACCAGCAACGCCAGGGGCAGGCAGAGGTAAAGCGGCAGGCTGGCCAGTGCCAGGCCCAGCAATATCAGCACCAGGGCGGTGCTTTGCGCAAGCGGCGTCAACCAGCCGGGCAACGTGCGCGCCGCCGCGCGCGGTGGCACAGCTGCGCCTATCAGAGATCCGTCTCCAGCCATCTTCGTCACCCCGCTGCTTGTCGTTATTGTCGCTGCATTAAACGCCACTATCGGGCCATTATCCATGGGCCTTTAGTGGGGTAGCTTGCAACAGATCAATAGACCGGGCGTAACGGGTCTTTCCCTGGGGAACCGCGCTGCGATCCCCCAGCTTTACGGCATCAGGCTTGACGCTGGTGCTTGTCGATCTGCTCGTGGCGCTCTTGCGCTTCGATGCAGTATTTGGTGGTCGGGCTGATCAGCAGGCGCTTGAGGCCGATTGGCTCGCCGCTGTCGTCGCACCAGCCAAAGGAGTCTTCCTTGATGCGCTCCAATGCGCGTTCAAGCTGCGGCAGCATGCGCTGGTCACGGTCGATGGCATTGACCAGCCAGGTGCGCTCTTCTTCCACAGAAGCGGCGTCGGCCGGATCGGCCGGGGTGTCCAGGCTTTCAATGGCGATACGGTTCTGTTCAATGCGCTCGTGGTGTTCCACTTTCATGTCCTGCAGCAACTTCTCGAAAAAAGCGTGCTGTTCGGCATTCATGTAGTCATCCGCCGGCATGGCCAGCAACTTTTCCTTTGTCATTGATTTCTCTATAAAAAATACGTGCATTAAGGCGAATAAGGGAGCGTTCCGGCTGACCTTTGCAGGCCTCGGAAAGGCGCCGTCCATTTCAAGCGCCACCCGGCACTCAATTTACGAGGGGCGGCAGTCTAAGGCCGACTTGAGGGCGCAGCAACTGAAAAGACAGGCAATTTTTCCGAGATAACCCCCAAAAGCACCAGGACGGGCTCGGCGAATGGTTATCGGAGTGCGTTTATAGCAAGAAATTCAGTGTCGTGGAGCTATATAGAAGACAAACGGTTGTTAATCGGCCAGCAATAGCTAACGCACGTCACCACGCAGAAAGGATTTAGCTACCGACCCTGCACTTTCGCAGTGAAAAAGGAGCTTTCATGACCCTCTTCACCTCCCCTGCTGCGCACGCCGTTGCAGCACAGTTCGCCACACGCCCGACCTTCGCCACCGTGGCCCGCCAACTACTGGAGTCCGCGCTCGCGCAAGCCTTTGCATCCTTGTCCATCGACCTCGACCGCACGCAACTGGCCGTCCCGGTCGCGGGGGGCGGCTGGGCGCTGTACCCGCTGCTCCCGCGCGTGCTGGCCTTTCTCTCAAGCGGCAGCGCGCTGGACATGCACGACAGGGATGGACGTCGCTGCTTTCTCAGTGACGCGCCACCCACCGCGCTCAAACTCGCCAATGGGCAACCGCTCGACGTCGCGGAGGTTGAAAAGCTAATCAAGACGCTGCCCTGGACCTTGCCCATCGCATTGCAAAACGCCCTGGCCGACTATTGGAGCCAGGCAGCGGACCGTGACAGCTCGCGATGGCGCTGGCTCAGTGACGCGCTGGCGGACGTCCTCTCGGTGTGCGCCACCCACCAGGCGGACCTGACCCGTCACGAGCGTGACATCCTCTACCAACTGGTCGCTCACCCGGAACGGGAACAGCGCATCGACCGCTTCGATGCCGACGCGGCTCACGTGTATTTCCCCTACGCCACCCTCACCGACGGCAACCGCACCCAGCATGTGCTGGGCCCGGACATGCTGGTGCTGTGCCCGCTCAATGGCCGTCCGCGTGCACTGCTGTGCCAGCCGGCGGGAACCTGTGAGCGCTTTGCCAGCGCCGACGCCGCCTTGCAAGCCTGGGCTGAGCGGGCAACCCAGGATCGCGTGGTGCGCCAGATTGCCCTGCACCGTTTCGAACCGGACGGTCATCTGTTCGAGACCCAGGCCGCGATCGTCCTTGAACAGCAGTTGCAACAGCTCGAGGCGCTAGAACTGCCTTCGACCCAAGGTCTCGACCCCCTGCAAGCGGTGTACCGGCAAATTTCAGAGCCGGCCAGTGCTTTGTCCCCTGTCTCGACGGCCAACCCGGCGGTGCTGGCGACGCTGCGCCCGCAGGTGCCGGCCTGGCTGAAACAAGCCTCACCCGCCGACCAGGCACTGTACCGCCACTACAGCCTGGCCTTGGCCAGTGCGAAAAAGCGCAGCGAAGGGCGTACTTTCCTCAGTGACATTGCCGATATCCGCACCTTCAGCCATGACGCATTGCGCCAATGGCTCGCGGCACAGGACGTCAACGCGCCCCCTCCCGACCCTGACGACCTGATCCTGACCTTCAACGTGGCGGCCGGTTATCCGGGGGGAGCCGGCTTTGTCGAGCGCGTGCAGATGAGCCTGACCGACCTGGCGATCCGCAACCTGCAAGGCCGGCCGCACGGGCAAATGACCGTGACCCACCGCAACAATGTGCCACTGCCTGTATGGTTGACCTCGGACGCCATCACCCGCAGCGGCGGGCTTATCCAACAGGTCGATATTGGCAAAACCTATCCGGACTTGCTCAAGTCAACCTTGCTTGGCGATAACGAGGCGGTGCGCCTGCGGGAAAAGCGCTTCGCCGCGCACACGGTCGCGCAGTTGCCGTTGCAGGCGCTCGAGTTGCACCTCAAGGGCGAACAAGGGTTTACGGCCCGAGGTGCCGCCTGCGTGGCAGCGCTGGTGGCCAGCAACGCCAGCGAACGTCAAGTCGAAGGCAACGCCATCGTGATCCGGCATTTGAGCCTGGTGCGCAAACCCCTGGCAACGCCCGACATCGTGACCAACATGTACGTCATCGAGGCGGAAAACGGCCAGCTCGGGCCGCATATTCTTTACCGCCCCCTGTACGCCGACAGCCTGCGTGAATTTACCGACCGCGCGCACTTGCTCGCCGCGATCGCCAGCGCTGGTGAGCTGCAGGCCAGCGTGTTGACCTGGCTGTCTGATGGCGCGCGGCCGATCTACGACAATGGCGGCTTCGAGCAACCGCACTACGTGCGATTCGGCCTTGGTGATGAGTTTGAACTGCCCGAAGTGCCGCAACCGGCCACCCTGGGCACCGACGGCGCCAGTGACGAACTGCTGCAATTTCACGCCAACGGCCAACTCATGGAGTACCTGTACGGCGCCAATGCACGGGCGTTGATCGACCAGGCGAACCGCGAGTCGGTGTCCAATGCCGAAAGCCGTTGGGCCGTGTTTCTGGAAGGCGCCAGCCTTCTGTTCAATACCTTGCTGCTGCCGCTGGCACGTGGTCCGTTGATGGCGGCGGGCTGGTTGCTCAGTCTGATGACCGCTGCCAGCCGCGACATTCCCGGCCTTGTGAGCGAGGATCCGGTGACCCGCGAGCTGGCTCTGGTGGACCTGCTGCTCAACGTCGGCATGTTGATGTTCGAACTCGCGCCCTCCTCCGTGTCGCCTTCGCCCACCGTGCCGGCAGACATGCAATGGCAGTCGCTGCGCTCGCCTTTGTTGCGCAGGCCGGCCGACGCTTGGCCCGAACCACCCGCGCCCACCGTGCAACAAGGCACGGTCCTGCTCGGCGGCGCAGGCCCGGGGCTTGCGGATACGGTGTTCGACTTCAGCTTTGCCAGCGCACGTAATCGTCTCACCCCCAGCCAGCAAGCACGCTTGCTGCAGTTCCAGGCACCCACACCACCGAATCTGGACAACGTCGTGCTCAACGGCCCCCGGCGAGGCCTCTATTCTCATTACCGTGACTGGTACGCCCTGGTCGAATCCCACTGGTACAAGGTGCGCCCGGAGGCAGACGGGGCGGCGCTGATTATCCACCCCTATGACAGCACCCATCAGGGGCCGTACCTGCAAGCGGACGCCGAGGGCAACTGGTCGCTGGACCTGCGTTTGCGCCTGCGCGGCGGCATGCCGCCCAAGCGGATTGCCGCAGCGCTCGAGCACAAAGCCTTGCGCATAAAGCAGCTGTCGCAGGAACAGGCCAACTTTCTCAACCCCCGGCAGGAAATGCGTCAAGGCCGCCTCGTACCGATCAAGAGCCTGCAGCAAGCGCTACAGGACAAGGCCGACAACGCGCAGCAACTGATGGACCTGGCCGCCAACGACCCCAAATACACCGAAAAGGCCCGCGCCAGCACCCGCAAGAACTTCGAGGCCGTCCTGCAAGAACAGATGGGCGCGTACAAAGGCCTGCTCGACACCCGCGAGGAACGCCTGAAGCTTCACATACCGCTGCCGGACAGCGCGATCGCGGCATTGCTGGAAAACATCGTGAACAATGCACGCAAGTGCGTGGTCGTCGCCGCGATGGATCGAAAGGCCTTGCTTGCCGAATACCCGGACATGAGCGCCGCCTGGACCACTCAGTTGAGCACTATGCCGTTTCTCACCGCCCCCGAGCGCTACGACCAGTTTCTCAAGGCGTTGACCGAGATCAATGAGCGCCAGATTCAGGCATTGGACATCAAGGATCGCGCCCTGCTGGAACTGTTCTCGCTCAACCCGTCCGGCAAGGACGCTTATAAGCGCCTGACGAAAGACCGCCCGGAGAATGAGCTCCGCGTACAGACGGTCAAATACGCGCAATTGTTGAACTTGAAACCCTTGAGCCAGAAACACTGGCGGCAACACACCATCATCGCCCACGACACACTCGACCCGCTTGGCACGCATGTGCTGACCCACGCCGAATTGAACAGCCTGAGCCTGACGCATGCCGACCGCCTGGCTGTGCTCGACAGCCTGTTCGAGCAGTACGGCCGGGCGATCGATGCGCTGCAGGGCGTCGCGATGATTCACGCTGAAGACCTGGAGATGGACTACTTCCGCCGTCTCCAGGCGCTGGTGGAATCGCTCTACCAAGATGTATTGCAACAACTCGCCGCCGAAGTCAAACCCCAGGCCAACGTTGAACAACCTCCGCCCATGCGGCCGTTGGTGAGCCTGGGCAAACCGACCAAAAAAGTCATCCGTACACGCACGCACGGCGTCCTGATCGGCGACCTCAAACCGGCCGGGACTGCCTTGCCGATCGACGTTGTCGAGCTACGCTCGGGGATGAGCGACCAGGTGCTGGCGACCTACTCCGAACATGAGAGCGGCTGGGATGAGGTGCTTGAGGTACGCCCTTCAAAGCCGTCGCTGCCTCCCGACACACGGCCCCTCAGTAACGTCAAAGGCGAAGCGCGCAAACGACTCAAGGCCCTGGAGGCGACCATCAAGCGCGAGGAAGGCTACGCCAGAGTCTCCCGGTACCCCATCGAAATCCAGGAGAGCCTGGATTATGAAGCCAGGCGTTTTGACGTGCTGGCAGGTGAATTGGAGCGCGCCATCGCGGCACAACCAGAAGAGCAGCCAGCTACCGATGATGATCGAGCGCTGGCCGCTCGCCTGCGTGCGGCAGTTGACCGGTTGACGGCCACCGGCAAATCACTGCGCATCAAACGCACCCTGGAATTACCACCCACCTCGGCGCATCTTCAGTTCCTGCTCGAAGCGGACAAAGTCCAGCTTGCAAGGCTGGGCGAGCGCATCGCACTGCGTGGGGAACGACGTGATTTCATCCAGGAATACGCCGTTAACGACAAGCACGGTTTTCCGCTGTGGTACGCCCATTTCCACTACCCCAAGGCGGACACGCCCAAGCTCGAGTACGCCATCGCCCACCTGAAAACCAAGGAACAGCGCCGCGAGAGTTATTACTCGTTGCTGGCCAAGGCCGAGAGCGCACAAAGCGTGGTGGATGTGCATCGCGGCGAGATCAGCCGCGCGTTGGCCGAGCGCCGCTTCATGCCGCTGGCGCCTTGAATACTGTGGGAGCTGGCTTTCCTGCGATGGCCATAGGTATCTACACAACTGCTTGCTGTTGCTGTTGCTCTGGCTTTTGATCTTGATCTCAGGCGCCCCGTCAAACACGCTGGCCGAACGCAGGCTTGATCCGTGGGTAACCCGGCAGGACGCCGGGTTAGCCGCCCCGCGCCATGGATGGCGCGTGGCGGCGGCCCACGGATTCAAGCCTGCGTTCGGGCACACCGAGCCTAAGCGAGGTGCCGAGTGTTGGGGCAAGAGCGTTTTGCTTACTTTTGCGCTTTTCAAAAGTGAGCCGCCGTAAGGGCGGAACCAATAGCAGTCGTTACCGCAGAAATGGATATGTACTCGGTCAGATCCAAAAAATCGTCGCCTGACAGACCGCCATCGCAGGCAAGCCAGCTCCCACATTTGAACCGGGATAGACATAAGAGATCGGTCGCCCCTCAGCGATGGCAATAGGTATCTACACATCTCTGTAGTGAGCGGGCTTGCCCTAATGCCAGTCAGTTAAGCGCAATCCCCTGTGGGAGCGGGCTTGCTCGCGAAAGCGGTGGGTCAGTAAACATCAATGTTTGCTGTGCCGACGTCTTCGCGAGCAAGCCCGCTCCCACATTTGATCTTCGTTGATTTAAGCATTGCGTTCACTTAACTGATCGGCATTAGGGCTTGCCCTAATGCCGTTCAGTTAAGCGCAGATACCCTGTGGGAGCGGGCTTGCCCGCGATAGCGGTGGGCCAGTCAACATCAATGTTTGCTGGGCCGACGTCTTCGCAGGCAAGCCAGCTCCCACATTTGATCTTCGTTGCTTTGAGCATTGCGTTTGCTTAACTGAACGGCATTAGGGCAAGCCCCGCGCTGGGCTGCGAAGCGGCCCCAATAAATACACCGCCGAGTGTCAGGTAGAACTGGGTCGCCTGTTGTGGGGCTGCTTCGCAGCCCAGCGCGGGACAAGCCCGCTCACTACAGAAAATTTTTCGGTCTTTTGTCGATCAAATCAATGTGTACAGGTGAGGCAGAGCGTCACAGGATGGGTCTGCCTCCGATTCAGCGCTTGAGCTTGCGCTTGTTGCGGTACTGGTCGATCACTACCGCCACCACAATGATCAGGCCCTTGATGATGTCCTGGATATAGGCGTCCACCCCGACAAAGGTGAACCCGCTGGCCATCACCCCCAGGATCAGCGCGCCGATCACGGTGCCGGTGATGCGCCCTACCCCGCCCGCCAGGCTGGTACCGCCGATCACCGCGGCGGCAATCGCATCCAGCTCATACGACATGCCCATGCCGGCCTGGCCGGTGGCGGCCCGTGCCGAAGCCACCACGCCGGCCAGGCCTGCGAGCAAACCGGCGATGCTGTAGACGATGATCAGGTGGCGCTTGACGTTGATGCCCGAAGTGCGCGCCGCCTGCATGTTGCCGCCGATGGCGTAGGTGTACTTGCCGTACTTGGTGTAGCGCAGGGCAATATGGAAAATCACCGCCACCACCAGGAAGATGATCACCGGCATCGCGCCATGGCCGATGGCCGTGTAGGAGTCCGAGAGCATGCTCACCGGCTGGCCTTCGGTGTAATAACGCGCCAGGCCACGGGCCGACACCATCATGCCCAGGGTGGCAATGAATGGCGGGATGCCCGTGACGGCGATGATGCTGCCATTGATCGCCCCCGCCAGCAGCCCCACGCCAAGGCCCATCGCCACCGGGATCCACACCGGCAGGTCGGTCAGGCTCGGAAACACCGCCCGGGAAAAGTCAGAGGTTTGCGCCAGGCTGGCAGCGATCATCGCCGACAGCGCGAGTACCGAGCCCGAGGACAAGTCGATGCCGGTGGTGATGATGACCTGGGTCACACCAATCGCCAGCAGGCCAATGATCGACACTTGCAGGATCATCAGCACCAGGCGCTGGGAGTTCATCAAGAAGCTCTGGTCACGCACGATCCAGCCGAACAGCTCAAACACCAGGCCGATGCCGATCAGCACCAGGAAGATACTCAACTCGGTGGGCAAGCGACGCCGTTGCTTGGCCGGGGCCGTGGCAGGCTTGTTGTCTGTTATTGCGTTCATAGCCAATCACCTTCTTATTCTGTAGTCAGTGGACTGCCGTCATTCCGGAAGCCAACTGCATGACTTTTTCCTGGGTCGCTTCGCTGCGGTCCAGGGTGCCCATCAGCTCGCCTTCGTGCATCACCATCACCCGGTCGCTCATGCCCAGCACTTCGGGCAGCTCCGAGGAAATCATGATCACCGCCATGCCTTCGCTGGCAAGGAAGGAAATCAAGCGGTAGATCTCAGCCTTGGCACCGACGTCAATGCCGCGAGTCGGCTCATCCAGGATCAGCAGGCGTGGGTTGGTCATCAGCCAGCGCGCGAGCAAGGCCTTTTGCTGGTTCCCGCCGGACAAGGTGTCGATGCACTGCTCGAGGGACGGGGTTTTCACCCGCAATTTCTTGCACATGTCTTCGCACAGCGCGCGCAGGGCTTTTTGCTGGATAAAACCGTTGCCCGAATAGTGCGGCAGCACGGCCATCTCCATGTTTTCCAGCACCGACAGGCACGGGAACAGGCCACTGAGCTTGCGGTCCTCGGTCAACAGCGCAAAGCCCTTCTCGATGGCCATGTGCGGGTCCGTGATGCGCACCGGTTCGCCGTCGAGGGTGATCTGCCCGCCGCTGCTTGGGGTGATGCCGAAAATGGTTTCCGCCACATTGGTGCGGCCCGAGCCCATCAAGCCGGCAATGCCGAGGATTTCCCCGGCGTGCAGGTCGAACGACACGTCCTTGAACACACCGTCCAGGCGCAGGTCGCGCACCGACAGCAGCAGCTCGCCGATCGGCGTTTCGCGCACCGGGAACAGCTGGCTCAGCTCACGCCCGACCATCATCGAAATCAGGCTGTCGCTGTTCATGCTGTCGGCACGCTGCAGGCCGATGTACTGGCCATCGCGGAACACCGCCACTTCATCGGCGATGGCAAACACTTCGTTCATTTTATGGGTGATGTAGACGATGCCTTTGCCCTGGGACTTGAGGTCGGCAATGATCGAAAACAGGTGGGCCACTTCTTTTTCGGTAATGGCCGACGTTGGTTCATCCATGATCAGGATGTCGGAATCGTAAGACACGGCCTTGGCAATCTCGACCATCTGCCGCTCGGCGATGCTCAGGTTGCCCACCTGTTCTTCCGGGTCCAGGTTGATGCGCAGGCGCGCCAGCAACTCGGCGGTACAGCGGTGCATTTCGCGGTGGTTGACCATGTGCAAACCGTTGAGCTGCTCGCGGCCGATCCAGATGTTCTCGGCGATGCTCATGTGCGGCATCAGGTTTAGTTCCTGGTGGATCATCGCGATGCCGGCCTTTTGGGCGTCCAGCGGCGTGTCAAACCGGATCGGCTTGCCGCGCAGGCGAATCTGGCCGGCGTCGGGCTGGTAGATACCGGCGATGATTTTCATCAGGGTGGATTTGCCGGCACCGTTCTCGCCCATCAGCGCCAGGACCGAACCTGGGCGTACGCGCAATTGCACGTCCGCCAAGGCAACGACACCGGGAAAGCCTTTGCTGACGTTGACGATTTCCAACAGGTAGGGTTCTTCCAGCTCAGGGGACAGCGTACCGGGAGGCTGGGAAGACGTCGCTTGAGCGAGCATAGGGAAGTTCTCCTTCTGCAGGGCGGCCGTGACCGCCCTGCCGGCTTATTGTTGTTATGTCGGGGCTATTTGAAGTCTTTGACGTTGTCCGGGGTGATCAATTGGTACGGAATGATCACGTTCTGCTCGACCGGCTCGTTCTTCGCCATCTTGCGCGCCGCTTCCACCGAACCGACCGCTTGCCCTTTGGCGTCCTGGAACGCCGAGGCGGCCATGTCACCCCGGGTGATTGCATTCAAGCCATCCGGCGTGCCATCAACCCCCGCGATCAATACGCTGCCCGGCTTGGTACCTGCGGACTTGAGGGCCATGGATGCACCGATCGCCATTTCGTCGTTATTGGCCAGCACGGCGTTGAACTCGCGGCCCTGGGTCAGCCAGTCGTTGACCAGGGTCATGCCGCGGTCACGCAGCCAGGTACCGGTCTGTTCCTGCTCGATCTTGATGTCGGGGTATTTAGCCAGAACCTCTTTCACGCCTTTGGTCCGATTGGTGGTGGCATTGTTGGCCAGATCACCCAGCAAAATCACGATTTTGCCCTTGCCGCCCATCTTTTCGGCGATGTACTGCATTTGCATCCTGCCCGCTTCGAGGTCATCGGAAGTCACCGCTACCACGCCCTTGGGCAAGTCTTTCTGGTCGGGACGACGGTTGACGAACACCAGCGGGATGCCGGCCTTGCTGGCGGCATTGATGATGTTCTTGGTCGACGCGGTATCCACCGGGTTGACGATGATCGCATCGACCTTCTGGCTGATGAAATTCTCGACCTGGCTCAGTTGCTTGACCACGTCGGCGCGCGCGTCTTCGAACTGCAATTGCACGCCGTCACCCTTGGGATAGGACTTGGCTTGCTTGTCCATGTCTTCACGCAGGTAGGTGAGGAAGGTGTCATCGAAGGCGGACATGCTCACGCCCACTTTGAGGTCGGCAGCGCATGCGACACCGCTGCCCAGCATCAACGACAGGGCCAGCGCGGTAAAACGGATCGGGGTCTTCATGAACGGTCTGTCTCCACTTTCTTGTTGGTTTTTTGGACGTAGCGTTTATCAGATATGAGCTCAGAGCGAAGATGACGGCAGTCGAACCACCGGTGCTCCCGGAATGCAGCACACCAGCGCGCCTTGGTTTTCGACGCACAGCATGTTGAGAAAGGAGAAATAGAACGGACGGGCGCGGGGCAGGCCGCGTGGCTTGTGGGCAGGGCGTAAAACGCGCAGTACAGCGTTGAAGATTTTCATCTGACGGTACCTGGTTGTTTTTAATCTTGTTTTTGTTGAGTCGCTCGAATCGCGTCCGAACGTACTTTCTGCAACCTGGAAAAGACTTTATTGGAAAAAAATTTCCATATCAACATCTTTTAGAATTTTGTTCTATTTCTGTGGAAATCTCCTACAGCGCCGCCATGTCGATGACCTGCCGGCGCTCCGCGCTGAGACGCGCGGCATCCAGTACACGGGTGGTTTCCAGCGCGTCATGGGCATCCACCGGTAACGGCCCCTGCCCTTGCACAGCTGCTTGCAACTGGCGATAGAACTGCGTCCAGCAACCTTTCTCCGACGGTACCCGTTCGCGCTCCGGGCCTTGTTCGAACCAGCCCCAGCGCCGATGTTCCTCGGCGCCCCAGTGCTCGCCTTCGGTTTTTGGTGATTTGCCGGCCATCAGCGCTTCTTCCTGACCATCCAGGCCGTCGACGGTGTAACAGCCCAGGCTGCCGCTCACACGAAAGCGCGGCGCCTGGCAGTTTTGCAGGGCATTGCCCCACAGGTGGGAAATCACGCCGTTGGCGTGGGTCAGGGAGACAAAGAAACCGTGGTCGATGCTGGGGTGTTCGGCGGTGTAATGCAGTTGCGCAAACACCCGCTCCACCGGGCCGAACAGTTGCAGCGCCTGGTCCACCAAGTGGCTGCCCAGGTCGCGCAACCACCCGCCGCCGCTGGCATTGCCCACCGCTTGGGGGCCGTAGCGCTCCACGCGGGATTCGAAACGGCTGATCTGGCCGAGGGCGCCGGCGTCGATGAGTTTGCGCAGGGTCAGGTAATCCGAGTCCCAGCGCCGGTTCTGGTAGACGCTCAACAGCACTTCATGGCGCTCGGCGGCGGTGATCAGCGCCTGGGCCTGCTCGGCATTGGCGGCGAAGGGTTTGTCGCTTACCACCGCCACGCCGTGTTCGATAGCCTCCAGCACCAGCGCCGGGCGGCCTTTGAGGGTGGTGGAAATGACCAGCGCATCGACACCGGCTTCAACGAGCTGGCCGATGGAGTCGAAGGCTCTCACGCCGGGGTGATCGCTGTGCAATTGCTGGCGGCGTTCGGGTGAACGGGTCACCACGCCGACAAAGGTTGCGCCTGGCAGGGTTGCCAGTAACGGGGCGTGGAAGAAACGCCCGCCGTGGCCGTAGCCGACTAGTCCGATTCGCATAATTCACTCCTTGTATGAAGTGCAAACCCGAGCAAAATGTGGGAGCGGGCTTGCTCGCGAATGCGGTGGGTCAGCTGCAAATTCAGTGACTGACACTGCGCATTCGCGAGCAAGCCCGCTCCCACATTTTTAACCGAGTTCTTCAGTGGGTTAGCCGTAAAAGCGCGGACGCTGCGGCAAGCTGACCTTCACAATCTGCTCGCTGCCCTGGGCTTCGATGCACGCATCCGCCGCCACCGCCGCGGCAAAACCATCCCACGCCGACGGCCCACCGACCTGGCCGGCGCGCACGCTGTCGATGAACGCCTGCAACTCCACGTCGTAGGCACCGATAAAACGGTCCTTCCAGTCCATCAGGATCGCGTTGGACAGCTTGGCCCCGCTGCGCAGTTGCACCTGGGACGGCTCCGGCAACTTGGCGATGCCGGTCTCCCCCACTACTTCGCACTGGATGTCGTAGCCGTACTGGCAGTTGACGAAGACCTCCACATCGATGCGCGTGCCCTTGGCGGTTTCCAGCAACACGATCTGCGGGTCGCGCAAATGAGCCAGCGCTTTGCTGGTCTTACGCGGGAATACCACTTGCACCGACACGTAGTCGTCATTGAGCAACCAGCGCAGCACGTCCAGCTCGTGGATCAAGGTGTCGGTGATCGCCATGTCGGTCTTGTAGTTCTCACCCACCGTTGGGTTGCGGTGCGCGCAGTGCAGCATCAGGGGCTCGCCGATCTGGCCGCTGTCGATCACGGCCTTGAGGGCGCGGTAGCCTTCGTCGTACGGGCGCATGAAACCGACCTGCACCAGGCGCTTGCCATGGGCCACTTCGGCCTCGACGATCCGGCGGCAGCCCTCGGCGGTGACGGCCAGGGGTTTTTCGCAGAACACCGGCTTGCCGGCGGCGATCGCCGCCAACACGAACTCCTCATGGCTCGGGCCCCACGAAGTGACCAGGACCGCCTCGACCTGCGGCGACTGGATCAGCGCATGGCCGTCCGCGTACACCTCGGCGTCCAGCTTCAACTCGGCGACGACCTTGGCCGCTTGCTCAAGGTTGATGTCGGTCACCGCCACCACCTGGCTGTTGAGCAAGGTCTGGCTGCAACGGCGAATATGGTCGCGGCCGATGGCGCCCGTACCGATGACACCTATGCGCAGTGAATTAGAAAGCAAAGACATGCAAACACTCCTTTTGTTATTAGTACTGCCGGGCTTTTGCCAATTGTTCATTGAGTTTTTTCGCGGCGGCGTTCGTGCGTTCGCTGGTGGACACCTGCGCCACGCCGACCCGCCACCACGACAGGTAGCCGTGGACCATGGTCTTGGGCAGCACCTTGATATCGATCAGCGTCGACACCGTCTGCGTGCGCGCATCGGCCAGGGCCGCTTCGAGTTGTTCCACGGTGCTCACCTTGTAGGTCTTGCAGCCGTAGGCCGCCGCGCTCATGGCGAAATCCACCGGCACCAGGCCGCCGTCGAGCTTGCCGCTCTCGGGGTTGCGGAAGCGGAACTCGGTGGCGAAGCTGTCCATGCCGTTGCCGATCTGCAGGTTGTTGATACAGCCGAAGGCCATGTTGTCGAGCAGCACCACATTGATCTTGCGCCGCTCCTGGATCGAGGTCGCCAGCTCCGAATGCAGCATCATGTAGGAACCGTCACCCACCAGGGCGTAGACCTCTTTG
Organism: Pseudomonas sp. MPB26; assembly: GCF_046605355.1. NCBI lineage: Bacteria > Pseudomonadati > Pseudomonadota > Gammaproteobacteria > Pseudomonadales > Pseudomonadaceae > Pseudomonas > Pseudomonas sp. MPB26. The sequence goes on along the minus strand of NZ_CP176793.1, from coordinate 5,264,892 downwards.
GTCGGCTCGGCGAGTTTCACGCCCAGGGCGGCATTGATCTCGTAGCCCATGCATGAATAGCCGTATTCGACGTGGTAGGTGTTCACGCCCTTGCTGCGCCAGGCACGCTGCAGGTCGCCGGGCAGGCTGCCGGCGGCGGCGACGATGATGGCGTCGTCGGCCAGGGTCTGGTTGAGCACGCCCAGCACGCGGCTTTGGGTCAGGCAGGAGCCGGTCAGTTCGATGAATTCACGTAGCACCGCGCGGTCCAGGTGGTCGTCGACCTCGGGCACGAAGCCGTCGCCGGCATACTCCACCTGATGCACGCGATCCACCTCTGCGTCCAACTGCGCCTTGGCGTCAGCGACCTGCTCGCCCCAACCGGAACGGTAATCCCCCAGGGCATCGGCGAGCGCTTGCAGGGCGGTTCGCGCGTCGGCCAGCACCTGCACGCCGTCGAGCTTCAAGGCATCGCAGGGGCTGATATTGAGGTTCAAAAACGTCACCTCGGGGTGCTTGAACAACGACTTGGACGAGGTGGTGAAGTCGGTATAGCGCGTGCCGATACCAATGATCAGGTCGGCCTCGGGCGCCAGCAGGTTCGCCGCCAGGCAGCCGGTTTCACCGATCCCACCCACGTTCAGCGGGTGACTGGAAACCACCGCGCTTTTGCCGGCCTGGGTTTCGGCGAAGGGGATATCAAAGCGCTCGGCAAACGCCTGCAACGCAGCATTGGCGCCGGAATACTTCACGCCGCCGCCACAGATGATCAGCGGTTTGCGCTTGCCGTCAAAGGCGGCCAGCGCATCCGCGATCATCGCGGCGGTGGCCGGGCGACGGTCGATGCGATGCACGCGTTTTTGCAGGAAGTAATCGGGATAGTCCCAAGCTTCGGCCTGTACGTCCTGAGGCAAGGCCAGGGTCACGGCGCCGGTTTCGGCCGGGTCGGTGAGCACGCGCATGGCGTGAATGGCCGCCGTCATCAACTGCTCGGGACGGTTGATGCGGTCCCAGTATTTACTCACCGAGCGGAACGCGTCGTTGGTGCTGATGCTCAAGTCATGGAACTGCTCGATCTGTTGCAGCACCGGGTCGGGCTGACGGCTGGCGTAGACGTCGCCCGGCAACAGCAACAACGGGATGCGGTTGGCCGTGGCGGTCGCGGCGGCGGTGAGCATGTTGGCGGCACCGGGGCCTACCGACGCGGTGCACGCGTAGATCTTGCGGCGCAGGTGCTGCTTGGCGAAACCGATGGCGGCATGGGCCATGCCCTGCTCGTTGCGGCCCTGGTGGACAACCAGGTCACCGCTGTCCTGCTCCAGGGCCTGGCCCAGGCCCAGCACGTTGCCATGGCCGAAAATCGTGAATACGCCGGCGACGAACTTGCTCTGCACGCCGTCGACTTCGATGTATTGGTTATCCAGGAACTTCACCAGAGCCTGGGCCATGGTCAATCGTGTTGTGGTCATGTTCGCACCTTGTATGAATGCAAATCTGTCGATCAACGGTAATCCAGTGTGGGAGCTCCCACAGGTTGTTCGGCGTCAGGTCCGGGAGTTGTTCAGGTGGGCCATGCTCGCACCCAACGCCTGCTGAATATCCGCCAACCCATGCACGCTCTCGGCAAACGGCTCGAACGACAGGTAACCGCTGTAGCCGCTGCTGAGCAAGGTGTCGATCTGCGCCGCATTGCCGAGGATGTCCCCCTCGCCTACCAGCACACGGTGGCCGTCGCGTATCGCATTGAGCGGCGCCTCGGCGTCTTCCACGCCGGAGATATGCACCAGCCCGGTCAGCTCCGGGAAGAACTCCTGCTCGCCGGCCAGGTGATGGTGGAAGGTGTCATGCACCAGGCGGAATACATCCAGGCCGCCGATGGACTTGATCGCCTCCACTGCCACGCGCTTGCGCCGCATGGCGCACTCTTCAAAGCCCAGGGGTTCGATGAAACCCATGATCGCGTACTCGCGCAGGATCGGCGCCAACTCGCTTAACGCCGTGCGAAGGCCGGCCGCGCGCTGGGCTTCGTTGCGCGTGTCGCCGGGCTCATTGAACGGGCACATCACCAGGCCCTGGGCACCACATTCGCGGGCGTAGGTCGCCAGCGCTATCGCCTGGGCACGGCGTTCATCGTTCCACACATCAAAGGGGTACAGCGCGTTGATCGACAGCACCGTAATGCCCTGCGCCGCGCACAGTTCGCGCACGCGGCTGGCCGGGGTGCCGAATTCGATTTGGCGGTCCGCCAGGTCGTTGCGGATCTCGATGGCATCGCACTTGAGCGTGGCGGCCAACTGGATGAAATCCGGCAGGGACAGGTGCGGCGCGACCATGCGGTTCAGGGCAAAGCGTAAAGGCGACTTCATTGTTATTGTTCTCCGTCCGGAACCGCTTAGAGGTCCAGCAGCCAACTGTGCTGCGGGTCGTTGTGGAAATGCCAGGCGCGCTTGGGGCCGGCCATCACGTTCAGGTAATAGGACTCGTAGCCATACGGCACGCTGACCGGGTGATAGCCCTTGGGCACCACCACCAGGTCGCTGTTTTCCACGGCCATGGCCTGGTCGATGCTGCGATCGTCGGTGTAGACGCGCTGGAACACGAAGCCCTGGGGCGGGTTGACCTGGTGGTAGTAGGTTTCTTCCAGGAAGCTCTGGTGCGGCAGGTTGTCGGTGTCGTGCTTGTGCGGCGGGTAGCTCGACGAATGCCCGGACGGTGTGCGTACCTCCACCACCAGCAACGAGTGCGCCGGCTCGCTGTCGGGCAGGATGTCGCACACGTAGCGGGTATTGGCGCCTTTGCCGCGCACGCTGCGCTTGCAGTTTTCCGGGCGAATCAGGCGCGGCGCGTAGCCTTGCGCGCCGGGTGCCGCGCAGACGGCGATCTGCACATCGCTCAAGGCGGTGACCTGGGCGTCGGTGCCCGGCGGCAGGTACGCGGCGAACGGCGATTTGTCTTCGAAGACCGATTGGCGGTCCCCCAGGTTCTGCCAGTTGAAACCTTCGCCCTCGATATTCACGCGACCGCTGAGCAGTACCAGGCACAGCTCTTTGTCGCCGGCGCTGACCGGCAGGGTTTCGCCCAGGCTCAGGCGGTAGGCGCGAAAACCCACATACTCCAGGCGGCCTTCTTCCAGGGCGACCAGGGTTTTGCCGCCTTTGCTGCCTTTGACCAACAAGCTCATTTTCCGGTCCTCTCATTCAAAAGAGCACGTAACGTGTCATAGCCTTTTTTCGCATATATATAGCTGGGCGCGACCGCCGGGTCCTGCTCGGCCTCGACCACCAGCCAGCCTTGATATTTCGCGGCCAGCAGCACATCGAGCAATGCGGCGAAGTCGATATCGCCATCGCCCGGCACGGTAAAGGTGCCGTTGACGATGCAATCGGGAAAGCTCCACATCTGGTTGCGCGCCAGCTGCACCACCGCTTTGCGCACGTCCTTGAAATGCACGTGGCAGATGCGGTCGATGTGTTTGCGCAACACCTCAAGCGGTTCACCGCCACCCATGTAGCAGTGGCCCGAATCGAACAGCAGGCCGACTTCGGGGCCCGTGCGTTTCATCAACTGGTCGATGTCTTCCGGGGATTCGACATAGGCGCCCATGTGGTGGTGGTAGGCCAGGCGCACGCCCTGGGACAGGGTAAAGCGCGCCAGTTCAGTGAGTTTGTCCGCATAGTCCTGCCAGGCCTGCTCGCTGTGAAAGCGCGGGCGTTCGATCAGGCGGATGCGCGAACCCTGGATCGAATCGGCGACCTCGCCGTAGACCAGTACCGTGGCGCCGTTGTGTTTCAACAACTCGACATGGCCGGCGATGGCCTCGATTTCTTCCGCTACCGAGCGTCGGGCCAGGCGGCTGGAATACCAGCCGGAGACCAGGACCAGGTCGTACGGGCGCAATACATCGCCAACGCCCTTGGCGTCCTTGGGGAATTTACCGTTGAGTTCGAAACCTTCGTAGCCGATTTCCTTGCCTTCGCTCAGGGCGGTGCTCAGGGGCGTCTCGCCGCCCAGGGCCGGTAGGTCGTCGTTGCTCCAGGAGATCGGGTTGATGCCAATTCGGATTGCGGGCATGGCTGCACCTATTGTTTTTATCTAGAGATCACTGGGATCTGCTTTATGTGGGAGCGGGCTTGCTCGCGAAGGCGGTGTGTCAGTTAACAGATTTATATCTGATGTACCGCATTCGCGAGCAAGCCCGCTCCCACATTGGATTGCATTTCAAGTTGAGACTCTGACTAGGCCCTGGCACTGCGCCAGGCATTGATCAGCTGTTCGAAGGTAGCCTGGACACGCTGGATCAGAGTCTCATCGTCAATCTCCCCCGCCATCCACGCGCGGCTCGGCTCCTGGAAAATCGTGCGGCCCACGGCGAAGCCCCGGCAGGTGGTGCTCAGGCGTGCCTGCCGGAAGCCCTCGGCGAGGCATTCGGCCGAGGCATTCAGGCCCAGCAGCACCACGCCACGGCAGTACGGGTCGCGCTCATGGATCAGCGCGTCCAAGCGCTGCCAGTCTTCGGCCGACTGCGCTTCGATCTTCCACCACGCCGGGTAGATGCCCAGGTTGTACAGGCGCTTGAGGCTGCGGTAGAGCACGTCCGGGTAAGTGGACGGATGATCTTTGGGCGGGATGACTTCCAGCAGCAGTTCATGGCCGCTGACGATCGAGGCCTCGTATACCGCCTTGAGTTGCGCCTCTTGCTCCAGGCGCAGCAATGGTTCGTCGTCCGGGTGGAATTGCACCAGGCACTTGATGATTTGTTCCTGGGGCCAGGCGATCAGGTTGCTGCCAATCGAGCGGCCATGTTCGAACGCCAGCGGCCGCGAGTTCTGCACTTCCACCGGGCGCGCGATCCACCAGCCGCGACCGCTGGCGGCGTTGAGCGCGTCCTGACCGAAGCGCTGGTCGGCGAGCAGGCCAACATCGGCGTCGACGCCCTGCTCGCTCAGTTTGCGCTCGACACGCTCGATGGCCTGGATAAACAGTTGCTTGGCGTCACTGATGCGCGCCGGGTCCTGACCGCCTTTTTGCGCCAGGTCCACCAATTGCCAGCGGTGGTCGAAGGCAAACACGAACAACTGCTTCCAAGCCTTGCGCGGCACGGTCACACGGTGCAGGCGTTGCAGAGTCACATCCTGGTCGGGCCGCGTGATCGGCACCGGACTGTTGAACAGATACTCCAGCTCCGCAGGCGTCGGCATGGCCGGGGCGCAGGCGTGGCGCGAAACGACCAGGCCACCGCAGGCGTTGGCCAACTGGCTGCAACGCTCATCGCTGGCATCGTTGATCCAGCCGCTGAGGAAGCCCGACATAAAGGCATCGCCGGCACCCAGTACATTGAGCACTTCAACGCGTACACCGGGATAAATGGCACCGTCTTCGAGCTGCGCCGGGATGGCACCGTGGATCACCGTGCAACCTTGCGGGCCGAGCTTGACCACCAGGGTCGCCGGGGTCAGCTCGCGCACTTTACGCAGGGCGGTGAGCAAGTCTTCACTGCCGCCGGCGATCAGGAATTCTTCTTCGGTGCCGACGATCAGGTCAAAGCGCGGCAGGATTTTCTGCACATGCTGGCTCACATTCTGGTCGGCAACAAACCGGGTCTCGCCATCCGCCTTGCCCGCCAGGCCCCACAGCACCGGGCGGTAGTCGATATCCAGCACGCGCTTGACGTTGTGCCGCGCGGCGTAATCCAGGGCCTGAATGCTGGCCTTGTAGACGCCGTCGGTGGAGAAATGCGTGCCGGTGATCAGCAGCGCCTTGCTCGAAGCAATAAAATCTTCATGAATGTCTTCGGCGCGCAGGGCCATGTCGGCGCAGTTTTCGCGGTAGAACACCAGGGGGAAGGTTTCGCGGTCCTTGAGGCCCAGCAGCACCAGGGCGGTAAGGCGCTCCGGGTCGACCTTGATACCGCTGACATCGCAGCCTTCACGAGCCAGGGACTCCACCAGGAAGCGGCCCATATGGTCGTCGCCGACCCTGCTCAACATGGCCGATTTGAGCCCGAGTCTTGCGGTGCCGAAGGCGATATTGGCGGAGGAACCGCCAAGGTACTTGGCGAAGCTTGCAACGTCCTCAAGCCGCGCGCCCACTTGCTGTGCGTAAAGGTCGACGCCCAGGCGCCCGAGGCAAATCAGATCCAATTGACGCCCACTGGCAAAACGAGTCTGGCCCATGCTGGCTCCTGTTATTTTTATCAGCCTGCGTTGTGCCGCCGTGGCGACGGCAAACGCTCTTGGTGCAAGCAGACTAGAACGTCCGGCTGCACCAATCAATATTTATTCCATATATTTTTTCAGTAGAATATTTTTTCCATTAAGCTTGCACAGGATCACTCCAGCCCCACTGCATCGTTTCAGCAGGCCGCGCCGCCCGTGATGCCGAGGTATTTTTTTGCGCCTACCCTGTAGACTTGCGCCACCCATCAGCGCATCAGAAGAAACTGTCAGAAGGATTGCCCATGTCCCGCACCGATCACGAGACCGCCCTGGAAGAACCTGTCGCCAGCCCTCCGATCAATGCCGACCGTCTGTTGCAGCTGATTACCGACGAATACGAGAGCCTGCCGCGCCAGCTCAAGCGCATCGCCAGCTACATGAGCCAACAGAGCGACCGGATCATGGTCGACCGCATCAGCGACATCGCCCGCGAGTGCGAAGTGCACCCGTCGGCCATTGTGCGGTTTTCCCAGCGCTTCGGGTTCAGCGGGTTCAGTGAGATGCAGGCGCTGTTTCGCGAGGCCTACACCCACAAGACCACGCCGGTGCAGAACTACCAGCAGCGCATCCGCAGCATGATCGCCAACAAGTCGCAAAAGGCCAGCGGCGGCGACCTGGCGCGCGAGTGCGTCAACGCAACATTGTCGGGTATCGAAAGGCTGGGGCTGGAACTGGATGACGTGGCCTTCGACAAGGCCGTGGACCTGGTGGTCAACGCCGATAATATCTATGTGGTCGGCGTACGCCGCTCCTTTGCGGTGGCGGACTACCTGGTCTACAACCTGCAGCACACCAACAAGCGCATTCACCTGGTCTCCGGCCTGGGCGGCAGCTACCGCGAGCAGATGCGCAGCGTGCGTGCCAATGACCTGGTGATCGCCATCAGCTTTACGCCCTATGGCAAAGAGACCCAGCACTGCCTGCGGATTGCCCAGCACCACCAGGCCAAGACATTGATCATTACCGACAGCAACCTGTCGCCCCTGGCCAAGCGGGCGAACGCGGTGTTGTTGGTCAATGAGGGATCATCGTTTGCCTTCCGCTCGCTGAGCGCCACGCTGTGCCTGTGCCAGGCGTTGTTTATCGCGGTGGCGTATCGGTTGGAGTTGAAGGTGGATGAGATTCATGAGCAGGTGGGGTTTGATGACTGACAAATGTGCCTGACGTTTGTCTGACACGGCGCAGAACCAAATGTGGGAGCGGCGGTGCGACGATTCGACTTGCTCGCGAATGCAGAGTGTCAGTCACCAGATGTGCTCGCTGGTACACCGCATTCGCGAGCAAGCCCGCTCCCACACTGGAACGGGCGTTGCTCAAATCACATAAAGATCGCGATCAGAATGATGATCGGAATCGGAATGCCGAGGAACCACAGAAGTAATGAGCGCATGATGTTCTCCTTTTATTAACGGACAAAATGTTCGGTTTCGACATACACCACTGCATCCCGGCGGCGACCGCCGAAGGTTGCAGCGAAGCTGGCGAAGAAGGCGCCAATCAGCAGCGCGATAAACATCCACAGCGACGTATAGGCGGCCACTTTGGCGGCAGTGTCGGCGGCTTGTTTGGCTTTGAGCTTGGCGTCTTCGACGGCTTTACGGGCATCGCCGTAGACCTTGTCGATACGCGCCTCGGCATCGGCCTGGCTGAGGTTGGTGCGCTGGCTGATCAAGTGGGCCAGGTAGGCGCGGTCTTCAGCAGCCAGCTCACCGTTGTTGCTCACGGTGCGACCGAGAATCCGTGCGACCACGCCGTGTACCGCATCGTCGCTGACCGCCGCAGGACGATCATCGCGAAACAGGCTGTCGACGTAGTAATCAAGGTGATCAGCACTGCCATTGGCCGCGGAACCGGCGGCTTGGGTCATGCCACCCGCGGCACTCGATACCACGCTGGCACCGGCTTTCACACCGCCGCTGACGGCACTGCTCACCGAACCGACCACCAGCATTGCCGTGATCAGCGTGGCCACGGCCCAGGCCAGGAAACCGTGGGCGGTATCGCGAAAGTACACCTCATCGCCATGCATGTTGGCCCACTTCACTCGCAACCGGCCGGCAATGTAGCCGCCAAGCCCGGACGCGACGATCTGGGTAAACGCCAGCCAGATAATTGTGGAGATGCCAAGCCCCTTGGCGCTGATACCGCTGTCGGCCCACGGCGATACCGCCGAAAAGCCCAGGCCGAAGCCCAGCAATACCAGGATCAGCGACAACGCCGCCGCCGCAGCGGCCCCGGCAAAGATCGCCCCCCAGGATACCCCGGAGAGCGTGCTCGACTCTTGCAGCGTGGATGAAGAGGTGATCATTGTTGTTTTGCTCCCGGCAGGAAAAATAGTGTTACAAGTCTCAAAAGAGACAGTGCAGGCACCATGCCAGTCGCTTCAGATTTTAAAATCTTTATATTTCAATAAGTTAACTAATTTGAACTAACACAAACCATGCAAGTTGCAAGAAGTGACCGATTTAAGCGGGCGTTATGCATCCCCCCACACGCCTGTCACTGTCCGCCCATGAAAGTTGTGTCAGTTTTGCCAAAGTGAAGTTTTATTTAGGAAGCGTTCAGCCATTTCTTGGCAAAATGCCCGCACTTCAGTGTGAATCGCTCACCAGGTAATCCTATGACCCGTATTTTGACCATCGAGGATGACGCCGTAACGGCCCGCGAGATCGTCGCGGAGCTGAGTAGCCATGGACTGGAAGTAGATTGGGTAGACAACGGCCGCGAGGGCCTGGTGCGTGCCGTGAGTGGTGATTACGACCTGATCACCCTCGACCGCATGCTGCCGGAACTCGATGGCCTGGCCATCGTCACCACCCTGCGCACCATCGGTGTGGCGACGCCGATCCTGATGATCAGCGCCCTCTCCGATGTCGACGAACGCGTGCGCGGCCTGCGGGCCGGCGGTGACGATTACCTGACCAAGCCGTTCGCCTCGGATGAAATGGCCGCCCGCGTCGAAGTGCTGCTGCGGCGCAAGAGCACGGTCAAGGAGTTCGAAACCGCCCTGCGCGTGGCCGACCTGGAGCTGAACCTGATCAGCCGCGAAGCCAGCCGCGCCGACCAACCGCTGAGCCTGTTGCCCACCGAATACAAGCTGCTTGAGTTCCTGATGCGCAACACCGGGCAGATCCTGTCGCGGATGATGATTTTCGAGGAAGTCTGGGGCTATCACTTCGACCCGGGCACCAACCTGATCGATGTGCACATCGGTCGCCTGCGCAAGAAAATCGACCCGCCGGGCCTCACGCCGCTGATCCGCACGGTGCGAGGCTCCGGTTATGTCATTGCTGAACCCCTCTAAGGGCTGGCGCTCTTCCAGCAGCCGTTTGCTGGCGCTATACAGCTCGTTATTCGTGGCCTGGAGCTGCATCCTGATGGGGGTGCTGTATTTTGAGGTGTCGGGTTACCTGGGCGATTTGTCGCGCCATTCCCTGCTGCAGCGCCAGCACCTGTTCCAGCGCTTCGACGGCGAAGAATTGGTGGAGGCGCTGACCACCAGCATGACCTTCGACATGAAGGGCGTGGACGCCTATGGCCTGTTCGACGAGCAATTGCGCCCCCTCAGCGGGCCAATCCGCGCAGTGCCGTCGGACCTGCCCCTGGACGGCAAAATCCATGCCCTGGCCAATTGCGTCGACTCCGATGATCCCAAACTGCCCGAGGACAGCTGCGACGCCGTGGCCACCCACACCGCGGACGGCCGCTGGCTGGTACTGGTGCGTGCCAACGGTTCGCTGTTCGGCGTGACCCGGATTATCTGGCATGCCCTGCTGTGGGCGCTGTCGCTGACGATCATTCCGGGCGCGGCCGGCTGGCATCTGTTGCGGCGCCGCCCGTTGCGGCGGATTCGCGGGATCCAGGCCAGCGCCGAAGCGATCGTCGCCGGCGACCTCACCCACCGCCTGCCGCTGTCGAACCGCCGCGATGAGCTGGACATGCTCGCGGCCATCGTCAACGCCATGCTGGACCGCATCGAAAAGCTGATGAACGAGGTCAAGGGCGTCTGCGACAACATCGCCCACGACCTGCGCACCCCGCTGACTCGCCTGCGCGCGCAGTTGTATCGCATCAAGCAGGAAGCCGAGGCAGAGTCGGACTGCGCAGTGAAGCTGGACGACGCGATTGCCGAGACCGACACCTTGATGGCGCGCTTTCGCGGGCTATTGCGTATCTCCGAACTGGAAGACCACCAGCGACGCTCCGGTTTCCTGGTGATGGACCCGCTGCCGCTGTTGCGCGAGTTGCACGATTTTTACCTGCCCCTGGCGGAAGAAGGCGAGCTGCAGCTGGTGCTGGAAGCGCCGGACTCGCTGCCCTGGATCACCGGCGACCGCGCACTGCTGTTCGAGGCCCTGGCCAACCTGCTGAGCAACTCGATCAAGTTCTCGCCGCCGGGCGGCGAAGTGAGGTTGCGCGGGGTCAACGATGCCGGCAGTACTCGCATCGAAGTGCACGACTCCGGACCCGGCATACCGGCGGCCGAGCGCAAGGCGGTGTTCCAACGCTTTTATCGCGTGGACGAAAGCGACCAGCAAGGTGGGTTCGGCCTGGGCTTGTCGATTGTGGCGGCGATCATCAACTTGCATGGGTTCAAGTTGGAGGTGGGCGCCAGTGCAAGCGGTGGGGCAAGGCTGATGCTGGAGTGCCGCCAGCAACTCATGCCCGAAGCCTGAGATCGCCTCGGTCAACCTGTGGGAGCTGGCTTGCCTGCGATAGCCATAGGTATCTACACAATTTTCAGAGGCTGGCGAATTACCCTGTGGCGAGCGGGCTTGTCCCGCGTTGGGTGGCGAAGCCGCCCCAATAAAGACACCGCGCAGCTTCAGACAAACCCAATTCACCTGGTTTGGGGGCCGCTTCGCAGCCCAGCGCGGGGCAAGCCCGCTCACTACAAAGATGCGTAGATACCTATGGCCATCGCAGGCAAGCCAGCTCCCACATTGGGTTTGCGGTGTTTGAAAGATCAGGCCGGGAAGTTGGCGCGCAGCGCCTCTAATCCGCCGCTGTACACGCCGGCAAACAACGCTTCGACCGCCGCATCTTCAGTCCCGGCCGCCGGGGTAAACACGCCAGACCAGGTCACCTTCGCCGACGACTCCGTCAGCGCCTCGACCTGCAACGTTGCCAGGTAGGCACTCACCGGAAACGGCGACTGTTCAATGGTGTAGCTGTAGGTGCGCGCCACGTTATCGAATGTCTGCAAGCGCTCGACGATCACGCCGCCGTCGGCGGTGCTCAGGTGTCGCAAGCGGCCCCCTTCGCCGGGCTCGCTCTTGGCGATAAGGGGTAGCCAGTCCGGCAGGCTGTTGAAGCCCCCCACCAACTGCCAGACCTGGTCGGCCGGCACCGGGATTTCAATTACGGAAGATGCTGTTGGCACGGTAAATCTCCAAAAATCGTAGGAAAACGTCGCCCAGCCTGCCACGCCCGAGGCATCAATGCATCCATTGATACAGGAGGGAGCAAGCCCCCTCCTTCCCTTGCTGGCAGGTCAGGGCAACGATTTGAGGAAGGTATTGACCAATTGGTTCACCCGTTCCGCCGCTTCCAACTGCACCATATGCCCCTGCCCCGGCAGAATCTGCACCTGGGCCGGCAACCCCTCGGCATGCGTCGCCGGGATGATTGCGTCATCGCTGCCCCAGATCACCAGGCTCGGCTGTCGCCCCACCCCACCGCGCAGATCGAGCTTCTGCCGCCCGCCCTCGAACAGTTGCTGATTGAGCTGGCGCAGGGCTTGGTCCACGCCTTCGAGCCGCTTGAACTTGAGCATGTCCTCCAGCATCTGCCGCGTCACCAGCGCAGGGTCGCTGAACAATTGGGTCAACTGGGGCTTGAGGGCATTGCGGTTTGTTGCGCCGGCAAAGCCTTGCAGGTAATCACCGTTGATATCCGGGCCCAGGCCGGCGCTGGCGATCAGGGTCAACGACACGACGCGCTCGGGTGCCTGGGCGGCAACCGTCAGGGAAACCAACCCGCCCATGGAATGCCCGGCCAGGTGCACGCGGTCGAGCTTGAGGTGGTCAAGCAGGGCCAACACCGCCTGGCTCAGCTCCTGGGCATCGGCGCTTTGCAAATGCTTGCCCGACTCGCCATGCCCCGGCAGGTCCAGGGCGATCACACGGCGCTCGGCGGCCAATGCCGGTTGGTTGAACAGCCAGTTGTTCAGGTCGCCACCAAACCCGTGGACCAGCACCAACGGCGTGCCGCCTTCGCCCTGGTCGAGATAACGCAGCAAGCGCCCGCCTATCTCGGCTTTCTGCGCAGTTGGCCCAGAGGCTTCGGCCTCGGCTGCGCTGGAAACAAACCCGGCGTTGAAGCGTTCAATCACAGCGTCAATCTCGGCTTCCGTGGCCTCGCCTTCCACGACGATCCCCAGCAAGGCGCCGACCGGCAAGGTCTCGTCGCTCAGCGCCAATACCCGGCGCAATACACCACTGAATGGCGCCTCGACGCTGCTGGAGATTTTGTCGGTCTCTACGTCCAGCACCTCCTCGCCTTTCTCCACCCGGTCGCCGGGTTGCTTGAGCCAGACATCGATGCGCCCTTCGGTCATCGACAGCCCCCACTTGGGCATGGTCAGGGTGTGGATCATGCGGCGTTCCTCTTGTCGGCGATCTTCAGCACGGCGGCTTCGATCTTCGCGGCGTTGGGGATGTACAGGTCTTCCAATGCGTCGGAAAACGGCACGGGGGTGTGCGGCGCGGTGACCATCTCAATCGGCGCGCGCAGGGAAGAAAACGCCCTTTGCGCAACCAGCGCACTGATATCGGTGGCGATCGAACAGCGTGGGTTGGACTCGTCGATCACCACCAGCCGCCCGGTTTTCTCGACGCTTTCAAGGATGCTGTCTTCGTCGAGCGGACTGGTGGTGCGCAGGTCCAGCACTTCGCAGTCGACGCCCTGGCGGGCCAGGTTAGCGGCGGCTTCCAGGGCGATATGCACCATGCGCCCGTAGGTCACCAGGGTCACGTCCTTGCCTTCGCGCACAAAGTTGGCTTCACCGAACGGCACGGTGTACAGCTCTTCCGGCACCTCGCCTTGCAGGCTGTAGAGCATCTTGTGTTCGAGGAAGATCACCGGGTCGTTATCGCGGATCGCCTGGATCAGCATGCCCTTGGCGTCATAGGGCGTGGCCGGGCACACCACTTTAAGGCCGGGAATATGCGTCCACATCGAGGTGAGCATCTGCGAGTGCTGGGCCGCCGCACGCAGGCCGGCGCCGTACATGGCGCGGATCACCAGCGGCGTGGTGGTCTTGCCGCCGAACATGTAGCGGAACTTGGCGGCCTGGTTGAGCAACTGATCGAGACAGCAGCCGATGAAGTCGACGAACATCAACTCGCACACCGGGCGCATGCCACGGGTGGCCGCGCCAACGGCCATGCCCACGTAGCCGACTTCGGACAACGGCGCGTCCAATACGCGCTCGGGAAATTCCGGGTAAAGGCCTTTGGTCACCCCGAGCACGCCGCCCCAGGCATCCTGTTCGCCAGGGGCGCCGGTGCCGCCGGACACATCCTGACCGATGATGAAAACGCTCTGGTCACGGCGCATTTCCTGGGCCAGGGCTTCTTTGATTGCCTGCTGATAGCTGATTTTGCGAGCCATGAAAATTCTCTCCGAAGGTTATTCTTATTAGCGGTAGGCGACGTAGACATCACTGAGCAGGTCGGCGGCCTGGGGCTTGGGGTCGGACTTGGCCAGGCGCACGGCGTCTTCGATCAGTTGCGCGACCTCGCCGTCGATACGCTCGAATTGCGCCGCATCCAGCCAGCCTTCGGCGTTACAGCGCTGGCGGAACAGCGCCAGGCAGTCAGCGTTCTCGCGCAGGTTCTTCACTTCATCGGGGCCGCGATAGGTTTGCGCATCACCTTCGAAGTGGCCGTAGAAGCGGCTCAGCTTCACTTCCACCAGCGTCGGCCCCTCGCCGTTGCGCGCCCGCTCTACCGCCACGCCCAGCGCCTGGTGCACGGCGAAGAAGTCATTGCCATCGGCGATAACCCCCGGCATGCCAAACCCTGCGGCGCGATCGGCGATGTCCTTGCACGCCACCGACCAGCCGGAACCGGTGGCCTCGGCATACCCATTGTTTTCCGCGACGAACAGGCACGGCAGTTTCATGATTGACGCCAGGTTCATCGCCTCGAACACAGCGCCCTCGTTGGAGCCGCCGTCGCCAAAAAACGCCACGGCCACGCCTTGGCTGCCCTTGAGTTTGGCGGCCAGCGCGGCACCGGCCGCCAACGGCGCACCCGCGCCGACAATGCCGTTGGCGCCGAGCATGCCTTTCTCTTGATCGGCGATGTGCATGGAGCCGCCCTTGCCGCCGCACACGCCGGTTTTCTTGCCGTAGATCTCGGCCATCATGCCGAACACGTCAACGCCTTTGGCGATGCAATGGCCGTGGCCACGGTGGTTGGAAGCGATGCAGTCGTCATCGTTGAGGTGGGCCATGACCCCGGCGGCGCTGGCTTCCTGGCCGGCGTACAGGTGCACGAACCCTGGGATTTCGCCCGTGGCGAATTCCACGTGCAGGCGCTCTTCAAAATCACGGATGGTGCGCATCACGGTATAGGCATGCAGCAATTGATCGGTGGACAGGTGGGTGGACATCTTGTTGTTCTCCAGGTTGTCTCGACACACAAAAGGCTGGCTGCGGCCAGCTGCAAACCCTTCAGCACAGCCTGTGCCAACGCCTTGGAAAATCTGCCGAAGCCTTGATCCAGAGCAGTGGCGCGCGGTTGTAACGGCGCTCCAGGCCGGCGCAGAATGAGACGCCGCATTGCAGCCTGCAGGCCGCGTCTCAGGCGGGATGAGACGCTGCGTCTCATCCCGTGCACTTGGTCAGGCCCTGCTTGTTCCGCCCGATGCATGCGCGCTTAATGGCGGGCATAACAACAAAGACCGAGAACCGGAGGCCTTATGCTCGCCGCGAACTCCAGAGAGCACGTCGACTGCGTCAGTCGCGTGGTCCGCAATGCCGATCGCCTGCCCCAGGCGCCGGTGCCGTCGCTGATTTTCGATTCCTGGCGGCGTTCCATGGAACAGCACAACCTGGACCCCGGCTCGCTGCAGGGCCCGCGCATCCTCAGTGAACCCTTGCTCAAGGAATGCCGCGAACGCGCCGAGCTGTTCATGCGCATCGCCAGCGAAGAAGTCGCGCAACTGCACCACCGCGTGCGGCATGCCGACTACTGCGTGATGCTCACCGACGCCCAAGGCCAGACCATCGACCACCGCGTGGACACCGCGATTCGCACCGACTGCCGCAAGGCCGGCCTGTACCTGGGCACTTGCTGGTCGGAAGCCGAAGAAGGCACCTGCGGCGTGGCCACGGTGCTGACCAGCAAGGCGGCAGTGACAGTGCACAAGCGCGACCACTTCCGCGCGGCATTTATCGGCCTCACCTGCTCCGCCGCGCCGATCTTCGACCCCCAGGGCAACCTGCTGGGGGTGATGGACGCCTCGGCGCTCAAGTCGCCGGATGATCGACGCAGCCAGCACCTGGTGCGCCAGATGGTGGCGCAGAGTGCACAGGCCATCGAAAACGCCTTCTTCATGCACAGCGCCCGCGAGCATTGGGTGCTGCAGGCCCATGGCACGCCGGGTTATGTGGACAGCCAACCCGACCTGCTGCTGGCGTGGGACCAGGACGGTCGCCTGCAGGCGTTGAACAGCAAGGCGCGCCAGGCGTTGCGTGTGTGCTTCGGCCAGGTGCCGGAGCATATCGGCGAGGTGTTCGACCTGGACGCGTTGCGCGCGGTGACCGACCAATCGGCCCAGCATTTGCCTTGGCGAGGCACGCCCGGCGCCCTGCACGTGCGCGTCAACGCACCGCGCCGCAAACCGCCGCGTGCGCCACGGGTTCCGCAGGTCGATGCGCGCGTGGAAGAGCACCTGCGCCTGGCCGTGCGGGTCAAGGACCGTAACCTGCCGGTGCTGGTGCAAGGTGAAACCGGTGCCGGCAAGGAAGTCTTCGCCCGCCAGTTGCACGAACACAGCGCCCGTCGCCACGGCCCGTTTGTGGCGGTGAACTGTGCGGCTATCCCGGAAAACCTGATCGAAAGCGAGCTGTTCGGCTATGTCGCCGGGGCCTTTACCGGCGCTTCCAGCAAAGGTATGCCGGGGCTGCTGGTGCAGGCCGATGGCGGCACCTTGTTCCTCGATGAAATCGGCGACATGCCCCTGGCTTTGCAGACGCGTTTGCTGCGGGTAATGGCCGAAGGCGAAGTGGCGCCGTTGGGCGCGGCGAAAACCCGCGCGGTGGACATCCAGGTGATCTGCGCCAGCCACCGCGACCTGTCGGCGCTGGTCAGCGCGGGCAGCTTTCGTGAAGACCTGTACTTCCGCCTCGGCTGCGCGCGCTTCTGCCTGCCGCCG
Organism: Pseudomonas sp. MPB26; assembly: GCF_046605355.1. Lineage (NCBI taxonomy): Bacteria > Pseudomonadati > Pseudomonadota > Gammaproteobacteria > Pseudomonadales > Pseudomonadaceae > Pseudomonas > Pseudomonas sp. MPB26. The sequence goes on along the minus strand of NZ_CP176793.1, from coordinate 5,248,312 downwards.
TTGCGCGAGCGCACCGACAAGCTGGCCTTGATCAACCGGCTGCTGGAGCAGCAAGCGCGCAGCAGCGGCGTCGCCGTGGGTATCGGCCAGGCGGCGCTGGAGTTGCTGCTGGGGTATGCCTGGCCGGGCAACGTGCGGCAACTGCGACATGTGCTGGCCTATGCCTGCGCAGTATGCGAAGGCGCCACGCTGCAAGTGGCGGACTTGCCGGTGGAGGTGCGTGGCGAGAAGGCTGACGGGCGGGTGGAAGACAGCCTGAGCCCAGAGCGCCAGGTGGTGCTGGAGGCGTTGATCCGGCATCGCTGGAAGCCGTTGCCGACGGCCCAGGCGCTGGGCATCTCAAGGGCAACCCTGTATCGCCGGGTCAACCAGCTTGGCATCGACATGCCTGGCAAAACCAGTTGATGTGACGCGGTCAGAAGGTGGGAGCGTACAGCCGAGCGACAGGTATCGAGCTGGCGAAACGCGGGCCAAATGTGGGAGCTGGCTTGCCTGCGATGCAAACACCTCGGTGTAACTGATACACCGTTGTGATGCTATCGCAGGCAAGCCAGCTCCCACATAAGCCAGCTCCCACATCAAACCGAGCGGGCCTTGGGCATCAGCGGTAGACCAGGCCGCCGTCGATCAATGGCGCTTGCCCGGTCATGTAATCGGCGTCCGGCCCGGCCAGATAGGCGACCAACCCCGCCACATCCTCCGGCGTTTGCGCACGGCCCAGGGCGATGCCCTCCACATATTTCTTGTAGGTCGCGCCCACTGGCGCCCCGGTAATGTCAGCCATGCGCTTATCAATCTCCACCCACATGTCGGTGCCGACCACACCTGGGCAATAGGCATTGACCGTGATCCCGTCGCTCGCCAGTTCCTTGGCCGCCGCCTGGGTCAGCGCCCGCACGGCGAACTTGGTGGCCGAGTACACGCCCAGCAGCGCAAAGCCTTCGTGCCCGGCGATCGAGCAGGCGTTGATGATCTTGCCCTTTTGCTTGAGCGCCTTGAATTTCTTGCCGGCCGCCTGGATGCCCCACAACACGCCCTGCACGTTGATGCCCAGGGTGCGTTCGACTTGTTCAGGGCTGACATCGAGCAGCGAATCGATCTGCGCGACCCCGGCGTTGTTGACGATGATATCGAAGCCCCCCAGGGTCAGGTGCGCGTGTTCCACCGCCGCGATTACCTGTTCGCGCTTGGACACGTCGGCGACAAACACCGAGGCCTTGCGTCCCAACGCCACGACTTCGGCGGCCACCGCTTCGAGCTTGGCGCCATTGATGTCCACCAGGGCGATATCGGCCCCGTCCTGCGCCAGCCGCAGGGCGATGGCCCGGCCAATGCCTTGCCCGGCGCCGGTCACCAGCGCAACTTTTCCAGCGATCACTTTTCCAGCGACACTCATGGCTATCTCCTGCAAATGATGAGGGAAGCCTCGTCTATCGCAAGTACGCCTTCGCCTGTCGAGGCGCGGAGGGATTGGTGTGTGGGTCGAGACGGGATGTCTCAAGGCACGAACCCTTCTCGCACCCTTGTAAAAGTGTCCGCTTGTGCCTAGCTTATGCGCCCCCCATCCTGCGCTTTAAGGCCCTGCCCCATGGTTGTGCGTTTTCGTCCCGTCGTCACCTCAGGTTTCGCCCTCGGCCTGTTGCTCAGCGACGGCATCGCAAGCAGCCTGGCGGCTGAGATCGAGCTGCCGGCGGTGACGGTCCAGGGCCAGGATGAGTCCGGCTACCGCAGTGAAACCGCCTCGGTGGGCGGCTTCGATGACGCGCCGCTGCTCGACACCCCGGCCTCGATCAGCGTGATCAACGCCGCACTGATCAAAGACCAGCAGGCGCGCCTGCTCAGTGAAGTACTGCGCAATGACGCCTCGGTGGGCGACAGCTACGCCCCAATCGGCTACTACGAAAATTTTGTGCTGCGCGGCTTCTCGCTGAACGCGGCGAGCAGCTACAAGATCAACGGGCGGACCATCACTGGCGAGCAGAACGTCGCCTTGGAAAACAAGCAGCAGGTGGAAGTGCTCAAGGGCCTGGCGGGCCTGCAAAATGGCATCTCCGAGCCCAGCGGCGTGATCAACTACGTGACCAAGCGCCCGGAGGACGTGCGCTCGGTGACCGTCTCCAGCGACGATCGCGGCAGCGGCTACATTGCCACCGACGTCGGCGGCTGGTTCGGCAGCGAGCAGCAATTTGGCCTGCGCGCCAACGTGGCCCATGAAGACCTCAACACTTATGTCGAACATGCCAACGGCCAGCGGGACTTCGTGTCCCTGGCGTTCGACTGGAACATCAGCCCCGACGCCGTGCTGCAATTGGATGCCGAATACCAGAGCAAACAGCAACGCTCGGTGCCGGGCTACCAGTTGCTGGGCGGCACAACGGTGCCACAGGATGCCTCGCCGAAAAAACTGCTGGGGCACCAGAGCGGTTCCAGGCAAGTGGGCATCGATGCGCTGAACCTCAACGGCACGTTCGAATACCGCTTCAGCGACCAATGGAAAGGCAGTATCAGCGCCGCGCGCAGCAAGGTGGTGATCGATGACTACAGCTCGTTTGCCTGGGGCGGTGCCACCAGCGGCGTCGGTAATACCTTCACGCCCGAAGGCAACTACGACATCTACGACTACCGAAGCCCCGACGACACCCGCCGTGACGATGAAGTACAAGCGGCGATGACCGGGCTGTTTGACACCGGCGGCCTGGGCCATGAACTGACCTTCGGCACCAGCGCGTTCCGTCGGGTGATTGACAAACGCAAGCCGGTCAACGAGTGGATCGGCAGCGGCAGTATCTACGCCGATGCCCCCACCTTCTCCCCGACCGATGTCCCGCTGAACGACAGCCATCGCACCCTGGACAGCCGCCAATACGGCCTGTTCGTCAGCGACCGCATCCGCTTCAATGAGCACTGGCAGACCATCCTCGGCGGCCGCGAAGTACGCCTGGATGAACAGGCCTTCGATAACAATGGAAGCCTGGCACGCCATACCCGGCAATACGTGTTCCTGCCCCAGGCCTCATTGATCTACAAACCGATTGAAAACATCTCGCTGTACACCGCCTACAGCAAGGGCCTCTCCCTGGGCGGCACCGCGCCGTGGTTCGCCGGCAACGCGGATCAAACCCTGGCGCCGACCACCTCGCGACAGATCGAAGCCGGGGTGAAATACGACTGGCGCCGCATCAGCTTTGCCGCAGCCGTGTTCCAGACGCGCCAGGCCTACCAATATGCCAGGCCCGACGGCGCAGGTGCCTTCACCTATGTGCAACAGGGCGAACAGAAGAACACCGGGCTGGAACTGTCGGCCAATGGCTGGGCCACGCAGCGCCTGCAGATCGCAACCAGCGTGGCGGCGATTCGTGCGCGGGTGAGCGGCAGCGGCACCCCCGAATACGAAGGCCATCAGGCGATCAACGTGCCCACGCTGCGCGCCAGTGTGTATGCCGATTATGCGCTGCCCTGGGTGAACGGCCTGGCGGTGCTGGGCGGTGTGCAGTACAGCGCGAAGAAATACGCCAACCGCACCGGGAATGTAGAGGTGGGAGATTACGCGGTGGTCAATGTGGGCAGCCGTTACACCACAAAGGTGGACGGTTATGAGACGGTGTTTCGCCTGAGCGTCGACAACCTGTTCGACAAGCGCTACTGGCGCGACGCGGGTGAGTACATGGGCGATGACTATTTGTTCCAGGGCGCGCCGCTGACGGCGCGCCTGAGTGCCTCGGTCAATTTCTGAGGTTTACTGGGGCATCTTGCGAAAACCCACCGCCAGCCGGTTCCAGCTGTTGATGGTGGCGATGGCCACGCTCAGGTCGACTTGCTCCTTTGCGCTGAACTCGGCGCCCAGCGCGTTGAAGTCTGCATCCGGGGCGTGGGTCTGGCTGAGCAGCGTCAGGCTCTCGGCCCAGGCCAGCGCGGCGCGTTCACGTGGGGTGAAGAACGGCGTTTCCCGCCAGGCCGACAATGTGTACAGGCGACGCTCGGTTTCACCGCCCTTGCGGGCATCGGCGGTGTGCATGTCCAGGCAGAAGGCACAGCCGTTGATCTGCGACACACGCAGGCGCACCAGTTCCAGCAACGGCAGCTCGATGGACAGTTTGCCGACGGCGCCTTCCAGAGCGAGCATGGCTTTCATGGCGTCTGGGGAGGCGGTGTAGAAATCGGTACGGGCTTGCATGGTGATACTCCGGAGCGGTGGGGATTGGTCGCCAGGTTAGTCACCGAGGAGTTGGGGAGGAATATCCAATTTCGGGGAAGAATGGGTGACCAATTTTCCGTGAGGTATTACCGGGGCGAGCCTGCTTTTCTGTGGGAGCTGGCTTGCCTGCGATGCAAGCAACTCGGTACATCAGGCATACCCAGTTGATGCCATCGCAGCATGGGTATCTACACGACTTTCAACGGTGTGTGGCTTGGTTAACGGGGCGCCTCAGATCAAGATCAAAAACAAAGCGCGGCGGCCTTAGAGCCGACCGGTATTCATGTCGAACTCGGTTCAAAATGTGAGAGCTGTCGAGCCCCAGCGAGGCTGCGAAGGCGGCGGCACTGCTGGCATTTTCTTCGCCTGCCCCACCGCTTTCGCAGCCTCGCTAAAGCTCGACAGCTCCCACAGGGGGTGAAGTCAGCCTCTGAAAATTGTGTAGATACCTATGGCCATCGCAGGCAAGCCAGCTCCCACTTCGGCTAGACCACCCGCGCCATATGCTCCCCGATCCGCGCCCTCAACCACCGCTCCGCCGGGTCATTGTCATGCACCCCGCTCCACACCATCGATAACTCCGCGGCATCGATCGCAAACGGTGGGTCTTCTGCGCGCAAGGACGTGCCCTCGGTCAACGCGCAGGCCGCATAGTCCGGTACCGTCGCGATAATCTGTGTACCCGCCAGCAACGCCCGCAACCCGCTGAACTGAGGCACCGCCAGTACCACCCGGCGCGCACGGCCGATCCGCGCCAGGTCCAGATCAATGTTGCCGCTCAAATCCCCCGAGAACGACACCATCGCATGGGGCCGCTCGCAGTAATCATCCAGGGTCAGCGGCTCGACCCCGTCATCGCCACGCAGGACCTTGCACGGAATGTCCCGCAGCTTCTTGCGCTTGGCATTGGCCGGCAGTTCAGTGGTGTAGCTCACGCCCACGGTAATTTCGCCGCTGGCCAACAGCGATGACATCAGCAGGTAGTTCGCCCGGCGCACCACCACGATGATGCCTGGCGCCTCTTCGCGCAGTCGGCTGAGCAACGGCGGGAACAGCCCGAATTCGGCGTCGTCGGAAAGGCCGATGCGGAACACCGCACAGCTGGTGGACGGGTCGAAATCCTTGGCGCGGCTGACCGCCCCGGAAATAGTGTCCATGGCCGGTTGCAACTCCTTGAGTATCGCCACCGCGCGTGGCGTGGGCTCCATGCCCCGCCCGTTGCGCAGCAGCAACGGGTCGTCGAACAGATCGCGCAAACGCCCCAGTGCCGCGCTCACGGCGGGCTGGCCCATGAAGAGTTTTTCGGCGACCCGGGTCAGGTTCTTCTCGAACATCAGGGCTTCGAAAATCACCAGCAGGTTCATGTCGACGCGGCGCAGGTCGTTGCGGTTCATGGCGATATCCAAAACGGTTGGCAAGCCCACAGGTAAGCATGCAGGCCGCTATCGGGATTGCATGCCTGTGCTGTCTTTTCCACGTCGGGACCTGGCGAAATTAACAACGATTAACTCGCCAGCCAGACGGCCCGGCAACAAGATTGGCCACGTCTACACTGCATCCATCCACCGGGAACGCTCCCATCGACTGCGGATAATTGTCATGGCCCGACTCGCGCAATATGCCCCTCCTCGTTTATCCGCCACCGGCGGCCTCTGCCCCCGGCGCGAGCGCATCGCCAAGCAATTGATACTCGCCAACCTCGGCGAAAGCCTGGCCATTGCCGACCTGGCCCAGGCCTGCGCGTTGTCGCGCAGCCATTTTTCACGTGCCTTCAAGTGCACCACCGGGCTGTCGCCGCAGGAGTGGATTCGCCAACAGCGTATCCAGCGGGCCAAGGAACTGATCACCAGTTCCTCCATGAGCCTGACGCAGATCAGCCTGGAGTGCGGGTTTTGCGACCAGGCGCATTTTTGCCATATGTTCACCCGCAGCGAAGGCGTCAACCCGATGACCTGGCGAAATCACCACTCACGTCCCAAGTCGCATGTGATCGCAGCCTAGTGGTCTGCGCGCAGCTGGAATATGCTGGCGGCTCCCGACTTTCCGAGCATGGCCCGCCCATGAGTGACCTCAGCGACCAGGCCGTGCATTTCGGCCCCTATCGCGTCCACCCGCGCCAACGCCTGGTGCTTGAGGCGGGTCGCCCGTTGCGTTTGGGGCGGCGGGCGGTGGATATCCTGCTGATCCTGCTGGAGCAGGCCGGCAACGTGGTGAGCAAGCAGGAATTGATCGCCCGCGTCTGGCCCAGGAGCGTGGTGGAAGACGGCAACCTGCGCGTGCATATGGCGGCGCTGCGCAAGGCCCTGGGCGATGGCCAGGCCGGGCAGCGCTATATCGTGACCGTGGCCCAGCGTGGCTACAGTTTTGTTGCGCCACTGAGCATCGAGCCGATGACACTACCCACCGAGGGGGCAGCCCACTTCCAAGGCCACAACCTTCCGTTGCGCCGCACCCGCATGATCGGTCGCCAAGCCCTGATCGACAGCCTGGTTCAGCAACTGCCCGCCCAACGCTTTATCACCCTGACCGGCGCCGGCGGCATCGGCAAGACCACCGTCGCTTTGCGCGTGGCTGAGCTGCTGATCGGGCACTACCGCGACGGCATCCGCCTGCTGGACCTGGCGCCGCTCAGCGCGCCGTCGATGATCCTGCCCAATCTTGCCGCCCTGCTCGACCTGACCCACGCCGAACACGAACCCTTGGCCACCTTTGCGCGCAGCGTGCAGGAGCGCCAGATGCTGCTGGTGATCGACAACTGCGAGCACCTGCTGGACGACATTGCCATGATCTGCGAAACCCTGCTGCGTCACGCGCCCAGGCTGCACATCCTGGCCACCAGCCGCGAGGCGTTGCGTGCCGAGGGCGAGTACGTGCAGCGCCTGGAACCCCTGGCCTGCCCGCCGGCCACCGGTAACCGCGCCCAGGCGCTAGGCTATCCGGCCTTGCAATTGCTGATTGAACGGGCCATGTCCCATCAGGACAGCTTTGAACTGAGCGAAGCCGAACTGCCCCTGGCGATTGATATCTGCCAGCGCCTGGACGGCATTCCGCTGGCAATCGAACTGGTGGCGGCGCAGATCGAGCGCTTCGGCCTGCCCGGGCTGCTGGTGCAGATGGAGGACAACTTCCGCCTGCTCACCCGGGGCCGCCGCAGCGCCCTGCCACGTCATCAAACCTTGCGGGCCACGCTGGACTGGAGCTTTGAGCTGCTCACCGCCTGCGAGCAGATCTGCCTGCGGCGCCTGGCGGTGTTCCGTGGCGGGTTCAGCCTGGCCAGCGCGGCGGCGGTGATTGCCGGGGAACAGGTCGCGCCGGCGCAGGTGCTGGGTTCGATCACGCAGTTGGTGGCCAAATCCTTGCTGAATGTGGAAGCCGGCGATGACGAGATGGTCTATCGCCTGCTGGACATCACACGCACCTATGCGCTGGAAAAACTCAGCACGGCCGATGAGCTGCAGGCTACCCGCGAGCGCCATGCCGAGCGCTGCCTGACGCTGATGAACCAGGCCCAGGACGATTGGGAACTGATCGCGACCCAGCCCTGGATCGACCGCTATGCGCCGCTGCGCGAAGACATCCGCGCCGCCCTCGATTGGAGCTTGAGCGACCAGGGCGTGCCGTTGCTCGGCATTCGCCTGACCGTCAGCGCGATGCCGTTATGGCAAGAGCTTTCACTGCTGCGCGAGCACGGTTTGTACGTGGGCAAGGCCCTGGCGCGGCTCGAACAATCGAGTGCGCCGAGCCAGCGCTTGCACATGGCGTTGCAACTGGCACTGGGCAGTTTTTGCTATCACACCCAGGGCGGTACACCACAGACGATCGAGGCGTTCAGTCGCGCACGGCGCCTGGCGGAAGCCGACAAGGACCTGGCCGGCCAGCTGCGCGCCGTGTCAGGGCAGATGGCGGTGAACCTGTGCTGTGGCAATTATCACGACGCCTTGGCGCAAAGCCTGCACTTCGACCAGCTAGGCCCCCAGGCCGACCCTTTGCTGGCCCTCAGCGCCCAGCGTCTGCGGATGCTGGCACAGCACTTCGCCGGTGCGCAGGCACTGGCGCAGCACACGGCCGAGCAGGTGATCCAGCGCATGGCCCAGAGCGGCCATCTCAATCGTTTTACCCATGGTTTTGGCGTGCAGTACGACCAAAGCGTTGCCTCGCTGACCCTGCTTGCGCGCATCCTGTGGCTACGCGGTTATCCGGAACGTGCATCGCGCACGGCGAGCCAGGCGTTGGCGCTGGCCCTGCAGATCAACCACGGCACGTCGATCTGCTACACCCTGGCCCTGGCCGGAGTGGTCATCGCCCGCTACAACGGCGACCGAGAGGCGGCACGCGGGCATCTGGATCAGTTGTTGCAGCAGGCGCAGAAACACTCGGTGCCGCTGTTCCACACCTGGGCACGCTGCTACGACGGCACGCTGTCGATCGCCGATGTGCAGGGGCTGGGCCTGGTCGAAGATATTCTGCTGACGTTCAATGCCATCGAGGTCAGTGACGCGGTGTTCGAACGCGCCACACAGGGCGCGGCCGGCTGGTGCACGCCGGAAATCCTGCGCCTGCGCGCGCAAACCCTGGCCGACACCGACGCGCGCGAAGCGCTCCTGCTGCAAGCGTTGGCCTTGGCGCGCCAGCAAGGCGCACTTGCCTGGGAGCTACGGTGTGCGACCTCGTTGGCACGCTCGTGGCAGACCCAAGGCCGCATCGAGGCTGCGCACGACCTGCTCAGCTCAATCTACGCGCAATTCACCGAAGGCTTCGCCACCCAGGACCTAGTCGGCGTGCGCAGCTTGCTCGACGAGCTGCAAGACAAACGGCCGGCCTGAAAACGGCCCCAGGTAATGCCCATACCCCTGCTGCAAACGCGCCACCTGCACCGGGTCGCGCAGTTGCTCCAAGGCATAGCTGCGCAGGCAATTGAGCAGGCGGTAACGCGGTTTGCCGGGGCCGGGCTCGAGGGTCAGCAGCGACATCCCGACCAGACGGCCCAGCAGGTAGGACAGGTCGGCGTGTTCCAGCTCGGTGCCGGCGATCAGTTCGCTCAGGGTAGGCAAGGTCACCGCCATCTTGAACAAGCCCAATTGCAGGAACAGCCAGCGTTCGGGCAGGCTCAGGCGCTCGTAGGTCCAGTCCAGGGCGGCGCTGAGGGACCGATGCCGTTCGACCGCCGTGCGACGGCCGCGGGTCAGCACCTGCAAGCCGTTGCATAATTGTTGCTGCAAACCGCGCACGCCCAAGGCATCGACCTGGGCGGCGGCGAGTTCCAGGGCCAGGGGAATGCCATCGAGGCGCCGGCAAATTTCACGTAGCGGCGCCAGGTCCTGGGGCCGGAAGACAAAATCCTGTTGGCCCGCACGCACCCGCGCGATGAAAAGTTGCACCGCCGGGTAAACCATCGCCTGCTCGACACTGCCCAGCGCCGACGGTGCAGGCACCGCCAGCCGGGGCACGCGTTGCACCCATTCGCCGGGCGCTTGCAGGGCCTCACGGCTGCTGACCAGTACACTGACCTGCGGCGCCGTTTCACCCAGCACGCGCACCAGATGGCGACAGGCGCCGAGTAACTGATCGGCGCCGTCGAGTACCAATAGCAGTTGGCGGGTGGCCAGTTGGCGGCTCAGCTCGGTGGCGTTCGCGCAGGGCGCCAGGTGCAGCGCCGCGGCCACGTGGCGCAGCAGACCCACCGGAGCCTCGATCGTGGCCAGGTCAACCCACCACACGCCGTCGCGATAGCGCGGCAACACACGCTCGGCCAATGCCTGGGCCAAGGTGCTCTTGCCGACGCCGGCGCAACCGGTGAGCGTCATCAGGCGTAGGCCGAACAAGCGCCGCTGCAGCACGCCCAGCAATTCATCATGGCCTATGACCGGGCTGAGCCGCGCGGCCAGGTTATGCCTGGGCAGTACGCCTTGCACCGCGCCTTGCGCAGGGGCGGCGAAACAGTAGCCGCGTTGCGGGTCGTTGAGAATGAAACGTTGCCCGTCCAGGGCACGGCGCAATGCAGCGATATGCACACGCAGGTTGTTTTCTTCCACCACGCTGTCGGGCCAGACGCGCTCGATCAAGGTAGCCTTGCTGATGTACTGCCCAGGCGCCTGGAGCAGCACCGAGAGGATATCCAGCGCGCGGCCGCCCAAAGGCACCGGCAAGCCAGACTTGCTGACCAACCGCTGTTGCCGGTGAAACACATAGGCGCCAAAGCGCACCGTGCCATCAGCGTCAATCGCCTGAGGGTTGTTCATAGCTGTCATCGCGCTGAAACACCCGGCCTTGGGCGTCTGCGCATCCTTTTCCATGGGCTTGACGCTATCTTGCCAGTTGGCAATGGCAGGACAATGCTGGCACGGGGAGCGATACGGACAATCGGGTGTACGTGACGGACATTCTGTCGTTAACTGAACTGCTGTCGGTATTGGGTCGGGTTCAGCCCCAGTTTTTCGCTGAATAAAAAGCGCATATGCCGCACGCTGCCGAAGCCTGCGTGGAAAGCCACGGTCTTAAGCGGCAGGTCGGTGGTTTCCAGCAACTGCCGGGCGCGGTCGATGCGCGCGCCTTGCAGGAAAGCCATCGGCGTCATCTGCACATCCTTGGCGAACAGCCGCGCAAAATGGCGCGCGCTCATGCCGGCCAGCGCCGCCATGGATTCGATGGTAAAGGGTTGGTCCAGGTGCTCCAGCACATGGTTCTGCACCCGGGTGATCGCGGTTTCCTGGGGAGCGACCGCCGCCGTCAGCGGGCTGAACTGGGCCTGGCCGCCCTGACGTTTCATCACCACCAGCAACACTTTGGCCACTTCGACGGCAACCTGTTTGCCGTGATCCTGGGCAACCACCGACAGCGCCAGGTCGATGCCGGCGGTTACACCGCCCGAGGTGATCAATCGCCCGTCCTGCAAGTAGATGCGGTCGGTTTCAACGATCGCCTTGGGAAAGGCCTTGATCAGCCGATCAGTGTAGTGCCAGTGCGTGGTCACCCGATGATTGTCCAGCAGGCCGGCATGCCCCAGCACAAAGGCCCCGGTGCAGATCGAACCGAAGCGCCGGGACCGTGGAGCCGCCGCGTTGAGCCAGGGCAACAAGGCGGGGTGGCATTCGTTATAGGCGCCGGGACCGCCGGGGACCAGCAGCAGGTCATAGGGGTCCTGGGCCTGGTCGAGCAGCACGTCAGTGTGGACCAGCACGCCATTGGACGCGCGCAAGGGTCCAGCCTCTGTGCCGATGGTGAGGATCTGATAATGCGCCGCCGCCGGCAGATAGCGATTGGCGATCGAAAAGACTTCGAGCGGCCCGGCCATGTCGAGCAGGAGGAAGTCCGGAAACAGCGCCATGGCCACGGTTTTCATATCGGGTATATCCATCAGAGGGAGTGCGGCGGCCATTATGCCACGCTGCTTACTGTCAACTGCAATGAGACAGTTATTCAGATTCCATCTTCTTAATGAATTAGCCAGCAACCATTAATCTTCTTCTCAACGCCGGAGCCCTGCATGTCGCAGCCGCTCCCCTTTGAGGACAAGACCATGCTGACCCTTCGCAGAGCTTCCGAACGCGGCGCCGCCAATCACGGCTGGTTGAAGTCGTTCCACACCTTCTCGTTCGCCAACTACTGGAACCCGGATGAACAGGGTTTCTCCGACCTGCTGGTGATCAACGATGACCGCGTCGCGGCGGGCAAAGGCTTTGGCCAGCACCCTCACCGCGACATGGAGATTTTCTCCTATGTGCTCGAAGGCGCACTGGAGCACAAGGACACCCTGGGCACCGGCTCGGTGATCCGCCCCGGCGATGTGCAACTGATGAGCGCCGGCAGTGGCGTGGCCCACAGCGAATTCAACCACAGCCAGACCCGTGGCGTGCACTTCCTGCAGATCTGGATCGTGCCCGCCGTGGCCGGCGCCGAGCCGCGCTATCAGCAGGAGCACTTCAGCGAAGCGCAGAAACGTGGGCGCTTGCAACTGATCATCTCGCCGGACGGCCACGACGGTTCCCTCAGCGTGCGCCAGGACGCGCGGGTGTATGCCGGGCTGTTCAATGCCGGCGAAGCCGCGACCCTGGACCTGCCGCCGGATCGCCATGTGTACATCCATGTGGCCCGTGGCAGCGTTGAAGTCAACGGGCAGCGCTTGCAGGAAGGCGACGGCGCCCGCGTGCGCGATGAGCGCCAGATCCGCCTGAGCCAGGGCGAAGACGCCGAGGTGCTGGTATTCGACCTGCGTCCGCATGAACGGCCGCAGATGCCATGACCGGCCTTGCGATAGCCCGCGAAAACGGGCTATCGCTCGCGTCGATAGTCACCATCAGCCCAATGAAGTTCTCTTAAAAACTGCAACGCGTAACATCAAACCCATACCAGAGACACCCCAACTTAAACACTCGGAGCACACCCTCATGAAACGCCAAATCTTGCTTAGCCTTGCTTTCTCGGTACTTGCTGCAAACGCATTCGCTCACCCGGTTGTCGCTGAAGGTGGTTCGGATCGCCTGATTGAAAGTCGTGTGGCAGAGAGTGGTGCCGACCGCCTGCTGGAACGTCGTGTAGCCGAAGGCGGTGCTGACCGTCTGCAGGAGCGGGGTCTGGCCGAAGGTGGTGCTGATCGTTTGCAGGAACGGGGCTTGGCCGAAGGTGGTGCTGATCGTCTGCAAGGTAACAACGCTTAACCCCGCGCAGCTTGCGGGACCCCCAAACCGGCCTGATCAGCCGGTTTTTTTTCGCCTTGATCGTTCCCACGCTCCGCGTGGGAATGCCGCCTGGGATGCTCTGCGTCCCGACGTTGGCGCAGGGTGACGCAGAGCGTCACGGGATGCATTACCACGCGGAGCGTGGGAACGATCAAAACAAAGATGTGTAGATACCTTATGGCTATCGCAGGCAAACCAGCTCCCAGCTTTTGACCGCGGTGAGTAAGGCCTCTCCCACAGGGTTTGGTGCCGGTAAAGGCAGTTCATTTAATGCGGTAGTGGAAAGTATTGCGCACCGCCGGCACCGGAACGGGCTTGCCATCGACCATTCTTGGCTGGTAGCGAAAGGTGTTTGCCGCCGCCAGTGAAGGTCTCATGAACAGGGGGTGACAGCCCTCCAGCACCTTGGGGTTTTCCACGCGGCCCTGGGTGTTGACGGTGTACTCCACCGAACAGTCGCCTTCAATGTTCTTGTCCAGCGCACGCTCGGGGTAGTCCGGCGCTTGTTTGCTCAAGGGCTGGTATTGGCGGCTGTCGAATGCAGGGGCGGCCGCCGCGGGAGCGGGACGTGCGCGCTCGGCGGCGAGGCGTTCCCGGGCCTGGCGTTGTTGCTCCAGCTCGCGATTTTGCTGTTCGCTGGCTAACCTTTCCTGCTGTTCGACCTTCTTCTGCTCGACCCGCTTGCGCGCCAACGCGGCTTTCTGGAGTTTTTGCGCCTGGATCTGCGGGTCGACAGTGGGCTTCACGGGGGCAGGAACGGCGACGGGCTCCGGGGTTGGCCCGACCGCCACCGGTTCAGGCGCTGGAGCTGGAGCCGGCGGCAGCATCACCAATTGGGTATGCATCACCTTTGGCACTTGCACCTGCGGTTTTTCCGTCGACCACTCCACCATCAGGGCCGCCAGCACGCCCACATGCAGCATCACCGCCAGGCCCGCCGCCACGCTGTTCCTGCACAACCCGGACGTCGCCCGGGGCGCCATCGCCAGTGCCGGGCCGTGCATGATCATCGCCGTCATTGCACTGCCTCGGTCACCAGCCCCAGGTTGCTCACACCGCCCTTCTGCAACACCGCCATGGCCGCGACCACGCGACCGTAGCCGGCGTTTTCGTCGGCGCGGATATACACCTGGGTGTCACTGCGCGCCGCCACCACCTGCATGACCTTGGCGCCCATTTCGTCGAGGGTCACGGCGCTGTCGGTCTGGTGCCGGGTATCGAGTTCACCGCCGAGGTTCCAGTAATACCCCCCGTCGGCCTTCACCGACAACGTAAGGATCTGCTGGCGAGTGTCGGTGGCCAGCGCCTCGGCGGCCACTTTAGGCAGTTCGATCTTTACGCCCTGGGTGAGCATCGGCGCGGTGACCATAAAGATCACCAGCAGCACCAGCATCACGTCGATGTACGGCACCACGTTCATTTCGGCCTTGGGCCCGTGCTTGCGTTGCGGCCTTACTAACATGGGTTCGCTCCAGTTCAGGCGGCCGCGGCCAGGTTGATCGGCGTGCCGCTCAGGGCGCGATGCAGGCGCACCTGCAGTTCGTTGCCGAAGGCGTAGTAACGGGTGAGCAAAGTCTGGCTGCGCGCCGCAAAGCGGTTATAGGCGATCACCGCTGGAATGGCTGCAAACAAGCCGATCGCCGTGGCGATCAGGGCTTCGGCGATGCCTGGCGCGACCGTCGACAGCGTGGCCTGTTGCACCTGGGACAAGCCAATAAAGGAATTCATGATCCCCCATACCGTGCCGAACAAACCGATATAGGGGCTGACCGAGCCCACCGTGGCGAGAAATTGCAGGCCCTTTTCCAGCTCGATTTCCTGTTCGGTGATCGCGACCTGCAAGGCCCGCTCCACACCTTCCAGCACCGCCGGATCGTGGCTGTGCAGGTGTTGATATTCCTGCACCCCCGCGATGAAAATCGGCGCAATGCCACCCTCGCCCGCCTGCACGGTTTCGCGGTACAGCGCCTGCAAGTCGGGGGCGGCGCGAAAGCGCTGCACAAAGCCATTCAACTGGCGCTCCAGACGCCGCAGCACACTGCCGCGCTGGATAATCAGGTACCAACTGAGCAAGGATGCCAACAACAAAGTGACCATCACCGCCTTGACCAACAGGCTGGCGTCACTGATCAGGCCCCAGATCGTCATATGTTCCATTGTCGCGTGCATGGTTGATGCCTCCTCTGCGTTTTAACGTGCAGTGATTAAAAAGTAATGACCGGGTGATGACGGTTCACGGCAACTTCAGCGCGCGGGTCACCTCGGCCCACGGCACGAACTTGAAGTTCTGGGTTTGCTCGGGCATGCGCTTGCGCCCGTCCTGTACCACCAGCAGGCCTTTGCCCCAGGGGCCGCCGAGGTTGAGGGCGGTGACTTCCAGGCCATCGGTTTGCGACGCGCCGTCGATCCCGGCGGCGGCATTCAGGCCGACGCGAAAGGCACCGTGGGAGGCGAACGGTGGTTCGGCATCCAGCACCAGGTAGCTGTCATTGCCTTGGCTGGAGATCACCAGGTAGTCGTGCGCAGTGCTCTGGTACAGCGCCAGACCTTCGACGTCCGCATGCAGTTGCGGGCCGACCTTGATCACGCTGGTAAGCGTGGCCGGCTGGTCGGCGCGCGCATCCACCGCCCAGACGCCGACGTCTTCTTCACCCAGGAACAGGCGCTGGCGCTGGTCGTCGGCGACGCAGCCTTCAGGTTGGCTGTCGACCTTGAACCGGCGCACCAACTCGCCGCGCACACGGCCATCCGGCGCGCTCAAGCGGTATTGCAGGAAGGTGCCATTCTTGCCGTTGGCAATCGCGTAGAGCTCACCGCTGGCGGGCTGGAACAGGCAGATGCCGTAGATTTCCTTGAGCGGCGTTGGCACTTCACCGGCCTCGCGCAACTCGCCGCTTTGCCGGTCGATGCTGAACAGGCTCAGGCTGTTGCGATCGCGGTTGCTCGCCACGGCCAGGTCCACCGTCTGCTGGCCGAGCTTGAAGTTGGGGCGCACGTCGACGTTGTTCAGGCGACCGACCGCCAGTTCCTGCAGCAGCTTGCCGTCCAGGTCGTAAGCCAGCAGGCCCTGCTTCTTGTTGGTACCGAGTACGCGGCTTTTGTTCGGCTGTTCGGGGTGAATCCAGATTGCCGGGTCATCCGCCGCATCGCCCTGGCGGCCAACCGGATCGGTTTGGCGCACAGCGGCGACTTCCGGCAGCAGCGCTTCGGCCGTCACGGGCTTGGCCTGCCAGTTGAGGGTGCCCTGGTAAAGCCTGCCGGTGTCGTCGTCACGCATCAGCAACTGCTGGCCGTTGATAGCCAGTTGCTCGGGCTCCTTGAGGCCCGGCAGCGTCAGGCTGGCGTGTTCGACCCACCGCTCGCCGGTGTGCTGGAACAGGTGCAATCGAGCGGTTTTCGGATCAAGCGCCACCACCCCGCCCGGCACCAGCGCCATGGCGCCGGCTTCGCGCTTGGGGTTGTCGAACAGCGCCACGGGGGTGCGTTTTGCCTCGGCCTCCGGGTGCGCCGGGTAGGCCCACCAGCCGACGTTTTGTTCATTGACCAGCAACTGGTTCGTCGCGTCATCCACCTGGCAGAACTGCGCCGAGGGCGGCAGCGGCACACCACGTACCCGTTGCGGCTCGCTCAACAGGGTCGCGGCGTTGCCGACCAGCCATTGTTCGCCCTTGCCCTCCTCGCCTACCAGAAACACAAACAGGTTGGCCGCGCCGTCACGGTACAGGCACAGGCCGTTGACCGGGTAATCGCGGACGGGCAGGTACAGCGGTGTGCCAAAGGTGTTGGTCGATGGATCGAGGCTGACCAGCAGCGCTTGCTGGCGATTGTTGTCGAGGCTGGCGACCAGCACCTGGGAGCCTGCGGCGCGGCTGTCGAGGCTGCTGAAGCTGCCCGGCAGTCGCGCCCGTTCGGCGCCTGTGCTGTCCAGCCATTGCAGGCCATCGCGGATGCCGGCGGCGAGGCGATCAGTGCTGCCCGGCAGGAAAGCCACCGCCCCGGCGTTCAGGTTGGGGGCCCAAGGGGTCAGCGGCAGATCGGCGGCGAACACGTGGCTGCAGAAAGCCAGGGCCATCAGCCAATACAGCTTGGAAATTTTCATTGGCGTACAAATCCTTCGGAAACTATGAATATCTACTGTGGGAGCGGGCTTGCTCGCGAATGCGGTGTGTCAGGCAGCAGATTTGATAGCTGAACCTCCGCATTCGCCAGCAAGCCCGCTCCCACAGTTGGAATGTGTTGAGTTCAAAAATGGGTGAAGGTCAGGCCTACCTTGTAGGTGGGGCCGTACTCTTCGTACTGGCCGTTGTAGCTACGATGGCCGGTGTAGACGAAGTACGACTCATCGGTGAGGTTCTGCGCCTCGAAGCTCACTTGCAGGTTTTTGCTCAGCGAGTAGCGCGCGCTGAAATCGACGAACGTCTGCGCATCCACATGCAGGTCGTGGGCCTTGTCGTTGATCGAGGCCAATTCGTAGAGATAGGCCGACTTGTAGTTAGCAGAGAGCCTCAGGCTGAGCTTGTCGTCTTCCCAGCCGAGCATCAGGTTGCCGACGGTGTCGGACTGGTTGGGCAGGCTGATGGTGCGTTTGCGATTCGCGCCGCTGGCCGCATCGAAGCCTTCTATATCCGCACTGGAGCGGCTGAACGTGCTGTTGGCACCGACCAGCAAGCCATTCCAGGGCGCGGGCAACCAATCGAACTTCTGCGAGTAGGCCAGTTCCAGGCCGTAGAGCTTGGCGCTGTCGCCGTTGGCGTAGGTGTGGGCTTCGGAAAAGTTGGTCCAGGCCCCGGTGCCGGCCACGTCGGTGTTATAGACGAAGTTCTGGATGTCCTTGTAGAACACGAAGGCCGACACGGTACCGGCGCGGCCCATGAAGTGTTCGATGCCCAGGTCCAGGTTGCTCGACTCCAGGGGCTTGAGGTCCGGGTTGCCGAAGGTGGCTTCGTCATCGTCGATCACAAACCCCGGCGCCAACTGGCCGAAGGTCGGGCGTACCACGGATTTGGTCCAGGCCGCACGCACCTGGGTGTTCTTGTCGATCTGGTAGCGTGCGTGCAGCCCGGGCAGCCAGTGGTGATAGCGGCGCTTGGTTTCGGTGGCGGTGAACACGCCGTCCGTGGCGCCGGTGCCTTTGGCTTCGAACTCGGTGCCCTCGTAGCGCAGGCCGGCGATAAAGCGCCAATCGTCGATATCGAGGGTGTTCATCAGGTAGCCGGCGTTGATATCTTCGCGGATGGTGAAGTCATTGACCCGGGATTCGGTCTGGTCATAGAAGTTTGCGGCGTCGAGGCTGCCGATCAGTTGCTTGATGCCGCTGGGGCTGATGCCTGGGCCGTAGTTGCCCAGGCGGTAGTCGACGCTGCCCTTCTGGAACCGGCCGAGATTGAGTTGATCGGCGCTAAACCCCAGGGTGTCGAAGTCTTCGTAGACCCAGGCTTCCAGGTCATTGTCTTTGTTGCGACGGCTGACCTTGCCGCCGAACTTCACCTGGGAGGCGTAGCCGCTCAGGTCGTAGTCGCGCGCCAGGTCCAGGCGCAGGTTCTTCTCGGTATCCTGGGTGTGCTGTTTTTCCCAGTCGACCTTGTCGAGGCTGAAATTGCGGGGGTCGTAGAAGCCACTGCCAATGATCGGGCGTGGCTTGTCCTTGTCATAGAAGCCACTGCCTGCAAAGTCGCCGCCCTCGAAAGTCGCACCGGCGATGTGCCCCGGGCTGTCTTCGCTGGACTGGCTGTAGCCGGCCTGCCCGCTCAAGGTCCACAGGCCGAGCATGCGTTCGCCGCCAAACACGTAGGATTGGATTTCCTGGGTTTCCTCACGGTTTTTCAGCTTGCGCTTGGCTTCGGCACCGCCCAGTTCACCGGCTGCCAGCGGCTCGGCAAACTCGATGCTGGTGGAGTTGCGGGTCTCGGTGTCGGTGTAGCGGCTGTAAAGGGTGCGCAGGTAATAGCTGCTGAGGTCATCGGGCTTGTAGTCGAAGTTCAGCCCGCCGCCCGCGCGTTCACGGCTGATGTCGTAGTCGCGCTGTTCGAATTCGTTGAGCTTGGCGCCATTGCTGAAGTCCCACGCGCCGCCGGTTTCGACGTTGTCCGAGCCGAAGTCACGCTTTTGCCAGCTCAAGGCTGCGGCCACGCCGAAGTTGTCGATGCCGTCGCCAAGGCTGAAACGGTTGCTCGCGGCGCCGGAAAATTTCGGGCTGGTCTGGCGGCTGTTCTTGTCGTAGCTGGCTTCGGTGCTACCGGTGTAGAACAAGCCCTTGTGGTCGAAGGCCGACAGGCTCTGCACATCGACCGTGCCGCCGAGGGAATTGGCGTCCATGTCCGGGGTGAGGGTCTTGATCACCGACAGCGACTGCACCAGTTCCGAGGGCAGCACGTCGAGGGCCACGGCGCGGCGCGCGCTTTCCGGGGCCGGTACGAGGGTGCCGTTGATGGTCACGCTGTTGAGGTCCGGGCCCAGGCCGCGCACGCTGACGAAGCGCCCTTCGCCCTGGTCGCGCTCCACACTGATGCCGGGCAGGCGCTGCGCCGCTTCGGCGACGTTTTCATCCGGCAACTGGGCCACGCCGTCGGCATGCACCACGCTCTTGATGCTGTCCGCGCTGCGCTGCTCCCTGAGCGCCTGGTCAATGGCAGCCGCCTGGCCGACCACTTCAACGTGCTCGGTATTGGCCACCTCGGCCGCGTTGAGCCGCTCACTGGCAATCGCCAGGGCCAAGGCAGTAAGCGTGAAGCTGACGAGCCCGGTGCGCTTGTACATGCAGTCCTCCCCAAGAATCCATTCGCGCCAGGCAAGAGGCCCGGCAACTGGGAGGGCACGCTAGGGGTGGCGGATGACGGTTCTGTGACAGGGGATGGTGGGAAGGCCCGTAAACCGGGGTTTCGAGGGTCGTATGGCACACAAATGAGCTGAAATGACCCTCGATTAACTGTGGGCTTGCCTGCGATAGCCATAGGTATCTACACATTTTTGTAGTGAGCGGGCTTGTCCCGCGCTGGGTGGCGAAGCCGCCCCAATAAAGACACCGCGCAGTTTCAGACAAACCCAATCCGCCTGGTTTGGGGCCGCTTCGCAGCCCAGCGCGGGACAAGCCCGCTCACTACAAGGAGATTTGTCAGCCTTTGAAAGTTGTGTAGATACCTATGGCTATCGCAGGCAAGCCAGCTCCCACATTGAATCTGTGTTTGGCTGAAAATTGCAGGTATGCCATGAGCTGATTCGACCCCTCGCCAGCGTCATCCAACCGTCACATCCATCTGCTGTGCTGTCGGCCACAACTGGATCATCCAAGGACTCGCGGCCATGTTTTCCGTGCTCAAACCCCACCGCTGGAAACTCTCGCTGCTGCTGATCGCCGCCAACCTCGGGCTGATCCTGCACCTGGCCTGCGGCGAGTTGAAAAGCTTCAGCGAATGGGTGTGGCTGGATATGTTCGGTGAAGGCGGCTCAGCCCTGCTCGCCCTGGTCTGGCTGGGCCTGGTGCTGAAGAGCCGCCCCGCCGGGCGCGTCACCAACTACCTGGCCCTGGGCCTGTCGTGCATCTTTTTCTCCTGGTGGATCGACAGCCTCGACGAATTCATACGCCTGCCCGACAGCATCACCTGGGACCACTGGCTGGAGTCCGGGCCGATGCCGGTGGGCATGGTGCTGCTGACCATCGGCATCTATCACTGGCACCGTGAGCAACTGGCGATCAGTGCGCAGATGGAAAAGCGCGAGCGGCTGTTTCGCGAGCACCGGCTGTTCGACAAACTCACGCCGCTGGCCGGCGCCGATTACCTCAAGCGTCAGTTGGCCGAGAGCCTGCAAGACAGCCAGGACCAGCAGCGGCCGCTGTCGCTGCTGGCGCTGGACTTGGACAACTTCGCCGCCATCAACCAGGCCTACGGGCATGCCGAGGGCGACGCGGTGCTGCAGGCCCTCAGCCATTTGCTATTGCTTAACCTGCGCCGCCATGACCTGCTGTGTCGCCTGGCCGGTGATCGATTTGTGGTGCTGTTGCCCAACACCGGCGAGCGTCACGCCAAGGAGCTCGCGCTGGAGTTGCAGCAAGCGGTCAGCGGCCTGGCCCATAAAACCCGGCAACAGGGTGAACGTCTGCAATTGGCGGCCACCACCGCGGTGGTCATGGCGCTGAACGAGCCGCCCCACGACCTGCTCAAACGCCTCAACCTGGCACTGGCCAGGGCCAAGCAACCGCTGGCGAAAAGCGCCTGAGATGGCCGTCAAAACCAGCTGGTACGAAGCCGACAGCCGCTTCATTCCGGGGCACTATCAACCCGCCACGCTGATCGACCTGGCCTTGTCCCGGGACATCGATAGCCACCGCCTGCTGCGCGGCACCGGGCTGTTCCACGAGGATATCCTGGCCGGCCAGGCACGACTGAGCCCGCAACAGTTCCTCGGCCTGATCGGCAACAGCCGCAAGTTACTAGATGCCGACGACAGCAGCTTTCTGTTCGGCCAACGCTTGCTGCCTGGCTATTACGGCGCCGCCAGCCACGCCCTGGGCCATGCGCAGAACCTGCACCAGGCTCTGGAGATATTGATCCAGCAGCAGGTGCTGCTCAGCCCGTTGGTCACGCTGCAAATGGAATTGGATGAGCACCATGCCTACCTGTATTGGCAGGACAGTTGCGGGGCCGGTGAGCACTGGCGCTTTTTGCTGGAAGCCAGCATGACCTCGCTGGTCGCCATGAGCCAATGGCTGAGCGGCGAGCGCTTGCCGTGGGGGTGCAGCTTCAGCCATGCCGAGCCGCGTTACGTCGAGCAGTATTGGGTGCACTTGGGCGAAGAGACGCGCTTCGAACGGCCGTTGGACATGCTGAGCATCCCGCGCCAATACCTCACCCGCCCCTGGCCAGGCGCTTCGGCCACCGCCGGCCAAGTGGCGCGCCAACACGCCCGCGAGCAGATTGAGTTACTGGGCTTTGCCGCAAGCTTTCTCGACTGCCTCTACGATTACCTGCGCGAACATGTGCGCCAGCCACCCAGCCTGGAACAGGCCGCCAACGCCTTCGCCATGAGCCCGGCCACGCTCAAGCGCAAGCTGCACAAGCATCACACCGGTTTCCAGCAACAAGTGGACCGGGTGCGCAAACAGGTGGCGCTGCACCTGTATCAGGTCAAGGGCTACAGCAATGACGAAGTGGCGGCGTACCTGAACTTCAACGATGCGGCCAACTTTCGACGCTCATTCAAGCGCTGGACCGGCAGTACGCCAAACCTGATCCGCCAGCTCTTCAACAGCCACTAGCCAGGCGCTCGCGCAGGAACTCCACCAGCGCCTGCACCGGCCGCGAGCTTTGCCGGTGCTGCGGATACACCGCCGACAGGGTCAGGGCTTCGGGGGCGAATTCGTCCAGTACGCTGACCAGGCGACCATCCTTCAAGGCGTCGCCGACGATAAAGGTCGGCAGGTACGTCACGCCCAACCCGGCGATGGCGGTATCGCGCAGCAGGTCGCCGTTGTTCACACGCATGCGCCCACTGACATTCAATGCTTGAAGCTTGCCCTTGAAGCGCCATTGCACCTGGCGGCCATGGCCGTAGGGCAGGCAGTCGTGGTCGGCCAGGTCATCGGGCTTATGCGGCGTGCCGCGCAGGGCCAGGTACTCGGGGCTGGCACAGTACACCCGTGGAATGCTGGCGATACGACGGGCGATCAGAGTGGAGTCTTCCAGGGTGCCGATGCGCAATACCAGGTCGTAACCTTCGCCGATCAGGTCCACGGGGCGGTCACTGAGGTCGACCTCCACCGACACCTGGGGATGACGCTGTAAAAACAACGGCAACAGACAGCCCAGATGGGCCATGGCAAACGACAACGGCGCGCTGAGGCGAATGGTGCCGCGGGGCTCGCTGTTCTGGCCGGCGATGCCCTGCTCCACTTGCTCCACCTCACCGAGCAGGCGCAAGGCAGATTCGTAATAACTCTGGCCGAGCGGGGTGACATCCAGGCGCCGCGTGGAGCGGTTGAGCAGGCGCACACCCAGGCGGTCTTCCAGCTGGATCAGGCGGCGGCTGACGAACTGCTTGGACAGGCCCAGTTGCTCGGCGGCGGCGGTGAAACTGCCGGATTCCATGACCTGGCAGAACAGGCGCATGTCTTCGAAGGGGTTCATTGTCGCTTCTCGGTGGACATTTGGCTGTTTTATAACTGGATAGTGTTAGCACCACAAATCAAATGTGGGAGCGGGCTTGCTCGCGAATGCAGTGTGTCAGTCACTGAATATGTTGACTGACCCGCCGCATTCGCGAGCAAGCCCGCTCCCACAGGGGTATTGCAGTGTGCTTGAGAGCAGCTTACTTGGCCGTAAACGCCGAGTAGCTGTTCATCAGGTTGCGATAGTTGGGAATACGCGGCGACAGCAGGTTGGCCAGGCCTTCCATGTCGTTGCGCCAGTCGACTTGCAGCTCGCAGGCCACGGCGAACCAGTTCACCAATTGCGCACCGGCGGCGGTCATACGCGACCAGGCGGCTTGTTGCACGGTTTCATTGAAGGTGCCGGAGGCGTCGGTGACCACGAACACTTCGAAGCCTTCGGCCAGGGCGCACAGGGTCGGGAACGCTACGCATACGTCGGTGACCACACCGGCAATGATGATCTGCTTGCGGCCGGTCGCCTTGACGGCCTTGACGAAATCTTCGTTGTCCCAGGCGTTGATCTGGCCAGGACGGGCGATGTACGGCGCGTCCGGGAACAGTGCCTTGAGTTCCGGAACCAGCGGGCCGTTAGGGCCGCTTTCAAAACTGGTGGTCAGGATGGTCGGCAGGTTGAAGAACTTGGCGACGTCGGCCAGGGCCAACACGTTGTTCTTGAATTCGTTCGGGGAGAAATCCTGTACCAGGGAGATCAGGCCGGTCTGGTGATCGACCAACAGTACGACGGCGTCATCTTTGTTCAAGCGCGAGTAAGTCATGGGTTAACTCCTTTGGTTTTTGATTAAAAGGCAAAGCACGAGCAGCCAAACGCACCCCAGAAGCCCTGGAAGTCGCTGACCGGCACGCTGGAAAGACGGGCTTTTTCATGGCTGTGGGCATGCACGCCGCAGGGGCCGCTGCACTGGTGTACTTGAGCTTGCAACGCTGAAGCCGGACGCCAGTGACCCGGCACCTTGACCACCGGCGACCAGTCCGGCAGCACCGGCACGCGCGGCGGCGCGAAGTCTTCGAAGTCGCCGGCGCCATACACCACGTTGCCGCCGACCACGGTCAGCACCGATTCGATCCACTTGATGGCCTCTTCATCGACGCTGAAGAAGTCCGCCGACAGCGCGGCCACGTCCGCCAACTGCCCGACCTTGATCTGGCCCTTCTTACCCTGCTCGGACGAGAACCAGGCGCTGCCATGGGTGAACAGTTCCAGCGCGGTCAGGCGCGGCAGGCCCTCGGCGTGCAGTTCCAGGCCACCGACGGTGCGCCCGCTGACCATCCAGTACAGCGAAGTCCACGGGTTGTAGCTCGACACCCGCGTGGCGTCGGTGCCCGCCCCGACCGGCACGCCTTCGGCCAGCATGCGCTTGATCGGTGGCGTGGCTTCGGCCGCCTTGGCGCCGTACCGCTCGACAAAATATTCGCCCTGGAACGCCATGCGGTCCTGGATCGCGATACCGCCGCCAAGAGCGCGTACACGCTCGATGTTTTTCGGCGTAATGGTTTCGGCATGGTCGAAGAACCATGGCAGGCCATTGAAAGGAATGTCGCGGTTGACCTTCTCGAACACGTCGAGCATGCGCGAGATGGACTCGTCATACGTGGCGTGCAAACGGAACGGCCAGCGTTGCTCCACCAGGTGACGCACCACCGGCTCCAGCACCTGCTCCATGGTCAACGGCAGGTCGGGGCGCGGCTCGAGGAAGTCTTCGAAGTCGGCGGCGGAAAACACCAGCATCTCGCCGGCGCCGTTGTGACGCAGATAATCATCGCCCTGATGCAGGGTGACGCTGCCGGTCCAATGCTTGAAGTCGCTGAGTTCTTCCTTGGGCTTCTGGGTGAACAGGTTATAGGCGATGCGCACCGTCAACTGCTGGTCCTTGGCCAGTTGTTCGATTACCGCGTAGTCATCGGGGTAATTCTGGAAACCACCGCCGGCGTCGATGGCGCTGGTGAGGCCCAGGCGATTGAGTTCGCGCATGAACTGGCGGGTCGAGTTGACCTGGTATTCCAGCGGCAGTTTCGGGCCCTTGGCCAGGGTCGAATACAGGATCATCGCGTTCGGTCGCGCCACCAGCATGCCGGTGGGGTTGCCGTTGCTGTCACGCACGATCTCGCCGCCCGGCGGGTTTGGCGTGTCCTTGGTATAGCCGGCCACGCGCAGGGCGGCACGGTTGAGCAACGCACGGTCATACAGGTGCAGCACGAACACTGGCGTGTCCGGCGCGGCCTGGTTGAGTTCTTCCAGGGTCGGCATGCGTTTTTCAGCGAACTGGAATTCGTTCCAGCCACCGACCACGCGGACCCATTGCGGCGTGGGGGTGCGATCGGCCTGCTCCTTGAGCATGCGCAAGGCGTCGGCCAGGGACGGCACGCCTTCCCAACGCAGTTCGAGGTTGTAGTTCAAGCCACCGCGAATCAGGTGCAGGTGCGAGTCGTTGAGGCCGGGGATGACCGTGCGGCCCTTGAGGTCGATGACCTGAGTACCGCTGCCCCGCAGGGCCATGGCTTCACCATCGGTGCCCACGGCGACAAAGCGCCCCTGGCTGATGGCGACGGCGGTTGCGCGCGGGTTTTCGCGGTCCACGGTGTGGAACTGGCCATTGAACAGAATCAGATCGGCGTTCATAGGGTTTCCTTTACAGAGGCTTCAAGCCAGGGAGCGAACAGGCGGGTAGCCGCCGGCATCAGCAGGTAAACCACCAGCAGGACGATGGTCAGCGTGACCAGGAAGGTGGAGACCACGTAGTTGGAGAGGAACGGATGGAGCCGCAGGATCGGGCCCCAGATGAAAGGCAGCAGCAAGGTCTGCGGCAAAATCACGAACAGGCTGACCACCGCCTGCTTCCAGCGTGGCGGCTTGGCGGCGCTGTCGGCCAGGGGCGAGAACCAGAACTCGTTGACCGCGCCGATTTCGGTGTTGTCGCCGTCGGCCAGCATGGGGGCGGCTTCGGCGATCAGGGTCTTGCGGTCGGGGGAGTCGAGCCAGGTTTCCAGGTCGGTGGTCGAACGGTAGCGCAGCACACAGGTGAACAGCGCCAGCTTGCCTTGCTTGCCGCGTACCACATCGACACCGAGGTGGCCGGGACGCTGGCCGGCGATGCGCACGATGCGGCGTAGCCAGGCTTCATAATTGGCTTCCTGGCCTTGCTTGATCAGGTGCTTGACCACCAGGGTGACGACTTCGTCGGGGCCGGGTTTTGCTGCTGGGTCCATGGGGTGTCCCTCTGCCTTTGATATTTCAGCGATGAGGGAGTGTGCCGGGGACGGGGGTGGGGAAAATTGGATGTACGTGCTGTTTGGGCTGTTTTGCGTACCGGCTTTTCTGTGGGAGCTGGCTTGCCTGCGATGGCATCGACTCGGTGTGCCTGATACACCGAGGTGTCTGCATCGCAGGCAAGCCAGCTCCCACAGGGGACCTAGGCGGGCTTCAATTTCAGGTGCCGCGCATACCAGGGCCGCTTCGGCACGCGCTTGAACAACCCCTGCAGCCCATCATCCTCGGCACCAAAGGTGATACGCAGCGCAAGCTTCATGGTTTCCGGGTCCATTTCCAGCGTGCGCCCCCTCTGCAGCCCCGGCGTGGTGCTGCAACCATGGGTGTCCGGTCCCAGCCAGGGGTCGCCCACCTCTACCCAGCGCCCCGGCGCGAACCAGGCGACGCCGTTGACCTGCATGCGCCTGACTTCACCGGGGTGGAAGCGTTCATGGGCGCGGAACCAGTCTTCGATGCGGTCGTCGATCCAGCCGTGGAAATGCCAGAACACCGGATTGACGTGGGAAGAAAACGGGTCGCCGAGGAAGTCGTTTTCAGGCGCATACCAGCGTGCGGCAAAGTCCGACGGGTCGCGGGCAAGGGGCACGGGCGCGCCGTTGGAGGGGTCGCGGGGTACCGAGGCCCAACGCATGTGCAGCCAGTCATGCAGGCCCAATTCCATTTCCGAGCCCAACTGCCCCAGCGTCAGCCTGGACAGGTAGCGAGGGTCGCGGTACTGGGACTCCCAGACCTGGAAGTTGCTGTGGTAGGTCTCGGCGGCCTTGATGTCGCTGACCCACTGGGTGTACTCGGCGTCGTCCGGCGCCGACCAGGTGGGCGGCAAGGCAAAGCCGTCGTGGTTGTCGAAGTAACGCAGGAAACCCAGGCGATCACGCTCCAGTGCCGGTTGCGGCTCGGGAAATTGCGGCCACGATGCAATCGCCTGCAGGGAGCGCGCGGTGCCGAGCATGTGCCGGTGCATGAAGAAGAAGTCGATGCCCGAGCCATTGCGGTCTTTACGCTCGCCCCGGGCGTCGCGCTCCTGGCCGCGTGGGCCGGGTTGCCAGCCAATGCCGCGCAGGGCGTCGCGTTTTTCTTCGGAGAGTTTGTGCCACTGGTCGCGCGTGGCGTGCCACAGCTGGTGGAACAGGCGGTGCTCGGGGGAAATCAGCCAGGCCAGCAGGGCCGGGTTGAGGCCGATGCGTTCGCGCGCTTCGGGAAACAACTGCTTGTGGGCAATGAAACGGTTGTCGCGCTCGACCAGCGCCAGCGGCCGGTCCAGGTCAAGGATCTGCCCACTGAGGGTGCCGCTGCCCGCATTGGCGAAGTTGGCCCAGACTTCATCCAGGGTCATCTTGAATTCATAGGCGGGTATGCCGTCGACCGAGTCGCGGTCGATCAGCCGCCAGTAGAGCACGGCGTCCTTGCCCGTCAGGTCACCGAGCACGCGGTAGCGGGGTTCGCCCTCGGCGCGCAAGTGCTCGACGGTGTCCAGGTAACCGCGCAAGCCGCGGCCACGCGGGGCGATGTCGAGCAGCAACTCAAGGCCCTGCGAGGGCAAGCCCTTGAGGCCCGCATCGCGCCCTTCCAGGCGCAGGCTCCAGACGCCCCGCAGGGTGTTCGCCAAGTGCTGGCCGTCGGTATCCGCCAAGTCCACCGTGGCTTCGCCCGGGGTAACGGGAAACGCTTCACGCGTCAGCTCGCGATGGGCATAAAAGGCCGCGGGCACCGCCGCGCCAGTCAGCGCCAGGCCTGCGATAAACCCACGTCGGGAGATGGTCATTGTCTACCTTAGGAAACGGCTTGATCAGAGCTAGAACGTTTGCAGGCCGGGGAAATTTACCGCGCCCTGCCCGCTACCTAAATTTCTCCGGCCGGCGCTCGTTCTTCCCTGATAGCAAAGGCCTCAACTGACTGAGATGGCGATGACAAAACCACGTTCGAAAAAGGCGCTGTATATCGGCCTGCCGCTGGCACTGGCCATTGGCGCCGCAGCCGGCTTCCTGGCCTGGGATCACTGGTTCAGGGGCAACGCCGGCTACCCGTTGGAGGTGATCAGGCAGGCCAACGAGATGCAGGATCGCCTGTTGTCGTTCGACAGCCATATCACCGTGCCCCTGGATTTCGGCGGCGTCGATAACGAGGCCGACAAGGACGGCAGCGGCCAGTTCGACCTGGCCAAGGCGGCACGTGGGCGGCTGTCCGGCGCGGCCTTGACGATTTTCGGCTGGCCGGAAATCTGGAACGGCTCCAACGCCCCGCACAAGCCCACCGACGGTTTTGTCGAAGAGGCCCGCCATGAACAAGAGGTACGCTTCAAGATTATCTCCGGCATGGTGCGCGACTTCCCCAACCAGGTGGGCATCGCCTACACCCCGGACGATTTTCGCCGCCTGCACGGCGAAGGCAAGTTCGCGATCTTTATCAGCATGCTCAACGCCTATCCCTTGGGCAATGACTTGAACCAGCTGGACCTCTGGGCCGCACGCGGCATGCGTATGTTCGGCTTCAGTTATATCGGCAACAACGCCTGGTCGGACTCATCGCGCCCGCTGCCGTTTTTCAATGACTCACCGGACGCGCTCGAGGGCTTGTCGCCGATTGGCCAGCAAGCCGTGCAGCGCCTCAATGACCTGGGCGTGATCATCGATGTGTCGCAGATGTCGACCAAGGCCCTGGAACAAGTGGCGCAACTGAGCCGCACGCCGATGGTCGCTTCTCATTCGGCGCCACGCGCGTCGGTGGACATCCCGCGCAACCTCAGCGACAAGGAACTGCAACTGATCAAGAACAGTGGCGGCGTGGTTCAGGTAGTGGGCTTCCCGGCCTACCTGCGCCCCTTGAGCCAGCCGACCCAGGACAAGCTCAATGCCCTGCGCGCGCGATTCGACCTGCCTCCCCTGCCCAACCTGGCCATGGCCTTGATGCCGGGCGACGCGATCATTGCCGCCTGGCCGGAGCAGAAGTTCGGCGAGTATGCCCAGGGCCTGTACGGCATTCTTGAAGAAGAGCCCAAGGCGACCCTCAAGGATTGGGGCGATGCCATTGATTACACGGTGCGCAAGATCGGTATCGATCACGTTGGCATCTCATCAGACTTCAACGACGGCGGCGGCCTCCAGGGCTGGGAAAACGTCGGCGACATACGCAACGTCACCGCCGAACTGATTCAGCGCGGCTACTCCGAAGCCGACATCGCCAAACTCTGGGGCGGTAACTTCCTGCGCGTGTGGGACCAGGTTCAAAAAGCCGCCAAGCCATTGGCCAACCGCTAACCCCTTAGAAAGAACGTCCATGACCGACCGCCGTACGTTTCTCAAGCAGGCCGGGGTATTTGCCGCCAGCCTGCCACTGGGCGCCGCCCTGCTGCCGCAGGCACTTGCCGCCGCCCCCACCGATGACCCATGGACGGGCTTCAAACAGTTGTTCAACCAGGACCCGGACTACCTGCACTTTTCCAACTTCCTGGTGGCTTCACACCCCAAGCCGGTGCGCGAGGCCATCGAGCGCTACCGCGCGCAGATCGACCGCAACCCAGGGCTGGCCATGGACTGGGACCTGCAGGAAACCTGGAAGCGTGAAGGCCAGGTGCGCGAATGGGCCGGCCGCTACTTGAAAGCCACCCCGGCGCAAATCGCCCTCACCGGCAGTACGTCCGAAGGCCTGGCGATGATCTACGGCGGGATCAAGGTGCGGCCCGACCAGGAAATCCTCACCAGCGTCCACGAGCATTACGCCACGCAGAATGTGCTGGACTACCGCGCGCTCAAGGAAAGCACCCAGGTGCGCCGGATCAAGCTGTTCGAAAGCGCCAACCGGGTGTCCGCCGATGAGGTGCTGGGCAATCTCCAGCGCCATATCCGTCCCAACACCCGCGTGCTCGGCATGACCTGGGTGCAGTCCGGCAGCGGCGTCAAACTGCCCATCGGCGAGATCGGCACGCTGATGGACGAACACAACCGCAACCGTGACGACAAGGACCGCATCCTCTACGTGGTGGACGGCGTGCATGGTTTCGGCGTGGAGAACCTCGACTTCCCGGACATGCACTGCGACTTTTTCATCGCCGGTACCCACAAATGGATGTTCGGCCCACGCGGCACCGGGCTGGTCTGCGCCCGCGACCCGCAAAACAGATACGTGACACCGATGGTGCCGACGTTCTCCGAAGACAAGAACTTCGCCACCATCATGACGCCCGGCGGTTATCACGCCTTTGAGCATCGCTGGGCGGCGGACGAGGCCTTCAAGCTGCACTTGCAACTGGGCAAGGCACAGGTGCAGGCGCGCATCCATGCGCTCAATGCCGAACTCAAAGACCAACTGCTGGCACAGCCGAACATCGAACTGGTCACCCCGCGCAGCGCCGAACTGTCCGCCGGCTTTACCTTTTTCCGGGTCAAGGGCCAGGACAGTGATGCCGTGGCGGCGTACATGATGAAAAACCGCGTGGTGATCGACGCGGTAGACCGTGATGTCGGCCCGGTCATCCGCACCGCGCCCGGGTTGCTCAATTCATCCGATGAGATCCGGCGCTTCATGACCTTGCTGCGCCAGCGTACGTAATGCACACCTTTTCCATTTTGAATGAGAGGACCCCATGAACAAACCCCTCACGGCATTGGCCCTGACAGCCCTGTGCGGCGCCTTGTTGCCAAGCCTGGCCCAGGCCGCCGCGCCGCAACCCGGCAAGGTGTTCAAGGACTGCAAGGACTGCCCGGAAATGGTGGTACTGCCCGCCGGCACCTTCACCATGGGCACGCCGGACGATGAAGTCGGCCGCGAGCCGGATGAAGGTCCGATGCATGAAGTGACCTTTGCCAAGCCGTTCGCCATGAGCCGGTTTCATGTCACTGCCGGTGAATGGGACAGCTATGTGCGCCAGACCGGCGTGAAGATCGCCGACGGCGACACCCGCCCCGGCCGCGAATGCATCGCCAGCAAGCCGCGCTACCCCCAGGGCCCGCGCCAGCCGGCGGTGTGCATGGACATGGACGACATCAAGCAGTACGTGGCCTGGCTGTCGAAGAAAACCGGCCACGCGTACCGCATGGTCAGCGAAGCCCAGCGTGAATACGCCGCGCGCGCCGGCTCCACCGGGCCGTTCCCGTTTCCGTTCGACGAGGGCAAAGGCTACAGCATCGCCGGGCACGCCAACACCTACGGCCCCGCGGATGGCTATAGCTACTCATCGCCGGTGGGCAGCTACCCGCCGAACGCCTTTGGCATGTACGACATGCATGGCAACGTCTACGAGCGGGTCGCCGATTGCGAACATACCAATTACATCGGCGCGCCCACCGATGGCAGTGCATGGACGGAGCCTAATTGCGAGGGCTACATGATTCGTGGCAATGACTGGGGCGAGGCGCCAGTGTTCTCGCGCTCGGGCAACCGCAACACCATCTACCCGCAGACACGTGGGGATTGGATCGGGTTTCGGGTAGTGCGCGATCTTTAAGACGACACCGTTCAATGTGGGAGCTGGCTTGCCTGCGATAGCGGTGGGCCAGCAACACAAAGGTGACTGACAGACCGCTATCGCAGGCAAGCCAGCTCCCACAGTTTTGAACCGTGTCCGCTTTAGACGTCTTGCTTGGCCAACAACGCCAGCCCTTCATGCAACGCCGGGAACAGGCTGTTGTTGAAGTTGTTCCAGCGCAATTCAAGGATGGTGTCGTCCGGCGAGATCTCGGTTTTGAGCACGTCGTGGAACACCTCACCCGAATCAATCCCATTGTCCACATAATGGAAAGAGGCACCGGTCAGGTACAGCGGCTCCGACGGCTGGGTGGCCTTGGTCGCCCAATCCACCACCGTTTGCCCGCGCGCGCCGTACAACGCGTTCCAGGTCGCATAGGCACCTCGGCGTTCGTAAGGCGATTCAAGGCGGGTAATGCCCGGATGGATGTTCATGATGCGGCGTGAAAACGGTGCACCGGGGCGCACCAGCTCGTCCAGGATCACCAGCAAACCGTCGAGCACCACGACATCGGCCTTCAACTCCACCAGCGTGTCGTGCAGGCGACGCTCGAAATCCTGCTTGCCGGCGATGTGTTGCGCGCTGCCCCTTGGCAGGCGCCGGTAGGTGGACGGCACGCTCAGCAGCAAATCATTGACCAGCCGGCCCTGCACGCGCAGGTCGGCCGGGTACAGCCACTGGCGGCCCGGCTTGTAGGCAAATCCGTAGTCGCTGACCAACTGCTGGTCCCGCGGGTTCTGCTCGTCATCGTCGTATACCACGCCCACCAGGTTGTAGGCCTCGCCCAGTGGCGTGTCATTCAGCGCTCCCGCCAGGGATTCGAGCACCGACATCATGTAGCGCTCGTGGTCCTTGTAGGCCACCGGCTGCCCGGCCTTGTCGGCCGCGGCGTTGCGCAGGGACCACACGTACACCAGATTCTTTTTCGTCATTGTTTCGCTCTCGCTGGATAGATCAGGCACGCGCCGATACGCGTGCGCCTACACCACAAGAACGAACCAGCCCCCTGGCAATTTATCCGCCACCGCCACCGCCGGGCACGCGGCGCTAAATAGTCGCGCCAATCCTTCGTTTGTCATGGGTAAGGGTCTGTGTGCCCAGCCCCCTCTTTTTCATTATTCCGGGAAGTATTTATGACCGACCCCAAGCGCGGCGCCTTCAAAGGCCTGCTCGCATTGCTCAGGCCCTTTCGCAGCATCGTGAGCGTCTCCATTGCCCTGGGCATGGCCGGTGGCCTGGCGATCACGTTGCTGCTGGCGACCATCAATAACGCCTTGCACTCCTCCACCGGGATGACGCAGGGGGTGATCCTGACGTTTGCAGCGTTGTGTGTGCTGGCGCTGACCAGTTCGATTGTGTCCGATATCGGCACCAACTATGTGGGGCAGCGGATCATTGCCGCCCTGCGCAAGGATCTGGGTGAAAAGGTGCTATCGGCGCCCATCGAGCAGATCGAGCAATACCGCTCCCACCGGCTGATTCCGGTGCTGACCCACGACGTCGACACCATCAGTGACTTTTCCTTCGCGTTCACCCCGCTGGCCATCGCGACCACGGTGACGCTCGGCTGCCTGGGCTACCTGGCGTACCTGTCGGTGCCGATGTTTTTGATGATGGTGGTGGCCATCGTGATTGGCAGCGCCGTGCAGTTCATCGCCGGAGGCAAAGGCATCCAGGGCTTCGACCTGGCACGCAGCCATGAAGACGAGCTGCAGCGCTACTACAGCGCCATCGCTTCCGGCGCCAAGGAGCTGCGCATGCACCGGCCGCGGCGCTTTCGCATGAACACCCACCGTATCCAGGCAACTGCGGATCTCATCGCTGATATTCAAGTGCGCTCGGTCAACACTTACATCCTCGCCAAGACGTTTGGCTCGATGCTGTTCTTCGTGGTTATCGGCCTGGCCCTCGCCATGCAGGCGTATAACCCAAACCCGGACCCGAGTGTAATCACTGGTTTCGTGCTGGTGCTGCTGTACATGAAAGGCCCGCTGGAACACCTGCTGGGTTATCTGCCGGTGGTGGGCAAGGCGAAGATTGCCTTCGCCCGTATCAGCGAGTTGTCGGAGCGCTTCTCCTCGCCCGAGCCGCACCTGTTGATGGATGACAGCGAGGCGCCAACCCGGATCGTCAACAGCCTCGAACTGCGGAATGTGAGCTACAGCCCGCCGGCAGTGGATGGCAGCGAGCCGTTCCACCTTGGGCCGATCAACCTGAGCATCGCCCAGGGCGATATTGTGTTTATCGTCGGCGAAAACGGCAGCGGCAAGACCACCCTGATCAAACTGCTGCTGGGGCTGTACCCACCACTGTCCGGCGAAATCCTGCTTAACGGCGAGGCCGTCACCGATCTCCAGCGCGATGATTACCGCCAGCTGTATACCACGGTATTCGCTGATTATTACCTATTCGATGACCTGGTACAGGGCAGTGCCACCCAGTCCCTGGACAGCGCCACTAAATACCTGGAACGCCTGGAGATAGCGCACAAGGTCAGCGTCAAGGACGGCGTGTTCAGCACCACCGACCTGTCCACCGGCCAGCGTAAGCGCCTGGCGCTGGTCAATGCCTGGCTCGAAGAACGCCCGGTGCTGGTGTTCGACGAATGGGCCGCCGATCAGGACCCGGCCTTCCGCCGGATTTTCTACACCGAGCTGCTGCCGGACCTCAAGCGGCTGGGCAAGACCATCATTGTGATCAGCCATGACGACCGCTATTTCGACATCGCCGATCAACTGGTGCGCCTGCGTGCCGGCAAAGTGGTGCATGAAATGGCAACCGCGTGAAGTTTCTTTTC
Source organism: Pseudomonas sp. MPB26 (assembly GCF_046605355.1). Lineage (NCBI taxonomy): Bacteria > Pseudomonadati > Pseudomonadota > Gammaproteobacteria > Pseudomonadales > Pseudomonadaceae > Pseudomonas > Pseudomonas sp. MPB26. The sequence goes on along the minus strand of NZ_CP176793.1, from coordinate 5,213,754 downwards.
CGGTTTTTCGAAGGAGGAACGTCTCACTAATGGTAAATGAGAACCAACCTCAATTCGCTTATAGTTTGCCCACTTAAAACATAGAAGAGAAACCATTCATGCCAGCACGACTCGGTCTCAGCCCCCTGAGCAAAGCGCTAACCATGCGCCGGGCCCTGAACATCAACCTCCTTCCGAGCGCGCTTGCCCTTGCGGTATCGCTGCCGGTCGCCGGCTATGTGCAGGCGCAGGAGATCGAGCTGGACATTCCCGCACAGGCACTGGGGAGTGCACTGCAGGAATTTGGCCGCCAGGCAGACCTGCAGGTGCTGTATAGCCCGACTGACGTGGAGGGGAAAAAAAGTACTACGGTCAAAGGCAAACTGGATCCTCAGCAGGCAATCAATGCTTTGCTCGCAGGCACATCGACCATCCATACACTCAGCGGCAACGCCTTGACCGTCACCGCCGCCGGCGCTTCCGCCGGGCTGGAGCTGAGTCCCACCCAAGTGACGGGCAACGTGCTGGGCAACATCACCGAGGACTCCGGGTCGTATACGCCGGGGACTATCGCCACGGCCACGCGACTCACCTTGACACCGCGGGAAACCCCGCAGTCGATCACCGTGATCACCCGTCAACATATCGAGGATTTCGCCCTCAATAACGTTGATGACGTGATGCGCCACACACCAGGCATCACTGTGTCGGCGTATGACACCGACCGTACCAACTACTATTCCCGTGGTTTTTCGGTCAACAGTTTCCAGTACGACGGTATCCCATCCACGGTGCGCAACGTCGGTTATTCGGCCGGCAACACCCTCAGCGACATGGCGATCTATGACCGCGTCGAAGTGCTCAAGGGCGCTACTGGCCTGCTCAACGGTGCCGGCTCGCTGGGCGCGACCATCAACCTGATCCGCAAGAAGCCGACTTCGCAATTCAAGGGCCACGTCCAGTTGGGCGCGGGGTCCTGGGATAACTATCGCAGCGAAGTGGATGTGAGCGGGCCGCTGACCGAAAGCGGCAATGTCCGAGGCCGTGCGGTGGCTGCGTACCAGGACAAGAACTCGTTCATGGACCACTATTCGCGCAAAACCGAAACCTACTACGGCATCACCGAGTTCGACCTGTCGCCCGACACCATGCTGACCGTCGGCTTCGACTATCAAGACAACACGCCTAAAGGCTCCAGTTGGTCCGGCTCCTTCCCGCTGGTCAACTCCAACGGCAGCATCAACAAGATGTCCCGTTCCTACAACAACGGCACCACCTGGAGTTCCTGGGAACAAAATACCCGAACCGCCTTTGCCATGCTTGAGCATGACCTGGGTGATGGTTGGGTGACCAAGTTCCAGCTCGACCACAAGATCAACAGCTACCATGCCGACCTCGGCTCCATCCAATTCGTGGAGCCCCAGGCGGATGGCACCGCGCAGATCAACGGCCAGAAATATACCGGCGACACTAAAAGTACTTCCGCAGACCTCTACGCCACCGGGCCTTTCAGCCTGTTTGGCCGTGAGCATGAGCTGGTGGTGGGTGGGTCGATCGGCACTTCGCACTGGAAAGGCAAGGGTTACTGGGCCCCAACGTGGCCGCAGGGCAACATCGTCGATTTCTACAACTGGAACGGCAAGATCGACAGGCCGATCTATGGTCCTGCACAGCAGTACACCGACGACACCATCCGCCAGTCCGGTACCTACATGACCGCGCGGTTCAACGTGATGGACGACCTGAACGTGATCCTCGGCGGACGCGTCGCCAACTACCACGTCACAGGCCTGAACCCGTCCTACAAGGAAAGCGGGCGGTTCGTACCTTACGCCGGCGCGATCTACGACCTGAACGAAAATTTCTCGGTGTACACCAGCTATACCGATATCTTCCAGCCTCAGGAGAGTACGTATAAGGACCGCAACCAAACGCTGCTGGAACCGGACGAAGGGCAAAACTACGAGCTGGGTCTGAAGGGCGAATTCTTCGAAGGGCGCTTGAACAGTAGCCTTGCCTACTTCGAAGTGCATCAAGACAACCGCGCCGTCCCGGACGATGCCTACAATAACCAGACCCCGGCCCCGCAGAACTACGCGTTCAAGAGTTCCAAGGCCGTCACCAAGGGCTACGAAGCAGAGATTTCCGGTGAGTTGAGCCCAGGCTGGCAAGTACAGGGCGGTTACACCCACAAGATCGTACGGGACGCGGACAGCAAGAAAATCTCTACCTTCGAGCCGGAGCATCAGGTCAACCTGAACACCACCTATAAGCTCAAGGGCGACCTGGACAAGTTCACCATTGGCGCAGGGCTGCGCTGGCAGAGCAAGGGCTGGTACGAGATCTACAATTCTCCGCTCGACAGAAACCAGGACATCACCCAGGAAGCCTACTGGCTGGTTGACCTGATGACCCGCTACCAGATCACCAAGAGCCTGTCGGCGACCGTGAACGTCAATAACATTTTCGACAAGTCCTACTACACCAACGTTGGCTTCTATAACTCGGCTGCCTACGGCGAGCCGCGCAACGTGATGTTCAGCACTCGCTGGGACTTCTGACGTAACACCTTGATCGTCTGCGATGCCTGATCCGAGCCCGATGAGAGCCCTGCTTTCACCGGGCTTTTTCATGCTTTGCCCTGACCGAAACCAAGCGAAAAAAACCCGGATCCATGATCCGGGTTTGTTGTTGGAGCGGCGCGTTACGCCATGGCGGCCACCAGGCTGGCGATAAACTCGGAATTGTCGATGATGCCGTCATGATCCGTCTCGATCACCACCGAACGCTCGATTCGCCCCTGAATAATCGTGTTTGCCATGTTCTGCTCGATCAGGTCCTTGAACTGTCCGGCGCGGCTCAGCGACGCCCACCAACAGCTGACCGGAGCCTTGATAGGCTTGAAGTCCGCGGCCGATAGACGCTCACTGAGCGCATGGTCGATCGCCCAGGAAATCTGCGCCTCGTTACCGCGCAGTAACTCTTCCTTGATGTCGATGAAAGCCTGGCCCAGGTGCTGTTCGGCCCAGGCGACGAAGGCATGCCACTGGGCAGCGTCATCGTTGATGTCGCGCAGGCACTGCTGCCAGGCTGCCTGAATCTGCTCGGCAAATGCCGGAAACATCACGCCCAACAAAGCCGCACGCCGCTCATTGACCGATACTTCGCGATCATCTTCCGTGACCACCGCCTGCCAATAGGGCTTAAGCCATTGCGGCGGCGCGGCGTCGACCCATCCGACAAACTCCACGTCGCGTCCCGCTTGCTCCAGCACGTAGGCGACTTCCATCGCCAGGTTACCGCCCAGTGACCAGCCTGCCAGGCGGAAGGCGCCTCGGGGTCGCGCCAGCATGAGCTGCCCAGCGTAGTCCTCGACCATGGCCTGCCATTCGGGCACCTCTGCGCCGTCTTCGGCCAATGCGCGGCAGATAACCCCGAACACTGGGCGTTGCTCCCTGAGCGCCAGGGCAATCGCGGTGTAGCAATGTACCGAGCCAAAACTTGGGTGGAACATGAACAGCGGGGTGCCTTCGGCCTGGCTGTTGAGCTTGACGATCAACGAAGTACCGGCCTCGCCCCGCAGACAGTTGACCTGCCCACGGACTGTCGGGTTAAGCATCAACTGGCTGACAGATAAACCGACACCGCTGACTTTTCTGATACGTTCCTTGAGCATCAACACCAACAAGGAGTGGCCGCCCAACTCGAAGAAGTTGTCGTTCAGCCCTACCCGCTCCACATCGAGGACATCACGCCAGATCGCCGCGACCTGCCGCTCAAGCACACTGTCGGGGGCCTGGTACGCTTGCGATCCCTGCGCCTCGGGTTTAGGCAGCGCTTTGCGGTCCAACTTGCCGTTGGGGCTCAGCGGCATCTGTGTCAGTACGACCCACTGCGTCGGTACCATATAGTCCGGCAGATGCCTGACCAGGTGCTCACCCACTCGCGCTTTCCAGTCATCACGCGGCTCCTGCAACACCAAGTAACCGACCAAGTGCGTCCCGTCGACCGCTAGCACTGCTGCTTCGCGCACGCACTCATGCTCCAGCAGGCGCGCCTCGATTTCACCCAATTCGATGCGCAAGCCACGCAGCTTGACCTGGTGATCGATGCGCCCGGCGTATTCAATGACTCCGTCATCGCGATAGCGCGCCAGGTCACCGCTGCGATACAGGCGGCCACCGCTGCCGAACGGGTCGGTTACGAAGCATCCGGCGGTCAGCGCTGGCCGACGATGATATCCTCGCGCCAGCCCGACGCCTCCCAGGTAGAGCTCGCCCAGCACACCGATCGGTGCAGGTTCCAGGTTGCTGTCCAGCACATAGCAAGCCAGGTTGGCGATCGGTCGGCCAATCGGTACGACATCGGCCCGTTCATCCACGCAGGTCCAATGGGTAACGTCGATGGCCGCTTCAGTCGGCCCATACAGGTTGTATAAATTCACGCTTGGCAACCTGGCGAACACTTGTTGCTGGGCGTCCACCGGCAGCGCTTCGCCGCTGCACACAATTCGTTGCAGGCTGTGGCAAGAGCCTACGCCAGCATCCTGCAAGAACGCTTGGAGCATGGACGGCACAAAATGCAGCGTCGTGACGTGTTCGGCGTTGATCAGGCTCACCAGCCTGGCCGGATCACGATGGTCGCCCGGCGCTGCCACCACCAGGCGCGCACCGGTCATCAACGGCCAGAAGAATTCCCACACCGACACGTCGAAACTGAAAGGCGTCTTCTGCAGAACGGCGTCATTCCCCTCCAGGCCATACGCCTGCTGCATCCAGCACAGTCGGTTGGTAAGTGCCGAATGACGGTTACCCGCCCCTTTGGGCTGTCCGGTGGAGCCTGAGGTGTAGATCACATAGGCGAGGTTTTCGCTGTGGACGGTGACATCCGGATTCTGCTCGGGGTAAGCCTGTAACCACTCCGCGCCCTCCTTCAGCACCACAGGTTGCAAGCCCTCTGGAATCGGCAGTTGCTCCAGCAGGTGGGCCTGGGTCAACAATAGTTTCACGTCACTGTCTTGCAGCATGTACGCCAACCGATCACGGGGGTAGTCGGGGTCCAACGGCACATAGGCGCCCCCCGCCTTGAGCACCGCCAGCAGGCCGACGACCATTTCGATTGAACGCTCGACTGCAAGCCCCACCAGCACATCCGGCCCCACCCCGACGGCTATCAGGCGATGCGCCAAGCGGTTCGCCCGGCGGTTCAGCTCTGCGTAGCTCAGTGCCTTCCCGGCAAATACCAAGGCCACTGCGTGTGGCGTGCGCACGACTTGGGCCTCGATCAGTTGATGCACAGCCAGGTGTAACGGATAGTCCTCAGCTGTGCCGTTCCAGGCGTGCAAAACCCTGTGGCGCTCGGTCTCGGCCAACGATGGCAGCGTCGCCAAACGCTGGGCGCCATCCACCGCCATTACCTGCAGCAACTGCTGGAAGTGCTCGGCCAGTTGTGCAATATGTGTCGCGGTGAACGCCTGACGGTCGTAATTGAACTCAAGGCCCAGGGTTTCACCGATGCCAAGCAGCACGGTCAACGGGTAATGCGTTTGTTCCAGGCTGTGGACCGCACCAAATTTCAGCCCCGAAGGCGCGCCCTGTTCCAGCGCTTCAGACACCGGGTAATTCTCGAACACCAGGATGCTGTCGAACAGCGCCTCACCGCCCCACCCCGCCCAGCGCTGGATCTCGAACAGCGGCGTATCCTCCTGCTCACGCAAGCGCACGTTTTGCGCCTGGATCTGCTGCAGCCATTGGCTGACTGACATTTGTGCGTCCGGCGTCGCAACCACAGGCAAGGTGTTGATGAACAAACCGACCTGCTGTTCGATACCCCGCAGTTCCGCCGGACGACCGGCGACGGTAGCGCCAAACGCCACAGTGGCCTGCCCGGTGTGATGCTGCAGCAGCAACAGCCAGGCGCCTTGAACCAGCGTATTGAGGGTGACCTTATTACTTTGGGCGAATGCTTTGAGGCGTTCGGTCTGGTTCGCGTCCAGGCTCAGACGATGCTCGCCGTTGACTGCCAGGGTTTCGCCTTGCACAGCCGGCAGACCACGGGCCAGACGCGTCGGTTCCTGCAAGGTCCGCAGTTGCTCTTTCCAGAACGCCTCGCTGACCGATTTGTCCTGAGCCTGCAGCCATGCGATGTAATCACGGTAACGGCCGACAGGCGCACGCAGCGGTTCGCCGGCGTAATGCTGCAACACCTCACCAAACAACTGCGAACCACTCCAGCCATCCATCAGAATGTGGTGGTTGGTATAGATCAAGTGATAGCTGGACGGCCCGGTACGCACCACCGTCAAGCTCAACAAGGGCGCCTGTTCCAGCACAAACCCTTGTGCTCTTGCCGACTCGGCCAGGCTATCAAGCGCCACATCGCTGTCCACGCGTCCCTGCCAATCAAGCTCGACAAACGGCATGCGCAGCTGTTTGTAGACCACCTGCAAAGGCTGCTCAAGCTCGGCCTGCCAAAGGAAACCACTGCGCAGAATCTCATGGCTGTCGACCGCCGCCTGCCAGGCTTGACGGAACCGTGGTGCATCCAACCCTTCGACATCGATGCGCATCTGGTTGATGTAGTCACCCGAACCTTCGCCGTACAGCGACTGGAACAGCATGCCTTGCTGCATGGGCGACAGCGGGTAAAGGTCTTCGACATCAGATAGAGCCAGCGGCAACGCGTCCAGTTGTACCTGGGACAGTCGCGCCAAAGGGAAGTCCGAGGGCGTCACACCCTGGTGCACGCAGCAATGCTCGATAAATGCCTTGAGTTCGGCGGCATAGTCGTCCGCCAGGCGTTGCACGGTCGTCTCACTGAACATCTGCTGGCTGAAGCTCCAATTAAACTTCAACTCGCCAGCGTAGACCTGGCCGTTGATTTCCAGCCAGTTGCCCAATGGCGCCTCAGTGCTCTGCTCGGCACCACTGGCGTCGCCCGAGGGGGCGAACAATCCTTGTTGTCCGCCGCCTTCAAAGCTGCCGTCGAATTGGCCCAGGTAGTTAAAGGTGATACGTGGGTGCGGCAGTTCACTCAGCGCCTGTTGTGCCTCGGCATTGCCCAAGTAACGCAGGGCGCCAAAGCCCAGGCCCTTGTCGGGAATCGCCCGCAACTGTTCCTTGATCTGCTTGAGTGAACCGGCCAGAGATTCGGTCGGGGTCAGCTTCACAGGGTAGAGGCTGGTGAACCAGCCAACGGTACGGGTCAGGTCGATTTCATCGAACAGGCCTTCGCGGCCATGGCCTTCCAGGCGGATCAGCATCGACTCGTCGCCGGTCCAGCGCACAATCACGCGAGCCAGTGCGCTCAACAACAGGTCGTTGATTTGGGTGCGGTAGGCGCTCGGCGCGTCCTGCAACAGGCGCCGAGTGAATGCCTGATCCAGATGGGTCGTCACACTCAGCGCATGCCGGTTGCTCAAGTTGGCCTGCGGATCAGCTCCGGGCAGGCCCGTCGGGCAGCCCTGCAACTGCACCTGCCACCAGGTCAGTTCCTGCTCCAGCTTCGCGCTGCGCGCATAGGCTTGCAAGCGCCCGGCCCAGGCTCGGGTCGCGCTGGTCTTGGCTGGCAGGATCACTGGGGCACCTTGCGCAATGTGGTGGTAAGCCGTTTGCAGGTCTTCCAGCAGAATGCGCCAGGACACGCCGTCCACCACCAGGTGGTGGATCACCAGCAATAAGCGCTGGGAACCATCGGCCATGTCGACGAGCACCGTACGCAGCAGCGGCCCCTCACTCAGGTCGAGACTGCGCTGGGCTTCTTCACCCAAGGCGTCCAGTTCTTCAATGGTATTCAGCGTGGTCTGCCACAGGATCTGCTCGGCCTGATGTTGCTGCGGCCCTCGATACGCCGCGCTCCAGCCTGCGGCGCCCTGTACGAAGCCGATGCGCAGCGCGTCGTGATGCACGATCAAAGCCTCTAGCGCCGCCACCAATACCGGCGCCTGCAATGCCTGATGTGGCCGTAATACTACGGACTGGTTCCAGTGATGGCGCTGGGGAATGTCATCGGCGAAAAATGCCTGCTGAATCGGTAACAATAGTAACTCGCCCGTCAATGGCGATTGATCCAGCACGACCGCGCCCTCACCTTCCCGGGCGACCGCCGCCAGGCTCTGCACCGTCTGATGCTGGAACAGATCCTTGGGCGTAAAGTGCACACCGGCCTGGCGGGCACGGCTGACCACCTGGATCGAGATGATCGAGTCGCCTCCCAATTCGAAGAAGTTATCATGCACACCGACTTGTGGCAGGCGTAGCACGTCGCACCAGATCGCGGCGATTTTCTGCTCCAGTTCACTCTGCGGCGCCACATACACCTGCTGCATCTGGCTCACATCCGGACGCCGCAGGCCCTTGCGGTCGAGCTTGCCGTTCGGCGTCAGCGGCATGCGTTCAAGGAACATCAGGTGCGTGGGCACCATGTAGTCCGGCAGACGGGTTTTCAGGGCGCGACGCAGGGCTTCGCGGCATGCCGACTGGGCGACTGAGTCGTTGATGAGCAGCGGGTCCAACGGTACCACGTAGGCGACGAGTTGCTTGCCGCTCGGGCCTTCCTGGGCAATCACCACGGTTTCGCCCACGCTGTCCTGCTCGCGCAGGCGCGCTTCGATTTCGCCGAGTTCAATACGGAAACCACGGATTTTTACCTGATGGTCAACACGCCCCAGGTAATCCACCACACCATCCGGGCGGCCCCGGGTCAGGTCACCGCTGCGATACACGCGGCTGCCGGGCTTGCCGAACGGGTCCGGCACGAAGCGCTCGGCGGTCAGTGCCGGACGCTCCAGGTAACCGCGGGCCACGCCCTCGCCGCCCAAATACAACTCACCGGCTACACCGATAGGTTGCAGGTTGAGTTGCGAATCCAGCACGTAGCCGCTGCGGTTGCCCAGCAACGTGCCGATGGGGGCGTAAACCGCACCGCACGGGTCGCCTTTGCGCGCCTTCCACAGCAATGGCGTGACCACGGTTTCGGTCGGGCCGTAGCCGTTGAACAGGTAGGTCGGTTTCAGTGCGCGCCAAGCCAGGTCGTAGCTGGCCTGGGCTACCGCGTCACCGCCAAAGCAATACACACGAACGGCTGGAGGGTTGCCGTCACGCTCGGCATGTTCGGCCAGTTGCTGCAGGTATACCGGCGGGAACACAGCCATCGTCACGTTATGGCGGTGCATTTGTTCATAGGTGTATTCCGGCAACCACAGGCTGTCATCACGGATCAATACGCTCGCGCCGTTTATCAGCGGGTGCATCCAGCCTTCGTGGGCGCCGTCGAAGGCGAACGACATGAAGTGCAGCTCGCAATCGGCCGGTGACGTTTCATACCGCTCGCCAGTGGCGATGATGTGCGCCACCAGCGGGCCGTGGGACACCGCCACGCCCTTGGGCATGCCGGTGGAGCCGGAGGTGTAGATCACGTAGGCCAGGTTGTCGCCGTCCAGGGTCACCGCTGGCGCGGTGTCGCTGTAATCGGACCACGCCTGCGCCTGGTCGACGGCGAGCGCCTCCAACCCGTCCGGGATAGGCAGCCGCTGTTGCACCGACGAATGGGTCAACAGTAGTCGGGCGCGACTGTCCTGCATCATGTACAGCAGGCGATCACGCGGGTATTCGATATCCAGCGGCACGTACACGCCGCCGGCCTTCATGACCGCAAGGAACGCCACCATGATCTCGGCACTGCGCGGCATGGCAATCGCTACGCGCACTTCCGGGCCTACACCACGGGCGATCAGTGCATGGGCCAGGCGGTTGGCCTGGCGGTCCAGCTCACCGTAGGTCATCTGTTGCTCGGCGAACTTCACCGCCACCGCGTCAGGGGTTTCCCGAGCGCGGTCGCCCACCCGCTCGTGCACCAGGCGCTGAGCCGAGAAGCCAGAGCCGGTGCGATCCCAGAGTTGAAGAATCTGCTGCTGCTCGGCGGGGTCCAGCAGGCTCAATTGGCTGAGGTGTTGCCGTGGGTTGGCAACCATGCCCTGCAACAGATTCTGCCAGTGGCGTGCCATGCGTTGCACGGTGCTGGCTTCAAACAGGTCCTGTGCATAGCCCAGCGTGGCCCAGATGCCTTCGGTGGACTCCTGGATATCCAGGTCCAGGTCGAAATGCGCGGTCTTGCTTTCCCACTCCAGCCCTTCTACCGAAAGCGTGGGAAGTTGGTGTTGGAACTGCGCCTGGCCGACATCGGTCTGGTGGTTGAACATGACTTGGAACAGCGGGTTGTGGCTCAGGCTCCGCTCGGGTTGAAGCGCCTCCACCAGTTGCTCGAACGGCAGGTCCTGATGGGACTGCGCATCCAGCGCGCGTTGACGGGTCTGCTGCAACAGCTGCTCGACACTCATCTGGCCATGAAGATCGGCCTTGAGCACCTGAGTGTTGACGAAGAAACCGATCAGCCGCTCGGTCTCGCTGCGATTGCGGTTGGCGATCGGCACCCCGACGCGGATCTCTTCCTGGCCGCTGTAGCGGTACAGCAAGGTTTGGAACGATGCCAACAGCAGCATGAACAGGGTTACGCCCTGCTGCTGTGCCAGGGCTTTGAGGTCCTGGGTCAGCGTGGGTGCCAGCTCGACAGCCAAGCGCGCACCACGGTGGCTTTGCACGGCCGGGCGCGGGTGGTCGAAGGGCAACTCCAGCACGCTCTGCTCACCGCCCAGCATGTCGTGCCAGTAGGTCAGTTGACGCTCTTTCTCGCCCGCCTCCATCCAGGTGCGCTGCCACAACGCGTAGTCCGCGTATTGAATCGGCAGCGCCGGCAACTCAAGGACTTCGCCCTGGCTGTAAGCCGCGTAGAGTTGCACCAGTTCCTCGACCATCAGTTGCATCGACCAACCGTCGGAGACGATGTGATGCTGCACCAGCACCAGCACGTGCTCGTCAATGGCCAGACGAAGCAGCGACACCCGCAGCAACGGACCCTGTTGCAGGTCGAAAGGCTGTGCGATCTCGGCTTCGACACGCGCCTTGAGTTCACCTTCTGCCACATCATCGCGCGCGATTTGCAACGAAACCTGTGGTTCAACGATTTGAACCGTGCGGTCGCGCTCCTGGCGCAAATGGGTGCGCAGACTTTCATGGCGCGCCAACAAAGCGTCGAAACTGCGTTGCAAGGCCGCCAGGTCAAGCTGGCCTTTCAAACGCAGGGCGCTGGGGATGTGGTACGCGGCGCTTTGCGGCTCCAGTTGCCACAAAAACCATTGACGCTCCTGGGCATAGGACAGCGGCAATGGCTGGTCCCGCCCTACCGGCACCAGGGGGGGCGCTTTCGGTGCAGCAGGGTCCTGGGTCGTCAGCGCGGCGACAAACCCAGCCAGGCACGGCTGTTCGAACAGCATCTTGAGCGGGACTTCCAGGCCCATGGCCTGACGAATGCGCGACACCACCTGCATGGCCAGCAGGGAATGCCCACCCAGTTCGAAGAAATGATCCGTCAGGCCCACACGCTCGACGCCAAGGATACCGGCCCAGATCGTCGCAACCTGCTGTTGCAGCTGCGTAACCGGAGCCTGCCACGCCTGTAGCGCCACGCTGACGCCGGGATTGGGCAGCGCCTGGCGGTCGAGCTTGCCGTTAGGGTTCAGCGGCATGCGGTCCAGGAAGATCAGGTGCGCCGGCACCATGTAATCGGGCAGTTGCTGACGCAATGTGGTCTTAAGTCGCTCAGCGACCGCAAGTTGCTGCTCTTCGGACAGCGGCTGCGCCGGTACCAGATAAGCCACCAGTTGGTTGTCGGCAGCCAGCAGGAACGCCTGGCGAACAGCCGCCTGAGCCAGCAGCAACGCTTCGATCTCACCTAATTCGATACGGAAACCACGGATTTTTACCTGGTGGTCGACGCGGCCGACATATTCAATCACCCCGTCAACGCGATAACGCGCCAGGTCGCCGGTGCGATAAAGACGCTCGCCCAGCCTGCTGAACGGGTCGGCGACAAAACGCTCGGCGGTCAGGCTTGGACGGTGCAAATAGGCGCGAGCCAAGCCGCTGGCACTTGCAATATAAAGCTCGCCCACGGCTCCGACAGGCAATAGGTTAAGGTCGCCGTCCAGCACATACAGGGCCCGTCCCGGCAACGCGTGGCCGATCGGGCTGGCAGTGGCGCCGATCACCGCGTGGTCGTTGCTGCAGTCGAGCACGCTGGACACCACGGTGGCCTCGGTAGGCCCGTACGTGTTGAGCAGACGCACATGCCCCAGCCCTGCACGACACCACATCGCCGGCCCGTCCAGCGGCATGGCTTCGCCACCGATATGAACCTGGCGCAACGCGCCGTACGGCCGCGGCCCCGCCGCCAGGCAATCGTGCAGGAACAGTTTCCAATAAGCCGTCGGCAAATCGGCCAGGGTGATACCTTGGCCGATGATCTGCCGGTACAGGTCAGCGCCGTCCCACAGTTGCGGGCCACGCAACACAACGGTCGCGCCCAGGGTCAAGGCCGGGTAGAGCTGCTCGACAAAACCATCGAAGTTCAAGGTTGCGAACTGCAACACCCGATCATCCGCGACCAGACACGAGTAATCGGCAGCGATGCCAGCGAACTCGCTCAGCGCCGCATGGCTGATGGCAACGCCTTTGGGCTTGCCGGTGGAGCCCGAGGTGTAGATCACGTAGGCCAGGCTGTGCGGTTCGAAATCGACAGCGGGATCGTGATTGGCACACCGTGCCAACTGCGCGTCGGCCACGTCGATCTCCAGGGCTGCCAAATGCGCCGGCAGCGGTAAGCTTTGACGCAGGTGGGATTGGGTCAGCACCAGGTGCACACCACTGTCCTCGATCATATGCACCAAGCGTTCACGCGGGTACTCAGGGTCAAGGGGCACGTAGGCGCCACCCGCCTTGAGCACGGCGAGCAAGCTGATCACCATGGCAAAGGAACGCTCAACCGCGATCCCTACCAGCACTTCCGGGCCTACGCCCTGGGCAATCAAATAATGCGCCAGGCGATTGGCCTGGCGGTTCAACTCACCGTAGCTGAGCGTCTGGTCATCCAGCACCAGCGCCTGACGTGCCGGATGTTCGCGGGCCTGGGCTTCGAACAGCTGGTACACGGCTTGAGGCGCAGCGGCGGTGGCTGGAGTGTTCCAGTGCGTGAGCATCAGGTGCTGTTCCTGCTCACCCAGCATCGGCAGTTCACAAAGACGGCTGTGGGGGGCATTGACCACGGCCTGGAGCAGGTTTTGCCAATGTTGCGCCAAGCGCTCGATGGTTGCAGTTTCGAATAAATCGGTGGCGTAGGTCAGCGCCGCCCAGATGCCTTCGGTCGATTCGTGGGTGTCCAGGCTCAGGTCGAAATGCGTGGTCTGGCTCTGCCAGTCCAGCTCCGCGACCCGCAGACCAGGTAATTGCTGGTCGCCGCGCCCGCCTTGGGCGTCGGTCTGGTGGTTGAACATCACTTGGAACAATGGGTTGTGGCTCAGGCTGCGCTCGGGTTGCAACGCCACCACCAACTGCTCAAACGGCAAATCCTGGTGCGCCTGCGCTTCCAGGGAGCGACGCTTGGCCTGTTGCAGCAGCTCGGCAAATGTCATCTGCCCGTCAAGGTCAGCCTTGAGCACCTGGGTATTAACGAAAAAGCCGATCAGCCGCTCGGTTTCCACGCGGTTGCGGTTGGCATTCGGCACGCCAATGCGAATATCCGACTGGGCGCTGTAGCGAAAGAGCAGGGTCTGGAACGACGCCAGCAACAACATGAACGGCGTCGCGCCCTCTTGCTGCGCCAGGTGCTTGATACTGGCCACCAGCTCCGGCTGTAAATGCATTTGCAGGCTGGCGCCACGATGGCTTTGCTGCGCCGGACGCGGGTGGTCGAAAGGCAACTCCAACACCGGTTGTTCACCGCCCAGCAGCTCCTGCCAGTAAGCCAGTTGACGGGCGCTCTCCCCGGCTTCCATCCAACTGCGCTGCCACAGGGCATAGTCGGGGTACTGAATCGGTAAGCCCGGCAGTTGCACATCCTGGTCTTGGCTGAAAGCGGCGTAGAGCTGCACCAGTTCGTTGGCCATCACCTGCATCGACCAACCATCGGAAATGATGTGGTGCTGCACCATCAGCAGTACATGTTCGTTTCCAGCCAATTGCAGCAGGATTACGCGCAACAGCGGTCCCGCTTGCAGATCGAAAGGCCGGGCGACTTCGGCTTCGACCCGCGCCATCAGTTGCGGCTCATCGGCAAGGTCTTGGTGGATCTCGACGTGAGCCTCGGGCACTACGTATTGCAGCAGACGTTCGCCGTCCTGTAGCAGGCGGGTGCGCAGGCTTTCGTGGCGCGCCACCAGGGCATCAAAACTGCGTTGCAGGGCGGCCTTGTCCAGGCGCCCGCTCAGGCGCAGGGCACCGGGGACGTGATACGCGGCGCTTTCAGGGTCCAATTGCCAAAGAAACCACTGGCGTTCCTGGGCGTAGGACAGCGGCAGGTGCTCACCGTCCTCGCGGATCGAGGCAATCGGCAATTGAGCGAAGCTCATGCCGCGGCTTTGCAGGCGCTGGTAAAACTGCTGACGCTGTTCCAGAGGCAGGCGAAGAAAGCGCGAAACCAGATCGATATTAGGGTTGGAAAGCATGGTTCAAATCGCCTCTAGTTCGCTCAAAAAATCACGAAGGTCATCAAAATCTTCCGCGCTGCCGGCGCGGAAGGTGGCGGCGGCCTGCACGTAGGCGCGCAGCGTTTCAGTGTGGAACACTTCCACCAGCGGCACTTCAAGCCCCAGTTCGGCCTGGACCCGCGAGGTAATCTGGATCGCCAGCAGGGAGTGGCCGCCTACCTCGAAGAAGTTGTCGTTCAGGCCCACCTGCGGCAGGCGCAGCACGTCGGCCCAGATCGCGGCGATCTGCTGCTCCAGCTCGGTTTCGGGAGCGACATAGGCCTGTTGCAGCAGGCTCGCATCCGGTTCGGGCAGGCCCTTGCGGTCGAGCTTGCCGTTGGGGGTCAGCGGCATTTGCGCCAGGAACATGAAATGCGCCGGCACCATGTAATCCGGCAGGCGGGTTTTCAGGGCCCGGCGCAAGCTGTCGCGGAACTCGGCCTGGTCGGCCAGGCTGGCGTCTGCGGGCACCACATATGCGACCAACTGCTTGCCGGTCGGGCCGTCCTGGGCCACCACCACGGTTTCGCCGACGCTGTCCTGCTCGCGCAGACCGGCTTCGATCTCGCCCAGTTCGATGCGGAAACCACGGATCTTCACCTGATGGTCGACACGGCCGAGGTAGTCCACCACGCCATCCGCACGGCCACGGGTCAGGTCGCCGCTGCGATACACGCGGCTGCCGGGCTTGCCGAACGGGTCCGGCACGAAGCGCTCGGCGGTCAATGCCGCACGCTCCAGATAACCCCGCGCCACGCCCTCGCCGCCCAGGTACAACTCACCGGCCACGCCGATCGGTTGCAGGTTGAGGTGCGCGTCCAGCACGTAGCCGCTGCGGTTGCCCAGCAGCGTGCCGATCGGCGCGTAGACCGCGCCGCACGGGTCGCCCTGGCGCGCCTTCCACAGCAGTGGCGTCACCACGGTTTCGGTCGGGCCGTAGCCGTTGAACAGGTAGGTCGGCTTGAGTGCGCGCCAGGCCAGGTCGTAGCTGGCTTGGGCGACGGCATCACCGCCAAAGCAGTACACGCGCACCTTCGGTGGATGACCGTCACGTTCGGCATGTTCGGCCAGTTGCTGCAGGTACACCGGCGGGAACACGGCCATGGTCACGTTGTGGCGATGCATCTGCGCGTAGGTGTATTCGGGCAGCCACAGGCTGTCATCGCGGACCAGCACGCTCGCTCCATTGATCAGCGGGTGCATCCAGCCTTCGTGGGCGCCGTCGAAAGCGAACGACATGAAGTGCAGTTCGCAATCGGCCGGGGACGTTTCATACCGTTCGCCAGTGGCGATGATGTGCGCCACCAACGGGCCGTGGGACACCGCCACGCCTTTGGGCATGCCGGTGGAACCCGAGGTGTAGATCACGTAGGCCAGGTTGTCACCGTCCAGCTTCACCTCAGGTGAGGTGTCGCTGTAATCGGCCCAGTCTTCGGTGCGGTCGATTGCCAGGGTGTCCAGCCCTGCGGGAATCGGCAGTTGCTGCAAGGCACGGCTGTGGGTCAGCAGCAACTTCGCACGGCTGTCCTGCATCATGTACAGCAGGCGATCACGCGGGTATTCGATATCCAGCGGCACGTAGACGCCACCGGCTTTCATCACCGCCAGGAATGCCACCAGGCTCTCGGCACTGCGTGGCATGGCAATCGCCACGCGTACTTCGGGGCCGACGCCACGGGCGATCAGGGCATGGGCCAGGCGATTGGCCTGGCGGTCCAGTTCACCATAGGTGAGGGTTTGCGCGTCGAATTTCACGGCCACTGCTTGAGGGGTTTCAGCGGCGCGGTCGGCGACACGTTCGTGAACCAGGCGCTCGGACGAGAAGCCCGCGTCCGTCTGGTTCCACAGCTGCAGGATCTGCTGTTGCTCGTCCTCGCCCAGCAGGTTCAATTGGCCGATGGTTTGCTGTTGGTCGGCAACCATCGCCTGCAGCAGGTTCTGCCAGTGACCCGCCATGCGCTCGATGGTCGCGGGAGCGAACAGGTCGGTGGCGTAGCTCAAGGAGGCACGCAGCATCGCCTGGCTTTCCTCCACGTCCAATGCCAGGTCGTACTGGGCCACGCCTTCATCCCAGTTCAGCACGCTGACGTCGAGTCCGGCGAGGCGCTGCCAATGACGATCGGCCGAGGTCACGCGATGGTTGAACAGCACCTGGAACAGCGGGCTCAGGCTCATGCTGCGCTCGGGCTGCAGCGCTTCTACCAACTGCTCGAAGGGCAGGTCCTGGTGAGCCTGGGCCTCAAGGGAACGCTGGCGCACCTGTTGAAGCAATTGCACCACGCTCATCTGCCCGTGGATATCGGCCTTGAGCACCTGGGTATTAACGAAGAAACCGATAAGCCCCTCCGTTTCCAGGCGATTGCGGTTGGCAATCGGCACGCCGACGCGCACGTCTTCCTGGCCACTGTAGCGGTGCAGCAACGCCTGGTAGGACGCCAGCAGCACCATCGGCAAGGTGACTCCGGCGCCCTGTGCCAGGCTACGCAAACCCAACAGAAGCTCTGGGCGCAGCTCGATGCCCAAACGCGCGCCACGATGGCTTTGTACGGCAGGGCGCAGATAGTCCAAAGGCAACTCCAACACCGGCTGCTCGCCCCCCAATCGGGCCTGCCAGTAGCCCAGTTGACGGGCCTTCTCGCCGGCTTCCATCCAGCTGCGCTGCCACAGGGCGTAGTCGGCGTACTGGATCGGCAAGGCCGGCAAGTCTGGCGCTTGGCCCTGGCTGAAAGCGCCATACAGGTGCACCAGCTCTTCGACCATCAATTGCATTGACCAGCCATCGGAGACGATGTGGTGCTGCACCAGCACCAGAACGTGATCATTTGTGGCCAGGCGCAGCAACGTGACCCGCAGCAGCGGCCCGCGCAGCAGCTCGAACGGCTGCGCAACCACCTCAGCGACCCGCGCTTTCAGGCTGGATTCATCAGTGTCAGCCAGCTCTATTTCGATCAGTCCCGAGTCTTCAATGACCTGCACCGTGCCGGCTGCGTCCTGGCGCACATGGGTGCGCAGGCTTTCATGGCGTGCCAGCAAGGTGTCGAAACTGCGTTGCAGTGCAGCCAGGTCCAGGTGCCCTTTCAAACGCAATGCGCTGGGGATGTGATACGCGGTGCTTTGCGGGTCCAGTTGCCAGAGGAACCATTGGCGCTCCTGGGCATAGGACAGCGGCAGCGGTTGACTGCGGTCGACCTTGAGCATGGCTGGCGCACGCACGCCCTCCTCGCCCAGGGCGCGCACGAAGTCACCCAGCAGCGGATGTTCGAACAGGGTCTTGAGCGCCACTTCCAGCGCCAGCGCCTGACGAACCCGCGACATCACCCGCGTGGCCAACAGCGAATGCCCACCCAACTCGAAGAAGTGGTCGTCAAGGCCGACCCGTGGCAGGTCCAGCACCTCGGCCCAAATGGCCGCGATCTGCTGCTCACGCGGTGTTACTGGCGCCACATGGCCTTTGCTCAAAAGCACCGTGTTCACCGGTGGCAATGCCTTGCGATCGAGTTTGCCGTTGGGGGTCAGTGGCAGGCAGTCGAGGAATATCAGGTGCGCAGGCACCATATAGTCCGGTAGACGCTCGCGCAGGGCCGTCTTATAAACCTCAGGGGCATCGGGCGCGGAGCTGACCAGGTAGGCGATCAAGCGGTCGTTGTCAGCCAGGACCACGGCTTCGCGCACCCCCGCCTGCTCACGCAGGCAGGCTTCGATTTCGCCCAGTTCGATTCGGAACCCACGCACCTTGACCTGATGGTCGACGCGGCCGATGTATTCCACCACGCCCTCGGCTCGGTAGCGGGCCAGGTCGCCGGTGCGGTACAGCCGCTCACCTGGCGTACCATACGGGTTCGGCACAAAACGCTCGGCCGTCAGCGCGGGGCGCTCGTGGTAACCACGCGCCAGGCCGACACCGCCGATCAGCAGCTCACCGGCCGTACCCAACGGGCTTGGCGTCAGCCCCGCATTGAGAATGAACAGCACGGTATTGGCGATAGGCCTTCCGACGTAAGGCTGGGTGTCGTCCAGACGATGGGCCGCCGACCAGATGGTGGTTTCGGTGGGGCCATAGAGGTTCCACACCGGCCCTTGCAGGTCGAGCATGCGTTGGGCCAAATCCTTGGGCAGGGCCTCACCGCCGCACAGGCACTTGATACCGCGCAGCAATCGGGCATGCGGGCTTTCCAGCAGCATGCGCCAGGTCGACGGCGTGGCTTGCAGCACGTTAGCCGACTGGCTGTGCAGCAGGTCGATGATCGCTTGCGGGTCGAGGGCCAGTTCCTGGCCACTCAGCAACACCGCAGCGCCGACCGCCAGCGGCACGTACAGCTCAAGGGCGAAGATGTCGAACGAGAACGTCGTCAGCGACAACACCCGGGCGTCAACGCCGATATCAAGGGTGCCGGCCATGCCACAGGTAAAGCTGCACAGCGCCTGATGACGCACCATCACACCCTTGGGTCTACCGGTGGAGCCGGAGGTATAGATGACGTAGGCCAGGTGATCCGGTGTGACGTTGACCTGCGGGTTGCGATCGGCGCCGTCGTGCGCTGGGACGTTGCCATCATCGACCATCAGCACCTGCAAACCCTGCGATAGCGCCAGCCTGCCGTCCAGGTGCGGCTGGGTCAGCAGCACCCGCGCGCGGCTGTCTTCGAGCATAAAGGCCAGGCGGTCCGCCGGGAATTGCGGGTCGAGCGGCACATACGCGCCACCGGCCTTGAGGGTCGCCAGCAAGCCGACCACCATGTCCAGGGAACGCTCGACATGCACCGCCACCAGTACGTCTGGCCCCACACCCGCCGCGACCAGGCGATGGGCCAGCCGGTTGGCGCGGCGGTTGAGTTCGCCGTAGGTGAGGGTTTGTCCGTTGAACTGCAGCGCCAGTGCATCCGGCCGGGCCAGCGCCTGGGCCTCGATCAAGTGATGCACGCAGCGCTCACGGGGATAGTCGACAGCGGTGTCGTTCCAGGTTTCGACCATCTGGTGCCATTGCGACACACTGAGCATGGTCAGTTCATCCACGGCCTGGGCGGCATCACGCACTACCGCGCGCAACAGGTTTTGCCAGTGCTCGGCCAGGCGTTGGATAGTCGCGGCGTCGAACAGGTCGGTGGCGTAGGTCAGGGATGCCCACAGGCCTTCGGCGGATTCTTCGGTCTCAAGGTTCAGGTCGAACTGAGTGCTTTGCCCCGCCCAATCCACCGCCTTGAAGTCCAGGCCAGGCAACTGCGCCGGGGCGGCACGCAAGCTGTCCTGATGGTTGAACATCACTTGGAACAGCGGGTTATGGCTGAGGCTGCGATCGGGCTGCAGGGCTTGCACCAGTTGTTCGAACGGCAGGTCCTGGTGGGCCTGGGCCTCCAGGGCACGCTGCTTGACCTGGACGAGCAATTGGTCGAATGCCATGTGCCCGTGCATGTCGGCCTGCAACACCTGGGTGTTGACGAAGAAACCTACCAGACGCTCGGTTTCCAGGCGATTGCGGTTGGCGATCGGCACGCCGACGCGGATCCGGGACTGACCGCTATAGCGATGCAGCAGGGTCTGGAACGACGCCAGCAGCAGCACGAACAGGGTCACATCCTGACGCAGGGCAAGGGCCTTGAGCTCAGAGACAAGCGCATGGTCCAGAGGAATGTGCTGGCGCGCACCGCGATGGCTTTGCACCGCCGGCCGTGGATGATCCAGCGGCAACTCAAGCACCGGATGCTCAATGCCGAGACGCATGTGCCAGTAATCGAGTTGACGCTGTTTTTCGCCGGCCGCCATCCAGTGCCGTTGCCACTGGGCATAATCGGCGTACTGAATGGGCAACGCAGGCAATTGAGCCTGGCCCTGATCCTGATAGAGCGCCATCAATTCGTCGACCATCACCTGCATCGACCAACCGTCGGAGACGATGTGATGCTGGGTGATTACCAGCACATGGTGCTCGGCCTCGACCTCCAGCAACCTGACGCGCATCAACGGGCCATTGACCAGGTCGAACGGGCGCTGGATTTCGTGGGCCACGGCATATTCGATCGCCGAGGCCTCCACCTGCTGTTGTTCGATCAGCACGGCCAGGCTTGGGTGAATTACCTGCCAGGTGTGCTCGCCTTCCTCCACAAAGGTGGTGCGCAACGGTTCATGGCGTTGCACCAGACACTGCAATGCCTGCTCCAGCGCTACGACGTCCAATCGACCGCGCAGATGTAACGCGCTCGGGACATGGTAGGCGGCGCTTTGCGGGTCCAGTTGCCACAGGAACCATTGGCGCTCCTGGGCGAAGGACAGCGCCAGGGGTTGGCCACGCGGCACAGCCACCAACGCCGGTGCCGAGTCGGCTTGCAACCCTGCGCAAGCCGCCGCGAAGCCTTCCAGGGTCGGTTGCTCAAACAGGGCGCGCAATGGCACTTCCAATTTCAGTTCATGGCGCACCCGGGAAATCACTTGGGTGGCCAGCAGCGAATGGCCGCCACGTTCGAAGAAGTGGTCATTGAGCCCGACGTTCTCCACCTGCAACACTGCTTGCCAGATGGCGGCCAATCGCGTCTGCAGGACATCGCGTGGCGCCAGGTAGGCCTGGCGCACCTGGCTCAGATCCGGCGCCGGTAACGCGCGGCGGTCCAGCTTGCCGCTGTTATTCAAGGGCAAGGCGTGCAGGACGACCCAGTGGCCAGGCACCATGTAGTCCGGCAGGGACTGACGCAAGGTGGCCGCCAGGGCCTGTGAATCCAGGGTTTGCCCGTTAGCCGGGACCACATACGCCACCAGGTGAGTGCCCGTCCCGCTCGATTGCGCGATAACGGCGACTTCACGCAGCTGCGGCAGCGCTTGCAGGCTGGCTTCGATCTCGCCCGTTTCCACACGGAACCCACGGATCTTGACTTGATGGTCGATGCGACCGACGTACTCCAGCGCACCCACCGCGTTGTAACGGGCCAGGTCGCCGCTGCGATACAGCCTTGCTCCCGGCACAGCGGAAAACGGGTCCGGCAGAAACCGTTCTGCGGTCAACGCCGGGCGGTCAAAGTAGCCTTGGGCAAGGCCCTGCTCGGCACCGATACACAACTCGCCGACGCCATCGGTGGCCAGCAGTTCGAAACCGCTGTCGAGCACATACAACGAACGACCCTTGATCGCCCGGCCAATCGGCACGCCAAACGCATCGCTGGCATCGGCCAAGCGGCAATCATGCACGCTGGACACCACGGTGGCCTCGGTGGGCCCATAGGTGTTGACCAGGCGCACACCGCCCAAGCCGGCGGCGAACCAGGCGCGCAACCCTTCCACCGACATCGCCTCGCCTCCCACATGCACTTGGCGCAGGCTGCCCAGCGTACGCTGGTCGATGGCGCATTCCTTGGCCAGCAAATACCAGTAAGCAGCGGGCAAATCCGCCAGCGTCACGCCTTGCTCGACGATGTGCCGGGCCAGTTGCCCGGCGTCCCACAATTCATCGCCGCGCATGACCAATGCGGCGCCCACACACAGTGGCGGGAAGCACTGTTCGACGAAGCCATCGAAGCTGAAGGTCGCGAATTGCAGCACGCGATCCGTAGCGCTCAACCGGCTGTAGGCCTCGGCACTGTCACAGAACTGGCCGAGGGCAGCATGGTCGATGGCCACGCCCTTGGGCAGCCCGGTTGAACCGGAGGTGTAGATCACATAGGCCAGGTCGGCAGTGGCTGCGTGGTTGGGTGGATTGGTTGACGGGTAGCCTGCCAGCTCTGCGCCGGACGCCGTGAAGTCCACGCGCTTGAGCCCACGGGGCAGCGCCAGGTCGGACAGCAGCCCGGTTTCGCTGAGCAGCAGGTCCAGGCGGCTGTCCGTCAGCATGAAGTTCAGGCGTTCGGCAGGATAGTTCGGGTCCAGTGGCACATAGGCAGCGCCGCTTTTGAGCACTGCCAGCAGGCTGACAATCAACTGCGGGCCGCGTCGAGCCGCCAGGCCGACGCGCTGGCCTGGACCAACGCCCTGCTCCAGCAGGCGATGGGCAAGACGGTTGGCCTGCTCATTGAGCTGCGCGTAGCTCAAGCACGTAGCGCCCGCCTGCACCGCCAGCGCGTCAGGCGTGGCGGCGGCCTGGGCCGCAATGCGTTCGTGCACGCGAAGACGATGCTGGACGGTACCGGGCGATTGACTGAGGGCGAGCACGTCGCGCCGCGCAGTTTCGTCAAACAGGCACAGGTCGCCCAGGGGCGCCTGGGCATTGGCGAGCATCTGCGCCAGCAGGTGTTGCAGATTGCCGCTCAGTCGAGCGATCTGTTGAGCGCTGAAACGCGCCTGATCGTAGCCGAATTCGAGGCGCAGGCTGGCGCCCAACTCGATGCCCAGGGTCAGTGGATAATGGGTCCGTTCGTGGTTGTGCAGGCGGCCGAACGTCAAGCCTGCGGGCGCGCCTTGTTTCAAGGCTTCGGCCACGGGGAAGTTTTCGAATACCAGCAAGGTGTCGAACAGTGCACTTCCCTGTTGTCCGGCCCAGCCCTGGATGTCATAGAGCGGCACATGCTCGTGATCACGCAGGCTCAGGTTGAGGGCTTGCAGCGCCTCCAGCCAGGCGGCAACCGACAGCGCCGGCGAGGCCGCGCTGACGATGGGCAGCGTATTGATAAACAGGCCCAGTTGCTGCTCGATGCCCGGCAAAGGTGCCGAGCGCCCCGCGACGGTGGCACCGAAGGCCACGCAGTCCTGCCCGGTATAGCGTTGCAGCAACAGACTCCAGGCCCCTTGAAGCACAGTGTTGAGCGTGACTTTCTGGCGACGGGCAAACTCGGCGAGGGCACACGTGAAATCTTCGCCCAGCACCACCTGATGGTCAGCCATCCCTTGGCCTTCGGCCGGTACACGCAGTGCCTGCGCCAGCAAGGTTGGCGCTTGCAACGGTGCCAAGGTGGCCTTCCAGAATTTCTCGCCTGAAGCTTGCTGTTGCAGCCAGCCCAGGTAGTCGCGGAACTGCCCCAGCGGCGCCGGTACGGTTTGCCCGGCATAGTGAGCAATGACTTCGCCCAGCAACTGCGCATTGCTCCAGCCGTCCATGAGAACGTGATGGCTGGTGAAGATCAGGTGCCAGGTGCTGCCGGCACCGCGCACCAGCATCAGGCGAAACAACGGCGCCGTATTCAGCGCGAAACCTTTCTCACGCTCGGCAGCGGCGAGCGCATCGAAATCGGCACCGATGTCTTCGATCACGTGCAGCTGCACATCGGCTTGGCGCTGGATCACCTGATGGGCGCTGTCCAGGCCGAGCCAGTGAAAGCTGCTGCGCAGGATGTCATGGCGATCCAGCGCGGCTTGCCACGCACGGCCGAACACCAGCAGGTCCAAACCTTCGATGTCCAGGCGCAACTGGTTGATGTATGCCTCGGCCTCAGGCTCATACAGCGTGTGGAACAACATGCCCTGTTGCATCGGGGACAACGGGTAGATATCGGCAATGGCCGGTCCCCCGAGGGGCAAAGCGTCCAATTGCTGCTGGGTCAGGCGCGCCAGCGGAAAGTCCGAGGGCGTGACCTGCCCCGCCGGTGTGGCGCAGCAATGCGCGATCAGGGCCTTGAGCTCAGCCGCATAGTCATCGGCCAGGCGTTGTACAGTTGCCGCCTCGAACATCGCCCGGCTGAAACCCCACCGCAGCGCCAGTTCCCCGCCATACACCTGCCCTTCCACCGTCAGCCAGTTGGCCAGCGGCGCTTCAGGATCCTGGGCCTGGCCGCTGCCCTGGGTGGCCGGGACGAACAGCGCCGACTCGTTGAACTGGCGGTCGAACTGGCCCAGGTAGTTGAAGGTGATGCGTGGCGCGGCCAGGTTCGACAAGGTGGCGCGAGCGTCAGGCGTGCCGAGGTAGCGCAGCACGCCGTAGCCGAGGCCTTTGCCCGGCACGGCGCGCAGTTGCTCCTTGACCGATTTGATTGCGCTCGACAGCTCGCCATCGGCCTCTAGGCGCACCGGAAACAGGCTGGTGAACCAGCCGACGGTACGGCTCAGGTCAACCGAGTCGAACAGGTCTTCGCGACCATGACCTTCCAGCTGGATCAACGCGGCGGGCTGGCCGCTCCAACGCGTGATGACGCGCGCCAGTGCGGTCAGCAACAGGTCGTTGACCTGGGTGCGATAGGCCGCCGGAGCGTCTTGCAGCAGTTGACGGGTGTGTTCGGCGCTGAGGCGGATTTCGAGCTGGCTGCCCAGTCGGTTTTGCAGGCCGCCCTGGGGGTTGTCGCAGGGCAGCTCGGCGGTCGCGGTCTGCGCCTGCCAGTACGGCAGTTGAGCGTCCAGGGTCTGCGCATGGGCCTGCAACTGTTGCGCCCAGTGCTGATAGGCGCTGGTCTTGGCCGGCAGTGCGGCGTTGCTGTAAGCCTGTTGCAGGTCTTCGAGCAGGATGCGCCACGACACGCCGTCTACCACCAGGTGATGCACCACCAGCAACAGGCGTTGGCTGCCATCGGCCATGGCGATCAGGACCGCACGCAACAGCGGGCCCTGTGCAAGATCGAGGCTGCGCTGGGCTTTGTCGCAAAGTGCGGCCAACTGAGCGTCGTCGGCGGCCTGGGTTTGCCACAACTCGGGCGTTGCCACCCACTCGGCATGGGTTTGCAGCCAACCTTGCGAATGGCGCACAAACCGCAGGCGCAGGGCGTCGTGATGGTTGATCAACTGGACCAGGGCCGCTTCCAGACGTACAGGTTCGAGGGTTTCACGCGGGGTCAGCAGCAACGACTGGTTCCAATGTTGACGCGCCGGGATCGCCTGTTCGAAAAAACTGTGCTGCACGGGGGTCAGCATCACCTCGCCGGTGACCGGCCCTTGGTCGATAACGCTCGCTTGCTCAAAGGTCGCCACGCGCGTCAGGCTGCGGATGTTCTGGTACTGGAACAAGTCCCGTGGGCTGAGGCGAATGCCCGCCTGGCGGGCACGGCTGACCACCTGGATGGAGATGATCGAATCACCGCCCAGCTCGAAAAAGTTGTCGTCCAGGCCGATCTGCGCGGCACCGAGCACATCGCTCCAGATTGCGGCCAGGACTTTTTGCAGCGCGTTTTCCGGTGCGGCATACGCCTGTTGTGGCGTGGCGTCGGGTAATGGCAAGGCCTTGCGGTCGAGCTTGCCGTTGGCGGTTACCGGCAGCTTGGCCAGGTGCACCATATGGGTCGGCACCATGTATTCAGGCAGGCTGTCGAGAAGCCACGTCTTGAGGTCGGCCGGAGCCTGGTCTTCCAGCACCAGGTAAGCCACCAGTTGCTTGCCGCCCTGCACCAGCACAACGGCTTCGCGCACCGACGGGTGTTGCAGCAGGCGCGCCTCGATCTCGCCCAGCTCGATCCGCAGGCCGCGCAACTTGACCTGATGGTCGAGACGGCCCAGGTACTCGATCACACCGTCGGCGCGCTGGCGCACACGGTCGCCCGTACGATACAGGCGTGCGCCGTCATCGAAGGGGCTCGGCACAAAACGCTCGGCGGTCAACGCCGGGCGCCGATGGTAACTGCGCGCCAGGCCGATGCCGCCCAGGTACAGTTCGCCGCTGACGCCGGCGGGCACCGGGTTGAGCTGTGCATCGAGCACGTAGGTACCTAGGTTGGCGATGGGCCGGCCGATGGGCACGCTGTCGGCGCCTTCGTCGATGCAGGTCCAGTGAGTCACGTCGATGGCGGCTTCGGTCGGGCCGTAGAGGTTGAACAAAGCAACCTGCGGTAACTTGGCGAACACCTGCAGTTGCGCATCCAGCGGCAGGGCTTCGCCACTGCAGACGATGCGCTGCAATTGGGTGCAAGCCTGTACACCCGGCTCATGGATAAAGGCCTGGAGCATCGAGGGCACAAAGTGCAAGGTGGTAATGCCTTGCTGCGCGATGGTCTCGATCAGGCGTGCCGGTTCGCGGTGTTCGCCTGGCGCCGCAACGACCAGGCGTGCGCCGGTCATCAGTGGCCAGAAGAATTCCCACACCGACACGTCGAAGCTGAACGGGGTTTTCTGCAGCACTGCATCGCTGGCATCCAGGCCATAGGCTTGTTGCATCCAGCACAGGCGGTTGACCAACGCGCGATGGCTGTTGCTCGCCCCCTTGGGCTTACCGGTGGAACCTGAGGTGTAGATCACGTAGGCCAGGTTCAGCGCGTGCAGGCTGACATCCGGCGCTTCGGTGCCGTAGCTGTCGAGCCAGCCGTCGGGCTGGTCCAGGGCGATCACCTGAATGCCCCCGACAGGCAGCAACGGCAACAGGCTGTGCTGGCTGAGCAGCAATTGGATGCCGCTGTCCTCGACCATATAGGCCAGGCGTTCCCGGGGGTATTCGGGGTCCAGCGGGACGTAGGCGCCACCGGCCTTGAGAATGGCCAGCAGGCCCACCACCATTTCGATGGAGCGCTCGACGCAGATCCCCACCAGGGCGTCAGGGCCGACGCCCTTCTCGCGCAGGGCATGGGCCAGTCTGTTGGCGCGCGCATCAAGCTGGGCGTAAGTCAATGTGGTAGCGCCGAACACCAGCGCCGGTGCATCGGGCGTGGCGTGCACCTGGTCTTCGATCAGGTGATGAACGCCGCGCTCGGTCGGGTAAGTCCTGGCTGTCTGGTTCCAGGCGTGGACCAGCACCTGCTGTTCGTCCGGGGCCAACATCGGCAACTCGCCGATACGCTGCTCACCGTCGGCGACCATGGCCTGCAACAGGCTGAGCCAATGCCCGGCCATGCGCTGGATGGACGCGGCGTCGAACAGGTCAGTGGCGTAAGTCAACGCGGCGTGCAGGGTGCCGGATTTTTCGTAGGTGTCCAGGGTCAGGTCGAACTGGGTGGTGCGGGCTTGCCATTCCACCAGCGCCAGCTCCAGGCCGGAGGCGGTGCTGACCGAGGCGATATCGGCGACGACCGGCTGGTGGTTGTACATCACCTGGAACAGCGGCGTATGGCTCAGGCTGCGCTCGACCTTGAGCGCCTCCACCAGACGCTCGAATGGCAGCTCCTGATGAGCCTGGGCGCCCAGCGCGTGTTCCTTGATGCTTTGCAGCAGTTCGTTGACGCGGGTTTGCCCGGTCAGCTCGGTGCGCAGGACTTGGGTATTGACGAAAAAGCCGATCAGCCCTTCGACTTCGGTGCGGTTGCGGTTGGCGATCGGCACGCCGACGCGGATATCGCCCTGCCCGGTATACCGATGCAGCAGCACGTTGAAAGCGCCGAGCAATAACATGAACAGGGTGACGTTGTGCTTTTGCGCGCAGGTGCGCAACTGTGCGGCCAGCTGCGGGTCGATCGCGAAATCATGACGCGCGCCCCGGTAGCTAGGCATGGACGGACGCGGACGGTCCGTCGGCAGTTCCAGCACGGGGTGCTCATCACCCAGGCGCGCCTGCCAATAGTCGAGCTGGCGGGCCTGCTCTCCCGCTTCAAGCCAACGCCGCTGCCACAGGGCATAGTCACCGTACTGGATCGGCAAGGCCGGCAGTTGCGGTTCGGCATTGCGCTCGTGGGCGTCGTAGCAGCGGATGAACTCGTCGATCAGCACATTCATCGACCAGCCATCGGAAACGATGTGGTGCAGGGTCAGCAGCAACACGTGCTCCTGCGCAGCGAGCTTGAGCAATTGCACACGCAGCAGCGGGCCGTTTTCCAGGTCGAACGGCAGCAGCGATTGACGGGTCGCGGCTTCGCTGACGGCCTGTTCACGCTCGCGGACGGCCAGCTCACTGAAATCCAGGTGCTCTACCGCCAGCGACGGCTCAAGGGCGACTTGCATCAGACGCTCATCCGCTTGGCGCCGGAACACGGTGCGCAATGTTTCATGGCGCGCGACCAGGCTGGCAAACGCCTGCTCCAGCGCGCCAAGGTCCAGCGTGCCCTTGAGCCGTACGGCACCGGGCAGGTTGTAGGCGCCACTGGCGGGGTCCAATTGCCACAGGACCCACATGCGTTGCTGGGCGTAGGACGGCGCCTGGCGATCCTCCACTTCCACTCCTGCCGGAATCGGAAACCGGGAAAAATCCACGCCCTCTTTCTGCAAGGCCTGCAGGAACAGTTGGCGCTTTTCCAGGGGCAACCCGATAAACCGGCGAGCAAGTTTCAAGGAGTCTTCAGCATTCATTTCTTGGAGTCCGGAGCAATAGGCAGGAAGCACAAAGGCACGTCGTCCCTATAAAACGAACCGCAGAGGGAAAAATTAGCGAGGGATGGGAGGCGTGGCGTGAGGTGTCATCAGGGGTTACATCAATTTCAGGAAGACCACACAAACCCGAGCTAGCATTGACGAACACCACTTTTTGCAACTACATTTAGTTACAGGCAAGGATCGCCGTGTCCAAAAATGAAAAGCTGCTGGCCAAACTGCTCAACGAGCACATGGCATTTACCTGGCCCGAGCTCGTAACGCTGTTGCGTTGGCTCGGCTACACACAGATTGAGGGGGCTGGAAGCCGCGTCAAGTTCGACATCGGTGACCCCAGTGCAATGATCACGCTGCACAGGCCCCACCCTGGCAACGAACTGAAACACTACATTCGGCGCCAGATCATTGAGCAATTGAGATCAGGAGAACTGATTCAGTGAACAACCAACTGAAACACAAAGGCTACATCGGCTCTATCGAAGCCAGCCTCGAAGACAACTGCCTGTTCGGCAAGATTCTGTTCATCAAGGCGCTGGTGAGCTACGAAGGTAAAACCGTCGCCGGACTGGACGCCGCTTTTCGGGCGGCGGTCGACGATTATCTCGCCACCTGCCAGACCCTGGGGCACACACCGGAGAAGCCGTGCAAAGGCTCCTTCAATGTCCGGGTCGGCCATGACCTGCACCTGGCGGCGGCGCTGGCGGCGACCCGTAAGAAGGTGACGCTCAACGACCTGACCCGCCAGGCGTTGAATGAATTTCTGCAGCATCACAGTGCCGATGCCTGTCCGGCGATTGGCTGAGTCAGTCCAACCTGCGAAACCCCAAGACCGCTGAGCCCAACACCACCGTCCCCGCTGCCAGCGCGACCCAGAACCCGCTGGTGGCGCCAAAATGGTCGATCATCCAACCGGAGCTGGCGGCACCGATGGCCACGCCGATGCTGAGACCGGTTATCAGCCAGGTCATGCCTTCGGTCAGGCGGCTGGCGGGTACGATGCGCTCCACCAGCGCCATGGACACGATCAGGGTCGGCGCGAAGAACAGCCCGGAGATAAAGATCGCCACCGCCAGCCCGGGAATGTCTGTGACCAGCAGCAACGGCAAGGTGGTCAACGCCGTGGCCACGCCGCAAAACAGGAACTGCCGGGGCAACGACGCCTTGAATTTGAGGGTACCGAACGCCAGCCCCGCCAGGCACGAGCCGACGGCATACACCGACAGCACAATGCTCGCCGCCGCCGGCTGGCCCTGGTGCTGGGCAAAGGCGACGCTGACCACGTCCACCACGCCGACAATCACGCCCATGGCCAAGAGCAGGATCATCAGGATCAGCACCGGAGGCGAAGCGATCAACCAACGACCGTGATGCTCCTGATGCTCATGCAAAGGAGGTTCGGTCGCGCGTTGCATTACAAAAGTGGTGACGCCCACGGCCAGCAACAGCGCTGCCACCAAAGGCCCTGCTTCCGGGAACAACACGACACTCAGCCCCACCGAAATCGGCGGGCCGACGATGAAGCACACTTCATCCAGCACCGACTCCAGGGCAAATGCGGTTTGCAGCTTGGGCTGGCCCCGATACAACTCGGTCCAGCGCGCCCGCACCATGGCCGACATATTCGGCATGCAGCCGGCCAACGCGGCGAACAGGAAAAGCATCCAGTCCGGCGCCTGCAAACGGGTGCACAACAGCAACATCAACAAAGCCCCGCCGCCGATCAGCGCGGCAATCGGCAGCACCCGGCCCTGGCTGTAGCGGTCCACCAGCCTGGATACCTGTGGCGCGCAAAACGCCGTGGCCAGGGCAAACACCGCCGCCACCGAACCGGCCAGGCCGTAACCGCCATGGACCTGCGAGAGCATGGTAATCAAGCCGATGCCCGTCATCGATACCGGCATACGCGCCAGCATGCCGGCCAGCACGAAAGCCCGTGCGCCAGGGACCTGAAACAATTGCGCGTAGGGGTTCGCCATGAATCAGCAGCCTTCTTTCATTAAGTGCGCATCCCTTTATTACACCAACCGCTTGATCTGCTTGTGCCGCCACACCAACCGGTAATAGGCGGTCTGCAACCCCAGCATTGCCAGGTAGGTCACCGGAAACGCCATCCACACCCCTTCCAGCCCGAAGTGAGCGTTGAACAGGTACGCCATCGGCAGCTCGACACAGAGCACGCAGAAGATCGAGATCAACACCGGCATCAACACCACGCCGCTGGCGCGCATGATCCCGCCGACCACGGCCTGGAAGCCGAATATCAGGATGCTCCACAGCATGATATGCAGCAGGTGCTCGGCGTTGACCCGTGCCGCTTCGTCGGTGATGAACAGGCCGAGCAGCCAGTGGGACATCAGGTAACCCAGCACGATCAGGCCACCGGTGAGGCCCATGTTGATCAACAACCCGGTACGCAGGATCGGCCCGATACGTTCCGCGCGCCCCGCGCCGATCGCCTGGGCGCCAAGGATCGAGGCGGTGATGGCAATCGACAGCGCCGGGAACTGCACGTAGTTGACGATCTGCGTTACCGCGCCGTACGCCGCCGTGGCCTGGGAGCCGTGGCCGTTGACCAGGGCGAGAATGACCAGTTCCGACAGCGACAGAACCACCATTTGCAGGCCGGTGGGCAAGCCGATGCGCAAGACCTTTGCGAGAATGACGCGGTCCAGGCGCAACGCCGCGAGCAATTCGCGATCCGGCGCCATCACGTGGCTTTTATGGCGCAGGCGCAGGACCAGAAACAGCATCGCCAAGGCGTTACCCACTAACCCGGCATACACCGCACTCTGGATGCCCATGGGCGGCAGGCCAACCCAGCCGCGAATCAGCGCCGGGGTCAGCAGCAGGCCGACCAGGGTCGAGACCATCAGCGCCAGCAACGGCGAGATGGTGTCACTGACACCGCGCAGCAGTTGGGTGTAGAGAATAAAGACCAGCAGCAGCGGCATGATCAGCATCATCTTCTGCGCGTAGCCGACCGCGTCGTCCAACACATCAATCGGCGTCCCCAACGCCTGCAGGGCCGGACGTGCGAACAAGCTGCCCAGCACTGCGGCGATTACCCCGACCAACGCCCCCAACGTCAGGGTGGCGCCGGTAATCGCCTTGACCATCCCTGTCTCCTGCGCACCCCAGGCCTGGCCGATCAGCACCGACGCACCCGCCCCCAGGCCGATCACCAGCGCAATAAAGAAGAACACGATGGGAAACATCCCCGACACCGCCGCCAACGCCTGGGTGCCGAGCATTTGCCCGACATAAATGCCGTTGAGGGTGCCGGAAAAGCTTTGCAGGAAGTTGGACAGCACCATGGGTGCCAGAAAGATCAGGTAGATCTGCCACAGGGGTCGTTGCAGGGGGCTTTGCATGAAAAAACCGGGCCTCGGAAAACTAAAGCGTGCGAGGGTTATACCGTAATTGGATCCTATGTTCCTGTGCTTTAAGGCATTCCCGCTCGCTCACTCCGCTGCGCGGAAGACAACGTCGCTCAGGCCGAGCGATTTTATTCCATCAATTCGCTCAATAGCGGTTTCAGTATTTACTGATTGGACGCGCACCCGGCGGAGCTTTAGATTTCGCCGCATAGATAGCTTTTAGCCATCACCTCTACTCTCCTGACTATCGAGTTTCCCATGAAAAAACCTGTTTCGTTGGCGATGCGTATCGGCCTGGGCTTCGCGTCCACCCTCTCGCTGCTGGTGCTGATCACCGCCGTCGGTATCCAACGCGTGGGTTTTATCGACAGCACACTCAAGGATGTCGGTGAAAAGGCCGCCGTGGTGCAGCGCTACGCGATCAATTTCCGCGGCAGCGTACACAACCGTGCCATCGCTATTCGCGATGCGGTGCTGGTCAAGGATGAAGCGGCGCTCAACCTTCACCTGGCCGAGATCGACCAGCTCAAGCGCGATTACCAGGATTCCGCCGTGATGATGGATCGCCTGTTGGGCAGCAGCGCCGCCAGCGGCGAAGAGACCCGCCTGTTGGGCGATATCAAGGCCATCGAGCGCCAGGCCCTGGCCTCCACCGAACGGGTGGTCAACCTGCGTCGCAATAATGACCTCGCCGGTGCCCAGGACCTGCTGCTGACGCAGGCGTCCGCCGACTACACCCAGTGGCTCGCGCGCGTGAACGCCCTGATCGACTTCGAAGAAGCGCAAATCAGGCAACGCCTGGACACGGTGCAATCGGCCGCCAGCCACTTTGCACTGCTGATGGTGGCGGCCAGCGCCGCCGCGATTATCTTGAGCGTGCTGGTTTCACTCCTGATTATCCGTAAGGTCAAGGCCACCCTTGGCGCCGAGCCCGAAGAAGTCGCCGAGGCAATCCGCCGCCTGGCCAATGGCGAGCTGAACCAGCCCATCGAAACGCGCTACCCCGACAGCGTGATGGGCCTGCTGAAAAACGCCCTGGCGCGCCTGGGCGACACCATCACTGAAGTACGTTCGGCGGCCCAGGCCCTGCGCCACTCCTCGGTCACCTTGTTGTCGGTTGCCAGCGATAACCGCCGGCAGATCACCCTGCAGACCAGCGAAGCGCAGCATGTGGCGGCAGCGATCACGCAAATGGCCGCCTCGGTCAGCGAGGTGTCGGGCTACGCATCCGCCGCGTCCAAGGCGACCATCCTGGCCGACGCGGAAGTCAACAGCGGCCACCGCCTGGTGGGCGAAGTGACGGTGGCGATCGAGGAACTGGCAACCATCCTCGACCAGGCCACCCACCGGGTCAATCAGGTGTCCAGCGACAGTGAGAGCATCGAAACGGTGATTGAAGTGATCAACGCCATCGCCGCTCAGACTAACCTGCTGGCGCTGAACGCTGCGATTGAAGCCGCCCGCGCCGGTGAGCACGGCCGAGGCTTTGCGGTGGTGGCCGATGAAGTGCGCTCCCTGGCGACGCGCACCCAGCAATCCACCCAGGAAATCCGCGACATGATCGGCAAGCTGCAGAGCGGCACCCAGGACGCCGCCGATATCATGCAACGCAGCCGCAACCTGGCCCAGATCACCGTGGCGCAGACCCGCGACTCCCAAGTGGCACTGGGCAAGATCAGCCAGGAAGTGGGCGCGATCAATACGATGAACGCCCAGATCGCCAGTGCCTCGGTGCAGCAAACCGCCGCCGCTGAAGAAGTCGCGCAGAACGTTACCCGCATCCACGGCTCAACCGTGCAATCGGCGGCCGGCTCCGAAGTGGTGGAAGGCGCCAACCAGAAACTCGTGGAGCTGGCGGATCGGTTGAGCACCAAGGTGGCGTTCTTCAACGTGGCGTGAGGGCTCGGTGCCTGGTCCACCGCTCACTACCCGCCAAACGTGTGCGACGGCCGGCACCGCCAACCCCGCCATCCGTGGTCGGGACCAGGTCAACCAGGTGCGGCCGAAGTGAAATGCGCGGTGAAGTCGGTCGCTCGAGCGTTAATCATTGCGGCACGAAAGGCAGCGCGCGTTTGTGCGCTGTCTTGCTATACGCCTCCTCGACGATCGCCCTCACCCGCTCGCTCACCGGCTCGCCCATCAGGTACGCATCGATGTCTGCATAGGTGCAGCCGTACGCCACCTCATCCGCTTTCCCCGGCGCCAGCTCTTCCAGGTCGGCGGTGGGCAGCTTGCCGACCAGGTTCGCCGGTGCGCCGAGGCTTGCGCCCAACAGGCGTACCTGGGTTTTGGTCAGGCCGGACAGCGGCGCCAGGTCGCAGGCGCCGTCACCGAACTTGGTGAAGAACCCCATCAAGGCTTCAGCGCCCTGGTCGGTGCCGACCACCAGGCCGTTGTGCAAATTGGCCACGGCGTACTGGGCGATCATGCGCGCTCGCGCCTTGACGTTGCCTTTGATGAAATCCACGCGCTCGGCGCTGACGTCCGGCACAGACAGGTTGGACATCAGCCCGTCGACGCCCGCCGCAATATTCAACGTCTCGGTCTGGTCTGGGCGGATAAAGTCCAGGGAGGCTGTCGCATCGTGCTCGTCCGCCTGGCTCTTGTACGGCAGGCGCATGGCAATAAAACGCGCAGGATAATCTTCAGCGCGCAATTGCTCTGCCGCCAACTGACACAGGCGCCCGGCCACCAGCGAGTCGACCCCGCCGCTGATGCCCAGCACCAGGGCCTTGCAGCCGGATTGACGCAGGGTGTCCTTGATAAAGTCGACGCGGCGCTGGATTTCCTGGGGCTCGCGACCTTTTACCAGCGAGCGGTCGATATTCAGTTCCTGAGCGATACGGTCCTGGGTTTGCATGTCATACCTCCACACTGCCAACGTTGAACACTTGTGCTACGTACTGCAAGAACGAGGGGTCCTCACAGACGTTCTTGATCGGATCATCCGAAAACTTCACCACCGGCTCGCCGTGCACCCTGACCAGTTTCATGACGATGCTCAGCGGCTCGACGCCGTCCACATCGCAGGCCAGGCTGGTGCCCATGCCAAAGCCGAACCGGGCCTTGCCGCGGATGTGACGCAGGATCGGCAGACATTTTTCGAAGTTCAGGCCATCGGAGAACATAAGGTCTTTGGTCATGGGGTCGATGCCGAGTTCCTTATACCTGGCCAGGACTTTATCGGCCCAGACGATAGGATCACCGGAGTCCTGGCGCAGGCCGTCGTACAGCTTGGCGAAGTACAGGTCAAAATCCTTGAGGAAAAAGTCGGTGCTGATGCAGTCGGTCAGGGCCATCCCCAGGCGGCCACGGTATTCATGCACCCAGTTTTCCAGCGCGGCATTCTGGCTTTCGCGCAGACGGCCCAGTTGCTGGTGCACCATCAGCCATTGGTGGGCCATGGTGCCGATCAGCGGCAGGTCGAACTCATAGGCCAGGTGCGCGTTGCTGGTGCCGAGGAACTGACCAGGGAAGTCGCGGCGCATGATATCGACCACTTCACGCTGGGCCTTGAATGACAGGCGCCGCCGCGTGGAAAAATCGGAGACACGCAAGTCGGCCAGTTCCTCGCGGCTGAGGTTTTTCTTCAGCCAGTCAAACTTCTGGTAGAGCTTGCGGGTAACGTCTTCCAGGGTCACATCAGGGTATTTATCGCGGTTGCGCAGCTCGCTGACCAGCGCCAGTACCGGTTGCTCGAACATGATGCAGTGAAGCATCGGGCCAACCACACGGATATTCAGTTGGCCGTCGACTTCGCTGACATGAATGTAGCGCAGGTTGAAGCGGAACAGGCCGAGGAAGCGCTCGTAGTCCGGGGTAAGGTATTCGCGAAAACGTGGGTTGAACAGAAAGCGCAGTTCACCTTCGCGCATGTTCAGGCCGGCGAGCTTTTCCAACTCGTCGCGCAACTGCGGAATCAAGTGCCCCAGTTTTTCCCTGGAGCGGACGATGAAGTTGTATTCCACATCGACATTGGGGTGCTGGTGCAACACAGCCTGCATCATGGTGAAGGTATAGTAGTCGGTGTCGAGCAGCCCCTGGATGACCGGGGATTCGTAGTCGTATGCACTTTCCATGGTGTATCTCCTTAACGCGTGGCCATCGCGGCCAGTTCTTCGCGGGTGCTGCTGATGACGGCACCGGCCTTGAGCAACTCATTGACAGCCTGTACGCCGCCCTCCTCGTTGATGCTTCGGCACGCCGGCAGGTGCAGGACCACTTCCAGGCCAGCCTTGAGCAGTTGCAGCGCGGTGGTCTTGACGCAGTAGTCCAAGGCCAGGCCACCGACGATCACGCGGCTGACGCCCTGGGCCGTGAAGTACTCGATCACGCCCGTGGACAGCTTGTCGTGCAGGTCGTGATAGCAGGCACCGTAGGGGTGCAGGTCGGGTTCGACGCCTTTCCAGATGAAGTAATCGTAGTCATAAGGCGTGGGCAATTCGTCCAGCAAAGTGAAGCCTTCGGTGCCGGGCACGCAGTGGCTGACCCAGGTCACATCGGCGTGGGCCAGGCCGGTGGGTTGCAGCATCGCGCTGTGTTGGCTCACTACCCAGGGGGCGTGCGGCGTGTGGGCGTCTTTACTGCCGACGCGATGGCCGGCCAGACTCGCCATGTAGTTGAGCTCGGCACCAATCAGGTCGCCACCGGCTACAGGCAACTCATCGGGGCACAGCGGCGTAAAGCTCTTCTGGGCGTCGACGTCGAATGAAGCAATGGCGGTTTTCGCGAGGGTCATGGTGTTCTCCTGTGGCCTGGAAACAAAAGTACACGTCATGTACTCTCATTGCAAGAAACATTTGGATATCTACGTGGGCGCAAGTACATGACATATCTGCTCGATTCGTTAGACTGTGCCCCACCGCTGTTAGAAGGACATCCCATGCCACTGAGCGCCTACCTCCATACTGTTGACCTGTGCGTGCTGTTTTATTGCCGCGCGGACGGGGAATTGAAGCTGCTGCTGAACAAGCGCGAGGCCGAACCGTTCGCCGGGCACTGGGCGCTACCGGGCGTAGTCGTCAACGGCGGCGTGCAAGATTTGAGCCTCAAGGATGCCGTGGAGCGGTTGCGCGCGAGTGACAAAGTTGGGCTGGCGTTGGCCTGGAGCGAGCAAGTCGGCACTGTGGGGGATGCGTTTCGCGATCCGCGCTGCTGGTCATCGTCCACCTACTACCTGGCGATCGTGAGCGATGAGGTGGAGTTGGCTGAGCATCAGGGTTGGTTTTCGCTGACGGCGGTGGCCGACGGCGGGATCAAGTTGCCGTTCGATCACAACAACATTGTGGCGGCGGTCAAGGAGCGGCTGTTCTCCAAGTCGCTTTACAGCAGCTTGCCGTTGATGTTCCTGGGCGATGAATTCAGTGCGCCGGAAGCGACGACGATCTTTTCGCTGGTGCTGGAGCGGCCGGTGTTGAAGACCAGTATTCGCCAGCGTTTGCTCAAGCTGACCGAGGCGGGGTATTTGCGCGAGACCGGGCGCAAGAAGCACGGTGAAGGCGGCAGGCCCCAGGCGACGGTGGAAACGCTGAGGCCCGCAGAGATCTATTTTTTTGATCGCAGCTTTGCCGACTAGCCTCGACTCCAAGCCCAACGAGGTTCAAATGTGGGAGCTGGCTCTAGTTCATCCAGTTCCCGCCATCCACGTTATAGGTCTGCGCGACCACGTAATCGGCGTCCCTTGACGCCAGGAAAACCGCCATCCCCGTCAAATCCTGCGCCGTGCCCATCCGCCCGAACGGCACTTCGGCCCCTACACGCTTCTTCTTCTCGCCAGGCGCCAGGCCTTCGTGCCTGGCAAACAGCGCATCCACCCCGTCCCAGTGTTCGCCATCCACCACACCCGGTGCGATGGCGTTGACATTGATGCCTTGCTTGATCAGGTTCAACCCCGCCGATTGCGTCAGGCTGATCACCGCCGCCTTGGTCGCGCAATAGACCGCCACCAACGGCTCGCCCCGGCGGCCGGCCTGGCTGGCCATGTTGATGATCTTGCCGCCGTGCGCCTGGCGGATCATCTGCCGTGCGGCGGCCTGCAGGGTGAACAGCGTGCCGGCGACGTTGATCGAAAATAGCCGTTCATAGCTATCGCGGGTGATGTCGACGATCGGCGCCAGGTCGAACAGCGCGGCATTATTGACAAGGATGTCCAACTTGCCAGCCTGTGCCACCACGGCGGCAATCGCGCCGTCGATGGAGCCTTGGTCGGTGACGTCCATCGCGACCGCGTAAGCCTGCGGGCCCAGGTCGGCGGCCGTGGCCTGGGCCCTTTGCAGGTTGATATCGGCAATGGCAACCGTGGCGCCTTCAGCGATATAGGCCTGGGCAAAAGCGCGGCCGATACCGCGCGCCGATCCGGTGATCAACGCACTTTTTCCTTCCAGTCGTTTCATGAGGTACCTGGCCCTTGTTGGAAAATTATTTGGGATAACCGGCGCGCTTCATCTCGCGCTCGGTCGTGGACTGGGCCTGGAGCAAGGCCTGGTCAACCGACATGCCGCCAGTCAGCGCCGCCGAGAACAGCTTGCCGACCGAAGTGCCGATCGCTTGGAACTCAGGAATCGTCACGTACTGGATGCCCACGTAAGGCACCGGTTTGGCCGACGGGTGCGCGGGATCGGCATGCTTCATCATTTCCAGGGTCACCTGGGCAAACGGTGCGGCTTTCAAATAGGCCTTGCTATAGGTGGACTGGCGGGTGCCCGGCGGTACATTGGTGATGCCTTCCTTGTCGGCGACCAGCTGGATGTAGTCCTTGGAGGTGGCCCAGGCGATAAAGGCCTTGGCGGCATCCTTGTGCTTGGAAGTGGCCGGGATCGCCAGGGACCAGGCGTAGAGCCATGAGGAACCTTTGTCGGTCACTTCGGTAGGCGCGGCGGCGAAACCTACGCTGTCGGCCACCTTGCTTTGCGCCTTGTCGGTGGTGAAGGACCCGGCGACGCTGGCATCGACCCAGATCGCGCACTTGCCGCTGTTGAACAGCGCCAGGGTTTCGTTGAAGCCGTTGCTGGATACGCCCGGCGGGCCGTATTGCTTGAGGGTGTTGACGTAGAAGTTGGCCGCCGCGGTCCACTCTGGGCTGGTCAGCTCGGGCTTCCACTGTTCGTCGAACCAGCGCGCGCCAAAGGCATTGGCCATGGTGCTGAGCAAGGCGATGTTCTCGCCCCAGCCGGCCTTGCCGCGCAGGCACATGCCGTACTGGCCTTGGTCCTTGGCAGTAAGCTTGGCGGCGAATTCGCCGAGCTGTGTCCAGGTAGGGCGCGCGGGCATGTTCAAGCCGGCCTGCTTGAACAGGTCGGTTCGGTAATAAGTGACCGTGCTTTCACCATAGAACGGCAAGGCATACAGGGTGTCGTTAACCGAAAGCCCTTGGCGCACCGAGGGGAAAATGTCGTCGACGTCATAGTCGGCCGGCAGTTGGGTCAACGGTTCCAGCCAGTGCTTGGCGCCCCACAGCGGGGTTTCGTATGTGCCGATGGTCAGCACGTCGAACTGCCCGCCTTGGGTGGCGATATCGGTGGTGAGCCGCTGG
This sequence comes from Pseudomonas sp. MPB26, assembly GCF_046605355.1. Classification (NCBI taxonomy): domain Bacteria; kingdom Pseudomonadati; phylum Pseudomonadota; class Gammaproteobacteria; order Pseudomonadales; family Pseudomonadaceae; genus Pseudomonas; species Pseudomonas sp. MPB26. The sequence goes on along the minus strand of NZ_CP176793.1, from coordinate 5,174,231 downwards.
CGCAGCACGTTTTCTTCCAGCACCACCCAGTTGAGTTTGATATCTGGGTGCTGTTCCTCGAACACCTTGGACAGGCGCTGCATGCGGATCATGTCACTGTTGTTGACCGTGGCGATGGTTACGGTGTCGGCGGCGTGGCTTGGCAGCGCCAGGCTGGAAAGCAGGAACAAGGCTTGCGGGATCTTGGCTTTGCCGTTCAGGAACATGGCGGTTTCCACCTGTTGTTTTTGTTTGAGTGCCGATTACAGCAGCTTGGCCCGGCCTCCACAAACGCGTGGCGGATGCCGGACCGGTACTTTTTTAACACTGGGTCAGCCGTCAAAAAAGTATCAGTGGCGGGCAAAACGGGGGTAGCGCGCCCGCGACCCAGGCGCGTATTTTGAAGCGTCCGAGAACCCTAAGAAGCCCGCCATGCCTGTCAGCCGCGCCAAGCTCTTCGAGCACCGCCCCGCCGAACTGGAGGTCATCCTGCCCGAACCGGACCACTGCTTCCGCTGGTTCGAACACGATTACCCCTACGACCTGGCGCGCTGGAACCACCACCCCGAATTCGAAATCCACTTGATCCGCCAAGGCAGCGGCAAGCTGGTGGCGGGCGACTACATCGGTGCATTCAACGCCGGGCATGTCGCGCTGATCGGCCCCGACCTGCCTCACGACTGGATCGGCGAATTGGCGCCCGGCGAACACCTGAGCGGCCGCGATGTGGTGCTGCAATTCGACGGCGCCACCCTCCTCGCCCTGCGCGCCACCCTGCCGGAACTTGGCGATTTGCAACCCTTGTTCGAGCGCGCCCGACGCGGCCTGGAATTCGCCGGCGACACGGCGTTGCAGGCCGCGCGGTTGATGGAGGCCATCGGCAGCGCCCATGGCCTGCCGCGACTGATCCTGTTCCTGCAACTGCTCGATACCCTGAAAAACGCCCCGACGCAGCAGGTCAAGGCCCTGGCCAGCCCTTGCTACGCACCGACGTTGGATGCGCGCAGCGCCGAACGCATCAATAAGGCGTTCGACTATTTGATGCGCGAGCTGACCGGCGAGGTGCGCCTGTCGGTCATTGCGCAGCAACTGGAGATGAGCGAACCGGGTTTTTCGCGCTTCTTCAAGCGCAACACCGGCCACGGTTTTATCGACCTGATGCGCAAGTTCCGCGTGCAGCGCGCCTGTCGCTTGTTACTGCAAAGCGACAGGTCGGTGGCAGACATCTGCTTTGAAGTGGGTTACGCCAACCTGTCCAATTTCAACCGGCACTTTCGCATCGAGATGAACCAGACACCGAGCGACTATCGACGGGAAACGGCGAGGCATTTGTTCCAACCCATTGAAAAAATGCCACCCAGTCAATTCTGACCAAAAGGTCGACTAAATCGTATTTTTTGCAGGCTGATCAATCGATTGAGCCAAGTTGGTACAACCTGTGCAAACGTTTGCGGTACGGACTTGCTCGCCAGGTTCACCGTACCCGAAGAATCGGGTCCCAACCGCGTACGAATAGGGATTTTCAATGCAGTCCACCTCAAGGCGTCCTGCCAACCTTGGTGTTTCCCTGCTACTGGCCGCCGTTACGGGAGTACTCAGCGCGCCCATTTTGGCGCAGGGGCAACCCGTCGATGACTCAGCACAGGGCGAAACCCTCAGCCCGAAAACCAAGAGCCCGCAAGCCAGCCCGACAAAGCAAGGCGCATACCTGTCGGACTGGTTCAACCAGGACCTGACGTTGATCGGCAGCAAAGACATCAGCTTCGGCCCCAAGCCGCAGGATGATATCTACCTTGAATATGAGTACTTCGGCCGCAAGGGGCCTTTCGAACTGTACGGTTACATCGACGTGCCGAAGATTCTCACCATCGGTAACAGCAATGACAAAGGCGTGTGGGACCACGGCTCGCCGGTGTTCATGGAGCATGAGCCGCGCATTTCCATCGACTATTTGGCGGGCCGCAGCCTGGCCATCGGGCCATTCAAGGAATGGTACGTGGCGTTCGATTGGATTTACGACCACGGCAGCCGTAAGGAAAACCGCGCCAACACGCTGTACAGCGGCCTCGGCACCGACATCGATACCCACTCGCGGGTCAACCTGTCGGCCAACTTCTACGGGCGCTACCAATGGGAAAACTATGGCGCCAGCAATGAATATGCGTGGGACGGTTACCGCGCGCAAATGAAGTACATCGTGCCCATCGGCAAGTTCGACAACGGGGCCTCACTGACCTATATCGGCTTCACCAACTACGACTTCGGCTCGGATCTGCACAAGGACAATCCCGCACGCACCGCCAACTCCCTGGTGGCGACCAACGTGCTGTTGTATTCGTTTACCCACCTGCGCTTCACCCTGGTCGGCCGTTACTTCCATAATGGCGGCAACTGGGAAGATGGCAGCGAGTTGAATTTCGGCGAAGGCAACTTCCGCGCCCGCTCCGATGGCTGGGGTTATTACGCTGGCGTGGGCTACCAATTCTGATGGAGGCGTTACAGATGAAAGCACTTACCCGACTCTCGCTGGCCGTGGGCCTGGCCTTGCTGCCCCACGTAGTGCTGGCGGATACGCCCGCGCCGATCAAACCCAAAGTGATGCTGATCACCATGTTCGCCCCCGAGGCGCAAACCTGGATCGATCGCCTGGCACTCCAGCAAGAAGTGCGTGTACCAGGGCTGTCCGCCGAATACCCGGTGATCCGCTGCAACACCCAGGACGTGTGCCTGCTGGTCACCGGCATGGGCCAGACCAACGCCGCCGCGTCCACGCTGGCCCTGGCGCTGTCGCCCAAGTTCGACCTGCGTCAGAGCTACTTCCTGATCGCCGGTATCGCCGGCATCAACCCCAAGCACGGCACCCTCGGCACCGCCGCCTGGGCGCATTACCTGGTGGAGTTCGGCACCCAGTGGGAACTGGACGCGCGGGACGCGCCCAAGGCGTGGCCGACGGGCTATATCGGCATCAATACCAAGGGCCCCAACGAGAAACCACCGTTGGACTACAAGACTGAAGTGTTTGAATTGAACCCCAAGCTGCAGGCCAAGGCGTTTGCCTTGTCGCAAAAGGTTGAGCTGAGCGAAAGCAAAGAATCGAGCGCCTGGCGCAAACACTACCCTGCGGCACCGGCCAACCAGCCACCACAGGTTACCCGTTGCGACACCTTGGCAGGCAACACCTGGTTCTCCGGCACACGCCTGAGCGAACGCGCCGAAGTCTGGACCAGGCTGCTCACCGACAACAAGGGCGAGTACTGCACCACCCAACAGGAAGACAACTCCACCTACGAAGCACTGTTGCGTGCCAGCCGCGAGGGTCTGGTGGACATCCAACGCCTGGCCGTGGTGCGCGCCGGCTCGGACTTCGACCGCCCCTACCCCGGCTACAGCGAAGTGGACAACCTGCTCAAATACGCGGACCAGGGCGGCTTCGTACCGGCGCTGGAAAACCTCTACCGCACGGGCAACCCGTTGGTGCAGGCGATCCTCCAGAACTGGTCGGCGTGGGAGAAAGGCGTTCCCGAAGCCTGAGGAACAGTAAACCCTGGTGATGGCTACCGCCCGGCAATCCAACTGAATTTTCGCGGCCGGCGGTGATCACTTGCTTACACCACCAGGGTTGATGGACCAATGAATAACGCAAAACTCTTTGTGATCGACTACAGGCTGCATGGCGAGCCCAAGTCTTTCATTATCCGCCTGGAAAAACTCGACAACCTGGAAGCCTGGCATTGGGCGAGTTGTGACGCAGGCATCGGCCGCATTGGCAGGTTCGCGCGTGAACAGGTAAAGAAAACCAGCCAGGAGCAGGCCGAAAAGTTCGGCCTTACCGGCGTGCAGTGGCGCCGCTCCGATGCCCGCGCCCAGGCTTGATCGAGGAGAGATACCCATGAATTCACTGGAACCGGTCAATGGCAAAGCGCGCATCGACTACACCCAGGACACGTTGTTCGGGCCGATGGCCAAGCAGGTCGAGTGCCAAGTGGCCGTGCAGCGTCAAACAGATGGGGTGGTCCTCAAGGTCTTCCAGCCGTTGCCAGACGATCTGCACGCAGCGCACACCGTAGTGGTCGCCCTGGACGGGCGGCGAACGAGCGGCGTGGTCAAGGATAGCCAGCGCTTGTCCGACGATAGCCTGAGGCTTGAGCTGGAAATCCAATAGCCACCATCTACACAACGCCCAATGGCTGACAAGTCTCTCGTAGTGAGCGGGCTTGTCCCGCGCTGGGTGGCGAAGCCGCTCCCATGAAAGACACCGCCGATTCCGCAGAGAACCGAGTAGCCTGGTTTGGGGCCGCTTCGCAGCCCAGCGCGGGGCGAGCCCGCTCACTACAAAGAGATGGCCATTGCAGACAAGCGGGCTTCCAAAGTTTTTAACTGCGCTCAGTCATGGGGCGGCTTTGGCGCACTCACAACCGTTTACCGCCGCACACGGCTCGCCATGGGCATGGTGTTCGGCACAACCCTGGCAGCAATAGCCCTTACCGTCCTTCATCACCGCGTCAATGCCCAACACACATCGGCAATGTGGGCAGGCACACGTTTGATCTGGCATGTTCAGACTCCTCTTTTTTGATCGTGACCGGTGCGGCGCACGCCCCACCTCCAACAGTGACTGCGCGCCGCCGGCGATGGTTCAAATCATCAATCGGTACGGGTATTGCTGCGGTACATGAACACCAGTGCCAGGGCCAGGCAGGCCATCGCCACGATCCGGCTGCCCGACAGTTCGATGGCGGGGTTGCCCAGACAGCCGAAGTTATCGATCAACATGCCCATGCCCAGTTGGCCGACGATCACCGCTACAGTCGCCACGGCCGTGCCGACGATCGGCACCGCGCCGACCATCACCATCATGTACACCACCCCGAACAACGCGCCGGTCAGTTGCCATTTCGGCACATCCAGCACGCTCACCGCCTGGGCCGGCTCAAAGAACAGGATCAGCAAGGCGGTGACAATTGCGCCCACCACAAAGGTCAACAGGCTGCCGCGCAACACACCGACCGCCTGGCCCAGACGGCCATTGATCGCTGCCTGCACACTCAACACCGCGCCCGCGGCCACCACCACTGCCAATAACAGAATCAGATTCATCGCCTTAACCTCGTGCAATCAGAACAAGCGCCACCACAATCAACGCCAACGCAATCCAGCGCTCGCCATTGACCCGTTTGCGCGCCGTGCCGAACCAGCCGAAATGGTCAATCAGCACACTCTTGCCGACCTGCCCGGACAAAATCGCGATCATGGTCATCGCAATACCGATATGCGGCGTGGCCAGGGTCAGCACCACCACGTAGATCGGCCCCAGGAAACCGCCGATCAACTGCCAGCGCGGCAGCTCGGACAGCGCCGGGCCCTTTTGCGGGCCACTGAACAACAGCAGCAGATACAAAATCGCCGAGCCCACGCCGAAGATGCTCAAGGTCGCCCATAAATGGCCCACCTGCACACCCAGCGGCCCGAGCAGCCCCGCTTCAACCGACAGGCCCATACCCGCGAGGATCACCAGCGGCAACAGCAGCAGCCGCAGAAGGTTTTTCTTCGGCCTGGCCTGGGCCGCGCCCTCGATAGCACTTGCTTGCATACATCACCTGCACATCAACAAAGGATTGGATGGCGCGCATTATCCAGTGGTCTTGCTGTGCGATAAATGGGAGCATGTCGACAACACCTTTGCACAAAACGCACAACCCAGGAGACGTGATGCAAGGTCTGAATGAATTGAGTTTCAAGGCCTTGCGCCTGTTCGTCGCCGTGCTGGACCTCGGCAGTTTTTCCGAAGTGGCGCGCCGTGAAGGCCTGGCGCCCTCTTCCATCTCCCGGCAGATACAGCTGATGGAACAGGCCCTCGGCCAGCAATTGCTCTACCGCCATACCCGGGCGGTCAGCCCCACCGAGGCGGGCCGCTTATTGGGCCGGCACGCACGCTTGATGCTCGAACAGCTGGAAGTCGCCGGCCAGGCCCTGCAGGAACAGGAAAGCGAGCCCAGCGGCCTGGTGCGCATCAACGCGCCGATGGTGTTTGGCCAGCGGCATCTGTCACCTTGGCTTGGCGAGCTGTGCCGGCGCTATCCGAAGCTGCAACTGGATATCCAGCAGACCGACACCTTCGTCGACCCTCTGCAAGATGGCACCGACCTGCTGTTTCGCATCGGCGTGCTCAACGACTCCAGCATGCAGGCACGTATTTTCGCACCGCAACGCTTTCGCATTGCCGCCAGCCCCGCTTATCTGGCCAGGCATGGCACGCCGCGACACCCCGACGAACTCGCCAACCACCAGTGCCTGGCCTACAAAGGCATCACCGGCCAGCAACGCTGGTTCTTCCGCAAAGGTCAGGGAGACTGGACGCCCTACAGCGTCAAGGGTCCGATCACCGGCAACCATGCCGACACCCTCACCCACGCTGCCGAGCAAGGGCTGGGGCTGGTGGTATTTCCTTCATGGTTGATCGGCGAAGGCTTGCGTGCCGGTACATTGCAGGCGGTGCTCACCGAATACGACGTAGCGACAACCCTGGAGCCGCAACAGATTGCCGCGTTGTGGCCGGGCAGCCGGCGCTTGTCGCTGAAGGTGCGTACGGTGATTGATTACTTTGTGGAATGTTTTGGGGCGGTGCCGTATTGGGATCGTTAATAGCCGAGCGGTTCGCCGGGTACATTTCCTACGTGAATAAGTAGTTCAATTCTGATTTTACTGGCCAGCATTTTTTACCGTCGTGCACTGCGGCAGACTTTGGCAACTTCCGTCATGGAGAGAAGTCATGAACGCGCCATGCGCTGAACTTAAGGTTACGTTCGATCTAGCAAAGGCAAACTTTTCAAAACTGGTACATCAAGCCAGCGCCGGGAAAATCATAACGATCACTCAGGATGGACGCGCACTTGCCCGGCTCGTGGCCGCAGAGTTGCAACCTGGACGCCGGATCGGCGCGATGAAGGGAAAACTTATAATCCCAGCAGACTTTGGTTCGCCGCTTCCAGACGACACGCTGGATGCGTTCGAATGCAGGTCCATTTGTTTAACCTGAACCACGAGTCAAAACACCCACTGCCCGATCAACCACGCATTCGCCCCACTGATCACCGCAAACAGAAACCACGCCAGCAACCGCGTCGGCAGCCGATTCACGAACGGCCCCATCAACTTTTTATCGCCGGTCATGCGAATCAATGGGTACAGCGCGAACGGCAGCTGCAGGCTGAGCACCACCTGGCTGAGGATCAGCAGCTTGCCGATGGCGTCATCGCCCATCAGCCACACGCCGAGAAACGCCGGGATCAGCGCCAGCCCGCGAGTAATAAGGCGCCGTTGCCAGCAGGGAATCCGCAGGTTGAGGTAGCCCTCCATGATCACCTGCCCGGCAATGGTACCGGTGAAGGTGGAGCTTTGGCCGGAGGCCAGCAAGGCCACGCCAAACAGGATGCTCGCAAACGCACCGCCTACCAGCGGGTCGAGCAGATGATAGGCATCCTGGATCTCGACCACGTCGGTGTGGCCCGTCTTATGGAAGGCGGCTGCGGCGAGTACCAGGATTGCAGCGTTGACCAGCAAGGCCAGGGCCAGCGAGCCGATGGTGTCGATACGGGCCAGCTTGACCGCGTCCTGTTTGCTGGCGAGGTCCTTGCCGATCATACGGGTCTGCACGATGGAGCTGTGCAGGTAGAGGTTATGGGGCATCACCGTAGCACCGAGAATACCGATGGCCAGGTACAACGGAGCGGCATCGCTGATGGCCGACAATGACGGGGTGAAACCGCTGAACACATCCGGCCAGTAGGGTTTGATCAAGACCAATTCGATAAAGAAACACACGCCGATGGTCGCCACCAGCGCCAGCATGATCGCCTCCAGACGGCGGAAACCTCGGTTCTGGAGGGCCAGGATCAGCAACGTATCGAAGGCGGTGATAACAATACCGGTGGTCAGCGAAACGCCAAGCAGCAGGTGAAATGCCAGGGCGCAGCCCAGCACTTCGGCAAGGTCGGTGGCGATGATGGAGATTTCCGCCAGCGCCCACTGGGTGCGGGCGGAACGCTTGCTGTAGCGTTCACGGCACAATTGCGCCAGGTCCTTGCCGGTGGCGATGCCCAACCGCGAGCACAGGCACTGCACCGCCATCCCTGCCAGGCTGGCCAGCAACACCACAAACAACAGGCTGTAACCATAACGTGAGCCGGCCTCGATGGCCGTGGCCCAGTTTCCCGGGTCCATGTAGCCGATGGAAATCAGCAGGCCCGGGCCTGCGAACATAAGCACGCGCTTGAAAAACGAGGCCTTGGGATCAACGGCGACGGAGCCCGCCACTTCCGGCGGGCAAAACGGGGCGGTGGCGATTTTTGGCAGGCTGAATTTCACGCGGCATTCCAGGCAAACACACTCGATGGAGGCGCAGCTTATCAGTCCGACGCAACGGTGCGCATCACCGTTTCCCGCGGCAGGTCGAACGCTTCGACCACCTGCACCACCAGGTCCAGCTCCTGATTCAGCGCTTCACGCTCCATGCGTTGGCGGATCACCCCGATCACCAGCACCGCCAGCGTGGTGATCGAATACGCCGGCCCGGAAAACGCGCGCACACCACTCACCAGCAGCATCGCCGCCGCCACCGCTTGCCCTACCACCGGAATCGCCGAAGCTGCACCACGGCGCAGGATAAACCCGGTCAGCCCGGCCAACGCCGTGCCACTCAACGCCGTGGTAGCCGATCGGCCGACATCGAAACGGCTGAACATCCCCTGCTCCTTCCGCGCGGCGGCTTTGAGCTGCGCGTCGAACACCTGCCGGTCAGCGTGGCTGAGTTTGTCCTTGTACTGCGCGATGAGTTTTTCCGCGACCTGCGCCTCAAGGTCCGCCAATTCAACGGTATCCAGAGGCACCTCGAACTTGATTCCCAAGCGCCGCACCACATCCTCGGCGATCTGGCGATAACTCACGCCATGGCCGCGGGCCAGGTTCATAAAGGTATCGCCGCCCATGCGTTGTAGCTCGATGGCCAGCTTGAGCGGCTCACGCACCGTGGCATCGACGGATGCACTGCGCTTTTGCGCCATCAGTTCGGCGAGGAACTTCAACTCTTCCGGGCGCGCCTGCACCAGCGCCGGGAACAGCTGCGCGTCCTCTTCGGCAAAACGTACCTCGGTGCTGCGCTGGTCGGAGCGGATCATGCCGCGCCGCTCGTGCAACAGGTCGGTGTACTGCACCACTGTCTGCAACTGCGGCCAATAGGCGGCGTGGTCGAAGCTTGCCAGGTGCACATTGGTGACCTTGGTCTTGAGCGCCGGCGTCACCGGTATCGCGTAACGGCCAATGCAGCGCTCGGTATCTGGCTTCATGGCCAGGGCCCAGTCCTTGCTGGAATGGCAGTTGATCACGCGTCCCTTGAGCGGCGCCGACACTTCATCCCACGGGCTTGACGTGCAGATCGCACCGCCCATCAACAGCAAGTTGTCCAACGGCAGTTCGCGGGCGGTTTCAGGGCTGGCCAGCAGGCTCTTGACCAGAATGCGTGCGCCCAGGGAATGGCCGATCAGGTTGATACGCCGCACCTCAAGGGACTCACCGTGCAGGTAGCTGGCGAGTTCCGGCAACAGGCTCCTGGCAACTTCGTCCACCCGCGCCTCGACGCTTTTATAGTGATCGAGAAAATATGCAATGGCCTTGCCTACCCCCACCGTGGCCGCGCCCAGGCTACCGCCGCCGAGCATCGCGCCCATCACATCTTTGAAGGGGGCAAACAGGTTTTCCAGGAAATGTCCGGCTGGCCAGAACAGCATCAGGTTGGTCGAACCTTCGATGCTTGCCAACTGCGCCTTGAAGCTACCCAGTTGTTGCCGGTTGAAGAACGCCGAATAACCGTGAACGTAGAGATTGAGCACATCGCCCTGGGGCTCGCCACACAGTAAGAACGTGGGCTTGCGGGTACGGTGCATTTCATCCCACTGCTGCTGCATGGGGCGGTGACTCCTGGTGACGAGGGAGGGTGATAGTATCAAAGGCTGCGTTTCAAAGGCGTGCCGCTGGGGGAAAAGGCCTCCGTTGGTCTATCCAATCATGCACGGCACGAGGCTTGGCGATTGCACCCGCGTTCAGTAGGCAAAATTGTCGATCTTGACCTGACCATCAGGAAACGTCGCAATGATCTCCAACTCACCGCCCATCGCACGGATGTAATTGCGCAACGTGCTGATGTACATGTCGGTGCGCCGCTCCATCTTGGAAACGGCCGCCTGGTTGATATTCAATGCCTTGGCCAGGTTCTCCTGGCTCAACTGCTGAGCCTTGCGCAGCTCGTGCAGGGGCATTTCCTTGAGGTGTTGCTGGAACAACTGCTTTGCCTCGGCTCGAGACTCCGGCGTCATGCCGGCTTGAAGTTCAGCGAATTTTTTAGCCATGGGTTGGGCCCTCTCCACGTAATGCCTCCCAAAATATGCCACCCAAGGAATATAAACTCAAGAGCATAAAAATTAGTAGACGAACCGGACGAACCGCCACTCGCTCACGCTGGGGAATTGTTTGTACGTCTTTCCAGACGAGCCGCAGAACCGTCAGTTCTCAACAGGAATAAGGCTTTTATTCAGTTCCACACGCTGCAAAAACACAATTATCAAATTGTAAAAAGCGCTCTAATACGCGCCTGTCGATTTAGTTTCGAAGATCCTGGAGTTCGCAATGCCCCATGAAGGCAACCTGTTACAAGCAGCCGTGGTGTTCCTGCTCGCCGCCGTGCTGACCGTGCCCCTGGCCAAGCGTCTGCAGCTGGGCGCGGTGCTGGGTTATCTGTTTGCCGGTGTGATCATCGGCCCGTCGGTACTGGGCCTGATTGGCAACCCGCAAAGCGTCGCGCAATTCTCCGAGCTGGGGGTGGTGTTGCTGTTGTTCATCATCGGCCTGGAATTGTCGCCCAAGCGTCTGTGGGTGATGCGCAAGGCGGTGTTTGGTGTCGGCCTGGCCCAGGTGCTGCTGACCGGCGTAGTGATGGGCGCGGTAGCGCTGTGGCTGTTTGGCCAGTCGTGGAACAGCGCCATCGTGCTGGGGCTGGGCCTGGCGTTGTCCTCGACGGCCTTCGGCTTGCAAAGCCTGGCCGAGCGCAAGGAGTTGAACCAGCCACACGGTCGCCTGGCATTCGCCATCCTGCTGTTCCAGGACATCGCCGCGATCCCGCTGATCGCCCTGGTGCCGCTGCTGGCCGGCAGCAACCATCCGACCACCGAAGCCGAGGGCCTGAGGCATGTCTTGCAGGTCTTGGGCAGCATCGCCGTGGTGATCATCGGCGGTCGCTATCTGTTGCGACCGGTGTTTCGCATCGTCGCCAAGACCGGCCTGCGCGAAGTCTCCACGGCCACCGCGTTGTTGGTGGTGATCGGCACCGCCTGGTTGATGGAATTGGTGGGCGTGTCCATGGCTTTGGGCGCCTTCCTCGCCGGCCTGCTGCTGGCGGACTCGGAATACCGCCACGAACTGGAATCCCAGATCGAGCCGTTCAAGGGCTTGTTGCTGGGGCTGTTTTTCATCAGCGTGGGCATGGGCGCCAACCTCGGTTTGCTGCTCAGCTCGCCGCTGGTGGTGATCGGTCTGACGCTGCTGCTGATCGGTTTGAAACTGCCACTGCTGTACGCCGTGGGCCGCCTGGTCGGCGATCTCAACCGCGAAAGCGCCCTGCGCCTGGGCGTTGTACTGGCGGCCGGCGGCGAGTTTGCCTTCGTGGTGTTCAAGATCGGTCGCGACCAGGGCCTGTTCGAACCCCACCTGTACGACATTCTGGTACTGACCATCACCCTTTCCATGGCCGTGACCCCGCTGCTGTTGCTGGTGTGCCCGAAGCTGTTCAAGCCCAAGGTCAAGCCGGTGGAAGTACCCGAGGAATACCGCGCCATCGAAAGCGACGCACCGCGCGTGGTCATCGCCGGCATGGGCCGCATGGGCCAGATCGTCGCGCGCATCCTGCGCGCGCAGAACATATCATTCATCGCCCTGGACACCTCGGTGGAAACCATCGAACTGACCCGCAGCTTCGGTGGCATGCCGGTGTTCTACGGCGACCCGCAACGCCCGGAGATCCTGCACGCGGCCAAGGTCGACCAGGCGGAGTTCTTCGTGATCGCCATGGATGACCCGGAGATCAACATCAAGACCGCCGAACTGGTGCGCAACCTCTACCCGCACATGAAGATCATCGCCCGCGCGCGCAACCGCCAGCACGTGCATCGCCTGGTGGACCTGGATGCCTCGCCGATTCGCGAGACGTTCTACTCCAGCCTGGAAATGAGCCGCCGCACCCTGGTGGGCCTCGGCCTGAGCCAAGCCCAGGCTGACGCACGCATCACCCGCTTCAAGAATCACGACTTGCAAGTGCTGGCCGCGCAACATGCGGTATACGACGACGCCGCCAAGGTCATGCAAACCGCCCAGGAAGCGCGGGCGGAACTGGCGCGGCTGTTCGAGATGGATCGACTTGAGGAAGAGTCCGACAAGGTGTGAGGCTGGGGATGAACGATTTTGCGAAATTTCTGACAGAATACGCCGCAACCTCGTTCATCCCTGGAGCGCTTCATGGCCACTTTCACCAAGACCGCCGCCCTGCTGGCCCTCGCGCTGACCGCCGGCAGCGTCTTCGCCGCGTCCAAGCCGGCGACACAAACCATCTCCACCTTGGGCGGCAAGTTCACCTTCACCCTGCCCAAGGCCTATGTTGCCGACACCCTGCCGGCCGGCAAGGCCGAAGACGGTACAGCCGATACCCAAGGCACGATGTACGCCAACCAGACCACCAAAAGCGTGGTGATTGTCGCCGAGACCCTGCGCAACGACGGGGTCAGCATCAAGGACAACGACGCGCAGTTCCTTGACGGCGCCGTGGCCGGTTTCATCAAGGACCAGAGCGCCGCCCTGCCTGACTTCAAGAAACAGAGCGAGAAAAAGCTGACCTTCAAGGGCCTGGGCCTGCGCCAGGTGGACAGCACCGCGACCCAGGGCGGCGGCAAGACCTTGAACTCCACGTTCCTGGGTGGCTCGGGTAATCAGTTATTGGTGATCCAGGCAATTTCGCGGGCTGATGATGCGAAAGGGCACGCCGCGCTGGTGAAGCAAATTACCGGCGGCAAGTAACTCGATCAAAATGTGGGAGCGGGCTTGCTCGCGAATGCGGTGTATCAGTGAAGGATATATGACTGATCCACCGCTTTCGCGAGCAAGCCCGCTCCCACATTTTCAACCGCGTCTATTTCAGGCTTTTCTCCAGCCAGACCTTCAAGTCCTGCACCTCCGCCTCGCTGACGGTGTGATTCATCCCCGCATACCCATGAAACTCCGGCTTCAACCCCAACCCCGTCAGCACCTGATTCGCCCGGGTCGCCGACGCATACGGCAGCACCTGGTCCACCGTGCCATGGCCGATAAAAATCGCCAACTTGTCCAGTGCCGCATCCGGCTTCAACTGCGCCTTGAGCACCGGCAACACGCTGCCACTCAACGCCGCAATCCCACGCACCAACTGCGGGTCACGCAACGCCACTTCGTACGACATGATCGCGCCCTGGCTGAAACCCACCAGGAACACCCGATCGCTGCGGGTGTGGTACTTGGCGGTGGCTTTGCCGACAAAGTCCTTGATCACCTGGGCACTGCTCTGCAGGTCGGCCGTCACGCCGTCGTACTCACCGTCACCGGGGGTCTTGGTAAACCAGCGGAATCCATTCGCGTCCACCGGCATGGGCGCGCGCACCGACAAGTAGGTCCAGGTAGCGGGCAACGCGTCCTTGATACCGAACAGGTCTTGCTCGTTGCTGCCGAAACCGTGCAGGAAAATCACCAGCGGCTGGTTACGTGCGTCGCCCTGGGTCTGTTCCAGGTAAGACAACGGCAAATCGGTGTGCAGCGTATCGTCGGCATGGGCGGTGCCGACCAGCAGGGTCAGCGCCAGGGCGAACAGTTTGAGCATGGGAGGTGACCTCATGGTTTGCGTAACAGATAAGTGTCCATGATCCAGCCATTTTCCAGGCGCGCGGCCTTGCGCACCCGTTCGATTTCTTGCGCTACCTCGCAGACTTTGCCGCTGATAAGTATCTCGTCCGGCGTGCCCAGGTAGGCACCCCAATAAATCTCCAGGTCTTGATCGGCCACGGTGCGGTAGGAATCTTCGGCGTCGAGCATGACCACCAGGGTATCGGCATCACTCGCCTGCCCCGCCGCCAGGCGCCGCCCGGTGGTGATCTCGACGGACTTGCCAATGCGGTTCAGCGCCACTTTGTGCTGCGCGGCCAGGGCCTGCACGCTGGTAATACCGGGGATCACTTCGAACTCGAAGGTGCAACGGCCAGTGGCAAGGATCGCCTGCAGGATGCGAATGGTGCTGTCGTACAGCGCAGGGTCGCCCCAGGCCAGGAAAGCGCCCACTTCACCGTCAGCCATCTCCTCGTTGATCATGCGCTCGAAGGCCTGCTGCTTGTCGCGGTTGAGGTCCTGCACGGCCGTGGTGTAGTCGATATCGCCGCGCGCTCGCTCGGGACACGCGGCCTCGACGAAGCGGTAGCCGGGCTCGGTGATGTAGGTCTGGCAGATCTCGCGGCGCAGGTCGATCAACTTGTCCTTGCTCTGGCCCTTGTCCATCAGGAAAAACACGTCGGTGCGGTTCAGCGCCTTCACGGCCTGCATCGTGATGTAGTCAGGGTTGCCGGCGCCAATGCCGATGATCAGGATGCGTTTCATGGGTTGCTCTCAGTGCGGGGCGTGGATTTTGCCATGCTCAGGCGCCTAGGCGTGAGTTTGCAGGCGCAGGCGCCATACATCGTTGAAGCGCAGCTCGGTTGCGGACAAAGGTTCGACGTCGATCAGGTAGAACATCGAGATCGGAAACTGCATGGCGTACAACATCGCGGCGCGGATCACAAGCGGATGGGTGACGGCGACAACATGCCCGGGGCGGGTTTCGAGGGATTTCATCCACCGCCCTACCCGTGTGCACACATGGTCCACGGATTCGCCGCCATGGGCTGTACTGGCGCTGTTGCCAAGCCAATCTATCAACTCGTTACGATCAACCTCGTTGATGTCCTTACCTTTCCAACGGCCCAGGTCGCCATCACGCAAGGCTTTCTCGACCACGGGATGGCTGCCGAACATACCCGCCGTCTGCCGGGTACGAGCCTCGGGGCCGCATAACAAACGCGAGGTCCTGTAACGACCGGCAAGGGACAAACCTGCATTTCGCCAATCCATCGCGACGGACTCGTCATCGGGAAAGCTGCCCTTTTTCTGCTGAGGCGTCACGGCATGGCAAATGAGTGTCAAACGAGTGGACTGCGGCACGGTTTGCCTCAATGACTTGGATGAGGCCACTAAGACTGGCGCAGTTATCGCCCAGGCGCAACGCCTTGTGCCAGATAGAGCACCTGGTAACCCGTCCCAGCATGCTCGGCGTCCAGCGCCTTGGCCGACAGGGTAAACCGCACCAGGCGCCACGCCTGCACATCCAGCGCCAGCAGCACCGCGAATGTGTCGCTGCAATCAGCCACCTGTTGATTGCGGCGCTTCTCCTTGGCCAAGACCTCGGCCCGATCCGCGCCAGGTTCCAGTGGCCATTCCTCCCGGTACAGACTCAACGCGCCCTGCGCCGGGCCACGTTGTAGATCCAACGGCAGCCAGCTCTCGATATGCGGGCGGCCAAAGCTATCGAGTACTTTCTGAAACCGCTCCCCCAGCAGAAAGTCGGCGGCCTGCAAGGGGTCGGACCACAGGTATACCGACGAATACACATTGGCGCCGCGCTCCTGAGCGACGAACGCCTTGAACAGCAATCCTTCGGCGTGATCCCACGACGGGCCTAACTGCGCGGCTCGTCGGCGAATCAGGTTCATGTCGTAGTCGGCGGGTAAACGGTGCGAGTACTGTTTGGCGAACATAAAGAACTCCCAGGCAAGATGAGCGTTCAGCTTGCGCACTCGCCGTGATTACAACAACATATGACTCAATATAAATGAGATAAGCATTGAATATGACCGAGGCGCTCAAACCGCTGGATATCGACACCGTCCAGGCCTTCGTACTGGTCGCCGATTTTGCCAGTTTCACCCGTGCCGCCGAGGCTCTCGACACGTCCCAGGCTGCAATCAGCCTCAAGCTCAAGCGCCTGGAAGAGCGTATCGGCTATCGTTTGCTCGAACGAACGCCAAGGCATGTACGGCTGTCACCGCAGGGCGAGCAGTTCATCGTGGCCGCCCGTGCGCTGCTTAACGCCCATGAGCGCGCCTTGGGCGATATGAACAGCAATACGCCGCGACGCCTGGTGATTGGCATCAGCGACCACGTGGCCGGCCCCGACTTACCGACCTGGCTCAGTCGCCTGGCCGCCTACGACCCTATGGTTATCCTTGAAGTGCGCATCGCCCCCTCCCGCGATTTAGTCGCCGCCTTCGATCGACAAGAGCTGGACGCCGTCATCGTGCGCAACGAGGGCGAACGCCACGACGGTGAAGTCTTGGTGCTGGAACGCTTTGGCTGGTTCGCCGCCCCCACCTGGCAGCACACCCCCGGCATGCCGCTGCGCATGGCGACGATGGCCGCGCCCTGCGGGGTTCGCCACTTGGCCATACGTGCACTTGACGCAGCGCGCATCGACTGGACCGAAGTATTCGTCGGCGGCGGTGTAATGGCCGTGGGTGCCGCTGTCAGCGCCGGATTGGGCGTGGCCGCCCTTGCCCCCCGCGTGGCCCCGGCTGGCGCGGTGGACGTGAGCGAGCAATACGGGTTGCCACCGTTGCCCGTCAGCGAAGTGGTGCTCTACAGCCGCATCAGCGATGGCCGTTCAAAAGAGACGTTGCGCGCACTGAGTGCAACTTTCCGTGGCGTGTTGCAACGCTAGGATGAGCCCTTCACGGTTCTTTTTATGGGCGAAGAAGCCCTCGCAGTTTGAGCGGGTTAGACGGCAGAGTCGTCAATCAAACCACTCCCGCCGTCCCTCGAACGTACCAACGATCAATTCCACAATCATTCGCACCGCCTCGGCATCGCGCACTTGCACATTCACCGCCATCCACACCTGGCGTTGCATGCTCTCGGCCAATAATCCCGGCAGCGCCACCAGGCCACGGTCGAAGCTGCTCATATAGTGCGGCAGCAAGCCGATACAGGCGCCGCAGCGAATCATCTCCAGCATCAGCGAATACGCATGCACCTGCACCACTGCCGCCAAACGCTGCTGCACCACGTGGTTCCATGCCTGCAACGCGCCCACCTGTGCATCAGGTTGCCACTGCACCAGCATGTAGTCGTCGAGGTCTTCCACACTGTCCGGCCGTGTCGTCAGCCGTGAATAACGCTTGGCGATATGCGGCAAATATTGCAAACGCGCCAGAACCCGTGGCGGCTGGGTGGCAAAGCTCGGGCCAGGCTCGGGACCATCGGCCTCCGACAGCCATAGCACCACATCCACATCCACCGCCTGCAGCGACAACCGGCTGTCGATGGAGATGATCTCCAGGCGCACACTGGCATTGCGGCGCAACAAAGCGATCAGGTCGCGCCCAAGAATGTCGTGCAGGATCGGCTCAGCCACCGCCAGCCGAATCAACGGCTGCTCCGTCACCGGCAAGCGTCGTTCGTGGGCCAGGGCAATCAATTGCGCCTGTAACTGCTGGCCATCGCGGCTGAGCACCAGGCCATTGCCCTGGTAGCTGAACAGCGAATGGCGCACCTGTTGTTCCAGCTGCGCCAGGCGCTTGCGCAACAGCGTGGCCTTGATATTCAGACTGCGCGCCGCCTGCATGAAGCAACCGCAGCGCGCGCTCACCAGGAAATAGCGCGCCACCTCCGGGTCAATGTCATCGGCCAGGGCCAGCCAGGGGCCGCGCGCCTCGGCCGGCGCGCGATAAACGGACGGCCCTTGAGGGGCGGACGGTTCCAGTAATGCCATGGGAGACTCCCTGTCTTGTCGATCGGTGCATCCAATGCGAAGTGATGCGGGTTACTCCAGCACCTTGTTCAACTCGGCGCCGTCGATGCTCAGGGTCGCCGTGTTGAGCATGCCTTCGAGGTAGGCCTTGGCGATCTGTTCCTGACGCTGGGTGCGCAAGGCCTGTGTCAGGCGTTCACGCAGTTCGTCGAGGGTTGCGGTGCGCGCCGGTTGTTGACCGGTGAGCTTGAGCACATGAAACCCCGCCGCGCTCTGCACCACTTCCGACACCGCGCCGACCTTGAGGCGCGACACCGCACTGCGCACTTCCGGCACCAGTTGTTGCAGGGGTTGCATGCCTGAGTCGCCACCGCGCGCAGCGGAGTCGGTGTCCTGGGAAAACTGCGTGGCCAGGGCTGCGAAATCCGCTGGCGCCGCCTGGGCCCGACGACTCAGTTCCTGGGCCTGGCGGCGTACGGCCTCGATATTCTGCGGATCGTTCACCGCGAGGAAAATCTGGCTTACCCGGTACAACGGCGGCGTCACCCATTGCGCCTTACCACCGTCGTAAGCCTGCTGCAACTCCGCCGCGCTGGGGTAGTCGGCCGGCACCTGGCTGACCGACAGCATGTAGTCGCGGAACACGATCTGCTCCGTGGCGGCGCGGGTCTGCTGCTCCACCTCGGGGCGTTGGCGCCAGCCTTGGGCATCGGCCTGTTCGAGCACGGCTTTTTGCGCCAGGCGTGAACGAATCCAGGTCTCCAGCGCGCCTCGGTTGCCGCGCAATTGCTCGCGGGACTCGGCCGGCAGGCTGGCCAGTACGGTTTTCAGTTCCGTCAGGTCGATCTGCTGATTGCCCAGGCGGGCCACCGCCGGGCCGGCCGATACAGGGTTGATCACCGGTTCCGGTTGCTGCGCCGCCACCGGGTCGCTGCCCGGCCGCAGGCTCAAGCCCACCGCCACCACCAGCAAGGCCAGCGCACCCGCGCCGACCAACAGGGTTGGTTTTTTCACAATACAGGCGCCTCTTCGCCAATCGATGCAGCCTGCAACTGCGCCGCCTGCTGGCTGTACTCACGCAGGTAGACGATAAACTCCTGCAACAGGCGGTCCCACAGCTCCAGTTGGCTGCGCAGGTGCGTGGCGCCGACGCCGGCCACCACCACATCCATTTCCATCAGCAAAAATTCGCCCTGCACCGACAACCGCGCAAAGCGACGCGATGCGTTCCACACCTGGGCCAACCCTTCAGGCAACTCGCCCTGGATGCGCAGCGCGCAGCTGTAGGTGAAGTCCACGTACGCGCCCTGCTCCGCCGCCGGGTTGCCGAAACGCACGGCAAAGCCGATGCCCTGGCTGGCGCTGAGCAACTGTACGATGCCGTTCTGTTCGGTCTGGTTGACCCGGTAACCGGCTTCCTGCAGCAGTTCGGTGAGGCTCTGGGTGGTGACGCTGGTGATCAAATCGGTCATGTTAATTCTTCCCTGTCTCTATCAATGATTGGCGGTTGCCTGGGGCGCATCGAAACGGCTCTTGTACAAATCGTCGCCAAAGCCCTGGGCCAGTTCCTCGAACTTGACCCGCGCGCTGCTGGCGAACGGCTGGCGGATACTCATCACCTGGGCCACATCGATTTTTTCGTAGGCCGCGAGCAGCTGCTGGGCCACGCCGTACATCTGTTGATTCTTGACTGAACATTGCTGCACTTGCGTGTCACGTTCGCTCAAGGACGCCTGCAAGCGGGCGCGTTCGGCTTCCTTGCCCTTGGCCAGCACCAGCAGTTCGTCATAGGCCTTCTTGAACTTGCCGATCTGCTCGTTACTCGCCGCCACCTGAGCCTGCGCCTGGCTGTGCAGGTTCTGTTGCTGACCGGCCAGTTGCTCGGCCACGCCCCGGGCCTGGGCGAGTTCAGCCGTCAGCTGTTTGATTTGCGCCTGGGCCTGCTTGGCCTGGTTTTCGGCGGCAAGGCGCGCCGCGCTGGCCTGGGCCTGTTCGCTTTGCAGGGTCTGCAATTGCTGGGTGGTGCTGCGCAATTGCGTGCGCAGGCGTTCCTCCATGCCTTCAGCCGAAGCCGCCGTGGCAACGAACGCCAAGAGCAGCCCGCAGATTCGTGTGTTCATGTGGCATCTCCCTGCGCATTAAAAGCGCGTGTTGAGTTCCAGTTGCATCACATCGACTTCGAACGGCTGGCCATACACTTCGGACGCGCTCAGCCAACGCGCGCTGGCGTAGATGTTCTTTTCGATGCCGTAGTTGGCGCCAATGAAGTAACCCTTGGCGTTGGTACCGCCCAGGTGGAACGACGAATCGTTGAAGCCGTCGGGCAAGGCGTCGGGCTGGATGTACTTGTAGCCGGCCAGCACGTTCCAGTCGCCACGCTTGCGCATTTCCAGCGCACTGCCGAGGGTGAACGAAACCATCAGCGCATTGCCGCCGCTTTCAAACTGGCCTTTGCTGCTGATGTTGTTGACGATCTCGCCTTCGCTGCGCTTGAGCATCTCGCCCTTGTCGTAGGCCAGGTTGTGGATGAAGTTGCCTTGGGAGCGCAGTTTGAAGTCGCTCGGCAATTCGCTGTCCCAGACCAGGTTGAGGTCGAGCACATCGAACTTGGAGGCCAGG
Source organism: Pseudomonas sp. MPB26 (assembly GCF_046605355.1). NCBI lineage: Bacteria > Pseudomonadati > Pseudomonadota > Gammaproteobacteria > Pseudomonadales > Pseudomonadaceae > Pseudomonas > Pseudomonas sp. MPB26. The sequence goes on along the minus strand of NZ_CP176793.1, from coordinate 5,153,740 downwards.
CCTACGAACTGAGGATCCGGCGTTCGGGCAGGGTCTGCCGGGTTGGTGGTGTTGTTGCGCAGGTTGAACACCGTGTTGCCTTTTTGCATGAAAGCCACGCGCGTGCCGTCGGTGTCGCACCCCGCCGCGCCGGCCCAGGGCGCGCAAGGGCTGGAGCGCTCGCCTTCGATATCCTGGAACTGGTAATAGGCGGCCGCCAGCTTGAGGCGGTTGCTGCGATTGATCTTCCAGTCCGCGCCGATCTGCCCGCCGAACAGCCATTTGGTCTCGCTGTCTTCCTTGTCGATACCGTTGGCGCTGGCGGTGTCGGAGGTGTATTCGACCGGGAAGGCGCCAAGTGTGCCGAACAGGCCCCATTCGCTGTTGAGGGTGTGATTGAAGATGGCCGCCACACCGTCGAAGTTGAGGTCGTTGGAATACATCATGTCGGTGGAATAGAACGGGTTGCCGATGCGCCCAGCGGTCAACTTCATGTAGTCGGTGGTGGTCCAGGTGAGGTAACCCTGGTCGAGCCAGACGTCTTTTTTGCCAAAGCCGCCGCCCAGGGTCTGGGTGGTGGACACCGGGTTATTGTCGGACCCGGTGGCGATGCGGATGCCGGCGGTCCATTCCGGCGACAGCACCGCTTTCATGCCCAGGCGTGCACGCAGGCGGAACAGGTTTTCGCGGTCCTCGCGGGTATTGAGCAAGGGTGGGAACCTGGTGTTGGAGTTTTTGTTGACGTCGTAGGGGCCGGTGTCGTTGAGCTTGGCGAAGTCAGTAATGTTGTTGCTGTTATTACCCGAAAAATAGCGCGACTCGTCGCGCAAACGGATATCGCCGTCAAAGCTGATGCGCGAGATCCAATCCGGGAAGGTATTGGGTTGCGCCCAGTTTTCCTTTTTCGCAGTAGACATGACCTCAGCCTTCACCTGGTCACGAATCTGATCGCGCACCGCCTGCGGCACGTACTGCACGCGCACATCGCCAGGAGCAGTCGCCGGGCCGCTGGCAACCACCGGCGCAGCGTTCGCCTGGCGCGCCTGTTGGGCTTCTTTCTCGGCCTGGGCGATCAGCCCGTTGGCGGTTTCCTGCTTGAGCACGCCTTGCTGCACCAGCAGGCGAATCAGGTTGATGGTGACGTTTTCCGAGGGGGCGACCGGGGCCGCCGTCGCCTGGCCGACCAGGGTCGCGATGACCATGCCGACCGCCAGGGTCAGTCGATTCACGGGGGAAATCATGTGTACGCAACTCCTACAAAAATCCGTTGAGAAAAATCCAAGAACACGTGTTCGGTCATTCCGGGCGCCGGCCCTTGAGCGACAGGCGCATGGGCAGCGTCAGCGACGCCGGCGGCTTCTGTGTGGCACGCGGCGCCTGTATCAAGGCGAGCATTTGCGCGTCGGTCTCGGCATCGCCGCTGGACTTGGCCACCAACGCCTTGGTGACCTGGCCATCGGCGCCCAGCCACAGGTCTATCTGTATCGAGAAAGCCTTCTTGCGTAATTCAGGGTTCTCGCGCATCAGCCGTTGATAGGTGCCGGCCAGGTACTGCTTGTACGTGCCGGTCCCCAACCCGCCGCCGCCACCGCTGCCGGCCATGCCGCCGCCTTTACCGGCGCCGATGTTGAAACCGTCATTGCCGGACTGGGCGTCGCCATCGATCTGCATCGGGTTGGCCAGGTCATCGGCGGGCGAAGGCGGTGCTTCCTCGGCCGGCTTGACCTCCTCCGGTTCGGGGCTGGGCACCGGTTCGGGGATTTTTTCCTCGACCTGAGGCTCAGGTTCCTTGGGTTTTTCCGGCGGCGGTGGCGGTGGTGGCGGCAACGGGATAATCGTCGGCACCTTCGGCGCTTCGCGGCGCACGCCGCTCATGTCATTGGCCCACTGCCATAAAAACCAGGCCGCCACGGCGCCGAGCAACAGGCCGACGCCCCACTTCAGCGGGCGCAGCGGCGGCTTATTCTTCACGGGCATCGGCGCAATCGGGATCTGTGCAGTCATGGCTCAGCCCTGGCTCGGTTTGCCGGTGACCAGCCCGACCTGGGACAGCTCCAGCCGGCGCAACAGGTCAAGCACTTCGATGACCTTCTGGTACTGCACCATCGCGTCGCCGCGCACGATCACCGGGAAATCCGGGTTCAGCGCTTTCTCGATACGCAGGCGTTCTTCCAGCTCGCCGAGGGTCACAGGGTAGGCGTCGAGGAACACCTGCCCGCCGTCATTCACGGAGATCGCCTTGGTCTTGGCCTCCGACAGCGACACCGAGGCGCTGGCCTTTGGCAAATGGATCTGGATGCCCGACACCTGGGCGGTGGCGGTGAGGATGAACATCACCAGCACCACCATCAGCACGTCCACCAGGGGCGTGATGTTGATGCTGTCGACGGCGGCATCATCGTCATCGTCATGGGCGCTATTTACGGAAGCCATGGCGATTCTCCTCAGGCCGGAACCGGTGCGTGATGCGCAACGCGGTGCGCCGCTTCACTGTGCTGGCTCTCGCCGTGCATCTCCGCCAGGCGGGTGATGAACTCGTCGACGAACACGCGCATGTCCGCGCTGACTTCCTTGTTGCGCGTGATCAAGCGGTTGTAGCCAAACAGCGCCGGGATCGCGACGAACAGGCCCATGGCCGTGGCCAGCAAGGCCGCCGCCATACCCGGGGCGATGGCGTTGATGTTGACGTCACCGGCCATCGCCGTGCCGAGGAACACCACCATGATCCCCAGCACCGTACCGAGCAGGCCAATGTAGGGGCCGCCGGCGATGGCGTTGGACAGGGTCGAGAGCTTGGAACTGAGCGCCTGGTTTTCGCGGGTGCGCACGCCGTCCATGGAGCAGCGGATGGCTTCGATGGTCGCGGCCGAGACCGATGAGGTGTCGGCGCCCTGGGCTCGGCGGGTGCGGATCTCCTTGACCGCCACCAGGTACAGGCGCCACAGCGACGAATGGGTCAGGCGCTCGGCCAGTTGCGTATCGTCGGCGTACATCTCCAGGCGGGTGCCGATTTGCGCGAAGTGCTCGCGAAACACTTCGTTGGCACTGCTGAGGCGGCTGACCTGGCGGTTCTTGCGCAGCATGATCACCCACGACTGGAACATCATTGCCACCAGCACCAGGATGATCACCCAGGCGTCCACCGGCACGGCATTGAGCAGGAAGCCCAGGCTGCCGAAACCAATGCCGGACTGTTCTTCGTCCACGCCATAGGCAACCAGTTTCGACTCGGCGCCCTGGGCGCTGGCATCGGCCAGCAACAGCGCGGCCGGGCGCGCGACCTTGGACAGGCGCAGCTCATCGATGGCCCCGGCGAAAGGCAGATGCGTACTGCCCGCCTCCGGAAGATCGGCGCCGATCGCCAGTTGGGCATTGAACGCCGGCAAGGCAACGGCCAGGGTCGCGGTTTCGCGGCCATTCACATACAGCGTGACCTTGGCGCCCTCGGCGGTAAATGCCAGGTGCTGCCATTGGCCGGGGTTGAGCGGCTGGGTCGACACAGCGCGCTGGCCGTCGATTTCGACGAAGGGCATGCCTTGGTTCACGCCCAGCAACAGGCTGTGAGGAGCGTCGCGACGGGCCAGCAGCACTTGCTCGCCACTGGCCTGGTCCAGGCGCAGCCAGGCGCTGAAGGTGAACGCGCCGCCGGCGGCCTGTTGCAGCGATGGGCTGGCCGGCAGCATCAGCGGCTGGCCGCCGAGCTGCAAGGCGCGGCCGATCACACCGTCGATGCTCGCACCGGTGGCGTTCAACGCGGTGTTGGCGTAGGCCGTGGTGTCGCGGGCCGGGGTGCCGTTGGCGCCGTCGAAGTGGTAGAGCGCGATGTAGTTCGGGTCGAAGGTCAGTTGGCCGTTGGCACTGGCCGCGGCTTTCTGGTTGCCGTAATACATCCACAGATCCTGGCGCTGACCGCCTTCGACCTTGGGCACATCGACCCAGATCAGCGCCATGCCCATCAACGGGTCGAAGCTTTCGATCTGGTGGTTGAACACGGTCTTGTCATCGGCACTCACAAAGCGCAAATCGGAGCCGTCGTCCTTGACCCCGTCGAAGCTGAAGTTGCCGGTATGCAGGCGCACCAGCAGCGCGGTGCGGCCCAGGGCCTGGTTGATCGCCGCGCCTTGGGCGGTGGTGTCCACCGAGATCTGCTTGCGGTAGTGCCAGTCGTCCTGCCACCAGGCATGGGCGGTGGCCGGGAGCGCGAAGCCCAGGCAGATCAACAGGCTCAGGAATAGGCGTTGCATGGGTGAAATCTCCGAAAGAAAAAGTCAGAAAGTCGCCTGCACACTGAAGTGCAGTCGCGAGTCCTGTTTCTGGGTGTTCGGTCCATCGAGCAGCGGCAAGCCCCAATCCAGGCTGCCGGACAACCATTTGCTCAAACTGGCGCGTGTGCCCAGGCCGACACTGGCCAGGCTGTATTCGTCTTCTTGCTCGGGCAGTGGGTCGTGCAGGCGCATGCGCGCGCCTTCGGCGAACGCATAGAAGCGCCACTCCTGCACATAACTGCCGAGAAACTTGGCCAGGGACGGCGTGCGCAACTCCTGGGAGAGCAAGTAGCCCTCATCCCCGGTGCGCTCCGCCGCCAGGTAACCGCGCACCGAGGTGGCGCCGCCGGCGGAGTACTGTTCGTTGGACACCAGCGGTCCGGAGGCGAGCTGGAAGCCGCCTTTGGTGGCCGACTGCCAATCGTTGGCGAAGGTGTAGGTATAATTCAGGTCGCCCTTGAGCACGGCGAAACTGGCGCTGGCCTTGTAGCGCTTGTAGTCGAACTCCTCGGCGTCGCTGCCATAACCGAAGAATGCGCGGGTGCCGACCACCAGGTTCAAACCGAGGCCCAACTGGGAGTGCTCGGTGTAGCGATAGCCGTTGTAGCCCAGGGTGAATGGCGCGTACTTGAGCGGCACCTGGTCGCTGCTGGCGCCGAATTTCATTTCTTCGTCGAAGTCCTTGAAGTCGACCCCAAACGAGAACGAGTTGGCCCAGTTACCGGCCGCCGGCAGGTTGTAGATCGCCGACACGCCGTAGGAATGCCCCTTGCCCAGCACGTTGCTGCCGCCGATGGTGGCGATGTTGCTGTCGGACTGGTAACCGGAGAACTGCAAGGTCCAGCGCTCGTTCAACGGGGCGCTGTAGGAGCCCGACCAGACCTTGGCGTTCTCGGTGTCCTGGGGCGCGGTGAAGTAGGTCAGGGAAATGCTGTGCCCCAGTTGCCACAGGTTGTCGTAGCCCAGGGTCGCCACCGAGCGCAGCTTTTCGGTGTCGGCGCTGTAGTCGTTGTTCAGGCCGATGCTGGCGTGCCAGGGGTTCTGGTCCTCCACCTGCAAATCCACATCCATGGTGCCGGGGCGCTGGCCTTCGCGGACCAGTGGCGTGACCTGGCGACCCGCACTGCGGTTGAGGCCGGCCAACTGGGTTTGCACAGTGGCAAAGTCCGGCACCGCGCCCTCTTCCAAGGCTGGCACCTGCTCGCGGATTTCCACCGGCGAGTAGTGTTTGGCGCCGACCACACGCACGCGGCCCACCTTGGTTTCGCTGACTTGCAGGTAGACGATCCCGTCGTCGACCTTCTGCTCGGGCAGCTCGACAAACACCGACTGGTAGCCACGTGACTGGTAGATCTTCTGCAGCGCATCGCGGGCGCCTTCGATATCGCCCAAGGTCTTCTGCGGGCCGAGGAACGGGTACACCGCCTCCTCGATGGTCGCCGCGTCCAGCACCGTGTTGCCGCGCACGAAGTACTCGTTGACGTCGACCTTGCGCGCCGCCGCTTCTTCCTCGGCCAGCGCTATTTGCGTCACGCTCCCCAGCGTCATGCAACACAGCGCCAGCGTTAATTTGAACAGATGCTCCACACCGCCCCCTGACTTTCTGTTGTTGTGTGCCATCGCCGATTGCCCGGCGTGCGGCCTGCTCAATTGCTGGTGATCGAGGTATTGCCGTGCCGGGCCAGCCAGGTGTGCAGCAAGGCGAAGTTCAACGAGAACTCCGGCATGTGCAGCAAGGCGCCACAAAACACGTCACCGATGATTTTCTGGATGAGTTGCACCGCCTGTGGGTGGTTCAGCAGCGTGGCGATGTCGCGGGTCAATGCATGAATGCTCCAGACCTTCTGGTTCAGGTCCAGGCCGACGAACCAGCGGAACAGCAGGTTGTAGTTCAGCTGTTCGTGCAGCTGCTGCTCGCTGGGCACCGAATACAGCAGTTGCAGCAACAGGATTTGCAACACGGTGTGCGGGGCGATCGACATCGGGGCGTCGGCCACCAACCAGTCACGGTGCTGATCCAGCACCTCATCGATCTGCGGACGCAGCAACACCAGCGAATGCCCCGCCGGGATGTAGCTGGACACTTCCTTCAGCGCGCCCTGCCAGTCGTCCTGCGAGACGATCCACACCCACGGCGCGCCGTAGCGATACACTGACACCGGCTTCTTGCGCGCCGCTTCGACGATCTTCGACAAGCGCTGATCGAGCTCCTGCATGCCTACTTTCGAGTAACGTTCCATAGTTCCCACGTGCCCCACTCCTGGCGTCTTGCTGACGGCTGGGGAGGCCACGTGTGGCGGCCTCCAGCGCGTTACATAGGAGAGACGGGCGTAGGTGGGAGCTACCGAACTTTTGTCATGAAAGCTTCATTTGATCGTCCCCACGCTCTGCGATTGATCGTTCCCACGCTCTGCGTGGGAATGCATCCCGTGACGCTCCGCGTCACCTCGCGCAGTGCTTGAAACAGGCGCCGGCTTCGGGACGCGGAGCGACCGGGGCGGCATTCCCACGCGGAGCGTGGGAACGATCACGTTCGCGCAGATAAAAAAACGGGGCGATCACTGATCGCCCCAAACGGTCCATCGAGAGGTCCTTTCCAAGGTTTTACAAACTGATCTGCTTGCGCTCCTCATCCGTCAACCGCGCCCGCGCCTGCTCGCTCAACGGCCCGGCGCCCAGCACCTGCACCGGGCTGTCGGGGTTGTAGCTGGAGCTTTTTTGCTGCGGTTGCGGCTCACGGGGCAACGGTTCGCTGCCCAGGCTCAATACTTCCACGGTCATGATCGACGGCCGGCCCTGCCTGGCCGCGGCCTGCTGGCTGCGCGCCGCGTCTTCCGCCGCCTGGGACGCCGCCGCCCCCGCCGCGCTGGCCGAACTCATGGCCCCGGTGTTGACGCTGGCCGACACCGGCACCCCGGACGACTTGCCCTGGGTCTGGATGTTCGCCGCGTTCACCACGCGCAAGGCGGCGATGTTGACGTTGCCCGACACCCGTATGCCCGCCTCCCCCGCATCGATGGTGCCCAATGGCGCGATCAGGTCGATGTCGCCTGCCGGCACTTCCGGGATCGGGTTGAGCGTGGCGATCCCCGCGCCCGTGCTCGGCACCGACGGCGAAAGGCTCACGTTGCCCCAGTTGTCATAGACGCGCTTGGGCGGCGTGTACACCACGGTGGTCTTGGAACCACGCCCGGCGTTGATGTCGCCCTCGCTGGTCCAGCCCATGATCGAGCCGCCGAAGGTGGTCATGATGCGGCTCTGACCGAGCAGGATGCTGCCCAGGGAATACAGCTGAATATCGCCGGAACCCTGAGTGATCACACCCGCCGTCGACGGTGGCGCCTCGCCTTCGATGCCGAAAGTCTGACGCCCGCCCGGGGTGAGCATCTGGATCGAGCCACCGAAGTTGGTGTGCACGCCGGCGCCGCCGAACATCGTGATATCGCCCTTGTAGGTGATCGGGTTGCCGGCCACGTCCTTACTCGGGAACAGCGCCGCAATCGCCTCACGGCCACGCAGGTAACTGCCCTGGCGCACGCTGCCATCCTGGTTGTATTCACGGCCGGCGGCCTTGAGTTCGGCGAAGTACACATCACGGGCGAATACCCGTTGTTGTTCGGTCGGCAGGGCTGCGTAGTAGGCGCGGGCCTGTTCGGTGTTGCCGGCAAAACCGAAGCGCGCGGCGAGCCAGCCGACCAGCTCGTTTTCGTAGGTCTTGGCCACCTTGCCGCCCTGGATCGACTCACCCGGTTGCGCCAGGTTGACGGGGTTCAGGTAGGCCTCGACGAAGCGCAGATAATCCGGGCCGTTGGGGCCTACGCCGGCTTGCATCACGATGCTGGCGCCGGGGCGGTTGTCACCCGTGGCCACAGGGCCGAGGCTGGTGACGCTGACCTTATCGTCCATCTGGATATGGCGACCGGCGCTCAGTTCCAGCAGGCCAGGACCTGCGACCTGGAAGTTGCTGTAGAGAATGTCGCGTCCGGCGGACACGACGGAGATGTCAGTGGGGCTGTCGTGAATAAACAGGTTCCCCAGGGTGTTCGCCCCCTGCACGGTGGTGTCCGCGCCGAACAGCCGCCCGCTGCTGACAATATCGCGCCCCGCCATCATCCACACCGGACCGCCGCCTTCATACCAGGTCTGACCCTGGTGCAAGGTGCCCACGCCACTGCTGAAGATAAAGCTGCGGCCGCTGCTGACACCCACCAAGTCACCGGTCGCGGCATAAAACCGCGCAGGTTGATCTGCCCGGCCTGAACCGGTTGCCGCAGTGGGACTGCCGAAGGTAAACATGGGCAGCTGTGCACCGGCTGTCAACGCGCTGCCGTTGGACGACAGGTTACTGAGTTCGGCACTTGGCGTGCCGGAGATCTGCCCGACGAACGCCGGTCGCCATGGCGTCGCCACGGTGCTCGTGTCGGCGGACGACTGGCTGACAGAAGCACCACCGGCGTAGATCGAGTCGTACGCCAGGAATTGCAGCTGGCCATTACTCCCGGGGCCCAGCAGGAGCGGCGCGGAGTAATTGAGATCAAGGGTCTGTGCCGCCGCCGCTTTACCATAGTAAAAATTGCCACTGGCCGCCGTCGCCCGCAGGATGGACGGATAAACAATCGACAGGTCCGAAGCGACCCCGGCCGTATTAGGCGTGACGTTGCCGCCCGCCGAGTACAGATCGATCGCGGTACGATCGGTCCAGAGTGTGAACCAACTGGAGCCACTGCCCTGGGCATAACCCGGCTCGCCCTTGACACCACGGCTGATGCCGGACTTGTTCGCCAACTCGATCCGACCGGGATCGAGCACCTCCTGCAGCACCAGGTCGCCCAGGGTCGCCAGGCTGAAGGTTGCATCGCCCGGCACCAGGGTCAAGCCCCCCGCCGCCAGGCCACGCGTGGCGGTCAAGGCGTCGAATGCGCGGGCTTCGCCAGGCGTGTGATCGGTATTGAGACTGCCGTAGTGCAAGTCAACCTGCCCCACGGACCCACTCTGCAAGGTCGCATTGCCGCGCAGGTTCACCAGCACGCCGTTCTGTAGTCCCACCGCTGTCGGGCTGGCGCTGTTGAGCTCGCCGCCGATGCGCACCCGCAGATCGCCACCGCCGGTCAACTGCAGGCTGCCGTCGCTGGCGATTCGACCGGTGCTGCCCACCGCCAGCACCAACCCCAGGCTTCGCGGGTTGGCGACGGGTTCAATGGTGTTGCCTGCCAGGGTGCGCAGCAGGCCGGCATCACCGCCCACCTGCACGTCGAGGTCACCACCGCCGAGGGTACCGAAACCGGTGAAACCGACCAACTGATCCGTCGCGGCGGTGCCGGTGTAACTGCCGAAATTGATCCACCAGGCCGTGGGCTGGGCCTGCCCGGCATTCACCGTGCCGCTGCCCTGGCGCCATAGCCAGTTACCCACGCTGGCCGAATCGTTGCCCGTGTCATCGGGGTTGGGGCGCCCCTGCCTCGCACTGTTCAGCGCGCTGACAATGTTGCCGGTCAGGTTGCCATCCACTTTCAAGGTCACATTCCCGCCCGCGTCCGGGTACCAGGCGCGATAGAGGCTGCCGGTGCCGCCATTGACGAACTGCTCGAAATAACTGCGTGAATCATTGAGCACAGTAGTGCCGCGCCCCAACGCTTTAGGCTGGTTGTACGGATCGCCCTGAAAGGTCGCGGTGGAGGACGTACCAGCGGTGTACACGCCGTACAAAGAATCCATGCTCAGGTTGCCGGCGCTGAGCAACTGCAAGTCGCCAGTGCCGGTACGAATTACGCTGAAACGCGAACTTGAAGGTGTCGCGCCATATTCAGGCGTGTTCTGCGCCAGGCAGTAACTCGGCGTGTCCTTGCAAAAATCGTCGATTGAGGGCACACCCATATCGTCCATGAACTTCTTGTCGATCGGCGCGCCAGCCTTGACGATGATGTTGTTAAGGGCCAGTTCTCGCTCGGCCGTTTCGGTCCAGACAAAATTAGCCTTAACCCCACAATAGGCAGGAGAGCCGGCACAGAACTCGTCCACCGTGCCCAAGCTGTTGTCGGCGAGCAACTGCGGGTCAACCGGGTCGCCTTCTTTCACGGTGATACCGAGGAACGCCAGCAGATCCGCCGCGCCTTGGGCCGTCCAGATGATCACCGCCTTGGACGGCAGTTCCTTGGAGAACATCCCATAGTGGCTGTCTGCCAGACGCAAGTCGCCGCTGCGGGGATGGGCCTGCAGCAGGCGACTGTCCGCCGCTTCGGTATCCGCGCCCGCCACCAGGCGGATCGACCAGGATTGCGAGCCCTCGGCCAGCATTGGGGCAATCGCCCACTGACGGTCCTTGCTGCCGGTGACATCGGTGCGCAACTGAATCGACTCAACACCGGCCAGCAGCTTGACATTGGTCCCGGACGGAATCAGTGCGCCGCGCGCCAACACCGTATCGGCGCTGAGGGTGACCACATTGAGCGTGGAACCGGACGCTTGGAAATTCCCCGGCAACGGCACACCTTTTGGCCAGGTCATTGCCTTCAGCAACGTGTTTTGGGTCAACAGCGTGCCGGCCTCCAGTTGCGAACCGGCCACCAGGGTCTGCGCCTGGTTGAGCAGCGTACCGGCCGCCAGCAATACATCGCCGGTGCTGTCGAGTACGGCCGCCGCCAGCACCGTGCCGGCTGGCAATACCAGGTCCTGCTGGAGCGTGGCCCTTACCGGCAGGCGCGTACCGGCTACCACGCCGATGTCGTTGATCGGCACGTCATAATTAAGCACCGCACCGGCCGGAAACGCCGTACCGCCGGCCAGCGTGACGCCGTGCCCCGGCACCACGATATCGCCGCCGGTAAAATCGACGCCTGGCAACAACACCCAGCCTTTGTCATCGGCGGTTTCCGGCGGCAGGGCGAAGCCGTCGGTGATGCTGCCGTAGACCGACAGGTCGCCGCCCGCGCGCAGGGTCAGGCTGCCCGACTCACCCGAGCCGTACACGTCGGGGCTCTGCTTGACGTGTGGATTGTTGCTCGCATAACGAAAGCCCGACAGGTCGACATCGCCCTGCACCACCAGGTCACCGTCCGGGGTCTTGCTGACGATCTCCACCCCTGGCCGCAGGTGGAAGACGTCGGCATAGCTGGCATTGTTCAGGCCCGCGAGCTTGTTTTGCAGCAGGTTGCTGTTATCCAGCGCGGCCTTAATGAACGCCACGCTCAACTCATGCTTTTTGTCCAAGTAATCCTGGGTGATCACCTGGTACGGCCGGCCGCTGACGGTCGGCTCGTTGATCAACTCGGCGTCGTCATAACTGATCATGCCGTTGAGCGCGATCGAGCGGGCGCCCTGGATATCCAGGCGGCCACGGGCATCGATGGCGATGTCGTTGCTGCTGCCGTCCGGGTTGATGATGCGCGGCGCGTTCAGTTCCAGGGTGCCGCGGCTGCGGCCGTCGTTGCCCTTGGCCGCTGCGATGCCGTGGCGCAAATCGATACGCGCGCCGTCGGCCAGGGTCAGCAGGCCATCGCCGGAGCCGAGCACCACCATGGCACGGTTGGGTGAATCAATGATCTTGCCGTAGCTGTCGACCCGCAACAGGCTGCCATGGGCATCGAGCACGGCGCCGCCGTCCAGGGTCAGGCCATGCTTGCCGGCCAGGTTGATGCTGCCGACGCGCTCACCGCTGGCGTCCACGTGGCCGGTGACCCGCAGGCTGCCGTTGTCCACCGACACATTGATGATGCCCGCCTTCAGGCCCTCGCCAATGCTCAGGTCGCCCTGCTTGAGCTGGAAGCTGCGTGCGCCGAACACCTGGCCTGCGTTGAGTCGCTGGTTGAGGGCGGCGAATTGCTGGTCCAGCGTGCCCTGGCTACCCAGGCGTTGGGCCTGGATTTCCACGGTACCGGCTTCATAGGGCACCAGGGTGCCGCCCGCATCGTAGTAACCGCTGCTGCCGCCGAGGATCTTGCCTTGCAGGTCGACGCTCCCGCCCGCCGCGTCCACCGCCACCGCGCGCAATTTGCCGGCGCGGTTGTAGGTGGCCGACAGGTCAATGGTTGAACCGGCCGCCTGGAGGATATTGCCGCTGCGGCTGTCGAGCAGCACGTCGCCACCCCAACCGTATTGCGTCACATCGTTGAACGCCACGGCACGCCCGGCGACATCGATCAATGCGGCATCGGTGAGCACCACGTCGCCACGGGCGCCGAGGCTGACCTTGCCGCTGGGCAACACCACCGCTGAAGCCACGCGGATGCTGTCGCCTTGCAGCGACAGTTCGGCGCCCTGGCCGGTGACCGTGCCACGCGGCCCGGCGGAGGCCGCCACATCAATCGCGCCGCCTGCGGTAATCCGGTTCACCGAACCGGCTTCGCCCGTCATCAGCGGCGTGAGGATATTGAGGTTGCCACCGCTGTACTGGAAGCCCTTGACCGGATCGTACCCCGTCAGGCGCTGGTACACCGACAGGCTGCCCTTGTGGTTGGCGGTGATGCGCTCGCTGGCATTAAGGTTGACGCTGGCAAAGCCCAGGGCCAGCCGGTCGAAGGTCTGGGTGGTGCTGGGCTGGGCGAAGGCGCCATAGCCGAACTCGATGCGCTCGGCGTTGATATCCAGGCGCCCATTGCCGGTGCCGGCACCGCCGCTGATCACCGCGCCGGGCGCGGCCTCGGCGCCCTGCCAGGTCAGGTTGGCGGTGTGGATAGTGGCGACGTCATTGGTACCACCGGCGCCATAAATGGCTGGGGTCGACAGCAGCAGATTGTCGAGGCGCGACTTGCCGGTCTGCGCGTCGTACGTGTCGAGGGTGCTGGTACCGTAGAAGTTGAACGCCTGGGCCGCGGACAGTTGCAGGGTTTCCAGGGCCGGCGCGCCAGACTCGGTATCGCCGCGCAACAGGCGGTCGAGCACCTGTTGATTGAGCGTCAACCCGCCGGGCAGCACATTGCGCGCGGCGGCGTCGGCCAGGGCCTCGACACTGCCCACATTGATATTGCTCAGCGCCAACGCCAGGTGGCGGGTGCCGTAGCGAACCTGGTCGTCCAACTCCAGGGTCTGGGTGGTCGAGGCAATAATGCTGCCTTCGGAATACAGCGCTGTCTGGCCGCTACAGCTGACGCTGACACAAGCACCGATCTGGATTTTACCGCCCGCACCCGAATTAATATCGTAGGGCAGCACGTTGAGCAGCCCGTTGGACACCGCCAGCAGGTTCGCCGCCCCCTTGTAGACAAACCCGTCGCGGGCGTCATAGGCAGCAGTGCCCTGGCCAAGCGTACTGATCGATGCACCTTGCTCGACAACAATGTCGCCGGAGCCGGCTACCAGCATCACCTCGGGTGCCACCAATGTCGCGCCGGATCGTACGAAGATCGATCCGGAGGGTCTGTTGAGACCGCCGGCAAACTCGATGGCATTGCCACCTTGCCCATAAAGCACCATCGACAAGCCGCCTACCAGCAACCGCTTTGCCTTCAGCGCATTAAGGCTTTCTACGTCCAGGGTCAAGCCTTCGAACGCAGGGTCAAGCGGCTGACCAGGGTTGACGATCTGCGTCGCCGAGGCTGGACCCGACATGCTGCGATTGATCACCGCCACCGTCCCGCCAAAACCGCCGGGCGCCGCCTCGAAGCGGCCAATGCCCTTGAACGAAAAGGTGTCCAGCCCATTCCCGGCACTCAATGCCAGCTTGAGCGTCTTGGCATCCACCGGCAACAGCGCACGTGGCACGCCAAGCCTGGCGGCGTCAGCCATCGCGAACTGCGCATAGCTGGTTTCGTTGTACTGAGAGTAGCGGCGCAAGGTGTCCGCAGACGTCAGGATCACCTGGCTGGCCAGGCTGTTCTCAATCGGGGTATTGACGATCGACAGGCGCCCGGCCGTCGACCACGAGCCATTGCGCAACGCCGTGACGCCGCCATCCGTACCCAGACCGGCCAAGCCGTTGATCTCGACCCGGAACGCTCCCGGCATCAGTGCATAGGTCGAAGGCATCAAGGTATAGGTGCCGGCCGGCAAGCCCGGCACGCCGGCGCCGATGCTGATCTGCTGCCCCACCAAGGGCGTGCTCGCGCCGCCTTCCGCCGCCACGGGCGCGTAACCCTGCGGCACACCCGCAACGATGGCGTAAACCGGATTGGTCGCCAGCCCCGGCAGGACGAAGCCACCGCTGGCGCCAAACTGCACCAGCGGGTTGTAGCGTGCATCGGTGGAGCCGCCGCGCCCGGAGATAAACCCGGCGCCGAGCAGATCACCGCCGCCGGACAGGTCCAGGGTGGCATCCGGCAACACCACCACCGACTTGCCTCCCAGGATTACGCCCACTGTAAGGTCGCCATTGCTGACCTTCACACCACCCTGGCCAACGAAGCTCACTGCCTTGCCGTTATAGCGATAGACCTGCCCATCGAGCGTCCCGCCATAGGGCAGCACCAAACCCTTGCCGCTCACCGAAGTGAGGCTGCCGGGCAATAATTGGACTTTGGTGCTGCCCAGGTTGCCCATCTCGATCAGCCCCAGGGGGGCCAGCAATACACCGCCCTGCTTGATCGTCGCGGCGCCCAGTTGCAAGCGCCCGAATGCCGAATAAGGCACAGCACCGTTACCGCCGCCGGCTTTTTCGATGGCCAGGGTCCGGGTCGGATCAAACTGCATGTTCTGTCGATCGCCACCGGTACGGCCCACCACCACCTGCGCACTGATCTCGGTACCGGGGTAGATACGCGCGGCGCGCAAAGTCAGGTCGCCCCCCGCCTGCAATACCGTACTGAAGCCATCGGTGGTCACACCGCCATCGCGTCCCGCGAGAAAGCGCAGGTCGCCGCGGCTGTTGAGATTGACCCGATCAAAGCCCTGGTTGAGGGCAAACGTTACCTGGTCGCGGATATCCAGCAAATCGCTGTCAACCGTCAACCGTCCCTGCCCCGGCAACGTCGTCGCAGGGTCACCCAGGTTAGGCGCGACGTAGTTCTCCAGACCTGTGCGGTCCGGCGCGAGCAGGCCACTGAGCACGACGTAAGGCGCCGCGAGATGGACCTCAGACGCTGTGGCGGCGCCCTTCGCCAAACTGATGCCTTTTGAATACAGCGCCAGGCTTTGGCCCACATTCAACGACACGTCGCCGGCCATGCTGAGCGTGCCATTGACCAACAGCGCCAGGCTGTCGAAGCCGCCCGCCTTGACTTGGTCCACCCCAAGCCGGCCATGGCCGTAGGTCAAGGTATCAGCCGCCGCGTCGGCGCTGCCCGGCAACACCGAGACTTGATGCTGCTGGCTCAGCATCAGCTCACGCACGGGCAATACCCGGTTGCTGGCCAGGCTACGCAGGTAATAAGGCGCCTCCAGCGCCAGTGCCAAACGCCCACCCGCAGCCCCCGCACCACCGGCATTGGCGACGAAACTGCCGTCCAGGTACAGGCCGTTGTTGGAAGCAAAGGCAATCGTGCCGCCGTTGCTTGCCACATTCGTTCGGCCTTCGCCTGGAATATCCAGCCGCGCCTGGGTACCGGAAGCGTCGAGCCGCGCGCCGTCACGTACCACCACGAACAGATTGCTGGCCTTGGCTATCCCGGTAGTGGGGTCGATGTCGCCACCCACCGTGATCTGCCCTCCGTTACGCACCTGGCCATAGACGCTACCGCGATTGTCCACGGCGGTGACGGCACGCGCAGCCACATCAATCAGCGCCTGTTCGCCGATCCAGATCGAACGACCATGGCCGACAGCCTCGACCGCTTCCGAATCAGCCGTGCCCAATCCCCCCAGACTGACGCTGCCGCCCCATGCGTTGAGCGTGCCGTTGAGGGTGAGCTGGCCGACGCTGAGCAGGTTGATGGCCTGGCCCGGGTCGACATTGATCACCGCGCCCTGCCCCACGTTCAGGCTGGTCGTCGCCATTTGCGCGGCGCTGGATTGTACGTGTCCGGCGCTCAGGTTCAGGCTGGCGCCACGCCGCTGAGTCAGGATGCCTTTGGTCGGGTCCTCCTGGTACAACAGCGGCGTCCAGCGTTCGAGCACGCTCGCTGCATCACTGCCGGTCTGCGCGCCAGTGGCCTGCTCGCCCAACCGGTAAACCGGCATGTTCACATCGACCTGGGAGCCGTGCGCGACGATCAACCCTTCATTGCCGGTGATGTCATAGGCCGAGAAGCCCTTGTTGAAAAAATCACCGGCCAGTTGCAGGGTGTCGGCATCCGCCGCGCCTGCGCCGATCAGCACCTTGTGGGCCTGCAACGCCAAAGCGCCGCCGCCGTTGACGCCATAGCCACGCACCTCGCCACCCAGGGCGAGGGTACCCAGCCCGCCCAGCTTCACGTCGCCGCCTTTGCCACCGCTGACCTTGCCGTCTTCGCCGACGGTGGCGCCAGAGGACACATCCACCGCGCTGCCGGCCGCAAGGTTCACTGCCGTGGTGCTGCGCAACGAGACCTTGCCGCCGTTGATATACGCCACACCGTCGCGGTGGTTCGAGTCCAGCGCCAGGTTATTCCAGCGTCCACCGGCGTCCAGCTTGACGCCACTGGCCAGCGCCAGTCGGCCGCTGCCCGCCAGGATCACATCGCCCACCGCGTTGCTTTTATCGAGGTCGACCTGAGTAAGTATGTTGCCCGCGTTGAGACTGCCACCGTGGGCCGTCAGGTTGGCGTTGATATTCACCCCGGGGCCGAACAGGGTGATATCGCCACCGTCCGTGACGTTGAGCGCACCGTTGACGGTAATCTGCTGCCTGGCGCCGACCTTGATCGCGCCCAGTCGGTAGCCATTGAGCTGGTCACTGTCGAGCACTATCTTGCCTTGGCGATCCGCCGGCAGCGCGGTGGCAAGGTCCAACCCATCGGCGATTTTTTGCGTGTTGCTCTCGATCAGCACCTGGTCGGTGTTCCCGGTCAGGGCATAGCGCAGGGTGCCGGTGGTCTTGTTGTAGACCGGCGTGTACCCGCCAATGATCAACTGCGCGCGCTGGGCCATGGCCTTCTGCGATTGCTGGTATCCATCGAGGTTGACGTTCGGCGCCTGGGTCTGGCGATCGCCCTGGAACACGTCGCTGATCACCTGGCCTTCGAGCACTGCTTGGGTGGTACCGATCACCAGCTTGCCGGCATCGCGGCCCACGGTGTAACCGCTCTCGTAACGGCGCTGCTTGGCAATCAACGGGTTGTAGTAATAGTCGGTCTGGCCCCAGCGCTTGCTGGTGTCCTCATACCCTTTGTAAAAGCCGGAGTAGAGAATATCGCCCGGCGCGTTGGACACCTCATACAGGCGCCCATCGGGACCCTTGAGCCAGGTCTGCTGGATATAACCGGCCTGCACATCCACGGTGCCGCCCGACAGGTTGATCTGCGCGCCCTTTTGGGTCACCACATCCTTGCCGGTAAAGGTCACGCTGCCGCCCTGGGCCATCCATTCGCCGACCGAGTGGCCCTGGGTGCCGAGGTATCCGCCCACTTCCAGCAAGCCGCCGGCGGTGTACCAGCGGTCCGTGGCATAGCCGTTGGTACTGGCCGGCACGAACACCAGCTCGCGCAGGTCAACCCACACATCGTTGTTGATCAGCTTCCCGTCGTCCCGGTTGACCGGCGCATCGCGCTGTTCATTGCCCTGCACGTTGATCTTGATGTTATTGGACGCCATCGACACCTTGACGCCGACGGCGCCGGAGACGTCGATCATCGCCCCATCGCGCACCAAACTACGCCCGGCGGCGCTGACCGCCACCTGGCCGCCTGTGGCCAGGGTGATCGAGCCTTTCTGGAAGTCCACGGTGCCGCCGCTGACGATCTCGATGCGTGACTGGTCGGTACGGTCGGCCACGGCGCTGAGGTTGTTGAACTGCCCGGCGATCAGGTTGGCAGCCAGGCCGTCCAGCTTGATCAGGCCTGCGCCTTTCTGGCTGTCGAACGCGGTGCTGCCGCTGGCGTCCAGCAGGATCGCGGTGGTGCTGCCCTCGCCCAGCGTCACGCTGCCGGTTGTGTCGGTTGCCGAATTCAATAAATGAAGGGTGCCGCGCGTATCCACCGAGGTGCTGGCCAGGGCCACGCCGTTTTGCTGCACCTGATGCCCAGTGAGGGTAACGTCGCCGGTCGAGGCCATGATCAGGCCGCTGTTGGTGACCTTGCCCGCGCTGCTGCCGGCCTTGAGGCTGGTGGCGACTTCATTGCCACGGGTAGTGGAGCGGTCGTTGCCGCCAGTGCCGACGCCCTTGCGGATGTAAAAGCTGTCGCCGGCTGCCAGGGTGGTCTGGCCCTTGGCGGTGATGAGGGTGCCGGCGTTCTCGACTTCCGCGCCGAGCAGCAAAGCATAGCCACCGGCGTCGGTGGAGGTGGCGGCGTCATGGGTCTGAATCAATGCACCGCGTTGCACCACGACCTTGCCTGCCGCGTCGGTGAAGGTTGGCTGGGTGCCATTGGCATCAACGTAGATACCCCGCTGGGTAAACTGCTCGTCGGTGATATTCGCCGCAGCGGCCACCAAGTTACGCACATTGACCTGGCTGGTGCCGCCGAACACCACACCGTTACGGTTGATGATCATCACCGTGCCGGCGCCGTTGATCTGGCCCTGGATCTCGCTCGGGCGCGCATTGGGATCGTTGACGCGGTTGAGCACCGCCCAATTGGACTGCTGCTGGAAATCCACGCTGGTGTTACGCCCGACGTTGAAGGTCTCCCAATTGAGGATCGCCTTGTCGGCCGTTTGCTCGACGGCCACCGTGGTCATGCCGCCAGACTGGCTTTGGGTAGGGCCCTTGGCGTTGGTCCAGCCTTGGGTGAGGCTGTTATCCACCTGCAGACCGCCCTTGCCCAGGCCATCGGGAATGTTCGAGACCTGCCCAAACGCCGCTTGCCGCCCCGCCGCCTGCGCCGCCTGCTGCGCGGCAATCGCCGCGACACTGGTGTTGAGTGTGCTGATGGAACGCGCCAATTGCTGGTTGACCCGCGCCTGCTGGTTGAGCGTTGGAATCCCCGGCACCTGCCCGGCACTGAGCCGCGCCGCCGTCGCCGCCTGGGTCGCGCCTTTGTCGGCAAACCAACTGGAACTGAACGCCGTGGCCGCCTGCGCGTTGCCTGCCACCATCAACAACGCAATGGCATGGGCCAGCGGCTTGAGACGCAGGACTGTCTGGGCGCTCTGGCCTTGGGCTTTGCGGTTAACCGGTGATTTGCAGCGGACCATCGGAAATCTTCCTTCTTTGTTATCGCCACGCTGGGCAAGACAAACTCACGTATGAGGGTTAGGCGGTTGGCGAGGGGCGGGACTGAACTTCTGTCATGGAAAGTTCATAGAGGGCGGGTAGCCGTCGCAAACGCAAAAATCAGCAACGGCACAGGCCGTTGCTGACTCAGGTAGTGCAGGTCGGTGAAAGCCTGGGGTTACAGCGGACGACCGATGGCGTTGCAGACGTCAGCCTTACCGATGCTGAGGTTGCTGGTAGCGGTGAGGAAGTTGTCACGTACGGCCGTTTTCCAGGTAGCCGGCAGCGGTACGAAGCGGTTGTTGCGGATGGCGGCGTCGTTGTTGGTCAATGCGTTGGAACCGTAGTGGCGAGTGAAAAACGCGCGCACCTGGCTGGTTTGGGTGGCATCGGCATAGCACTGGCTGAAGATCAGGTTAGTGAAGCCCAGGATCGGATAACCGGTGGTTGGGTAAGCCACGACGCTTGGGTCGGACGGGTTGGCGGCGGCGGCGAAGGTCGGTACCCAGGCGTTCTGGTCGGCGACGTTGGTTGGCACAGGCACAGTGCCGATAGCCGTGGACACGTTGGCGGGGTTTGGCGAGACACCGGCAATGGTTGCAACCTTGGTAGCGTCATCCAGACCTGCCAGGGTAGCTGCTGCGTAGTCCGGGCTCATGTAGGTCACACGGCCGTCGCCGGCGTTCAGGGTGCTCATGACCCCAGCGCTGGTATCGGTATAAGTGCCGCCGGCAGGGTTGGCCTGCTGCAGTGGGTTGAGAGCGGTAGCTGGCAAGCCCCCCGAAAAGCTGCTGCCGAATGCCTGGGTAATCGCGAAGGTGCCGCCTTCCAAAGCAGGTTTGCACTTGGCGTTCAGGAAGCGCGTGAACAGCTCAGTGGTGCCGCTGTTCTCTTTACGGTAAACCACGGTGATCGGGCCGGTACGGCCGGAGCCAGGAATCAGGTCCCAGGTAGCCAGGCGACCCGAAAATACGCCGCACAGTTGGTCAACGCTGAGGTTGACTGCGTTGGCACCCGCTTTGTTGAACGGAATGGCAACCGAAGTAGCCACCGATGGCACCTGGATCAGCTTGCCCCAGGTGGGTTGCTTGGCCGAAGCGTAGGTCGACAGTTCAGTCGCCGACAGCTTCGAATCGCTACCGGCCCAGTGCACGTTCTTGTTGGTCACGCCAGCCACGAACTGGCTGTAATCGTTGTTCAGGAAGGCCAGCTTGCCTTTGCCGCTGCCCACACCGATGTATTGAGCGAAACCGGCAGTCAAGACGTTGGCAGTCTGGTACAGCGGTTGTGGCAGGGTTGCACCGCCACCATTTACGTCAGCCATTGCAGCCTGGGCCGAGCACAGTGCAGCGAGGGTCATGGATACCGCGAGAACGTTGCGCTTAAACATGAAGAAGCTCCTTTCGTCGTGTTTGTACGTTTGGGGTAGATGGCTCTTGCATGACGCCATGGCTTCGGTCCCAAGCCATGTTGCGGGGGTGGCCGGGGGTGAAAACCATGGAGAGAAAGTCGCAGTTTCCGATGACGGTTATGGGAAAAAACCTCGGGAGGAACGCATTGATTTTAAAAAGATTCTCGGGTGTTTCGGTCATGGCTTTGGGCGGTTTCGGCGGGAGATGACAGCGCGGTTTCAGTGGGCGTGGCGCAAGGCCGCAAGGGGTGGCGGAATATGACGGAATGAGGAACCCGAGGTTGGCGGAACCAGCAGAATTCAGCTCAGTTCCAATGTGTGTATTCAGGTGACCAGCTGGTTGATCTCGATGATCGGCAACAGCACCGCCATGACGATCACCAGCACCACCGCGCCCATCACCACGATCATCAGCGGTTCAAGCAACGCGGTCATGCCCATGGCGCGGCGCTCGATATCGCGTGACAAGGTCTGCGCCGCGCGCTCGAGCATCGGCGGCAGCGAGCCGGTTTTCTCGCCGCTGGCGATCAGGTGGATCAGCACCGGCGGGAATACCTTTTCCACCGCCAGCGCCGGGGCCAGGTTGACGCCTTCGCGCACCTTGGCGGTGGCGTCGTTGACGCACTGGCTCAGGCGGTCATTGGACAGGGTCTGCCGCGCCGCTTCCAGGGCGCGCAACAAGGGCACGCCGGCACCGCCGAGAATCGCCAGGGTCGAGGCGAACCGCGCGGTGTTCAGGCCGAGCACGAAGCGTCCGATCAGCGGCAGGCTCAAGACGCGGCTATGCCAATTGAGGCGCGCCACCGGGTTGCGCAAGTACAGGCGCCAGCCCCAGAAACCGCCGACGATGCCGGCAAAACACAACCAGCCCCAGGCGCGGATAAAGTCGCTGGCGTTGAGCATCGCCAGGGTGAGCCCTGGCAGGTCCTGGCGCGCCTGGGAAAACGCGCTGACCACCTGAGGCACCACGTAACTGAGCAAAAAAATCACAATGCCGATCGACACCAGCCCCACTACGCCGGGGTAGATAAACGCGGTGAGGATCTTGCCACGCAGGTTGTTGCGCTCCTCGATGTAGTCCGCTAGGCGCTCCATGACCTGGGCCAGGTCGCCGGACTCCTCCCCCGCCGCGATCAACGCGCGGTAGATCGAGGGGAAATCCCGTGGCCGCGCCGCCAACGCATCCGCCAGGCGCATGCCGCCGCGCACATCGGCGCGCACGGCGGCGAGGGTCTGGGCGATGTGCTTTTTCTCGGCCTGTTCCACCGTGGCGCTCAGCGCCGCCTCCAACGGCAAACTGGCACCGAGCAGGCTCGCCAGTTGCCGCGTGGCCCAGGCCAGGTCGTTGTCCGACAGCTTGGCGCTGAACAGGCTGTTGCCGGCTTTCGTGGACTGCCCGCCTTCCACCTGTACCAGCAACGCGGTCAGGCCACGGCTGCGCAACACCGCAAACGCGCCGCTCTGGCTGTCCGCCTCCAGGTGCCCGGCCTCGATTTTGCCGCTGGCATCGGCGGCTTCATAGCGATAGCGATTCATCAGGCGTCCCGTGTCACGCGCAGGATTTCTTCGGGCGCCGTGGTGCCGCTGCGCACCCAACGTTCGCCGTCTTCACGCATGCTCAGCATCCCGGCACGACGTGCGGCCAGGCGCAGTTCCTGCTCGTTGGCGCCCTGGTGGATCAGGCCGCGCACCGCGTCGTCGACGCTGAACAATTCATGGATACCGGTACGGCCGCTGTAGCCGGTCTGGTTGCACTGCGCGCAGCCGACCGGGCGCCAGGTGCCGGGCGCGGCCGGGTCTTGCTGCTTGCAGTGCGGGCACAGCCGGCGCACCAGGCGCTGGGCCAACACGCCGAGCAATGACGAGGCCAGCAGGAACGGCTCCACACCCATGTCGATCAGGCGATTGACCGCCGACACCGCATCGTTGGTGTGCAACGTGGCAAGCACCAGGTGCCCGGTAAGCGAGGCCTGCACGGCGATTTGCGCGGTTTCCAGGTCGCGGATTTCACCGATCATGATGATGTCCGGGTCCTGGCGCAGGATAGCGCGCAAGGCCAGGCCGAAGGTCATGTCGATCTTGGCGTTGACCTGGATCTGGCTGATACCCGGCAAGTCGTATTCCACCGGGTCTTCCACGGTGAGGATATTGCTGGTACTCGCATCCAGCCGCGCCAGGGCGGCGTACAGGCTGGTGGTCTTGCCGCTGCCGGTGGGGCCGGTGACCAGCACGATGCCGTGGGGCTGGCGGATCAGCGTGTCCAGGCGCGCCAGCACCTGCGGCTCCATGCCCAGGGTTTCCAGTTGCAACCGCCCCGCCTGTTTGTCCAACAGCCGCATCACCACCCGCTCGCCATGCCCGGTGGGCACCGTCGACACCCGAATATCAATCGGCCGCCCGGCCACCCGCAACGCGATACGGCCGTCCTGGGGCAAGCGTTTTTCGGCGATGTCGAGCTGGGCCATGATCTTGATCCGCGACACCAGCGCACCGTGCAGCGCCTTGCGTGGCGACACCACATCACGCAGGGTGCCGTCGACGCGGTAGCGCACCACGGAATGGGTTTCATACGGCTCGATATGAATGTCGCTGGCCTCATCGCGCGCGGCCTGGGTGAGCAAGGCGTTGATCATGCGAATCACCGGCGCGCCGTCCTGGGTGTCGAGCAGGTCGGTGATTTCGGGCATGTCCTGCATCAGGCGGTCGAGGTCCACCTCGTTTTCGGCGGCGCCCACCACCGCGGCGGCGCTGCCGGTATCGGCGTAGGCGCTGGCGAGCAGGCCGTCGAGTTCGTCGTCGCGAACCTGTTCGAGGTGGGCCTGGCCGAACTGACGGTGGACCTCACTGATGGACCAGCCGGGGGTTGAGGGGCAAACGGTAAGCAGCATCCCGTCCTCGCCAGGGCGCAGGAGGATGCGCTGGGATTTGGCCCAGGCGTAGGGTAGAAGGCTCATGGGGTTGGCCCTTTTTGAAGGTGTACATATCTGTTGCTGCGGTAACGGCTGATTTTGGTTCCGCCCTTACGGCGGCTCACTTTGGAAAAGCCCCAAAGTAAGCAAAGGGCTCTTGCCCCAACACTCGGCACCTCGCCTAGGCTCGGTGTGCCCGTAATCCGACAGGGATTTGGGGGGCCGCCGCCACGCGCCATCCATGGCGCGGGGCGGCTAAACCGGCATCCCTGCCGGTTTACCCCCCAAATCCCTGTCGAATTCCGGCCAGCGTGTTTGACGGGGCGCCTAAGATCAAAATCAAGAGCAAAAGCACAGCGGCCTGACAGCCGGCTTGAGTGGTGGAGATCAAAAGCATTTTTTTGTGTACCGCAAATTGCTTTTCTGTGGGAGCTGGCTTGTCGGATCGCCGCAGCGCTGCGATGCAGGCACCTCGGTTCATCAGGTACACCGCGTTGATGCCTTCGCAGGCAAGCCAGCTCCCACATTTGACCGAGTTCGACAGTAAGATACCGGTCGGCTCTAAGGCCGCCGCGCTCTGCTTTTGCTTTTGCTTTTGATCTTCGGCGCCCCGTAAAACCACGCTGGCCGAACGCAGGCTTGAATCCGTGGGTAACCCGGCAGGACGCCGGGTTAGCCGCCCCGCGCCATGGATGGCGCGTGGCGGCGGCCCACGGATTCAAGCCTGCGTTCGGGCACACCGAGCCTAAGCGAGGTGCCGAGTGGTGGGGCGAAGGCCTTTTGCTTACTTTTGGGCCTTTCCAAAAGTGAGCCGCTGTAAGAGCGGAACCATAAGCGGCCGTTACCGAAGAAACGGATATGTACCCGGCGATCACTGCGGCACCGCCCGAATCACCGCCCGAGGCCCCTGCTGCCCAGGAATCGCCTTCTCCACCGACGGCAACTGCGGCGCCTGCACATCCGGCATCGCCCAACTGCGCTCCGGCTGCAAGCCACCCTGGGCCCGGCGCATGAACTCATAGCGGTTCAACGTAATACTGCGCCCCGCTCCACTGTCGCGAATAATGTAGGGCCGCAAAAACACCATCAGGTTGGTCTTGCTCACACTGCGCTTCTCATTGCGAAACAGCGCGCCCAACCCCGGGATATCCGCCAACCAAGGCACCGCGTCATTGCTCTGGCTGTACCCGTCCTGCAGCAACCCGCCGAGCACCATGATCTGCCCGTCATCCAACAAAATACTGGTATCAATCGCACGCTTGTTGGTCACCGTGCCCGCCGTCACCGAAGCACGCTCATCGACGGTGCTGACCTCCTGGTAGATATCCAGCTTCACCGTGCCACCCTCGGATATCTGCGGTCGAACATTCAGCTTGAGACCCACCTCTTCACGCTGCACGGTCTGGAACGGGTTGTTGCTGGTACCTCCGCCTCCGGTCACATAACTGCCGGTGACAAACGGAATGGTCTGCCCCACGAAAATGCTCGCCGCCTCGTTGTCCAGGGTCAGCAGGTTCGGCGTGGACAGCACGTTGGTGCCGCCCTTGCTCTTCAACGCACGGGCCAACACCTTGAGGTCGAGCACCTTGCCGATACCGGGAATATCCACGGTGCCGTTGACCAACCCGATGTTCAGGCCCTTGGGCAGCACATCAATACTGGTCGGGCTGGCGGGCGTGCCGACCACGCCGCTGCCGCCGAGGTTCACGCCGCCGAACGCGCCCTTGCCCGCCAGGTTGCCGGCCTGCCATTGCACACCGAACTCGGTGGCATCGTCTTCGTTGACTTCCACGATCAGGCTTTCGATCACCACCTGGGCGCGGCGCTGGTCGAGCATGTCGATGACTTCGCGCAGGTTGCGGTACAGCGGGTCCGGCGCGGAGATCAGCAAGGTGTTGGTGGTGGCGTCGGCCTGGATGGTCACGCCGCCGGCACTGAACGCGGTGTCCTGGTCATTGGCGGTTTTGCCATTGCCGGTGGCGCTGCTCGAACCGGCGGTTTGCCCATAGCCTGGCTGCACGCCGCTGCCGGTCGGTGTCCCCGTGCTGTTCTGGGTGTTGTTCGCGCCCTGGCTGTTTTTGTCATTGCCGCCCATGGCGCTGAGCTTGCCACGGGCATCGTCACTCACGCCCGAATCACTCTCGCCCGTGAGCAGCCCGCGCAGCGACTGGGCCAGTTTGCCGGCCTGGGCGTTGCGCAGGTACACCACGTGCATGTTGCTGGGGTTGCTCTGGGCGTTGTCGAGTTTGTAGATCAGGTTGCGCGCCAGCTCGGTGCGCTCCGGGCTGCCGGAACGGATGATGACGGCGTTGGAACGCGGGTCGCCGATCACGTTGATCTTCTGGGTCTGGTCGGCGCCCTGGGTTTCCAGCAGCTCGGAGACCATGGCGGCGATGTCCACGGCGATGCCGTTCTGCACCATCACCACGTCGGTGTCGATGGCACTGGGGGTGTCGATGCCATTGATGATCTGCGCCACCCGCGCGAGGTTTTCCGCATAGTCAGTGATGACAATGCTGTTGTTGCCGGGGTAGGCATTGATCGGGTTGTTCGGCGATACGATGGGGCGCAGTACCGGGATCAGGTTCACCGCGTTTTCGTATTGCAGGCGAAAGGTGCGGGTCTGCATGCCGCTGCTGCCGGCGCTGTAGATCGGCCCGCCGAGCAACTTGGCATCGGCCTCGGGCACCACCTGGGCCACGCCGCCCACATCCACCACGCTGAAGCCCTGCATGCGCAACGCCGCCAGCAGCATGTCGTAGGCCTGGTGCGCCGGCACCTGCCCTTCGCTGACCAGGGTGAGGTTGCCTTTCACGCGTGGGTCCACCAGAAATTGCTGCCCGGTGGCGCGGGACAGCGCGCGCACCACGGCCTGGATATCCGCATCGACAAAATTGAGCTGCACCGGCTGGTCACCCAGCGGGTTGCGCGCCTTGACGGCCGCCGGGGCATGGCCGCGCGCGGTGTCGGTGATCCGGTGCTGTACGGGAGGTCTGGGCAGGCGTTCACCTTGGCGGTCCAGCACCGTCTCGGCGCTGCGGCGAGTCTCCGCCAGGGGTTGGCCAAGCTCACTGTCCACCAGCAATGGCGTGGTTGACGGGTTGCTGCACGCACTCAGGGCCAGCACCAGCAACGGCGCGACCAGGCGAAACGGGGGGACTGACCACTTCATGAAGCTTCCTTAGCGCCAAGCGCCTGATCCATGCGAACGGTCCCGGACACAGTGCCGGCCGAGCTGTCGACGGCATCCATCGCGCGCTGCAAACGCGCTTCGGACACCTCCAGGGAAAACGAACGGGGATTGCCCAGCAGCCAGCCCACTACCGCATCGGCCGGGGCGTTGTCGAACGTCAACCGCCAGCCGCCGGGTTCCAGCGCCTGCAATTGGTAATGCCCTTTGAGGCCGGCGTTATCCAGGGCCTGGCGCAGCGCGGTTTCGTCGCCCTGTCTGGGCGCGGCGACGCCCTGCAACAGCACCTGCAGGGCTTCGGCCTGGGCGCGCAGCTTGGGGGTTTCAGCCTGCCAGTAATCGATCTTCTTCAACGCCGGTTGCACCAGCACCAGCCAGGTCAGCAGGCCCGCCAGAATCAGACCGGCGCCGCTGAGCAGGCGTTTTTCGCGCAGGGCCAGGCCGCTCCAGAACACCTGGGCCTGGCTGCGCAGTCGCTGGACTTTATTCATCGTCGGCACCCGTTTTTTCCGCGGCCTGCGCCGGCCCAATCACCCAGGCCTGCTCATCGCGGCTGGCCGTGAAGCCGGCCTGGGCCAACGCCGCCTGCCATTCGCCCTCGGCTTTCGGGCTGCGACTGTCGGCCACCAATTCAACCCGCAAGCGCCCCTGTTCAAAGCTCAAGTTGGCGACGCTACCGACCATGAACGGCAGGTTGCTGCCCGCCAGTTGCATCAGGCTGGTAAAGCGCTGACCGGGGTCTGCGGCAGCGCCGCTCTGGCGGGCGGCCAATTGCTGGCGGGCCTGCTGCAAAGGGTTGAGCACCACCGGCAATTCGGGAAACGCCTGGCGCACCTGCTGGCTCATCAACGCCTTGAGCCGTTGGCCCTCGTCCACTTGGCGTGCGGCATAAAGGTTGAGGCCCACAACCCAAATGGCCGTGGCCAGCGCCACACAGGCCAGTGCCCGGGCCCATCCGCCGGTCGAGGGTTGGCTGAGATGGCCGTGCAACCCCCACGCGGGCAACGGCCCACTCCAGCGCTGTGCCGCGTCCACCCGCTGCACATCCAGCGTCTGCGCGCCCAAGGGGTGCACCGCGCCTTGTTGCGGGCTCTCGCGTGTCAGCAGATAGCCGTCGTCCAACGCAGCAGCGCCCAGCGGCAAGGCAAAGGGCGCCGGGTACAGGCCGCGCAGTTTGAGCGGCATCCGGGCCAGCCGCTCCAACCCGGCCTTAGGCACCCAGGCCACCTGCACGCGTCCATCGCTTTCACGCGGGCCGTGGGCCACGTGCAGGTGTTCCACCGGGCCAAGGATCAACGCCTGGGCGGCGCAGGCCACGGCGGCAGCGGTTTTCGCGGCAGGTAACGGCGGCAGCTCCAGGCTGGTGAGCAGGCTGTCACGCGGGTGCAGGAAACACTCCACTGCCTGACGGGGCTTACCCAACTGCGCCAGGCTTGCATAACCCTCTTCAATGACCACGCCACGGTCCAACCAGGCAAATTTGACCTGGCTCTCGGCGCTCAATTGATCCAGCGGCGGCAAGCCAATGCGCAGGCGTTTCATACGCCCACCCGCGACCAGATCACGCGCGGTTCGCGGTCTTCGGGACGATGCAACAACGCATCAACCGTCACCCGTCGCTGTTCACGGCGCGCCTGGCCCTGCAGGCGGAACCACTCGCTGGTGATGCCCACCTGCACCGAGTCCACGTTTATCTGGGGCAAGCGCAGGCGGTTGACGAAATCCCCCCGGTTGATAAACCACTGCCCTCTGTCACGCTCGGCCACCAGCCCGTGGGCCTGGGCCAGGCTGAGCTGCGGCACCACCGCGCTGAGCACTTCGGCGCTGGCGGTATTGCCATTGACCCAGGTAGGGCCGGGCAACACGCTGATGTACGCCTGCATGCGTTGCAACACAACGGGGTCCAGGCCCTCGATTCCGCTCAAGTCATCCAGGCTGCGCAGCATCGGGTATTTGGCGGACGGCTCATAAGAACCGATCACGCGCTGGCTGATCCGCCGGCTCACCGCCGGGTCGACGCCAATCAGCCGGCACAGGCGCTCAAAGCTTTGCAATTGCTCGGTATCCACCTGCTGGAGATTGACCAGGTTGCGCAGGTTGAACTTGCCCTGCTCGTCCTCGATCCGCCCCGCAAACGCGCCGACTTGAGCGCGCGCCCAAGGTTGATCGAGGCGGGTCAGCACGTCCTTGCGGCGTGCGTCCCAGAGCATCTGCCGGCTTTGTTCGAGGCCGCCTTGCAACAGCCATTGACCCTGGATGCGTAACTGCTCGGCCTCCAGGCTGCGGGTGAACACGCTCTGGCGCGTGAGCATGGCCCCGGCCAATACCGCCACCACCGCCGCGATCAGCAAGGCGCTGATAATCGCCATGCCGCGCTGCTTCGCCACTGGGGGCGAATACCCTTTCATGGCGGGCCTTAGAGCTGCCAGGAGCCGATATCGGCATTCACGCCATCGCCGTCCGGCTGGCCGTCGGCGCCGAGGGAGAACACGTCCACTTCACCGTTGGCGCCCGGGTTGAGGTAGTGATAGGGGTGGCCCCACGGATCGTTGGGCAGGCGGTCGAGGTAGGCGCGCCAGTTGGTGTTCTTCGCATCCGCCGGGCGCTCCACCAACACCTTCAAACCCTGGTTCATGTTCGGGTAACTGCCGTGGTCCAGGCGGTAGAGTTTCAACGCCTGCATCAACCCGCCGATGTCCTGCTTGGCCGCGGTGGCGCGCGCCTGGTCCGGCCGATCAAGGACCTTGGGCACCACCATCGCGGCGAGGATCCCGAGGATGACCACCACCACCATGATCTCGATCAAAGTGAAGCCACGTTGCCCGCGAGGGCCTGGCAGCGGTGACGTTAGGCGTGCGATATCCATCTCGACATTCCTTGGCTTGAGTGCAATGGGGGCGCAGTGTTGCAAGAACACATGTCAGTCGTATTGAAAATGCTCGGGAGTTTCGGTCGCCAATCGGTCAACTGCCGGCGCTAGTCTGCGGGCCTGTTTCCCGGCTTTGAGAGCGCCATGTACGGCCGTCGCAAGGAGCAAGGTTTTACCCTGATCGAGGTGCTGGTGGCGCTGGCGATCATTGCCGTGGCCATGGCCGCCGCCGTGCGCGTGGCCGGGCTGATGGCCCAGAGCAACGGCCTGCTGCGCGACAAATCCATCGCGCTGCTGGCGGCGCAGAGTCGCCTGGCGGAGCTACGCCTGGAGGGCCACCTGCGCAGCGGCAAGAAGACCTTCGAGTGCGATCAAGGCCGCCTGAAACTGCGCTGCGAACAGACCATCAACGCCGATGGCCGCCTGTTTCAGGTCAACCTGCAGGTGCTTGACGCCAGCCGCGAAGCACCGCCCCTGGCGCGCCTGGACACCCAGGTCATGGCCGAGTGAGCAGTGGCAGCGCCGGCCCCTGCGGCAACTTTTCGAGGTTGACGCGCAGCTTCTCGCCGCCGCGTTCTATCTCTACCCCATCGCCTTCGATGGCGGTCAGCCGCACGCCGGGGCTGAGGCGCTCGCCCAACAGGAAACTGCGCGGCGGCCCATCGTTAAGGCTGAGGATCGCCACCGCGCCACGCGCGCCCGCCAGCACGCCGGTCACTTTGACTTGCAGCGCCGTCGGCGCGTTGGAAAACCATTGCAGCGCCGGGTTATCGCTGCGCGCCGCCAATGCCTGGGGCGTGGCGCTGGGGGTGTGGGACTCGGCGCTGGTGAGCAGCAGCGGCATCCACACCGCCGCGCCCGCCAAGGCCGCCAGCACACCCAGCGCCTGCACGCCGTGGGCCAGGGTGAAACGAGGGGCGAATGTCATGGGCAGGACCTCCTGTTTGTCCGTCGCACCAGCCTACAGGGTCAATTCGCACGCTTTTATTTCACACACTCCCCAGTTTCCAGGGAACGCGCGATGAAACAGCAAGGCTTCACTCTGATCGAACTAATGGTGGTGCTGGTGATCATCGGCATCGCCAGCGCCGCCATCAGCCTCACCATCAAGCCCGACCCGCTGCACCTGCTGCGCAAGGATGCCGAGCGCCTGAGCCAACTGCTGCAAGTCGCCCAGGCCGAAGCCCACGCCGACGGCCGCCCTATTACCTGGCGCGCCGACGCCAAGGGCTTTCGCTTCAACCGCCGCAGTGATGATGGAACGAGCGTGGAAGCCTTCCAGGGCGACAGCCAACTGCGCCCGCGCCTATGGGAAAGCACACCGATGCAAGTCACTGTCGAACCCCGGCAAACCCTGGTGCTCAACGCCGAATGGATCAACCCACCGCTGCGGGTGGTGTTGTCCGACGGGCAACACAGCCTCAGCCTGCGCCGCGACGCCGCCGGCCTGATGCGCGTGGAAGCCCTGCCATGAACCGGTCCCAGCAAGGCTTCACCCTGATCGAAGTGATGGTGGCGATCATGCTGATGGCGCTGGTCAGCCTGATCGCCTGGCGCGGCCTCGACAGCGTGACCCGCGCCGACCAGCACCTGCAGGCCAGTACCGAGCAGACCGAGGTATTGCTGCGCGCGCTGAACCAGATGCAGCGCGATATCAGCTTGCGGGCCAGCATTGAACTGACGGCCCCGGATGCACCGAGCGACGAGGGATTGGCGGCGGTCACGGTGCGCAGTTCCGACAGCAAGGGCTTTCGCCTGGATGTGATCCGCAGCGCCCCGGTTGCCGGGGACGGGCTGCAACGGGTGCGCTGGTGGCTCAAGGGCGATTCGCTGTATCGGGCAGCCGCGCCGGCACGCGACCGGTTTCCGCTGCCGGCGGCGAAAGACGCAGTGGTGGTGCTGACGGGGGTCAGCGACTTGCAGGTGCGCGTATGGGAGACGGACAAGGGCTGGCGGCAGTTGAGTGGCAATCGGCGTGAAGATCCAACGGGGCTGGAGATCAAGCTGGTACGACAGACGCCACAGGGGGTGGAAAAGTATCGGCAGGTGGTGGGGCCGTTAAAGTGAGTCAACTCAACAACACCACCCCACCCGGCAACTCCGTACATTTGGCGCCATACGCATCGCGAATCAACAACGCCACGCCCGCCAGTTGCTGCAAGCTGAACCGCGCCTGCACCCGGCGCTGGCCAAGTTGTTTATTCAACAACACCAGCATCCCCGGCCGATAGCGGTTGATCTCATCCACCACCGTCGCCAGCGTGGCGTTGTTGAACACCAGCACCTGTTCACGCCAGGCCACCACGGCCTGGGTGTCCACCGTGGTCACTTCACTGACTCCGGTAGCGCCATAGGTCAGTTGCCGTCCACCGTCCAGACGCACACTGCGACCGGCAATGTCCACCGACAGCGAACCTTCGATGCAGGTCACGCAGACATTTTGGTCGGTGTTGCGCACATTGAAGCGCGCCTGGGCCGCGCTCACCCAGCCCGCGCCGGCCTGGACCCTGAGCGGTTGCGCAACGTGGGCGACGACCTCGACTTCACCTTCGAACAATTCAATGCCCTGCCCGACCCGGCTGATGCGCGTCTGGGTATTGAGTTCCAGGCTCACGCCCTCGCTCAACCGCACTTGGCGCTGCTCGCCGACCTCGGTGCGGTAGTCAGCCGTAAGCCCGGCAAAGCCGCCCGGCACGCCGACGCGCACCATCACTACGGCCGCCGAGGCGGCAATCGCACCGCCCAGGAAGGCACGCCGGCCGAAGCTGCGCGGTTGCGACATTTGATCGAGGGCCGGCGCCAACTGCTTCCACAACATCTTGGCCTGCTCGAACGCCTGGGCATGCTCCGGGCTTTGGGCGCACCAGGCTTTCAGGGCCTTGGCATCGGCCACGGTGGCCCGGCCCGACGTCAGCAGGACCAGCCAATCGCGGGCCTCATCATGCAGGGGGCTGGCGGCGGATGGCCGGACGGTGGAGAGGTTAAAGATATTCAAGCGCGCACATACTCACGGATTTATCAGGGACTCGACACTAAGACGGTTTTCCGGCCCCGGGACCGAACCGCTGAATCACTTTTCTTTCCAGGCGCTTGGCACAATGGCCCAGGGCGGCCTTGATTTCCTTCTCGACCATGCGCGTTGAAATGCCGAAGCGCTGGGAGATTTCCAGGTGTGGCGCTTCTTCCAGGCGGGCGGCGATGAGGATCTTGCGGCGGCGTGCCGGCAGTTCGTAGAGCGCCTTGACCAGGGATTGGATTTCTTTCTGGCCACCCACTACCCGCGAGGGGTCCTGGGCTTCGTCGGCGCTTTGCAGCAGCTCTTGCACTTCGCTGCCGGTGAGCAGGCGCGCGTCGGCCTGACGGCGGTCGGCAGCGATATTCAAGGCCATGCGATACAGGTAGGCATTGGGCTGTTGCAGGTTCGCCGGCACGTCCATGCGATCGACCCGCAGGTAGGTTTCGTGTAGCACGTCGTTGGCCAGGTCTTCCGAGCCCAGGCGCTTGCGCAAACGCACCTTGAAGTCTTCGTAGGAGGCCAGGAACAAGCTGACCATCGGACTGTGCCCGGTATTTTTCATCCGCCCCAGGCTCCTTTTGCTGCTGTGCATTCCATGCGTGTTCCCGTTGTGTCAGGCATCAGAAGTAAAGTCACCGGTTGACGCAGTGAGCTCGGCGCCGGGCGTTCCACCCGTGCCGTTGCCAGGCTGCGTACCAGTGCTTCATCGCGTTGTTCATCGCCGGTGGAACTGACCAGCCGGCTGTGTTCTATCACCCCGTCCGGGTTCACCCAAACCTGCACCAGCGCCCGGAAACTGCCGGGGCGGGTCAAGGGGGAACGGCACAGGCTGGTCTCGATCGCTTGCTGCAACGCCGTCGCGTAGCTGTTGTTGATCCGCGCGGCGTTGCGAGCCGCCGCGCCCTTGGTGGGAGGCGGCTGGCTGAGCTGCGGCGCCTGCAAAGTGAACGCATCGCTGCGTGCATAACGTGCCATCAGGCCACTCCCTGTCAGCAACATCGTCAGTGCTTCTTGCGCCGTAAAACGCCCGCGCACCCCAATGGAGCGCCGGCCCCGCGTCAATTCGCGGTCCACCAGCACCGCCATCCCGGTGGCGCTGCTGTAGGCTTGCAGGGCGTGTTCCAGATCTTGCGCCGGCAAATCCAAGGTCAACAACGGCGACTCTGCCTGCGCCGCACGGCCGCCAGCCAGCAGCAACAGCAAGACCAGGGCGCATGCGGCGCGCCTCCACACTCCCCATTCACCCCCTGCTCTGCATTGCTGCACGGCCGACGCGCCCTAGAAAACCGTCATCCTGAGGCCAGTTTATGAATCTGATGTTACGGTGATAGCAAAAAAAACATCACGGTGACGAGAGGCCCGCTGCGCTAGACTTTCAAGCCTTACCGGGCCACTCCTACGGGCCCGCCAGGAGGCCCGATGAACCTGTTCCCGACCCTTGCCAGCTTGACGCTGTGCGCCGCCCTGCCCTTGCTCGCCCACGCCGACAGCTGCGCCGAAGTCACGGTGGATGGGTATAAGGCACCCAACTATGGTTGCCTGAGCCAGCAGATGGGCAATGACACAAACGCGACCAAGGCCGCCAGCAAAAACCGCGAAGCGCAAAACATCCCCATCGAGAAACGGCCGCCGAACGCGGTGGGTTTATCCACCCCGGCGGCGACCAGTGTGCGCATGGGCAACACGTTCGGTACGTCGGTGAAGCCGCAGCGGCCCTGACGGATCAAGCGCCGCGGGCCCGCTGGGTGAGTGTGGACTTATAGGCATGGCTTTTGGGCTTTCACGCCTGACAAACTGCGCGCTCACTTTGCAGCGGCACGGCTCGCCATGGATCACACGCATAACGCTCGCAACACGCAACACGCAACTTGACCGCTTGTCCCTGGCACTGGCCGTCTTCAAGCATTACATCGAGATCAAAAACAAGGACCTGCTCCAGGACAACAACCGGCTGGCAGAATCGTTGATCGCAGACTTGATGTCGTATTTGTGTGGATGGGGCCATTTCAAAGACCTCAACGAGCAAAACCTTCATCACCCCGCCATCGACCTATTGTCCGAAGATGGCACGGGAGCTGTCGAGCTTTAGCGAGGCTGCGAAAGCGGTGGGTCAGGCGACGAACATGCCAGCAATGCCGCCGCCTTCGCAGCCTCGCTGGGGCTCGACAGCTCCCACAGTTGAGCTGTGGTGCTGCTGATATTGCGCCCGCCGCTAGACCGCAAATCCAGCGTACACAGCCAATCCCCTGTGGGAGCTGTCGAGCTTTAGCGAGGCTGCGAGAGGGGAGTGTCAGGCGATGAAAATGCCAGCAGTACCGCCGCTTTCGCAGCCTCGCTGGGGCTCGACAGCTCCCATAGTTGAGCTGCGGTGCTGCTGAAAAGGGCGCCAGTCGCCACACCGCAAATCCAACCCACAAAAGCCGGTCCCCTGTGGGAGCTGTCGAGCTTTAGCGAGGCTGCGAAAGCGGTGGGTCAGGCGACGAACATGCCAGCAGTACCGCCGCCTTCGCAGCCTCGCTGGGGCTCGACAGCTCCCACAGTTGAGTTGCGGTGCTGCTGATATTGCGCCCGCCGCTAGACCGCAAATCCAGCGTACACAGCCAATCCCCTGTGGGAGCTGTCGAGCTTTAGCGAGGCTGCGAAAGCGGAGTGTCAGTCGATGAAAATGCCAGCAGTACCGCCGCTTTCGCAGCCTCGCTGGGGCTCGACAGCTCCCACATTTGAACTGAGATGCTGCTGAAAATGGCGTCAGCCGCAACACCGCAAGTCCAACTTGCCACAGCCAATCCCCTGTGGGAGCTGTCGAGCCCCAGCGAGGCTGCGAAAGCGGTGTGTCAGGCGAAGAAAATGCCAGCAATGCCGCCGCCTTCGCAGCCTCGCCGGGGCTCGACAGCTCCCACAGTTGAGTTGCGGTGCTGCTGATATTGCGCCCGCCGCTAAACCGCAAATCCAGCGTACACAGCCGATCCCCGGTGGGAGCTGTCGAGCTTTAGCGAGGCTGCGAAAGCGGTGGGTCAGGCGATGAACATGCCAGCATGTACCGCCGCCTTCACAGCCTCGCCGGGGCTCGACAGCTCCCCATAGGGCAGTGCCGCTCGTGCGATCACGCGACCTGGCTTTCCTTTTTCAAACTGTCCATATCAATCACAAACCGGTACTTCACATCACCCTTGAGCATGCGCTCATACGCTTCGTTGATGCCTTGGATATCGATCATCTCAATATCCGAAACAATCCCATGTCTGGCACAGAAATCGAGCATGTCCTGGGTCTCCTGGATACCGCCGATCAACGAACCCGCCAGGCTGCGGCGTTTGAAGATCAGGTTGAACACCGTTGGCGACGGGTGCGGGCTGTCGGGTGCGCCGACCAGGG
Source organism: Pseudomonas sp. MPB26 (assembly GCF_046605355.1). Taxonomy (NCBI): domain Bacteria; kingdom Pseudomonadati; phylum Pseudomonadota; class Gammaproteobacteria; order Pseudomonadales; family Pseudomonadaceae; genus Pseudomonas; species Pseudomonas sp. MPB26. Next base: position 5,117,569 of record NZ_CP176793.1, on the reverse strand, counting down.
TCATGGTGCCGTCGCGCTTGAGCAGGTTGAGGAAGGCGTCGAGGTCGTGGGGCGCGGCGACGGTGTTGAGGATGAAGTCCAGGCTGTTGGCGACCTTGGCCATTTCGTCCGGGTTCTTCGACACCACCACTTGATCGGCGCCCAGGCGCAGGCCGTCTTCGCGCTTGTTGGGCGAGGTGGTGAATAACGTGACATGGGCACCCATGGCATGGGCAATTTTCACCGCCATATGGCCGAGGCCACCGAGGCCGACCACACCGACTTTCTTGCCGGGGCCCACCTTCCAGTGATGCAGCGGCGAATACGTGGTGATGCCCGCGCACAGCAGCGGCGCCACGGCGGCCAGGTTGGCGTCGTCGTGGGAGATGCGCAGTACGAACTTCTCCTTGACCACGATGCTGTCGGAGTAGCCGCCGAAAGTGTTTTCACCGCCGAACACCGGACCGTTGTAGGTGCCGGTAAAGCCGTTCTCGCAATATTGCTCTTCGCCTTCGGCGCAAGACGCACACTGTTGGCAGCTGTCGACCATGCAACCCACGCCAGCCAAATCACCGACCTTGAACTTGCTGACATTGCTGCCTACCGCCGTGACGCGACCGACGATCTCGTGGCCGGGCACGCTGGGATACAGGGTGTTGTTCCACTCGTTGCGCACGGTGTGCAGGTCGGAGTGACAGACACCGCAATAGAGAATATCGATCTGTACGTCGTCCGCCCCCGGCGCGCGGCGCTCGAAGGTGAAAGGCTTGAGGGAATCCTTGGCGTTCTGGGCGGCGTAGCTGTAAGTCTTGGCCATTTCGTTCACCTGTGAAATCGGATGCTGGAAGTCAGATGACCGGCCTGGACGCTGAATCGTTCAATCAAGCACGCCTGTACAATTCGCCCCGCTGGCGCATCCCTAAGCTCACGGCTTTCGATCCTAGGCATAGCGCTGGAGAGTAAGCATGTGTAAACGCGTAATTAAGGTTTCCCTGGCCCTGACCTTGCTGGCCGGGCAGATCATGGGCAGCGCATTCGCCGCAACACCCGCGGTGGCCGTGGCGCCGCAATACGACACCAGCCACGTCTACGTCGCGCCGGCCGATGTCGACCGCTTTGCCCAGAGTTTCCTGGCGACCTTTGGTGGCAAAAGCACCGCCCAAGTGGTGGTGAATGTGCTGCCGGTGCCGAGCAGCACCACCTCGCAATTGCTGCAGACCCCGGCCGGCACGGTGTCGCTGTTTGGTTTCAGCACGCCGATCCCGCACCCGTTCGGCCAGGAGCGCAATGGCTACCTGGTCAAGGACATGGACGTCGCGCTCAAGGCCGCCCGTGAAAACGGTGCGGCGGTGATCGTCAGCGATTTCCCCGACCCGATCGGGCGTGATGCGGTGGTGCAGTGGCCGGGCGGTGTGAACATGCAGCTCTACTGGCACACCAAGACCCCGGATTACGCGGCGTTCCAGACCGTGCCGGAAAACCGCGTGTACCTCAGCGCAGACCGTGCCGACGCCTTTATCAAAGCCTTTATGGGCTTTTCCCACGGCAAAGTCCTGGCCGATGACAAGCACGCCCCTGGCGTCGATATCGGCCAAGCCGGCGGCAGCTATCGCCGTGTCGACATCGAGTCGCCGTTCGGGCGCATGGCGGTGCTGGTCACCAACGGTCAACTGCCCTACCCGTTCGGCCACGAGACCACCGGTTACCAAGTGGCTGACCTGACGGCCACCCTGGGCAAGGCCACCGGCTCCGGCGCCAAAGTGCTGGTGCCCGCCTTCGACAGCAAAGGCCGGCGCAGCGCATTGGTCGAGTTCCCGGGCGGCTACGTCGCGGAAATTCATCAGCTCAACGCGGCAAAATGAAGCGTCGCGCAGGCTTGAGCCTGGCCGTGCTGTGGCCGCTGCTCGCCGGCAGCGTCCACGCCGACGCGCAAGCGACACGCCCGGCGATCAAGGCCAACCGTTGGCAGGAAGACTGGTCGGCGCTGCAAAACCCGGCGCTGCGCACGCAACCGTTGGACAACTTGAAGTACATCCCGCTGTCGAGTGCCGACCCGTTCACCTATCTGTCCCTGGGCGCGACGTTACGCGAGCGCTTCGAGATGAACGATGCCAGTGGTTTCGGCGTACGCGACGTGAAGCGCGATCGCTACCTGATCCAGCGTTTCCAGGTGCATGCCGACCTGCATCTGACCCGGAACTGGCGGGTGTTCACCCAACTCGAAGACGTGCGCGCCTACGACAAAACCACGATTGGCGGCGCCGACCAGAACCGCGTCGACCTGCGCCTGGCCTTTGCCGAGTACGTCAATGCCTTCAGCAGCGGCACGCTGAAGGCACGCGTCGGGCGCCAGGATTTCGCCTTCGACCTGCAGCGCTTCATCTCATCGCGGGACGGCCCGAATGTGCGGCAATCCTTCGATGCGCTGTGGGCCGACTGGGAAACCTCCAACTGGCGCTTCATCGGCATTGCCAGCCAGCCGGTGCAGTATCAGGACGAACGGCATTTCGACGACAAGTCCAACAGCGACGCGCGCTTTCACCTGGTGCGGGTCGAGCGCCTGGTGGGTGGCAAGAACGAACTGTCGGCCTACTACGGCGTGTATGAGCGCAGCGCCGCGCACTACCTGGACGCGGACGGCGACGAGACTCGCCACCTGTTCGACGCCCGTCTGGGCGGCGCGGCCATGGGCTTTGATTGGGACGTCGAAGCGATGTTGCAAAGCGGTTCGGTGGGCAGCAAGGACATTCGCGCCTGGGCCGGCGGCAGTCGTACCGGCTACACCTTCGACAGCCTGGCCTGGAAACCGCGCGTGGGCCTGCAACTGGACATCGCCTCGGGTGACCGTAAGGCAGGAGATGGCAGCGTCGGCACGTTCAACCCGCTGTTCCCCAATGGCTACTACTTTTCCCTGGCGGGCTACACCGGCTACAGCAACCTGATTCACGTCAAGCCCTCGATCACCGTCAAGCCGATCGATAAGCTCAGCGTGCAAACCGCCATCGGCTTGCTCTGGCGCCAGACCACCGAGGATGCCGTGTACACCCAGCCCAACCTGCCAGTGGCCGCAACGGCGGGCCAGGGTGATCGCTGGACCGGTGCCTACGCACAACTGCGCACCGACTATGTGTTCAGCCCCAACCTCACCGGCGCCGTCGAAGCCGTGCACTACGACGTCGGCCAGACCCTGCGCGACGCCGGTGGTGATGACAGCAATTACCTGGGGGTCGAGCTTAAATTCAGTTGGTGACCCCAACCAAGCACACCCATACAAGCCCGGCGTACGCTTTACACCAATAGTGACGCTGAGTTTTCCCCGCTACCCAAGGAGTTTTCCATGAGCACATTTGTTGCCAAAGACGGTACCCAGATCTACTTCAAGGACTGGGGCAGCGGTAAGCCCGTGCTGTTCAGCCACGGCTGGCCGCTGGATGCCGACATGTGGGAATACCAGATGGAATACCTGAGCAGCCGCGGCTTTCGCACCATCGCGTTCGACCGTCGTGGTTTCGGCCGCTCGGACCAGCCGTGGACCGGTAACGACTACGACACATTCGCCGACGACATCGCGCAGTTGATCGAACACCTGGACCTCCAGGAAGTGACCCTGGTGGGCTTCTCCATGGGCGGCGGCGACGTGGCCCGCTACATCGCACGCCATGGCAGCGCCCGTGTCGCCGGCCTGGTGCTGCTGGGCGCGGTCACGCCGCTGTTCGGGCAGAAACCGGACTACCCGCAGGGCGTGCCGACAGAAGTGTTCGACGGCATCAAGGCCGGGCTGTTGAAGGACCGTGCGCAGTTCATTGCTGACTTCAACACGCCGTTCTTCGGCATCAACAAGGGCCAGAAAGTCTCCGAAGGCGTGCTGACGCAAACCCTGCAGATCGCGATGCTGGCCTCGCTCAAGTCGACGGTGGATTGCGTCACCGCCTTCTCCGAGACCGACTTCCGCCCGGACATGGCCACAATCGACATCCCGACCCTGGTCATTCACGGTGACGGCGACCAGATCGTACCGTTCGAGACCACCGGCAAAGCGGCGGCCGCTTCAATCAAGGGCGCCGAGCTGAAAGTCTACAAGGATGCACCGCACGGTTTCGCCGTGACCCATGCCCAGGCCCTGAATGAAGACCTGCTGGCATTCCTCAACCGCTGAAAACCCTGCACCACCCTCTCCTTATTTCGGCCGGGCTTGCCCGGCCTTTTTTTGTTCAGGAGAAACGCGAGCTGACCACCAGGCGACCTGGCCCGCTGATCAGCAACGTGGTGAAGATAATCAGCAGTAACCAGCCGAACTGCCCTTCGAACAGCGTCCATTCCGGGTGCACCACAATCAAGGCGACCAGCAGCACGCTGAGGATCGGCAAGCACGCCAGGCGCACCAGCACCCCGGCAATGATCAGCAGCGGGCACAGCACTTCGGCAAAGATCGCCAGCCACAGCGTGATGTGGGCACCCAAATGAAAAGGGTCCTCGATCAGCGTCAGTTGTTCGCTGTAATCGATTAATTTGGGCAACCCGTGCACCCACAGCAGGAACAGCGCCCCGCTGCCCCGCAAAAACAACAGCCCCAGGTCCTGACTTCTTGATTCGTTCATAGGTGCTCTCGGTTGGTTGACACACACCTCGATTGTGTCGACAGCGCTCCACGCACGCTTGCAAGCCTGTGCTGACCTCACTCCTGCGTGCCGGCAAACGCCGCGACGATTTCATCGATCACCACCCGCACCCGCGCGGTATGGCGCAGGTCGGCGTGGGTCACCAGCCACACGTCATACGGCAGCGGCCGGGTGCGTTCCGGCCACAGACGCACCAGCCCGTCGCGTTCACCGGTGTACACCGGGATTTCCCCGACGCCAATGCCGGCGGCGATGGCACGGCGCACCAGCAGGCTGGAACTCAAGGCCGCGACAATGCGCCCGCGGCCCACGGGCTCGCAGGCCAGCGCCAGGTCTTTGTGGCTTTGCAGGTAGGGCTGGTAGACCACCAGGTCGTGGCCCTCGAACAGGCTGCCAGGTTCGGGCACGCCGTGACGGTCGATGTAGCGCTGTGCGGCAAACAGCCCCACCGGCCAGCGGGCGATGCGTCGGGCGATCAGGTCGGGGTTGTCCGGACGCTGGTTGCGCACCGCGATGTCGGCCTCGCGCTTGGCCAGGCTGAGGATCTGGGTAGAGGCGTCCAGTTGCACGCGCACGTCAGGGTGCTTGTCGTACAGGTGGGCAATGGCCGGGATCAGGAAATCGATGGCCAGGGAGTCGGTGGTGCTGACCCGTACGGTGCCGGTCAGGCGGTCGTCCAGGCCCTGGATCTGGCGCTCCAGGTCGAGGGCTGAGCGCTCCATCTTTTCCACCGAGAGCAAGGCGGCTTCGCCTAAGGCGGTGAGCGCGTAGCCCTCGGAAGTGCGCAGGAACAATGTGGCACCCAGGGATTTTTCCAAGGCGTTGATCCGTCGGCCCACCGTGGCCTGATCCACCCCCAGCACCCGCGCGGCGCCCCGCAGCGTGGATTCACGGCACACCGCCAGGAACATCCGCGCATCGTCCCAATTCATAAGTTTCCCCAGTGCTGCATATATGCATCGTTGTGACGCTAAATCGCAGCATTATTGCATCAATGAACGTAGCTATGCTGGCCACCAGAGAAAAATTTCAGGAAAGCCACCATGTTTGACACCCCCGCTCCATCGCGCAGCGCAGTCTGGCTGCCCATCTTCGCCGGCCTGTGCGCCAGCCTGGTCAGCATTGGCCTGGCACGGTTCGCCTACACGCCGTTGATTCCGTCCCTGATCCAGGCCCAGTGGTTTTCGGCCAGTGACGTGGTTTACCTCGGTGCCGCCAACCTGGTGGGTTACCTGATCGGCGCGCTGATCGGCCGACCCATCGCCCAGCGCACCTCTAACAGGACCGCGCTGCGCATCATGATGGTGGCGGTGACCCTGGCGTTCTTCGCCTGTGGCTTCCCACTGTCGGTGCTGTGGTTTTTCGCCTGGCGCCTGCTGTCGGGGATTGCCGGGGGCGCGATCATGGTTCTGGTGGCCGCCACCGTGCTGCCCCATGTTCCGGCGGCACGCCGGGGCCTGGCCAGCGGCGCGATCTTCCTCGGCATCGGCCTGGGCATCGCCGGCTCCGGCACGCTAGTGCCGCCACTGTTGAGCCTGGGCTTGCAGCAGACCTGGGTTGGCCTGGGCCTGTTGGCGCTGGTATTGACGGCTGCCAGTTGGTTTGCCTGGCCCGACGGCACGCCTCATCAGGCACCGGCACCTGCGCACGTTTCAGCGCGCACCCCCTCCGGCGTGTACCTGCTGTTTGCTCAATACGCCTTCATGGCGGCGGGCCTGGTGCCGGCGATGGTGTTCCTGGTGGACTACGTGGCCCGTGGCCTGGGCGACGGCGCGCACATTGGCGCAATGATCTGGGTGATGTACGGCCTGGGCGCGATTGTGGGGCCGGTGACCTACGGCTTTCTTGCGGATAAACTCGGCGCCCGCCAGAGTATCCGTTGGGTGCTGGTGGTGCAGGCGATAGCGCTCGGCCTGTTGCCGTTCGCCGGCTCGTTCGCCGCGTTGGCGGTGCTGGCGGTGATTCTCGGTTCCTTCCCGCCGGGCATCGTGCCCCTGGCGCTGGCGCGGGTGCATGAACTGCTGCCCGACCATCACCAGCAACAGGTGGCGTGGAGCCGCGCCACAGTTTCCTTTGCCACGTTCCAGGCACTGTCCGGGTTCGCCTACTCGGTGCTGTTCAACAGCAGCGGCGGCCAGCACGCGTTGCTGTTCATGATCGCGGCCGGCGCCATCGTGGTCGCCCTGGCCCTGGAATGGGGCATGATTGCGCTGAACCGCCGGCCGCTCGACACGGTCCCAACCCATACGCTCATCGCTGCAGGTAATCTGAAATGACGCTTCCACAAGAAATGACCCAGATCGAAATCACCACCCCCGGCGGCCCCGAAGTGCTGCAACCACGCCGGGCCGATGTGCCGGTGGCGGGCCCCCGCGAAATCCTGATCCGCGTGCACGCCGCCGGGGTCAACCGCCCTGACGCCTTGCAGCGCGCCGGCAAATACCCGATGAAACCCGGCATGAACCCGCTTCCAGGCCTGGAAGTGGCCGGTGAAGTGGTGGCGCTGGGCGATGGCGTGAGCGAATACGCTATCGGCGACAAAGTCTGCGCCCTGACCAATGGCGGCGGCTACGCGCAATTCTGCAGCGTGCCGGCCAGCCAGGCCCTGCCGATCCCCGAGGGCATGGACTGGATCCAGGCCGCCGCCGTGCCGGAAACCTTCTTCACCGTATGGGCCAACCTGTTCGGCCTCGGCGGTGCGCGCACCGGCCAACGCGTATTGATCCACGGCGGCACCAGCGGCATCGGTACGACCGCCTTGATGCTGTGCCGCGAGTTCGGCATCCAGGCCTTCGCCACCGCCGGCAGTGCCGACAAGTGCGCGGCGATTGCCGGGTTGGGTGCCGAGCCGATCAATTACCGTGAGCAGGACTTTGCCGAGGTCATCGCCCAGAAAACCGATGCCAAGGGCGTGGATGTGATCCTGGATATCATGGGAGCCTCCTACCTGAACAACAACCTCAAGGCCCTGGGCATGGACGGGCATTTGGTGATGATCGGTTTCCTCGGTGGCGGCAAAGCCAATGATGTGGACCTGCTGAGCATCCTGGGCAAACGTGCCGTGATCACCGGCTCGCTGCTGCGCGCGCGCACCAGGGAAGAAAAAGCAGCGATTGCCGACCAACTGCGCGAGTACGTGTGGCCGGTACTGACAGCCGGGCGCTGCCTGCCGATCATCGACAAAGTGTACGAATACACCGACGCCGCCCAGGCCCATGCACGGATGGAGGGTGGCGATCATATCGGCAAGATTGTGTTGCGGGTCAGTTGATCCGAAGGCAATACAAATCAAATGTGGGAGCGGGCTTGCTCGCGAATGCGGTGTGTCAGACCTGAATGAGTTGACTGACACGCCGCTTTCGCGAGCAAGCCCGCTCCCACATTGACCGGCTTTGCTTTCAGGATCTGTTTCTACTGCTCGGCGTATACCGGGTAATCGGTGTAGCCCTCTATACCGCCCCCATACATCCCTTCCGTGCGCAGCGGGTTCAGCGGCCAGCCGTTGAATATCCGCTGTGGCAGGTCCGGGTTGGCAATGAACGGCCGCCCGAACGCAATCAAGTCCGCCAGCCCTGCTTCTACCAGTTGAGCGCCGCGCTCGGCGGTGTAGCGGCCGGCGTAGATGATCCGCCCGCTGAAGGTCTCGCGCACCGCGCGGCGGAACGATTCGGGCAGCACCGGGGCGTTATCCCAGTCGGCTTCGGCGATGGACACATAGGCGATGCCGGACGCTTGCAGCACCTTGATCGCTTCGATGTAGGTGTGGTGCGGGTCTTCTTCCACCAGGCCGATGTACACCCGGTCCTGGTCGGTGCCACTGAACAACGGTGAAAACCGCACGCCCAGACGCTCCGGCCCCACGACGGCCGTCACGGCTTCAACGATCTCGCGCAGGAAACGCAGGCGGTTTTCCAGGGAGCCGCCATATTGATCATCGCGCTGGTTGGCGTGGGCCGAGATGAACTGGTTGACCAGGTAACCGTTCGCCGAGTGGATTTCCACCCCATCAAACCCCGCATCCAGCGCATTGCGTGCCGCCTGTGCGTAGTGCTCGATCAACTCCTCGATCTCGAGGACGCTCAGTGCACGCGGCACTGGCGGCTGCTTCAGCTCACCCGCACCTGGCGCGGTTTCGATAAAGGCCTTGGCCTGCAGCGCCTGGATCGCAGAAGGTGCAACCGGCGCAGCGCCGTCAGGCTGCAAGGCGTTATGTGACACCCGGCCGACGTGCCACAGTTGGGCAAAGATCACTCCGCCTTCGGCATGCACCGCGTCGGTGACTTTGCGCCAGCCGTCGATCTGCGCCGGGCTGTAAATGCCCGGCGTCCACGCATAACCCTGGCCACGCGGTTCAATCTGCGTGCCCTCACTGACCATGAAACCGGCACTGGCACGCTGGCGGTAATACTCGGCCATCAAGTCGGTGGCGATATCGCCGGGCTGGGCGCTGCGCTGGCGCGTCAACGGCGGCAGCACGATACGGTTGTCGAGTGTGTGGTGACCCAGTTTTACCGGGGTGCTTAAAATAGGCTTTTTCATCTAAGGTTTTCCAAATGGCGGACGCGCTGAAGCATTGGCGACTTATGCAAGTCGCCAATGAATCAAGCGGTTTGATTAACTTACGCGGTGAGTTTCAGCAGGGCTTTAGCCACGTCGCTGGAACTGCCAGGGTTTTGCCCGGTGACCAGCAAACCATCGGTAATTACAAAGGATTGCCAGTCAGCGCCCTTCTCATAGTGGCCGCCGAGTTGCTTGAACTCATCCTCAATTAGGAACGGCACCACGTCGGTCAATTGCACCGCGGCCTCTTCCGAATTGGAGAAACCGGTGACCCGGCGGCCCTTGACCAGCGGCTCGCCATTGACGGCCTTGACGTGACGCAGGGCGCCCGGTGCGTGGCAGACAAAGCCGATCGGTTTGCCCGCACGTTCGAAGGACTCGATCAGCGCGATCGAGACGGGCGATTCCGCCAGGTCCCACAGCGGGCCATGGCCGCCTGGGTAGAACACGGTGTCGAAGTCATCGGCGTTGACGCTCTCCAGCTTCAGCGTGTTGGCCAGGGCCTGCTGCGCGGCCGGGTCGGCGGCGAAACGGTGGGTCTGTTCGGTCTGGAAGTCCGGCTGGTCGCTCACCGGGTCCAGCGGCGGCTGGCCGCCGGCCGGGGAAGCCAGCACCACGTCGGCGCCGGCGTCCTTGAACGCATAATAGGGTGCGGCAAACTCTTCGAGCCAAAAGCCGGTCTTGCGCCCGGTGTCGCCGAGCTGGTCGTGAGAGGTCAGTACCATTAATACTTTCATTTTCCAGTGCCTCGATAGGTGGGAGTGTCGGTGTGGTCAGGCTGGCCCAACAACTGTCGGGTCATCCGCAGCGCCTCGTCGAAAGGCGCCGATGTACGGGTGATCTTGCTCATGACGCTGGTCCCCAACCACAACGCATACAGGCGTTGGGCCAGGCTCTCGGGGTGTTGCGCAAGCGTTACCGAACCGTCTTCGATGCCTGCCTGCAAGGCCGTGGCGAGCAACCCGATGGTGCGTGCGGTGCCGCGCTGCAGGGCCAGGCGCATCGGCTCTGACAGGTCTGACACCTCGGCACCCAGTTTGACGGCAAGGCATTTGCCCGCGTCGGTGCAGCCGGTCTGGTTGTCGATCCAGCAGTCCCAATAGCGCATCAACTTGGCGTGCTGGGTTAAACCAGGCTGGTCGAGCAGTTGCTGCATGCCGTGCACATAGTGGTCGAAGTAGTGGTCGAGCAGCACAACGCCGAACGCATCCTTGGAGTTGAAGTAGTGATAAAACGAACCCTTGGGCACGTCGGCGGCTTGCAGTATTTCGTTCAGGCCCACCGCCGAAAACCCTTTGCGCCCGACAATCAACTGCGCCGTGTCCAGAATGGCCTGCCGTGCACTTTTAGTTTCGCTGTTCATGCTTCACCCCGTCCGATTAGACCAGTCGTCTAGTTCGTTGAGGGGATGTTAGGAGCCGGGCAAAATTCGCACAATGTCAGATGCGCAAGGATTCCGGACATGACGCAAAGGCAGTTGCCGTTTAACCGGCACGCGCCGACAATCGCCTCTCCCACGCCCCTTGGAGAATGACGATGCACAGCGTTGCGCTGATGGTTTACCCGAACTTCCAATCCCTGAGCCTCAGCCTGGGTTCGGTGTTCGAGTGCGCGAACCTGCTGCGCGGCGAGCAGGCCTATGAGTTTCACCTGGTCTCGGAGAGCGGCGGCGCGGTGATGACCTCCCAGGGGTTTTCGGTGAATACCACACCGATCCGGCCCGAGGGTTACGACACACTGATTGTCAGTGGTTACCTGGAATTCCGCCTGCCGGAAGCCAACCTGCTGGAGCTGGTCAAGGCCGCGTCCGCGCAATCGCGACGGGTTGCCTCGCTGTGCATGGGTATTTTCGTGCTGGCCGAGGCCGGGCTGCTGGAAGGCAAGCGCACCACCACGCACTGGATTCACGCACCGGCGTTTCGCAAGCGCTACCCGCACATACGCCTGGAAGAAGACAAGCTGTTCATCGTCGACGGCCAGGTGTGGACCGGCGCGGGCATGAGCGCCGGCGTGGACCTGGCGTTGGCCATGGTGGAAAACGACCTGGGCGGCGACCTCGCCCGGCGCATTGCGCGCAAGCTGGTGATCGCCCAACGTCGGGGCAGTGAACAGTCGCAGTTGTCGGCGCTGCTGGAGCTGGACCCCAAGTCAGACCGCGTGCAACTGGCCCTGGCCTACGCCCGCGAGAACCTGACCCACGACCTCTCCGTGGAGGCCCTGGCCGATGTCGCCCGGCTCAGCCCGCGCCAGTTCAGCCGGGTGTTTCGCGAAGAAACCGGACAAACGCCGGCCAAGGCCATCGAATCCCTGCGGGTGGAGGCCGCCCGGTCGATGATGGAAACCAGTCGCCACCCGGTCGAGGTGGTCGCCCGCGAAACCGGGTTTGGCGACCGCGAGCGCATGCGCCAGGCGTTTCTGCGCGCATTCGGGCAGCCGCCGCAGGCGATGCAGCAGGCGTTTAATGCAGTGACACTCGCGTAACCAGGTAACTCACCAGTTGCGGCTCGTCCCCCAGCTCAAGCGTCTGCACCGGGCGCGGCAGGTTATCCAGCACCGTGCGCCAGAATGCCTGGGACACTTCATCCTGGTCATAAAAGCGCACCAGCCAATCGGCCTCGCCGCTGCACAGCACTTGGCTGGCGATGGCACGGCCGATGCCTTTGCGCCGATAGCGCTTGAGGATGAACAGGTCCGCCAGTTCCAGCGCGTCGATACCCGGCAGCTCGCTGCCCTCGATCAGTAGGAAACCGGCGATATAGCCGTCGACCAACAGCAGGTTGGCGCTCCATTGCGGGTCCTGCCAATAACGGTCCAGGTGCTCATCATGGATGTAGAAACGGCCGTCCGCCTCGACATCTTCCTGCTCCCAGTCCGAGGACTCATAGGCGTAATACTGGTAGAGATTGCGGATCAGCTCGGCGGCTTCAGGGCCGGTCTGGATCAATTCGACAGTGGTTTCAGGCATGGGACCCTCAGTGGAAAAACGCAGGGCGCCATTGTTCACAAATCGTGGGGACAGTCCAATAGAGCGGCCGATCTTTTTAGACAACTTTGGCTCGGCGCTGAAGCCCGATGGATCGGGTTGTTGTGGCGAGCGGGCTTGCCCCGCGTTGGGGTGCGAAGCAGCCCCAGAACCAGACGCAGCGGAACGTCTGATACACCGTATTTGTCTTCAATTGGGGGCGCTTCGCACCCCAACGCGGGGCAAGCCCGCTCGCCACAACAAGTCCAGTTTGCTGCGCGAGCGCGCTAAGTCGAAGTAGACCGCATGCCTTGACCGAACGGGGTCAGGGTGATTTCTGGCAGCTTTTCCACACGTCTCGGATCAGAGCCTGCAGCTTCAGCGCTTCGGCCCAGCGGTCGCTGATTTCTCGGCCATCCGCGCCGGTGATCGCATAGGGCGGCGGGCCCAGTTCGCAGGTGAACGACAGGCTCTGCGGCGTCTCGGGCCGAGCCAGCCAGTCTTCGATCCCGTAGCGCCACCACTCGGTGAAGCGCTGCACCCAGGCCTGATGCTGCGCAAAGTCCAGCGACACCTGGACCTGTTCGCTGCTGGCCACGCGGCCGTGGAAACCCCAGCTGTGGCGCAGGACGGTGCGGATCTGCTCATCATCTTCAGCCGCGCCAGGTTCCGGCAGTTCGCCGCCGACTACGTAGTGGGAAAGGTCGGCCAAGAGTTTCAAGTCGGGCATCTGGGCCAGCAGGTCGAGGGTGAACAGCAGGTCGTTGGTGAGCCGGTAGCGATGGGTTTCAAGCAGGACCGGAAAATCCACCTGTTCGGCCAGGCGTTGCCAACCCTCCACCAGCCGTGCGGCTTCGGCCTGGGTGCGCGGGCGCACGTCGGCTTGCAGTGTGAGGTGGTGGCAGCCATAGCGGCTGATCACTTCCAGCGCGGCCGCCAGGTCATCCACCGATTGCGGAAACAACTGGCCCTCGATCTGCAAGCCCCTGGCCGAGGCGGCGGCATGCAAGCGCGCCACCTCGGCGGGTTGCCAGTAGTGGTCGGTAATGCCATCGAAACCGGCGGCCTTGATGCGGTCGAGTTGAGCGTCCAGGGGGCCGGGTTCGGTCTGCATGGCCCACATAGATTGGAACACCAGGAATTGGCGCATATCAGCCTCGCAGCAATTGTTTGAGGGACAGCTCGGGGTTGGCCAGGCTGGCGGTATCGAGTGGCAGACGCGCGCTGATCAGGCGTTCGCAGAGCTTGATGTCCTTGGCCACGCTGTTGCCCCGCGCCCAACCGCAGGCTCCTTGCAAATGGTGATCGGCATCCAGGTAGAACAGCAACAGGCCGCCGTCGGGCAAGGTGCGGCTGACCGTTAAGGGTGTGATCACGCCCACGGTCTGCAACCCCCAGTCGTATTGATCGGACCAGAAACCGGGGAGCGCCTCGAACGCGGCTTCACGCCCCAGCAGGCCCAGCGCCGCATGCCGGCCCTGGGCTTCGGCGTTGCGCCAGGTTTCCTGGCGCTGGTAGAGGCCGCCGAGGCGAAACTCGCACACGTCGCCGGCGGCATAAATATCGGGCGCGCTGGTGCGCAACTGCGCATCCACGCGAATGCCCTGCCCCACGTCCAGCCCGGCCGCCGTGGCCAGTTCGACATTGGGCTGCATGCCGATGCCCACCACCACCCGATCGCAGGGCAGCCGCTGCCCGTCCGCCAGCAGTACGGCGTCGGCCTGGATGGATTCCAACGTCACATTCAAGCGCACGTCGACCCCATGCTGACGATGCAGCTCCAACAGCGCCTGGGAGATAACCGGCGGCAACACCCTGCCCGCCAAGCGCGGCCCGGCTTCAAGCACCGTCACTTCACAGCCCAGTCCACGCGCGGTGGCGGCCACTTCCAGGCCGATGAAGCCACCGCCCACCACCACCAGCCGCGTGCCGGGTTGCAATGCACTGCGCAACGCCAGCGCTTCATCATGGGTGCGCAGGTAAAGCACATGGGCGTGCTCCTGGGGCAATCGTCGCGCCCTGCCCCCGGTGGCCAAGAGCAGACCGGCGTAGGGCAGCCACTGGCCGTCATTGAGTTGCAGGCGATGGTGTTGCGGGTCCAAGTGAGTGACCGGGTTGCCGGCGATGTGCTCGATGCCCAGCTCGGCCAGCCGCGCGCTGTCGCACAAACTGTATCCAGCCAGGTCCGCCGTGCCCTGCAACACGCCCTTGGACAGCGGTGGCCGCTCGTAGGGCAAGTGCGGTTCATCGCCGATCAGGATCAGCCGCCCGGCGTAGCCTTCTTCGCGCAGTGTCAGCGCCGCACGCCCTCCGGCGTGCCCGGCGCCGACGATGATCAGGGCGTGGCTTGCAAGTGCTTCGCTCATGATCATGCCGTGACAGCGAGCAACACCCGCCCCGCTTCGACCCGCACCGGGTAGGTCTTGAGGTTGACGCACACCGGCGCGCCCATGGCCTGGCCGTTGCGGTAATCGAAGCGCCCATTGTGCTTGGGGCACTCGATGATGTGGTCCATCACCAGGCCGTCGGCCAGATGGATGTTTTCGTGGGTGCACAGGCCAGCGGTGGCGAAGAATTGATTGTCCGCCGAGCGATACACCGCATAAGTGTGCGCCCCATGGTCGAAGCGCAGTACGTCTTCTTCGTCTATTTCGCCCACGGCGCAGACATCGATCCATTGATCGTTCATGGCGTTTTTCTCTTGTTATTTTAAGGGGTCAGATTCAGCTGGCAGCGGCTTCTGCACGCACCGCGGCATTGGCGGCCGATTCGGCGCGCGCGCGGATCGGGCGCTGGATGAAATGGCTGGGGTCGCGGCGCTGTTTCCAGATCGTCGGCAGGATTTCCTTGTACGCCTCGAACAGGGTGGCGTACGGCGGCGGGCAATCGTCGCGGATTTCTTCGTGCAGTTGCGCCAGGGCGTGATACGGCACCATCGGGTACATGTGGTGTTCGAGGTGGTAGTTCATGTTCATGTAGAGAAAGCGCAGCACGCGGTTCATATAGATGGTGCGGCAGTTGCTGCGGTGGTCGAGCACGTCTTCGGCCAGGCCCACGTGCTGGGTCAGGCCGAACAGGTAACCCAGCCAGGCGCCGTAGAGGCTGGGCAGGCCGATCAGCATCAGCGGCAGCCAGCTGTGCAGGTACAAAGCGGTGCCGATGACCAGGGCATAGAGGCCGACCCAGACGCGCGCCGCGCGGAACACTTTGGGCCACTCGGATTCGGGGATGAAGTCCGCCTCTTGGGCGCTCATCCGGCCGACGGCATGGCGCGCGACGCCGCTGAACGTCTTCCAGGCCAGGGGCAGGTTGAACAGGCTGAGGAACATCATCAACAAGCTCGGCGGGCGCGGCTCGACGATCTCCGGGTCTCGCCCGACGACGATGGTGTCGGTGTGATGGCGGGCATGGCTCCAGCGCCAGACATGGGGCTCGAAGATGCACATGAAGCTGGCGACCTGATACAGCACGTCGTTCATCCAGCGGGTCTTGAACGCCGTGCCGTGGCCGGTTTCGTGCCAGCGCGGGTTGGACGCGGTGCCGTACAACACGCCATAGGCCACGAAGAACGGCACGCAGGCCCAGGTGCCCCAGAACCAGTAGCCGCCAAAACCGCTGATGAACAGCGCGATGACCCACAGGGCGGTGTCAAGCAAGGCCGGGGCGTCGCGGCGTTGCATCAGTTCTTTGATGCGTTTGCGCGGGATGGGCGACTGGTACCACTGGGCCGAGACCAGGCCTTTATCGAAGGCGCGGGCGGCTTCGGGCCCCGTGAGGCTGTAGTCACGCCGGGCGGTGTGAGCGGTGTATTTAGACATTGTTATTGTTCTCCGCAAGCGGGTGATTTCTTGTGCTGTGCGAAACAGACGATAGAGAACGGCTTATTCGCCTTCAAGGCCTTGAATCCATTCCCTATCAAGCTATCATCCAGGCCCAGCGGGGCTTGATAGTTTTCTATCAAGACGCTCAAAGGGCTTGTCATGAACAACAAAAAGCGCCCAACCATCGCCACCGTCGCCGCCCATGCCGGGCTCAGCGTGGCCACCGTCGACCGTGTATTGAATGCGCGTGCGCCGGTCAATCCGCAGACCGCCGAACAGGTGGTGCAGGCCGCCGAGGCCGTGGGCTATTTTGCGGCGCGTTTGATCGGCCAGCGTATTCGCGAACGCCGGCCGACTTATCGTTTCGGCATCCTGTTGCTGGCCACCGCCCAGGCGTTCTACGCCGGCCTGGCGCAGGCGATCAGCGAGGCCGCCGAGCAGCATGCCGGCGCCAACCTGAGCTGCGAGTTCGAATACATCACCGATCGCACCCCCGCCGCCATCGTCGCGCAAATTGAACACCTGGCCGTGAAGTGCGACGGGCTCGCGGTGGTCAGCTTCGCCCATCCGCTGATCAACGCCTGCCTGGCACAGATCCGCACGGCCGGCGTGCCGGTGGTGGCCTTGCTCTCGGACATTCACGAACGCGCCGATGAACCCTACGTAGGCCAGGACAACCATGTGGTCGGCCGCACCATGGGCTGGCTGCTCGCGCGCACCAGCGGCGCACGCAAAGGCAGCGTGGGGATCCTGCTCGGCGGCCATCGTTTTCTGGGCCACCATGCGCGGGTCGAAGGCTTGCACGGCTACCTGGCGGAACACGCTCCCGGGCTCAAGCCGCTGGAACCGTTGATCAACCTGGATAACTGCGACATCACCGAGGAGGCCACCCTCGACCTGATCAGCCGCCACCGCGACCTGCGCGGCCTGTGCGTGGTGGGCGGCGGCGGCGATGGCATCATCAGCGCCCTGGCGCAGTTGCCCAAGCGACCGGCGTTGTGTTGCATCCTGCAGGAGTCGACCGAGCTGTCGCGCCAGGCGCTGAGCCGG
The DNA here is from genome assembly GCF_046605355.1 of Pseudomonas sp. MPB26. Taxonomy (NCBI): domain Bacteria; kingdom Pseudomonadati; phylum Pseudomonadota; class Gammaproteobacteria; order Pseudomonadales; family Pseudomonadaceae; genus Pseudomonas; species Pseudomonas sp. MPB26. Next base: position 5,100,578 of record NZ_CP176793.1, on the reverse strand, counting down.
GGCCTGGTGGATGTGGTGATCGATTCCCAACCAGGGCTCACCGCCACGGCGCTGGTGGCGTTGATGGTGGAGCTGCAGAGCGCCGAAGCGTTCGACCCGGCGCGGCATCGGGTGTACATACCGCCGCACATCGTGACCTCGGAGAACCTCTAGCGGGCGCGGCACTCGATCAGCAAGCCGCCCTCTTCGCGCACGTGGCTGTCAATCACCACAGGCAGGAAGCGTTGGATCACGCACATATTGCTGTGCAGATGGTCACTCATGTGCGACGTGGTGAAACAACCGCCACCGGCCAACGCCATTGGCAGCAGCAATTGATCGGCCAGGTGTTCGCCCACCGCCGTGTCGGTTGCTTGCCACGCCACGGCCTGGTCAATCGCCTGGTCGGCCACGGTTTCGGCGCGCAGGTTGGCCAGGCCAAACGCGCTGAACACTTCAGTGACATGGGCGTGGACGTACTCCAGCATCAGCACGTTGCCCGGACCTTGCCGAGGGTCAATCTCGACTGGCAGGCACTGTGCGGCGTCGAATGCCAAACGCAGGCCCACACGCTTGAATTGGCGTTCGCTGACCTGGGCCGGCAACCCGGCGTTGAGCGTTATCGCACGGGATTCGAGCAGGTTGCCGCGCTGCACCAGCTGCAACGGCGCCAGCACGCTGGGCTGGATAAACGCCTCCAACTCACCGCCACCGGCGGGCACAAAGCCATAACGGTTCAGATTCAATTCGATCCGAGCGCCCATGCGTCGCAACAGGGGCAGCCAGGCGCGCTGCAAGAAGTCCACAGGCGGCGCCAGCGGGTTATGGGTGCCACCGCAGATCGTCACGCGGCTGGCCGTGGGCGCGCGCAGTAACGCAGGCAGCATGGTCTGCAACACCAGGGTGCAACTGCCAGCCGTGCCAATGGCGAAGCGGTAATCGCCGCCTTGAATCGGCCCTGGTTCGAATACCAACGCCTGCGCACCCAATTGCGCACCGTGCACCTTGGCCCCGCAGACCTGTGCCGCCGCCAGCACGGCGGTCAGGTGCTGGCGCATCAAGCCCGGCCGACTGCGCCTGGCGCGAATGTTTTTGATACTCAGGGTCCGGCCGGTCAGCATCGACAGGCTCAGGCCGCTGCGCAATACCTGGCCACCGCCGATGGCGCCGTCGAGTTCAATCACGTCCTGTTGCATAGTCATCCTTAAGCGGGTGGCGTTGTTCTTTGCTCATCTTCTGGTCCCCTTTTATCCTTTGACACACACCACTTGACGCAAGGTGTGCAGCACTTGCACCAGCTCGCGCTGGGCGTGCATGACCTGGTCGATGTCCTTGTAGGCCATCGGGATTTCATCGATCACATCGACGTCCTTGCGGCATTCCACGTGGGCGGTGGCGCGGATCTGGTCGGCCACGGTGAAGGTGTTCTTCGCCTTGGTGCGGCTCATGGTGCGGCCGGCGCCGTGGCTGCAGGAGCAGAACGACTCTTCGTTGCCCAGGCCGCGCACGATGAAGCTTTTGGCGCCCATGGAACCCGGAATAATCCCCAGCTCGCCCTTCCTGGCCGACACCGCGCCTTTACGCGTGACCAGGATTTCTTCGCCGAAGTGACGCTCTTTCTGCACATAGTTGTGATGGCAGTTCACCGCTTCCAGCGCCACTTCGAACGGCTTGCCGAGCACCTGGCGCGTGGCCCGGACCACTGCGCGCATCATCAACTCGCGGTTCTGCCGGGCAAAATCCTGGGCCCAACCCACCGCTTGCACGTAGTCATCGAAGTGCCGGCTGCCTTCTTCGAAATACGCCAGGTCGCGGTCCGGCAGGTTCGCCAGGTGCTGGCGCATATCCGCCTGGGCCAACTGGATAAACAGGTTGCCGATGGCGTTGCCCACGCCACGCGAACCGCTGTGCAACATGAACCAGACGCGGTTGGCTTCATCCAGGCACACCTCGACAAAATGGTTGCCGGTCCCCAGGGTGCCCAGGTGCTGGCGATGGTTGCTGCGTTCCAGTTGCGGGTATTTGTCGGTGATCGCCTTGAAGCGCGGGTGCAACGCCGCCCATACCTGATCGGCCTGGGCCGGCACGTCTTCCCAGGCGCCTTTGTCACGGCCCTTACGGCTGCGCGTGCGGCCATGGGGCACGGCGGCTTCGATGGCGCAACGCAGGGCGTGGAGGTTGTCGGGCAAGTCGCCGGCAGTCAGCGTGGTGCGCGCGGCGATCATGCCGCAGCCGATGTCCACCCCCACCGCCGCCGGGATGATCGCGCCCACAGTGGGGATGACGCTGCCGATGGTCGAACCCTTGCCCAGGTGCACGTCCGGCATCACCGCCAGGTGTTTGAAGATGAACGGCATCGTGGCAGTGTTCATCAGTTGCTGGCGGGCCTCGGGCTCCACGGGCACGCCCTCGGTCCAGAGCTTGATCGGCTTGCCGTTGGCGACTTCCAGCAGTTGGTAGGTGGTGTCTTGCATGATCTCGATTCTTTTTTTAAAAGCCGGCACTGCGGCGTTGGTGAGGGTATAGCAGCGGGCGTGCCAGGTTTGCTGTTGCTTTGCTGAAAATTCTTAACTTCATGTTTTTAAAAAGATATTTGCCAAAAAAATAAGTAGTGCGTTGAAAACCGATGACAAGCCCATCCGCAAATCCATATCCTTAGTTATCGTTATTTATATTTTGGTCCAGCCATGAAACACAAGCGCACCGTCGCCATCGGGTTTATCGGGTCCAAGCTGGATCGCGTCGGCAAGGGCACCAATCGCTGGAATCACTGGCGTCCCAGTGTCGGCCTGTGCCAGCAAGACAACCTGCTGATCGATCGCCTGGAACTGATCCACGATATCGACGCCCGCGACGTCAGCCTGGCCGAGCGGGTGCGCGCCGACATCCAGCAAATCTCGCCGACCACCGAGGTGCGCCTGCACCCGATGCCGCTGAGCAACCCCTGGGATTTCGAAGAGGTCTACGGCGCGCTGCATGACTTCACCAATGCCTACGCTTTCGACACCGAACGCGAGGACTACCTGGTCCACATCACCACCGGCACCCACGTGGCGCAGATCTGCTGGTTCCTGCTCACCGAGGCGCGCACCCTGCCCGCCCGCCTGATCCAGACCGCGCCCAGCCGCCACCCCGACGACACCGTGCCAGCCACCGGCACCCATACCCTGATCGATCTTGACCTGTCGCGCTACGACCGCATCGCTTCGCGCTTCGCCCACCAGCGCCTGGAAGGCCTGGCGTTTCTGAAGTCGGGGATCGCCACGCGCAACAGCGCCTTCAATGCCTCCATCGAGCAGATCGAACGCGTGGCCGTGCGCTCCACGGCACCGATGCTGCTGATCGGCCCCACCGGCGCGGGCAAATCCTTCCTCGCCCGGCGCATCTACGAACTCAAACGCAGCCGCCATCAACTGCAAGGCCGCTTCGTGGAAGTCAACTGCGCCACCCTGCGCGGCGATGGCGCGATGTCAGCGCTGTTCGGGCATATCAAGGGCGCCTTCACCGGCGCGCAAAACACCCGGGACGGCCTGCTGCGCGCGGCGGATGGCGGCATGCTGTTCCTTGATGAAATCGGCGAGCTGGGCGCGGATGAACAGGCGATGCTGCTCAAGGCCATCGAAGAAAAACGCTTCTACCCCATGGGCGCCGACCGCGAAGTAACCAGCGACTTCCTGATCATCGCCGGCACCCACCGCGACCTGCGCGAGCGCGTGGCCCAGGGGCTGTTTCGCGAAGACCTGTATGCACGGGTCAACCTGTGGACCTTTGAACTGCCGGGCCTGGCGGGCAGGCGCGAAGACATCGAACCCAATATCGATTTCGAGCTGGAGCGCCACGCCCACGAACACGGCCGCCGCGTGCGCTTCAACCTGCAGGCGCGGCGCCGCTACCTGGCGTTTGCCTGCTCCAGCGAAGCGGCGTGGCTGGGCAACTTTCGTGAACTGTCCGCCTCCATCACACGCATGGCGACCCTGGCCGACAGCGGGCGTATCGACGAAGCCCAGGTCGACGCCGAGATCCAGCGCCTGCGTTACGCCTGGGGGCTGTCGGAGCCCGATGCGCTGCTGCCTGCCGACCTGGACCTGTTCGACCGCTTGCAACTCAAAGCGGTGCTCGACGTGTGCCGCCAATCGGACAGCCTCTCCGACGCCGGCCGCCGGCTGTTCGGTGTGTCGCGCCAGGCCAAGGCGCAACCCAATGATGCGGATCGGTTGCGCAAGTACCTGGCGCGGTTTTCGATTGAGTGGAAGCAGTTGAAGCCCTAGCGAAGACGGCCACCTTAAGGTCAAGCCAATGAGGTACTGAGCTGTTTCGAAATGGAAATAAATCAGTGGACTTGGTAAAAAGTCACCTCGCGCACAAACACTTGCGCCTGGGCTTTGAGCCACTCGAACAGTCGGGCGATATCGGGCTCTGACTGGCGTCCATTTCGGCAAATGATGTAGTACGCAGCGGGCGACATCATCACAGGAGCGTTCAGCGCCAGCAAGGTGCCGTCTTTCAAAGCGTCATAGACCAATGCCGTCCGGCCCAGCGCGATCCCGCCACCTTTGACCGCAAGACTGATCGCCAGGCCAGAGTCCGGAAAGCGTGGCCCGTGGTGATACGGCGGCGGTGCCAGCCCCTGGAACGCAAACCAGTTTTCCCAGCTTGGACACACGTGATCATCGACCCGATGAATCAGCGGGTAACGTGCAATATCCTCCAATGCAATATCGCCATTCACCTTTTGAAAATCCGGCGAGTACACGGGGAACACCGCATCGTGCATCAACAATTCGGCGTAATGATCAGGGTAGTCGCCGTCCCCCATCACGATCGCCACATCGAATTGATGAACCTCTGGATTGGTTCGACTTATATCGGCACTGGTCAGCACCAACTCGAGATTGAACGAGGCCTCGGTGTGAGACCCATGCATCCTGGGAATCAGCCAGGTGGAACAAAGAGAAGACGTGCATGAAAGATAAAGCGGCCGGGATTTGCTCGGGTTCAGCGAATGCAACACCGCCTCAAGCTCCTGGAAAAAACCATCGACCACCGGGAGCAAAGCCCGCCCTGCAGCCGTGAGTTTAACGCCCCGTGAATGGCGCTCGAATAACTGCACACCCCACCATTCCTCCAGGCCTGCGATTTGATGGCTGATAGCACTGGCGGTAAGGTTCAACTCCGAAGCAGCGCGGGCGAGACTTCCCGTTTGCGCCGCGCTGATGAAGGCCTGAAGCATGGGAGTGGGTGGCGGACGTCGGGCCATCAGGTGCTCACTTTGATCAGGATGATTCCACAAACGATAACGAAGGCTGAAAGCATTCGCCGCCAGCCGAAGCGTTCATGGAAGAACAGCGCGGCGATAATGGCGCCGATAATAACACTGGTTTCCCGCAGTGCTGAGACCTTGGCAACCGCATCCAGAGACAGCGCAAACAACACCAGACCGTAGGAAGCCAAGTAAAAAACGCCGCCCAGCACGCCCATGCGCCATTGGCCGCAAACAGCTTGCGCCAGTGCCGGCCGCTGCTTGAAAAAAGCCAGCACGGGAATCGGAATACTCTGGAATATCGTCAAATAAATGATGTATTGCAACACCGTCTCGCTGGCTCTGACGCCTATGGCATCCACCACCGTGTAGGACGCAATGAACGCTCCCGCACACACCGCCATCAGAATTGGCTTGAACATCTGCGCAGTCATCCTGCGCACAAATGTCAGGCTGATGATGCCAGCACAGATCAGCAGCACTCCCGCCATTGCCTGGGATGACAATTGTTCATGTAGCACAAAGCAGGAAACTAGCGCGACCAATACCGGCGGTACACCGCGCATCACCGGGTAGACCTGTCCGAAATCGCCGGTCTCGTAGGCTTTGATCAAAAACAATCGGTAGATCGTATTGAGTACCACGGACACCAGCACATAGCCCCACACCTGCAGGCTCGGCACATTGACAAGTGGCAACGCCGCCAGGCAGATGAGTAACGCAGTGCCATCGACCATAGCCAACGTGATGAAGCGGCTGCTGCCAGCGCGGACAACAGCATTCCAGGTAGCGTGCATGAAGGCGGAGATCAAGACAAGGGTGATTGCGATGTCGGAGTTGTCCATGGGGCTCGGCTTTTAGGTATTAGAGGTCGCTGGTTATATGCGGCAGGCCATCATTTTTTTCGCAGCCACATTCGCAGCATGTATCGATTCAGATCATTCAAAGGCGTCGCGTCATTGATCTCTGCATGCGGGGCATTTATATCGATGAAGTGTGTCCGGGTATGGAGAAATTTGTTATCCGCTGAAATAAGAACCTGCCCAGGCTCAAGCAATACTCGATACTGCACCGATGATTGATCAAGGACCGTATCTAAAAAATCCAATGCTTGAGTTTGCGCCAACGTCAACGGCACACCTGCTTTAAGGTGAGCCGATTCAATGTAGACCCGAAAGTACCTGATTAAAGGAACGCCTTCGTCGGAAAAGCTCAGGATGGGCGCTTTAAACAGCTGTTCTTCTTCTGACATACCTCGATTTTCAAAATAGAAATCGCATTTAAGTTCTTCCAATACTTCTGGAAATGCCATCAGCTCTGCGTATACAGCGCTCGCATCAATCAGAATGCTCTCGCCACCCAATCGAGCCTTCTGCCCACACGCCAGGATCAGATAGTCGATAGGAAGCGGGTCGCTCACTCCGTCGTTGTGTACGTAAGCGCCCTGACGGGTTTGATGGTATCTCGTACCCTCTTCAATGCTCATGCCCCCTCGGTCATACACTTCAATCACTTTATGGCCAAGATGATTCTGCACCATCGGCGCACCCAGCAAGGAGCCAAATGTCCATACCAGTGATTTGAAACCTGCAAGGTCATCCGTCTTGAACCCTTCAAGGATCAGTGCATGGCTTTCATGATCTATCGTGTTCCGTATATGGCGTAGTTCCGAACTGAGAGCCTGCGAGTGAATTGGATCAATGTAGGCAGATGTTGCATCGAATCGATGAGTTTGTGCATCCAACTCAAACTTGGCCTTAGCGCTCTGCAGCTCATTGAACGCTGCTTTTGATAGCCTGACTTTAGATACTTCCTGACGAAAATGACTAACGTTAATGCTCATCGCTATCTCATGAGAAAGGTGGTTGGAGCCAATATTTAACTAACCTCACACACCCTGAAAAAGCGAAACATCCTCAGTGCTACCATCAAAATCCGTCATGGCAGACCGCTCCTACAGATAAATCCTCTTATATGTTCATTAGTGGCATCTGGACATGGTTTGTAAAAGGCCAGCAAGGCGTGTCGCTTTTAATCGCAGGACGTTTCCTAGACAATCCTCGCCGCCTTGTGCCTGCTGGAATCGGTGGCTAGTCTGCGGTCCGTCACTGCTCATCAGTGATCGGGTTTAGTCGCCCGGATTCTGAACAGGCGCATGCTCCCATGAAGTTCTATGGTGGCTGTGCGCAGGGCGCCCTCGGGCGCGCCGGGTTCCTGTTCTGACCGGTCGACTAACCTGCGCACAGCCGCCACCTTCGTTTAGTCGCGAAAGATGTCGTCTCCTTGATAATCAGACAGGAACTGCACCATGAACAAAGTCCTACCCGACCCACCCCGCGATCCCGCCAAAGACCGCGCTGCCTTCAACCGCGCCATCGATCACTACCTTCCCACCCAGGGCTTTCACTCCGTCAACGAAGACCTGAGCTTCGAAGATGCCCTGCTCTACACCGCCAGCTTGCTCGACAGTGCCTCGGCGACTGCTCTGGATTGCGGCGAGGCGCTGGACAATCCCCAGCGGGCGAAGATTCTGGCGGTGTGGCATTTGCTGGAGATTGCCAGGACCACGGTGGATCGCTCCATCGAGTGCCTGAAGCCTTCACCTACCGCTGCCTAATCGAGGTCAACAATGTGGGAGCTGGCTTGCCTGCGATAGCCATGGGTATCTACACAACTTTCAGAGGCTGACTTCACCTCCTGTGGGAGCTGTCGAGCTTTAGCGAGGCTGCGAAAGCGGTGGGTCAGGCGAAAAAAATGCCAGCAGTGCCGCCGCCTTCGCAGCCTCGCTGGGGCTCGACAGCTCCCACATTTTGAACCGAGTTCGACATGAATACCGGTCGGCTCCAAGGCCGCCGCGCTTTGTTTTTGATCTTGATCTGAGGCGCCCCGTCAACCACGCTGGCCGCAATTCGATATTGATTTGGGGGGTAAACCGGCAGGACGCCGGTTTAGCCGCCCCGCGCCATGGATGGCGCGTGGCGGCGGCCCCCCAAATCAATGTCGGATTACGGGCATGCCGAGCCTAGGCGAGGCACCGAGTGGTGGGGCGAAGCATTTGGTTACTTTTTTTTGCGCTCTTCAAAAAGTGACCCGCCGTAAGGGCGGAACCCTAAGCCGCCGTTACCGCAGCAACGGATATGTACTCGGTCAAACCCAAAAAAACGGTCGGCCCGAAGGCCGCCTGGTTTGGGGCCGCTTCGCAGCCCAGCGCGGGACGAGCCCGCTCACTACAAAGATGGGTAGATACCTATGGCTATCGCGGGCAAGCCAGCTCCCACATCTAACTCTCACCCGCTGCGAAAATCCGCGACAGCCAATCCAACTCGACTCAGATAGCCAGAGGCCAACCGATACGCGCTGCACGGCGCAGGCTGGCCTTGACGACCAAGCGGTGAAAGGGCGCTATAACGAACAGGTAGGCCCGACCCAGGCGGTTGTGGCACTGGACCACGGTCGAAAAAACCAGTTGGCGACTGCCTTCTGGCTCGGCCTCTTCAGAACAGAGGACCGATATGCGGAAGTCGAGGTGCGCGTCCTCCTCGCCCAGCACGATTTCAGTGCGGTCCGTGCTGTAGACCTGGAAGGCGCCCACCCGACCAGCAAGGGATGCCAAATGCCTGGCTGTCTTGAGACCAAAACAGACAACAACAGTGTCTCGCACCGTCAAGAGCCACCCGATCCAGGCGGGCTGGTGTGAAAGGATGAATCGAGCCAGCAAATCCGGATCAACGGATGTGCCCGCAGGAAGCCTAATCGCAAAAGCGTCCGCCAGGTTCATTGGCGTGTAAAGATGGGTAATGCCGGACCTTGAGGGCACGGGGACGGACAGAACGCGCTCATATTCTCGGGGCATTGGGGGTCTCTCCTGAGTGCTGACTATCAATTAGACAACCTGCCCACGCCATTCCAGAATTAAGCAGCGCAAATGGAGCCGATTCGCTGGCGTTGGAACGATTTTCTTTAAAGCGAACGCCATGAAAAGTGCTGGTGTGCAAAACGCAACGACCCTCCATGCTGGTGTATGCAGCGTATCAAGGGCTCGACAGGCAGGGCTGCGGCATAATGCCGCGCGCCTGAAGCCCACCTCCCCCACTGCCTGGGCACGGTCAAAAATGTGGGAGCGGGCTTGCTCGCGAAAGCGCCCTGTCAGTCACTATGCACTGGCTGATACGCCGCCTTCGCGAGCAAGCCCGCTCCCACATTGGGTCCGCGTTTTGCCAGTTCTACAGCTGCGTCCCGTGCGCTAGTCCCTCGCCAAAGGCAAGCCCACCGCTGTCCACCTGCCGTGCGCTTTTCGCCCCGACCCGCGCGATTTCGCCTTCCTGCAACACCCGCAACAGGCGGCGGTGCGGATGATCAGGGCGAGCCGATTGAGCCGAGGTATGGGTGCCGTTCGAATTGATCAAGCCTGAGCAGGTAGGCCTATTCGAGCAACGCTACAAATAGCTCGAGAATGTAGAGCTCCCACAGTTGATCGTTCCCACGCTCAGCGTGGGAACGATCCGCACAGTTTTAGTCCAGGTCGCTTGCAGAATGTCGCTCTGGCAACTGCTCCGCAGGCTCGCCGGAAACCCGATTCACCCTGCGCCCCCGCTGCACCGCCGGCCGTGCCTCGATGGCATCCGCCCAACGCACCACATGGGTGTACTCATGCACCGCCAGAAACTCCGCCGCGCCATACAGACGGCCTTTGACCAACCCGCCATACCACGGCCAGATCGCGATATCAGCAATGGTGTATTCATCCCCGGCAATGTACTCGCTCACGGCCAGGCGCTGGTTCAGCACGTCCAACTGACGCTTGGTCTCCATGGCGAACCGGTTGATCGGGTATTCCATCTTGCTTGGCGCATACGCATAGAAATGCCCGAAACCGCCGCCCAGGTAGGGCGCGCTGCCCATCTGCCAGAACAACCACGACAAGCACTCCGCGCGGGCTGCCGGCTCAGTGGGAAAGAACGCGCCGAATTTTTCCGCCAGGTACTGCAAGATAGCCCCCGACTCGAACACCCGAATCGGCGTGGCGCCGCTGCGGTCCAGCAGTGCCGGGATCTTGGAGTTCGGGTTGACTCCGACAAAACCGCTGCCGAACTGGTCGCCGTCGCCGATCTTGATCAGCCACGCATCGTATTCGGCGCCGCTGTGCCCCAGGGCCAGCAGCTCTTCGAGCAGGATGGTGACCTTCTGCCCATTGGGCGTGGCAAGCGAATACAGTTGCAGGGGGTGCTGGCCCACCGGCAGTTCCTTGTCATGGGTCGGGCCGGCAATCGGGCGGTTGATGCTGGCGAACGTGCCGCCGCTTTCGGCGTCCCAGGTCCAGACCTTGGGGGGTACGTACTCGGTCATGCTCACTGCTCCAGAAGCGATCAACGAAGCGTTCCAGACTAAACCAAAGGCTGGCGTTGCGGGAACCCATTCGCAATTGCGCCCGCCGATCAAGCGGACGTAAGCTCCGAGCCAGGCACCTTGAGAGCAATGGAGGCTTCATGAAACTGATCGGTATGCTGGACTCGCCCTATGTGCGCCGCGTGGCCATTTCCCTGGAGCTGTACGGGGTGGATTTTGTGCATGAACCGCTGTCGGTTTTTCGCACCTTCAGCGAGTTTTCCGAGATCAACCCAGTGGTCAAGGCCCCGACCCTGATGCTGGACGATGGCACGGTTTTGATGGACTCCAGCCTGATCCTGGACTACCTGGAAAGCCTGGCACCGGCAGACAAAAAACTGCTCCCCCAGCAACCCGCCACACGCGCCCGCGACCTGCAGTTGCTTGGGCTGGCCCTGGCGGCCTGCGAGAAGAGCGTGCAGATCGTCTATGAACACAACCTGCGTCCGGCCGAGAAGCTGCATGAGCCCTGGCTTGAGCGTGTAAGCGGGCAATTGCTCGCGGCCTATTCATTGCTGGAAAAGCAGTTGACTGACAATGAACCGCTGAGCCAGGCGTCCCTCACCGCGGCGGTCGCCTGGTCGTTCAGCCAGTTCACCGTGGCGTCGGTGGTCAAAGCGGATGTGTTTCCCAACTTGAAGCGTCACGCCGAGCGCCTCGAAGAGCATACGGCGTTCAAGCGCTATCCCATCGAATAATCACCGCAGTTCAAATGTGGGAGCGGGCTTGCTCGCGAATGCGGTGGTTCAGTTGGAAAATCTTTGATTGACACACCGCTTTCGCGGGCAAGCCCGCTCCCACATTTAGGGCTTTCATTGCCTGGACGATTGCGCCGGGCTCAGACCCAGCCACCATCCACAATGAAGTTCTGCGCCGAGCACATCGCCGACGCATCGGAGGCGAGAAACAGCGCCATATTGGCGATGTGTTCCGGCAGTACGCTGCCCGGCAAACATTGGCTGCGGCTGATCAGTTCCTTGGCGGCATCGTCGACCCACATCGCCAGTTGTTTTTCGGTCATCACCCAACCTGGCACCAGCGTGTTGACGCGGATACGGCTCGGCCCCAACTCACGGGCCAGGGCGCGGGTCATGCCGTGGGCGGCGGCCTTGCTGGCGGCGTACACCGGGTAGCCGGCGGAGGCCATCATCCAGCCCACCGACCCCAGGTTGATGATCGCCCCGCCACCTGCGTTTTTCATCATCGGCACCACGGCCTTGGCAGCGAAGAAGGCGTGCTTGAGGTTGACCGAGATCAGCCTGTCGAACATTTCCGAGTCGACTTCTTCGAGCGTGTGGCGCACGTCATTGGCCGCGTTGTTCACCAGTACGGTGATCGGCCCCAATGAGTGTTCGAAGCGGCCGATGGCGGCCTTGTAGCCGATCTCATCAGTGATGTCGCAGTTCACGAACTCCACGGTGTGCCCGCGCGAACTCAACAGCGCCGCCAGGCGTTCGCCCTGGCTTTGCGCACGGTCCACAAACCCCACCTTGGCGCCCTGGGCGGCGAAGGCCCGGACCATGAATTCGCCGATACCCGAAGCACCGCCGGAGATCAGCACGGTCTTGCCTTCGAGGTCGGGATAAACCGCGTGTTGAGTCGTCATGAAAGGTTGCCTCGCTCAATTAGTCTTATTTTATTTTGCAAATACGGCGTTTAAGGCTATAAATTCGCTGTCCAACCGACAAAATATCGCTATTAGTAGAACTATTCCACTCAAAACAACAAAAGGACGTTCGACCATGAAGCACCCTCGTTATCTGTTGTCCGGTCTCGCCATGTCCATGTTGATCGCCAGCGGCGGCGCCCAGGCCGCAGGACTCACCAGCGAACACAAGCCCTTCGGTAAAACCAACGACGGCACCGCCGTCGAGCAGTACATCCTGCGCAACAGCCACGGCATGCAAGCCACGGTGATCACCTACGGCGGCGTGCTGCAGTCGCTGAAAGTGCCGGACAAAAACGGCAAGGTCGACGACGTGGTGCTGGGCTTCGACGACGTGCAAGGCTACCAGGCCGGCACGGCGTTTTTTGGAGCGACCATCGGCCGCTTCGGCAATCGCCTGGCCGGCGGTGCCTTTGAGCTGGACGGCAAACGCTACCAGGTGCCGCTCAACGATGGCCCCAACTCACTGCATGGCGGCGCGCAAGGCTTCGACAAGCAGGTGTGGAAGGCCGCCGAGGTCAAGGGCAAGGACTCGGTGGGCGTTACCCTCACCTACCTGTCCAAGGACGGTGAAATGGGCTTTCCCGGTAACCTGAAAACCGAAGTCACCTACAGCCTCAACGATAAAAACGAACTGCACATCGCCTACAAGGCCACCACCGACAAGCCCACGGTGCTCAACCTCACCAACCACAGCTACTTCAACCTGGCCGGCGCGGGCAATGGCGACATTCTCAAGCAAGTGGCTACCTTGCACGCCAGCCATTACACGCCGGTGAACGCCACCCTGATTCCGACCGGCGAAGTGGCGCCGGTGAAAGGCACGCCGATGGACTTCCTGAAACCAACACCGATCGGCCAGCACATCAAGGCCGATCATCCGCAGCTCAAGTTTGCCGAGCCTAAACAAGGCGGGTTCGACTTCAACTGGGCACTGGACACCCAGGGTGACGTGAAGAAACTGGCGGCCGAGGTACATGATCCTGAGTCGGGGCGCAGATTGCAGCTCTACACCACGGAGCCGGGCGTGCAGTTCTATACCAGTAACTTCCTTGATGGTTCGGTAAAGGGCAAAGGCGGCAAGACTTACCTGCACTGGAGTGGTTTCACGCTGGAGACCCAGCACTATCCAGATGCACCTAACCAGCCCAAGTTTGCCTCGACCCGTTTGAACCCTGGGCAGACTTACACCCAGAACACCGTTTTCAAATTCTCTGCCGACTAAACCTGTGGGAGCTGGCTTGCCTGCGATGGCGGTGTATCAGTTAAAGCAGTAGTGACTGACTCACCGCTATCGCAGGCAAGCCAGCTCCCACACAAAAGCTCATCCCACATTTGGATCTTCACATGACAAGGGTTCAGCGTTGTTTCATACGGTCGATGACCACCGCCAGCAGCAGGATCGAGCCGCGGATCACGTACTGGTAGAAGGTGTCGATGTTCTTCAGGTTCATCGCATTCTCGATAATCGCCAGGATCAACACGCCGGCGATCACATGCCGGATCATGCCGATCCCGCCGCTCAACGACACTCCGCCCAACACACAGGCCGAGATCACCGTCAGCTCGAAGCCCTGGCCGATCATCGGCTGGCCGGAGGTCATGCGCGAGGCCAGGATCACCCCGGCCAATGCGCCGATCACACCGTGCACGGCAAAGATCAGGATCTTGGTGCGGTCCACATTGACGCCCGCCAGCAACGCCGCTTCCGGGTTGCCACCGATGGCCATGGTGTTGCGCCCGTACGTGGTGTAATTGAGCAGCCAGCCGAAAAACATAAAGCAGACGATGGTGATCAGGATCGGCACCGGCACGCCCAGCCATTGGCCGTTGCCGAACACGAAGAATTGGTCCTGGGACACGCCCACCGCCTTGCCGTCGGCGAAGATATACGCCAGCCCGCGCACGATCTGCATGGTCGCCAGCGTGGTGATCAGCGCGTTGACCCGCAGTTTGGCGATCACGATGCCGTTGATCAGCCCGACGATCAAACCCATCCCCAGCGCGGCGCCGATACCGAGCATGACGCTGTCGGTGTCGCGCATCACGATCGCCGCCACCACCCCGGCGCAGGCGATCACCGAGCCCACCGACAGGTCGAAGTGCCCCGATGCCAGGCAAAACAGCATGGTGCAGGCGGCGATGCCTACGGTGGAAATCGCCAGACCCAGCCCGCGCATGTTCAGCGGCGAGAGGAAGTTATCGATCAGCAAGGCACAGAGTACAAAGATGCCCACGGCAGCCAGCAGCATCGCCCAGTTGTCGAGCAGTGCGCGCATATCCAGGGGTTTGCGTGCCGAGGGCAACGCGTTGTCTTGGGTTGTCATAGTCGTCTCTCAGTTCGCCACGCTGCGTGGCAAGGCCAGTTGCAGCAAGTTGGATTCAGTCGCCTGTTCGCGGGTTTGCTCACCCCGCAGTGCGCCTTCGCAGAGCACCAGGATGCGGTCGGAAATGCCCATCACTTCCATCAGGTCGCTGGACACCACGATCACCGCAATGCCCTGGGCCGCGAGGTTATGGATGATCTGGTAGATCTCGGCCTTGGCGCCGATATCGATGCCACGGGTCGGCTCGTCCAGCAGCAGCACTTTCATCGGCATCGACAGCCAGCGGCCGAGAATGGCCTTTTGCTGATTGCCGCCCGAGAGGTACATGATCTTCTGCCCCGCGTTGGGCGTCTTGACCTTCATCGCCTTGATCTGCTGGTCGGCGTTGCGCTTCTCCCAGCCGTCGCGCAGCAACCAACCGAACGCGGAATGCGCGCCGCGTGCGCTGATGTTGATGTTCTCGGCCACGCTGGACAGCGGAATGATGCCCTCTTTCTTGCGGTCTTCCGGGCACAGCAGCACGCCGGCCGCGATGGCGTCCCGAGGTGACTGCAAGCGCAGTGGCGCGCCACACAGTTCCAACTGCCCGGCGCTGGAGCGCTCCAGGCCGCTGAGCAGGCGGAACAGCTCGGTACGCCCTGCCCCGACCAGGCCGAACAGGCCGAGAATCTCGCCCTTGCGTACATTGAAACTGATCGGCTCGCGCAAGCCGGGACCCAGCAGGCCATCGACCTTGAGCGCGACGTCGCCGTGCGTGCGCGGACGATAGTCGTAGATATCCTGGATATCGCGACCGACCATGCACGTCACCAACTGGTCATGGGTCAGCGCGCTCATGTCCTCGAACGTGCGCACATAGCGCCCGTCCTTGAACACCGTGACGGCGTTGCAGATGCGGAACACTTCCTCCATGCGGTGCGATACATACAGCACCACTTTGCCCTCGTCGCGCAGGCGCGTGATGATCGCCATCAAGCGGTCGATCTCGCGCGCCGAGAGGCTGCTGGTGGGTTCGTCGAAGGCGATCACATGGGCGCCACGGGACAGCGCCTTGGCAATTTCCACCAATTGGCGCTGGCCGAGGGACAGCCGACCGAGCTTTTCCTCGGGATCGATTTCATCCGCCAGGCCCTTGAGGCAGGCCAGCGCCTGCTTGCGCAACTGGCTGCGGTTGACCACGCCGAAGCGCGACGGCAAGTGCCCGAGGAACAGGTTCTCGGCCACGGTCATTTCCGGTACCAGGTGCAGCTCCTGATGGATCACCGCGACGCCGCTGGCGATGCTGTCAGCGGCGTTTTTGAAGGCCATGGTCTGTTCGCCGATCTGCAGCGTGCCGCTGTTAGGGATGTACGCGCCGCCGAGGATTTTCAGCAGCGTCGACTTGCCCGCGCCGTTCTCGCCCATCAAGGCGTGCACCTGGCCCGGGTGGGCGATGAAGCTGATGCCATCCAGCGCCTTGACCCCGGGAAAGGTTTTGCCGATGCCGTCGAATCGCAAGGCGGCAGCGGTCATTTCCACAGCCCGATTTTGGTCAGTTCTTCCTGGAAATTGGCGCGAGTGATCAGCGTCACTTCGTCCATGGCCGTGTACTTCGGCGGCTCAGTGCCTTTGGTGACCCATTCGTACATCATCAGCGCGGTGTTGTAGCCTTCGATGTGCGGGCTAGGCAGCATTGAGCCGAAGAAGCCGCTGTCTTTCTTCTTGAGTTCGCCGATGGCGTCGGTGCCATTGATGCCGATGCCGATCACGTTGGCGGCCTTGAAGCCGGCACTTTCGGTGGCGCGTACGCCGCCGAGCACGGTGTTGTCGTTCATGCCGCCGATGATCAGGTTTTTCGCGCCGCTGGGCAGCTTGACCAGGGCCGAGTTGGTGGCGTCCATGCTGCCGGGCACGTCGAGGGTTTTAAGTGGGGCGGTGAGGATATGGTCGGCCGGAATGCCTGCCTCTTTCAGCGACTGGATCGAACCGTCGGTGCGTTTCTTGCCGGTGTCGAGTTCGTTGAAAGTGGTGACCACTGCATAGGTCTCCTTCCAGTCCCAACCGCGTTTCTTCGCTTCGGCGGCCATCGCGGCGCCCTGCTTCTGGCCCACTTCAAACGCGGCCATGCCCAGGTACGGCACGTCTTCCATAAAGGCGCCTTTGGCGTCGACAAAACGGTCGTCAACGGCGATCACCTTTAGGCCATTGGCCTTGGCCTTGGCGACGATGGCCGGGCCGAGGGATACGTCCGGCGGGCAGATCACAAAGCCCTTGGCGCCGTTGGCGGCCAGGCTGTCGATGGCCGAAAGGGTTTTTTCGCCATCCGGCACGGCGATCTTGATCACGGTGAAGCCGTGTTCCTTGCCGGCTTTTTCGGCGAAGGCCCATTCGGTCTGGAACCACGGTTCTTCGGCCTGCTTGACCAGAAAGCCGATCTTCACTTCTTCAGCGGCCAGCAACAGCCCGCTCAAGCTCATGGCCGAGACCGCCACAGCGGCGCAGCACAGGGAACGCAAACCACGACGACGATTCATACGGGTGACTCCTTGTTGTTGTTTTTCAAAGTCTTGGGTTTAACCGGCAAAGCGGTGACAGGGCTTGCCTGGCACGTCGACCTCGATGGCCAGCACCGCACCATCCAAGGGGTGATCCAAAGGGCTGGCGGCGCTGGTGATATACAGGGTGGTGAGGTTGGGGCCGCCGAACACGCAGCTGGTGGGACGGCTGACCGGCAGTTCGATGATGCGGTCCACCTGACCGTCGGGCGCAAGGCGCAGCAGGCAGCTGCCGTCCCAGCGCGCGTTCCAGATGTAACCCTCCACGTCCATGGCCGAGCCGTCCGGCCCACCGCGTTCGTGCGGGCCGAACCAGACGTGCGCCGGATGCAGTTGGCCGTCCGGCGCAATCCCGTGCCGGTACAGCGTGCCGTCCAGGCTGTCGCCGAAATGCACCTGCGTGCCGTCATCGCTCCACAGCAGGGTGTTGGGAATGCCCAGGCCACTGAGCAGCGGCGTGACCCGCGCATCGGCATCGATGCGAAACAGGCCGCCGGAGCGTCGGGTGATGGGCAGGTCTTCACCCTGCTCGCCGATGTTGTTCTGCATGGTGCCCAGCCACAGCCGGCCCTGGGCATCGCAACGGGCTTCATTGCCGCGGTTGCCCGGTTGCGGGTCGGCCACGCACAGCAGCGCCAGGGCTTCGGTGGCCAGGTCGAGGCGATACACGCCGCTGCTCAAGGTCACCAGCGCATCGCCGCTTTCACAGGGAATGAACGCCGAAACATGCTCGGGCAACTGCCACACCTGCAAGTGCCCGTCCATCAGGCGCAAAGCCTGTTTGCCGGCGATATTGACCCAGTACAGCGCCTGGGTGGGCGCGTCCCAGAACGGGCCCTCCCCCAGTTGCGCGCGATGCGTGGTGACAGCGTGAAACGACATGGTGCCTCCTGGAGTGTTGTTGTTCTCAGGCGTGCTTTACAGCGATTCGCGCGATGGCGTGCCGTCCACCAGCCGCTGGATACGCAACGGATTGGCGTTTTTCAACGCATCGGGCAGCAGGCTGTCGGGGTAGTTCTGGAAGCACACAGGACGCAGGAACCGGTCGATGGCCAAGGTGCCGACCGAGGTGCCACGGGCGTCCGATGTCGCCGGGTACGGCCCGCCGTGTACCATCGAATCGCAGACCTCCACACCGGTTGGGTAGCCGTTGAGCAGGATGCGCCCGACTTTCTGTTCCAGCAGCGGCGTGAGTTCGGCGAACTGTTGAAGGTCGTCCGGCTCGCCGATGATCGTGGCAGTCAATTGCCCGTGCAGACCGTGCAAGGCCGCACTGAGCTGGGCCTGGTCGGCGACTTCGACAAACACCGTGGTGGGGCCGAAGACTTCTTCCTGCAGCACTTCATCGCCGTCGATCAACAGGCGCACATCGGCCTTGAACAGTTGCGGCTGCGCCTGGTTGCCCGCCTGGGCGTTGCCCGCCAGGTGCTGGATACCGGCGTGCGCCAGGAGCTTTTCCAGGCCCTTGCCGTAGCTGCCCAGGGTGCCGGCATTGAGCATGGTTTGCGCCGGTTGCTCGCCGATCAATTGCGCCACTTGTTGGGTAAAGGCCGTGAATTCGGGCGACGCGATGCCGATCACCAGCCCAGGGTTGGTGCAGAACTGGCCGCAACCCTGCACCACCGAAGCGGTCAGGTCGCGGGCCACGCTTTCAGCGCGCGCCTTGAGGGCCTGGGGTAATACGATCACCGGGTTGATGCTCGACATTTCGGCGAACACCGGGATCGGCTGCGGGCGCGCCGCCGCCATGTCGCACAGGGCACGACCGCCCTTGAGCGAACCGGTGAAACCCACGGCCTGGATCGCCGGGTGCTTGACCAGCGCTTCGCCGACGCCACCGCCGAAGATCATGTTGAACACGCCGGCCGGCATTTCGGTGGCTTCGGCCGCGCGAATAATTGCACTGGCAACCTGTTCAGCCGTGGCCATATGCCCGCTATGGGCCTTGAACACTACCGGGCAACCGGCCGCCAATGCCGCTGCGGTATCACCGCCCGCCGTAGAGAACGCCAGGGGGAAGTTGCTCGCGCCGAACACTGCCACCGGGCCGAGGCCGATGCGGTACTGACGCAGGTCCGGGCGTGGCAGTGGCTGGCGATCCGGCAGGGCCTTGTCGATACGCGCGCCGTAGAAATCACCGCGACGCAGCACGGTCGCGAACAAGCGCATCTGGCCGCTGGTGCGCCCACGCTCGCCCTTGATACGCGCGGCCGGCAGTGCGGTTTCGCGGCACACCAACTCAATGAAGTTATCGCTCAGGGCATCCAGTTCGTCAGCGATCGCATCCAGGAACTGCGCGCGGCGCGCGGCACTCAAGGCGCGGTACGCCGGGTAAGCCTGCGCGGCGGCCTTGGCGGCGGCGTCGACTTCGTCCGGGGTGGCCTGGTAGAAATCCTGGGGCAAGGCTTCGCCAGTGGTCGCGTCGACGCTTTGCAGCTTGACGCTGCCGTTGGCGCTGCGCTGGCCGCCGATGTAATTGTGGCCGAGATACTGGGTCATGGGGCTCTCCTTTAAAGGGTGATGACGTTGCCGGGTTCGAATGCCGCATCGCTGCTGCCGACACGGTTGACCAGCGGCGCGCCGAACTCAGCCTGGCTGATCTCGAACACATCGCCGGCCTGGGTACGTATACCGTCGGCAAATGACAGCGTGGCGGTGCCGAAGAAGTGAATATGCACATCGCCGGGCTTGAGGAACTGGCGGTATTTGAAGTGATGGTATTCGAGGTTTTCCAGGCTGTGGCACATATTGGCCTCGCCGCTGAGGAATTCGTTCCGCCAGATTTCCTCGCCGTTACGCAGGATACGACTGGTGCCCGCCAGGTGCTGGGGCAATTGGCCCACGCGCACTTCCGGGCCATAGCTGCAACTGCGCAGTTTGGAATGGGCCAGGTACAGGTAGTTCTTGCGCTCCATGATATGGTCGGAGAACTCGTTGCCTACCGCAAAGCCCACGCGGTAAGGCTTGCTATCCGGGCCGATCACGTAAAGGCCACCGATTTCCGGCTCTTCGCCGGCATCTTCGGCAAACGGCGGCACCGGGAAGGCGGCGCCTGGGCGCACGACGGTGCTGCCGTCGCCCTTGTAGAACCACTCCGGTTGCACGCCCGCCTGGCCGGCCGCCGGTTTACCGCCCTCCACGCCCCATTTGAAGATGCGCATGGTGTCGGTCAAGGCGGTCTCGTCGCCGGCCTGGTGCATCTTGTCGCGCGCCGAGGCGCTGCCCAGGTGGGTCAGGCCGGTGCCGCTGATCAGCATGTGCGCTGGGTCCGGGTGATCCAGCGGCGGCAGGATCTTCAGGTCGGCCAGCAGGCTGGCGTAGTCGTGGCTGTCGCCCAGGCCGAGGCTGTTCACCTGGTGTTCCAGGCCCACCCCCGCTTCGATGGCGGCCAACGCCAACTCGCGCACGCTGCGCGCCGTGCGCACCTCACGCAGTTGGCTGCCCTCGACAACGCCGACGCGGCGCTCGCCGTTGCTTGACTCGAACTGAACTAGACGCATGGATTTTCTCCCAGATTAAGGTCGTGTGGCGCCACGGGCGCTGGCGGCGAATTGGTCGACGGGCAGCACATGCTTGCGCTCCAGCAGGCGGTAGACCACGCCGGTCAGGACCAGCCCGAACAGCATCACCGCCGACAGGAAATACAAGCCCGAGGCCAGGTTGCCGGTGTACTCCTTGAGCGCACCGATCACGAACGGGCCGATATAGCCGCCGAGGTTGCCCACCGAATTGATCAGGGCAATGCCCGCCGCCGCACTGGCGCCGGCGAAGAACCGCCCCGGCAAGGTCCAGAACACCGCCGTGCAGGAAAACAGCGCGAATGCCGCCAGGCACAGCGCAGCCATCTGCAGTACCGGCGCACTCAGCCAGGCGCTTGAGAACAGGCCGATGGCGCCCAGCACATAGAGCACGGCGAGGTGGCCGTAGCGATCATTCAAACGGTCGGAACTGCGCGGAATAATCAGCAGGCCGATGATGCCGAAGATATACGGCACGGCGGAGATGAAGCCGGTGGTGAGGTCGCTGCCGCCGAACTGCTTGATCAGGGTCGGCAGCCACAGGCCCAGGCCATAGATGCTCAGGGTCACCGGCAGGTAGAACAGCGCCAGCAGCAACACGCGCTTGTCTTTCAACGCATGCAGCGGGTTGCCGTGGCGGGTCTGGCCGTAGGCCTGCAGGTCTTTGGCCAGTTCGCCGGTGAGCCAGGCTTTTTCCTCGTCGCTCATCCATTTGACCTGCTTGGGGCCATCCGGCAGGTAGCGCAGCACCGGCCAGGTCAGCAGGATCGCCGGAGTGCCGATCACGATAAACAGCCACTGCCAGCCGTGCAGGCCGAGGATGCCGTCCATGCCCAGCAAGCCACCGGACACGGGGCCGGTGATCATCATGGCGATGGGTTGCGAGAGAATGAACAGCCCGAGGATCTTGCCGCGATGGCGCACCGGGAACCATTGGGTGATGTAGTACAGGACGCCCGGAAAAAAGCCCGCTTCGGCCGCGCCGAGCAGAAAGCGCATCACGTAGAAGCTGTGCGGCCCTTGCACAAAGGCCATGCCGATGGTGATGGCGCCCCAGGTGAGCATGATCCGCGCAAACCAGCGCCGCGCGCCGAAGCGGTCGAGCATCAAGTTGCTGGGGATCTCGAACAGGAAGTAGCCAATGAAGAACAGCCCCGCGCCCAGGCCATAGGCGGCGTCGCCAATGCCGACGTCGGCGCCCATGTGCAACTTGGCGAAGCCCACGGCGGAACGGTCCACGTAGGCGATCAGGTACAGCAGGATCAGGAAGGGAATCAGTTTCAGCGTGATGCGCCGAATAAGCCGCAGCTCCTGGCTCATGGGTCGATCTCCGATTGTTGTTCTTATAGAAGCTCGGGGGACGCCTCTCGCGAAAATCCGCCAGGGTCATACCTCAGTTGAGGCTGACTATATAGTAGGACTATTTGCAAAACAACTCTTCCAAAGCATCGATTTTGCGCTTATGTTTAGGCACGCATAGAACATATAGTCATACAATAAGAGAATCGATCATGTCTGATAAAAAGCCCGGCCTACGCTCCGCCCAGTGGTTCGGTACCGCCGACAAGAACGGCTTCATGTACCGCAGCTGGATGAAGAACCAGGGCATTGCCGACCATCAGTTCCATGGCAAGCCGATCATCGGCATCTGCAACACCTGGTCGGAGCTGACCCCGTGCAACGCGCATTTCCGCCAGATCGCCGAGCACGTCAAACGCGGCGTGATCGAGGCCGGCGGCTTCCCGGTGGAGTTCCCGGTGTTTTCCAACGGCGAATCGAACCTGCGCCCTACCGCCATGCTCACCCGCAACCTGGCGAGCATGGACGTGGAAGAAGCGATTCGCGGCAACCCGATTGACGGCGTGGTGCTGCTGACCGGCTGCGACAAGACCACCCCGGCGCTGCTGATGGGCGCCGCCAGTTGCGACGTGCCCGCCATCGTGGTTACCGGCGGGCCGATGCTCAACGGCAAGCACAAGGGCCAGGACATCGGCTCGGGCACCGTGGTGTGGCAGCTCAGCGAACAGGTGAAAGCCGGCACCATTACCTTGGATGATTTCCTCGCGGCCGAGGGCGGCATGTCGCGTTCGGCGGGCACCTGCAACACCATGGGCACGGCCTCCACCATGGCCTGCATGGCCGAAGCACTGGGCACCTCCCTGCCCCACAACGCGGCGATCCCGGCGGTGGATGCACGGCGCTATGTGCTGGCGCATATGTCGGGCATGCGCGCGGTAGAGATGGTGCGCGAAGATTTGAAGCTCTCCAAGATCCTCACCAAAGAGGCGTTCGAAAACGCGATTCGCGTGAACGCGGCCATCGGCGGCTCGACCAACGCCGTGATCCACCTCAAGGCCATCGCCGGGCGCATCGGCGTGGAGCTGGACCTGGATGACTGGACCCGCATCGGCCGTGGCATGCCGACCATTGTCGACCTGCAGCCGTCGGGGCGTTTCCTGATGGAAGAGTTCTACTACGCCGGTGGCCTGCCCGCCGTGCTGCGCCGCCTCGGTGAAGCCAACCTGATCCCGCACCCGAATGCCTTGACCGTGAATGGCAAGTCCCTGGGCGAGAACACCAAGGACTCGCCGATCTACGGCCAGGATGAAGTGATCCGCACCCTCGACAACCCGATCCGCGCCGACGGCGGCATCTGCGTGCTGCGTGGCAACCTGGCGCCGCTGGGCGCGGTGCTCAAGCCCTCCGCCGCCAGCGCGGAGCTGATGCAGCACCGCGGCCGCGCGGTGGTGTTCGAGAACTTCGACATGTACAAGGCACGCATCAACGACCCGGAGCTGGACGTGGACGCCAACTCGATCCTGGTCATGAAAAACTGCGGGCCCAAGGGTTACCCAGGCATGGCCGAAGTCGGCAACATGGGCCTGCCGGCCAAGCTGCTGGCCCAGGGCGTGACGGATATGGTGCGTATTTCCGATGCGCGCATGAGCGGCACGGCGTACGGCACGGTGGTGTTGCATGTGGCGCCGGAAGCCGCAGCCGGCGGGCCGTTGGCCGCGGTGAAGGAAGGCGATTGGATCGAACTGGACTGCGCCAATGGCCGCCTGCACCTGGACATCCCTGACGCCGAGCTGGCAGAGCGGATGGCGAACCTGGCGCCCTCCGAAAAGCTCATCGTCGGTGGCTATCGCCAGCTGTACATCGACCATGTACTGCAGGCCGACCAGGGTTGCGACTTCGATTTCCTGGTGGGTTGCCGCGGGGCGGAAGTCCCACGGCATTCCCACTAATTGGGATGCTATGATGCCGCGAATCTAAGCCAGAGCCTCCCCGTCGTTATGGATCACCAGCCGCCCAAGCCGCGCAAGAGCCAGCATGCCCAGATCGTTCAGGACTTGGGCATGCACATCGTTTCCGGCCGCTTCAAGCCCGAAGAACGGCTGCCCATGGAGGCCACGCTCTGCGAGGAGTACAAGGTCAGCCGCTCGGTGTTGCGCGAGGCGACACGGGTGCTCAGCGCCAAGGGCCTGGTGTATTCCAAGCCTCGGGTCGGCGCGGTGGTGCGGCCCCGCTTGAAATGGCACCTGCTCGACCCGGACGTACTGTCCTGGTTGATGCAGTCCACGCCCCACAGCGAGTTTTTCAACACGCTGGCCGGTGTGCGGCGCATTCTGGAACCGGAAATCGCGGCCATGGCGGCGACCACGGCCACCGACGAAGACATCGCCATCATCGAGAAGGCTTACGGCGGCATGGAAACCGCGAAGACCCACGAAGACCTGTTGCAGGCCGACCTGGACTTCCACCGCGCCATTGCCGACGCCACCCGCAACGACCTGCTCGCCTATATGTGCAACATGCTGTCGTTGCCGTTGCGCGAGTCGATCAACATCACCAACCGCCGCCCGGATATCCAGGGCCTGAGCCTGCCCCGGCACAAGGCGATCCTGACCGCGATCAAAAACCGCGACGCACTGGGCGCGCGGCATGCGTCGCTGGTGCAGTTGGATGACACGCGGGTGGCGTTGGATACGGTGATGAACGTGCTCACTCCGCTCTGAAGCCGTTCACCACTGCGGCTCAAGGTCCGCTTTAACGCAAGCCGTAGGTATGAATGCCGACGCCATCACGCTGACTTGGCTTGGCCCAGATTACCCGGTCGCTGGCAGCGTCGAAACCGAGCACGCCGTGGTCGTCCAGGGCCAGGCGTCTCCAGCCCTGGCCCCAGTCGTTGGAATAAAACACTGCCCCGGCCGAGATGTTCGCATCGCCCCACCAGTACAGCCAACGCGGTGGGTGGTGTTCGCTGTAGGTGCTGATCATCAGGCTATCGCGCCCCACCCACAACCGCTGCGCCTGGGTGCTGGCGGCCAGTGGCGAAAACACATTGGGCACATCGCCCAGGGGCTGCCAGGCCAGGGTAGTGGTGTTCATTTCAGCGACCATGGCCTGCCCACGCGAGCCCTGGTCGATCAGGCCGAGCACACGCCCCTCGCCGTTACTGCCCAGGTCGGTGATGTACAAGCCGTCTTCACGTTCGATCCTGCCCACCTGCCAGGTCCCGGCCGTGCGCGTGAGTTCCACCCGGGTGGTGACGCTGGCCGCCACGTTGCCGTCCTTGTCATCCGGGGAGCTGCCCCAGAAGCGCTGGGACACCCAGATATAGGCGCGTCGGGCATCCAATTGCAGCACGTGGGTCACTTGGTCGCTTGAATCGTGCCATTGCTTGATATCCGGGCGTTTGCCGCTTGCGTACTCAGACCCTACCACCAAAGAGTGTGGGGTCATGATCGGCGTACTGTGCAGGCCGCCGGCACTGGAGTAGTACACTCCGGTCGATAGACTGTTGGACGCATCCTCGATTTCTTCGGGGAGGCCCCAGGCCCAGACCTCGTCCTTGCTGTAAAAGTACGGATCAAGGAGCACCAGCGCCCCCCCTATCCCGGGAAAGAAATCATCGGTCAACAAGTTCCAGGTCTTGCCCTGGTCATCACTGCTGAACACCACCTGGCCATCGGCGCCCTTGGGACGCTGCAGGTCGGTGAGCAGAAACACCCGTGCGCCATCGGCACTGGCCACCAAGGACGCGCCGCCACTGAGCCGGGCCACTGGCTTGAACTCGCCGTCAGCCCCCAGGCGCGACACAAAGGTGGTCTGGGGTTTGCTGCCTGAGAAGAAGCTGGAATACGTGCTTTCCTCTTCCGGCGCCTTCGGGGTCTTGCCGTAGAGCTGCTCGGTCAGGTTGACCTCTTCGGCACTCGGTTCGAACCTGTGACATTCATCATTGACCCGCCCTACCAACCACGTCCCTTGGGCCGTCACCACAACGCCGGTACCCGAGTCGGCGAAGCCATACGGACTCAGGCCCTGCAAGGTGCCCAACTGCTGCTGATCCGGGCTGGCACCGCCGATTTCCAGCTTGGGGCTGGCGATGATCCAGATGTACCACAGCGCGGCGCCGATCAGCAGGGCGACGACCAGGCGGGTGATGAAGACTGAGCGAGGCATGGGATGTCCATCTCCGGGGAAATGGGCATGCTTTTCTCATCTCTCGGGGAAGGCGTAAACGCTTTTTTGAGCGCAGGCGGGGTTTTCTGCCGGGGTTGTGACGTGGCGTGCAATCACCGGTTGGAGGATTGCACGCCGACGGGCAGCCATTACAAGGTGTACGAGATGCCTACCTGCACGGTACGCGGCTCACCAGGGTAGGCATAGAAGTTCTGGAACGAACCCTCTTCGTACTCGCGGTTGAATAGGTTTTTCACATCCAGGTTGAGCCGTACGTTCTCGTTGACCTTGTAGTAACCCAGCAGGTCGACCACCGTGTAAGCATCCATGGTGAATGTAGTATTGGTGGTCTGCCCGGCACGATCCGCCACGTATTTTGTACCTGCGCCAAGGCCCAGTCCCTTGAGCGTGCCGTCCTGGAACTCATACACGTTAAGCAGGCTGAAGCTGTTACGCGGGATGTTGGCCAGGCGCGTCCCTGTACGAACCGCCGTATCCTTGGTGACCGCCGCATCCACGTATGCATAGCCGCCGATCACCCGCCATTCAGGCGTCAGGTTACCGGCCACATTCAGGTCGAAACCGCGGCTGCGCACCTGACCGGTCGCAACGTTGAAAGCGGAGTCAAGCGGGTCGACACCCTGGACGTTTTTCTTTTCGATCTGGTAGATCGCCGCGTCGACGCTCAGCTGTTTATCCAGCGCTTCCCATTTCACGCCCATCTCATAGGACTTGCCTTTCTCCGGTTCGAACCCGCCACCCTGGCGGCTGGCACCGGTGTTCGGTTTGAAGGAGCGGGCGGCATCGGCATAAATCGCGACGGTATCGGTGAGGTCGTACATCACGCCGACGCGCGGGGTGACGGCATTATCGGCCGCGTTCCAGTTCGGGGCGCCTGCGTAGGATTCATACTTATGCTCGAAACGCTCAAAGCGTGCACCTGCGAGAACTTTCAAACGCTCGGTCAGCGCCACCTGGTCCTGGACGAAGGCCGCGTAGGTCTTGAGGTTTTCCTTGTCATGGGTGGGCGTGCGGGTCAGCGCCGGACGCGGCTGGCCGTAGACCGGGTTGAAGATATCGATCGGAAAGGTGCCCGTCGCAGCGCTGGAGCGCTGGATGATCGATTTATAATCGTAGTCTTCGTACTCGACGCCGGTCAGCAGGGTGTGATCAAAACCGCCAGTAGAGAAGTGCCCGGTCAAGTTGAGCTGATAGTCCTTGTCGGTCCATTCCAGCTTGCGGTAGTTGAAGTTGCGCTGCAGGGTGCGGCCGTCGGCGCCCAGGCTGGTCGCGCCGTTGGCCTCCACGCCATTGCCCTTCATCGCGCCGTCGAGCCACTGGAAACCACCGCCCAGGGTCCAGTTGTCGTTGAGCATATGCTCGAAGCGCAACTGCGCGGTGTTGTTATCGTTGTGCAGGTCGCCGGCGTATTTTTCACCCCAGAAGGTGTCGCGCGACGGCGTCCCGCGTTGGTTGGCAAAGCGGGTCAGGCCGCGATCCAGCGGGTGGTTGTTGCGGATGAAGTCGCCTTCGAAGATCAACTTCGTGGCGTCATTGACCTGCCAGCTCAACACCGGGGCCACGCCGTAACGTTCGGTGGAAACATGGTCGCGGAAGGTATCGCCGCCCTCGCCCACCACGTTCAGGCGATAGGCCAGGCGCCCTTCGTCGTCCAACGGGCCGGAGGCATCCAGGGTGCCGCGCTTCATGCCCTGATCATCCAACTGGCTGCCCAACGTGACGGTGCGCTCGGCCAGGGGCTGCTTGGAGACCACGTTGAAGGTACCGCCGGGATCGCCACGGCCGTAGAGCATGGTCGCCGGGCCGCGCAGTACTTCAAGGCGTTCAATGGTGTTGGCGTCGGGCATGGCCGGGTAGCCGCGGTTGACGGGAAACCCATTGCGATAAAACTCAGCGGTGGTAAAGCCACGCACGGTGAAACTGGTAAGGCCTTGGCCACCGAAGTTGTTCGCCCGACCCACGCCGCCGGCGTAATCGAGGGCCTCCTGCAGTCGGGTCGCGCCGATGTCCTCGACCACGTCTTTGGAAACCACGGTGATGGACTGTGGCGTTTCATGAATCGAGGTGTCGGTGCGCGTCGCACTGGCCGAACGTGTGGCGTGGTAACCCTTGACAGGCCCTTGCGCCGTTTCGAAATCCGCCGTGCCGGTCACGCTGGTCGCTTGCAACTCCAGGCTGGCTTTTTCGGAGGGGGCGACGTCTGCCCAACTGAAGGGAGAAAACGCCTGCAGCACACAGATGGAAATCAGGGTACGACGCATGGGAGTTGGACCTAGTGAATGAGCCAGATGGGGCGGCAGACCTGCCAAGAATTCGGCGGGCATGGTATACCAACCATTCTCGTTTGACATCTATTCTCATTCGTTATTTTTTTGGTATCTGGTTTGTATCAAAATCCGGCCGAAAAAAAGCCACTCAAACGAGTGGCTCATTACACGCTTGGCTCAGCTCAGCGATAGCGTTCCAGCCAATGCGCATACGGCGCCGGCAAGGTCCACGAGGACTTCTCGACACCCAGCTCCTTGGCCGCGAAATACGCCCAGTGCGGGTCAGCCAGGTGCGCACGACCTACCGAAACCAGGTCAAGGTGCCCAGCCTGCAACGCGCCTTCCGCCAGTTGCGGCGTACCAAAGCCCCAGGCCGAGGTCACCGGGATACCGGCTTCGCGGCGCACGCGTTCGGCGATCGGGCCCATGAATGCCGGGCCCCATGGAATGTTGGTGTCAGGGATGGTGAAGCCCACGCTGACGCTCAACAGGTCGAGGCCGCCGGCCTTGAAGTGACGGGCCAGCTCGATGGATTCGGTGAGGGTCTGCTCGTCGCGGCCGTCGTATTCGATCACGCCGAAACGCGCGGTCAGCGGCAGGTTTTCCGGCCACACTTCGCGCACGGCGGCCAGGGTTTCCAGGAGGAAACGGCTGCGGTTGTCGAAGCTGCCGCCGTAGGCGTCGGTGCGCTGGTTGGAGTGTTCGCTGAAGAAGCTCTGGCCCAGGTAGCCGTGGGCGAAGTGCAGCTCGATCCATTCAAAGCCGACGTCACGGGCGCGACGGGCGGCGTCGACGAAATCCTGTTTGACCCGGGCGATGTCGTCCAGGGTCATGGCGCGCGGCACGTTCGGCAGGTTGGCACCAAAGGCAATGGCCGACGGCGCAATGGTTTCCCAGCTGCGTGCGTCAGAGGCCGGCATGTGGTCATCGCCTTCCCATGGACGGTTGGCGCTGGCCTTACGCCCGGCGTGGGCGATCTGGATGCCCGGCACCGAACCCGCGGCCTTGATCGCCTGGACCATCGGCACGAACGCTTCGGCGTGGGCATCGCTCCAGATACCGGCGCAGCCCGGCGTGATGCGGCCTTCAGGGGATACCGCGGTGGCTTCGACCACCAGCAGCCCGGCGCCGCCACGGGCCATGCCGGCCAGGTGCACATGGTGCCAATCGTTGACCATGCCGTCATCGGCCATGTATTGGCACATCGGCGGAATGGCGATACGGTTACGCAGGGTGACGTCTTTGAGGGTGAAGGGTTCGAACAATGCCGACATGGGGGACTCCAGCAACAGATGAGTGATTCGATAGTTCGATGGTAATCGAACTATGGTATTCAGCGATACCCCCCTGTTATCATCCGCGCCATGCGAGCCTTCAAACACCCCACCCCTCAAGACCTGACCCTCGAACGCGTGCTCTACGCCTTGAGTGATCCAGTGCGCCTGGACATCGTGCGTTGCCTGGCCGGCGTGCCGGAGGCGACCTGCGGCGAACTGGACGGTGGGCGGCCAAAATCCAGCATGTCCCATCACTTCCGGGTTTTACGCGATGCCGGCCTGGTGCACACCCGCAGTGTGGGCACCACCCACATGAACTCGCTGCGCGGCGATGAGCTGGAGAGCCGCTTTCCTGGGTTGCTGGCCAGCGTTCTCGCCCAGCGGTAGTCGTCGTATCAGTCCAGCAGCGCGATAAGCCGCGGCTCTATGCGCTTTGCCTGCACGTCCAGCACCGCCAGCGTCACCGGCAGTTTGAAGCGCCGCCGCCCTGCGCTGCCGGGGTTCACATACAGCGTCTCGGCCCGCCACTCGATCAGCGGTTTATGCGAGTGGCCGGTGATCACCAGGCGCGTCGCGTGGTCGAGCAAGGCCGGTACGTCGGCAATGTCATGCACAACCAAGGCCTGCCAACCGTTCACATCGATCATCAGATGATCAGGCACCTGCTCCGCCCACGCCGCGCCCTGGTCATTATTGCCGCGTACAACGTGCAACGGCGCGATGCGCGCCAACTGGTCGAGAATCTCGGAGCCGCCGATATCGCCGGCGTGGATGATCTGCTCGCAGCCCTCCAGTGCCGCCACGGCTTCAGGCCGCAACAGGCCGTGGGTGTCGGAAATCACACCGATTTTCATGAAACCTCCAGAATTTTGGATCCAACAGCAGGCAACCGACGAGCAGCTTAAACGATTCAGGCCCACGGCGAACCTTCCCCATTCACTGGCGTCCGAGCTAAGGCACTGTTGCTTACCGCTCGCGCGAGGTCCTCGTTTGAAAGCCGCCATCATCAAAAAATACCGTTTGATCATCAAGACCATGGGCTACGTAGGCTGGGCGCTGTTCTGGCTGTTGCTGTGGGACGTCGCCGTCACCGTGGATTTCATGCTGTTTCTCACCGCCAAGATCAATTTGCCATTAATGCCTCTGACCCTGCTGGGCTCGGCGCTGGTGGTGCTGATCAGTTTTCGCAACAGCAGCGCCTACAACCGCTGGTGGGAAGCCCGCACCCTGTGGGGCGCGATGGTGAATAATTCGCGCAGCTTTGCGCGCCAGGTCCTGACCCTGCTGGACGACCCCGACGGCGAGGTGAACCCGGTCAAGGCCACCCTGTTACGCCGCCATGTCGCCTATGTGAACTGCCTGGCCGCGCACCTCAAGGGCGAGCCGTGTCCTGAGGAAGTGCGTGCGTTTATCCCCGCCGAAGAATTTGCCCGCAATGGCGCGACCAATAACTTTGCCAACGATATTCTCACCGGCTCCGCCGCCTTGCTGGCCAAGGAATACAAAACCGGCCACCTGGACAGCATCCGCCTGGCGCGGCTGGAGTCGACCCTGGTGGACTTGTCCAACGCTCAGGGCGGCATGGAGCGTATCGCCAACACACCGCTGCCCTACCCCTACGTGTATTTCCCGCGCCTGTTTATCTCGCTGTTCTGCCTGATCGTTCCGGTGGGCCTGGTGGAATCGCTGGGCTGGTTCACCCCGTTGGCCTCGACGGTGGTGGGCTTCATGCTGCTGGCCATCGAACGCATCGGCACCGACCTGCAAAGCCCGTTCAGCTCCAGTGAGCACCAGATCCAGATGGAAACCATCTGCGAAACCATCGAGAAAAACCTGCAGTCGATGCAGCGCGACGCGCTGGGTGGCGAGCGCATCGGTTAAACACCCTCCGGTCCTCAAGTGCGTGCCCGTGCAGTCGATATAAAGGGTACGCATGGGTCACACCCCCTCAAAACAACACATGCGACGCTCGACGCTACTGTTTCCCCCTTGCCAAAATTATAAATACCCGCGGGTGAAGTCATGAATATCAAGCAAAAGCTGACCTGGGCGTTTGCCGCCATCGCGTGCGTGCCGGTCATTCTGGTGGCCGTGCTGGTCGTGTTGAATCTTCGCGAGGGGGCCCTGGCCAATTTCCTCGACAGCAGCGGTCGCGAGATCCGCCAGATCGACAACGGCATGAAGCAATTCTTCGACGGCATCAGCCAGAACGTCGACTTCGTGGCCAAGGACCCGCGCGTTGTCGCGGCCAAGGACCTCAAGAGCTACGCTGGCGCCGACGCGACGCAAATCCCGCTGACCCCGACCAACAAAGAGCTGCTGGCGATTTTCGACCAGTTCGCCAAAAGCCATCCGAGCACCGCTTACCTGTCCCTGGGCCTCGCCGATGGCGGCTACGCCAGCTGGCCTGACGACACTAAACTGAACAACTACGACCCGCGCGTGCGCCCTTGGTACAAGGCCGCCATCGCGGCGCCGGGCAGCACCGTGCGTACCGGCGCCTATTACTGGGCGCCCGACGATGTGGTGCTGATCGGCACCGTGCGCACCGTCGCCGACGCCACCGGTAACATTCTCGGCGTGGTCGGGCTGGACGTGTCGCTCAAGCAGCTCACCGAGCTGGTGCGCAACATCAAGCTCGGCGACAGCGGCTACTTGATGCTGGTGGAAGGCAACGGCAACGTGCTGGTGGACCCCAGCGATGCCAAGCATAACTTCAAGCCGCTGGCCGACCTGGGCCCGAACTACGCTGAACTGGCCAAGGGCGGTGACGGCGTCACCCAGATCGACATCGACGGCGTCGCCTACATGGCCAACGTGGTCAGCTCCAAAGACCTGGGCTGGCGCTTTATCGGGCTGATCAAGCGCGATGAAGTGATGGCCGGCGCCACCAGCCTGACTTGGTTGATCGCTGCCATCGCCGCTGCATTGGCCGTGGTGTTCGCCCTTGTCGGCGCCAGTTTCGCCAGCATGATCGTGCGCCCGATTCGCGGCGTGGCCGACGGCCTGCAAGAAATTGCCGAAGGTGAAGGCGACCTGACCCGCCAGCTCCAGGTGCAAGGCAAGGACGAAACCGCCAGCCTGGCCGGCTGGTTCAACCAGTTCCTGGGCATGATCGCCCAACTGGTGCAGCGCATCGGCAACGCCTCTTCCGACTTGCAGACCGCCGCTGCCGACACCAGCGAGGTGGCTCACAACATGAACCAGGCCGCCGGCCGTCAACGCGAAGCCGTGGAGCTGGTGAGCACCGCGTTCAATGAAATGGTGGCCACCGCCAACGAAGTCGCGCGTTCCTGCAGCGCCGCCGCCGTCAGTGCCGACGAAGGCTACCGCGACGTGCACGATGGCCAGCAGCATATCGGCGAAGCCACCGGCAGCGTGCTCAAGCTCAGCGAAGACCTGCAGAAGTCAACCCAGACCATGCAACTGCTGGAGCAAGACAGCAAAAACATCAACACCATCCTCGACACCATCCGTTCGATTGCCGAACAGACCAACCTGCTGGCGCTCAACGCTGCCATCGAAGCCGCACGCGCCGGTGACCAGGGCCGTGGCTTCGCGGTAGTCGCCGACGAAGTCCGCGCCCTGGCCCGGCGTACCGCCGACTCCACGGGCGAAATCGACAGCCTGCTCGGCAACCTCGCCCGTCGCACCCAGGAAGTCACGCAGCAGATGCAAGGCAGTCTGCTGGTGTCGCACACCAGCGTGGAACGTATCCAGCAGGCCCGCGACAGCTTCGACAAGATCCGCGGCTCGGTGGACTCGATCCGCGACCAGAACACTCAGATCGCCACGGCCGCCGAAGAACAGCACCAGGTGGCCGAAGAGATCAACCGGCACATCGCGCAGATCCATGCCGATGCGCAACTGGTCGAAGAGTTTGCCCACACGGCGCAGACCGGCTCAGGTCGGTTGACGGATATTTCCGGCCAACTCAAGGGCCTGGTGGGCCGCTTCAAGTACTGACATCCCCTCCAAAGCAGGCGGTGAGCCTTTCACCGCCTGATCGCCACACCCCTCCCCTCACAACTCGACAAGCCCTGCTGGAGCGCTACCACGCGCGCTTGCTGGGATCTTGCTGTCGCCTATTGCGCTTCTCGTATTATGGTATACCATCATACGCAGACCCTCACTTAGACGGAGCAGCCCATGAGTTTCGAAATCCGCAAGATCGTCAGTTATGTAGAAGAGACCTTTATCGAGGGCGGCAAAGCTTCCGACACGCCCGTGAAAATGGTTGGCCTGGCGGTGGTGCTGAAGAACCCCTGGCTGGGTCGTGGTTTCGTCGACGACCTGAAGCCGGAGATCCGCGCCAACTGCTCCGATCTCGGCGCACTCATGGTCGAGCGCCTGGTGGGCATCATCGGTGGTGCCGAGAACATCCAGGCCTATGGCAAAGCGGCCGTGGTGGGTGCCGATGGCGAGATCGAACACGCGAGCGCGATCATCCATACCCTGCGCTTCGGCAACCACTACCGTGAAGCGGTCAAGGCCAAGAGCTACCTGAGCTTCACCAACAAGCGCGGCGGCCCGGGCACCTCGATCCAGATTCCGATGATGCACAAGGACGACGAAGGCCTGCGCTCGCACTACATCACCCTGGAAATGCAGATCGAAGACGCGCCGCGCGCTGACGAAATCGTCGTCGTGCTGGGCTGCGCCGATGGCGGTCGCCTGCACCCACGGATCGGCAACCGTTACATCGACCTGGAAGAGCTGGCGGCTGAAAAAGCCCAGTAAGCAGCACCGGCCATAACAAAAAGCATGCAGGAGCGCTCCATGATTCGGCTCACCGCTGAACGCACCCCGGCCGGCACCAGTTATCTGGCGACCGGCCAAGGCCAGCCTGTGGTTTTGATCCACGGCGTGGGCCTGAACAAAGAAATGTGGGGCGGGCAAGTCGTTGGCCTGGCCTCCCACTACCACGTGATCAGCTATGACATGCTCGGCCATGGCGCCAGCCCGCGTCCGGCCGCCGGCACGCCGTTGCTCGGCTATGCGGACCAGTTGCTGGAGCTGCTCGACCACCTGCAACTGCCCCAGGCCACGGTGATCGGGTTTTCCATGGGCGGTTTGGTTGCACGGGCGTTCGCCCTGCATTACCCCGACCGTCTCAAAAGCCTGGTGGTGCTTAACAGTGTGTTCAACCGCAGCCCCGAGCAGCGCGCCGGCGTGATCGCGCGCACCGCCCAGGCCGCCGAACACGGACCGGATGCAAATGCAGAAGCGGCACTGTCGCGCTGGTTCAGCCGTGAATACCAGGCGGCCAACCCGGCGCAGATCGCCGCCCTGCGCCAGACCCTGGCGGGCAATGATCCCCAGGGTTACCTCACCACCTATGAGCTGTTTGCGACTCAGGACATGTATCGCGCCGATGACCTCAAGGGGCTGCGCGCGCCCACCCTGGTCGCCACCGGCGAACTGGACCCCGGCTCGACGCCGGAAATGGCCCGGCAACTGGCCGACCGCATTCCCGGCGCCACGGTTGCGGTGCTGGCCGAGCAACGGCATATGATGCCGGTGGAATCACCGCGCCTGGTCAATAGCCTGCTGCTGGGGTTTCTGGCCAACGTGTACGCCCAAAACACTCCAATAAAGGGGATCGTTGCATGACACTCGCACGCTTCCAGATGTGCATCGGCGGCGAATGGGTCGATGCCCTGTCCGGCAAGACCTTCGACAGCCTCAACCCGGCCCTGGCCGAACCCTGGGCGCAACTGCCCGATGCCGATGAAGCCGACGTGGACCGCGCCGTACAGGCCGCGCAAACGGCTTTCGCAAGCCCGGCCTGGCGTGACCTCACCGCCACCGCACGGGGCAAGCTACTGCGCCGCCTGGGCGATTTGATCGCCCAGAACACCGAGCAACTGGCGCAGCTGGAAAGCCGCGACAACGGCAAGCTGATCCGCGAGACCCGCGGCCAGGTCAGCTACCTGCCGGAATTCTTCCACTACACCGCAGGCCTGGCCGACAAGCTCGAAGGCGGCACCCTGCCGCTGGACAAACCGGACCTGTTCGCCTACACCGTGCACGAAGCCATGGGCGTGGTCGCCGCGATCATTCCGTGGAACAGCCCGCTGTACCTGACCGCGATCAAGCTCGCGCCGGCCCTCGCGGCGGGCAATACCATCGTGATCAAACCCTCGGAACACGCCTCGGCAACCATTCTGGAACTGGCGCGCCTGGCCCTCGAAGCCGGTATTCCGCCGGGCGTGGTCAACGTGGTGACCGGCTACGGTCCGGGTACCGGCGCCGCCCTCACCCGCCACCCGCTGGTGCGCAAGATCGCCTTCACCGGCGGCGCGGCTACCGCACGGCATGTGGTGCGCAGCAGCGCGGAGAACTTCGCCAAGCTGTCGCTGGAACTGGGCGGTAAGTCACCGAATATCATTTTTGCCGACGCCGACCTCGACAGCGCCATCAATGGTGCTATCGCCGGTATCTATGCGGCTTCCGGCCAGAGCTGCGTGTCCGGTTCGCGCCTGCTGGTGCAGGAGGACATCTACGACGAGTTCGTCGAGCGCCTGGTGGCACGTGCCCAGCGCATCCGCATCGGCAACCCTCTGGACGATGCCAGCGAAATGGGCCCCATGGCCACCGCCCAGCAACTGGCGGTGGTCGAAGGCCTGGTCGCGGACGCCATCGCCGAAGGCGCGCGCCTGCGCACCGGCGGCAAGCGCCCGCAGAACCTCGGTGAAGGCTGGTTCTATGAGCCGACGTTGTTCGAGTGCGACACCAACTCGATGAAAATCATGCAGGAAGAAGTGTTCGGCCCGGTGGCTTCGGTGATCCGTTTCAAGGACGAAGCCCAAGCACTGGCGATCGCCAACGACTCGCAGTTCGGCCTCGCCGCCGGCATCTGGACCCGCGACCTGGGCCGCGCCCATCGACTGGCCCGGGACGTGCGTTCGGGGATCATCTGGGTCAACACCTACCGCGCCGTCTCGGCCATGGCGCCCATCGGCGGCTTCAAAAACAGCGGCTACGGACGCGAAAGCGGCATCGATTCGGTGCTGGCCTACACCGAGCTGAAGACGGTGTGGATCAACCTGTCCCAGGCGCCCATGCCTGATCCCTTTGTGATGCGTTAAGAGTCCACAACCATGATCGAACCCGGCATTTACAAAGACGTCATGAGCTCATTCCCTTCGGGCGTGACGGTGGTCACCACCCTTGACCCGGACGGCGGCATCGTCGGGATCACCGCCAGCGCATTCAGTGCGCTGTCGATCGACCCGGCCCTGGTGCTGTTCTGCCCCAACTACGCGTCGGACACCTACCCGATCCTGCGCGACAGCAAACGCTTTGCGATTCACTTGCTGTCCGCCGGCCAGACCGCCGAAGCCTATGCCTTCGCCAGCAAAGGCAAGGAAAAGGCCAAGGGTATCGAGTGGCATCTGAGCGAGCTGGGCAACCCGCTGCTGGCCAACGCCACGGCCATCATCGAGTGCGAGTTGTGGCGCGAATACGACGGTGGCGACCACGCGATCATTGTCGGCGCGGTGAAGAACCTGATCCTGCCCGCGCAGCCGGTCACGCCGATGATCTACCACAAGGGCAAGCTGGGCCCGCTGCCGACCCTGGCCTGAGGAGCGCTGAAGCATGAGCAACGAAAAATATGAACAGGGCCTGAAAATTCGCACGCAGGTCTTGGGTGAAGCCTACGTACAGCGTTCAATCGACAACGCCGACGACTTCACCCGGCCACTGCAGGACATGGTCACCGAGTACTGCTGGGGCCATGTGTGGGGCCGGGAGGGTTTGTCGCTTAAAGAACGCAGCATGATAAACTTGGCAATGATTTCGGCCCTCAATCGGCCTCACGAACTCAAGCTGCACGTGCGCGGCGCCTTGCGCAACGGGCTGAGTCGTGAACAAATACGCGAAATTCTGCTTCAGGTCGGCATTTACTGCGGGGTTCCCGCTGCCGTGGACAGCTTCCGGCTGGCCCGTGAAGCCTTCGCCGAAGCCGATGCCGAGACCTCCAGTTAACCGCTACATTCAGAGCAGACCCCATGAAACGCGCGCCCCTCGACGACAGCTTCAAGGTCAATCACAACCCGGTCACCCTGCGCGAAATAGTTCTGGAGAAACTGCGCAGCGCCATCATGAATTTCCAGCTGCTGCCCGGTGACCGCCTGGTGGAACGCGACCTGTGCGACCGCCTCGGCGTCAGCCGCACGTCGGTGCGCGAAGCCTTGCGCCACCTGGAGTCCGAAGGCTTGGTGGAATTCGCCGATGCCAAAGGCCCGCAGGTGGCAATCATCACCCTGGCCGATGCCGTCGATATCTATGAACTGCGCTGCGTGCTCGAAGGCTTGATCGTGCAACTGTTCACCCTGCGCGCCAAGGCCAAGGACATCAAGGCCCTGGAAAAAGCCCTCGAGGAAAACCGCAAAGCCCTCAAGGAAGGCGAACTGCAGCAAGTGATCGACTCCGTGCAGGGCTTCTACGATGTGTTGCTCGAAGGCTGCGGCAACCACGTGGCCGCCACCCAGTTGCGCCAGTTGCAGGCGCGCATCAGCTACCTGCGCGCAACCTCGGTGTCCCAGCAGAACCGGCGTGGTGCCAGCAACCAGGAAATGGAACGCATGGTCCAGGCGATCAAGAGCGGTGACCCCCTCGCCGCCCACCAGGCTTGCGTCGACCACGTACGTGCAGCGGCCGCCGTGGCCCTGGATTACCTCAAGCGCAAACAGGAAGAAACCGGCAAGCTCCCCGAGATCACCCTGCCCATTGCGCTCAAAGAACCGCGCATAGGTCACTGACCATGCCCAGCCCCAGCTTCTGCCCGACCTGCGGCGGCCGTGACCTCGGTCACCAGCTGCCACCGGGCGACACCCACGAGCGCCTGATGTGCCGGGGCTGCGGCTATATCCACTACATCAACCCCAAGATCATCGCCGGCTGCATCATCGAGCAGGACGGCAAATACCTGCTGTGCCAGCGCGCAATCCCCCCGCGCCCCGGCACCTGGACGCTGCCGGCCGGCTTCATGGAAGGTGGCGAAACCACCGAAGAAGCGGCGTTGCGCGAAGTCTGGGAAGAAAGCGGCGTGCGCGCCGAGATCGTGTCGCCCTACTCGATCTTCAGCGTGCCCAAAATCAGCGAGGTGTACATCATCTTCCGCGCCATCGCGCTGGAGATCACCGGCCAGTTCGGGCACGAAACCCTGGCCTACAGATTCTTCGCCCCCGAGGACATCCCCTGGGACAGCATCTACTACCCGGCGATCCGGCAGATCCTCGAACGTTACATCGAGGAACGCCAGGCGGGGGTGTATGGCATGTACATGGGGAATGATGACAGCGGCAAGATTCACTTTATGCGCTGAGCCCGGCCCGAATGTGGTTCAACCTGTGCTGACTGGCTTTTGTGGGAGCTGGCTTGCCTGCGATTCAGGCACCTCGGTAGATCAGGCACACCGAGTTGATGTCATCGCAGGCAAGCCAGCTCCCACAGAAAAGCAGATCGGCACAATTCATCCTACCTGCTTTTGATCTTGATCTAAGGCGCCAGCCCTTCCACGATAATAATCTGCGCCTGCGCCACGCCTTCCCGTTGCGCCTTTGCCTCTTGATATTCCACAGACGCGTAGCACGCCAGCGCCTGCTCATAGCTATCAAACTCAATCACTACGTTGCGCTGCCGCGCCGGCCCACCTTCCAGCGCCTCACTGCGCCCGCCCCTGGCCAGAAAGCGCCCGCCAAACTTGGCGAACGCCGCCGGCGCACGGCTCGTGTATTGCGTGTATTGCTCGGCATCCGCCACATCGACATGGGCAATCCAGTAAGCCTTCATCCTGACATCCTCTTGCTTGAATTCTGTGGTATACCATAATACACAAAGCCAACAACATGAGCATTCCCTATGCCCTTCAACAGCATCGCAGACATCATCGAAGACTACCGCCAGGGCAAGATGGTGTTGCTGGTGGACGACGAAGACCGGGAAAACGAAGGCGATCTGTTGCTGCCCGCGGCGTGCTGCACCGCCGAGACTATCAGTTTCATGGCCCGCGAAGCCCGCGGCCTGATCTGCCTGACGCTCACCGACGAACACTGCCAACGCCTGGGCCTGGAACAGATGGTGCCCAGCAACGGCAGCGTGTTCAGCACCGCGTTTACCGTGTCCATCGAAGCCGCCACCGGCGTGACCACCGGCATCTCCGCGGCCGACCGCGCACGCACCGTGGCGGCGGCCGTCGACATCAACGCCGGCCCCGCCGACATCGTGCAGCCGGGGCATATCTTCCCGCTGCGCGCCAAGGATGGCGGCGTACTGACCCGCGCCGGCCACACCGAAGCCGGTTGCGACCTGGCGCGCCTGGCCGGACACACACCGGCCTCGGTGATCGTCGAGGTGATGAACGATGACGGCACCATGGCCCGCCGCCCCGAGTTGGAAGCCTTTGCCCACAAGCACGGGATCAAGATCGGCACCATCGCCGACCTGATTCACTACCGCCTCAGCACCGAACGCACCGTGGTGCGCATCGGCGAACGCGACCTGCCCACGGTGCACGGCACCTTCCGCCTGATCACCTTTGAAGACCACATCGACGGCGGCGTGCACATGGCCATGGTCATGGGCCAACTGCGCCGTGATGAACCGGCGCTGGTGCGTGTGCATGTGATCGACCCACTGCGCGACCTGGTCGGCGCCGACTACAGTGGCCCCTCTAACTGGACCTTGTGGGCCGCCCTGCAACGCGTGGCGGCAGAAGGCAGCGGCGTGGTGGTGGTGCTGGCCAATCATGAATCGTCCCAGGCATTGCTGGAACGCGTACCGCAGTTGACTCAGGCGCCGCGTCAGTTCAACCGGTCGCAGTCGCGGATTTATTCGGAAGTCGGCACCGGGGCGCAGATATTGCAAGACCTGGGTGTGGGCAAATTGCGCCACCTCGGCCCACCGTTGAAATACGCAGGCTTGACCGGTTACGACCTGGAAGTCGTGGAAAGCATCCCCTTTATTTGAGGCGACAAACCCAGCGCTGGCGGATAGCCGGTATGGCAAAGTGCTTGCGCAAAGCTTGGAATACCATAATATGATATTCCATAGGCCGGACAAGCTTGACCAGTCATCCGGACCGACTGCTCCCGATAGGCGGGCACTCCAAAGCCCCGCTCATAAACACAACAATGAGGGCGTAAAAATGGTGTTGAACAAAGGTGCAACTGCGGTGCTGTTCGCGGGCTTGCTGGCGACGGCCAGCCACGCGGCCATGGCAGCCGAAAGCGTCAATTTCGTCAGCTGGGGCGGCAGCACCCAGGATGCGCAGAAGCAGGCGTGGGCCGATCCTTTCAGCAAGGCCAGCGGCATCACCGTGGTCCAGGACGGCCCCACCGACTACGGCAAACTCAAGGCCATGGTCGAAAGCGGCAATGTGCAGTGGGACGTGGTGGATGTTGAAGCCGACTTCGCCCTGCGCGCCGCCGCCGAAGGCCTGCTCGAGCCCCTCGATTTCTCGGTGATCCAGCGCGACAAGATCGACCCGCGTTTCGTCTCCGACCATGGCGTCGGTTCGTTCTTCTTCTCCTTCGTGCTCGGCTACAACGAAGGCAAGCTCGGCGCCGGCAAACCGCAGGACTGGAGCGCCTTGTTCGACACCAAGACCTACCCCGGCAAACGCGCCCTCTATAAATGGCCAAGCCCAGGCGTGCTGGAACTGGCGCTGCTGGCCGACGGTGTTGCAGCCGACAAGCTCTACCCCCTGGACCTGGACCGCGCCTTCAAAAAACTCGACACCATCAAGAAAGACATCGTCTGGTGGGGCGGCGGCGCGCAGTCGCAACAGCTGCTGGCGTCTGGTGAAGTCAGCATGGGCCAGTTCTGGAACGGCCGCATCCACGCCTTGCAGGAAGACGGCGCACCGGTGGGCGTGAGCTGGAAGCAGAACCTGGTGATGGCCGACATTCTCGTGGTGCCTAAAGGCTCGAAGAACAAAGCCGCCGCGATGAAGTTCCTGGCCAATGCCAGCAGCGCCAAGGGCCAGTCGGATTTCTCCAACCTGACCGCCTACGCGCCGGTGAACATCGACAGCGTGCAGCGCCTGGATTCGGTCCTGGCGCCCAACCTGCCGACGGCCTACGCAAAGGATCAGATCACCCTCGATTTCGCTTACTGGGCCAAAAACGGTCCGGCCATTGCGACACGGTGGAATGAATGGCTAGTCAAATGAAAATGACGGCAACCACGCCGACCGGAGGCGCCCTCGGCGCCTGCGGTACAGTTGGCGCCAAGGCCGGGACGCCG
The DNA here is from genome assembly GCF_046605355.1 of Pseudomonas sp. MPB26. Taxonomy (NCBI): domain Bacteria; kingdom Pseudomonadati; phylum Pseudomonadota; class Gammaproteobacteria; order Pseudomonadales; family Pseudomonadaceae; genus Pseudomonas; species Pseudomonas sp. MPB26. The sequence continues at coordinate 5,058,623 of NZ_CP176793.1, read as the reverse complement.
TCCCTGGCGCAGCGTTGGCGCGGGTCGAGCAACCTGATCCCGGCGTTGCTGTTCCTAGGCCTGTTCTTCCTGGCGCCGCTGATCGGCCTCCTCCTGCGCGGCGTGCTGGAGCCGGTGCCGGGCCTGGGCAACTACGAACAGCTGTTCGCCAACTCGGCGTATGCGCGGGTGCTGCTCAATACCTTTTCGGTGGCCGGCCTGGTGACCTTGTTCAGCCTGCTGCTGGGCTTTCCGCTGGCCTGGGCGATTACCCTGGTGCCGCGCGGCTGGGGCCGCTGGATCCTGAATATCGTGCTGTTGTCGATGTGGACCAGCCTGCTCGCCCGCACCTATTCCTGGCTGGTATTGCTGCAAGCCTCGGGAGTGATCAACAAGGCGCTGATGGCCATGGGCATCATCGATCAACCGCTGGAAATGGTGCATAACCTCACCGGCGTGGTGATCGGCATGAGCTACATCATGATTCCGTTCATCGTGTTGCCGCTGCAGGCGACCATGCAGGCCATCGACCCGATGATCCTGCAGGCCGGTTCCATCTGTGGCGCCAGCCCTTGGACCAACTTCTTCCGGGTGTTCCTGCCGCTGTGCCGGCCGGGGTTGTTTTCCGGCGGGTTGATGGTGTTTGTGATGTCCCTCGGTTACTACGTCACCCCGGCCCTGCTGGGCGGTGCGCAGAACATGATGTTGCCCGAGTTCATCATTCAGCAGGTGCAATCGTTCCTCAATTGGGGCCTGGCCAGTGCCGGTGCGGCGTTGCTGATTTTCATCACGCTGGTGCTGTTCTACTTCTACCTGAAGCTCCAGCCGGAATCCCCGGTTGGCGCCAGCAACGCGAGGTAAGCCGTCATGCTCCTGACCCCCAACGCCATGAGCCGCAGGATGCGCCTGGGCCTCTACACCACCACCGGTTTGATTGGCCTGTTCCTGCTCTTGCCGATCGTGTTTATCGTGCTGCTGTCGTTCGGCTCGTCGCAATGGCTGGTGTTCCCGCCGCCCGGCTGGACGCTGAAATGGTACGGCCAGTTCTTCTCCAACCCCGACTGGATTAACGCGGCGATGGCCAGCCTCAAGGTGGCGGTGCTGACCACGATTTTCGCCGTCGCGCTGGGGTTGCCGACGGCCTTTGCCCTGGTGCGCGGGCGCTTCCCCGGCCGCGAATTGCTTTATGGCCTGTTCACCCTGCCGATGATCGTGCCGCTGGTGATCATCGCCGTGGCGGTGTACGCGCTGTTCCTCAAGCTCGGCTACACCGGCACGATGTTCGCCTTTGTGGTCAGCCATGTGATTGTCGCGCTGCCGTTCACCATCATCTCGATCATCAACTCGCTGAAGCTGTTCGACCAGTCGATTGAAGACGCCGCGGTGATCTGCGGCGCCTCGCGCTTGCAGGCGGTGTTCAAGGTGACCTTCCCGGCGATTCGCCCAGGCATGGTGGCCGGTGCGCTGTTCGCGTTTCTTGTCTCGTGGGACGAAGTGGTGCTCAGCGTGATGATGGCCAGCCCGACCCTGCAAACCCTTCCCGTCAAAATGTGGACCACCCTGCGCCAGGACCTGACGCCTGTGATCGCCGTCGCCTCGACGTTGCTGATCGGCCTGTCGGTGCTGGTCATGGTGATTGCCGCCGCCCTTCGTCGGCGCACTGAAACCAGCGCCTAAGCGCCCAGGAGCAGAACATGAGTGCAGTGATCCAAGATGTGCGCAACCCTGGCCAACCCCTGGTCAGCCTGCGCAACCTGAACAAGTACTACGGCGACTTTGCCGCCGTGGACAACATCTCCCTGGACATCCAGGACGGCGAGTTCCTCACCTTCCTCGGCTCCAGCGGCTCGGGCAAGAGCACCACCCTGTCAATGCTCGCCGGCTTTGAAACGCCGAGCAGCGGCGAGATCCTGGTGAGCGGGCAATCCCTGGTCAACGTGCCGCCGCACAAGCGCGACATCGGCATGGTGTTCCAACGCTACTCGCTGTTCCCGCACTTGTCGGTGCGCGACAACATCGCCTTTCCCCTGGCCATCCGCAAACTGGCCAGCGCCGAACGCGAGAAACGCGTCGACGCCATGCTCAAGCTGGTACAGCTTGAGCAGTTTGCGCATCGCCGCCCTTCGCAGCTTTCCGGCGGCCAGCAACAACGCGTCGCCATCGCCCGCGCGCTGGTGTACGAGCCGCGAATCCTGCTGATGGACGAACCCCTGGGCGCCCTCGACAAGAAGCTGCGTGAAGACCTGCAGGACGAACTGCGCCAATTGCACCGGCGCCTGGGCATCACCATCGTCTACGTGACCCACGACCAGGAAGAAGCCATGCGCCTGTCCCAGCGCATCGCGATTTTCAGCCACGGCAAGATTGTCGGCCTGGGCAGCGGTTTCGACCTGTACCGGAACCCGCCGAACGCGTTTGTCGCCTCGTTCCTCGGCAACTCCAACTTCCTCAAGCTCAAGGCCCAGGGCAATGCGGCGGCGTCGTTCGAAGGCCAGTCGCTGTCGATCCGCCTGACCAGCGGGCTGCGCACCGAGCAGGATGTATTGCTGATGGTGCGCCCGGAAAAGGCCCTGGCGCTGAGCGTCGAACAGGCCGCCGAGCAACCGTTGGCGGCGGGCTGGAATGAGGTCTCGGCGATCGTCGCGGAGGTGCTGTTTCTGGGCGAGAGCCAGACGTGCGCGGTGAAGACCCTGGGCGGTACGTCAATGACGGTCAAGGCGCTCTCGGCGGCCGGGATGCCGCTGAAGACCGGCGACCCGGTGCGAGTGCGCTGGGCCACGGCGGATGCGTGTGTGTATACGCAGTGGGCGGAGAGTGATTTGAACAAGGCGGCCGGGGTGCACTGACACCTGACGAATGCATCACCTTCGGGTCGCCACGACGTCGGGTCGTGGCGGCCTTTTTTTGTTTTTATCGAGGATACAAAAATGCCCGGCACTGGCCGTAATGCCGTTCAGTTAAGGCTTTTTGTAGGAGCGAGGGGGGCGCCTAGCTCTTGCTCGCGAAAAACGCACAGGCTCCGCGTTCATTCAGGAAACACGCGTTAATGTTGACGTTTTTCGCGAGCAAGCTCGCTCCTACAGAGGGCGATATACGCTTAACTGAACAGCATTACGGCACTGGCCGGGCACTTGAGCCAATTGGGTGCCTAGTCGGTGTAACGCAGCTTCACGGCCCTGACCTTCTGCGTCTGCTTGCGCGTCGCCAGGCAGTAATACAACGGACACGTCACCGCCAACCCCACCAGCCACGACAGGTCCGCGCCTTCCACCAGGTTGGCCCATGGCCCCACATACAAGGACGTATTGGCAAACGGCAGTTGCACGATGATCCCGATGAAATACGCCACGATCGCATGCAGGTTGAACCGCCCATACACCCCGCCATCCGCCTGGAAGATCGAGGCAATGTCATACACCCCGCGCTTGATGATGTAAAAGTCGATCAGGTTGATCGAGGCCCACGGCACCAGCACCAGCAATAACGCAAGAATCAACCCGATGAATTGCGCGATGAAGTCCGCCGACGCGCCCAGCGCCACCAAGCAGCAACCCGTGAGGATCAAGCCCGACAGCGCCACGCGCACCTTGATACTGGGGGTCCAGCGGCTGGCGAAGGTCTGGATCGAGGTGATGATCGAGAGTACCGCGCCGTACAGGTTCAGGGCGTTGTGGCTGATGATATTGAGCAAAAACAGCACCATCAGGATCGGCCCCAGCGCGCCGGTGGCTTGTTTGACCGCGACCATGGCTTCGGTGCCTTCCGGTGTCGCCAGCGCCGCCACCAGGCCGAAGGCGAACGACAGGATGGTGCCCAGGGTTGCGCCCAGGTAGGTGGCGATAAACGGCTGGGTGATGCCGATGTCCGCCGGCAGGTAGCGCGAATAGTCGCTGGTGTAGGGCGAGAAGCTGATCTGCCAGATCACCCCGAGCGACACCGTGGCCAGCCAGCCGGCGGCGTTGAAGCCGCCGCGGGTGAGAAAGTCCGCCGGCAGCTCATGGGCAAAGATATAGACAAAACCGGCGAGCAACGCGCTGCCCATCACCCAGGTGCCGATGCGGTTCAAGGTATGGATAAAGCGGTAGCCGATCACGCCGATGGCCGTGGCGCTGAGGGCGCCGATCAGGATGCTCGCCGGCACCGGCATCGAGGGCACGATACCGACGATGGATTTGCCGGCCAGCACGATATTGGAAATGAAAAAGCCGACGTAGATCAGCGCCGCGAAAAACACGATCAGCAGCGCGCCGTAGCGCCCGAACTGGCCGCGACTCTGCACCATCTGCGGGATGCCCATGCGCGGGCCCTGGGCCGAGGCAAGGGCAATCACCACACCGCCAAGCAGATGCCCGAGGGCAATCGCCAGCAGCCCCCACAGCAGGTTGAGGTGAAACACCTGGGCCACCATCGCGCCGGTGACGATGGGCAGCGGCGCGATATTGGTACTGAACCACAACGTGAACAGGTCGCGGGCCTTCCCGTGGCGCTCTGCGAGGGGGACGTAGTCGACCGTGTGATGCTCGATCAGGGGGTCTTGCCGGGACATCTGAGGCATAGGAATAACTCGCGTTTGTCTGATCTTATAGTTGTTTGACGCCAACCGGGGGCGCTCTACGGCTGCCCCTCAGATGAACACCATATTATGGTATTCCAACATTTTAACAAGGCTGATCCGCTGTTTTTGCCCGCTCCTGATACGGTGATCCAGGCCCTGAAAAGCGTCTAAACTGGGTAAAAAACCCCGTACTAGAGGGGTTTTAATACGCTCATCGCCCATTTAAAAAAGCCCTTGCAACTCTTGTATTACGGTATACCATCAGACCTATAAATTTAAAAACCGCTTCATAGCAGAGGACCATCCCATGATCGATGCCGCCATCTACAAACAAGTGATGGGTTCGTTTCCGTCCGGGGTCACCGTGATCACCACGCTCGATGACGACGGCCAAATCGTCGGCCTCACGGCGAGTGCGTTCAGCTCGCTGTCCATGGACCCGGCCCTGGTGCTCTTCTGCCCCAACTACAGCTCTGACTCCTACCCCGTACTGATCAAGAACAAGCGCTTCGCCATCCATGTGCTGTCCGGCGGGCAGCAAAGCGAAGCCTACGCCTTTGCGCGCAAAGGCAAGGACAAAGCCCAAGGCATCGAGTGGACCCTGAGTGCATTAGGCAATCCGATCCTGGCCAATGCCACGGCCGTCATTGAATGCGAGTTGTGGCGCGAATACGAAGGCGGCGACCACGCCATCATGGTGGGCTCGGTCAAGAACCTGATCGTGCCGGCGCAGCCGGATGGGCCCCTGGTGTATTGCCACGGCAAAATGGGTACCCTGCCGGTGCCTGCCTGACACCCCGCCGAACCCGTTTTTTTGCGGAAAATAACAATAGATCCGAGGTAAGCGTCATGAAATTTTCGCTGTTCGTACACATGGAACGCTGGGATGAAAGCGTCAGCCACCGTCAGCTGTTCGAAGACTTGACCGAACTGACCCTGATGGCCGAAGCCGGTGGCTTCAGCACCGTGTGGATTGGCGAACACCACGCGATGGAATACACCATATCGCCAAGCCCGATGCCGCTGCTGGCTTACCTCGCGGCCAAGACCACCACTATCCACCTGGGCGCCGGCACCATTATCGCGCCGTTCTGGCACCCGCTGCGGGTGGCGGGCGAATGCGCGTTGCTCGACGTGATCAGCAACGGGCGCATGGAAGTGGGCCTGGCCCGTGGCGCTTACCAGGTCGAATTCGACCGCATGGCCGGCGGCATGCCCGCCTCGAGCGGCGGCCAGGCCTTGCGTGAGATGGTGCCGGTGGTACGCGCCCTGTGGAAAGGCGACTACGCCCACGACGGCGACATCTGGAAATTCCCGACTTCCACCAGCGTGCCCAAGCCGATCCAGCAGCCCAGCCCGCCAATGTGGATTGCCGCCCGCGACCCCGACTCGCATAATTTCGCAGTCGCCAATGGCTGCAACGTGATGGTCACGCCGCTGATGAAGGGCGACGAAGAAGTCCTGGACCTCAAGAACAAGTTCCAGGCCGCCCTGGACAACAACCCTGGCGTGCCGCGCCCGCAATTGATGGTGCTGCGTCATACCCACGTGCACGCCGCTGATGACCCGCAAGGCTGGAAAGTCGGGGCCAAGGCGATCTCGAAGTTCTATCGCACCTTCGATGCCTGGTTCGGCAACAAGAGCGTGCCGGTCAACGGCTTCCTTGAGCCAAGCCCGGAAGAAAAGTTCGCCGCACGCCCAGAGTTCGAACTGGAAAGCCTGCATAAAACCGCGATGATCGGCACCGCAGAAGAGATCATCCCGCGCATCCGTTACTACCAGGAACTGGGCGTGGATGAGTTCAGCTTCTGGTGCGACAACAGCCTGCCCCATGCCGAGAAGAAGAAGTCCCTGGCACTGTTTATCGAACAGGTAGTGCCGGCGTTTCGTTGACCGCTTGCAGGCGTCGCATCAAACCGCTGCGACGCCTGCATGCCGGGGCCATCATTTGAACAGTTCGACACCCAATTGGAACGCGACCCACAGCGCCAGTCCCGTGGCGAAGAGCAACGCAATGTTCTCGAACAGGTTATTGCGGTACTCCTTGCCGAGCAGCGACTTTTGGTTGGACATGATCAGCAAGCCGAGGGAAATCACCGGCAGGCCAATGATGTTCAACGCGCTGACGCCGATGGTCAGGGTGACGAAGTCCGGCATGCCCGGCAGCGACCAGATCAGTGGGGTGACCAGGATGAACAGCATGAACCACTTGTGCATCGGGTCATGGTGGAACTCTTTGCCGTAGCGTTCCCGGCGTCCGGCGCGCACGTGCTGGAACGCATCGGTGATCAGCATCGGGAAGGCCGTGGTCTTGCCCGAGATGCTGGCAAACAGCGTCGCGAACACACCGATAAAGAAGATGTACCAGCCGATCGGGCCGAAGAAGATTTCCAGCGCCTTGCCCAGGTCGCCCAAGGTCTTCACTTCGATGCCGTTGGGCCGCAGGATCTCGGCGCCGACAATCCAGATCGCCAGGTTGATCACGATACCGACGAATACGGCAAACAGCAGGTCGTTACGCTGGATGCGCTTGTGCTGCGGGCCGATCCAGCCCTTCTGGCGCATCACGTAGGGGTGCACGAAGTTGGCGATCGAGCCCGCCACCGCGCCGATCACCGACACCGCCACCAGCAACGCGCCATGTACGCCCTCATCCGGCGGAATGCTGAAACCGATCGTGCCTCGGACAATGCCCGCCATATCCGGCCCGGACATCACCGCCAACGCAATGAACGCCAGGGTCATGATCGCCAGCAGGCCTTTCATCACGCCTTCGATCATCGAGTAAATATTGCGCCCGACCAGCAGCCACACCGCCAGCACCACCGCCACCGAGCAGAGCAGCGCATAGTCGGTCTTGAACAGCATGGCCAGCGCTTCACCCGCGCCCTTGATCATGTAGGCATTCATCAAATGCCCCATCAGCAGCGCGTACACCAGCAGGAACCAGGCGAAAAACGGATTCAGCTGGGCATAGCCCTGAAGGATCGTCATGCCTTGGTTATTGCACAGCTGGAACCGCGCAATGATGTTGACGATCAGGTACCTGAGCAGTAGCGATACCGCGAGCACCCACATCATGGCGTAGCCGTAGTTGGCGCCGGCAACGGAGGAGGTAATCAGATCGCCTGCGCCCAGCCAGGACAGTACGGCGATGACGCCTGGGCCAAGCAGCTTTAGAAGTCGTACAACATGGCCGGGCGCAGGCGCCACAGCCTTGCCTTCGACGGATGGAAAACCGGTCATAGCGGGGAGTCTCCGTTATTTTTTTTGTGAGAGCCCAGCTAGTCGAACACAGTTGATACGACGTCGTACAACTGTAGAGAAGAGATAAGTATTAATAAATGTTTCTGCGCCGACACTGAGTCGCCAGTAGTTGTTGTGGCGAGCGGGCTTGCCCTAATGCCGTTCAGTTAAGCGAACGCAATGCTCAAACCAACGAAGATCAAATGTGGGAGCGGGCTTGCTCGCGAAGACGTCAGCTCAGCAAACATTGATGTTGGCTGACCCACCGCTTTCGCGAGCAAGTCGAAGCGTCGAACCGCCGCTCCCACAGGGGATCTGCGCTTAACTGAACGGCATTAGGGCAAGCCCGCTCGCCACAAGCAGCGCACGCTTCACGCGCCCTCCTTGCCCCTTGGCAACGCCCTGTCAGCCTGCTCGAGCGCCGTGATGCGCTCGACTTTCGCCCCGGAGCGCTCCGCTTCGAATTCCGATGCCAGGAACACCTTGACGATGCTCTTGGCCAGCTCGGTTCCGATCACCCGTGCACCGATGGACAGGATCTGCGCGTCGTTGCTTTTGCGCGCGCGCTCGGCCGAATAGGTGTCATGGGCCTGGGCCGCGCGTACGCCGTTGATCTTGTTGGCTGAAATCGCCATGCCGATGCCCGTGCCGCAAATCAGCACGCCCAGGCGCTGCTCGCCGGCTTCCACCGCCGTCGCAACCGCCACCGCGATATCCGGATAGAGCACGGGGCTGAGTGAGTGACAGCCAAAGTCCTGAACCGCGTAACCCAAGGTCTCAATATAGCGCTTGAGCAATTCCTTGAGTTCGAAGCCTGCCTCATCGCAACCGACGGCTACCGAAAACCTAGTGTGTGCACCCATGACTGCTTCTCCGACACGATCAAATGATCACCTACTGAAATATTGCACAATCATTAGCGGACGGCAAACCCTTCGCTGTCAAGGCTTATTTAGCAGGGGACGCGGGTAAAAACATCAAAAACCCAGGAAGACACGGCGCAACCCATTGACAAAATACGCACAAGCGGTTTAAACATATGATCACTATCCGATCATATGATCAAGCTGTTGGATACGCATAACTAATAAGAAAATCAGCAAGAGGACACACCGATGGCCACGCCATTACTGCTCCAGGCTGAACAAGTTTGCAAAGCCTACGCAGGGGTCCCGGCCCTGCGCGACGGGCGGCTCTCCCTGCGTGCCGGCAGCGTGCACGCCCTGTGCGGTGGCAATGGCGCCGGTAAATCGACCTTCCTCAGTATCTTGATGGGCATCACCCAGCGTGACGCCGGCAGCATCCTGCTCAACGGCCAGCCGGTGCAGTTCGACCGCCCCGGCGCGGCGCTCGCCGCCGGCGTGGCGATGATCACTCAGGAGCTGGAACCCATCCCCTACATGACCGTGGCCGAAAACATCTGGCTGGGCCGCGAACCGCGCCGCGCCGGTTGCATTGTCGACAGCAAGGCCCTTAACCGGCGCACCCGCGAGCTGCTGCAAAGCCTGGAATTCGAGGTGGACGCCACCAGCCCGATGCACCGCCTGAGCGTGGCGCAGATTCAGTTGGTTGAAATCGCCAAGGCCTTCAGCCACGACTGCCAAGTGATGATCATGGACGAACCCACCTCGGCCATCGGCGAACGCGAAACAGAAACGCTGTTCAAGGCCATACGCCGCCTGACCGCGCGCGGCGCCGGCATCATTTACGTGTCGCACCGCCTCAGCGAACTGGCGCAGATCGCCGATGACTACAGCATCTTTCGCGACGGCGCCTTTGTGGAAAGCGGGCGCATGGCCGATATCGATCGCGCCCACCTGGTGCGCGGCATCGTTGGCCAGGAGCTGCAGCGCATCGACCATAAGGTCGGCCGCGCATGCACGGCCGCCACCTGCCTGGAGGTCAGCGGCCTGAGCCGCGACGGCGAGTTCCAGGACATCAGCCTGCAACTGCGCCAGGGCGAAATCCTGGGTATTTATGGGCTGATGGGCTCGGGCCGCAGCGAATTCCTCAACTGCCTGTATGGCCTCACCGTGCCTGATGCGGGCACGGCCACCCTGCAAGGCCAGCCCTTGCCCACCGGTACGCCGTCGGCGACGATTCGCGCCGGCATGTCGCTGGTGACCGAAGACCGCAAAGACAGCGGCCTGGTGCTCAGCGCCAGCATCCTTTCGAACATTGCGCTGTCGGCCTATAAGCAGCTGTCGCGCTGGTCGGTGATCAACCCAAGCAAGGAACAGGCCCTGGCACAGAGCCTGGTCAAGCGCCTGCAGATCAAAGTTTCATCGCTCGACCTGCCGGTGGAGTCCATGAGCGGCGGCAACCAGCAAAAGGTCGTGCTCGCCAAATGCCTGTCGACCCAGCCGATCTGCCTGCTGTGCGACGAGCCCACGCGCGGCATCGACGAGGGCGCCAAGCAAGAGATCTATCACTTGCTGGACGCGTTCGTGCGTGCCGGTGGCGCGGCCATCGTGGTTTCGTCCGAAGCGCCGGAACTGCTGCACCTGAGTGATCGCATCGCCGTGTTCAAGGGCGGTCGCCTGGTGACCGTCAGCACCGACACCGCCCTTTCCCAGGAAGCCTTGTTGAGTCTTGCCTCATGAACAGCAAAGTCCTCGCCGCCCCCGTTACCGCCGCGCCGCGCAATCGCCTGCGCCTGTCCCTCGACCGCTTCGGCTTGCCGCTGGTATTTATCCTGCTGTGCCTGGTCATGGCATTTTCCAGCGAATACTTCATGACCTGGCGCAACTGGATGGACATCCTGCGCCAGACCTCGATCAACGGTATCCTCGCCGTGGGCATGACCTACGTGATCCTGACCAAGGGCATCGACCTGTCGGTGGGCTCGATCCTGGCGTTCGCCGGTTTGTGCAGCGCGCTGGTCGCCACCCAGGGTTATGGCCTGCTCGCGGCGGTGAGCGCGGGGATGTTCGCCGGCGCCATGCTCGGCGTGGTCAACGGCTTCATGGTCGCCAACCTGTCGATCCCGCCCTTTGTCGCCACCCTTGGCATGCTCAGCGTGGCGCGCGGCATGACCTTTATCCTCAACGACGGCAGCCCGGTCACCGATCTGCCGGACAGCTTCCTGGCCATGGGCATCGGCAAGCTGGGCCCCATCGGCGTGCCAATCATTATCTTTGCGGTGGTCGCGCTGATCTTCTGGATGGTGCTGCGCTACACCACCTATGGGCGTTACGTGTACGCAGTGGGCGGCAACGAGAAAAGTGCGCGCACCTCCGGCATCGGCGTGCGCAAGGTGACGTTCTCGGTGTATGTGATTTCCGGGCTGCTCGCGGGATTGGCCGGCGTGGTGCTGGCCGCGCGCACCACCTCGGCCCTGCCCCAGGCGGGCGTTTCCTATGAACTGGATGCAATTGCCGCCGTGGTGATCGGCGGTACCAGCTTGTCGGGCGGCACCGGCAGCATCGTCGGCACGCTGTTCGGTGCACTGCTGATCGGCGTGATCAACAACGGCTTGAACCTGCTCGGGGTGTCCTCCTATTACCAACAAGTGGCCAAGGGATTGATCATCGTGCTCGCGGTGTTGATCGATGTCTGGCGCAAGAAAAAACGTTAAGCGGAGTGTGTGCAATGTCCAATTTCTGGAACCAGGCGTTCGACCTCACCGGCCGTTGCGCCGTGATCACCGGGGGCGCCGCCGGTATCGGCCGGGCCTGTGCCGAACTGTTGGTGGAGCGTGGCGCGACTGTGGTGTTGCTGGATCGCGACCCGGCCGTGGTTGACGTCGCCACAGGGCTGGGTGTCGGCCACCTGGGCCTGATCGTCGACCTGCGCCAGACCGACGCGATACAGGCGGCGGTCGACCAGGCGGCCATCCATCTGGGGCGTATCGATTACCTGGTCAACAGCGCCGGCGTGGCCCTGCTGGACAAGGCGCTGGAAGTCAGCGAAAACGCCTGGGACACCACTCTGGATATCAACCTCAAGGCCAGCTTCTTCGTGGCCCAGGCCTGTGCCCGGCACATGCTCGAACGTGGCGGTGGGCGTATCGTCAACCTCGCCTCCCAGGCCGCCGTCATCGGCCTGGACCGCCACGTGGCCTACTGCGCCAGCAAGGCCGCCGTGGTCGGCATGACCAAGGTCCTGGCCATGGAATGGGCGTCCCATGGCATCAACGTCAACGCCGTGTCACCGACCATTGTCGAAACCGCCCTGGGCAAGCAGGCCTGGGCCGGCGAGCTGGGGGAACGGGCCAAATTGCAGATCCCGGTGGGGCGTTTCGCCCAGCCTGAGGAAATCGCCGGCCTGGTGCTCTACCTGGTCAGCGACGCGGCCAAGATGATCACCGGCGAAAACGTGATGATCGACGGCGGCTACAGCATCCAGTAACCAGGCTTCTCTCTATAAGAACAAAAGGAACACGGCATGAATCGAGTCATTAACGACCCAGACCTGGTGGTCGAGGACATGCTTGCGGGCATCCTTATGGCGCACCCGGAACTGGCGCAGTACGAGAGCAATCCACGGGTGATCCGCAAGCGTATCGCTTCACCGGCCGGCCAGGTGGGCATCGTCACGGGCGGCGGTTCGGGCCATGAGCCGGCGTTTCTCGGCTATGTCGGCCCAGGCCTGGTGGATGCGGTGGCGGTCGGCGAAATTTTCTCGTCGCCCACCGCCAAGAGCTTCTTCGATGCGTTCCGCGCCGCCGACCAGGGCGCGGGCGTGGCCTGCCTGTACGGCAACTATGCCGGCGACAACATGAACGTGAAGCTGGCGATGAAAATGGCCGCCAGCAAAGACATGCACATCCGCACCGTGGTCGCCAACGACGACGTGGCCTCGGCCCCTGTGGCGGAGATCGCCAAGCGGCGCGGCGTGGCCGGTGAGATTTTCATGTGGAAGATCGGCGGTGCCGCCGCCGCCCAAGGCTACGACCTCGACGGCGTGATCCGCGTGGCGCAGAAGGCCGTGGACCAGTGCCGCTCCATCGGCGTGGGCCTCACGCCCTGCACGATCCCGGCCGTGGGCAAAGCCAACTTCCAGATCGCCGATGGCCTGATGGAACTGGGCATCGGCCACCACGGCGAACCCGGCATCGAAGTGGTGCCGGTAGAGTCCGCCGCCGCCATGGCCGAGCGCATGCTCGCGCCGATCCTGGCCGACCGCGACTTCACCCAGGACCAGAGTGTAGTGGTGCTGGTCTCCGGGCTCGGCGCCACGCCGGTCATGGAACTGTACATTTTCTATGCCGAGGTCGAGCGCCTGCTGCGCGCCAAGGGCCTGCGCATTCACCGCTGCTATGTGGGCAACTATTTCACGTCCCTGGAAATGATGGGCGTGACCCTGACCCTGCTCGGGCTGGACGCCGAACTGAGCAGCCTGATCGACAGACCGTGCCGCTCCATCGGCATGACCCAAACGGAGTGAAGCATGAGCGAGCATTTCCCCAGCAACACCGGTAGCGCCATCGTCACCAATCTGGTGTCGATCATCGTGGCCAACCGTGAGTACCTCAGCGAAGTGGACGGCGCCATTGGCGACGGCGACCACGGCATCAACATGGCCAAGGGTTTCTCGCGCTGCGGCAAGACCCTGGAGGGACGCGAAGTGTCCCTGGCCGAAGCACTGGACGAGCTGACCCTGGCGTTGATGGAAGGCATCGGCGGCTCCATGGGCCCGCTGTATGGCAGCCTGTTCATCGGCATGGCCGACGAAGTGCGCGGCCGCGACAGTATCGATGCAGCGAGCTTCGCCAGGCTGCTGCGCGGCGGCTTGACGTCACTGCAAGACATCAGCGACGCAGGCGTGGGCGACAAGTGCCTGATGGACACCTTGATCCCGGCGGTCGAAGCGTTTGAGCAGGCTCAGGCCAGCGGCGCCTCATTCAGCGAAGCCTTGCGCCGGATGAAAGACGCGGCGTCCCAGGGCCGCGACTCCACCCGCGACCTGGTGGCGAAGATCGGCCGCGCCAGCCGCCTGGGCGAACGCTCCCTGGGCGTGCTGGATGCGGGCGCGGTGTCCTGCTGCCTGATCCTCACCAATCTCGCCGAATCGGTCGAGGCCCGCCTTCACGCCTGACGGCGCGTGGCGTCATCCAGGGCGAGGATCGTGTAGGCATTCGACACGGTCGTCGCCAGGGTGTTGATCACCCCGGAGCGCAACGCGCCGAGGGTGGCGGCGGCCTTGGTGTTTTCACTGGCGATCGCCACCACGTCGGGAATGCGCGCCAGTTCCTGCACCGAAAGGCCGATCACCCTGCCCTGCATGGCGTTGACGGCCGGCTGGCCATGGATGTCGATAAAGTCGTAGCCCATCATGTCGCCCACCGTACCGGACACGCGTGCCTGGGCGATTTCCTGGGGCGAGAACCAGCCCATGCGCACCATGTTGCTGTTCTCGCTCATGTCGCCAATGCCGATCAAGGCAATATCGGCGCGGCGCGCGCGGTCGAGGGTGGAGCGCACGGTGTCGTTGTTGATCAGCACGCTGCGCAGTTCCGGATTGGCCACCAGGGCCGGGGCGTAGAGGGTTTCGCTCTCGGCGCCGAAACGCAGGGCCAGGCGCCGGCAGATATGGTCGGGGTTCATGTATTCGCCGGCCTTGAGCGAGCCACCGATCGCGCACACGAAGGTGCAGTTGCGTGTCACCGGCAGGAACACATTATCGGCCACCGCGCCCACGTTGCGGCCCATGCCGACGGCGATGATCATGCCGTCGCTGAGGGTTTTGTTCAGGTAATTGGCGACCAGGCTGGCGACCGCCGAGCGCTGGGTGTCGGGGTCGCCATGGTCGACCGCGATCAAGGCGCGGTCCAGCTGGAAACGCTCGACCAAGGCCTGTTCCAGCTCAGTGTTCAGGGCCGGGTGCTGCAATACCCGCACTTCCACCACCCCTTCATCACGGGCGCGCTTGAGCAAGCGGCTGACCTTAACCCGAGACAGGTCGAAGCGCTTGGCAATGGCTTCCTGGGTGATGTTGTCGAGGTAATAAAGCATGGCCACTTCGGTCATCAGGTCGATGTCGCTGGCGGCACGCTGGGCACTGTCGGTCATGGGAGCTTCCATTTACGCCACAAAAAACCATTCTCCCTAGTCTGTGCGGTGCAAGTCCAGCGGCGAATGGCCTCGGGCCGCAAAGTTTGCCGGCACGTGCTGATACTCCCGTGGCGTGCAGCCAAACTCCCGGCGAAACACGGTGTGCAGGTACTGCGCCGAGGTGAAGCCGCACTGCTGTGCGATGTCGGCAATCGCCAGGGTGCTGCTGCGCAAGCCTTTGGCGGCGCTTGCGAGTTTGAAGCGCAGGATCTCGTCATGCACGCTGCAGCCGCGCACCTTGCGAAAGTGCGCTTCCAGCGACGAACGCGACACGCCGACATAGGCCGCCACCTGCGCAGTCTTGATACCCTGGCAGGCGTATTGGCGAATGAACAGCAGCGCCTGCATCACATACGGATTGCCCAAGGGCTGATGCAGGCTGGACGCCTGCACATTGATTGCATCCGGCGGCACCAGCACCTGCGTGCCCGTGCACGGCTTGCCGTGCAGCATCTGGTGCAACAGCGCGGCGGCGGTGCGGCCCATGGTTTCGGTGCCCTGGATCACCGAACTCAACGGCACGCGCGTGAGGGTGCGGGTCAGAGGGTCGTTGTCGATGCCGATCAGCGCCACTTCCTCCGGCACCGCGATGCCCGCAGTGAGGCAGGCCTGCAGCAATTGCCGGGCGCGGGCGTCGGTAACCGCGATGATGCCGATGGGCTTGGGCAGGCTTTGCAGCCAGGCGATCTGCTGCTCCACCGCGCTGTCCCACAGCGGCGCACTGGTGCCCAGGCCACGATAGATCTGCACCGGCAACCCGTCCCGCTGCAACAAACGCTTGAAGGCTTTCTCACGTTCCTGGGCCCAGCGATTGGCCTGGGCTTGCGGCAGGCTGAAGCAGGCAAACCGAGTCAAGCCGGCCTCGATCAAATGCTCGTAGGCCATCCTCATCAACGCCTCGTTGTCCGTCGCCACATAAGGAATGCCCTTGGGGTAGGCACTCGCATCCTCATAGGAGCCGCCCACCGCCACCACCGGCACCTTGCTCCCGGCCAGCGCCTCGCCGATCAGCGGGTCGTCGAAGTCGGCAATGATCCCATCGCCCTGCCAACGCTCGATGCCCTTGAGGCGACACAGAAAATCCTCTTCCAGGAACAGATCCCAGGAGGCACGGGTACTGCTCAGGTAATTGCCGATGCCGGCGATGATGCCACGGTCGTAGATTTTGCTGCCGTTGAAAAGCAAGGCGATGCGGTGCACGGGCGGTAGGGTTTTCATTGTTTTTGTCCTGGGGCCGGTGGGTGCAGGTTAGACCCTGCCACTCAAAATCGCACCATGGCTTGGTGATTTTCATAATCGGCAGCCCCACCGCCGTTGCTAGTATCGAACCATCGCCAAGAACAATAAGGAAAAACGCCATGCCGTACTTCCCCGGTGTCGAGAAGGTTCGCTTCGAAGGCCCCAGCAGCGACGCCCCCCTCGCCTTTCGCCATTACGACGCCAACAAGCTCATCCTCGGCAAGCCCATGCGCGAGCACCTGCGCATGGCGGCCTGTTACTGGCACACCTTTGTATGGCCAGGGGCGGATATGTTTGGCGTCGGCACGTTCAAGCGGCCATGGCAGCGCAGCGGCGACCCGATGGAACTGGCCATCGGCAAGGCAGACGCCGCCTTCGAGTTTTTTTCCAAGCTGGGCATCGACTACTACAGCTTCCACGACACCGACGTCGCTCCCGAAGGCAGTTCGCTCAAGGAGTATCGCGAGCATTTCGCGCAGATGGTCGACCATTTGGAGCGCCACCAGGAACAGACCGGGATCAAGCTGTTGTGGGGCACCGCCAATTGCTTCAGCAACCCGCGCTTTGCCGCCGGCGCCGCGAGCAACCCGGACCCGGAGGTGTTTGCCTACGCCGCCGCCCAGGTGTTCAGCGCGATGAATGCGACGCTGCGGCTCAAGGGTTCCAACTACGTGCTGTGGGGCGGCCGCGAAGGCTACGAAACCCTGCTCAACACCGACCTCAAGCGCGAGCGCGAACAGCTCGGGCGCTTTATGCGCATGGTGGTGGAGCACAAGCACAAGATCGGCTTCAAGGGCGATTTGCTGATCGAGCCCAAGCCCCAGGAGCCGACCAAGCACCAATACGATTACGACAGCGCCACGGTGTTCGGTTTCCTGCATGAATACGGCCTGGAAAACGAGATCAAGGTGAATATCGAGGCCAACCACGCGACGCTGGCCGGGCACAGTTTCCATCATGAGATTGCCACGGCGGTGTCGCTTGGGATTTTCGGCAGCATCGACGCCAACCGCGGCGACCCGCAGAACGGCTGGGACACCGACCAGTTCCCCAACAGCGTCGAGGAAATGACCCTGGCCACCTATGAAATCCTCAAGGCGGGCGGTTTCAAGAATGGCGGCTACAATTTCGACTCCAAGGTGCGCCGCCAGAGCCTGGATGATGTGGACCTGTTCCATGGCCATGTCGCGGCCATGGATGTACTGGCCCTGGCCCTGGAACGCGCGGCCGCCATGCTGCAGAACGACCAGCTGCAACAGTTCAAGGACCAGCGTTATGCCGGCTGGCAGCAGCCGTTGGGCAAAGCGGTGCTGGCGGGTGAGTTCAGCCTGGAGTCCCTGGCCGAGCATGCGTTTGCCAACGAGCTGAACCCGCAGGCCGTGAGTGGGCGCCAGGAGATGCTTGAGGGAGTGGTCAATCGGTTTATCTATCGGTGATAGTGTGACGAGGGGCTTGTTGTGGCGAGCGGGCTTGCCCCGCGTTGGGCTGCGAAGCGGCCCCAAAAATACGGCCCCTCGGTGTGTGCCAGATACAAACACATCGTCTGTAATGGGGCCGCTTCGCGCCCCAACGCGGGGCAAGCCCGCTCGCCATTACAAGCCCACCCACAGGTTCAGTGTTTGTCTAGAGTCTTCCAACAACAATAAAAGGACGCACCACCATGAAGTCATTCAAACGTACCCTGCTCGCCGCCACCCTGGCCCTGCTCGCACTGCCGGTCATGGCCGACCCTGCGCACCCGAAGATCGGTTTCTCCATTGACGACCTGCGCCTGGAGCGCTGGTCCCGAGACCGTGACTACTTCGTCGCGGCGGCGGAAAAACTCGATGCCAAGGTCTTCGTGCAATCGGCCGATGCCAATGAACAGAAGCAGATTTCCCAGATCGAGAACCTGATCTCCCGTGGCGTCGATGTGATCGTGATCGTGCCGTTCAACGCCACCGTGCTCACCAACGCCGTCGCCGAAGCCAAGAAAGCCGGGATCAAGGTAGTGTCCTATGATCGCCTGATCCTCAATGCCGACATCGACGCCTACATCTCCTTCGATAACGAAAAAGTCGGCGAGATGCAGGCCGGCGGCGTGCTGCAAGCCGCGCCCAAGGGCAACTACTTCCTGCTCGGCGGCGCGCCCACCGATAACAACGCCAAGGTGCTGCGCGAAGGCCAGATGAAAGTGCTGCAACCGGCCATCGACAAGGGCGATATCAAGATTGTCGGCCAGCAATGGGTGAAAGAGTGGAACCCCACCGAAGCCCTGAGCATCGTCGAAAACGCCCTGACCCGGAACAATAACAAGATCGACGCCATCGTCGCCTCCAACGACGCCACCGCCGGTGGTGCGATCCAGGCGCTGGCCGCGCAGAAACTGGCGGGCAAAGTGCCGATCTCCGGCCAGGACGCCGACCTCGCCGCGATCAAGCGCGTGATCGACGGCACCCAGACCATGACCGTATACAAGCCGCTCAAGCTGATCGCCACCGAGGCCGCCAAGCTCTCGGTGCAACTGGCGCGCAATGAGAAACCGACGTACAGCTCGCAGTACGACAACGGCAGCAAAAAGGTCGATACCATCCTGCTGACCCCGACGCCGCTGACCAAGACCAATGTCGACCTGTTGGTGAAGGACGGCTTCTATACCAAAGAGCAGATCGGTCTGTAGGAGCGGGCTTGCCCGCGAAAAACGTTAACGATAACGCAGCGCTGTCAGGCAGCCCTCGTCGCCTATGGGTTTTTCGCGAGCAAGCTCGCTCCTGCAGTAATGTCGTCAGCCCTTTGTGTGAGCAATAGTAATGCCTGACTACCTGCTGCAAATGAACGGCATCGTCAAATCCTTTGGCGGTGTCAACGCGTTGAACGGCATCGATATCAAGGTGCGGCCGGGGGAATGCGTTGGCCTGTGCGGCGAAAACGGTGCCGGTAAATCCACCCTGATGAAGGTGCTGTCGGCGGTATACCCGTACGGCACCTGGGACGGCGAAATCCTCTGGGACGGGCAGCCGCTCAGGGCCCAGTCGATCAGCGAAACCGAAACCGCCGGCATTGTGATCATCCATCAGGAATTGACCCTGGTGCCGGACCTGTCGGTGGCCGAAAACATCTTCATGGGCCACGAGCTGACCTTGCCGGGTGGGCGCATGAACTACCCGGCGATGATCCACCGTGCCGAAGCCTTGATGCGCGAGCTCAAGGTGCCGGACATGAACGTGGCGCTGCCGGTGTCGCAGTATGGCGGCGGCTACCAGCAACTGGTGGAAATCGCCAAGGCCCTCAACAAGCAGGCGCGCCTGCTGATCCTGGACGAGCCCTCCTCGGCCCTGACCCGCTCGGAAATCGAAGTGCTGCTGGACATCATCCGCGGCCTCAAGGCCAAAGGCGTGGCCTGCGTGTACATCTCCCACAAGCTCGATGAAGTGGCGGCGGTGTGCGACACCATTGCGGTGATCCGCGATGGCAAGCACATCGCGACCACCGCCATGGCCGACATGGATATCGCGCAGATCATCACCCAGATGGTCGGCCGCGAGATGAGCAACCTCTACCCCACCGAGCCCCATGAGGTGGGCGAGGTGATTTTCGAAGCGCGCAATGTCACCTGCTATGACGTCGACAACCCCAAGCGCAAACGCGTCGACGATATTTCGTTCGTGCTCAGGCGCGGCGAAATCCTCGGCATCGCAGGTCTTGTGGGTGCCGGGCGCACCGAGCTGGTGTCAGCGCTGTTCGGCGCCTACCCCGGCCGCTACAGCGCCGAGGTGTGGCTGGACGGCCAGGTGATCGACACGCGCACGCCGCTCAAGTCGATCCGCGCCGGACTGTGCATGGTGCCCGAAGACCGCAAGCGCCAAGGCATCATCCCCGACCTGGGCGTGGGCCAGAACATCACCCTGGCGGTGCTCGATACCTACGCGCACCTGACCCGCATCGACGCCGAGGCCGAACTGGGCAGCATCGACCAGCAGATCGCGCGCATGCACCTCAAGACCTCCAGCCCGTTCCTGCCGATTACCAGCCTGTCCGGTGGCAATCAGCAAAAGGCCGTGCTGGCGAAAATGCTGATGGCCAGGCCCAAGGTGCTGATCCTCGACGAACCCACGCGCGGGGTGGACGTGGGCGCCAAATACGAGATCTACAAGCTGATGGGCGCGCTGGCGGCCGAAGGCGTTGCGATCATCATGGTCTCCTCGGAACTGGCCGAAGTGCTCGGCGTGTCCAACCGCGTGCTGGTGATCGGCGACGGCCAGCTGCGTGGCGACTTCATCAACGAGGGCCTCACCCAGGAACAGGTGCTCGCCGCTGCGCTCAGCCAACACAATAACAATCGGAAGACCGCGTAGATGAATCAGGTCAAACACCTCTTTACCCGCTACAAAATGCTCGCCCTGGTGATCGCCGTGGCGGTGATCTGGCTGTTTTTCAGTTGGCAGACGGAGGGTGGCTTTCTCACGCCGCGTAACCTGTCGAACCTGCTGCGGCAGATGTCGATCACGGGAATTCTGGCGTGCGGCATGGTGCTGGTGATCATCAGTGGCGAGATCGATTTGTCGGTAGGTTCGCTGCTCGGATTGCTGGGCGGGCTGGCGGCGATCCTGGATGTGGTTTATCACGTGCCGTTATTGGCCAATCTGAGCCTGGTCGCGTTGTGCGGCTTGATGATCGGGCTGGCCAACGGCTACATGGCGGCTTACCTGCGCATTCCGTCGTTTATCGTAGGGCTCGGCGGGATGCTGGCGTTTCGCGGAATTCTGCTGGGGATCACCGGCGGTACGACCATTGCGCCGGTGTCGCCGTCGTTGGTGTACGTGGGCCAGGGGTATTTGCCGCACACGGTGGGCATCGGCCTGGGGGTATTGCTGTTTGCGTTGACCCTGTTCCTCACCTGGAAGCAACGACGCAACCGCGCGTTGCATGGCCTGGCGGCGCATTCACGGGTGCGTGACGCGGTGCGCGTGGTGGTGATTGGCGCCGTACTGGCGGGGTTCGTCACCACCCTCAACAGCTACGATGGCATCCCCGTGCCGGTGCTGCTGTTGCTGGTGCTGCTCGGCGTATTCAGCTACGTCACCAGCCAGACCGTGTTCGGCCGCCGCGTATATGCGGTGGGCAGCAACATGGAAGCCACGCGCCTGTCGGGCATCAACGTACAGGCGGTAAAACTGTGGATCTTCGGCATCATGGGCGTGATGTGCGCCCTCGCCGGCCTGGTCAACACCGCCCGCCTCGCAGCCGGCTCGCCATCGGCGGGCAACATGGGCGAGCTGGACGCCATTGCGGCGTGCTTTATCGGCGGGACGTCGATGCGCGGCGGTTCAGGCACGGTGTATGGCGCGTTGCTCGGGGCGTTGGTGATTACCAGTCTGGACAATGGGATGTCGATGCTGGATGTGGACAGTTACTGGCAGATGATCGTGAAGGGCAGCATTCTGGTGCTGGCGGTTTGGGTGGATGTGAGTACGCGGGCCGGCCGGCGGTAGAGCGTACACAAGAACGCAGAAGATCAAAATGTGGGAGCGGGCTTGCTCGCGAAAGCGGTGGATCAGTCACCTAATACATCAACTGACACACCGCTTTCGCGAGCAAGCCCGCTCCCACATTGACCGCATTCAACTCAGCCACACCCACCTGAACAATGACTGAAGAGAAACGCAGTATTCGATTAAACAGTTGATAAGCGCCGGAAAATATCAGGATCATCCCTCGTCTGAACGCGCCGGCCCATTGGGCCGTTGACAGTCCTGGAGAAGCCAGTGTTACTCCCCTGCTTATTGCTCAAACTTGCCTCGGTGCGCACCGTCGCGCTTTGCGCATTGCTGGTGCTGCCCGTGTTGTCCAATGCCGCCGAACACGCGGATGGTTTCGCCAGGGATGTGACGGGCGGCGGCACGCTTGCCGCCGTGCGCCCTGCCACGTTGGATGCTCTGAAACGTTCGCTGTGCGCCACCTATGACAAACATGGCAACTGCACGGATGGCACGCCGCGCGTGATCGCCCTCGACCACGTCTACGATTTTCGCGGCAGCGTCGTACTCAACGGCAGTGCCGAAACCCGCGAAACCGGCTGCATGGCCAATGCCTGCCCGGCAGGTGGCGGGCAATGGGCACTCAACGGTGCCAACGACTTTTGTCAGTCGAAGCCGTCCGTCCAGGTGACGTATGACAATGCCGGCCTGCAACGCTTGAAAGTAGGGTCGAACAAAACCCTGGTGGGGGTGGGCAAAAACGCCGGCATCCAGGGCATGGGCTTGTTTATCGGCGGCGGCGCCCATAACGTCATCATTCGCAACCTGACCCTGTCGGACATCAATCCACGCGTGGTCTGGGGTGGCGACGCGCTGACCCTCGACGGTGCCGACGGTGTGTGGATTGACCACAACACGTTCGCCCGGATAGGCCGGCAAATGGTCGTGACCGGATGGGGCACCGCCTCCCATGTGACCCTCTCCGACAACGAGTTCGATGGACGCACGCCCTACTCGGCCACCTGCGATGCGCATCACTACTGGGTGTGGCTGTTTCTGGGCCATCACGACACCCTCACGCTGGTCAGAAACTACGTGCACGACACTTCGGGGCGCGCGCCGCATGCCGGCGGCATGGGCGATGCGCAAGTCGACGCGCAAGTGGTCAACAACGTATTCAGCAACCTCAGTTACCAGGGCGCGATCATGTCGCGAACCGCCACCTCGCACCTGCTGGTGGAAGGCAACGCCTTCGAACACGTGACGCATCCGCTGTTCAACGACACCCGCCAACCCGGCACCGCCTTTGCGCTGTTCGAACCCGTGTCGGCGTCGGCCAACGCGGCCTGCCAAAACCTGATCGGCAGGCCCTGCGTGGCGAACCGGCAACACCAGAGCGGCGACGATTATCAACCACGGGATAACGCTGCACTTGAAGCCTTCAGGCCTTACCGTAATGACCTGATCACGCCGTTGCCAGCGGATGTCGCGCTGGCGAAGGTGCCCCGTGAAGCCGGTGCAGGCAAGGCCGGCACGTCCAATTGAAGAAGAACCTGATGCAGCATTTTTCTCTTCTGATGCTGTGCGGCGTCTGCCTTGCCAGCGCTGCCCTGCCCGCCTGCGCGCAACCTGGCGGTTTTGGCTTTACCCAAACGGACGGGCGCGTGGTGGTCGACACCGGCGCCGAGCTGGTCTTCAGTGTCGACACCCGCAACGGCGATCTAGTGTCGATGCGCTACCGTGGCAACGAGCTGCAAACCCTTGAGGCGAAAGGCTCGCAAATCGCCTCCGGCCTCGGTGCCGCACACGTGGAGACCAAGACCGTGGGCGATGTGATCGTCATCACCGCCCAGGCGGGCGACTTGACGCATTACTATCTGGCGCACCGGGACCGAAACGCGATCTATATGGCCACCTATGCGCCGACCCTGCTACCGGTCGGCGAGTTGCGTTTCGTTGCACGGTTCAACGTCAGCAAACTGCCCAAGGCTGCCCAAGGCACCGACTCGAATGTGGGCCAGGCCATCGAAGGCAAGGACGTGTTCTTGCTGGCGGACGGACGCACCAGTTCCAAGTTCTATTCGGCCCGCCCCATGATCGACGATGCCCTGCACGGAGTGAGTGGCCCGGGCGTAGCGGTGTACATGCTGATGGGCAATCGCGAACTCAGCGCCGGCGGGCCGTTTTTCAAGGATATCGCCACCCAGAAAACAGCCACCACCCACGAAATGTATAACTACATGTTCTCCAACCACACCCAGACCGAAGCCTATCGCGGCGGCTTGCACGGTGTGTATGGCCTGCTGTTTACCGACGCGGGCCCACCGAGCAGCGCGCTGACCGACCTGAGGTTCGTGAACAACTCATTGGGGCTCAGAGGTTACGTCGACAGTGCCGCTCGAGGTTCGGTTTCGGCTCACCTGTCCGGCGTCGCTCCCGGGTTGCCTGCCCTGATCGGCTTGAGCAACGCAAGCGCGCAATACTGGGCACGTGCAGACGCCAGGGGTGACGCGCAATTAACGGGGGTACGCGCCGGCCAGTACCGCACAACGCTCTACCAGAACGAGCTGGAAGTGGCGCGAGGCTCGGTGGACGTCAAGACAGGCAGTCTCGCTCATACGGAACTGAACGCGCAGCCGACCGCTGGCCGCATGAACTGGCAGATCGGCGTGCCTGATGGCACACCCACAGGGTTCCTGAATGCCAATCAACTCACCTCGGCCCATCCTTCAGACGCTCGAATGGCCGCGTGGAAACCGCTGACTTACACAGTTGGAAGCAGTGCCATCAGCGAGTTTCCCGCAGCCCAGTGGCGCGACGTCAATTCCCCTACGCGCATCGACTTCATGCTTGGCGCCAACGAGGTCCACGACTATCGATTGCGGCTCTACGTTTCACTGGAGCAAGCGGGCGGGCGTCCGCGCGTGACGGTCAATCACACCTGGGAAGCGCCGGTCGCGGCAGCGTCCAACCAGCCCGAAAGCCGGGGAATTACGCGCGGCACTTATCGAGGCAACAACACACTGTTTGAAATCAACGTCCCGCGTACGGCGCTGCATGCCGGCCAGAACTCCCTGGAAATCGACGTGGCTTCCGGTAAAACCGGCAGCGGCTTCCTGAGCCCGGGTTTCGTGTATGACAGCGTGCAATGGGTGTCGCCATGAGACCGGGGATCGGTACCCTGCCCGTGACTATTCAAACTCCTGACGATTCTCAGGCGTGATCAGCCTGAACGGCACCCACAGCACCGGCGATTCCAACACTTCGCCACGCACCAGGCGCAACGCGGTGTCCACGGCGCCAGCGGCCTGGCCTGCGGCATCCTGGAACACGCTGACGGCCATCTTGCCCTCGGCCATCAATTTCAAACCGTCCGGCGTGCCGTCGATGCCGCCGACCCAATAGTCCTTGGCCTGCTTGCCGGCCTTTTCCAGCCCCATGATCGCGCCGATCGCCATTTCGTCGTTGTTGGCGGCGATGATCGAAAAGTCGACGCCCTGCTTGACCCAGTCCATGACAATGGTGGCGGCCTGGCTACGCTCCCAGTTGCCGACTTTTTTCTGTATCACTTTCATGTCCGAATATTTGGCGACGACTTTTTCCACGTCATCGGTGCGCATCAATGAAGATGCGTTGGCCGGGTCGCCCACCAGAATCACCACGTTGCCTTTGTAACCGGCGCGGCGCGCCAGTTCTTCCATCTGCAACGTGCCCGACTCCAGCTCGTTGGAGCCGACGAACGCGGTCTGTGCCGGCCACTTTTCCGGGTTCGGGTTACGGTTGACGAACACCAGTGGGATCTTCGCGTCCGAGGCCAACTGCATCATCTGCGCCGCGCTTTTGCCGTCGACCATTGCAATGATGATCGCATCCACCTTGGAATTGATCAGGTTGCGCAATTGACGCATCTGCAAATCGACGCTGTCCTTGCCATTCTCCATAAAAATATCGGCGTTCATCACGCTGGCCTGTTGCTGCACACCGTTGCGCAGCAGGGTCTGGAAGTTATCGTCGTATTTCGCCATGCCTACACCCAGCAAGGGCGTGGCGGCCTGGGCCGGGCCCGGAATCAACAGCGTCGCACCCAGGGCGAGCATTAACCATGCTTTCATGTTCTGACTCCTGCGGCTCAAACGCTGAAATGATGGAGCAGCTCGCGCTGCACTTTGGCCATGTTCGACAGCTCTTGGCTGCTGCTGGCGGACTGCTCGGCACCGTTTGCCGTCTGCTGGGCCGAATCGTTGATCTGGATGACCATGCGACTGGTTTCCTGCACCGTGGCGCTCTGCTGCTCGGTGGCGGCGGCAATCTGGATGTTCATGTCGCGGATACTGTCGACCGCGTCGCTCATCGACAGCAGCAAGTCACCGGCGCCCGAGGCCAGGGACACGCACTGGCTGGACTGTGCCTGGCTTTCGTTCATCACGTGCACCACCGAGTGAATTTTTTGCTGCATGAGCCCGATCATGTCCTGGATTTCGCTGGTCGAGGTCTGGGTACGGCTGGCCAGGGAACGCACTTCATCGGCCACGACCGCAAAACCGCGCCCTTGCTCGCCGGCACGCGCCGCTTCGATTGCTGCGTTGAGGGCCAGCAGGTTGGTCTGTTCGGCGATGGTGCGAATCGCAACCACAATGCCCTCGATGTTCTGCCCGTATTTTTGCAGCTCATCGGTCACCTGCGTGGCTTTGTTCACCTGGTCGGCCTGCTGGCGGATATTGACGATGGTCTCGGCCACGCGCTCCTGCACCTTGTGCGTGAGCTCACTGGTGTCGTCCACGGCCTGGCGGGTGTCCTGAGCACGCCGGGCGACTTCTTCGACCGTGCTTTCCATCTGCGTCATGGCCGAGGCGGCCGATTGCAGGCGGTCCTTCTGCTCGTCCACCACACGGGTGGTCTGTTCGCTGTTCAAGGCATTGTTGCCAGCGGTCACGGCCAGCGCATCGGCCGAGCTGATCAACTCACGAAAGGTTTTTTGCAGCGCCTTGGTCAGCTCGTTCAGGTAACCGCCCAACTCACCGAACTCATCTTTGCGGCTGACATCGAAACTCACCCGCATGTCGCCGGCGGTGAGCGTCTTGAGTACTTCGCGAAACGCCGCCAGCGGGCGTCGCAGGCTGAAGGCGACCCAGGTACCAATCGCCACGGCCGCCAGCACCGCCAGCACACAGGCGATCAACAACACGCTGCGGCTGGTGCCGATGGTGGCGTTGGCCGAGTGGCTGGCCTGGTTGGCGACCTCCAGGGACTGGCTGCCGAACTCGCCGATGCGGTCGAGGGTGGCTTTGAGTGCCGCCTCAACCGCATTGCGTTGCTGCTGCACCTGCGCGGCGAGCTTCGCCTCGGCTTGATAGGCCTGGAACAGGCCGTCAGTGGCGGTCAGGTCCGTCAGCAGGCGATTGACCATGACGCCGGCAATCCGCCCGACTCGCGGGTCAATCGCCGTCAGCGCCTGCGCCCGGGTGCTGATCACTTCGTCCTGCAGGTTCAGCACGCGTTGCAGTTTATCGATGGCGGGCGTGACGGTATGGGCCGCGAAGCCATCGTAGGATTTGTTGACTTCCAGCAGCAGTTTCTCTGCTGCGGCCACCTGTTGCGGTTCGTTGACGCTGCGCGCATGCGCGATGTAATCACGCAAGTAGCTGGTCAGCTGCATCGCCTGCGCACTGCTGTAGCCTTGCAGTTTGCGCGTCAGCGCCAACTGCTGCACATGCTGCAAGTGGGAGGTCATCAAGGCCTGCGCCTGTTCGGCGTAGGCAGTAACGTGTTGGCGCTGCTGCGCCAGGTTCGCCCGCAGCGCCTCATGCTCGCCGGTGTAGGCCGCGGTGCTGTCGAGCAACTGCGTGAACTGGGCGATGCTCTCGGTGAACGGCTGCTTGCCGTCCTCGATCTGCTTGGGGTCGGTGCTGATCTGAATGGCCAGCAACGCCTGGTTGGCGCGCAGGATGTGCACGTAGAGCTCACTGGCGGCCCGGCTCAACGGCGCCGACTGGCCGGTGATGATGGACAAGCGACTGCCGATGGACTGCGTGTTCTGATAGCTGATCCCGGCCATGATCAGCAGCAACAGCACCAACACCGCAAACCCGCCGATCACACGCTGCAATATGGTCATGGCTACCCCTTTTAATTTTTATTCGTTGTCCTGAGACGACCAGGCGTGCACCTCCGAGTTCGGGATCGCTCGGGGTGCTAGTGGCTGTATCGGCCCGGTGGGCGGGGACTTGATCAATGCGTTCAAAAAAAGTGGGAGAGCGCTTGCTCCCGATGGCGGTAGGTCAGTCAATGTAAATGTCGACTGATCCACCGCTACCGGGGGCAAGCCCCCTCCCACATTTGCAGCATTTTATCTGCTGATAAATGGCGGCCAGACGGTTACTGGTTCAACATCACATCACGCATTGCGGGGATGTACCCGTAGTCATAAGCCTCCTGCACAAACGAGCGGTCACCCTTCAATACAATCCTGACGGTGGGCGCTTCGGTGCCGCCGATGCGGTAGTCATCGCCGTTGGTGGGCACGCTGTCGATAAACGACGTCACCAGGCCGTTGGGCATCACGCAGTGCGAATACGTCTGGAACGGCTGCGAAGGCGGGTTGCCGAGCACCAGCCCGGAGGCATTCATGGGTGTGTAAGGGCCGAACAGATGATCGCCGACGAACCCATAGACGCCATCCGGCCCCGTCACGCCATCGGCGTAGGTGAATTTATGACTGATGGTGAACAGGTAGTACTTGCCGTCCTGAAACACGTAGTGCGGCCGCTCGGTTTGATCGTTCACGCCGACGGCGGTTACCAGCGGCGGCAGGATCTCCCATTCGTCACCGTTGAGGTCCTTGGCGACGGCAATGCCGATGCAGCCGACCTGATAGCGCGCCCCGCCCACGTCCTCGTGCCCCGGTGGCACCAACCCCAACTCATTGGGGCCCACTTCATGTGTCCCGCGCTCGCCGGCGACGTTGCCTTCAAACACCATGTACAACTTGCCATCCCCGGGGTCGATAAACGGGCTGGGATCACGAAAGTTCCAGGTCGCGTTCTGCGCCTCGGTTTGGTAATAGGTGCCGTCGGCGTCGAACAGCGACTTGACCTGACTAAAGCCTTGCAACTCCACACCGCTGTCGGAGGTGACAACCCGGCCGCGCACTTTGGCAATCGTCGCTCCGGGGGTGACACAGGTGTAATACAGGTCGATATCACCGGCGTTATTGAGCAGGATCGGTGTACCGGCCCATTCACGGGTGGTCGGCGAAACCCCTTCGGCCATGACACGACCGCCGAAGATCCAGTCCTTGCCGGTGCGCGAGTACCAGTAGCAGATACGCGCATGGCCATGGCGGTCTTCCCAGTCACGCTTGATGTCGTAGCGGCCATCGGCATTGATGAATTGCGGATCGTGCGGACGGCGGTCGGCGGTGAGTGTGAAAATCACCGACCAGCCATTGACGGATACCACGGTGCCATCAAGTTCACGCAATGGCATGGTGTCCCAGATAAATACCGTGTCACTCATGACAGGAAAGTCAGGACGCACTAACGGCTGCGTGGTCGTCGGGTCATTCTCATTAACTTTCAGCGCATCGGCCCGAGTCCAACGAGTGGGTGTGTGATTCGCGTGTTTCATGATGATGTCCTTTTACTGACGCTTAAGTGACAAGCGAAGATTGAATAACACATGACAGCCAGCAACTTGCTGCTGACTGAAAAGAGCGAGCCAGAGTTGGCCTTAACGTGCGGAGCAAGGTTTAACATGGAAGCCTGGCTGTCGCAACATGAAGAATTGTTTAGGTTAAAAAGGCCATCACTGTATTTATGTCCTTGATATAAAGACAGTGGCACTTACAATCAACGACAAGCAACTAGAAAGCTAGCCACTCAATTACCAGGCAGCAGGGCTGCGGGCCCGAGCCGTTATTCTTCTGCGCTTAACGGTATTGCGCGCCAAATTAAACCGAGCGCTTAGTTATCAGATTAGTTGCTATCGATATGAAAGCAATCGCAGCATATCAAGTCTACGACCCACACTAACCCAGTAGGTATCTACACATTTTTGTAGTGAGCGGGCTTGTCCCGCGCTGGGCTGCGAAGCCGCCCCAATAAATACACCGCGCAGTTTCAGACAAACCCAATTCACCTGGTTTGGGGCCGCTTCGCAGCCCAGCGCGGGACAAGCCCGCTCACTACAAAGAGATATGCCAGCCTCTGAAAGTTGTGTAGATACCCAGGGCTATCGCAGGCAAGCCAGCTCCCACCTTGCCCGCACTCCACTGTTGGATCGGCGGGGTTAGTGGCATTTGGTTATGGTTTGTAAAAGGCCAGCAAGGCACATCCCTTTTAATTGCAGGACGTTTCCTAGACAATCCCTGCCGCCTTGTGCCTGCTGGAATCGGTGGCTAGTCTTCGCTCCGTCGCTGGGTTTCAGCGATCGGGTTTAGCAGCCTGGCTTCAATAGGCACACGGTTCACGTCCACTTTTATGGTGGCTGTGCGTGGGGCACCTTCGAGTGCGCTGGTTTTCCTATTGACCGGTCTGCTAACCCGCGTACAGCTGCCACCTTCGTTTAGCAGCGTTGGCGGTAGCTCTCATGCTCAATAGGAGTTACACCATGAACAAAGTCCTACCCGACCCACCCCGCGACCCCGCTAAGGACCGCGCCGCCTTCAACCGCGCCATCGAGCATTACCTGCCCACCCAAGGCTTTCACACCGTCAACGAAGACCTCAGCTTCGAAGATGCCCTGCTCTACACCGCCAGTCTGCTGGACAGTGCTTCGGCGACTGCGCTGGATTGCGGGGAACAGTTGGAAAGCCCTGAGCGGGCAAAGATTCTGGCGGTGTGGCATTTGCTGGAGATAGCCAGGACGACGGTGGACCGCTCCATCGAGTGCCTGATGCCTGCAAAAGCAATTGCCTGAATGCGCTGAAAAGTGGGAGATGCGTTTAACTGACCGGCATTAGGGGCTGCCCCCTCTCGCACCAAAGCCGGCTAGAAGATATAGCAACTGCCGCGATCTTCCGTCTCGTAACGCCACGATTGGACGATACCCTCACCTGAGACCAGCACCGAATATCGGCAGTCTCTGATCCAGGTAACGAAGTAGCGCTGGCTGTCGCCTTCCTTCACAACCCGATCATAGACCTTGTCATGATTGACTGGTGACCAATAGGAATCGCCACAGCCGCGGCTGCAGTCCTGATAGATAGGGTCATGAAAACGGGTGCCGACAAATCCGTTCATACTGCCCGTCCATGCCGAGTAAGACGGCGTACAGCCTGACAGCAGCGTTCCCAACAATGGGAACAGTGTGATTCCTTTCAAATCCGTCTCCAAGTGAGTACCTGGTGCAAACGATAACGCATCTGACCAGTGAGTACTTGAACCCCGTACAGACCAAAGACTGTGGGAGCGGGCTTGCTCGCGAATGCGGCATGTCAGCCAGCATATCTGGCGACTGACACCCTGCATTCGCGAGCAAGCCCGCTCCCACACACGTTCTGCTGTGTCCTTGAATTACCTGGACACTGGCATCGCAAACTCCGCGCCCTGCTCGATGCTCTCCGACCAACGCTGCATGATCGATTTCTGCTTGGTGTAGAAGCGCACACCCTCGGTGCCATACGCATGCATGTCGCCAAACAGGCTCTTCTTCCAGCCACCAAAACCATGCCACGCCATCGGCACCGGGATGGGCACGTTGATGCCGACCATGCCCACTTCGATGCGGCGTGCAAATTCGCGGGCGATGTTGCCGTCGCGGGTAAAGCAGCTGACGCCGTTGCCGAATTCGTGGTCGTTGACCAGTTTCACCGCTTCGGCGAAGTCGTTCACGCGGACACACGCCAGCACGGGGCCGAATATTTCTTCGCGATAGATGCTCATTTCACGGGTGACATGATCGAACAGCGTCGCGCCGAGCCAGAAGCCATTTTCCAGGCCCGCTTCGGTGGGCACGTAGTCGCGCCCGTCGAGCAGCAGTTGCGCGCCGGCCTGCACGCCTTGCTCGATGTAGCCACTGATGCGTTCCAGCGCGGCGCGGGACACGATCGGCCCCATCTCGGCCTTCAAGTCGCGGCCGTCGGTGATGCGCAGTTGCTTGGCACGTTCGGTCAAGGCGGCGATGACTTTGTCACCCACATCGCCCACCAGCACGGCCACCGAGATTGCCATGCAGCGCTCGCCGGCACTGCCGTAGGCCGCGCCCATCAGTGCGTCCACGGTTTTTTCGATATCGGCGTCGGGCATCACCACCATGTGGTTTTTCGCGCCGCCCAGGCCTTGCACGCGCTTGCCGTTGCGCGCGCCGGTTTCGTAGATGTACTGGGCAATCGGCGTGGAGCCGACGAAGCTCACCGCCTTGACGTCCGGGTGTTCGATCAGTGCGTCTACCGACTCCTTGTCGCCCTGCACCACGTTGAACACACCTTTGGGCAGGCCGGCTTCACGCAGCAGCTCGGCCATGAACAGCGAGGCGCTCGGGTCGGTCGGGCTTGGCTTGAGGATGAAGGTGTTGCCCGCCGCGATGGCGATCGGGTACATCCACATCGGCACCATCACCGGGAAGTTGAACGGCGTAACGCCGGCCACAACCCCCAGCGGCTGGCGCAGGGTCCAGTTGTCCATGCCACGGGAAACCTGGTCGGAATATTCACCCTTGAGCAGGTTGGGGATGCCGCAGGCAAACTCGAGGATGTCGATGCCACGGTCGACTTCGCCCTGGGCGTCGGTAAAGACCTTGCCGTGCTCGGCGACGATAATGCGCGCCAGGTCGTCCTTACGCGCGCGCAGCAGGTGCAGGTATTCGAACAGCACGCGGGCTCGGCGGATCGGCGGCGTGTCTGCCCAACCGGCGAAGGCGGCCTGGGCCGCGGCGACGGCTTCGGCCACGGTCTGGCGGCTGGCCAGGGCGACGCGGCCGGTCTTTTCGCCGGTGGCCGGGTTGTAAACGTCCTGATAGCGATCATCGCGGGACACGCGCTGGTCGTTGATGTAGTGCTCGATGGTAGTGGTCATGGCAGTCGATCCAGGTGAGTAGCGTTGGAACACACCTTAGGCTTTCGCTTTGTTCCAAACCAGAGCAGAATCCAGAACTTATTGTCCACATTGGCGAACAATGATCCCATGGAAAAAACTGAGATCGAAGGGCTGTGGACCCACATCCATTGGCTGTCGGTGCTGGAGGAACACGGCACCTACACCGCCGCTGCCGCGCGCTTGGGCGTGAGCAAGTCCGCCGTCAGCCAGCGTATTTCCGACCTGGAAAAGGCCACCGGCACACGCCTGGTAACGCGCACCACGCGCAGCGTGCGGCTGACCGAGGCGGGGCTGTCCTTGACCCGTGAAGTGCGTAGCGCCTACGAACAGATCGCGCGCAGCTTCTCGTCGGTGCGCGACTCGGTCGGCGAGATCCGCGGGCTGGTGCGCCTCACCGCACCGGTGGCATTTGCGCGCCAGCAACTGGTGCCGCACCTGTCGGCATTCTTGCAGCAATACCCGCAAGTGCGTATCCAGCTGGATGTGTCGGACGCCCTGAGTTCACTGGCCGCCGAGGGCTACGACCTGGCGGTGCGGCATGGCTTCCAGGTGCCCGAAACCCACGTGGCGTGGAAACTGTGCGATACCGGCTCGGTGCTGGTCGCCACCCGGGATTACCTGCAAAGTCACGGCGAACCGCGTGAACCCGGCGACCTGTCCTCGCACAATTGCCTGTTCTATCCACGCGGCACCGACCAGCCCGCCTGGACCTTCGAGCGCGGCAGCAAACACGTCGAACGCCTCACCGTGCCAATCGCCGGCAGCTTTGCCACCAATAACAGCGAAGCCTTGCGCGACGCGGCGCTCAGTCACCTGGGCATCGCCCTGCTCCCCGACTTCAGCGCGCACGCCGCCCTGGCCAGCGGCACGCTGGTGCAGGTGCTCAAGGGCTGGACGCTCAAGGGCGCGTTTGCCGATGAGATTTACCTGATTCGCCCGTATTCGCCGCATGTGCCGAAGTCGGTCAGTGCGTTGGTCAGTTATTTGAAGGGCAAATTGTCGGGTGGGTTTCGGTTCTTGCCCTGAACCCATGCTTAATCAGCCTGCCGATCATCACCACTCGATCAACGCCCACGAGTTTTTTGCATAACGTTCCGGTGTTTTTGAGCGTTCTGCTCTGATTTATGCGTGCCTATACTCGGTCCAGCCTCTCGGTTGCAGCCGAAGGCCAGTCCCCACAACAATAATCAAGGACAGCCACCATGACCCAGCCCTTCCTGGCCGCTCGGGATTTTCTGCTCGCTCACCGCACCGACTACGCCACCGCCGTACGGGATTTTCGCTGGCCGCAACTGGACGAATTCAACTGGGCCCTGGACTATTTCGATGCCATGGCCGAGGGCAATGTGGCCAATGCGCTGTGGATCGTCGAGGAAGACGGCAGCGAGCAGCGCTACAGCTTCCAGCAATTGGCCGCGCGTTCCAACCAGGTCGCCAACCATCTGCGCGCCCTCGGCGTACGTCGCGGTGACCGTGTGCTGTTGATGCTCGGCAACGATGTGGCGCTGTGGGAAACCATGCTCGCGGCGTTCAAGCTCGGCGCCGTGGTCATCCCCGCTACGGCCCTGCTGAACGCCGATGACCTAAGCGACCGTATCCAGCGCGGGCAGGTTCGTCACTTGGTGGTGGGCGAGGCGCATGTGCATAAATTCGCCGGGCTGGCCCACGGTTGCAGCCGTATCTGCGTGGGCTCGGCGCCTGCCGGCTGGGCCGCGCACAGCGCCGCCTATGAACACAACGAGCAGTTCGAAGCCGAAGGCTGCACCCTGGCCACCGATCCGATGCTGCTGTACTTCACCTCCGGCACCACGTCCAAGCCAAAAATGGTGCTGCACAGCCACCAGAGCTACCCGGTGGGCCATCTGTCGACGATGTACTGGATCGGCCTGCAGCCGGGGGATCTGCACTTGAATATCTCGTCACCAGGCTGGGCCAAGCATGCGTGGAGTTGCCTGTTCGCGCCGTGGAATGCCGGCGCGTGCATCTTTATTCATAACGTCGCGCGGTTCAGCGCACCAGCCTTGCTCGCGACGTTGGAACGTTACCGCGTGACCAGCCTGTGCGCGCCGCCCACCGTGTGGCGCATGTTGATCCAGGAAGACCTGGCCAGCTACAAACCGCGCCTGAGCCTGCGCGAACTGGTCGGTGCCGGTGAGCCGCTGAACCCGGAAATCATTGAGCAGATCCAACACGCCTGGGGCTTGCCGCTGCGCGATGGCTTCGGCCAATCGGAAACCACCGCCCTGGTGGGCAACACCCCGGGCCAAGTGCTCAAGCCAGGTTCCATGGGCCGCCCACTACCGGGCTACCAGGTCGCGCTGCTCGATGCCGATGGCATTCCCGGCACCGAAGGCGAAGTCGCCCTGCCCCTGGACGTGCGCCCGCTGGGCCTGATGCTGGGCTACGAAGACAGCCCGGAAAAAACCGCCGAAGTCATGCGTGACGGATACTACCGTACCGGCGACACCGCGCAGATCGACGCCGACGGCTATATCACGTTCGTGGGCCGCGCCGACGATGTGTTCAAGGCGTCCGATTACCGCATCAGCCCGTTCGAGCTGGAAAGTGCCTTGATCGAACACCCGGCGGTGATGGAAGTGGCCGTGGTGCCCAGCCCCGATCCGGTGCGCCTGGCCGTGCCCAAGGCGTTTCTGATCCTGGCCCATGACGCAGCGGGCAGCGCCGAGCTGGCCCGGCATATCCTGGCCTTTGCCCGCGAACACCTGGCGCCCTACCAGCGGGTGCGACGTATTGAGTTCGTCACCGAGCTGCCCAAGACCATTTCCGGCAAGATTCGCCGCGTGGAGCTGCGCCAGATGGAGAGGCTGCGTCGTCAGAGCGACACTCGCGGCGAGCAGGAACATTTCGAGGAAGATTTCGCATAAAAAAAGCCCGGTGATACACGCGGATGCGTCACCGGGCAAAGCGAAGCGACCAAGCTTCAGAAACGCGGTTTGACGGTCTTCCAGTCGGGTTGATAACGCTGCATCTGTTTCACATCGTCGCGCTGGCGAATGCCGCAGCTGAGGTACTGGTCATGCAGCTTGCCCAGTTGATCAGGGTCAAGCTCCAGGCCCAGGCCCGGTGCGCGGGTAATAGTCACGCAGCCATCGACAATGGGCAACTTGCCGCCCTTGATCACTTCTTCGTCCGGTTCCTGCCAGGGGTAATGGGTGTCGCAGGCGTAATCGAGGTTGGGCACCGACGCGGCCACGTGCGCCATCGCCATCAGGCTGATACCCAGGTGTGAATTGGAGTGCATCGACACGCCCAGGCCGAAGGTATGGCACATCTTCGCCAAGACCTGGGTGTCGCGCAGGCCGCCCCAGTAGTGGTGGTCGGCGAGCACGATTTGCACGCTGTTCAGCGCCACGCTGCGGCGGAACTCGTCGAAATCGGTGACCACCATGTTGGTCGCAAGCGGCAAGCCGGTACGCCTGTGCAGCTCGGCCATACCGTCCAGGCCGGGCGTCGGGTCTTCGTAATATTGCAGGTCATCGCCGAGCAGTTCGGCCATGCGAATCGAGGTTTCCAAGGACCAGTTGCCATTTGGGTCAATGCGCAGCGGCACGCCGGGGAAGGCTTTTTTCAGCGCCTTGATACAACGCACTTCATGTTCCGGCTCCAGGGCGCCGGCCTTGAGCTTGATGCTTTTGAAGCCGTAGGTGTCGATCATGCGCCGGGCCTGGGCGACGATCTGCTGTTCGTTGAGCGCTTCGCCCCAACTGTCGGCTTTGTAGGGCGAATCGATGTGTTCGGCGTACTTGAAGAACAGGTAGGCGCTGAACGGGATCCGGTCGCGGATCGCGCCGCCGAGCAGGTCCACCAGCGGCACATTCAGGGAGTGGGCCTGCAGGTCGAGCAGCGCCACTTCGAACGCCGAGTAGGCGTTGCTCACGGCCTTGCTGGCATGGGAGCCCGGCGCCAGTTCCGCGCCACTGAGGCTCGCGGGTTTATGCGCGGCCACCGTGGCCTGAACGATCGCGCGCAGCCCGTTCAGGTTGAAGGGGTCGAGACCGATCAGTTGCGGCTGCACCTGTTGCTGGATCGCCAGCGCCGGGGCATCGCCGTAGCTTTCGCCAAGGCCGATGTAGCCGGTGTCGCTCTCTACCTCGATGATCGAGCGCAATGCAAAAGCTTCATGGATCCCGCTGGCGTTAAGCAGCGGCGGGTCGCGAAAGGCAATGGGCGTGACGGTAACGCGGACGATTTTCAAGAGGCGGCTCCTTGTGGGCCTGGACGCAGGGCGTGTGGGTGAGCAGTCGGTGTGGACGTGGGCGGCACGCTGCCCCGTGGCGAGGTGCGCGTAAAAAACACCACCACCGCCGCCAGCAGCGATGTGGCGGCCAGGCCATACAACCCGCCTTCGATGGAGCCGGTGGTCTGCTCCAGCAGGCCGAAGGTGGTGGGCGCGACGAAGCCTCCCAGGTTGCCGACCGAATTAATCAGGGCAATCACCGCCGCAGCAATGCGCGCATCCAGGTAACCCTGGGGGATCGGCCAGAACAGTGCGGAAGCGGCCTTGAAGCCAATCGCCGCAAAACAGATGGCGACAAAGGCAAACACCGGCCCGCCGGTGGTGGACATGAACATGCCGAAGGCGGCAATCACCAGCATCAGCGCCACCCATGCCTGCTGGTGTTTCCACTTGCTGGCCAGGGCGGCGAAAACGTACATGGCGACGATGGAAATCAGCCAGGGAATCGAGTTGAACAGGCCGACTTGGAAGTCGCCCAGGTTGCCCATTTTCTTGATCATGCTGGGCAGCCAGAAGGTGGCGCCGTAGATGGTCAGGGCGATGGAAAAGTAGATAAAGCAGAACAGTGCAATCTGCCTGTCGGCGAGCAACTTGAACATCGACGGTCGCACGGTCTGGGCCGCTTCACGTGCCTGTTGTTCGGCCTCGATAGCACTGACCAGTGCGTGCTTTTCCTCTGCGCTGAGCCACTTCGCCTGATGCGGATGGGATTGCAGCCAGAACCACACAAAGCCGCAGAGCACGATCGAAGCAAAGCCCTCGATCAGGAACATCCACTGCCAGCCATGCAGGCTCAAGCCGTTGATGTGCAGCAACGCCCCCGACACCGGTCCGGAGATGACCGAGGCAATTGCCGAACCGCTGAGGAAAATCGCCATGGCCTTGCCGCGCTCGGAGGCTGGCAGCCACTGGGTGAAATAATAGATGACCCCTGGGAAAAACCCGGCTTCGGCGGCGCCGAGGACAAAACGCAGGATATAAAAGCTGGTTTCACCCTTGACGAAGGCCATGGCCATCGCGGCCGCGCCCCAGGTGAACATGATGCGCGTCAGCCAGGCCCGTGCGCCGTAGCGTTGCAGCAGCAGGTTGGACGGCACTTCGAAGATCGCATAGCCAATGAAGAACAACCCGGCGCCCAAGCCATAGGCCGCCGCGCCAATGCCCAGGTCGATTTCCAAATGGCTGCGCACAAAGCCGATGTTGACCCGGTCGATGTAGTTGACGATGAACATCACCACAAACAGCGGCAGTACATGACGCTTGACCTTGGCGGCGGCGCGGGCCAGCACGTTCGGGTCGGGCGGGTTCTGGAGGGTATCCAAGGGGTGACTCCCATTCATTGTTTTTTTAGGGGCGAGTCGATGATGGACGCGGGAGATTGTTCCCGTCTAATCTAACTTGGCATTCGATTGATACCTGGATTAGATCAATGTTCGAACTGACTCAACTGCGCTGCTTCACCACCGTAGCCACCGAGCTGAATTTTCGGCGCGCGGCCGAACGGCTGAACATGACCCAACCGCCCCTCAGCCGGCAGATCCAACTGCTTGAACATCACCTGGGTGTCGAGCTGTTTACCCGCACCACCCGCAGCGTCGCGCTCACCGCCGCCGGCCGTGCGTTTTTTATCGAGGCACAGAACCTGCTGGAGCGCGCCCAGCAAGCGGCGGTGACCGCGCGACGCTTCGCCGAGGGCGACATCGGCACGGTGAATATCAGCTTCGTCGGCAGCGCGGTGTATGAGTTCTTGCCCAGGGTGATCGCCGAGGCGCGGCTCAACCAGCCCCACGTCAAGATCGACCTGTCGGAGATGAACACCTACCAGCAATACGAAGCCCTGCGCGCCCGCCGCATCGACCTGGGCATCGTCCGCGCACCGCTGCTGGAACCGGGTTATGCCACCGAATGCCTGGTGCGCGAACCCTTTGTGCTGGCCGTACCGAGCAGCCATCGACTGGCCAACGCCGAGAGTGTCAGCGTGCACGACCTGGACGCCCAGCCGTTCCTGATGTACGCGCACTCGGCCTACCCGCCGTTCAACGAACTGCTCACCGGCCTGCTGCGCTCGGCCCGCGTCGCGCCTGAGTATGTGCAGTGGCTGGGTTCGTCGCTGACCATCCTGGCACTGGTCAACGCTGGCATGGGCCTGGCGCTGGTACCGCGTTGCGCCAGCAGCGTGGTGTTCAAGAATGTGGTATTCCGCGATATCGACCTGGGCGACGGGGCACAGAGCGAGCTGCATTTGATCTGGCGCGAAAACAACGACAACCCGGCATTTGCGATGTTGCTGGAGGGGATTCGCAGTGCGGTGCGCGATGGTTGGGCCTGAGTCTACTGCCCCACAACGTGTAGTGAGCGGGCTTGCCCCGCGCTGGGCTGCGAAGCGGCCCTAATAAAGACAACGCCGGCCTCCAGGTAGAACCGAATCGCCTGGTTTGGGGCCGCTTCGCAGCCCAGCGCGGGGCAAGCCCGCTCACTACATCTCAGCCGACGGGCCATAACTCAATCCTCTTGAATACTTGCCTGATCCTGCGACTTATCGGATTTCAGATAGATAGCCCTTGCGCGCTGGTCTAGAGTTCGACAATGAGCGGCCGCCGTAACCACTACTAATAAATGGCCGCCTCCACCGATGATGAGCAGGTGAGCCATGGAATTACGCATCAATCAGAAAACCTATGAGGTCGACGCCGACGCCGACACGCCGCTGCTGTGGGTGATCCGCGACGACCTGGGCCTGACCGGCACCAAGTTCGGCTGCGGCCTGGCCCAGTGCGGCGCCTGTTCGGTGCTGGTGGACGGCAATGTGGTGCGCTCATGTGTGACGCCGGTCGCCGGCGTGGTCGGGCGTGAGATCACCACCATCGAGGCGATTGAAACCGACGACGTGGGCAAGCGCGTGGTCGCGGCCTGGGTCGAGCGCCAAGTGGCGCAATGCGGTTACTGCCAGTCCGGGCAGGTGATGGCGGCCACTGCCCTGCTCAAGCACACCCCCGCGCCGAGCGATGCGCAGATTCAGGCGGCGATGGTCAACCTGTGCCGTTGCGGTACGTATAACGCTATTCATGCGGCCGTCCACGACCTGGCCAAGCAGGAGGGCGTCTGATGAACATGCGCCCTGAACTGCCCGATCTGTTATCCGGTGAACCCATAAACCTGTCGCGCCGTCGCTTCCTGGCGAGTACCGCCGTGGGTGCGCTGGTGATCGGCTTTGGCCTGCCGCTCGGCTCCGCCAGAGTGCAGGCCGCCGCCAGCGCAGAACGCGGCACCCAGGTGCCGGCTTTCCTGGAAATCCGCCCGGATGGCAGCGTGCGCCTGCTCAGTCCCTTCATGGAAGGCGGCCAAGGCACCCACACCGCCATGGCGCAGATTGTCGGTGAAGAACTGGATGCCGACCCCGCCACGTTCATCGTCGAAGCAGCGCCGCCCGGCGAAGCCTATGTAGTGATGGAAAACGGCATGCGCATCACCGGCGGCAGCATGTCGGTGCGCATGAGCTACCCGACCATGCGTCGCCTCGGCGCCCTCGCCCGCGCCATGTTGCTGCAGGCCGGCGCCGAGCAGTTGGGTGTGCCGGTCGCCGAATTGACCACCCAGCCTGGCCGGGTAGTGCACGCAGCGTCCGGTCGCTCGCTGGGCTACGGCGAATTGGCCGGGCGCGCCCTGGACATGCCGGTGCCCGACCCGGCCAGCATCACGCTGCGCGATCCGAGCCAGTTCCGCTGGATCGGCAAACCGGTCAAGCGTCTGGACGCCTACGACAAATCCACCGGCAAGGCGCAATACAGCATCGACCTGAAAGTCGACGGCATGCTCCACGCCGCGGTACAGCATGCGCCACGCCTGGGCATGACCGTGGGCGGCCTGCGCAACCAGTCACAGGTCGAAGGCATGAAAGGCGTGCATTCGGTGCACCTACTGCCCGGTGCCGTGGCGGTGGTGGCTGAACGCTGGTGGCACGCCAAGCGTGCGGTGGAAGCGGTCCAAGTCGACTGGCTGGAAGCGGCGGCCGACTCGAGCGTACGCGTGATGCCGGCGGACTTTTCCAGCGACAAGTACCGCGACTTCCTCGGCGCCCAGCAAGGCCCGGCCCGCGACGAGGAGAATGAAGGTGACGTGGCCGGCGCGCTGGCAGGCGCCAAGACGCGCATCGAAGCCACCTACCACAATCAGTACGTCAACCATGCCCAGCTGGAGCCGCCGTCGGCCCTGGCACGCTACAACGCCGACGGTACGCTGGACATTTGGCTGCCCAACCAGGCGCCGGACATGTTCCGCGCCGATATCGCCAAACGCACCGGCCTCGACGTGGCGAAGATCAATCTGCATTCGCCACTGCTGGGCGGTTTTTTCGGCCGGCATTTCCTGTATGACTCGGCCAACCCCTACCCTCAGGCCATCGCGTTGGCCAAAGCGGTGGGCCGGCCGGTCAAGGTGATCTGGACCCGCGAGGAAGAGTTCCTGCGTGACGTATTGCGCCCGGTGGCCGTGGTCAAGTTCCGCGCCGCGTTGGACGACAAAGGCCTGCCCCTGGCGATCGAAGCCGTCAGCGCCACCGAAGGCCCGAGCGAAGCCATCGCCGGTAAACAGGGCGAGAAAATCGACCCGACGGCCCTTGAAGGGTTGTCGGGCAAAGCCTACGCCATCCCCAATAAACGCATCGCGCAGATCTACGTCAAAGGCCCGGCGATGCTCGGCTATTGGCGTTCGGTGGGCAATTCGCTCAACGACTTTTTCTACGAAGCGTTCCTGGATGAGCTGGCCGACAAAGGCGGCCAGGATCCCTATGAATTGCGCCTGCATCTGTTGCGCGACAATTCACGGCTGACCACCCTGCTGCACGCGGTGGGCGAGTTGTCCGGCGGCTGGAAGCGTGGCCCGTTCACGGCCGAAGACGGCAGCCGACGCGCGCGCGGCGTGGCCATGGCTTCACCATTCGGCTCCCACGCGGCAGTGATCGCCGAAGTGTCCATCGAGAACGGCCAGGTCAAAGTCCACGATATCTGGCAAGCCATCGACCCGGGCAGCATCGTCAACCCGGCGATTG
Organism: Pseudomonas sp. MPB26; assembly: GCF_046605355.1. Taxonomy (NCBI): domain Bacteria; kingdom Pseudomonadati; phylum Pseudomonadota; class Gammaproteobacteria; order Pseudomonadales; family Pseudomonadaceae; genus Pseudomonas; species Pseudomonas sp. MPB26. Next base: position 5,016,755 of record NZ_CP176793.1, on the reverse strand, counting down.
TCGAGGCGCAAGTCAATGGTGCCGTGGCGTTGGGTTTATCCCAGACGTTGCTGGAAGAAGCGGTGTACGTGGACGGCATGCCACGGGCGCGCAACTACGACCTGTATCCGATCCTGGCGGCCGCGCAGATGGCGCGGGTGCATGTGCGGATTGTCGAAAGTGGCGAGAAGATGGGCGGCATCGGTGAACCGCCGCTGCCCGCCGTCGCACCGGCCGTGGCCAACGCCGTGGCGCAACTGACCGGCCAGCGTATTCGCAGCCTGCCCTTGAGCCGACACACCTTCAGCTGACCTTCAGGAAACGCCCATGAACAACCGTCGATTCGCAAGAACCGCAGGCTGGCTGGCGCTGCCCTGCCTGGTCGCGGCAGGCCTGCTGGCCTGGTACGTCACCCGTGAGCCCGCAACGCCGTTCGCACAGGAACCGGCCGCCGCCACCTTCGAGCCCGCACTGGTCAGCCGCGGTGAATACGTCGCCCGCCTGAGCGACTGCGTGGCCTGCCACAGCCTGCCGGGCAAGGCGCCGTTCGCCGGTGGCCTGGAAATGGCCACGCCGCTGGGTGCGATTCACGCCACCAACATCACGCCGGACAAGACCACCGGGATCGGCGCCTACAGCCTGGCCGACTTCGACCGGGCGGTGCGCCAGGGCGTGGCGCCGGGTGGCCGCCGGTTATACCCGGCCATGCCCTACCCTTCCTACGTCAAGCTCAGCGACGATGACGTGCGCGCGTTGTATGCGTTCTTCATGCAGGGCGTGCAACCGGCCAACCAGGCGAATATCCCCAGCGATATCCCATGGCCCCTGAACATGCGCTGGCCCATCGCACTGTGGAACGGCCTATTCGCGCCCACCGCGACCTATGTCGCCAAGGCTGATCAGGACGCGCTGTGGAACCGTGGCGCCTACATCGTCCAGGGCCCCGGCCACTGTGGCAGTTGCCACACGCCGCGCGGCCTGGCCTTCAACGAAAAAGCCCTGGACGAGTCCGGTGCGCCGTACCTCGCCGGCGCCCTGCTCGACGGCTGGTACGCACCGAGCCTGCGCCAAGACCCCAACACCGGGCTGGGACGCTGGAGCGAGGCGCAGATCGTGCAGTTCCTCAAGACCGGGCGCAACGCCCATGCCGTGGTCTACGGCTCGATGACCGAAGCCTTCAACAACTCGACGCAGTTCATGCGGGACGACGACCTGGCGGCCATCGCCCGTTACCTCAAGGCACTGCCCGGCGACCCGCAACGCGACGGCACGCCCTGGCAGTATCAAGCGGTGAACGCGCGCCAGGACGTCCCCGGCGCCCACACCTACGCGACCCGCTGCGCCTCCTGCCATGGCCTGGACGGCAAGGGCCAGCCCGAATGGATGCCCCCCTTGGCCGGCGCTACATCGGCGTTGGCCAAGGAAAGCGCCTCCGCGATCAACATCACCCTCAACGGCTCGCAACGCGTGGTGACCGCCGGCGTACCGGATGCCTACCGCATGCCGGCGTTCCGTGAGCAATTGTCCGACCAGCAGATCGCCGAAGTGCTCAGTTACGTGCGCGGAACTTGGGGCAATAACGCTGGCGCGGTGGACGCGAAAGCAGTGGGCAAGCTGCGTGGGCAGACCGACCCGGCGAGCAGCAGCCCGATCATCCTGCAGATGCGCTGAGTTCAGGGCTTGAGGTTTTTCACACTGGCAAACGTCGCCTCGCCCCGTGCCTGTTCCATCACGTTCATCGGCATGGGCGCAGGCGACGGGCGGATAACCGGTTTGAGCAGGATGGAGCGTTCACTGTCCATCACTGAGCGTTCGTCGCTGGGCGGCACGCCGAAGTACTCCCGGTAGCATTTGGAAAAATGCGGGGTGGACACAAAGCCGCAGAGCACCGCCAACTCCACGATTGAGATCGGCGTCTGCTTGAGCAACTGCCGTGCGCGAATCAACCGTAGCCGCAGGTAGTAGCGCGAGGGTGAACAGTGCAGGTATTTCTGGAACATGCGCTCAAGCTGTCGACGCGACAACGCCACGTAGGCGGCCAGTTCATCCAGGTCGATCGGCTCTTCCAGGTTGGCCTCCATCAACGCCACGATGTCCTGCAGCTTGGGTTGCTGGGTGCCCAGCATGTGCTTCAAGGGCACACGTTGATGGTCCTGCTCGTTACGGATTCGCTCGTACATAAACATGTCGGAAATGGCCGCCGCCAATTCGTGCCCGTGATCACGTCCGATCAGGTGCAGCATCATGTCCAATGGGGCCGTGCCGCCCGAGCTGGTGAGGCGGTCCCGGTCAAGGGTGAACAGGCTGGTACTGAGCGTCACCCGAGGAAACGCCTCCTGCATCGCCGCCAGCCATTCCCAATGCACACTGCATTCGTAGCCATCGAGCAAGCCGGCCCGTGCCAGCACCCAACTGCCGGTACAAATGCCCCCCAGGCGCTTGGAGTAACGGGCCTGGCCGCGTAGCCATTTGACCAGTTCGCCCGTCACGGTCGCCTGGATACCAACGCCGCCGCAGACGATCACGATATCGGCCGACGGCGCGCTGAGTATCGAACCGTCCGGTGTGATGGGCACGCCGTCACTGGCCCACACCGGGTTACCGTCGGCACTCGCCGTGTGCCATTGGTACAGCTCTTGGCCCGACAACTGGTTGGCCATGCGCAAGGGCTCGACCGCCGAGGCCAGTGACATCAGGGTGAACTGGTCCAGCAGCAGGAAAACGATGCTGCTCACAGGGCGAGCGGTCATGGCGATGAGGCTGCGGCCGCGGTTTTTGCCGTGCGTTCGGGCTGCCGCGCGGTGAGCAATCCGATCAGCGAAATGATCAAGGCCAGAGCGATGGTCGAAGACACCTCAAAGCGGTGCTCGGGCGTGACCAGCATCACCGTCAAGGCGGCGCAGATAAACACGATGACCAGCCAGGTCAGCCAGGGAAACAGCCACATCTTGAAGGTCAGCGTCACGTTGCGCTGCCGCAGGATCTTGCGCATGCGCAACTGAGACACCGCGATCACCAGGTACACCAGCAAGGCGATGGCGCCTGAACTGGCCAGCAGGAACTGAAACAGCCCGGCCGGCATGAAGTAGCTGAACAGGGTCACGCCCGCGCCCAGGACCGTACTGGCAATCACTGCCGCCCGGGGCACACTCGCGGCCGAGGTCTTCTTCATCAGCCCGGGCGCATCGCCGCGCTTGCCCAGGGAAAACAGCATGCGCGAGGCAATGTAGATCGAAGAGTTCATGCAACTGGCCACGGCGATCAGCACCACCACGTCCACCAGCAGCTTGGCATGGGGAATATTCATCAGCTCCAGCGCCCGCTGATACGACCCGACCGAGGCCAGGAGCGGGTCATTCCAAGGCACTACGGAGATCACCACGAAAATCGACAACACGTAGAAAACACCGATGCGCCACATCACTGAGCGCGTCGCGCGGGCAATATTCTGCGCCGGGTTTGTGGATTCGGCCGCCGCGATGGTAACCGCCTCGGTGCCGATAAAACTGAACATAATGGTGATGAAGGCGCCGACCACCGCCGACAGCCCGTTGGGCGCGAAACCGCCATGGTCGCGCATCAACTGGCCGAGCCCACTGGCCTCCCGCTCCGGAACCCAGCCCATCAGCACCGCGAAGCCCAGGCCGATGAAGGCGATGATCGCGATGACCTTGGCCATGGCGAACCAGAACTCGAACTCGCCGTACTTGGACACGCTGAACAGGTTGGTGACCACCAACAAAAAGATCGACAACAAGGCAAACAGCCAAGCGTCGATCTGCGGAAACCACTGGTTGAGGATATGCCCGGCGGCCAAGGCTTCGATGGGGATCACCAGCACCCAGAACCACCAGTACAGCCAGCCGATGGTAAAGCCGGCCCACCGGCCGATGGCCTGGTCGGCATAGGTCGAGAATGAGCCGGTATCCGGATTGGCCACCGCCATCTCCCCCAGCATACGCATGACCAGCACCACCAGCAGGCCGGAAAACAGATAGGCCAGCAGCACCGCGGGACCTGCCGCCGCAATCGCATGCCCGGAACCGACAAACAGCCCCGCGCCGATGATGCCCGCAATCGAAAGCATGGTGACATGACGCGGCTTGAAACCTTGCGCCAACTGGCCGTTTGAATCGTTGGAAGGGAGGCTATTCATTGTTTTTTTGTTCTCGGTGATCGACGTCAAGGCGTACTGACTGAAGCGTCAGGCGATCATCATTTTTTAATGATGGGTCACCTTACGCGGCCTGACTTCAGCAAAAACAGCCTGGAAGCGTCACAGATTGGCCTGATATCGACATTCGGCCTGGCTGACATCGGAAGAACTCGCAGGTGCAACCCAACTCCACCTGACACAGCTCCTGTGGGAGCTCTCGAGCCCCAGCGAGGCTGCGATAGCGGTGTGTCAGGCGAAGTAAATGCCAGCCATGCCGCCGCCTTCGCAGCCTAGCCGGGGCTCGACAATTCCCACATTTGATCTGTGTAATCGCCGAATGGCCTTTATGTGCGAAATACAAACGTCAGCTGAATGCTCCACGGGTCTTGAATTGCTCGGTTGCTTCAATCAAAGCGCTGATGATCCCGGTTTCCGATGGCGAATGCCCAGCATCATTGACGATTGTCAGCACCGAGCCAGGCCAGGCTTTGTGCAGGCGAAAGGCCGAATTGGGCGTGGCGATCATGTCATGACCGCCCTGGATGATTCTGCACGGCAGATGGGCGATTGCCGCTATGTCACGAATCAGTTGATCCTCTTCCAGGAACAGCTTGTTCTTGAAGTACCACGCATCCAGGCAAGCCATGCCGATGCTGGTCTGGTCATCCGAAGCTTGTTCTTCCACGCCGTCAGGGTCGTGTCGCAATAAGGAACAACTTGCCGAATAACGCACCCAGCAACGGATAGCGTCCATGCGCAGTTGCTCGTCATCGTCCTTCATGCGATCGAGGTAGGCCTTCAACAAATCGTGGCGTTCGGCTTCGGGTATGAAGTTGATGAAATCTTCATGGGCGCGGGGAAAGAAGCGCCGCATGCCGTAGATAAACCAGTCGATCTCGTCGGCCGTGCCCAGGAACACCCCGCGCAGGATGAAGCCCAGGCAGCGCCGCGGATGCGCCTCGCCATAGGCCAGCGCCAAGGTGGTCCCCCATGAGCCAGCGGTGATCAGCCAACGATCAATGCCCAGATGCTCCCTCAGCGCTTCGAGGTCACTGACAAGTGCCTGGGTGGTGTTGTTGCGCAGCTCCGCCAAGGGCGTCGAGCGCAGTGCGCCGCGCTGGTCGAATAGCACGATACGGTAATGGTCCGGGTCCCAGAATTGTCGCTTGGTCGGCGGGGCGCCTTCACCGGGACCGCCGTGGACGTAAACAACCGGCACACCGTCGGGGTTGCCGCTTTCTTCCCAGTACAGCATGTGCAGATCGTCGACTGCCAACATGCCGCTGCGCCGAGGACGCTCGATAGGCGGGAATTGTTCATAGGTGATTTGGCGTGGGGCGTCCATTGAACTGCTCCTGGGGGATGTCGTTAAAAAGAGGGGTCTGTCTGCGTTTCGAAAATAGCGGCGCGGCGCAAGTTCAGCTGTGCGGACAGCGCCAGGGACAAACGGGCAAGTCGTTGATAACGCGCCATAAACAAAGGCCATTTGTCGGCTGGAGCAATCTTTGTCGATCCTTTCGAGTCAGTGCTAATGACACCGTACTCACGAGAAACAGGCGATGCCCTTGGACCCGGATGAATACAACGAGCTGTTCGCGCGACCAGAATCTGCTTCTGCCGAGGCGGGGCACGTCGATTTTGACTGCCTGATCATCGGCGCCGGCCCCGCCGGGTTGACCACGGGTGTTTACCTGAGTCGGTTCCACCGCAAGGTCCTGATCGCCGACGGCGGGCCCAGTCGTGCGAGCCTCATTCCACTGACCCATAACTACCCCGGTTTTCCACCGGGCATATCCGGCAGCGATCTGCTCGACCGGCTGCGAGAGCAGGCCTTGCGCTACGGCGCGGTCATCGAGTCAGCAAGGATAGAGTGCTTGCTCAAGCACCCCGCTGGCTTCGTCGCCCAGCTCAACGGCCGCCGGTTGACTGCGCGTCGAGTGGTACTGGCGACCGGCATCGTCGACACCCTGCCGCACATGGAGGGCGCCTATGATGCCGTCGCGCAGTCTGTGATCCGACTCTGCGCGATCTGTGATGGCTACGAAGTTAACGGCGATAACGTGGCGGTGTATGGCGAAGCGCACTGTGCGATCAATCATGGGCTCTTCCTGCGCAATTTCACCGACCGGGTGACGGTGCTGGTCCATGGCGAGAACAAGGCCTGCGAAGCGGCCGTGGCGGCAGCCAGGCATGCCGGGATTCACCTCGTCGGAGATTGTGTCGAGCACATCGAGATCCGCGACGGAAAAGTCCAAGTGACGACTTGCACAGGTGAAAGCCTCTGCTTTGACATTGTCTACCCCTCGCTGGGCTCCCACATAGGTTCAGAGTTGGCGGTGCGACTCGGTGCCGAAGCCGACGAGCAAGGTGCGCTGAAGGTTGACGCTCGCCAAGGCACTTCGGTCGAAGGCCTTTATGCGGTTGGCGACGTCGTCAATTCGCTCAAGCAGATCAGTGTCGCAACGGGCCAGGCTGCTGTCTGTGCGACTGCAGTACACAACAGCCTGGAAGTGCGTTTGTGGGACCGGGCGCGTGACAAGAAAGACGGCGCTTGAGTCTCACCCAGTCGGCGCTCATCTGCGACGCGCTGCGTCAACCCGGCGCCACGTTGCGCCTTGAAGCACGCGTGGGGAGGTCAGTACATGTTCCAGTTGCGGTTCATCCACGGCCATGTGCGCAGTCATCTGCATCGCTTGCTCCCACTGCAGGTCAGGCTCCAACCATCCGAGCGCATTCTGCGCATTGAACGCCAGAAGGCGCTGTTGGGCGCTGGCGGGGTCACCGCAGGTCATCAAGACCAGGCCATCGCAGCCGCACGGCTTTTCACTGATCTGGGCGAGAGCGGCAAGGAACATCGGCGACGACTGCCGGGAGGTCGTGTAGCTCAAGGATGGGTTCTGGTTAGAAGGCGTGGCCGCAGGGATATCGTACCAGCCGTCCACCGCTACCAGCACCCGCCCTTCACGGCGGATGCGGTCGAAAACCCGCGAACGCATCACCAGGTGCAAGGGCAAGTGAGTGCGTGGCGGCATCGTTCCCATCGTCCAGACGGGTGACCATCCCCAGCGCGCCTTTACGCATTCGAGCCGGCTGTCACGCAGGCGGATTGCGCTGACGGTCATGCTCGGTTTGATGATGTTCTTGGCCTCAGCCACACCCGGGACAGTGTCCGGACGCGAGCTCGGGCAAAAAACACTGCCGGCGCCACTGACACGCTCGCTTTCGCTGCCGGTCAGCAGTTCCAGAAGTTCTGGGGAAGAAGCGGGTTGAACGATAAATTCACACATTGCCTGAACTCCAGCAGTCACTCAAAGGTACTGATACAGGTCGTCGCCCCGTCATCTGCGATGATCAGGTTGAGGTGCGAAGACGTTATAAGTACGAGCGGATGCCTCGGAGCTTGGTTCGAAAATCCCGGACATTGGCGGATAAGAGGAAAACTGGAGAAAATTCAAAAATTTATGTGACCTTTCATCGCCTGGAAGAGGACCTGTTTTCAGGGATCGACCATCAACTCGAAGAAAGGTTGATGGAGAACAAAACCCGGCCATGGCCGGGTTTTCTTTGCACTTAACTGACCTTGATCACCATCTTGCCGAATGGACCGCGAGCCAGGTGCTCGTATGCCTCGCGCGCTTGTTCGAACGGGTACACGTGGTCGATTACCGGACGGATATGGTGAATATTGAAGGTGCGGCATTGGTGGCCATCGGAACACTTGTTCTACAGATGGAAAACAGGCCAGGCCGGCAAGAAAACCCTACAGGAAAGTCCCTGAATTCAGAGACTGCAGAGCGGTAGCTTCATTGCGGCCCCCGCCTGTGCGTTTGATTAAACGCAAATCGAAACGTTGTACTAGGATAGGATTCATGCCCGCAGCGCTTTTGCCGGTCAAGAAGCTTTTCGCCGCAGCTGCAGGGACACGCGCCACCCCTTTGTTATTCAAGGATGAAGACATGAACTCAAACCTGTTTCCGCACATCGGCAAGGTCATCGCCAGCACCGGTAGCCGCCACTTCCCACGCATGCTGCATGATCTGATCCGCGCCCAACTGGCGGTGGACGCCACGCATATCCGGCAGATGCGCGTCGAACCGGTGACGCCGCGCTGTGAGCCCGAGCCATTGAAAGACGCAGCGCTGCGAGCCGATACCCTCTTCAGCGAACACAGCGACAGGCGGCAGCCCGAGCCCTCGTCGACCACCGCCGACGCTGCGCAGCTGCACCTGACCCGGCGCAAGGACGGTTACCGTTACGTGATTTCGGTGTACCGCAACGATCAGTCGGAACGGTTTTCGGCTCAGGAGCGCAGCCTGTTGCAGGACATCTCCCCGGTGCTGCTGCCTATGGTGGAAAAACACATCAACGCGCTGCAGCCGCTAGAGATGGGTCCGCCAGGTCTGGCGTCGATCGCCGAAACCACTGGGCTCGACATTCTACGCCTGCGTTTCAACGAGCGTTTGCAGCAACTGGGGTTGAAGCTGTCGAACCGCGAAAGCGAAGTGTGCGTCGGCCTGCTCGCCGGGCACACGGCGCCTGAACTGGCTGGGCAGTTACAGTTGAAGGTCAACACCGTGGAAAGCTATCTCAAGCGCGCGGCGATCAAGCTGGGCATCAGCGGCCGGCATTCGTTGATGAAGTGGATGTATTCGCCACAGAACAGTGCCGCCTCCCCCGCGGCCTGACACCGCGACGTCAATCCCGTGCCAACGCTTCGATCGGATCCAGCCGCGAAGCGTTGCGCGCGGGCACGAAGCCGAACACCACGCCGATGAGGGTCGAACAGAACACCGCCGTCAGCACCGAGCCCATTGAAAACACCATTTCCCATTCCTTGATGAACACCGAGAACAGATGGCCGATGGCATACGACAGGGAAATACCGATGGCGCCGCCGAGCAGACAGACCATCACCGCTTCCACCAGAAACTGCTGACGAATGTCCGACTGCCGCGCGCCGACCGCCATGCGGATACCAATCTCGCGGGTACGCTCGGTTACGGAGACGAGCATGATGTTCATCACGCCGATGCCGCCGACCACCAGCGAAATCACCGCGATCAGAGACAGCAGCAGTGCCAGCGAGCGGCTGGTTTTCTGTACGGTCTGCATAATGCTGTCGAGGTTGTTGGTGAAAAAGTCCTTGGTGCCGTGGCGCTGCAGCATCAGCTTGTTGACGTTGTCTTCCACCACTTTGCTCGGCTGACCGTCCTTGATACGCACACTGATGCTGTCCAGATAGCGCTGGCCCAACAGACGTCCGGCAGCGGTTTCGTAGGGCACCCAAACGTTGAGTGATTTGCTCGCGGCGAACAGGTTCTTGTTCTGCGCTGCCACACCAATCACGGTGCACGGCAGATTACCGATAAGGATCACCTGCCCCAGCGGATCGACCTGCTCGCCAAACAGACGCTGACGGGTCTTGTGATCGATGACAACCACCTGGGCCTGACGCCGCGCATCGCTTTCGCTGAAATGAATCCCCGCTGCCATTTTGATCCCGCGCACCTGAAAATACAGATCGCTGACGCCGTTCACCTGGGCATCGACGTCGATGTTGCGGTAACGCAACAGCAGATTGCGTCCGACCACCGGCGTCGCGCTATCGACGTAATACAGCTGATTGAGCGCCGCGACATCGGCGGGCACCAGGGTTTCGATCGCGGCGGAACGGCTGTCGCCGAAACTGGTCCCGGAATAGATATCGATGGTGTTGCTGCCGATCGCCTGAATATCCTTGAGCACATAACGTTTGGCGCCCTCGCCGATCGCCGAGATCGAGACCACCGAGGTGATGCCGATGACGATACCAAGCATGGTCAGCAAAGTACGCATGCGATGCGAAATCAACGCGACCCAGGCCATGTTGAATGCTTCCTTGAACAACCCGAGGCTGGCGACCAGACGTCGTGCTGCGGTTGCTTGTGGCGCCACCCGATCGTCGCTCGCCGGCGCTTCACTACAACGTACGTTGCGGCGGTCGCTGAGGATTTCGCCATCGCTGACTTCAATGATGCGCTCGGCATTGGCCGCGACTTTCGGGTCATGGGTCACCAGAATCACCGTGTGCCCGGCGGCGTGCAGCTCCTGCAGAATGTGCATGACTTCCTTGCCACTGGTGGTGTCAAGCGCACCGGTCGGCTCGTCGGCGAGAATGACTTCACCGCCGTTCATCAAGGCGCGGGCAATACTCACGCGCTGCTGCTGGCCGCCGGAGAGCTGGCTGGGCCGGTGCGTCAGGTGCCCCTGCAGGCCAAGCCGCGCCAACAATTCGCGGGCGCGGGCATGGCGTTGCGGCTCTGGGGTTCCGGCGTAAATCGCCGGGATCTCGACGTTGTGCATGGCGCTCAGGTGCGGCAGCAAGTGATAACGCTGAAAGATGAAACCGAAGTAGTCGCGACGCAGTTCCGCCAGCGCCTCGCTGTCAAGATCACGGGTTTCGCGGCCGTTGATCTTGTAGCTGCCGGCGGTGGCGTAATCAAGGCAGCCCAGGATGTTCATCAGGGTCGATTTTCCGGAGCCGGAGGCGCCGATGATCGCGATCATTTCCCCGGCATGGATCGTCAGGTCAATAGCGTTCAGCGCAAGGAATTCGCGGTCACCCGCAGTGAAGCTGCGAGTGATGCCGCTCAGTTGCAGCAGGGCTTGGGCCATGATCAGGCCCCCGCCACAGCGGATACCGGGTCACCGATCACCACCCGATCGCCTTCAACCAATCCGTCGTTGATTTGAACTTTGACGTTGTTGTTGATCCCGACCCGGACAACGCGCGCCTGGGCCTGGCCCCTGGCATCGAGCACGCGCACCGCAAAACTGCCGTCGTTGTTGCGCGCTCCCAGCGCCGCCACCGGAATGGTCAGCACTGATTTGGCCGTGTCGAGCACCACCCGCACCTGCGCGGTCATGGAAATGCGCAGGCGATGATCCGGGTTGGGCACCTCAAACAGTGCGTTGTAAAACACCGCCGTGTTTTGCTTCGCAGTACCGGCCGGCGGGGTTTCGAGGAAATTCTGCGGTGCCGGCTCAGTGCCGCGCAGCTTGCCGTAATAGCGTTTGTCTTCGCCAAGAATGGTGAAATACACCTCCTGCCCCGGCGCGATGTGAATCACATCCGCTTCTGACACTTGCGCCTTGACGGTCATGGTGTCCAGATCGGCCAGCTTGAGCAGGATAGGCGCCAACTGGTTAGCGATGACAGTCTGGCCTTCCTGTGTGACGATGCCGACCACATCGCCATCAATCGGCGCAATAATCCGCGTGTACGCCAGATTGACCTTGGCGGTGTCGATCTGGATATGCGCACTCTTGATCTGCGCGTCCAGGGACAGCAGGTTGGCCTGCTGCACTTCGTAATTCGATTGTGCGGTTTCGAAATCCTGGCGGGAGATCGAAGCGTCCTCCTGCAAGTTCCGGTAACGCTCGAACAGCGCCTTGGTCTGGCGCAATTGCGCCTGGGTCGCGCGCTTTTGGGCTTGCAGGTTTTCTTCGTCGACCTGGGCCTGACGCAACGTGTTCTGCAACACCAGCGGATCGATTTCCGCCAGCCACTGCCCCTTCTTCACCTTGTCACCGACCTTGACCTTCAGCGATTTCAATTGACCCGACACCTGCGCACCGACATCGACCTGCTTGATGCCTTCGAGCAGCCCGGTCGCGAGCACTGCGTTCTCGATGTCACCGCGCTCCACCGTGGCGGTCAGATACTGTGGCGCTTGCGCCGGCGCTTGCACCGCGTAAAGCAACAAGCCGGCCATGGCCGTCACCACCACACCCAGAGCGACTTTGCGCAACTTCGACTTTTCCATAGATGACCACAAATCCGTTAAGGGTTGAGCCCGGCCAGCGACCGGGCTGCAAGACGTACACGTCAATCAGGAGAGCATTGCACTGGCCGGCTGCTTCAGCCCCTCGTGCCACCATGCCGCGAAACTGAACACATTGGGGGCCCTGAGCAGGGTGAAATGATTGCCAGGCCCGCGCCACACCGTCAGATCATTCACCTCACGCCGCCAGCCTTCGACCATAGCCGCCTGCTCGCGCTGATTGCCGGCAGCGTCCAGCGTCGGATCCTGCGCCAGCGCCAATCGCACCGGGCCGCTATAGCGCTGACGCGGTTGATAAACCGTGCGCAAGGCGCTGGCGAAGGTGCGCGTCGAACCGAGTAAAGACTGCGGCGACGACCGCGCCGACAGCACGCCCGCACGCACCATGCCCTCGTGCAACAGACGCAGTTGCATGGCGTCATCGGCGACGGCGAATACCTCAGCATCGATGCCCAGCGAAGTGCCGGCCGACAGTTGCAGCGCCTCGATCAGCCGCTGTAGCGCAGCGGTCGCGGTGTACGGCTTGCCAACCACCCCATTGCCGCCGGGTGATTCGCTGTCGATCAGGGTCAACGACGCCACTTCGCGTCCATCCGCCTGGAATTGCGCGGCCATGGCATGGACGACCCAGCCGCCGAAAGAATGCCCGATCAGGTGCAGCGGGCCTTGCGGATAGAGTTGCTCAATTGCCCGCCGATAAAAACGCGCCGCTGCCTCGACCTCACTATGCGGCACAGCGCCGCCTTCCAGCCCGCGCGGTTGCAGGCCGTGGACTGGCCAATCGGGGCCGATGGCCTCGGTCAGATGAATGAAGCCGGTGACGCTGTCGCCGGCACCCGGCACGCAAAAGATCGGAGCTCGTGCGCTATCGCCGGTCTGAAGGGTGACCAGCGGTTGATACACAGGCGCTGCCGGGGCCTGCGCCCCTTCCAGTGCCTGGCTCATTGCCAGGCCCAGCGCTTGAATGTGCGGGGCTTTCATCATGCTTTGGTGATCGCCGGGCACGTCGATGCAGCACAACTCGGCATCCGGCAACTCCTGCGCCCAGCCCAGGGTCGGGCTGAGCTGCGCCATCGCCGTCGAGCGTTGCTGCGCGCGGAACACGTGCACTGGCAACGGCAGCGGATTGACCCGGTAATGCGCCAGCGCATGCCCGTGCGCCACCTCGCGATCGATGTAGTGCCAGGTATCCTCCGCCGAGGCTGCCGCCAACTCGGGATGGAGCAATTGCTGGCGCTGGCAGCGTTCGAGCAGTTCGGCGAACGTCAGTGCTTGCACCTCGCTTTGCAACACTGCCAGCGCCGTCAGCCCGCGCTGGCCGTCGTCGCCAAGGCCGATCCAGTGCGCGGTGCAATGCAAGAGCAGTTGGCGCTTGTGCACGTGAGGATCGCTCCAGCGGGCCTTGTGCGGATCGGCCAGGCGCGGCACATAGCTGTCGATCAGTCCGATAAACTCGACGACTTCGTCCTGGCCCAACAGTTGCTGAGCGACTTCGTAAGCCAGCACCCCGCCAAACGACCAGCCTGCCAATCGAAAGGGCCCGTGGGGTTGTCTGCCACGAATGATCTTGACCATGCGCGTCGCCAGGCATTCAAGGGTGCGTAATTGCGTCTGGCCGAAGTCGATACCGGGCAGACCGTAGATCGGGAAATCGCCGCCGATGTGCCGGCCCAACGCCGGGAAATACAGGTCGCGGCCGCTGAATTCATGGACCAGAAACAATGGCGTACCGCGATCGCCTGCGCGAACCACGGTCAGTCCCGGTTCCTGCTCGATGACACCGTCTCGTTCACCGAGCAGCGCAGCCGCCGCTTCAATGCTCGGGTGCTGGAACAGCTCGGCCAAGGTCATCGACAGACCGGTTTGCTGCATCTGGTTGACCAGCCGCACCGCCAACAACGAATGCCCGCCCAGCTCGAAGAAGTTGTCATGACGCCCGACCCGTTCGACCTGAAGGATTTCGCTCCACAACTCGGCCAGACGGGTTTCCATGGGATTGCCCGGCGCCTCGTACACACGGTTGAGCATTGCCGCCTGGGTCGGTGCCGGCAGGGCCTTGCGGTCGACCTTGCCGTTGTTGTTCAGCGGCAACACCTCAAGACGCACCCACGCCGAAGGCACCATGTATTCCGGTAGCCGTGCCTGCAACAAGGCGCGCAGCGTGGCGCTTTGCAGGTCGGCATCGTCAGCGGTGAAATAAGCCACCAAACGTGTCTGCTTGCCGTCTTGCCGTGCCAGCACCACCGCCTCTTTGACGCCCGGGCAACTGAGCAGACGGTTTTCGATCTCGCCCAGTTCAATGCGAAAGCCGCGAACCTTCACTTGGTCGTCATTGCGGCCGATGCACTCGAGCTGCCCCGGCGCCAGCCAGCGCACCAGGTCGCCGGTGCGGTACATGGTTGCATCGGGCCTGCTGCTGAACGGGTCGTGGAGGAATTTCTGCGCCGTCAGCTCGGGACGGTTCAGATAACCCAGGGCAACGCCCTGCCCGCCGATGTACAACTCACCGGTGACGCCGAACGGCACCGGTTGCTGACAGGCATCGAGCACATACACCTGAGTGTTGGAAATCGGCCCGCCGATTGACACGCTGTCGGCCTCTTCGGCGACGCTCTGTACTGCAAATGCAGTGGCGTATGTGGTGGTTTCCGTCGGGCCATAGCAGTGCACCAGACGCAGATCAGGTGCCTCGGCGCGCAACTTGCGAAACGCCGCCGGATCACCGCGTTCGCCGCCGCAAAGCAGGATACGCAAGCCCTTCAGGGCGTCGGGAATCAGCTGTACATATTGGTTGAACAGTGCCGTGGTCACGAACAGGATGCTCGCGCCGCTGCGTTTCAGCTCGTCGCCGAACGCCTGCGGCTCGAGCAAGGTGGCATGGTCGATGATCGCCACCCGCGCGCCATTGAGCAATGCGCCCCAGACGTCCATGGTGCTCGCGTCGAACGCCGGGTTGGAGGCGAATGCCACGCAATCCTGCCGATTGAAGTCGGCGTAGCCGTTGTTGATCACCAGCCGCGTGATCGCCCGGTGCGGCACCATCACGCCTTTGGGCATGCCGGTGGAGCCTGAGGTGTACATGATGTACGCCAGCGTTTGTGCCGACTGCGGCAGATCCGGGTTGTGATTGGGTTGAGTGTCAAGCTGTAACAGATCGAGATCGATGCGCCGTACGGCAAAGTCCAGGGTGGATGTGCTATGGGTCAGCAGCACAGACGCCTGGCAATCCTCGACCATGAACGCCTGGCGCTCGCTCGGCGCGTGAATATCCAGCGGCACCCAGGCGGCCGCGCATTTGCCGATAGCCAATTGCGCGAGCAGCAAGTCCAGTGAGCGCGGCAACAGAAGCGCCACCGCATCGCCGGCTTTTACGCCATTGCTGAGCAGATAATGTGCCAGCCGATTGGCCCTATGGTTCAACTGCGCATAGCTCAGGGTCTGCTCGCCATGCAGCGCTGCGACGGCGTGGGGTTGTTGCAAGGCCAGGGCTTCGAACACACGCTGTACCGTGTCGCTCTGTGGGTATTCGCGTTCGGTCGCATTGAAATCAACCAGCAAGCGCTGGCGCTCCTCGTCCTGCACCAGCGGCACATGGGCGAGCAGCGCCTGGTCGTTGCTGACCATGGCCTGCAGCAGTTGCTGCAAGTAACCGGCAAAGCGCTGCACCGAGGTTTCATCGAACAGCGCCGTGGCGTATTCAAGCCAGCCGCCAATGCCCTCGGCAGTGTCGCCGAGGGTCAGGGTCAGATCGAACTTGGCAAAGTGACTGGGTTCGGCCACGGCTTCCAGCGTCAAATCACCCAAGGCCAGTGCCGGGCCGTTGCCGTTGCGCCAGTTGAACATGGTCTGGAACAGCGGACTGTGCGCCAGGCTGCGCACTGGCCGAGTAATTTCCACCACTTGCTCGAACGGCAGGTCCTGATGCGCCTGAGCTTCGACTGTCAGCGCCTTGACCCGCGCCAGCAGCGCTTCGCCGGTCAACTCGCCGCCGGTGTCGATGCGCAGTGCCAGGGTGTTGACGAACAGGCCAATCATTGCCTCGACTTCTGCCCGAGTGCGGTTGGCCACCGGCGAACCGATGACCACGTCAGTCTGCCCGGCCAGACGCCCGAGCAGCAGCGCCCATGCGCTGAGCAGCGTCATGTATAACGTCACGCCATGGCGCTGACTCAAGGCCTTGAGCCCGGCGCTCAAGCGCTCATCCAGTTGCAGCGCAATGCTGCTGCCGGCGTAATCCTGCTGCGCCGGTCGCGGCCGATCCGTGGGCAGGGTCAGCAGGGCCGGCACATCGCGCAAGGTGCGTTGCCAGTATTCGCTCTGACGCTGCAACACCTCGCCGCTCAACCAACGCCGCTGCCACACCGCGTAATCACTGTATTGCAGGGTCAACGCCGGCAACGGATCGTCTTCGCCCCGACTGAACGCCTGATACAGCGCCATCAGTTCGCGGGTGAGCACGCCCATTGACCAACCGTCTGAGATGATGTGGTGCAAGGTGAGCAGCAGCACATGGTGATCATCGGCCAGACGTACCAGACGTCCGCGAATCAGCGGATCGTCAAGCAGATCGAACGGCCCCGAAGCCTCGCCCTGGATCAGCGCCTGCAACGCCTCTTGCGCCTGTGGGTGCTGGCGCA
The DNA here is from genome assembly GCF_046605355.1 of Pseudomonas sp. MPB26. Taxonomy (NCBI): domain Bacteria; kingdom Pseudomonadati; phylum Pseudomonadota; class Gammaproteobacteria; order Pseudomonadales; family Pseudomonadaceae; genus Pseudomonas; species Pseudomonas sp. MPB26. The sequence continues at coordinate 5,000,160 of NZ_CP176793.1, read as the reverse complement.
GATCCTCGACGCGCAACAGCAGGCCGCTGTCGACCGGCGCGATCAACACCTGAGCGTTGCCATCCAGCGGCGCGAAGCGGCTGCGCAATGTTTCGTGGCGCGCGACGATGCGCGCCAGCGCCCGTTGCAGGGCATTGTCGTCCAGGGCACCGCGCAGGCGCAGGGCAATCGGAATGTTATAGGCGGTGTTGGCACCCTCCATCTGCGCCAGAAACCAGAAACGCTGCTGCGAAAACGACAGTGGCAGCGCCGTTTCACGGGGCACCGGCAGTATCGGCGGTTGCGTGCAGCGCCCGGCCTCGGTCAATACCTGCGCCACCGCCGCCAGTTCGGCGTTGGCGAACAGATCACCGAGCGCCAGCTCGACACCCAGTCGCTGTCTGACCTGCGCGACCATGCGCATGGCCAGCAGCGAATGCCCGCCCAATTCGAAGAAATGATCCTCGCGCCCTACCCGCTCGACCTGCAGCACGTCGGCCCAGATGTCGGCCAGCGCGTTTTCCACTTCGCCTTGCGGCGCGGCATATTCTCGGGCGAACAATGCCGAGCGCTCGGGTTTCGGCAGAACCTTGCGGTCGAGTTTGCCGTTGGCGGTCAGCGGTAATCCGTCGAGTTTGACGAAGGCGGACGGCACCATGTATTCCGGCAGTTGGGTCAGCAGCAGCGTGCGCAGTTCGGCCACGGCCAGCGCCTGCACCTGCGTCTGTTCGGTGAAATACGCCACCAGCCGCGGCTGCCCCGGCTGATCCTCGCGCACCAGCACTACCGATTCCTGAATCCCGGGCAATTGATTCAGGCGGTTCTCGATTTCCCGCGGTTCGATACGCACGCCGCGAATTTTCACCTGATCGTCATTGCGCCCCAAATACTCGAGCGTGCCGTCGCCGCGCCAGCGCGCAAGGTCGCCGGAGCGGTACATGCGCGCCTGTGCCGCGCGGCTGAAGGGATCGCGCAGGAAGCGTTCGGCCGTCAGCTGCGGCTGGTTCAAGTAGCCCCGGGCTACGCCAGTACCGCCGATGTACAACTCGCCGACCGCGCCAATCGCTACCGGGCGCTGTTGCTTATCGAGCAGATAGACCGTGGCATTGCTCACCGGCTTGCCGATGTGCAACGCATCACCGCAGTCGATGCGCCCGGAAGTGGCGACCACCGTGGTTTCGGTCGGGCCGTAATTGTTGATCACGTCGAAACGCTGGTTACGCGAAAACTGGCGCAACCGGTCGCCGCCGACCAGTAGCGTGCGCAACGTCGGGTGTTCCAACTGTTGGCTGAATGCGTATTCCGCCACTGGCGTGGGCAGGAAACTCACATCCAGGGGCTGCGCGCGCCACCAGTCAAGCAAGGCGCCGATGTCTTCGCTGCCGTCATGCGCCGGGGCGATGTGCAGCGTGGCGCCCGCACACAGCGCTGGCCAGACTTCCCAGGCCATGGCATCGAAGCCGAAGCCGGCGAGGCTCGAGGTGTGGCGGCCGGCACACAGGTCAAAGGCGGCGCAGTGCCAGTCGACCAGGTTCGACAGGGTACGGTGCTCGACCATTACGCCCTTGGGCAAACCGGTCGAGCCGGAGGTATAGATCACGTAAGCCAAATGCGTGACATCGAGATCCGCCCGTTGCGGGTTACGGGTGCTGCCCAGCGGCCAGGTGCGCGGGTCCAGGTCCAGCATGTGCACTGCCAGTCCCGGCAGACGTTCGCGCAGATCAGCGCTGGTTAATACGGCGACGGGCGCACTGTCGCGCAGCAGATGCAGCAGACGTTCAGCCGGGTGCGCGGGATCGACCGGCACGTAACCGGCGCCGGCCTTGAGGATCGCCAGCAACCCGACCACTGCGTCCAGCCCGCGCCTGGCGACGATGGCGACCCGGTCGTCAGGTTGCACGCCCAGAGCGATCAATTGATGCGCCAGGGCGTTGGACCTTTGATTCAACTCGGCAAAAGTCAGCGACTCACCCAGATGCACCGCAGCCAGCGCGTCCGGACGCGCCAGCACCTGTGCTTCGAAACGCTGATGAATGGGCTGCGCCGGCGGGTAATCGACCTGGCTGGCATTGAACCCACACAGCACCTGTTCACGCTCGGCGGTCGGCAGCACCGACAATTGACTCACCGGGGTGTCCGGCGCGTGTTCGAGCGTCGACAGCAACTGCTCCACCGCGCGCACCAGATAGGCGCAGAGACGCTCACCATCAACAGCGCTGGTGGCCAGTAACGTGAGGCTGAAGCGGTCGCCGAAGTCGTCGATGCTCAGCGTCAGCGGGTAGTTGGTGCGCTCTTGCGAACGCAGCACACTGATGCCGTCCCAGGCGGCGAGTGCTTCGGCGCTGGCATTGGCGCTGGAGGCACTGTGGCGATAGTTGAGCAGCGTGCTGAACAACGGCGACGAGGCAACCACCCCACTGCAGCGCTGCGCCAGTGCCAGCGGCGCATGCTCGTGGCGCATCAGCGTGGTCAGCCGCGCGTGGGTGGCCTTGATCGCCTCGCTGACGGCCAGCGCTGCAATGTCGACCCGCAGCGGCAAGGTATTGATGAAGATGCCCAGCGCGCGTTCGGTGCCTTCGGCGTTGTGCATGCGCCCCATCAATACGGTGCCGAAGACCACGCTCGTTTGCCCGGTCAGGGCGCTCAGCACCTGGCCCCAACCCAGGTGGAACAGGCTTGCGACGCTCACCCCCTGCCGTCGTGCCTGTGCTCGCAAGCGTTGGTCCAGTTGCGAGTCGAGCGCCTGGCTGGATTCGACAATGTCGCTGCCGTCGCCATGCACGCCTTGCAGGCCGTACGGCAAGGTGGGTTCGTCGATGTCAGCGAGCATGTCGCGGAAGAACGCTTCGTGTTCCTCCTCGCTGATGCCCAATCGCGCCTGCGCCACGTAATTGCGAAACGGCACGGGCGGGCCCAATCGCGCGGCATACCCGCACAGGCAGGCCTGCAGCTCCTCACTGACCACCGCCAGTGCCGAGTGGTCCATCGCCATGTGGTGGAACAACAGCATCGCGACGATGCGTTGCTCGCACGCATCCCAGGCATGCACCAGGCGCAGCAGCGGCGCGCAGGTTACGTCAAGACGGAACTGCCGGGCGTCGAAGCGTGCGTGCAACTGTGCCAGCGCATCGCCGCCATCGGCCTCCAGCACCACTTCTTCCAAGGGTAGGCGCGCATCGCGCATGACCACTTGCAAGGGCGTGTCGAGGCCTTCCCAGACCACCGCCGTGCGCAAGATGTCGTGGCGATCGATGACCGTTTGCAAGGCATCGGCGAACGCCTGCAAACGTTGCGGCCCGCTGAACGCAAATTGCGCCTGCATCACGTACGGGTCGCCGTGCTGCGCGCTGACGTGGTGGTAGAGAATGCCTTCCTGCAACGGTGTCAGTGGGTAGATGTCCTGCACGTTGGCCGCCCCGCCGGGGATGCCTTCGCACAGTTGATCCAGGGCGTCCTGGCTCAGTTGCGTCAGGGTCAGCATCGCCGGGGTGATGTAAGTGCAACCGGCCTCAATGCCATTAGCCGGCACCTCGACCTGTCCGTTGCGGGCGGCTGAATACTCGCCTGCCTTGATCAGTTCGATCAGCGCCGCCTTGTGTTCGCGCAACGACGCCAGTAACGCCGGATCGCCCAGGGCCTGCTTGTTGCCATTGACGCGCAACTGGTCGTCCGTGACCGTCAACTGGATGTCTCGGGCTTTGAGTGTCGCCAATAAAGGATTCAGGTTCACAGGACGATCTCCATTCTTTCCGTGATTGCGGCGTAGCCGGCCAGCGTCGGTTGTTCGAACAACGCCCGCACATCAGCCTCCATGCCTTCCTGTTGCAGACGGCCGACCAGACTCACCGCCAGCAACGAATGCCCGCCCAGCTCGAAAAAGTGGTCGTGACGGCCGATCCGTTCGACGTTGAGCAACTCGCACCACAGCCGCGCCAAGGTGATTTCCACCGCGCCGACCGGGGCCTCGTAAGGACGGCTGACAAACGCGTCCTGATTCGGCGCGGGCAAGGCCTTGCGGTCGAGTTTGCCGTTGGGGCTGAGCGGCAAACGCTCCAGATGGATGTAGGTCGCAGGGACCATGTAATCCGGCAGCGCATGCAGCAATGCGGCGCGCAGGATGTCGATGTCCAGACGCGAACCGGTGTAGTACGCCACCAGGCGTTTGTTGCCTGGCACGTCTTCACGGGCCAGCACTGCCGCTTCCTGCACGCCGTCGATCCTGGACAGGCACGCCTGAATTTCACCCAGCTCGATGCGCAGGCCGCGAATCTTGACCTGATCGTCATTGCGACCCAGGTATTCGATATTGCCGTCGGCGCGATAGCGAGCGATATCGCCGGTACGGTACATGCGCGCTTGCGCCTGCTGATTGAACGGGTCACGCAGGAACCGTTCGGCGCTGAGCTCGGCGCGGTTCAGATAACCGCGCGCCACCTGGACGCCACCGATGTACAGCTCGCCGACCACACCTTGCGGCACTGGTTGTTGCTGCGCGTTGAGGATATACATCCGCGTGTTGGCGATGGGTTTGCCGATCGGCGTGTTGTCCGGGGTGTCCAGCAACGGCCCGGCGCAGTTCCACGCGGTGACGTCCACCGCTGCTTCGGTCGGACCGTACAGGTTATGCAACTGGCTGGCCGGCAACTGCTGTTTGAACCGCCGCACCAGACTGCCGGGCAACGCCTCGCCGCTGCTCATCACTTGACGCAGTGCGGCACAGCGCTCGATTTGGCCGTGGGCAAGAAACACGTCAAGCATCGATGGGACAAAATGTGCCGTGGTGACATGTTCGCGCTCGATCAGCTCACTCAGGTAGGCCGGCTCCTTGTGCCCGCCAGGGCGCGCCAGCAGCAGGCGCGCACCGGTCATCAACGGCCAGAAGAACTCCCACACAGACACGTCGAAACTGAACGGGGTCTTCTGCAACACCGTATCCGCCGGCGTCAGCGCGTAGGCGTCCTGCATCCACAACAAACGGTTGACCACCGCGCTGTGCTCGTTGGCCACACCTTTGGGCTGACCGGTGGAGCCGGAGGTGTAGATGACATAGGCCAGATGCGCCGACGTCAGGCCGTTGATCTGCGGATTGGTCGCCGGCAAATCACCCCAGATCTGTTCCTCCAGATTGATCGCCGGCACCGTCAGCGTGCCGGCCAGCGTCGCCGTGCTGCCTTGCACCAGCACCGCCACCGGCGCACTGTCGTCGAGCATGTACGCGATGCGTTCAACCGGGTAGTCCGGGTCGAGCGGAACATAACCGCCGCCCGCCTTGAGGATCGCCAGCAAGCCGACGACCATGGCGACACTGCGCTCGACGCAGATCGCCACCCGTGAATCCGCCTGGACTCCAAGCTGGATAAGATGATGGGCCAGGCGGTTGGCGTGCTCGTTGAGTTGCTGGAAGTCCAAGCGCTGACCAGCGATTTGCACCGCGACTGCATGCGGGGTGCGCAGCACCTGAGCCTCGAACAGGCCGTGCAAGGTTTGCTGCAGATTGTAAGCGACGGCCGTAGCGTTGAAGTCGAACAGCAAGCGCTGGCGCTCGGCATCTGGCAACACCGGCACCTGATCGATCGGTTGCTGCGGCGTCTGCTCCAGCGCGTCGACCAACCCGTGCAATGCAGTTTCCATATACGTGCAGAGGCGCAACGCACCGACCTCGGCCGAGGTGATTGCGGTGAGCCTGAAACCTGTGCCGAGGTCATCGACGTTGAGAGTCAACGGATAGTTGGTGCGCTCCTCGCTGTGCAAGGTTTCGATGCCTCGCCACGCCGGATGCGCTTGTGCGGGCGCTGCGCTGCCGTGTCGGTAGTTGAGCATCGCACTGAACAGCGGCGCCGGTGCCGCGATCCGGCTGCAACGCTGGGCCAGCGCCAGCGAAGCGTGCTCATGCGCCAACAGCCCGGTGAGTTGCCCATGCGTGGCCGCAAGCGCCGCCTGCACGGTTTGTGCGCCGAGATCGACGCGCAGCGGCAAGGTGTTGATGAACATCCCCAGTCCGCGATCCGCGCCCGCCCCGCCCTGCATGCGACCCATCAGCACAGTGCCGAACACCACGCGCTCCTGCCCGGAGGTGGCGCCCAGCACCCGTGCCCAAGCCAGATGAAACACGCTGGCGACGCTGATGCCCCTCTGTCGCGCCTGACTGCGCAGCCGTTGCGCCAGCGCGTCGGGCAGTGCCAGCCCAGCTTCCGCGTAAGTACCCGCCTCGGCATTGACCTCATGCAGACCGAACGGCAGGGTTGGCTCATCGATATCACCGAGCATGTCGCGGAAAAACCCTTCGTGCTCCGCCTCACTGATGCCCAACCGCGCCTGCGCCACATAGTTGCGGTACGGCACCGCTGGCGGCAGGGGGCGCTGTTCGCCACATAGGCTGAGCTGCATTTCTTCGCGCACGACTTCCAGCGCCGTGTGGTCGAGGGCGATGTGATGGAACAACAGCACGCCGGCCACTTGCTCAGAGGCCGGATCGCGGGCGTACAACAAGCGGATCAGCGGGGCTTGACCCAAATCCAGCGAACGCGTCGACAGTTGCTCGATCGTGACTTCTTCCACCGGCAATTCAGCCTCGCGCCACACCACTTGCACCGGCGCGGCCAGGCCCTGCCAGACGATCGCCGTGCGCAGGATGTCGTGGCGCGCCATGACCTGACGCAACGCGCTGGCGAAGGCCTCGACGCGCTCGACACTGGTGAACATCAGACGCGACTGCAGCACGTACGGATCGTGTTGCCTGGCGGTGATGTGATGATAAAGAATGCCTTCCTGCAACGGCGCCAGCGGGTAAATGTCCTGCACATTGGCCGCGCCGCCCGGCACCGTGGCGACGATGCGTTCGATGCTGGCCTGATCCAGTTCCAGCAGGCTGAGCATGCCTGGCGTGATGTGAGCACAGTTCGCCGCGATGCCGTTGGCCGGCACTTCGATTTCGCGGCCGCTACCCACGGCCGCCGCCAGCGCTGTCAATGTCGGCTGGTTGAACAGTACGCGCACGTCAGTGCTCAGATCGATCTGGCGCATACGCTCAATGACGCTGACGGCGAGCAACGAGTGGCCGCCCAGTTCGAAGAAGTTATCGTGCCGGCTGACCTGTTCGACCTTGAGCACATCGCTCCAGATCTGAGCCAGCGCGATTTCCACCGCGCCTTGCGGCGCTTCGTACGTGCGGCTCAGCCATGCGCTTTGATCCGGGTCCGGCAAGGCGTTGCGGTCAAGTTTGCCATTGGCCGTCAGCGGCAAGGCCTCCAGCTGCATGTAGGCCGCCGGCAGCAAGGCTTGCGGTAAGCGCGATTGCAGATGCTGGCGCAGGTCGTCGAGTTGCAACGAATCGCGCGCGGTGAACCAGGCCAGTAATTGACCGTCACGCACCTGTGCCACGGCGTCCCGCAGCGCCGGATAACTGACCAGCGCCGCTTCGATTTCGCCGAGCTCCACGCGCACGCCACGCAGTTTGACCTGGTCGTCGTTTCGCCCCAGATACTCCAGAGTGCCGTCGGCGCGCCAACGCACCAGGTCGCCCGTGCGATACATGCGCGCGCCGGGCTCGGCGCTGAACGGGTCGGCGCTGAACGGGTCGGCGCTGAACCGTTCGGCGGTCAATTCATCGCGGTTCAGGTATCCCCTGGCCACGCCGGCGCCGGCGACGTACAACTCACCCTTGACCCCTACGGGCAATGGGTTCTGTTGTGCGTCGAGGACATACACCCTGGCATTGGCGATCGGCCGACCGATGTGCAACGCCTGCGCCGCATCGATACGACCCGACGTCGCCACCACCGTGGCTTCGGTGGGCCCGTAGTTGTTTATCACGTCGAAGGTCTGATTGCGTGGGAAGTGCCTGAGCTTGTCGCCGCCGATCAACAGCGTGCGCAAGGTCGGGTGGCTCAGCCCGCGGCTGAACGCGTATTCAGCCACCGGCGTCGGCAGGAAACTGACCTGCAACGGCTGCGCCCGCCACCATTCGAGCAACTCATCGAGGTGTTCATTGCCGATCGATGCCGGCGGCAAATGCAGGGTCGCGCCCACACACAAGGCCGGCCAGACCTCCCAGGCCATGGCGTCAAAGCCGAAACCGGCGACACTGGCGGTATGACTGCCGGCGTGCAAATCGAAGGCTGCGGCGTGCCAGTGCACGAGGTTTTCCAGGGTACGGTGTTCGACCATCACGCCCTTGGGCTGGCCGGTGGAGCCGGAGGTGTAAATCACGTAGGCAAGATTCTGTGGGGTCAAACCGTCGCCCTCAGGATTCTGTTGAGGCAGGTCAAGCCAATGCTCATCACCCAGGTCAATCACCGGCACCGCCACCGCGCCCAGCGCCACGCCAGAGACCAGCAGGGCCAGCGGTGCACTGTCGGCCAGCAGGTAAGCGATGCGCTCGGCCGGATGCGCCGGGTCGATCGGTACATAGGCTGCGCCAGCCTTGAGCACCGCCAGCATGGCCAGCAGCATGTGCGGGTCACGCCGGGTGCAAATCGCCACCCGCGCGTCGGGCCTGACACCCAGCTTGAGCAGATAGTGCGCAAGGCGATTGGCCTGTTGATTGAGCTGCGCATAGGTCAGTTGCTGCTCGCCTGCTTGCACCGCCACCGCCTGAGGGTTGAGCAAGACCTGCGCTTCGAAGAGTCGGTGCACGGTTTGCGCTGGCGGGAAAGCCGCCGCGCTGGCGTTGAACTGCATGAGCACACGTTCGCGCTCACACGGCGGCAGGATCGACAGTCGATTCAGCGCCTGCTGCGGGTTGTGCTCCAGCGCCGACACCAGCACCGCCAGCGCGCTGTGCATCAGGTCGCAGACCTGTTGCGCACCGACCTCGGGGCGCGTCAGCACCGACAGATCGAAACCTTCGCCCAGGTCGTTGATGCTCAGCGTCAGCGGGTAATGGCTGTGCCCTTCATGCGTTAGAAATTCGATCCCCTGCCACGCTGATTCATCGGACTGGCGCGCGGCGCTGTGACGATAATTGAGCACCGAACTGAACAGCGGCGACGGCGCTGCGACAGCACTGCAACGCTGGGCCAGCGCCAGTGAGGCGTGTTCGTGACCGAGCAGCGCGGCCAGCCGTTGATGCACAGCGCGCACTGCTGTGCTGACGCTGTGCTCGTTCACTTCGACGCGCAACGGCAAGGTATTGATGAACATACCCAGTGCTCGATCAGCGCCCGCGCCGCTCTGCATGCGACCGAGCAACACCGTGCCGAACACCACGCATGGCTGCCCCGCCGTGGCCGCCAGCACCTGCGCCCACGCAAGGTGAAACAGGCTGGCGGCGCTTACCCCGACGCGGCGCGCCTGCGCCCGCAAGCGCTGGCTCAACTCAAGTGACATTGCACTGACATACGCTTCAATATCGCGGCCATCACCGTCGATTTCACGCAAACCGAACGGCAAGGTTGGCTCATCAATATCGCCGAGCATTTCGCGGAAGAACGTTTCGTGCTCCTGCTCGCTGACGCCGTGCCGTGCCTGCGCCACGTAGTTGCGGTACGGCGCTGGCGCCGGCAGTGGCTGAGAGTCGCCGAGCAGGCTGGCCTGCATCTCCTGACGCACCACCTCCAGGGCGGTGTGATCAAGGGCGATATGATGGAACAGCAGCATGGCCACGACTCGCTCGTGCACGGGATCATCGGCATACACCAGCCGCATCAGCGGCGCCTGGCCGAGATCGAGCCGCCATTGCCGGGCGGCAAAACGCGCTTGCAGCTGGGCGAGCACGTCACCGTCGGCGGCGTCCAGCGTCACGCCATCCACCGCTAACGGCGCACGTCGCCAGACCACTTGCTGCGGACTGCGCACCCCCTCCCAGACCACGCTGGTGCGCAAAATATCGTGCCGCTCGATGGCCCCTTGCAAGGCATTGACGAAGGCATACAGACGGTCGATGTTGGCAAAGGCCAGGCTCGATTGCAGCAGATACGGATCGCCTTGGCCGGCGCTGAGGTGGTGATAGAGAATGCCCTCCTGCAACGGCGCCAGCGGGTAAATGTCCTGCACATTGGCCGCACCGCCCGGCACGCTGGCGACGATGCGCTCGACACTGGCCTGATCCAGCTCGCTCAAGCTCAACATGTCCGCGGTGATGTGACGGCAGTCATGCGCAATGCGATTGGCTGGCACGTCGATTTCGCGGCCACTGCCCAGCGTTGCCGCCAGCGCGGCGAGGGTCGGCTGACTGAACAGCACACGCACATCGGCGCTCAGACCGCGCTGACGCAGGCGCTCGATCAGGCTCACGGCGAGCAGCGAATGCCCACCGAGTTCGAAGAAATTATCATGGCGCCCGACCTGTTCGACCTTGAGCAGATCGCTCCAGATCTGCGCCAACGCCTGTTCCAGCGGACCTTGCGGCGCTGCGTATTCATAGCTGAGCCAAGCGCCGTGATCCGGCTCAGGCAAGGCCTTGCGGTCAATCTTGCCGTTGGCGGTCAACGGCAACGCCTCGACCCGGACATAAGCGGCGGGGATCAGCGCTTCGGGCAGTCGGCTCTGCAAGTGGCGACGCAAGTCGGCAATATCGACCGCGCCGCGCTCGCTGAACCACGCCAGCAGTCGCCCGTCCCGCACCAGCACCACCACGTCCTGGACGGCACTGTGCGCACTGAGCGCGGCTTCGATTTCGCCGGGTTCGATGCGCACACCGCGCAGTTTGACCTGATCGTCATTGCGCCCCAGATACTCGAGCGCGCCGTCCGCCCGCCAACGGGCAAGGTCACCGGTGCGGTACATGCGCCCGTGCGGTTTATCGCTGAACGGATCTTCGAGGAACAGTTCGGCGGTCAGCGCCGGGCGATTCAGGTAACCGCGAGCGACGCCGGCACCGCCGACATACAGCTCACCCTGGACGCCGACCGGTACCGGTTGTTGCTGACTGTCGAGCAAATAGACGTTGGCATTGGCGATCGGTCGACCGATGTGCAACCCCTGCCCAGGCTCGATGCGCCCGGACGTTGCGACCACCGTGGCTTCGGTCGGTCCGTAGTTGTTTATCACCTCAAAGGTCTGGTCACCCGGGAACTGCCTGAGCTTGTCGCCGCCGATCAACAGCGTACGCAAGGTCGGATGGCCCAGCCCGCGGCTGAACGCGTATTCCGCTACCGGCGTCGGCAGGAAACTGACCTGCAACGGCTGCGCGCGCCACCATTCAAGCAACTCATCAAGGTGTTCGTTGCCTATCGATGCCGGCGGCAGATGTACAGTGGCGCCAACACACAGAGCGGGCCAGACCTCCCAGGCCATGGCGTCAAAGCCAAAGCCGGCGACGCTGGCGGTATGGCTGCCGGCGCGAAGATCGAAGGCTTCAGCGTGCCAATGCACGAGGTTTTCCAGCGTGCAATGTTCGACCATCACCCCTTTCGGTTGGCCGGTGGAGCCAGAGGTGTAAATTACATAGGCGAGATGGGCCGGAGTCAGCGCTGGCAACCGCGGGTTGCCGTCGGACAAATGCGCCCAGCCATCGCTGTCCAGATCGACCAATGGCACGGTGCCGAGCAACGCACGGGTCGAGGCGTCGGCCAGCACTGCCAGCGGATCGCAGTCCTGCAGCAGATAGGCGATGCGCTCGCGAGGATGGGCCGGATCGATCGGCACATAAGCGCCACCTGCCTTGAGGATCGCCAGCAATGCCACGAGCATCTGCGGGCTGCGGCGCAGGCACACGGCGATGCGATCATTGGGCTGCACGCCGAGGTCGATCAGGTGATGGGACAGGCGATTGGCGCGCTGATTCAGCTGGGCATAACTCAAACGCTGCTCGCCCTGCACCGCAGCCCACGCGTCGGGATCGGCCAGCGCTTGCGCTTCGACCAAACGCTGCACGGTCTGCGCCGGCGGGAATGACTGCGCGGTGTCATTGAAACCGAACAATACCTGCTGGCGTTCGCCCGGCGAGACAATCGACAACTGCCGCACCGGCACCGTCGGCGAGTCATCGAGAGCGTCCACCAGACTGTGCAAAGCGGTTTGCAAGTAATCGCAAACGCGCACGCCGTCCACCTGCGGCACCGCCTGTACGTTCAGAAGGAAACCGTCACCGAGGTCGTCGACGCTGACCACCAACGGGTAATTGCTGCGCTCGCGCGAGCAGAGCATTTCTATGCCGTCCCAGGCCGGCGTGGCCGTGCCTGGCTGACTGTGGCGGTAATTGAGCAGCGTGCTGAACAGCGGCAGCGTCGCGGCGACACCGCTGCAGCGCTGGGCCAGCGCCAGTGAAGCCTGCTCATGCCCGAGCAACTGGGCCAGACGTTGATGGGTGGCGCGCACGCTGTCCTGCACCGATTCGGCGCCGACAGTGACGCGCACTGGCAAGGTGTTGATGAACATGCCCAACGCGCGATCAGCGCCCTCGCCGCCTTGCAGGCGCCCGAGCAGCACGGTACCGAAAACCACGTCCTGCTGGCCTGAAACCTGCGCCAGGACGTGCGCCCAGGCTTGATGCACCACGCTGGCGATGCTGATACCGAGGCGCCGGGACAACTCGCGCAGACGTCGGCCAAGGTCATCGTCCAGGGCTAACTGGCTGTCGACAACGGCACTACCATCGCCGAGCACGTCCTGCACACCGAACGCCAGGGTGGGTTGATGGATGTCGCCGAGCATGTCGCGAAAAAATTGCGCTTGCGCCTCTTCATCGCTGCCCGCGCGGGCATGCGCCACATAGTTGCGATATTGCACCGCTGGCGGCAGATCTTCCGTGCGCCCGTGCATCAGGTCGCTCATTTGCGCCACGAGCACGTCCAGCGCGGTATGGTCGAGGATGATGTGATGCATCAGCAGGATGCCGACCCAGCGCTGGTTGGCCCGGTCTTCGGTGTAGGCAAAACGCATCAGCGGCGCCTGTTTCAGATCGAGACGATAGTGACGCGGATCGAAACGTGCCTGCATCTGCTCCAATACATCCCCGGTCAGGCTGTCGGCATCCACCCGCTCAAGGTTCAGCGGTGCCTCGCGCCAGACCACTTGCACCGGTTCCTCCAGGCCCTCCCAGACCACGCCGGTACGCAGGATGTCGTGCCGCACAATCACGCGGTTCAGGGCAAGCACAAAGGTTTTGATCCGCGCCAGGCCATCGAACGCGAACTGCGCCTGCAACACGTAGGGGTCGCCGCTGTGCGTGGCGAGGTGGTGATAGAGAATTCCCGCCTGCAATGGCGCCAGTGCATAGATGTCCTGAACATTAGCGACACCGCCTGGCACGCTGGCAAGCACCGTGTCGATGCCGGCCTGATCGAGGTTGGCCAGCGGCAATTGCTCCGGGGTGATCGACGTGCAGCCGGGCTCGATGCGATTGGCCGGTACGGCATGAGCCTGCGCCACACCAAGGGTCGCCGCCAACGCCGCCACGCTCGGCTGCCCGAACAGTACCCGCACATCGCAGTGCAGGTCGTGCTGGCGCATGCGTTCGACCAGCTTGACCGCCAGCAGCGAATGCCCGCCCAACTCGAAAAAGTTCTCATGCCGGCCCACTTGCTCGACACCGAGCAAACTTTGCCAGATGCCGGCAATCAGGCTTTCCACCGCGCCCTGGGGCGCCTCGAATCCGCGTCGCGCATACGCTTCGCTGTCCGGCGGCGGCAACGCCTTGCGGTCAAGTTTGCCGTTGGTGGTCAGCGGCAAGGCGTCGAGACGCACGAACGCACTTGGCACCATATAATCGGCCAGCGAATTCAACAGCGCGTCGCGCAGGTGCGTCACGCTCGGTTCTTCGCCGTCGTCAGCGATCCAGTACGCGACCAGTCGCGGATCGCCGGGGCTGTCTTCACGGGCAATGACCACAGCTTCGCGCACGCCGGCGCAGGCCGACAGACGCGCTTGAATTTCGCCGAGTTCGATGCGAAAACCGCGGATCTTCACCTGATCATCGTTGCGCCCCAGATAGTCGAGACTACCGTCGGCTGCCCAGCGGGCCAAGTCACCGGTTTTGTACAGGCGCGCATCGGCGGCGCTGCTGAAAGGATCGCGAATGAAGCGCTCGGCGGTAAGCTGCGCACGATTCAGATAACCCCGCGCCACCCCGGCGCCACCGACATACAACTCGCCCGTCACACCGACCGGCACCGGTTCACCTTGAGGGTCGAGCAGGTACAGTTGCAGGTCGGGAATTGGCACCCCGATCGGACTGACGCCGACCCGTTGCGCATCGGTGGCCTGCAGTGGGCGACAGGTCACGTGCACCGTGGTTTCGGTGATGCCGTACATGTTCACCAACCGAGTACCGGCGTTGCCGACACGGGCATACCACGGTTTCAGCAACTGCGGTTCGAGCGCTTCGCCGCCGAAAATCACCTCCCGCAGCGAATGCTGCAGCACACTGCGGCCCTGCGCGTCGATCAACTGGCGGAACGCGCTGGGTGTCTGGTTAAGAACGGTCACGCCGCTGCGGCACAGCAACGCATAGCACTCCTGCGGCGCACGGCTGACGCTTTGCGGGACCAGCAGCAACTGCCCACCGAACGCCAGCGCACCCCAGATTTCCCACACCGAGAAATCGAAGGCGAACGAGTGGAACAGCGCCCATACGTCGCGCTCATTGAAGTGAAACCAGTGCGCCGTAGCGCAAAACAGCCGCGCCACGTTGCGATGCTCGACCATGACGCCCTTGGGCAAACCGGTGGAGCCAGAGGTGTAGATCACGTAAGCCAGATGCGCAGGGGTCAACCCGGCGACCTGCGGATTGCTTTCGGATTCGGCGTGAAGATGCTGACTGTCGAGGTCGATCAGCGGCACGTCGAGCGCACCGACGCGAGCCCGCGTAGCGGTTTGCAGCAGCAGCGCGACCGGCGCGCTGTCCTGCAAGGTGAAGGCGATTCGCTCTTGCGGATACGCCGGGTCGATCGGCACATAAGCGGCGCCGGCCTTGAGTACGCCAAGCAAGCCGATGATCATTTGCGGGCCACGCTCGACGCAGATCGCCACACGATCGTCCGGCCGAATTCCCAGCGCCAGCAAGTGATGGGCGACCCGGTTGGCGCGGCGATTGAGTTCGCCGTAGCTGAGGGTCTGCTCGTCGAATAGCAACGCGGTGGCGTCCGGCCGGGTCTGCGCGTGAGTTTCGAACTGCCGATGGATCAACGGCACGTCAGGGAAGTGTGCGAGCGTTGCATGGGCGCCGTGCAATAGCTGTTCGCGCTCGGCTTGCGGCAGGATGCGAATGCTGTGCAGCGGAGTGGGCGCGGCCGCCTGCAAGGCATCGACCAGGCCTTGCAATGTAGTCTGCAGATACTCGCCGATCCGTTGCGCACCAAGACTGGCCTCGGCCAGGGCGGTGATGCGCAAGTCTTCGCCCAAATCGTCAATGTTGACGGTCAACGGGTAGTTGGTGCGTTCCCGCGCGCCCAATACCTGCACACCCGGGGCGATATCGATGATCTCGGCAACTTCGTCGACGCTGCTGTGACGGTAATTGAGGATCGCGCTGAACAGTGGCGTCGGCACTGCCACCGCGCTGCAGCGCTGGGCCAGCGCCAGCGAGGCTTGCTCATGGCCGAGCAACCCGGTCAGGCGACGATGGGTCAGCAACACGCCGGCGCGCACATCGTCGGCACCGACATCGACCCGCAGCGGCAAGGTGTTGATGAACATCCCCAATGCGTGTTCGCCGCCCTCGCCGGCCGCCATCCGCCCGAGCAGTACGGTGCCGAACACCACCGCCGTTCGCCCGGACAATTCGCCGAGAACCCGCGCCAACGCCAAGTGCATGACACTGGCCACACTTACCCCCAACTGCCGCGCCTGCTCGCGCAATTGGAGACTCAGGGCGCTGTCGAGCATCAGCGAGGCTTCCTCGATCAAATGCCCGTCGCCCTTTACATCCCGCAATCCGCAGGGCAGCGTCGGCTCGTCGATGTCGGCGAGCATCTCGCGGAAAAACGCCTCATGGGCCGGCTCGTTCGCGGCCAGCCTGGCGCGCGCAAGATGATCGCGATAGGGCACCGGCGCCGCCACCTGGGCGCTCTGCCCGAGCAGAAAGGCCTGCGCTTCGCGGCGTATCACATCCAGCGCAAGGTGGTCCATGATCAAGTGATGGAACAGCAACAACGCAACTATGCGGCCATTGGCGGGATCGTCGGCAAACACCAGGCGCAGCAGCGGCGCCTGCTGAACATCGAGGCGCAAGTGCTGCGGATCGTGGCGCCGCAGCAATTGCCCGAGCACGTCATCGCTGCCGCTCGGCTCAAACTCTTCGCAGTGCAACGAAGCCTTGCGCTGGACCACTTGCAGCGGTTCGTCCAGGCGCTCCCAGATAAACGAAGTGCGCAAAATGTCGTGGCGTCCGATCATCCATTGCAATGCGTCGGCGAAGGCCTGCAGGCGCTCACGGCTGGCAAAGGCGAATCGCGCCTGCGAAACGTAAGGGTCGCCCGCCTCGGCGGACAAATGCAGGTAAAGCATGCCCTCCTGCAGAGGTGCCAAGGGGTAGATGTCCTGAAGGTTCGCTGCCCCCCCTGGCACGTCCGCGACGATGCGGTCGAGGCTGGTTTGATCCAGCGTCACCAGCGGCAACATGTCCGGGGTGATGCGAAAGGCCGGGCTCAACCAGTCGCCGTTGTGCCGGGCAACCAACTCCAGCAGTTGCGCCTTGTGGGCAGCGAGGCTGTCCCACAGCGCATCGTCCAGCGCGTCGTCACTGCCCAGAATGACCAAGTCTTCATCTTCCTGTTGAAGGCGGATCGCATGGGTGGAAATAACGGCCAACAGTTCGCTGAAATGCATGGGATAACCTGCTGTAAAAGACGAGAAAAAAGCGCACGCAGCGGCGAGTCCGTGCCCGCGGCGCGCAGCCCGGAAAAACTAAAACATCGGCGCAGCGCTGTCTGGCATGGGAAGCCGGGACAAGTCCCGCTCCGCGCCGCAGCACCAGACGCTACTGCGCGAGCACAGATCCCGGTGCAGGATCAGATCCGCCGCTTGCGGGTGAGCTGCGGAAGGGTGGTCGGCGCGATGTCGACCTTGTGCGTTTGCCGCGAGGATTGCGCCGCCAGTGCCGCCAGCGTCGGCTGACTGAAAAGCGTGCTGGCGTCGACATGCAGCCCGGCCTGACGCATGCGCGCCACAAGACTCACCGCCAGCAACGAATGCCCGCCCAACTCGAAAAAGTTGTCGTTGCGACCGACCTGCTCAATGCCCAGCGTCTCGGCCCAGACGCGCGCCACGGCCTGTTCGATATCGCCCTCGGGCGCCACGTAGGCACGACTGAGCAAGTGCTCGGCGCCGGGGGCTGGAAAGGCCTTGCGATCGATCTTGTCATTGGGCGTCAGCGGCATCGCCGCAAGCCGCACAAAGGCGGCCGGCGCCATGTACTCCGGCAATTGCTGCAAGACATGCTTACGCAAATGCTCGATGCAAGGCTCAGCGTGGCCGTCGCGCACGGTGAAATACGCTACAAGGCGCTCATCGCGCACCAGCACCACGGCCTCGCGCACGGCGACATGCTCAATCAGCCGCGCTTCGATTTCTCCCGGTTCGAGACGCAGACCGCGCAACTTCAGCTGAAAGTCGGTGCGGCCGAGAAATTCGAGATTGCCGTCCGCCTGATAACGCACGCGATCGCCGCTGCGATACAAACGGTCCCCCGCCACGAACGGGCTATCGATAAAGCGTTCGGCCTGTATCCCGGGCAATCCGTGGTAACCACGCGCGACGCCAATGCCGCCAATGTGCAGTTCGCCGCCGACGCCCAATGGCACCGGCTGATCGTTGCCGTCAAGCACATACAGCCGCGTATTGGCCAGTGCCTTGCCGATCGGTATGACCCGCTCGGGTACCGGATCATGGGGTTCCAGGGTCCAGGCGGCGCTGTCGACCGTGGTTTCGGTCGGTCCGTAAACGTTATGCAGGCGCACCCACGGCAAGCGTTCGCGCATGGCACGGGCCAAGGCGACGGTGAGGTCGCCACCGCCACAGAACACGTCGGTAAGGCTGGTGCAGGCACTGACATCGTCCTGTTCAAGGAACTGCTGCAACAGCGCCGGAACGAACTTGACCACGCTGATGCGTTGCTCGCGAATCACCTGCGTGACGTAGGCCGAATCGCGGTTGCCATCGGGACGCGCCAGGACCAGCCGCAAACCGGCGCTCAATGGCCAGAAAATCTCCCACACCGAGCTGTCGAAGCTGAACGGTGCCTTTTGCAACAGCGCGCCATCGGCGGTCGGCGGCCGGATCTGCGTGCCCCAGTGCATCAGGTTGCAGACACTGCGGTGCTCGATCATCACACCCTTCGGCGTGCCGGTGGAGCCCGACGTATAGATCATGTAAGCGAGGTTCGACGCACTCAGGCCCGGCACCTGCAGATTGGTGCTCGGCGCCTCGTCCCAGGTGCTGTGGTCGAGGTCGACCACGGCCACCTCCACTTCGCCCAGCAGATTGCGGGTCGCCGCGTGCAGCAGCACCGCCACCGGGGCGCTGTCGCGCAACATGAATTGCAGACGCGCCAGCGGATAATCCGGGTCCAGCGGCACGTAGGCGCCACCGGCCTTGAGAATGGCGAGCAGGCCGATCACCAGCTCAAGGCTGCGCTCGACACAGATCGCCACGCGTGCATCCGTTTGCACCCCTTGTTCACGCAGGTGATGGGCCAGACGGTTGGCCTGTTCGTTGAGTTGCCGCCAGCTCAGTTGCGCGTCGCCGGCCTGCAACGCAATCGCATCCGGCTGGCGCTGCACCTGCTGTTCGAACAGCCTGTGCAGTGGCTGCTCAAGTGGGCATTCGACTGCGGTTGCGTTGAAGCGGGTCAGCAACTGATCTCGCTCTGTCGGTGACAGAACCGGCAGCCGGCTCAACGGCAGGCCCGCGTCCTGTTCCAGTGCGTCGACCAGGCCGCCCAAGGCCATGTGCATGTAATCACCGATGCGTTGCGCGCCAATGCTGATCACTGCCCTGGCGGTCAATTGCACGCCATCGCCGAAATCGTCAACGCTCAGGGTCAGCGGGTAGTTGGTGCGTTCCTCGTTAGCGAGGGTTTCGATGCCTTGCCAGTCCGGCCCTTCGGCATGGCCGAGCTGACGGTCGGTGTGGCGATAGTTGAGCAGCGCACTGAACAGCGGGGTCGGCGCAGCCACGCCACTGCATCGCTGGGCCAGGGCCAGCGATGCATGTTCATGCCCAAGCAATCGGGTCAAACTCTGGTGGGTAGTCTGCACAGCGGTCCGCGCAGACGCAGCGACATCGACGCGCAACGGCAAGGAATTGATGAACACCCCGAGTGCGCGGTCGGCGCCGTCGCCGCCCTGCATGCGCCCCATCAAAACCGTGCCGAATACCACTCGTTCTTGCCCCGATGTCGCTGCCAGCACCTGCGCCCAAGCCAGGTGAACCAGGCTGGCGACGCTGACGCCGAGCCGGCGTGCCTGCTGACGCAGTCGCCCGTCCAGTTCGCCGGCCAGTTGTTGCCGCGACTCCTCGATACCGCGACCATCGCCTTGTACGTCGTGCAAACCGAACGGCAGCGTCGGTTCGTCGATATCACCGAGCATCTCGCGGAAAAAATCTTCATGTTCCGCTTCGCTGACGCCCAACCGTGTCTGCGCAACATAGTTGCGGTACGGCACCGCTGGCGGCAAAGGCCAGCGCTGCCCGGCAAGGCTGGCGGTCATTTCTGCGCGCAGCACTTCAAGCGCAATGTGATCGAGCGCAAGGTGATGAAACAGCAACACACCGACAATTCGCGCCTTGGCTGGGTCGCGGGCAAACATCAAGCGCAGCAGCGGTGCCTGGCTGACGTCGAGGCGGTAACGGCGCGCATCAAAGCGCTGATGCAATTGTTCAAGCACGTCGCCCTGCGCGGGGTCGATAGCCATTTCCTGCACCGGCAGTTCAGCCTTGCGCAGGACCACCTGTACTGGCGTGACCAGCCCCTCCCAGACCACGGCGGTGCGCAGGATGTCGTGACGGGCCATGGCCGCGCGCAACGCGTCGGCGAAGGCTTCGACGCGCTCCAGGCTGGCGAAAGCCAGATGCGATTGCAGCAGGTACGGATCGCCCTGCGCGGCAGTGATGTGGTGATAAAGAATGCCGTCCTGCAGCGGCGCCAGCGGATAGATGTCCTGCACATTGGCCGCGCCGCCGGGCACACTGACCACAATGCGGTCGAGCGTAGCCTGATCCAGTTCAATCAACGGCAACATGTCGGGCCTGATCGTGGCGCAATCGGCCGAAATGCGATTGGCCGGCACCTCGATTTCGCGCCCGCTGCCGACGGCCGCCGCCAATGCGGCCAGCGTCGGTTGACCAAACAACACTTGTACATCACAACTCATGCCGAGCTGGCGCATGCGTTCGATGAGGTTGACCGCCAGCAGCGAGTGCCCGCCCAGCTCGAAGAAATGATCGTGCCGCCCGACTCGCGTCACCTGCAGCACCTCCTGCCAGATCTGCGCCACTGCGCGTTCAACTTCGCCCTGCGGTGCCACATAGTCGCGGCGGACCAGAGCGTCCGGCCCCGGTGCCGGCAAGGCCTTGCGGTCGATTTTGCCATTGGCGGTCAGCGGCATCGCCGTCAGGCGCACGTACGCTTGCGGCAGCATGGCACTGGCCAGGCGGGCTTGCAGATACGCGTGCAACTCAAGGACATCCACCGGCCGGCGCTCGCTGAACCACGCCAGCAACTGCCCGTCGCGCGCCAGCACCACCGCTTCCTGAACGGCATCGTGATGGCTCAGCGCGGCCTCGACTTCGCCCGGCTCGACACGTACACCACGGATTTTCACTTGATCATCGCTGCGCCCCTGATATTCCAGCGTGCCATCGGCGCGCCAACGCACCAGGTCGCCGCTGCGATACAGGCGCGCAGCCGGGTCGTCGCTGAACGGGTCGCGCAAGAAGCGTTCGGCGGTGAGATCCGGGCGATTCAGGTAACCGCGGGCGATACCGACGCCGCCGATGTACAGCTCGCCGGTGATGCCGATCGGCAGCGGCCGCTGCTGTTCGTCGAGAACGTACACCGTTGCGTTGCTCACGGGTTTGCCGATATGCAGCGCTTGTCCGGGCTCGATTCTGCCGAACGTGGCAACCACCGTGGCCTCGGTCGGGCCGTAGTTGTTGATGACCTCGAACGACTGCGCGCGGCTGAACCGGCGCAGGCGATCACCGCCGATCAACAGCGTGCGCAGGGTCGGATGCTTGAGTCCGCGGCTGAAGAGATATTCGGCGATGGGCGTCGGCAGGAAACTGACATCCAGTGGTTGCGAGCACCACCACCCCAGCAGCGCGTCGATGTCTTCGCTGCCGTCATGGGCCGGCGCCAGGTGCAGGGTCGAACCGGCACACAGTGCCGGCCAGACTTCCCAGGCCATCGCGTCGAAGCCGAATCCGGCGAGGCTGGAAGTGTGCTGGCCGGGGCCGAGGCTGAAAGCCTGACAATGCCAGTCGATCAGGTTGCCCAAAGCGCGGTGTTCGACCATCACGCCTTTGGGCAGACCCGTGGAGCCTGAGGTGTAAATCACGTAGGCGAGGTTCGCCACGGTCAACCCCGCCACCATGGGGTCGGCATCGTTGCCGGTCGTCCAGTCGCGCAGGTCAAGCTCGATCACCGGCACTTGCAACTGCGGCAAGCGTGAGCGCAAATCACTTTGCGTCAGCACCGCCAGCGGTGCGCAGTCCGTCAGTAAATAGCTCAAGCGCTCGCTCGGGTGCGCCGGGTCAACCGGCACATAGGCCGCGCCGGCCTTGAGCACACCGAGCAGTCCTGCCAGCGTATCAAGGCCGCGACGGGCGACAACGGCCACGCGGTCATCGGGCTGTACACCGAGTGCAAGCAGATCTCGGGCGAGGGCATTGGCCTGGCTGTTGAGTTGGGCATAAGTCAATTGCTGCCCTTGATAAACCACTGCGATAGCGTCGGGTTGCTGCGCTGCTTGCGCAGTGAAACGCTGAGCAATTGTCTGGTCTTGCGGGAAGTCCACTCGCGTGTCGTTCCATTGCTGCAATTGCCTCGATTCGTGCGCTGTGCTGAGGCAGAAATTCGCCGTCGACAACGCCGGCTGCTCCAGACCTTGCTCGATAATCAACAGCAACCGTGCGCCCAGCGCTTCAATTTCCGTGGCATCAAAGTACGTTTGGTCGTAAACCAGGTGCAGCCAGGCCTGAGCGTTAAAGCGATTGCTGCGCAGATGGATCGCCAGCGGCGTGGCTTCATGGCCATTGGAGACTTTGAGGGTGTGTGCCGAGGCCGCGCCGTAGCGATAATCGTGGTCGTCCTGCTCGTACGACACCGACACTTCGAACAGCTGGGCCCGGTCCTCGCGCAGCAGCCCCAGCGCTCGATTCATCTCGCTCAGGGAATAGCGCTGATGGCGCAGATCCTGCTTCAGTTCAGCTGCGATCGCGCGCACCAAGTGTGCAAATGGCAACTCCTGGGCAAACCCCAAGCGTACCGCGCTGACCTGGGCGAACAAGCCGAGAGTGGTTTTGAAGCGCGCGCCCGAACGGTTGAGAATCGGCAAGCCCACCACCCACTCGTCCCGTTGCGCCGTACGGCTGAAATACACGTGCAATGCCGCCAGCAACACATGGAAAGCCGAAGCACCGAGCTGTCGCGCCGATTGCTGCATACGCTGATGCAGCAACGCGGGCATGGCTTGCACATGCGCCTGTGAGGGTCTTGTGCCTTGGCCGGTACCCTGACGATGCCGCGGCAGCAGCAGCGGCTCCGGCGGCGAACGGTACTTGTCGAGCCAGTAACCGCGGTCGCGAGCGTGCCGATTCGAGCGCTGATAGCGTGCGTCGTCGGCAATGAAATCGACATAGGACGGTGCCGAGATCGACGGTGATTGCCCCTCGCTCAGCGCGCTGTAGATTTCACCCAGCGACTTGAGCATCTGGCCAAAGCCCCAGCCGTCGAGAATCAAGTGATGGGCCTGGGTCGCCAGCCAGTGACGCTCATCATCCAGACGAATCAGGCAAAAACGAAACAATGGCTGGCCATCCAGGCGATAGATCTGCTCCATCTGCTGTTGCACCAATGCCCGCGCCGCTGCTTGCGCTTCGTCATGCCCGCGAAGATCAAACAGCGGCATCCCCACCGCCATCGTCCGCGCAAAAGTTTGCAGGGGCATGCCATCAGCGCCAGCGCCCGGCAGCAAGACAGTGCGCAGCGCGTCGTTGCTCGCGACCAGAGAGGCCAGCGCCGCCTGCATCAGGGCCTGATCCAGCGGGCCATCTAACTCTACGTATCCACCAATGTTGTATAGCGGTGAATCACCGCGACTGAGTTGATCCAGCCAGATATCCCGTTGGGCGGCGGTCAGCGCAAAGGTATCGCAAGGCGCGGACAGTTCGTCCGCTGCGGGAGCAGAAGTGGGCTGCATAAGATCCATCTCATGTGATTTGCCGGTTATTCAAGCATCGGCTCTGTTTCTGGCATGACACCTGAAACCCGGACAAGCGCAGCGCGCCCCTGCCCCGCTCGCCCTGGAAGCCGTCCTGGGGCGCGCCTTTGCCGGTTCGCTGAGGAAAGGACTGAAACATATGTAGGAAAAACGCCATGATTCAGTAGTGTTTTTCGCTGGGTCCTCGTCGGAGCAAAGACCTCATCTGCCGACAGCGCGGGCGTTCGGCGCGACCCGCACGTCATTAACGCCATTTAACGCAAGCGTCTGCGGCGGGCATCCCAGCGGGAATAGTGGCACTTTGTGTCCCTGTTCTCCGCTACAGACGCAGGGCAAGCGCCTAGATTAAATTTCGCTCGATCAATTCAAGGAGAGAGGATTGCGCGATGGCTTTTGCGTGAGCGGCAGACGAAGCGGTGATGACTCTGAACCAGGGATGAGAAGGACATGAATCTGACCGGTTGTATTCGCAACATGGAAAACCCGCATTTCTACTGGCAACTCGGAGAGCTGATAGCCAGCATCGGCGACGATCATTTCGCCAGCAATATGTTCCAGTTGGTTGACACGCTGGTGCCGGTCAACCGCCTCGACCTCAGTGAATGGATATTGGACGAGCGCCAGGCCAGCGTGCTCGAGATCAAGCCACTGGGCAGTGCGGGCCTCCCCCCCGCCGACAACTGCAACGCAGCGATCGAGCGGCCTCGCGATAATCCGCTCCTGCAGAAAATGATCAAGATGAACGACTCGCTGCTGATTCAGCTGAAAGCGTCCCTGTTACCGCGCCATCCGCAACACGGCGTGCATCAGTGCAACCTGGTGTCGCGTACCTCCAATCGCCGTTGCGTGATTTCGGTGTACCGGCCGCATACCCAACGGGTGTTTTCTCTTCCGGAGCTGGCGTTTCTCAAGAGTCTGTCCGACACCTTGCTGCCGCTGATCGAACGGCATGCACAGATGACCCGGCAAAGACTCGGCCGGCAGCCTCGCCCGGCGCCGGCCGAGCCGGACCAAGCGCCACTCGCGCAAATCTTCGATGACCGGCTGGCGCTGAGCGATATCGTCCTCTCGGCCCGCGAGAAAGAAGTCTGCCTGGGCCTGCTGACCGGCGCCACCGTGCCGCAAACGGCGGAAAAACTACGGGTCAAGAACAGCTCGATCGAGACGTATCTCAAGCGTGCCGCGGCCAAGCTTGGGGTCAGCGGGCGCCATGGACTGGCCAAATGGATGGCCGGGGCTTGAACTCATCTCGATCTCGACCGTGTCTGCGACTGAAAGGTGGCTGTGTCATGACTGCGTTACGCCTTTCCCTGCTATCGACGGTGGTGCTGATGGTGGGGTGTTCGTTGATTCCGGATTATCAGCGTCCGTCGTCGCCAAGTGCCGCGATGTACCCGATTGCAACGCAGCCAGCCACGTGCCGCGAAGACTGGCGCACGCTGTTCAACGACCCGGCCATGGAGCAACTGATCGAAACTGCCCTGGTCAATAACCGCGACCTGCGTGTGGCGGCGCTGAACGTTCAGGCGTTCCAGGCGCAATACCGCATTCAACGCGCCGACCTGCTACCGGCGGTGTCGGCCAACGTTAACCAGTCGCGCCAACGCATGCCGCCCAGCATCACCGGCGGCCAGGCGCAGATCACTTCGGCGTATGCGGTCAATCTTGGCGTCAGCGCCTATGAGCTGGATTTCTTCGGCCGGGTGCGCAGCCTCAGCGAACAAGCCTTGCAGGGTTGGCTGGCCACCGAACACGCGCGGCGCAGTGCCGAGCTGAGCCTGGTGGCGAACGTTGCCAATGCCTACCTGACGTGGCGCGCCGATCAGCAGCTGCTTGAACTGAGCCAGAACACGCTCGCCGCCGACGAACAGAGCCTGCGCCTGACCACGCGCAACCGCGAGGCTGGCAAGTCCTCGGGGCTGGAGCAGGCGCAGGCGCGGACCCGCGTCGACAGTACGCGGGTCAATGTGGCGCGCTACCAGCGGCTGGTCGCACAGGACCTGAACAGCCTGACGCTGCTGGTCGGTGCGCCGATTTCAGCGCAATTGCCGGCGCTTCCTCTGGCCAGTGAACGGGTGCCGCCTGTTCCGGCCGGGCTGCCGTCGGACCTGTTGCAACGGCGCCCGGACATTCTCCAGGCCGAATACCGGCTCAAAGCCGCCAACGCTAATATTGGTGCAGCGCGCGCGGCGTTTTTCCCCAGTATGAGCCTGACTGCCAATGCTGGCACTGCCAGTCGCGATCTGTCTGGATTGTTTAGCGCGGGCTCCGGCGCGTGGACATTCCAGCCGCAGATCAGCCTGCCGATTTTCAATGCCGGCGCCCTGCGCGCGAGCCTGGATTACGCGAAGTTGCAGAAAGACGTCGCCGTCGCCGAGTATGAACAGGCGATTCAGACAGCATTTCAGGAAGTCGCCGACGGACTGGCGGCGCGCAGCACCTATGGGCAGCAACTGCAAGCCCAACGCGATTTGGTGCAGGCCACCCAGGACTACTACAACCTGGCCCGCAACCGTTACCGCAACGGCGTCGACAGCAGCCTGACGTTTCTTGATGCGCAGCGTTCGCTGTTCACTTCGCAACAAGGTTTGATCAGCGACCGCCTGGCGCAACTGATGGCCGAGGTCAATCTTTACACCGCGTTGGGCGGTGGCTGGCAAGCTGATGAGCCGGCCGCGCGGTGATCTTCGGTCACAGCACCTGCACAAGAAGGAGTGATTCCGGGCTGTGCCATTTGCTTCTACTCATAGCCAGTCAGGCGGAAAGCGTCCGGTCTGGATAGTTACCCGCGGATTTCTTGGGTAACTAATGGGGTCGTGAAGCTGCCGGCTGCTCCACTTGTAGCGACCCTATGAGTTCAATGAACCGGATCCTGGAACTGCAAGCGACCTAAGTCGCACACCGTCCCCGTCGTTGACCTTTGCTGCGTCATTATTGGGTTAACTTGAGGTTTTTGGCTTAGTGCAGGCGCACCTCTCCCGTGACTGGTGACCCTTGAGATGCCAGTTTGGCCAGCCGACGTAGGTTCTGCACTGCGGCTGCCAAAGTGAACTCATCGGACGTGCCACTCATACCACGTAGTCTCAAGCGATCCCATTCAGGATGCGCTTGAGGTGGCAAACAACATTTCGACCTTCTTACGTTCATATCGCGGGTGCGCTCCAGCACCGGTTGTTCGACCGCGACCCTCGGAATAATGTATTGCGCCGCATGTTGTGAATGGATAACCCCATGGGTGGTTGCAAAGATGCGCCACCGTAGATGGCGCCCCGGTAAAACTAGTTGAGGCAGCTCTTCCAGTCCATATTCGAGGCTCGGGGCGATGTGTTGACCCTCTCCCTGCATCAGGAAGGGTGTTTTCCACCGGGTTACAGCGGCGCGCATGATCGTGGCCAAGGCGACGGACTGGGCGCCAACATTAACATTCCCTTGCCGCCCGGCAGCGGTCACGAGGCGTATCTGCATGCCATGCAGCAGATCGTGATTCCCGCATTGGAGCGTTTCGAGCCCGAGTTGATCATTGTCAACTGCGGCTATGACGCCAACGCCGTCGACCCGCTGGCGCGCATGCTGTTGCACAGTGACTCGTTCCGCATGATGACGCGGATGGTGCGTCAAACGGCGGAGCGTGTGTACCAGGGCCGTTTGGTGTTGGTGCATGAGGGCGGATACAGCGAAGCCTATGTGCCGTTTTGCGGGTTGGCGGCATTGGAGGAACTGTCGGGCGTGAGAGGCCAGCGTATCGTGCTGCTCTTTACGCAGTGACTTCACGATATTCCCGTGTATGTGCTGCTCACGTCCCTCCTCCGTCAGGAACGTGTCATAGATGCCATAGATGCGTTCATTGAGTTTGAACGCGTACCAAGACATGGTCCCTTGCTCATCCAGTGCAAAACGCCAGATATCCTTGAGCCAGTTCTCCAGTTGGTGCGCGGTTTCGGGTTTTGCCGTGAGCGTCACCAGCAAGCCAACGTTGCGTGGAGAGGAGCGCAGGATCACTGGGGCCGATGCGCGTTGCGGTGCAGAAGGAAGATGAACTATTCGCATATCAGCGCTTCTGGGAAAAATATGCACGGACACCCTGTTGCCGTACATCCAGGAAAACCTGCAACGCGCGCACCAAGTCAACGCATAACGACACTTAACAGGGCTCGCGCACCATGTAAGTGCTGTGATTATTGGGCACACCAGCACTCTCTTTTTATCACTTGTTGCCCTCGGCGCTGCTGCCCACTATGGCCTGCATTCCAGCCATTTCTTCGCCAGGACAGCCCTCATGAAGGTCACCAGATGCCTGCATAACCCCCTATTCGTATTCATTCTTTTGTACCTGGGTTACATGATTTCCTACGTCGACCGAGCGGCCATTTCCTTGGCTCTGGCCCATATCGGCAAAGACTTCAACGTCGGCCCCGCGCAATTGGGGGTGGTACTCAGCGCCTTCTACCTGGGCTACGCAGCCATGCAGATTCCCGGTGGCTGGCTGGCCGACAAGTTCGGCAGCAAGCGCGTGGTGGTGGTTTCCATCGCACTGTGGTCGCTGTTCACTGTGCTCACCGGGCTGGTCTGGTCGCTGAGCGCGCTGCTGGTAATCCGCTTCCTGTTCGGCCTGGGCGAAGGCGGTTATCCGTCGTCGGCGATGAAGGGCGTGGCTGAAATCTACCCCCGCGAACAACGGCCGAAAATGGTCGGGCTGATGATCTCGTCCAACTACACCGGCAGCTTCGTCGCCCCGTTGATCATCGCCCCGCTGATTCTGTGGCTCGGCTGGCGCGATGTGTTCCTCGTCATCGGCCTGGCATGCATCGTCTTCGCCGTGTTCTACGCCCTTACCGTGCGCCGCAGTGTTGCTGTGATCGAGGACGCCGCCCTGCCCCGTGCGACTACCAAGGTCAGCGTCAAGGAGCTGCTGCGCATGCCGCTGATCTGGAAGATCGTGGTGGTGTGGTTCTGCCTGAGCCTGCTCAACAAGGGCCTGGACGCCTGGATGCCGATGTACCTGCTGACCGTACGCGGCCTGGACATCAAGACCGTCGGCATGCTGGTGCCACTGCCGTTCATTTCGGCCAGTATCGCCACCGCCATGGGCGGCTGGCTGATGACACGCTACTTCGACGGCAAGGAAAAATTCCTGATGATGGGCAGCTGTGTGCTCACCGGGGTGTTCGTGTACGGCATGTACCAGGCGCAGACCACCACCCAGGTAATCGTGTTCCAGACCGTGGCCTACTTCTTCAAGTCATTCGTGTTCGCCACCGCCTTCGCCCTGCCCACCAAGATCCTCTCGCAACGGTTGGTGGGCACCGGCATCGGCATGGTCAACTTCGGCGGGCAATTAGCGGGCTTCGTCTCGCCCATGGTCATCGGCTTTCTGGTGGAATACACCGGCAGCTACAATTCGGCATTCCTGTTCCTGCTCGGTGCTGTAGTGGTAGCGGCGCTGGTCAGCACCAGCATCAGCGCGCAAAAGATCCGCGAAGTGCAGCTAGCCAACGCCCACGAGGCCTGAACCATGGCCTTGCCGCTGAAAGCCGCGTTGGGTGGGGAGCCTGGGCTAAAATGTCGCCTCCCTACTCCGGAGAACCAGTTCCCCATGAGCGCCCGAATTCTCAGCGAAACTGCCGTGCGTTATTTTCTGCAAGTAGTCAACAGCGGCTCCATCAGCGAAGCGGCCCTGCGCCTGCACGTGGTGCCGTCGGCCATCAGCCGGCAGATCAGCCGCCTGGAAAGTGAACTGGAAGCGCCATTATTCGAGCGCCAGTCGCGGGGCGTGAGCCTGACCAGCGCCGGCGAGCTGCTGGCCGGCTATGCGCGCCGTACCCTGTTGGACGCCGAGTTGGTGAGCAATGAGATCAAGGCGCTGCGCCAGCAAGCGGAATCCATGATCAAGATAGCCTGTACCGAAGGCTTCGCGCCGCACTTCCTGCCCGATGCTATCGCGCAGTTTCGCCTGACCGGGCAGCAGAGCAGCTACCAGATCAGGGTGGCTTCGGCCCGGGAAGTGACGCGCCTGGTGCGCGAAGGCCAAGTCGACATCGGCCTGTGCTTCAGCCTCGGCGCGGCCAAAGGTATTCACGTCGCGTACCGCCAGCCGGCGCCGGTACTGGCGCTGGTCGCGCCCAGCCATCCGCTGGCGGCTCAGACGGGCGTGACGCTCAAAGACATCGTCAGCTACCCCCTGGCGCTGCCCGGCCCCAACACTACGCGGCGCCAGTTGCTGGACATCTACTGCAGCCGCGAAGGCCTGATCTATAAAAGCATCATGGACACCGACAGCCTGGAAACCCTGGTGAAGTTCGCCATGTCCGGCAGCGCGGTGACCTTCACCGGCGAGCTGTTCGTGCGCCACCGCCTCAAGAGCCAGCAGCTCAAGGCCCTGGACGTACCGGAAATGGCTGACGGCGCGCGCTTCATCGAAATCCAGACCCTGGCGCGGCGGCAACTGTCGGCGTCCATGGAAAGCTTTATCGAGCACATCAGGCACGTGCTCCAGTGCGCGGCCTGAGCTTTCTGCAAACAGCATGGCAGCCTTCGAATTAAGTTGGTTGTGGCTGCCTGGCGGTGTTTTTATTCTCTTGTTTTATTTGCGCAGGATCGACCCCATGCACAACCCGAACGAATTGGCCGACAAAGGCGCGGTGGAACTCAAGGCCCTGATCGATTCGCGTCAGGTGTCGCCGGTCGAAGTGCTTGAGGCCTGCATCGCCCGTATCGAAGAATACAATCCGAAGATTAACGCCTTCTGCGCCACCTCCTTCGAGCGCGCCCGCAAAGAAGCCCGCGCCACCGAACAGGCGATCAACCGCTGCGAACCACGCGGCCTGCTTAGCGGCCTGCCGATCGGCATCAAGGATCTGGAAGAAACCGAAGGTCTGTTGACCACCTACGGCTCGCCGCTGTTTCGCGCCAACTTGCCGACCCAAGACAACCAGTTGGTACGCCGCCTGCGCGCCGCCGGGGCCATAGTGGTGGGCAAGACCAACGTGCCGGAAATGGGCGCTGGCGCCAACACCCGCAACCCGGTGTGGGGCGCCACGGGCAACCCGTTCAACCCGCGCCTGAACGCCGGAGGCTCGTCCGGTGGCGCCGCCGCCGCGCTGGCTGCCAATATGGTGCCGCTGTGCAGCGGCTCCGACACGGGTGGCTCCCTGCGCATCCCCGCAGCCAAGTGCGGCATCGTGGGCCTGCGCACTTCCCCCGGCCTGGTGCCGAGCGAACGCAAGCTGCTGGGCTGGACGCCGATTTCCGTGGTCGGCCCCATGGGCCGCGACGTCGCCGACACCTGGCTGCAACTGGCGGCCACCGCCGGCATCGCCCCGAACGACCCGCTCAGCTATGACTTCAGCATGCCAGCGGCCATGGAGGGCACGATCGACCTCTCACGCCTGCGCGTGGGCTACACCGAAGACTTCGGCGTGTGCGACGTCGACGACGACATCCGCCGCGTGTTCCGCGCCAAGGTCGCCAGCCTCAAGGGCCTGTTCGCCAGTTGCGAAGAAATCGAAGTGGACATGCAGCACGCCCACCGCTGCTTCGACGTGGTCCGCGCCGAAGCCTTCGTCGGCAGCCTGCAGGCCGCTTATGAGAAAGACCCGGGCTCCCTCGGCCCTAACCCGCGCGCCAACTACGAGATGGGTGCACGCATGTCGCTCAAGGACTGCGTGTGGGCCAACGCCGAGCAAACGCGCATATTTCGCCGCTTCCAGCAGCTGTTCAGCCAGTACGACCTGATTCTCTCGCCCACTACGCCGGTATCGGCCTTCCCTTGGGAGCAGCCGTACCTGGAAAGCGTGAACGGCGTGGCGCTGGAAAACTACTACCGCTGGCTGGCGCTGACTTACGTGGTCACCCTGGCCACCAACCCGGCGCTGTCGATGCCTATGGGCGTCGACCACCTCGACATGCCCTTCGGCATGCAAGTGATCGGTAAATTCCGCGGTGATCTGGAGCTGCTGATGGCCGCCCGCGCCCTCGAAGCCCATTGCGAAACGACCCAGGATTTGCGCCGCCCGCGCCCGAACATGGCCGCCCTGGCCCTCAGCGAAGTGGACCTGTGGACGCCCGTCACCCACCCGCCGCTGGCCCCGGACCAGTATGCCACCGCTACCGATGGGCGCCCGGCCGTTTGACCCCGTTAATCAAGTGGCGCCACAGTGCGCCGCCGTTGGAGCCCCTGCTGTGATCACATCCGTATATGGCAAAAGCCTCGCCGACTGGACCACCGAATTTCCCCTGTTGAAACCCATACTGGCCGGCGAAGAAGTCAGCTGGTTCAACCCGCAGATCGCGCCCCTGGCCGATGCGCTGAACGATATTGCCCTAACCGCCACCGATGTGCGGCATGCCAGCGATCGCCTCCAGCGCTTTGCGCCATTCCTGGCCCAAGCCTTCCCGGAAGTTGCTGCAAGCCAGGGCATCATCGAATCGGAACTGGTTGGCGTACCGGCTTTCGCCCGCGCCCTTTGCGAGCGCTACTGCGTCGAAGGGCCTATCCGGCTGCTGCTGAAAAAGGACAGCCACTTGCCCATCTCCGGCTCGGTGAAAGCCCGCGGCGGTATCTACGAAGTGCTGTTCCACGCCGAGCAACTCGCCATTCGCCATGGCCTGCTGAGCGAAGCGGACGACTATCGGCGCCTGACCGAAGCGCCATGCCAGGCGCTGTTCCGTGCCCATAAGATCGCGGTCGGCAGCACCGGCAACCTCGGCCTGTCGATCGGCATCGCCGGCGCGCGCCTGGGCTTCGCCACGACCGTGCACATGTCGGCCGATGCCCGGCAATGGAAGAAAGACAAGCTGCGCGCCCATGGCGTGACCGTGGTCGAGTACGCCGGCGACTACGGCCAGGCCGTCGAACAA
The DNA here is from genome assembly GCF_046605355.1 of Pseudomonas sp. MPB26. Lineage (NCBI taxonomy): Bacteria > Pseudomonadati > Pseudomonadota > Gammaproteobacteria > Pseudomonadales > Pseudomonadaceae > Pseudomonas > Pseudomonas sp. MPB26. The sequence continues at coordinate 4,968,004 of NZ_CP176793.1, read as the reverse complement.
GGCCGCGAGCAGGCGCAGGCCGACCCGACCTGCCACTTCATCGACGACGAGAACTCGCAAACCCTGTTCCTCGGTTACGCAGTCGCCGGCGAGCGGCTGAAGGCACAGTTCGCCGAGCAGCAGATGGTGGTTGATGCCCAACATCCGTTATTCGTCTACCTGCCCTGCGGCGTCGGCGGCGGCCCAGGCGGCATCGCTTTCGGCCTGAAATTGGCGTTTGGTGATCACGTGCACTGCATCTTCGCCGAGCCGACCGAGTCGCCGTGCATGCTGATGGGGGTGTACACCGGGCTGCACGATGGCTTGGCGGTGCAGGACTTCGGGATTTCCAACCATACGGCGGCGGATGGCTTGGCGGTCGGGCGACCTTCGGGATTCGTGGGGCGGTCGATGCAGCGGATGCTGGATGGGTTCTATACGGTGACCGATGCCGAGTTGTTCAGTTTGCTGCAATTGCTCGATCGCACCGAGCAACTGCGTCTGGAGCCCTCGGCGCTGGCCGGAGCTCCAGGTTTCGCGCGGGTGCTGCACGAGCGCCAAGGGTATGGGCGTCGTTTGGGGTTGCCGGACGGTATACCCGCAGGCGCGACCCATTTGATCTGGGCCACAGGAGGCGGGATGGTCCCTGCGGCCGAGATGGCGGCGTACTTGAACAGACGCTAAGCGCAACAGTGCTTCATACCGTTGTTAACAGGTCGCCATTGATCTCTGCTTAGCTACCTCGGTATCCAAGTATAAAGTGCGTCGATGATCGGCGCTGCTTGTTGCCTGTCATTCAGCGTCGTCGGGATAGCTTGATGCTGTTCGGGATCGCCACTTCGGGAAGGTCCAGCGTTTCTGTCTCGAGCGTCGCGGCATTGAGCCGGTGAAGTCTGCCTATGGTTTGAACCGGCTCGCCGGTGTCCATAGTGCTGAATACGAAGTTTCCCATACGGTCGCAGCGCCCGTCATTGATCCGGGTTCCTGCCACGCCGGGGGTGGCTGTGATTTTGCTGAAACGACCGGTGCTCAGGTTTTAGTAGCCCAGGCAGGATGCTAGTCCCATCAGCAATATGTCTTCGTCTGCCGTGAGGGCAAATGATCCTAGCGGCTCTGGCAGGGACCAACGCTGCACTTCGCCGCTTTCGGGGTCCAGAGCACGCAACTCGCAGCCGGGGATGTCGGTCCAGAACAGGCGTTCGGTTCTTTCACACCAGACAGGGCACTCGCCGAGAAGACTGGTGGTGCCGGTTAGGGTTTTAAACATGGTTGCGTCCTACGAAACAGGATTGGGCAAACAAGGCAGTCAGTTGGAGAAAAGCGCTGACCACCTGTCACCGAACAGGGCGATGGCCAAGCCTGCGAGCATCACCATCGACCCGGCCAACTTGACGAGAGACACCGGCCTTTCCGATGCCCCCATCAATCCGAAATGGTCGATAACCAGTGAAGATATAATCTGACCTGCGATAGCGAGGCCCAGCAGGGCTGATAGACCGATTTTTGGCGCAAGCACCACATAACTAAGCAAGGCACCGGCACCCAGCAGACCGCCCAGCAGGCTCCACCAGGGCTGGACAGGTATAGCCGCCAATGAGGCCACTATCCCGCCGCGCATCAATGAAAAGACGCCCAGGCATACCGCACCGGCAGTAAACGAGAACAGCGCCGCCGCTACGGAATCTCCACCCACACCTTTAGCAAGTTGCCCATTCAGCGTGGTCTGAAGGGTTATGCCAAGCCCAGCGGCGATGGCCAGCAAGTAGTAAGCTGCGTTCATCTCGCGCCTCCTTACTTGGCTGACTCAAGCGGCATGAATGTCTCGGCAAAAATATCGGGCTGGTAGCCTGCGGCAGCAAACAGATGCTCACGGGACTCGTCAATTGCTGCACGCAGCCTTTCGCAGTCCACACCCAGCACCTTGCCGCCGCGCTTGACGATGCGCCCGCCAATCATGACTGTGTCGACATTGCTGCGTTCGGCCGCGTGTACTACGGTGCCGAATGCGTTACCCGACGGGTAAAGGTTGATGTCCTGCGCATTGATAAGGATCAGGTCGGCCTGTTTGCCGGGGGCCAGGGTGCCGACTTTGTCCTGCAATCCGGCACAGGTAGCGCCGTCGAGAGTGGCTGCTTTGAGCAGGCCATGAGCAGGCAGGGTCACCGGATGATGTTCTGCGCCGCAGCAGCGCTGCTGGTGCATGCCCATGACGCGCTGCAGGTAGAACGCCACCCGCATCTCCATGAACATGTCACCGCTGTAGGAGGTTTCGTTATCGATACTCAGCCCCGGACTGATGCCGTGACGCTGGGCCGACTGCATGGCGAACATTCCATCTTCAATGCCGTAGTGGGCATCTGAACGCGGGCATACGTTGACCCGCACGCCAGCCTCGCGAAGGATTTTCCAGCCGGCGTCCGGCAGCGCTGTGCAGTGGTTGAAGATGTTATCGGGGCGCAGCAGACCCTCGCGATGCAAACCCTCCAACTCAGCTGCCATGTCCCCGCCGAAAAATTCGGTGATGATCGGCAGCCCCAGACGCCGGGCCTCGGCCCACAGCTCAGGTTCCAGCTGCGCCATCACCGCCAGCGAGAGCAGTGGGTTGTCGCCGTTCTTGACGTATTTTTCCTGCAGGCGCTCCAGATTGCCGGGCCAGTGGGCTTTGTCCCACTCACCGGAAACTGGCGCACCGGAGGCGTGTACAGACCGGATACCAGCATCAAGCAGCGCCTCTACCGCAGCATCGGAGTGCGCGCCGGTGCGGCTGTTGTGCGAGTTATCGACCACGGTGGTGATACCGGCATCGATGCAGCCCAATGCAGTCAGCAGATTGCCGATATACATGTCAGCCGGGCGATAGTATTTGGCGAACGAGAAGTGTGTTGCGTTGCAGTAATCTTCCAGGGTTTCGGCATTCGGATTGATTCGACGCAGTTGGCCCTCCCATGAGTGACGATGCGTATCGACCATGCCGGGCATGGCAATCATGCCGGATGCCTCGATAACAACGGCGTCGCCAGCCTCGATGTTTTCACCTATGGCCGTGATGGTGCTGCCTTCGATAAGTATATCGCCGCGCGCCAGATTGCCGATATCACCGTCCATGCTCAGCACAGTGGCACCGCGGATAAGGGTGCGGGCGGCCAGAGCGGCCGGGGCCTGCACGATGCTGCGGTTATATTCAGCCATTTTCTGTACACCTCTTCAAATTTCGTTGGAAGCAATGTACGCAATGCGGTACTGCGGGAAAAAGATGGTTAAACTGTTTTTTTTATTCAATATTTACGAATAATAAAAACTTTCCCCCGATCACTGCTTTGAGGCTGCTAACAGTCATGGACCGTATTCAAGCGATGCAGGTTTTCGTACGTGTGGCTGAAGCAGGGAGCTTTATCCAGGCGGCGCAGACGCTCTCACTGCCGGCCTCGACAGTTACCAGCAGCGTTAAAAATCTTGAGAAGTACTTGCAGGTACGCCTGCTGAACAGAACAACGCGGCGGGTCAGCCTGACCTCTGAGGGCGCACAATATCTGGCGCAATGCCGGGAAATCTTGGAGCTGATCGAACACACAGAGACCAGCCTGACGGATTCCGTAAAACGGCCACAGGGGCGTTTGCGTGTCGATATGCCGGGTGGCATTGCACACTTCATCGTCATGCCAAACCTGCAAGACTTTTACAGGCGCTACCCGGATATCTACCTGATGATAGGCGTCAACGATCGGCAGGTTGATCTGGTTCAAGAGGGTGTCGATTGCGTTATTCGTACAGGCGAGCTCGATGACTCAACGCTCGTTGCGCGCCCCCTCGGCCGGTTTCGCTGGGTGACCTGTGCGTCTGTCGCCTATCTCGAAGAAAACGGTACTCCGCAAACTCCGCAAGATTTGTCTCACCACCGGGCCATCCATTACTTCTCGGGCCGCGCAAGGCAAGCAGGCGAAATGCGCTTCGCCCGTGGCACCGAAAAAATCTCAGTCCCGGTGAACGGCACTGCGGCTGTCAACGAAACTGGGCTTTACATCAAAATGTGCCTTGAAGGTTTAGGGCTGGTGCAGCTCGCTGAGAACGTGATCAGCGAGCATCTGCGAAAAGGGCGGCTGGTTGAAGTGCTTGCTGACTGGCAGCCCGCATCGGTTCCTGTGCACCTGCTATACCCGCATCAGCGCTTTCTATCGCCAGCTGTGAGCGCATTCGCTGACTGGATTGCCGGGCTTGTTCGCGACGATGATTCAGCAGATTCAAGTTGAACGTTGCGCCCGGCCAGCATTCCGATGAATGCGCCGGCTACGGAGATTGCGGCTGTGATCAGCAGCGGTGCTGTCCAGCCACCGGTCCAGTCGTGCAGTTGGCCCAGCAGCAAGGGGCCTGCGGCTGCCATCAGGTAGCCGACGCACTGCGCCATTCCTGACAGTGCCGCCGTGTCACCGGCATTTTTTGTGCGCAGGCCGATGAAGGTCAGGCCGAGCATCATGCTGGCACCAGAGCCGAAGCCCAGGAACGCGGCCCACAACATGGCGTAGTCTGGCGCGTAAATGAGCTCAGGGATGAGGCGCTCAAACCAAAATCATTCTGGATCAGCGGCAAAACTGTAGTGGTCAACTGATCCCGACGTTAAGTTTTTTCTCGGCCTGAGCCGGTGGCAGCCCACCATTAAATTGGTGCGGTCGAATCCGGTTGTACCGATTCATCAAAAAATGGCTGATATCCCGCTGAGCTTGTTGGACCGTCGTGTAGCCCATGGTCGGTATCCACTCGGTTTTCAGGCTCCTGAACACCGGCTCCATCGGCGCATTATCCCAACAATTTCCTCGCCGGCTCATGCTCTGACGCATGCGATATCGCCAAAGGCGCTGGCGAAAACTGCGGCTTCCATATTGCGAGCCCTGGGCGGAGTGGAACAGCAAACCTTGAGGCTTCCCTCTCTGTTCATAAGCCATGTCCAAGGCCTTGATGACCAAGTCGGCATCCGGCTTTCCCGACAACGCCCAGCCCACAACACGGCGGGCAAAAAGATCTAGCGCAACCGCCAGATACCGCCATGTCCCCTGAGCCCAGATGTAAGTGATATCGCCACACCAGACGTGGTCAGGAGCGGGCACATCAAACTGCCGGTTCAAAATATTAGGAATGTCGGGCCGCTCGACCGTCGCCTTTTTGTAAGCATGCGATCCAGGTTGTTTGCTGACCAACTCCAGTTCGCGCACCTTGAATCGCCCGAGTTGCTCACCGTCGTCACGCATCAGCGACAGAACGCTACGACTGCCCGCAGCGCTGCGACTTTGCGAGAACAGCTCACTGACGCGACTACGTAATCGAAGCCGTTCTACATCCGGTGTGCGGCGTCTGAGACGCCGAGCGTAGTAGCACGAGCGGGTCACTTCAAACACCTTGCACAGCCAATCAACCGACTCGTGGATGCTCAACTGGTCAATCAGCGCGAACGCTCGAAATCTTCCGGCATCAAGAGCGCGGTAGCCTTTTTTAAGATCGATTTTTCCTGCTCAAGGCGAGCAATTCGGGCTTCCAGCTCTTGGATTTTCTGCTGCTCCGGAGTCAGCGCTTTGCTCTGCGGGGTGACGCCCGTGCGTTCTTGCTGCACCTGGTCGACCCATCGGCGCAAAGCCGACTCGCCGACACCAAGCGAGCGGCTGGCCTCAATGAAGCTGTAATCCTGTTTGAGAACGAGGTCGGCAGCCTCGCGTTTGAATTCAGGGGAAAAGGTACGCCGTTGTTTGGTCATCTGACACCCCGTTCTGGCGAGCATTCTCGCCTAAATGGGTGTCCGGTTTCATTAGACCACTACAAATCACCTGACTTGAAGAGCAGGGAAGTTGAACCCCTCCTCAACGATGACAAAAATCTCATCAAGCACATCCGAGTAGAGCACAGAGGAGGATCTTTTTTTCCAGAGGTCATGGGCCGCTGTGTGGGCGTAGTCCAACGCCCATGCGACGACGCTCGGACGAATGTCATTCTCTGCGTTCACCCCCATTCTCCCGGCGATAAGAGCAACAATCGAATCTCGACGATTTACCCCATTTTGCAGAGTTTTTGCACGAATCAGAGGGTGACTTCTCAACAGTTCCTGAAGCGTCATGAAACGATCAGCATCAAAACCATACGATCCCTTCTCACAACTCCTAACGACATCTACAGCGGCATGCCTCAAGGCCGTCACAACAGGTTCGTGGGGAGGACGCTCACCAAGCGCAGCGATGAACTCCTGATGCTCCGCTTCTTGATAATCCAGAACGACATCTTCCTTGCAGGAGAAATATCGAAAAAATGTACGAGCAGAGACATCCACTTTTTCGGTGATGTCCTCGACTCGCGTTTCATCAAATCCCTTCTCAGCGAAAAGCTCATAAGCCGCTGAAATAAGGGCATCGCGCAACATGAGCTTCTTGCGCTCACGCCTGCCTACCTCTTCTTTTTCCGCCACGCGTCTGTTTCCTCGATTACGTCAACTCACGGTACCTGACCAAACATTATCACCATCAAATGACAATTGCGCAATTTTAATAAAATACATAATGAGAAATATGCCTATTGACTTATTTTGTCACTCAATGACATTATCCGCCCGCCTTCTCATTTGGTAGAAGTGGACGTAAGACAAACCTGACAATTGTGTCAGTTGCCTCTCCGCTTACTGCCGCTTAAATCATCTAAAGGGAGTTAGATCGCAATGAACAGTGCCGTAGACGAAAAACAATCCACCTCGCACACAGCTCAGCTGCTTAATCCGTTTGAGCGTGATATCTGGTTTGAATCGCAAAAAGCCCCTCACAGCCATCAGTTCACCGTGGCTTTGTGCGTTTGCCTGCCAGGATTGATCGATGTGGAAAGGTTGAGATTCGTCGCTGAGAACGTTCTGCGATCTGAGCCCGCTTGCTTCAAGACGTACCATGACAACGATGGCCATCCGACGGTACGACAAACATCGTGCAAGATCGTCGCAGAGCTATTTGAGTTCACCGACGAATCCGGCTCGGCGGCTTTTTACGAAGAATGGTCCCGTCACTCATGGAGTCTCTCCCACGCTCCACTGATTGAGGCAGCTATCGGGCAGGTTGGTACTTCAGTGATGCTCATGATTCGAGCCCATCACATCGTGGTCGACAGCTGGGCATTGGACGTACTGTCCAGAAAGATTTTGAACGTTTTCGAAGGAAGGGAAGCACTTCCTCAATCGAGCCTTCACGATTACGTTGAGCACCACGCCGCAATAACTCCTTCCCTGCACAGTGCAGCGCTTCATCAGGCAATCCTTGAGGTAGCTGGCACAGTCAAGGATGTGAACCCTGTACTTTTTTCGAAGTCCGGTCCGAAGCTCTCCTCGTCCCAACGCTATCGTCGTACATTCACGATCTCGGCTGAAGAGGTTCAGCGCGCCCTGGATATCGGAATGACGCCCTTCATGACAGTTTCCGCCTCATTGGCGGTATTGCTGTCATGCCAGTATGGCGCCGAGCATTTTTTGCTTGGGGTGCCCTTCCTCAATCGAGGCGAAGCTGACATCACCGCAGTCACCCAAAGAGCCAACACGCTTCCCGTCAGCGTTCAAGTCAGCCACGCTCACACGCTTCGAGACGTTGCGGTTTCACTCAAGCGACAGATCAGCTTTATCAAGGAAAGAGAGTCCATTCCCTTTGGACAACTGGTCTCTGAAATCGCGCGTTCTGGCCACAATCGACAACTGTTCGATGCGACGGTTTCATACCTACGCTACCCGCAGTCAGATGAAGGCGTGCCGTCGTCGACTCACAAAAGCATCGCCCACGTTCATGCGCAAGACGCGGTGGCCATTCACTTGCATACCTACGGAAAAAACGCCGACGTATGTGGGGAAATTTGCCTCAACAGTGCGGCGTTCGATTCCGAGTGCCACGCATCAGTGTTTCTCGACGCGTTCCTTCAGTTGGTGGATGGCTTCCTGCCCCAACTGGACAAGCCGTTGGACCAGGTCAACCTGCTGACTTATGAGCAGGCTGAAACACTCCGGGCCTTCGAAGAAGGACCTACCAAGTCTTACAGTGAAAAAGACACCGTCATATCGCTTTTTCGAGCGCAGACAGCACGAACCCCCTACAACATAGCGTTGCGTGACAACGACCATAAAACCTTCACCTATGCCGAATTGGACAATTGGTCCTCGGCGATCGCCACAGAACTGGAAAACCAAGGCGTAGGCCCGGGTGATGTCGTTGCGGTATCAATGGTCCGGTCGCCACAGCTCATGGCAGCGATCTTCGCCGTACTGAAAACGGGTGCGGCTTACCTGCCAATCGATAGCGAATATCCCGCAGACCGTATTCAGTACATGCTTGAGGATAGCAACGCGAAACGGGTGATCACCAACCTGCCTCAGGTCATGAGCAGTGATGATCCGCGCAGGTTCGATCTCGACGTACTCCCCTTGGAGCTGGCGCGCGAAGTCAATTATGTCAGCAAGGCTCGCCCTCAGGATCCCGCCTATATCATCTATACGTCGGGCTCGACCGGCAGACCGAAAGGCGTCGTGATTGAACATCACTCGGTTATCAATCGCCTGGAATGGATGCAAGAGATTCATCCGCTCGCCAGTAACGATGTGATCCTGCAAAAAACCCCTATCTCGTTCGATGTTTCGGTGTGGGAGCTTTTTTGGTGGAGTATGACGGGGGCGTCGGTGGCCCTGTTGGAGCAAGGGGCTCAGCGAGATCCTCGCGCGCTGATTAAAGCCATCAGCGATCACAACGTCACGGTGGCCCATTTCGTTCCTTCGATGTTTGAACCCTACATCCAGGCGCTGGCAGACGATCGAGAACAACTGCTCAGCGTACAGAGCCTGCGCTGCCTGTTTACCAGCGGCGAAGCGCTCTCCCCTGCCGTCGTGAATAAATTCCGCAAACTGTTCACTGGCGATACCCAGCCGCCCAAGTTAATCAACTTATATGGTCCGACCGAGGCGACCGTAGATGTCACCTGGTATGAGCTGGACCTGCTGGGCCACTCGGACATTAATGAAGTGCCAATTGGTTACCCCATCAACAACACGTCAATACGTATCGTCTCCCAACATGGTGTCAGGCAGCTCGTCAACGTACCTGGAGAACTGCAAATCGGCGGCGTGCAGTTGGCAAGAGGCTACCTGAATCGCCCGGAACTTACGGCAGAACGCTTCATTACCGATCCGGAGGATGGGCGTCGCTGGTACCGAACCGGAGATCTCGCCGCGTGGGCAAACGACGGTTCTATCCTGTATATGGGAAGAATGGACGGCCAGGTTAAGATCCGCGGAAACCGTATTGAATTGGGCGAAATCAAGAATACGCTGCTCAATCTGCCAAACATTTTGAATGCCGAAGTCGTCGTTGAGCAGGACGATAAGCGAGGCAACCATTTGGTGGCACTGTTCGTCAGTCGCACTCCACAAACCGAGCGCTCATTGCGTGAGCAAATGGCTAACGCGCTCCCGGCGTTCATGCTTCCTTCCCGGTTCGTAGCCCTTGACCATATCCCACTCACCCCCAATGGAAAGTTCGACCGGGGCCAAGCATTAGCGATGGCCAATACCACTCAAACTACCGCACCAAAAGCAGAGTTGAGTGTGACAGAGCGCCTGGTCAGCGATATCTGGGGCGGCATTCTCGGTCAGCGGGACATTATTGCAGAGGACGATTTCTACTCCATCGGGGGCGACTCAATTCTGATGCTGAAGGTGCGCTCGGAATTAGAGAAGCACGGATATGACGCCAACTTGTCCGATCTGAGTGACCACACCACGGTTCGAGAACTGGGGCGCTTCCTGGAACTTACCGCAGACAACGTGGCCCTGCCCAAGGCGGCACTGAGTGCATTTGAGCTGGTGACTGACAATGAGCGCAAGCGCCTTACAGAATTGGCCGTAGACGCCTATCCGATTTCACAACTGCAACTGGGGCTCCTCTTCCACAGCCGAGAGCAAGAACAAAGCCGGGTCTACAAAGACGTTTTCCGTTACACCCTGAAAATGGACTGGTCTGAACAGAAGTTCCGCGAAGCCCTGCAAGGTTTAATCCAGCGCCACCCGGCATTGCGTACAACGTTCAACATCGGCGAATACTCCACCCCGCTTCAGCTTATTCACAAGGACCTGTCGGTAGACGAGGTTCTGGCCGTCAATACGCCGCTGGCAAACGTCTATGAGCAGGAAATAGCCAAGCATATGCAGGCGTGGTCCGCGCACAACTATTCGTTTGCCACAGGGCCGCTGTTCAACGTAGCCGTTTTCATTAACGAATCAGGCGCTCCTCTGGACCTGGTGCTCAGCTTCCATCATGCAATCCTTGACGGAGGTAGCGTCGCGAACCTGATTCGCGAACTGCTCCTCTGTTATGCAAGGGGGAATGATGAAGGCCTGGGTTATCCCACCCACGATTTACCGAACCCATCGCTGTTTGTTCAGGACGAACTCGCTGCAATAAATAGTAGCGAGCATCGAGCCTACTGGAAGGGCCATCTGGAAGGCGCTACCAACACCCTGCCGATTGGACTCGCGGCGCACCTTGAGCGCGCGGACAGCGGGATGTTCTCGTACCGATTTTTTGTTGAACCCGCTCTTGATGACGCATTGGTGCAACTGGCAAAACGCTCTCACGTGCCCATCAAGACGTTCTACCTGGCTGCCCATTGTTCGGCGATAGCGTCAATGAGCAATACGAGAGACGTGCTAACAGGTGTTGTGACCCACGCACGCCCAGAGATCCGGCACGCAGAACACCTTCTCGGACTGTTTCTGAACACATTGCCGTTGCGAGTCAACCTGGCCGAAGTCAGCGCTCAACAACTGGTTGAGTCAATCTTCAGACACGAGAAGGCGAGCCACCGTCATCGCCGATTCCCGTTGAGTGAAATTCAGACAGACAATGCAGGCGTATCCATAAGCACAGCATTCAACTACATCCACTTCCATGTACTGGAGGAAGTCGCCGCACAAACCGGCATCGAGATCGCAGCCTTCGATCCGCAGGAAGAGACCAGTTTTGCCCTCCTTGTGAACGTCATGCGCGAGTTCTCGGGAGCCGAGATCGCCATCCGTGTGGATATGGATGGAGCAATCTATGCACGCGAACAAGGTAAAGTCTTTGCGCGGCTTTTCAATGACGCGCTGAAACGCCTGGCCTTTCAACCCCATGCAGAAGCGCTCTTCAGGTCGCCGATTGCGCAATCCGGTTATCTCGCCTCGGGCTCAGCCAGGGACGCATTCATTCCCGTGCCTGCGCAGATCCTTCAGGCCGTGCGTGATCAGCAGCAGGCCGTTGCAGTTACCTATGAAGATGCCCAGTGGACCTACGCACAACTCTGGGATACCGCCGGCAGAATTGCGTCTCTGCTCAGCAGTAAAGGCGTACAGCGCCAGGACGTTGTCGGCCTGGCATTGCCACGCTCGTTCGAACAGATCGCCACAGCCTTGGCGACCCTGCGATCAGGGGCCATCTGCCTACCTATCGACGTGTCTTATCCCGCCGCACGCATTGAACTGATCCTGAAAATCGCAGCGCCAAAAGTAGTCGTCACCCGGTCGTGCGTTAACGAACTACCTGACAGCACTGTGCGCCTGGATCTCACCAATGACCTTTTACAAACGGTAGAGGCCGGCTGTTCAGACGTCGCGATTGAGTCGACCGACAACGCCTACATTCTGTTCACTTCAGGCTCTACAGGCACACCTAAAGGGGTCGCAATGCCCCATAGAGGACTGGCGAATCTGGTCGGCTGGCAGAACAAATCGGCAAGTGGCGCCGTTGGCTCGACACTCCAGTACGCGCCGCTCAGTTTTGACGTTTCGTTCCAGGAAATTTTCTCAACGCTAAGCGCGGGTTCGACGCTGCACCTGATCAGCGAAGAGGAACGCCGTGATCCCTCGGCCCTGCTCAGGTTTATGGATCGCAAGTGCGTGGAACGGGTATTCATGCCTTACATCGCCCTGCAGCAACTCGCGGAAGCGGCTGTCGCCCTTGATCTGTTTCCTGGCAGCCTGCGCGTTGTCGGCTCGTCAGGCGAGCAATTGCGGGTCACCCAGGAGATTCGCGCACTGATGAGACATCTGCGCGGGGGGATTCTGGAAAATCAATACGGTCCAACCGAAACCCATGTGGTGACCCGCTACAGCATGAGCGGTAACCCTGATTACTTCCCGGCATTACCTCCTATCGGTAGCGAGATTGACGGAGTTGGCATCCTCATTCTTGACGACGCCGCCAACGTTATTCCCGATGGCGTGCCGGGAGAAATCTGCGTTTACGGAGACGCACTGGCGTCCGGTTACTACAAAGCCCCAGAAGAAACAGATAAGAAATTCATCCGTCACGATCATGTACCCGGCAAATTGTTTTATCGAACCGGTGACTTCGGTATCAAATGCGCCGACGGCACCGTTATCAGCCTTGGCCGGAATGACAACCAGGTCAAAGTGCGTGGCTACAGAATTGAACTGTCGGAAATCGAACTCAAAATCTTGAGCTTTTTTGAAACCCGCAACGAACACATTGACGTGGCAGTGATCGCGAAGCCGCGTGATGAGCACGACGCCTACCTGGTCGCTTACCTGACAGGAAGCGGGTCGCAAGACGAGGCGGTGCTGTCCCAGCTCAGGCATTACCTAAGCGAGGAATTGCCGACGTACATGCTGCCAACTCACATGGCCTGGATCGCGCAGATGCCGACCACGCCAAGCGGCAAAAGGGATGACGCTGCGCTGCGCACGCTGAACGTCCAACTGGGTAACGCTGTGAATTACCGGGAGCCGAGCGGTGAGTACGAAATGAAACTATGCCAATTGGCAGCCGAGCTTCTGAAGACTCCGAAAATCTACCCCCAACAGAGCATCTTCGATTGCGGGGCCACGTCGCTGACAGCAATGCGCTTGGTTGTGTTGGTTGAGAAGTTGTACGGAATCAACGTGCCCCTGTCTTCCTTTGTCAGTGCACCGACCATGGAAAAACTCAGCGTGCTCATTCAAAAAGGCGGTGGCGCATTCACGTTCGACCCACTGGTGCCGCTACGCGAAAACGGACAGCGCACACCGTTGTTTCTTGTCCACCCCATGGGCGGCAATATTCTCTCGTACCTGCGCATGCTTCCGCATTTACCCGCCGAACAACCACTCTATGCACTGCAGGCCTCGGGGGTCGATGCAGGCTCTGAGCCCATCCCGTCTGTCGAGGCACAAGCAAGTTTGTACATTGAAGCAATGCGTCGAATCCAGCCCGAAGGTCCGTACGTCATCGGTGGCTGGTCCTACGGTGGGTTCATTGCATTTGAGATAGCCCAGCAGTTGATACGGGCAGGCGAGCGCGTTGCAAATGTACTGATTCTGGACACCATGGCACTTAGCTCACAGGCCCAAGGCAAAGCCAGTGATGACGCATTGCTGAGTTGGTTTTTTTGGGAACTGCTCTGGACGTCGAGAGGCTCCGAGCTCCCCGTCCAAATTGTGCCTGATCATATCGCCACGCTTCAGGAGCGCTTCGACTTCATCACCGATCACGCAATCTCCATTGGGGCGATTCCGGCCGGTAGTACCAAGGCCGTCATGCAGCGGCTGTTCGAGGTGTATCGCACTAACTGGGAAGCGGCGACGCAATACAACTACGAGGCGAAGTGCGCGGAACTGGATATCACCCTGATCCGGGCAATTGAACCGCTCCCCCCCATTCTTCGGGATATGCACGACACCATCCGCAGTGAATACAACGATCCACTCAATGGCTGGGCGGCCAAAACCTCGGGGATGATCAAGCTGATTGAGGTTGACGGTGACCATTTGACCATCATGGAAGAACCTTTTGTCGGTGCGCTCGTCACGGCAATTCTTAAAGAAATCAAATAACTATGGATCAGGGTCAAAACATGAAAACCAAACCTGTTGCGCTCATTATCGGAACCGGAATCGGCGGCTTATCGTGTGCAGCCGCCTTGAAAAAAGTTGGCTGGTCAGTGCGTCTTTTCGAGAAGGCTGACAGCATGAGAGCCACCGGTTCAGGTCTCTCGGTGATGTCGAACGCCAGCGCGGCAATGAAAAAGTTGCTCGATATAGATCTTGGGCTGGAGCACTACGGAGCCGAAATTCGCAACTTCGAGATCCGTCATAAATCCGGATTTCTCCTCAAACGTCTTCCGTTCCAGGAAATTGCCGAGGAACAAGGTTCTCCCAGCGTCTGCATTTCCAGACAGCAACTGCAAACCGCCTTGCTGGACAACCTGGGGGAGGTAGACATCAGCCACGCAAAGCGATTTGCAAGCTACGACGAAACGGATGACGCTGTACACGTGACCTTCGAAGATGGGACCAAGGCCTCAGGCGACATCCTGGTCGGCGCTGATGGCTACTATTCCGCGGTGCGCGATGCGATGGGGATACCCAGCCAGGTACAAGAGGCTGGATACATCTGCTGGCTCGCACTGGTCAAATATGATCATCCGCAAATAACCCCTGGCTATGTCGTGCATTACTGGGGCAAGGGCAAGCGGATTGGCATCATTGATATCGGAGGTGGATGGGTCTACTGGTGGGGAACAGCCAATATGTCGAACCAGGAGGCTGTTGGCTGGTCCGGCACAAGCGCAGACGTTGCCAAGGTCTATGAGGGATGGCCAGCCATCGTCTCCGACATTATTCACGCTACACCCAACGAAGCCATCATCACGGTCGATGCAAAAGACAGGTCCTTTCCAGCGACGTGGTCCAAGGGGCGCGCAACGTTACTCGGGGATGCAGCTCATCCAATGCTAACAAGCCTGGGCCAGGGCGCAGGCTTGTCCATAGAGGACTCAGCCGTGCTTGGGCATGTCCTGTCGACGTCGACAGACCATCAAGCGGCGTTGCGACGATATGAGTCGATCCGCCAACCCCGGGCTAAAGCCATCGTCGACGCATCAAGGGCGCTGAGCGATGTCGAGCAATACGACCAATTCCTTCCTCGATTGAAACGCGACGTTGGCATGCTGCTCGCTCCGGCAAAAACCATGCGGGAACGACTGCAGGCGTCGATGCTTTTCGACGATTTTGCAGTACACGCCCAATAAGTCACCCAACGAAAATTTTCAGCCAGATAAGGGATTGTCATGTCTAAGAAAAGCGTACTTGTTACCGGTGCTTCTTCGGGTCTGGGCCATGCGGCAGCCTTGATGCTCGCTCGCAACGGCTTTCATGTTTTCGCTGCCGCAAGGGAGATTCGCGGCGTGTTTAATGGGCAAGCCAATGTGGAAGAAATCAGACTCGATATCACCGAAGAGGCGTCAGTCGCGCAGGCATTGGAAAAAATTGCGGCAAAGAACACTGCCTACCCTCTGTGGGGCCTGATCAACAACGCCGGCATTTGCGTGCCCAGCCCACTCGAGATGCTTAGCCCGCAAGAGCTGCGCCGACAACTTGACACGAACGTCATAGGTCAACTGCAGGTCACTCAGGCCATGCTGCCTCTGCTACGTGAAAACTGCGGGCGCATTATCAACATCACGTCCGGCCTGGGAAGCATTGCGGTTCCTTACCTGGGTGCGTACTCCATCGCTCAGTTTGCAAAAATGGCATTCACTGATGCACTCCGTAGAGAACTGGCCAACTCTGGCATCACGGTCAGCGTGGTACAGCCGGGCGCGATCTACACGCCTATCTGGGATAAATTCCTCGCAACAGGCCAGGAAATCATGAATCAGGTCAGCGGCGAGGCGAGGCAAATATACGCTCGCTCATTCACCGAGTTTCTCAAACAGAGCGAAGCGCTGGCCCGCGCTGCCACCACCAGCGAAGCCGACTTCGCTGAAGTCATCCTTGACGTGCTGACGACTGCGCAGCCTCTGGCTCAATACAGCGTGGGCAATGATGCACAAAGTTTTGTGGACATGGCAAAGTCAGCCACAACCGCAGAACTCGATGCGATGTTTGCGGCCCAGATGCCTACCGGGACGGACTTTGGATCAGCTCAAAAGATCGGCCAGGCATCATGAACGTACGCAGATTGAAGATGTGGCGTGATCAGCATCGGTCAATGATGAATAGTGCGATTGTCGCGGTGAAATCCAGGCAGCCTTATAGCCCGTTCTCCGATGAGTTGACGCACTACGAGCATGCTCAAATCGAACAGGGCGAGATCAGGTTCAAGCGCCTGCTCGACTCCAAGTTTCAGATCGACCGTGGCAGCTCAGCGGACCTGGAGGAGAAGAGAGTCGGTAAGGAGACGTCGCCTTATGGGTTTCCATTAGGCATTTCATACCGTGCCGAACACTTCGATAGCCTGGTTAAAAAGGCCAATCGTTCGATGAGCAAATGGGAGCACCTGAGTGTTGAGCTTCGTAGTGCATTGCTGTGCGAAGCAATCACGAGAATTCATGCAGACACGTTCCTGTTCTCTCAGGTGGGTATGCATACCAGTGGCCATGGTTTCTTCATGGGCTTTCATGCGAACGCTATTCACGCCCAGGCACGAGCGCTTGAATCCGTTGCCCGTATTTGCCAAATAACGGCAGAACTGACCCAACAGGTTGACTCCGAACTCACCGTAGGTGACGCCCAACCACAGCGTATTTTGCGCAACTTCCAGCCAAAGCCTGCGGGCCTTTCTCTCGTGTATTCGGGTCGGGTCGCCCCCACCTGGGGAGCATACCCTTGCGTTTTCGCCTCATTGGCTGCGGGTTGCCCTGTCATTGTCATCCCTCACTCCGAAGCTATCCTGCCGCTGGCATTGACCGTAAAAGCGATTAAATCAGTGTGCGCCGAAGCGGGTGTTTCAGCAGACATCATCAACCTGTTTTGCTCTGATAACGACGCTGACTACAGGAAGGCCGCGCAGCACCGTGCGGTGAAGCTGATTGATTACATGGGCAAATCCGAATTTGGCAAATGGCTGCGTCAGCATGCGTGGCACGCCCGCGTCATGACCCAGCAAAGCGCCCAAACCTCCGTGTTTGTGCACTCTACGGACAACTACGACGGCATGATCGAGAATCTGGCATTCGGTCTGTGCTCTTACTCAGCGCAGTTGTGCACGTCGCCGCAGAACATCTACGTGCTCAAGGACGGCATTCAGTTACCTGACAAAATCATCACGGTTGACGTATTCCAGCGCGACCTGGTGGCTCGGATCGATCAATTGCTGCAACGATTTCAGCCACCACGTGATCTACTCGGAGTCATCATCGGCAAACAAACCGTCGCCAATATTCGACAATGCGAAGGTGCCAGATTTGCCAAGGTGTTGCGCCATTGCGAGCTGCTGCAGGATCCTGAGTTTGCTGATGCCCAGGTACTGACGCCCTCTGTGATTGCGGTACAACCGGGTTTTTCAAGCAGTCTCGACTACTACGCCAGCGAAGTCGCAGGCCCGGTCTCCTTTGTTATCGTCAAAGATGACCTCAAGACCATTGCCCGCGAACTCAGCTACGTCGGCCAAGAGTTTGGTGTGCTGGGACTGGGGCTCTACGCCATCGATGCAAATGTTGAAAAGGCAATGAAGTGTGTTTCGGCGGACATTGGCGCCCTGCTGTCCGTAAATTTCTGCGGTAACTATTTCATCAGTCAGTGTTCGGTGTTTACCGATATCCACGGCGGCGCGGTTAACTCCTCCTCAGATGTCACTTATGGCGCTCCAGGATTCTACCATGCTCGTCTGCGCATGACCGAAGACAGAAAAATGGTTGGCACGCCATGAGTTCAGCGCTTCGCGTATGGCCGTTCAACTACCCGGCACTACCTCGCTTGGCGTTGTTTTCAATCAACGTCAAGGACGTCGTCGAGCGCGATATGCCGCAAGCACAGGAATGGCTGGCGTGCGCCATGACATCCAGGCGCAAGGAGTTCGCAGCCGGCCGAATCTGTTCGGCTGCGGCGCTTCAGGCGCTGGGTGGCGATAGCGTGTGGCTTCCTATTGCCAAGCCCTATCGCTATCCGAAATTCCCAAAGGACTTCAAGGGTTCGATCACCCACACTTACGAGCGAGCACTGGCATGTGTGGGCGATGCGGAGCGTTATCTCGCCATTGGCCTGGACGCTGAACCGATGGTGGCACACGCAGAACTTGAGCAAATGGCCAATCACGTCCTATCTCCAAACGAGCTGAACCAGTTCAAAAAAATGGAGAGAGAACAGGCGCTGACCTTCTTCTATTTATGTTTTTCAGCCAAGGAAGCCTTGTTCAAAACGCTGTTTCCTCTGTGCCATACCGACATGGAATTTACAGAATCCGAACTCGCTTCCTGGAATGACGAGGGGATCTTTACGTTGCGTCTCGTCACTGACCGGGTGGGCGACCGGTTCGAGAAAGGCACCCTGTTCTGTGGCCTGTGGTCCGTGCACGTCGGCACCCTGCTCACGCTGCTCGCCCTCCCCCGAAAACAGGCGTTGCCCACATTGGATTCGCACCTCTATGTGCCTGATTTCAGCTATGGGCGTCCTTGAGCAGAGGTTGGAGGGACCGTGGAGTTTGTGCGCCAGCCCAATCCACCATTTACATTCATTACGTATGATTATACGATTTTAATAATACGGAATGAATGTTAACTGCTGATTCAATGACTTCCAGACACGCTTCATTCACTCGATAAGGAGTATCGAACATGGCTAACCCGTACCGAATACTGTTTCAAGCCCCGGGCACCCGAGCATTCTCCCTGGCAGGCCTGCTCGCCCGTTTACCGCTCCCCATGACAGGTATCGGCATTATCACGATGCTTTCGCAGTTGCGTGGCAGCTATGCACTGGCAGGCGCGGTTTCTGCCACCTTTGTCCTAACCTATGCACTGATGTCACCACAGGTTTCACGAATGGTGGATCGTTATGGTCAACGCCGGGTACTGCCACTGTCTGCTGGCCTCAGTGTGGTGGGCCTGCTTCTACTGCTGGCTTGCACCTACTGGCACAAGCCTGACTGGACGTTATTCCTGGCGGCAGTGTTAGCGGGCTTCATGCCGAGCATGTCGGCCATGGTTCGCGCCCGATGGACGGCGATATACCGAGGCAAGCCCCACCTGCAAACAGCCTACTCCCTCGAAACCGTACTGGACGAAGTGACGTTTATCGCAGGGCCGCCGATTTCCGTGGGCTTGAGCGTGGCCGTTTTTCCCCAGGCCGGACCGCTGGCGGCCGTTGTGATGCTGGCGATTGGTACGCTTGCTTTAGTGGCCCAGGTATCCACCGAACCGCCAGTGGAGTCCGCCGAAGAAAAGGGAACGAGAACGGCCTCCATCTTTCGCCTGGCGGACGTGCGACTATTAACATTGCTGATGGTCGCAATGGGCGTCATCGTTGGAACGGTCGATATCGTAAGTGTCGCATTCGCTGAACAGATGGGGAGTCCGGCAGCCGCGAGTATCGTGCTGTCCTGTTATGCCATCGGCTCCTGCGCCGCTGGCCTGTTGTTCGGTGCGCTGAAACTGAAAACACCGCTCCACACACTCTTGCTGCTGGGTGGCCTGGCTACTGCAGCGACCACACTGCCCTTGTTGATGGCGGGCAATATTGCCGGCCTGTCCGCAGCGGTACTGGTGGCTGGACTATTCTTCGCGCCTACAATGATCGTAGCGATGTCCTTGGTTGAGCGAATCGTACCGGAACGACAATTGACTGAAGGTATGACCTGGTTGCTGGCGGGTTTGAATGTCGGGGTGGCAATGGGTGCCGCGGCATCGGGCCAGTTAGTGGACATGGAAGGGGCTCGATTTGGATTCAACGTTGCCCTGGCGGCCGGAGCGGCGGTAATGCTGATGGCTGTCTGGGGATACCGACGGATGCGAGAACACTCGCTTACACAAGCGTATTCCGTGTGAGTCTCGACGCTAAAGCACTTCGCTTGGAATGACCGGCAGAAAAAAGCCACTCAATAGAGTGGCTTTCGTTTCTTAATCCTAACGCGATGTGCACTTGAATCCGCTAAACAAATGATGATGCGCGTGCCCCTGCTTCTGGCAACGAACTCATCTACTGGGGGTCGGCCTTTGGTTTAACCAGAATGCCCCTCAACAGCAACTCAAGCGCGACCACACTCTGCGCAAGTCGCTTATCGCCCTCTTCCGAATCTGCAATCCAGAACGCGGCTTCGGCAAGGCTGCCGTAGATCAGCAACGCCAGCGCCTGAGGGTTGACATCCACCACGATACCTTGGTGGATCAAGACCTGAATCATCCGCTGCATCGACTCTACACAATGACGCTGTGCATCGGGTGAGGTGCCGCCCAGTACTGCCCTGGCATCGCGCAACACAATCCGCTGGATTTGTGGTTCCAGGGCCATTTCCAGATAGGCACGGCAGCGCTGGCGAAAACCGTCCCAGGCATCTGCTGCAGTGTCGGTGATGGCTTGCAGACGCTCATCCATTTCAGCGTCGAGTTGCTCGACGACTGCTGACAGCAAGCCTTTCTTGTCACCAAAGTGATGGTAGAGCGCGCCACGGGTCAGGCTCGCCTGAGCCGTCAGCTCATCCATTGAGGTGTCCGCATAGCCTCGCTCACTGAACACCTCTCGCGCTTTGGCTATTAACAGGGCACGGGTTTCTTCCATATCGGCGCGGGTGCGGCGAACCATCGGTTATCTCCTCACTGAAGGCGGCATGACCTGTGATGTCCATGAAGTCATGAATAGGCGCAGCTATACATGCGGTCTGTATCTATTGTCACTTTCGCGTACTTCGATAACAAGCACGCCGTGCCCCGTGAAACAGCGCCATATGCGCTAGCGAGCGAGAAGTCCAATCATCGCCTGTTCAATCACCCGGGTATCCGCATCATTCAGGCCTTCGCCAGCGACGTGCCCCCAGACGGATTCCAATATGCGCAGTTCGGCCTTGGGTATCCGACTGACCTCGTATTCGGCATCTCGGACAGGGAAGTACAGATCGCTCGATGCAGGCATCATCAGCGTATCGGCGGTGATCGAAGCCAATGCCTTACTGACATCGCCCTGGTAACGGGCATTTGCACTGATGTCTGCATGCTGTCCGCTCCAGAGTTGCGCAATAATGTCGTTGGCATCTCGCTTGAGGAACCACCCTTCCCAGAAATCAATCAGGAAGTCTTCAATGGATGCGTAGCCCAGTGCGGTCTCATCCAATCGGTCGCGAAAGAACGCCTGAGACAGCCCCAGGGCAGCATAGACACGCGCGGCAACACGTAAGCCGCGTTGCGGTGGCAGCGTGTAAAACCCCTCCCGGAAGTCGGCATCCAGCTCGATCGCAGCGCGCACGCTATCAAAAAACACATACAAATGACGTGACGTGCGTGCTGCGCTCTGAAAAGTAAACAGCCGCTCAACCATATCCGGGAAAGCACAGGCCCACTCAAAGGCCTGAGTTCCGCCCAGAGACCAACCTGTGGCCATCCGAATTTTCTGGATACCGAACAATTCGGTAACCAAGCGATGTTGCTGAACAACATTGTCGTGGATCGTAACGTGTGGAAAGCGATTACCGTTCTGCGGCGGCGCCGTGTTGCTGGGCGAGCTGGACAAGCCATTGCCGAAAGCGTTTGGCACGATAATGAAGTACTTTTCAGAGTCAAGCGCGCGACCTGGCCCGATCAACCAGGCGGCATCTTCATGGGTCGCTGCGAAGGACGTCGGATAGACAATAACATTGTTCTTTGCGTCATTAAGGCGGCCATAGGTCTTGTATGCCAATCGGGCCTCGCGGAGACGACGACCCGATTGCAACTGAATGTCCCCGAGCTCAAAAACCTCATACGTCATAATGCGTGCTTCCCTTCATCTCTTTCTCTTTTCCACATGCAGATGTGGTCCGCTGCGCAGCGATGTGTAAGTTGCATACGCAGCCCCGCTTCGGCACAACGATCAAGGGAGGCGGTAGGCGATCACATAGTCTCCGCGTTCTTGCTCTGGGCCTTGCGAACCGCCCGCAGTGACAACAACGTATTGCCTTCCCGTTCTGCCACCCTGGTAAGTCATGGGAGTCGCCTGACTGCCGACGGGCAGTCGACTTTTCCAGAGTTCCTTCCCGGTCCCGCTATCCATGGCCCTGAGGTAGTGATCCATCGAACCGGAGAAAAAAACCACTCCACCACGGGTAATAAGAGGTCCGCCCATGCTGGGCATTCCAAGAGGCAAACGTAATCCGGTAATCGCGCCCAACAAAGGCG
The DNA here is from genome assembly GCF_046605355.1 of Pseudomonas sp. MPB26. Lineage (NCBI taxonomy): Bacteria > Pseudomonadati > Pseudomonadota > Gammaproteobacteria > Pseudomonadales > Pseudomonadaceae > Pseudomonas > Pseudomonas sp. MPB26. The sequence continues at coordinate 4,945,921 of NZ_CP176793.1, read as the reverse complement.
TGTCTTCGGTACTGCCCATGGGGACTTGCCATGCGATCTCTCCGGACCGAAGCACAATTGCTGTCAATGTGCCGTAAGGCGGCGCAGTGCAAGGCACTCCGAGTGGCGAGGTGAACATGCCGTGAATGACGCCATAGGGTGCCCCACGCTGTTGGGCGTAATTACCCGCAGCGCCAGTAGGATTGTAACCAGCGGCCAGGGCATCCTCATGCTTGATAAATTGGGCCCAATGAGCAATGCGGATATCATTGACAACCAGCAGGCCTGAACTTACATCAACCGCCCCGCCCCCCCAATTTATGCCTCCGTAATAACCGGGATACATGATTGTTTTTTGTGTGCTTATCGGCGTGAAATCGCCTTTCCAATGCATACGCTTAAACTGAATGCGGCAATACAGCTGATCAAGCGCGGTGATCCCCCACATGCTTTTTTCTGTGAGCGGAGCGTAGTCAAGTGACGCTCGTGAATAAGGCTGGACAGCGGATGGATGTTGGCCGACAGGCGCCCCCTCCACAGTGACCGCACGTGATTCAACGGGGAGAACAGGACGACCATTACGGCGATCCAAAACAAAAATTTGCCCCATTTTTGTCAAAACGATCACGACAGGAGTGCTTTCACCATTCCTCATTACAAGGTCATGAACAATGGGCTGCGCGGCAACATCATAATCATGGAGATCATGATTGACCGTCCTGAAGTGCCAACGATCAATCCCGGTTCTCACATCAATGGCGACGACTGAAGCATTGTACGTTTCAGATGACGGTAAACGATCAGCGCCCCAGAAATCTGGAGTCTGATTACCCGTCGGTACGTAGATCAATCCCAGCTCAGAATCATAGGAGGCGGTGCCCCAGAAATTGGGGGTCTCATCCGCGTAAGTTTCCCCCTCCGGGAGCGGATGCCCCCTCTTTGGAGCAGCCGGGTCCCATGCCCAGACAAGCCGTCCTGACTTAATATCCCAACCACGTACAACACCCGATGGCTCGCCACCACTGGCCCAATCCTGCATACGCGCGCCGGTGACAATGACGTCACCCGCAACAAGGGGCGCTGACGTAGGGAAATAGGAGTCTTTAGCCCTTTCGCTCAATCCCTTCAGCAAATCCACGTAACCGTGCTCACCAAATCCAGGACACGCCCCACCTGATCGGGCATCAAGCGTGAACAACCTTGCATCGAGGGTGGTCAGTACAATACGCGTTTTACACAAGGCGTCCGCGCTGCCATCCACATTGACCGTGACGCTGACGTCAGGCGCCGAATGGGACGCAAGGCCACGGCAACGCTGCCATTCTTTTGAAACTACTTGTGGATCGAATCGCCACCTCTCAACCCCGGTTTCAGCGTCGACCGCCATAACTTTGCTGTAGGGCGTACAGACATAGAGCATGTCGCCTATCTTTATCGGGGTGCCCTGAAAGGCAGCTTCTGCTGTGGGTACATCACCGGTTTTAAACTCCCAGGCGACCTGTAAATCCGTTACGTTCGAACGCTCTATCTCGGCAAGTTCTGAATATCGAGTGCCCCGTGCACTAAGCCCATATTGAGGCCAATCCTGATTGACTGCGTGTTCTAGAGGAGGGTTGGCGCTGGATGCTCCCTCAGCCGTCAGCACGCCTTTTGAAACAACTGATGCATGCGGATAGAAACCAGCCCCGATGCCGACAAACGCGATGCCGAACAACACAATCGACGCTGGCGTTCGCATCTTGCGTCCACCTTGCACGCCGTCATGAGTTCTAAGCTGCGCGTAAAACAACGTAACAACACAAGCCACGCCTAAAAATAAGGACACCCGCGGCACAAACTGCCAGTAGTCCAGGCCCACCTCCAGCAGCGCCCAAGTCACACTGAAAATCAACAGGACGATTGCCGTGCTGAAAGTGTGAGCGTGCTGTTTGATAAGCGAATAGGAAACGTAGCCAAGAAGACAGCCTGCCGCTGCGTAGAACCAACTCCCGCCAAGCACTATCAACCACAGTCCGCCCAAGAACAAAAACCCGGCGCCAAGCGCGAATAAGCCTGCCACGGTGTGCATTGCAATCCGTATCACCCGCATACCGCCCTTCTCCTGCCAGCGATCCCTATGGTTACTGATCAAGTTTTTTTGACCACTTACCGTCGTGCACATTTCCCCCCATCACAGTCGTGCGTGAAACGAGGGGGGGATAGGTTTCCAATCGACAACCGAAACCCTTTCGGGCCCAGCCTATGGGCAAATTGCCTGAGCTTTTTTGCCACTTGAACGGATCGCGAACGTCAGCAGCAGTGCCACTGTGGCCAGACCTGCGGCCAACCAGAGATTGGTGGCCAGACCGAACCTGTCTACCGCCTGCCCACCCGACCACGACCCCAGAAAAATACCGATATTGAATACACCTACATAAAGCGCAGTAGCGATTTCCACTGCATGCGGCGCCGCTTTCATCATCCAGGTCATCAGGCCCACCGACACGCCACCGTAGGCCAGCCCCCAAGCCAGCAACACTAAGCCGCCCCCCACATGGGAGTCACCGATCGTCAGGAACAGCACTGGCGCCAACAACAATCCCAGCGAGATAAAGACCAGGGTCAGGGCCGTGCGACGCGCAGCGATAATACCCGCCAGGAAGTTGCCAATGATGCCCGCAACACCATAGGCGAACAGCAACGCGCCGATCCATTGGGCATCGAATCCGGAGACCGATAACAACAACGGACGGACAAATGTGAATGCCATGAAGTGCCCGGCCACCAACAAGATGGTCAATGCCAGACCGGCTTGCAACTTGCGGTTGGCAAACTGTTCAGCGAACTGGCGCAAGGTGACTGAGTGGTGAACAGGCAAAGCGGGAATGGCGAAGAGGTGAATCAACAGCACCCCGGCACTGAAGATAGCCATACAGCCGAAAGCCCAACGCCAACCGGCAAAATCACCGATCAACGCGCCTAACGGCACACCCAGTACGGATGCCGCAGCGACCCCGCCAAAGATAATGGAGGTGGCCAGACCCACTGCGTGTGCCGGGACCAGCCGAGCGGCCAAGCCCCCCGCGACAGCCCAAATACCTCCCATGCAGAAGCCGACAAGCGCACGTGCAATCAGCATCCACACCATATCTGGGGCCAGGGCCGATGCAATATTGGCGATTACCAACAGGCCGAGCAAGCCGCACAAAATCCAGCGCCGGTCCAGATTGCCTGCTGCGATCACCACCAGCGGTGCAAACAAAGCTGCCAGCAAAGCGGGCAACGAGATCATTAAACCAGCACTTCCAGTGGACGTTTCAAGCGAGCCAGCAATGGTTGTCAGCAAACCGACCGGAAGCATTTCTGTCGTCACAACCGAAAATGTAGCAAGGCCCATGGCGGCCACTGCCAGCCATGGATACCGCGGGGACGTTGCGGGCGAAGCGACTGAAGGTGAACTCATGATGACTAAATCCCTTTAGATGAAATTCAGGCCTCGCCCAAGACGCGAGGCATTTGCCACCCTGGATACAGGGCTCTGCAAAGTCCTTTGATTGCGCCGCTAATCGCGGGAAGCTAGTGGGTTAACCGTTCCCTGATAGGAAACGGATCGCAGCCTCGACGAACCCAAGAAAACATACATGCTGTATGAATGTTTAAATCAAACCTATCATACGCAATGAATGTAAACAACCGCAGGTAACGATTCAGACGCTCTGGCTCTGAACCACGGCAACCTCGAAGTGCAGCCAACATTGTTGGCTGCTCGCCCTTACTAAATTTGATAAGAGACCAGCGCCCCTGTTCGCTGGCGAGCCTGCTTAAGACTCACTTCGGGACGTGCCGAGGGGAACCCTACTCATGAAGAATCTGCCAAATAAGACATAAACGCCTACGAACACAGTGAAGATTCCATTAAGCGCTGGCTGTTTTGTAGGGTTAAAAACGATCAAAAATAAAAAGGGGTCGCGAGATAAAATCTCGCAACCCCTTGAATTATATGGTCGGGACGGAGTGATTCGAACACTCGCCCCATAGCACCCTATCGGCAAAATGAGCGGTTTTCAGCAGATCTCCCCGGATCTAAAAAACCTATAAAAGCCAATACTAACAAGACCTTAACTAACGCCAACTGGCAAACAAAGAGCAATCATCCGATAGCAGGTCACGCTGCGCCGCGCAGGCGCAGGCAGATCGCCTGGGCGTGAGTGTCCACTCCTGGGTCATCCGTGTCGCCTATCGTGTAGTCGTTGCCAGTGATTCGGGCATGCCGAAAGGTCGTATCCGAGAGTGCCATAGCGAGCTCCTGAACAGAGTCAGGGCCAGATGCTCGTCTCGCTATCCAAGCTGCTCCAGCAAGAAACCGATTCAGTGCGCGTCCAAATTCAAGATCCTCATTCGGGACTTAAAAGCACTGGATGGAGCTGGATTTCAGTGGTTCCCGCCGGAACGAAAAAAGGGCCTAAAGGCCCTGATTTCAATCACTTACAGAATTTACTGGAACTCTGTAGCGCAATATTTGGAGCGGGAAACGAGACTCGAACTCGCGACCCCGACCTTGGCAAGGTCGTGCTCTACCAACTGAGCTATTCCCGCGTCTTGGTGGTGCGCATTCTATAGAATTATCAGAACCCGTCAACACCTTGATTCAAAAAAGTTTTATTTCTTTTCGACCGTAGTGCGCAGGTGGGGCCAGGCGGCGCGCAGATATTGCAGCATGGACCACAGCGTCAGGCCCGCGGCGATCAGCAGCAAGGCGTAACCGGTGAGGACCCAGAACGAGAAGTCCGACGGGTTGGCCAGCAAGATGACCAATGCGAGCATTTGCGCGGCGGTTTTCCACTTGCCCATGTTCGACACGGCGACATGGGCGCGGGCGCCGATTTCGGCCATCCACTCGCGCAGCGCCGAGACGACGATCTCGCGGCCGATGATCACCGCGGCCGGCAGGGTCAGCCACAGGTTGCCGTGTTCTTGCACCAGCAGCACCAGGGCGACGGCGACCATGAGCTTGTCGGCCACCGGGTCCAGGAACGCGCCGAATGGCGTGCTTTGTTCCAGGCGGCGCGCCAGGTAGCCGTCGAGCCAGTCGGTGGCGGCCGCGAAGGCGAACACGGAACTGGAGGCCACATAGCTCCATTCGTACGGCAAATAGAACAACAGAATGAAAATGGGAATAAGCAGGACGCGTAGAACGGTGATCAGATTAGGGATATTCATCGGCACAACTGGCTACGAGGTGGAAAGGCATTCTATTCGCTGTGCAGATTCGCATAAATCAACTCAGCGAGCTTTTTACTGATACCGGGTGCTTTGGCTATTTCGTCAATGCTGGCACGGGAGAGCTCCTGCAAGCCACCAAAATGTTTGAGCAAATCGCGACGCCGCGTCGGGCCAACCCCCGCTACCCCTTCCAGGGTTGAGGTTCGCCGGGTTTTGCCACGACGGGCGCGGTGGCCGGTAATGGCGAAGCGGTGGGCTTCATCGCGGATCTGTTGGATCAAATGCAGCGCCGGTGAGTCGCCTTTCAAGGTGAACTCATGGGCGGCATCATTCAAGTACAACGTCTCGAATCCGGCCTTGCGCGTGGTGCCTTTGGCCACGCCGAGCAGGATCAGGTCGGGCACGGCCAGTTCGTTGAGCACGTCGCGGGCCATGGACAGCTGGCCTTTACCGCCGTCCACCAGCAGGATATCCGGCAGTTTGCCCTCGCCGTCCTTCAACTTGCTGAAGCGGCGCGTCAGGGCCTGGTGCATGGCGGCGTAGTCATCGCCGGCAGTGATGCCTTCGATGTTGTAGCGCCGGTAATCGGACTTGATCGGACCTTCCGGCCCGAACACCACGCAGGATGCCACCGTGGCCTCGCCGCTGGAATGGCTGATGTCGTAGCACTCAAGGCGCTGCGGCGGCTCGTCCAGGTTGAGGACTTGGGCCAGGGCGTCGAAGCGTGCGGCAACGTGCTGTCGATTGGCCAGGCGCGCGCTCAGGGCTTGCTCGGCATTGGTCACGGCCATTTGCTGCCAGCGTGCACGAGTGCCGCGCACGCGATGGCTGATGTCCAGCTCGCGGCCGCGCAGTTCGTGGATCGCCTCGATCAGCGTGGGGAAGTCTTCATGCACCACGTTAACGATCAACTCCGACGGCAGGTCGCGTTCGGGGCTGCTGACGTAATACTGCCCGAGGAAGGCCGACATGACTTCGGCCACCTCCTCGTCAATGCCCGTCTGCGGGAAGAAGTTCTTGCTGCCCAACACCCGCCCGCCACGCACGCTGATCAAGTGCACACAGGCGCCGCCCGGGTTGACGAAGGCGGCGATCACGTCAACGTCGCCGGTGCCGCCTTCCATGCTCTGCTGATCCTGCACGCGGCGCAGCAGGGAAATCTGGTCACGCAGTTCGGCGGCCTTTTCGAAATCCAGGCTACCGGCGGCTTGTTCCATGGCGCTGGAGAGCTCATCGGTAAGCGCATTGCTGCGGCCTTCGAGGAACATCACCGAATGGCGTACATCCTCGGCGTACTCGGCCGGCTCAACCAGGCCGACACAGGGCGCCTTGCAGCGTTTGATCTGGTACTGCAGGCACGGACGGGTGCGGTTCTTGTAGAAGCTGTCTTCGCACTGGCGCACAAAAAAGGTTTTTTGCAGCAGGCTCAGGCTTTCGCGGACCGCCCCAGCGCTGGGATAGGGCCCGAAATACTTGCCCTTTTGCTTCTTCGCGCCCCGGTGAATGCTCAGGCGCGGGAAGTGACCATCGGATAAAAACACGTAGGGGTAGGATTTATCATCGCGCAGCAGGATGTTGTAGGGCGGTCGCCATTCCTTGATCAGCGTCTGTTCAAGCAGCAGCGCTTCGGTTTCGTTGGCGGTAATGGTGGTTTCGACCTGGGCGATACGCGCCACCAGCGCAGCGGTCTTGGGCGCGAGGCCGCTCTTGCGAAAATAGCTCGCCAGGCGATTTTTCAGGTTCTTGGCTTTGCCGACATAAAGCAGGCGCGCCTCGCTGTCGAACATGCGGTACACGCCGGGGCGGCCACTGCAGGTGGAGAGAAAGGCGCTTGGATCAAACGGTGTGGTCATGTCAGGCGCTGGCGTCCACCATGCCGTGGCGCACCGCGAGCAGGGTCAATTCAACATCACTGCTGATGGCGAGCTTCTCGAAAATGCGATAACGGTAGGTATTGACGGTCTTGGGCGACAGGCACAACTTGTCGGAGATCGTCTGCACTTTCTGGCAACCGACGATCATCAAGGCGATCTGAATTTCCCGCTCCGACAGCGCATCAAACGGCGAATCACTGACGGGCTGGAAGGATTTAATGGCCAATTGCTGGGCGATCTGCGGGCTGATGTAACGTTGGCCGGCAAACACCAGGCGAATGGCCTGGACCATTTCGGCCAAACCTGCGCCTTTGGTCAGGTAACCGGCCGCGCCGGCCTGCAACAAGCGCGTCGGGAACGGGTCTTCTTCGCAGACGGTTACCACTACGACTTTGATGTCCGGATGGCTGCGCAACAATTTGGTCGTGGCACCAAGACCGCCGATACCGGGCATCTTGACGTCCATCAACACCACATCGGGTTTCAACTCTCGGGCCTTGATCAGGGACTCTTCCCCGGACTCAGCCTGGCCGACTACTTGCAGGCCATCGATGTCAGCCAGCATTCGTGTAATGCCTGTACGAACGAGATCATGGTCATCGACTACTAGCACCCTAATCAAGCAGACACCTCGCGATATGGTCTTATAGGTTGCTGAACACCTTAGCAAAAAACCGAGGCGCAGACCTAGCTGCAAGCGTCATATATATAGTGTTTGAACACCCAGCAAACGCCCGCCAGGCGGCAGACGGCTCTATTTGCTGGGCGAAAGGTCAGGAATTCTGGGGCCTGAGCTTATTTTTTCCATTCTGCGCGGCTGAATGCTCGGCCAGGGTTGAAGTCAATCGACGGATTGCAGCCTGGTCTTCCTTGAGCATCAGGCGGTAATCACCCAAAACTTTTTCTTCGAGCTGACTGAGGTTTTCCAATTGGATCGGTGTTGCAAAGCCAGTCAGCACATACAACACATCTACGCCTCTTTCAGCGACCCGTGACAAATAGTCCGCCTTGGGGGCTCGCTCTCCACTTTCGTATTTGCCTTGTGCGTTTGCCTCAACGCCTCCTATTTCGCCAAAAACTTTTTGCGACAGGCCAAGTCGCTCTCTTTCTTGCCTCAAACGCGAACCGATTCCACTCATTTGGATGTATGATCCTGATCTGGCACACCCCAAGAGGTGTCACACTCATCTCTTCGTTAAACGAACTTGAACGGTTTTGAACTATGCCCGGAATCCGTACCGCTGCACAAGCCAAGGCTTGGCTGGAACATCAAGGAAAGTCAGTGCAAGCGTTCGCCCGTGAGCACGGCGTAGATCCGGCCACCACCTATCAAGTGCTCGCTGGGCGTAAAAAGGGACGGCGTGGGGAAGCCCATAAGGTAGCGGTCCTGCTGGGCATGAAAGAAGGCATCATCCTTGCCGAGGCTGATGGCCAGAGCAAAGATCAGGAAATCGTCTCCTGAGTCCAGTATGCACTTATTGCCAAACGTTGCATGTTTAGCTTGGACCGCAAACACGCTCCATACGCCAGAAACAGTCTTCTTCACCGACGATACTGAGCCCCCTGCGCTGATAGAGCCTGCGCGCGGGGTTGGTCTTGAATACCGTCAAACGCAACAGGCCCAACGCCTGCGCCTTGAGCGCCATCTGCTCCAATACCCAACTGCCCGCACCGCGCCCACGAAACGCCTCGAGCAGGTGCAGCTCGCGGATATAGAGCGCCCGGCTGTCGCGGCTGAGGCTGACAAACCCCATCACTGTATCGCCGTCGCAAACCAGCCAATTCTCCCGGCCAGCCCAGGCGACGTCGAAGCCGGCGCTGGACCACACCAAGCCATATTGCCGGTAGTAGCGACTCATCGACTCGAACGTCAGCGTTCGTGCAAATGGGAGGTCCTGGTCGGTGGCCGCGCGCAAGTGAAACGTCATTTAGACAACCACCACCTGGCCAGCCCACACCCCGTCATCGCGACGAGCAATCACCAATGCATCACCTGCCCCAGGCGCAGCGGCAAGTAAGTTGCCATCAGCGGCCCAGATAGCGCTGCGCCCCGCGCAAACATAGCCACCGGACGGGCCACCATGGTTCGCCATCAACACCAGCAGGCCATGCTCGGCTGCATAGCCCTCAAGCAGCGCACTGTCCGTTGCGTAGCCGCCTTCGCTGATCAGCGCGCCGACGGCATAGATAGTGGCGCCCGCCTTTGCCGCCAGGCGCGGATGGCTGGCGTGGGAAAAATCCGCGCACACGGCCAATGCAATCGTGTCACTGGCCCACTCAAGGGCCGCGCCACCCTGCCCCGGGACAAACGCAAGTTCTTCGCCTGGATGCAAATGCTGCTTGGTGTAGACCGCCATGGAGCCATCCGCCCCCAGCACCAATGCTCCAATCGACACGCCGGCCTCGGGTGCCTGGCGGATCGGCATACCCACCACCGCCGTCAGCCCAAGCTCCCGGGCCATTTCACGCAGGGGGGCCAGTACAGGGTCATCCGGCGCGATTGCCAAACCGGCGGCGAATGACGGCTCATACCCCGTCAGCGACAGCTCCGGGAACACCAGCAACTGCACACCGTGCTCGGCTGCCGCCTGCATGAATATCAGATGCCGCTCAATATTGGCCGGCAAGTCGCCCGCGATGGAAATGGATTGAGCAGCAGCAAGGGTCAAGGTCGTCATGGTCGCGTCCAAGCAATTACCATCTAAGGTTGCAAGCATATCTCGCCCTATAGAGATGAGTACCATGCACGATAGAAATTAATGATTGAGTCTGCCTGCATCCCTCTAGTAAGCTCCTCACATCATTCGGAGACATGCCATGTTGCAACTCACCCACACTCAGGTTTGCCCTGCTGCCAGCGCCCCGCGCTCGGTATCGGCTAGCTGCGTGAACGGTTCGAGCGCAGCTGTCAGCTTTTATTTTGGGTATTGGTTTAGCCACTGGCGCGCCTGATACCTGAAATCGGCGCCCACTATTCAAGGGGTCGCCTGCCAGAGAAATCTAACCCCCGGTCGGCTCCCCGACCGGGGGTTTTGTTTTTCAGGCCCTCAACTTTTGCAAGAACACTTAAAGGACATACGACATGAACTACGCCACCTATTACCGCTACGACATCTTCACTGCATGGCGATTTAGCCAGCTCCGCTCGGGACAGCCTGCCGCCTCCGATCGGTCACCTATTGGTGGCAAGCCAACACACGTAGCCAACCTGGCCAATTGTCGAACACCCCAATAGGGCCAAGCGCGCGGGACCACCCGTCGCTTGCCCAGGAAGCCTTGAACATGAACTCCGCCACCGCCGCTCTGCCGATCAGCACCCTGACCAGCGCCAATGAAGCCCTGACCCAGCGCCTGCCCAGTGCCCTTGAGCTCAAGCATCAGTTGCCCCTCAGCCCGTTCCTCAACGAACAAGTCCATGCCCATCGCCAAGCCGTGCGCGCCATCCTCAATGGCGAAGACTCGCGCTTGCTGGTGATCGTCGGACCGTGCTCGATCCACGACCCGGAATCGGCCATGGAATACGCGCGCAATCTGAAGAAGCTCGCGCTTGACGTCAGCGACCAGATGCTCCTGGTGATCCGCGCCTATGTCGAAAAACCGCGTACCACCATCGGCTGGAAAGGCCTGGCCTACGATCCTCGCCTGGATGGCAGCGACGACATGGCTGCCGGCCTCACCTTGTCCCGCGAGCTGATGCGCGAAATGCTGCGCCTGGGCCTGCCGGTAGCCACTGAGCTGCTGCAACCCATGGCCGCCGGTTACTTCGATGACTTGCTCAGTTGGGTTGCGATTGGTGCACGCACCACCGAATCGCAAATCCACCGCGAGATGGCCAGCGGCCTGGGCGTGCCCGTGGGTTTCAAGAACGGCACCGATGGCGGCGTGGCCATTGCCTGTGACGCGATGCGTTCGGCAGCCCACCCGCATCGCCACTTCGGCGTCGACAGCCAGGGCCACCCGGCGATCATCCAGACCCCGGGCAACCCGGACACCCATCTGGTGCTGCGCGGCGGTCACCGTGGGCCGAACTACCACGCGCCACACGTGGCACAGGTCAAGCACGACCTGGCCAAGTCCAAGGTAGCAGCGCGGATCATGGTTGATTGCAGCCATGCCAACAGTGGCAAGGACCCGCTGCGTCAACCCGCAGTGTTCAACGAGGTATTGGAGCAACGGCTACAGGGCGACATGGCGCTGATCGGCATGATGCTCGAAAGCCACCTGTTCGAAGGCTGCCAACCGTTGAGCGCATCCCTGAAGTACGGCGTGTCGGTGACCGATGGTTGCCTGGGCTGGAGTGCCACCGAGCAATTGTTGCGCAGTGCGGCCGAGCGCTTGCGCGAACAGCACAAACCAACTGACTGATGAAGATCAAAATGTGGGAGCGGGCTTGCTCGCGAAAGCAGTGGGTCAGTCAGTACATCCGTCACTGATACACGCATTCGCGAGCAAGCCCGCTGCCACATCTGAACTGCGTGCGATTCAGTACAAAGCCTCTGCACCTGAAGATTCGTGATCTGCGGTAAAGAGTCCTTTTCGAATTCGACGGTTTTTCCGAAGGAACGACGGGCGGATACTCGACTCCATTGCTCACCACCCCTTCAGGAGTTACTGATGTCTACCCCAACGCAAAACGTTCCGGCCTTCGGCCTTGGCACCTTCCGCCTGAAAGGCCAGGTGGTGATCGATTCCGTCAGCACCGCCTTGGAATTGGGCTATCGCGCCATCGACACCGCGCAGATCTACGAGAACGAAGCCGAGGTGGGCCAGGCAATTGCGCACAGCGGCATCCCGCGCGACGAGCTGTTTATCACCAGCAAGATCTGGATCACCCATTTCGCCGAAGGCCAGTTGATTCCCAGCCTGCGCGAAAGCCTGCGCAAACTCAAAACCGACTACCTGGACTTGACCCTGATCCACTGGCCGTCGCCGGAAGACCAGGTGTCTGTCGCCGAATTCATGGGCCAACTGCTGGAAGCCAAGCGCCTGGGGCTGACCCGACAGATCGGCATTTCCAATTTCACCGTCGACCTGATGAAGCAAGCGATTGCTGCGATTGGGGCTGAAAATATCGCCACCAACCAGATCGAACTGCATCCCTACCTGCAGAATCGCAAGGTCGTGGAGTTCGCCACCGCCAACGGTATCCAGGTCACCTCCTACATGACCCTGGCCTACGGCGAAGTGCTCAAGGACCCGGTGATTCAGCAGATCGCCGAGCGCCATCAGGCGACCCCGGCACAAGTAGCCCTGGCGTGGGCCATGCAGCTGGGTTACGCGGTCATCCCGTCGTCGACTAAACGCGCCAACCTGGAAAGCAACCTCAAGGCCCTGCAACTGACCTTGAGCGCTGCCGACATGGAGCAGCTTGCCGGGCTGGATCGCGGCCATCGCCTGACCAGTCCCAAGGGTATCGCACCAAAATGGGACTAAACCCCTGGCACGGGCGTGCGGGATAATTCCCGCAGCCAAGGCAACACCCGCAGGCCGGTAGCGGCTGCGGGTGGGTCGATAATGTCCATGAAGTGTTCGAGGTTGACGTTGTCCGGTAGGCCGGGCAGCCGTATCAGCAGCGCTGGCGCTGTAGCGCCGGGCGTGTCCAGGCCCAGGTCCAGATGATCGTAGATAAGCACGTGGTGCACCTGGGGTTGAGGCTCGCACGTGTCGAGCCCCAGCGCGGCATTGATGATCAGTACGTCAAAAGGCTGTGCCGGTATGGCGGTGAGCAGTTGCACCTCTTCTAGGGTTTGCACCGGTACGATCCGGTGGTATCCCAATTGATTGAGCATTTTTTCGATATGCAGACGTTGCAGGTGTTGTTCATCGGCAATCAGGATGGTCAGTGCTTTGTTTGGCATGTCGAACCCCTGGGCAGGCAGTACTCGTCAGTGAGCGCGGCCCATTTTCCAGACATATCCCGGAGGCAAAATCAGGCTTGTTCCCATTCCATGTAGGAGTTCTCCCAAATTCACCTAATGGTTACCCACGCGAGTCAAGCCCGCTTGCTGAGCTGGCTCAGGCTATGCCGCAAACCGTCGATCGCTGTGCATAGGGCCTCAACCGCATCCGACACTGCATCGCGGTCAGCGTTTTCACACACGCTTTCCAGGGTTTCGCAGCAGTTCACCAGCGCCTGGGCCTTGACCATGCGAGCCCCGCCTTTAACGCGATGAGCCAAGTCATGCAAGGTGGCGAAATCCGCGTGTTGGCGCAGCGCCAACAGCCGCACGCGGTCCTCTGCGAGACTACTGAGCAGAGGCTCCAGCAGCTCGTTGAGCGCGCCAGTGTCGCCCCCTGTCAACGAGATGAGCGCACTCAAATCACACACCGGCTCGGGCTCATCCCTTGCAACTGCCGTGGTGAGCGGTGCCAACGCCGCGCGCAAATCATCAAGCCCGGTCGGCTTGAATAGACAACCGTCCATGCCCGCCTGCCGGCAGCGCTCGGTCTCCTCCGGCTGGGCGTTGGCGGTGAACCCCAATATCAGGCACGGTACCAGGCCACGCTGCCGCTCCTGGGCTCGGATATCACGTGCCAATGTGTAGCCATCCACGACCGGCATGTTACTGTCGGTGATCACCCCGTCAAAGTTTCCGGCCAGCCACAGGGCATAGCCCTCGGCGCCATCTTCGGCAGTGACGATGTGGTGCCCCAGGAAACTCAATTGTCGAGACAACAGCAAGCGGTTTGCCGGGTAGTCATCCACCACCAGCAACTTCAATGCCTGCGTCGGTTGAACACGTTCGCCAGGTAATGCCACCGATGCTGCCGTGGACAACGCCAGGGCCATGGTTACATCCACCCGTGTCCCCTTGCCCAGCACACTGCTCAACTGCAGGCGCCCCCCCATCATTTCGCACAGGTTGCGGCTGATCACCAATCCAAGGCCGGACCCACTGCGCGCCGATTGGTCGTTATTGCTGCCCTGGATGAAGGGGTTGAACAAACGCTGCTGGTCCTCGGCACTGATGCCAACCCCCGTGTCCTCCACATACAAACGCAGGTTCAAATGATCCTCGGCCATGGCCGGCAGGCACTGGGCACCCAGGCGCACCTCACCGGTGGCGGTGAACTTGATGGCATTGCCGAGCACGTTGGAAACCACTTGCTTGAACCGCAAGGGGTCGACCAGCACCTGTCGGTTGGTCAGCGGATCGAGCTCGACGTGCAGCCGCAAGCCCTTGTCCCGCGCCAGCCCCTCAAACACGCGCGCCACGGAAGCCAACAGCTCGTGGAGGTTGGCCGGCGCCAGGGTCAGGGACAGGTGGCCGGATTCTATCCGCGCGATGTCCAGAATGTCGCCGATCAGCTCCAACATGCTCCGGGACGCCATCGAGGCCACTTCCAGAGCATCCTGATCGACGCGGCCCCGCTCGGCATTTTTCTGGGCCAGTTCGATCATGCCAATCACGGCATTCATGGGCGTGCGGATTTCATGGCTCATCGTCGCCAGGAACGTGGTCTTGGCACGGTTGGCGGCGTCGGCCTCCTCCTTGGCTTCCTGTAGCTGGCCCAGCAGGCGCTGACGTTCGCTGACATCCACCCAGCCGGCAATCATGCCCACGACGTTGCCGTGACTGTCACGGTACGGCAGCATCCACTGGTAGATGGTCAACACACCGCCGTCGGGAACCTTGAGCACCCGATCCTGGATCTGCGGCTCGCCCCGCTCCATCAAGCTCAAGTAATTGGCATGGAACGACTGCGCCTGGGGCGGGTTGCCGGTGTCGGTTTGCACCACGGTCTTGCCAATCACGTCCTCAAGCTTGAAGCCGAACACATCAAGGTAAGCGTTATTGCAAGCCATCAGGCGGCCCTGGCGATCACGCACGTAGATCGGGTGCGGCGTGCCGTCGATCAGCACGCGCATGAACTCCATCTGGTCGCTCAAGGCCCGTTCGGCTTGGGCACGCTTGCGAATCAGGTTGCGCAGGTAAAGCACCCAGCCCAGGGTAATCAGCAGCAGCAGCGCAGCCAGGCCAAATCCCTGGATAATCACGCTGCGATGACTGCTCCAGTAGCTGTCTTCGATAATGATCTCACTGCGCCAGCGGTTGGTCAGTTCGTCCATTTCTTCAGGCGTGATACTTAACAGCGCCTTTTCGAGGATCGAATACAGCTCGAGCTGGCTGCGGTTGACGCCGAAAGCAATCCGCGCCGGCTCCGTACCGACGGTGCTGGTGATACGCAAGCGATCTCGGAAATGGCGCGCGATCATGTACCGTGCGCTGATCAGCGAAATAAGGGTTGCATCGGCATCGCCATTGGCGACCAGATCCAGGGCCTGCTCCGGGTTCTCGACGTTGACAAACTCGATGCCGGGGTAGTCTCGGACAATATGTGCGGCGAGGCTATTGCCGTTGATAAATGCCAGGCGTTTGCCGGGCATGTCCTCCAGCGTCACCAGACTTTCTTCTCCGGTGCGCGCCACCAACACGTAGGGATTGGATAGGTAGGGCCGAGTGAAACGCAGCTTTTCAGAGCGTTCGACGCTGGGCGTGATCACAGCCAGTATGTCCACTGCGCCACTGCTGACCTCGTCAATCTGCTGAGGCAACGACTTGCCTTTCACCATCTCGAACTTCAAGCCGGTGCGCAAGCTGACCCGCGACAAGACCTCCTCGCTCAAGCCCACAAACTGCCCTTGCTTATTGAAAAATGACAGCGGCACGAATTTGTCGAGCGCTGCCACCTTCACCAGGGGATGTTTCTCCAGCCAACGTCGTTCATTCTCACTCAGGCGCAACCGGTCGGCGGCCAGGAAACCATTGTCGCCGGCACTCCAGCGGCGCAGGATTTCCATCTGCTGACCGGCCGGAACAACAGCCAGCGCGGCGTTGATGATGTTCAGGAGGCGGGTGTTGTCCTTGGTGAAGGCGAACCCGAACGGGTTGACCTCCAGCGCGGAAAAATCCGCCATGCGGACATTATTGAAATGGTTCTTGTTGATCAGGTAACGGGTACTGATGGCGTCGCCCAGATAGACATCAGCCTGGCGGAACGCCACGGAGCCAAGGGCTTGGTGAGTCGAGCCATACAGCAGCAGTTGTGCCTTTGGGTAAAAGGCTTGGACAGCGTCCGGCTGCATATAGTGGTAGAGCATCGCGACACGCTTGCCGGCCAGGTCGGCGCTCAATGAATGGCTGTCACCGGTGCGGGTCACCAGCACCGGTTGATCATTGGCATAGGAGCTCGACAGTACCAGTTTTTTATTAGCCGCTTCATAGCCATTGGCCGACCCGACCAGATCCACCTCGCCCCGCTCGAGTGCTTCGATTACTTCATCACGGGTATCGTAGCGTCGAACCTCGATAGGGGTGTTTAAAATAAGGCTGACCAGCCACGCATAGTCAGCGGTGATCCCTTCAAAATCGTTGCCGTTGCTCAGGTCGAAAGGCGCGTAGTCCGGCGCCGACACGCCCATCAGCAATACACGTCGCTCGCGTAGCCAGCGCCAGTCACTTTCATCAAGCTTCAGGCGCAGGTTTTCAGGGGTAGAATGGCCGAAGAGCCTGAGGTTATGTGGCTCGTCCAAGGCCACCGCTGCACCGGGCGACAGCCCCGTCAGCAGGATGACCGTGAATATCAACAGCCGCGCGGTGTTCATTTCAGATCAGATGATTGCGCTGGGCGAACTTGGACAGGTGCACCACCGAGGACATTCGCAATTTCTCTTTGAGTCGCGTCTTGTAGGTACTGATGGTCTTGTGGCTCAGCAGCATGTTCTCGGCGATTTCCTTGTTACCCAAGCCTTTGGCCAACGCTATCAACACCATTAATTCACGGTCGGATAGCCCCTCCACAAGCTCTTGCTCGGTAGTCTGCAAATCGTCGCGGCGTACTGAACTGGTGGGCAGGCTGGGGAAGCAACTGTAACCGGAACGTATCGCCCTGATGGCCTTCTGCAGTTCATCCAGTTCACCTGTCTTGGCAACAAAGCCCATGGCTCCGGCGCGCATACAACGCGTCGAGAAAAAAACAGCCAGGTACGACGTTAGCACCAGAATCTTGCAAGGCAAGTCCAGCGCCTTGATCCGAGCAATCACCTCCAGCCCGCCGAGCTTGGGCATTGCCAGGTCGAGGATAATCAGATCTGGACGTTCCTCGCGTGCTACCTGCATGGCGTCGGCACCGTTGCCCGCTTCATAAATTTCAGTGAAGCCTTCCTGCTTCAAAAGGAACTTCACGGTAGCGCGAATAAAAGGGTGATCGTCAACAATTAAAGCTTTGCTCATAGAACTCCACCGAGGGATCAGTACGCTTACATATCACACGGGACCTATCCACCTGTGAGAAGTAACAGTTCCGACAAACGGTGCTGATTACTCTGCATGGCACTTCAGGCAGTACAGACCCCTCCTTTTGATAAAGCACGGTAAACACATGGAGCTACGCCCTTGTTCCCGGGGCGCAAGCGCGCAACCTTAACAATGGTTTGCCTTATTAAATGAAGGGATAGTCTCGATTGCTTGTAGGACTTTTCCTCGTAACAGCATAGTCGGCTTTGCGTCGACGAAAGCCCGACAGTCGAGACTGGCGGGCACTCACACGGTTATTGCCAGCCAAACTTACGGATGTAGTAACCCTTCACCGCCTGGGTCAGGCCCATGTAGGCCAGCAGGATCACCGGCAGGAACACGAAGTACAGCGATGGCAGCGCCTGCAACTTGAAGTAATGCGCCAGCGGCCCCATCGGCAGGAAAATCCCCACCGCCATAATCACTCCGGTCATCACCATCAACGGCATTGCCGCACGGCTTTGCAGGAAAGGGATTTTCGGCGTGCGGATCATGTGCACGATCAGCGTCTGGGTCAGCAGCCCCACCACGAACCAGCCGGACTGGAACAAGGTCTGGTGGTCGGGCGTGTTGGCATCGAAGACGTACCACATGAGCACAAACGTGGTGATGTCGAAGATCGAACTGATCGGCCCGAAAAACAGCATGAATCGCCCGACATCTCCCGGTTGCCAGCGTTGGGGCTTGCTGAGCATTTCGGCGTCGACGTTATCGAACGGGATCGCAATCTGTGAAATGTCATACAGAAGGTTCTGCACCAGCAGATGCATCGGCAACATCGGCAGGAACGGGATAAACGCACTGGCCACCAGTACCGAAAACACATTGCCGAAGTTGGAGCTGGCGGTCATCTTGATGTACTTGAGCATATTGGCGAAGGTACGTCGGCCTTCCAGCACGCCCTCCTCCAGGATCATCAGGCTCTTTTCCAACAGGATGATGTCAGCGGCCTCCTTGGCGATATCCACCGCACTGTCCACCGAAATGCCGATATCCGCCGTACGTAGCGCCGGCGCGTCGTTGATGCCATCGCCCATAAAGCCCACCACGTGCCCGTTGGCCTTGAGCAGCCGCACAATGCGTTCCTTGTGGGACGGCGTCAGCCTGGCGAACACATTGGTGGTCTCCACGGCCTTGGCCAGCTCGGCGTCGGTCATGTCTTCTATATCGTTGCCCATCAGCAGGCCCTGTTGCTCGAGGCCCACTTCACGGCAGATCTTTGCGGTGACCAGTTCGTTGTCGCCGGTCAGCACTTTTACCGCGACACCGTGGGCTTTGAGGGCCCTGAGGGCCGGCGCGGTGCTTTCCTTCGGCGGGTCGAGGAAGGCCACGTAACCGATCAACGTGAGGTTTTTCTCATCCGCCAGGCTGTAGGTGTCGCGCCCCGGTGCCATCGGTTGCGCGGCCACGGCGACCACGCGCAGGCCTTCTTCGTTGAAGGCGGCGGTGACCTGGCGAATGCGCGCCAACAGGTCGTCGCTCAGCGCTTCATTGACATCGCCATGACGCACGTTGTTGCACACCGCCAGGACTTCCTCTACCGCCCCCTTGCAGATCAGCAGGTGCGGCTGCCCCTGCTCGGCCACCACCACCGACATACGGCGGCGGTTGAAGTCGAACGGAATCTCATCAACCTTGTGAAACGCAGTGCCGACCTTCAGCTCGCGATGGACCTCCACGTGCTCCAGCACCGCCACGTCCAGCAGGTTTTTCAGGCCGGTCTGGTAGTAACTGTTGAGGTAGGCCATTTCCAGTACGTCGTCGGACTCTGCGCCCCACACGTCCACATGGCGTGCCAGGAAAATCCGGTCCTGGGTCAGCGTGCCGGTCTTGTCGGTGCAGAGCACGTCCATGGCGCCGAAGTTCTGAATCGCATCCAGGCGTTTGACGATGACTTTTTTGCGCGAGAGAAACACGGCGCCCTTGGCCAAGGTGGACGTGACAATC
This sequence comes from Pseudomonas sp. MPB26, assembly GCF_046605355.1. Lineage (NCBI taxonomy): Bacteria > Pseudomonadati > Pseudomonadota > Gammaproteobacteria > Pseudomonadales > Pseudomonadaceae > Pseudomonas > Pseudomonas sp. MPB26. Next base: position 4,926,621 of record NZ_CP176793.1, on the reverse strand, counting down.
ATCGGTAGCATTTCCGGGGTCAGGCCCACGGCAATCGACAACGCAAACAACAGGGCCTCGGTCCAGTCGCCCTTGGTGAAACCGTTGATAAACAGCACCAAAGGTGCCATGACGAACATGAAGCGGATCAGCAACCAACTGACCTTGTTGACGCCCTGCTGGAACGAGGTGGTCGCGCGGTCGGTAGCCGTGACGCGTTGTGCCAACGCGCCGAAGTAGGTGCCATTGCCGGTGGTCAGGATCACCGCCGTCGCCGCGCCGGACACCACGTTGGTGCCCATGAACAGGATGTTTTCCAGGTCCAGCGGGTTGCGGGTGTTGACGTCCTGTTGCTCGGCGAACTTCTCCACGGGCATCGACTCCCCGGTCATCGCCGCCTGGCTCACGAACAGGTCCTTGGCACTGAGCACGCGGCAATCGGCGGGGATCATATCCCCAGCCGACAGTACGATGAGGTCACCGGGTACCAGTTGCTTGATCGGCAATTCGATGCGTTTGGCTTCGTCCCGGCGCAGCACCGTGGCGGTATTGCTCACCATCGCCTTGAGGGCATCGGCGGCCTTGTTGGACTTGGCCTCCTGCCAGAAACGCAGCAACGTCGACAGCACCACCATGGAGAAAATCACCGTGGCGGCCTTCATGTCTTCGGTCAGCCAGGAGATCACCGCCAGCAGCGTCAGCAGCAGGTTGAACGGGTTTTTGTAGCAGTGCCAGAGGTGCACCCACCAAGGCAGCGGCTGCTCATGCTCGACTTCGTTCAGACCGTACTGCACGCGCAGTGCGTCGGCTTCCTGAGTGTTCAGGCCCTCGCCATGACTGCCCAGCGTACCGAGCAATTGCACGGCACTGGTGCTGGCCGCAGCGACCAGGGTTTGCGCCAGGGTCGGCGGGACTTCGCGGCTGACGCTGGCGTCGGTCACGGTTTCAAGCATCGCCAGACGGCGGAAATGCCGGGCAATGTGCCGGGTCCGCAGGAAGCCGGCAAAGAACTCTTTCAAGACAGTGAAATTCATGGTGTTACTCCTGCGCGAGGAAACCATCGTGCAGGTACGGCCGTCTGCACCGCGCCCGTTTCATAGGCACAGTCAGCCCGGCCCGCCTGCCGCAAAAGGCAGGCGCGTCCGTAGCATCCCGAGGTCAGTCAGATGCTGGTCAGCGTCGATGAGAGGGATTCGGGGCAACGGCCAGGAATGGCCGCTGCCGGGATGCCGCTTCTCGCTTTTTATTGGCGAGACAACGGCATCGAAAGCATGCGCGTTACCTTGCCAAGTACGTGCCGGTTACCAGAACCGGCCGACTACTGTCACTCGAACAAGTACCCACTGAGGGTCTCCGCAATTGATGAAAACGCGCGAAGCTTACGCCCCGACCAAACCGTAGGAAAGTGCCCGCATGGGGAATAAGAGGATTCTTCAGGATGGGTTCAGGAACGCATCTTTTCTGAACCCACCGCAGATCAAAATGTGGGAGCGGGCTTGCTCGCGAAGGCGGTGTGTCAGTCACCCGATTCGCTAACTGAGCCACCGCCTTCGCGAGCAAGCCCGCTCCCACACTTACGGCGTACCGGGTCGATCACGCCCAACCAACGCCAGGTATTCATCAACCCGGCCACCCGCCAGCGCCTTCACCTGAATCGACACCCTGTTCACCTGCCGCCCCATCGCAATGCCCTCACGAATGCGCACCTGCACATACCCAAGCCTGGGCCAAAAGCGTTCGGCCCTGGTATTGCCGACGACCACCGTCAACCGAAACCATTGAGCGCCGTTGCGCACAGCCCACGCCTCAAGGCCCGCATGCAGCCGTTGCGCCAGCCCGGACCCATGCAAACGCGCATCCACCAGCAACAGCCCGATATGCCAGACGCCGACGGCCAACAAATCCGCTGCAATGTTCACCACCGCGACCAACCGCCCTTCAGCATCGCCATAACCCAACCAATACATCCGGCGGCAGGTCCACCCGGCGGGCAGTTGCTCGTGCAATTCTTCGTGCGCTTGCGTCGGCGTGGCCGGCTCACCATTGACCGCGATGAAATAATCTGGGGCCCGCTCAAAAAACCGCTGCAGCTCGGCCTCATCACTGGAGGCCAACTCAACCACCTGAATACCCGCCACGGAGCACCCCGGCAAAACGTGTGAATCAACGTCCATGTCTACCTTCCTTCAATCGTCCCGCGTCAGCACTTCCAGCAACTCAATCTCGAAGCGCAAATTGCTGTTGGGCTTGATATGTGCGCCCATCGACCGCTCGCCATAGGCTAGGTGCGCCGGCACGAACAGGCTGCGCACGCCGCCGACCTGCATGCCCATCAGGCCTTGGTCCCAGCCTCTGATCACCCGGCCGGTGCCAATCACGCACTGGAACGGCTTGCCGCGTTCCCAGGAAGAATCGAACACCGTGCCGTCTTCCAGGGTGCCAGTGTATTGGGTGGTGATCAGCGCACCCTTGACCACGGTTTTGCCGGTGCCGGGACGGATGTCGGTTATTTGGAGTTCGTTGTTGCTCATGGGATTCTCATTGAATGCTTGGGTATATACACGCACGCGCAACATGTAGTGAGCGGGCTTGCCCCGCGCTGGGTCGCGAAACGGCCCCAATAAAGACACCGCCGAGTCGCAGGATAAACCCATGTCGCCTGGTTTGGGGCCGCTTCGCGGCCCAGCGCGGGGCAAGCCCGCTCAATACAATAATGGTGTATAGATACCTATGCGTTGGATGCACAAAGCCTTGAAGTTTTCCCGGAATCAGGTGTGTTTGGCAAGTGCGGGAAGCCAGTGACTTGGGGTTTGGTAGACCACGAGTGATTAGGCGCTAAGCGCCCCCTTCTGCAAGGCGCTTTTTTTCGGCCCTGCGTTATGGTGGTCGTGCGCAGGGCACCTTCGGGTGCACCGGGTCCTAATCACCGGTCTACCAATCTGCGTACGGTCATCACCCTAAAGTCGTTTGGTAGCGATGGTGGTGACATTCCAACTTAGATTAGGAGTTGAGCCATGGACACCTTGTCCCCGCACCACCCGCTTCAGGACCGCACTTCTTCACCACCACCCCAGACCTCAGCTTCGAAGACGCCCTGACCCACTCCAGCAGCGTGTTTGCGGTGCGCGGGGGATCAATTGGACGGTACTTCACGCACGCTGGTGCTTTCAGTCATGCATCTGGTGGCCATGGCCAGCGTGATGGTGGACCGGTCGCTGGAGTGCATGCAGCCGAGCTGAGCAAGTCGCGGCAAGAGGCCTGGGCTTCTTGCCGCGAATAAATGTAGCCGATTGAAGTGAATACCCGCACTGCACCTACGACAGAACACGACTTTCCTCTATCAAAAATCACCCCCAGCTTATTTCACCCTGAATGTAAGCGCGCGCAACCTACCAGAAGCCCATTAAATCTGAACAAGGAATATCAGAATGACCATCGGTTCCGGCTTCAATTACCCCGCAGACATCGATCAACGCCAACATCGAGAAAAGCGCTCTACCAAGAATAAATGGCGAGCGCGGTTCCCCAACCCACCCGATTTATGTTTTGACTACCGCGCCTTGGTTGAACAACTTAACGGCATTGCCCGAGCCACCGAAACGGACCATAAAATATGTATTATCGGTGCGGGTATAACAGGACTGACAGCGGCACGTGAACTTTACAGGTGTGGTTTCACAAATATCACGCTACTCGAAAAATCCAAACGCATTGGCGGCAGACACTTAACTGCTCTCGGAACGAGCAATACCCACTCTGTCGGCAGACCGCCTTTCGAGATGGGTGCAATGAGGATGCCGTTCTTCAATAAATCCACCGAGCATCCTAAGGATGGGCGATCGCTCATGGCCTATTACGCCCGCCTATTTGAACTACGCCATTCGGACTTCCCAAATCCGGGCAGCGCTGCTGTGCGCTCAACGGGCATATACCTACGAGAGGGGAGCATTGATGACAGCGCAGCACCGACCATGCTCATCTGGAAAAACATCGATGGAAAAACACCGCCGCCGGGTCGAACACTGGGTAATGTTTTCGCCAAATGGAAGATATTCGCCGAGCGCATGACGCTGAGCATATCCGAACATTACGGTGCTGAGCGCTGGGAGGAGATGTGGGCAGCAATCGTCAGAAAATATGAAGGCATTTCATTTCGCGACTTGGTAAAAATGCCAAGCATTGATAACTGGCGTTCAAGTGACCCAGGAAATTTTGGGGGCATGGGCATGACGGCGCAAGAGTCGGCTGTTTTCTACTCCATTGGAATCGGTGATGGCAGCTGGGGAGCATTTTATGATGTTTGCTCACTATACCCGCTCAGAACTGCGATATTTGGATTCAGCAGCCATTTGCAGTTGATTCACGGACGTGTCGACGCAGAGGGTACGCCTATGCCAGCGCCTTACTTGAATGCTGAAGAAACGGTGGATTCCAGAGGGCTTAAATTCAATAAACCCACCTACATTGGCCTTGGTTCGTTGGCTGAGTCACTTCTATTCATAAAGCCAGACGAAACGCAACACTCTTTATATGACCACCTTATCAAAAGCCGGTCGGGTTTTCTGACCAGCAGCGCAGTGACAAAAATGAAAAAGCTGCGTAATGGAAGAACGCGAATTTATTATGACTGGAACACCCCATCTAAAGAGGCGAGAAAAGTAGAGTCTATCGATTGCGACTCTGTAGTAATGACAGTTCCTTCATGGCTGATCGAGACACAAATATCAATTGAAGAATTTAACCAAGACATGCTCCCATTCGAGATTATAGAAGCCTATAAATCAGCCCACTGGGAAACCAGCTGCAAAGTATACGCACCGCTTAAAAAATCGTTCCTCGAACAAAACAAAAAAATACCCCAGACTATCGTCACAGATAGCTTGGTTCATGATGTATACACTTACCGCTACAACAGCAGCAATGCCTATGACTGCATCCTCCTCAGTTACACGTGGGAAGACGACGCTACAAAATTATCTGTATTTAATGACGAGGACCTGGTCGATAAATGCATACACGAGCTTGACAGAATACTTTTGAAGTCCGGAAATATAAAAGAAAGGATATCTCCTTACATCGCACAAAAGCAGGCGGTCGTTCAACGCTGGATGAATGATAAAAACTCTCTTGGCTGCGCAAAGCTCTATCGTGCGGGCACGTATTACGACGCCATGAAACTATTGAAATACAACAGGGACTTCTCTTATAAGTCCGGACTGTACCTCTGCGGCGAATCTTTTTCCGTCGATGCCGGCTGGACTGAACCCTGCTTCAGAGGTGCAATTGATACCGTTATAAACATATGCAACAAAACCAACGCGATTTTCAACGGCGGCTTCACTGCCCAAGACTATCCCGAATACAAAGCAGAACCTTAAAAGAAACGGACTACAACACTGGGGGAATCGCCCGACTTTTATTTAAACATCTTGTCGCTTCTTATAAACATCCAACCGAATCCCGGTTGTATAACAATAAGAGGTCACCTCCATGAGCGAACCAGTAAGCCCAGCACGCGTAGCGGTCATCCAACTTGATCCACAGGTTGGCATGGCTAACCGAGCCAATAACTTGCGTCAAAGTCTTGCACTTGCGACCGAAGCCGTAAACGGCGGAGCGAACCTGATCGTGCTCCCGGAACTGACCAACAGCGGGTATTTTTTCAGCAGTCGCCAGGATGCCTTTGATCACGCGGAGCCTGTCCCGGACGGGGGTTCTGTTCAGGCGTGGATAGAGTTTGCCTGTAAGCACAAGGTCCATCTGGTGGCAGGTCTGTGTGAAATCGATGGTATGCAGCTGTTCAACACGGCCGTGCTGCTAGGTCCCGACGGATTTATCGGCAAATATCGCAAAGCGCATTTGTGGAACCTGGAAAAGCTTTGGTTCACGCCTGGAGATACCGGCTTTCCGGTGTTTGAAACGCCAATCGGCCGTATTGGTTTGCTGATTTGTTGGGACATCTGGTTTCCGGAGGTACCGCGCATTCTCAGCCAGCAGGGCGCAGACATTATTTGCAGCCTGAACAACTGGGTGTGGACGCCACCGCCGCTGTTCGATGAGGCGGGCAAATGCATGGCGTCCTACCTGACGATGACCGCTGCCCACGTCAATAACATATTTATCGCGGCGGCCAGTCGCATTGGCGAGGAACGAGACGCCCGTTATCTCGGATGCTCATTGATTGCCGGCACCAATGGGTGGCCAATCGGCAGTGTGGCTTCGGCCAATCGTCAGGAAATCCTGTTTGCCGACATCGATATCACCAGCGCTCGCAGTGCACCGATCTGGAACAGCCTCAATGATCTGCAACGCGATCGGCGCAATGATCTTTACGATCAAATGCTCGGTTACTCCCATCACCCTGCCCTGCCTCGCTGACCGGAGGGCAAACCATGAAAACACTCTTTACCGAAACAAGACCCCGTCGTTCATTAACGGACTCCACCGTTCTCATTCTAGGGTTAATCAGCGCACTGTTGGTGCTTTGGGTCGCATTCAACCATGAAGGTTCCTGGCCGGGCTATGGCGAGATGGTCGCGAGCCTGCCCCACCCCGTTGCCTGGCTGCGGTGGATACTCGGGGATATCAGTGAGGTCGCTTTTTATAAGCATGAACTCGCATCACTCGGCTTGCTGGGCGGCGCCTATCTGGGCTGGTGGGCGAGCAGGCGCGGTAAAGCCTGGCAAGGTTTTTCCATTTCCTACGGTACCGGACTGTGGCCTTGGCTGGTGACCAGTTCCCTGCTGGGGCTACTGCTGAGCAATCTGCTCTGGGGCTGGAGCGTCACGGCGCAGACGTGGCAACCCACGTTTGCGGCGTTCGTTTCATTACCGGCAGCCATGGTACTGATGTTCGGCGGCGGCTGGAAAGTTGCGTTAAACGGTGCAGTCTTGGGCGCATTGCTAGTGACGCCTCTGTGCTTGTTGATTGTTAACTTTGTGTGCATACCATTGGGCCTTCCAGCGGTGATCGGCAACGTAGTGGGTATGGCCGTGGGTAGCGTCCTGGCGTTTGAACTGTGTCGTCGAGTGCCCTCGTTGATACGTTCGGACTACAGCGCGCCCATCAGACCGATGCCCACCAAACCGCCCACTTACGGTATAGCCTGGAGCCTGCGCCGGGTTCTGGCTGATTTTTCCGAAGCGCCGTTTTTTGGAAACGAACTGGCCAGTCTCGGCTTGCTGGCTGGCGTGTTGCTCGCGTATGCCCTGAACCCGATCAGTCCGGCGTATGGATCAGGCTTGGTCCTGCCGCTGATAGGCGCTCAGGCGCTGACATCAGCCCTGGGCGTGGTGATCTGGCGAAAACAGTGGATCAAGCGGGGATGGTACCCGACCTATGTTCCGCTGGTGTCTGTAGTGCCTGCTACGGTATTAACGCACGGCGGTAGTTGGACGGTAATTGCCACAAGTGCACTGCTCGGCGCGCTAATCGCACCTCCACTGGCCTGTGCGATTGCGGGGCGTCTGCCTACACATTTTCATCCGTACATTGGCAATGTCACCTCAATGGCCCTGAGTACACTCATGATAGTGCCGCTGGTGGGCTGGTTGGCGCAGCTGTAGGGCCCGTCCCACGCTGCGTTCAAGCAGCGTGGGAACCGCTTTCGGTCTCTTGCAGGCGCCGGCTCTTGGCACCCCTCTCAAAATGCACCCCACCACCCAGTGCATTCGCACCCCCACCCCGCGCAATTTCTCTGCACTATCCTGAAGCACAAATGTCCTAACTTTCATGCGTATGCGCCCAACCCCAGGAGAACTTATGACACAGGATGTTCTTGCCAAGGAAACCAACCGCCGCCAACTGCAGCAGATCATCTCCGGGCTGTCCGATGGCGTGATTCTGGCCGAGGTCGATCAAACCATTCTTTGGGCCAACGAAGCTGCACTGACCATGCATGGGGTAGGCGATGTAATGGGGCTGGGCGCAGATGGGCAGCAGTATGCCGAACGTTTCACCCTGCGCTACCGTAACAATCACCCCCTGCAGCCGGACAGCTATCCCCTTGCCCGGGCGGCGGCGGGGGATGAATTCAGCGATGTGGTGGTGGAAGTCACGCCCACCGCCGATGAAGAGAGAACCTGGGTGCACCGCCTGCGCAGCCTGGTCATCACCGACGCCAAGGGCGAGCCGGAGTTGCTGGTCCTGATTCTCAGCGACGCCACCGAGTGGGCCAGTGCCGAGCAGCGTTTCGAAAAGACCTTCAACGCCAACCCGGCGCCCGCGGTGATCTGCCGCCTGAGCGACCTACGCTACATCAAGGTCAACCAGGGTTTCCTGGAGATGACCGGCTACAACCGCGACCAGGTCATCGGTAAATCCGTCTATGAGCTGGATGTGCTGGAGCAAGCCGAACGCAAGGACCTGGCCATCCAGCGCCTGGGCGAAGGCGCGACCATCCCCCAGATGCAGGCCGAGCTGCGGCTGCCCAGGGGCGGCACCAAGCTGGTGATTGTCGCCGGCCAGCCGTTGGACATGAACGAAGAAGACTGCATGCTGTTTTCCTTCATGGACCTGGAGCCACGGCGCAAAGCGGAAATCGCCCTGCGCCAGAGTGAGGAACGCTTTGCCAAGGCGTTCCGCCTGACGCCGGTGCCGACCCTGGTGTGCAGCGCCGGTAACCGGCAGGTGGTGGACGTCAACGAAGCCTTCATGAGCATCACCGGCTATATCAGCGAAGAGCTGATCGGCAAATCCATCGAAGACATCGACTTTATCGACAGCAAGTCTGCCTGCGACCAACTGTTCGCCACCCTGGAAAAGTCCGGCAACCTCGACGGCCAGGACCTCAAGGTGCGCAAGAAAGGTAACGAGGTGATCGACTGCGTGGTGTCCGCCGACACCGTGGTCATCCAGGACGCGCCGTGCTACCTGCTGGTGATGATGAACATCACCGAACGTAAACGCTCGGAGCTGGAACTGGTGGCCGCCATCGAGGAAGTGATGCAGGACGCCTCGTGGTTCAGCCAGACACTTATCGAAAAACTGGCCAACGCCAAAAGCGTCAACAGCCCTAACCAGCCGAATATCGCCTTCACCGACCTTACGGCCCGCGAACGCGATGTGTTGGGTCTGATCTGTGAAGGCCTGGCCGACAAGGAAATCGCCTCGCGCCTGAAACTGGCGCCCAACACCGTGCGTAACCATGTGGCCACGGTCTATTCCAAACTGGGGGTACACAGCCGCAGCGCCGCCATGGTCTGGGCCCGGGAACGCGGGCTGTTTGCCGGTGAAGTGCGCCTCAAAAAGCGCTCATGAAAAGTGCAAATGCACTAGTGCGGCTAGTGCGAATTCGCCTTATTGGCGCCAGAGGCAAGCCATAACCTTCAGGGGTCGAACATTCGTCCCCGAAGGAACCCACATGTTTACCCTCGCCCAACTGCGAAATTGCATCGAAGAAGGCCTGTCGCCGCTGACGTGTGAATTTACCCTGTGCCGGGACGCGTCCCTCACGCTCAAGGTCTACGATGCCGAAACCGGCCGTGTCGACCTGGTGGTGACCGGGATCAGCACCAACCGGCTGCAGACCCCGCAAGAAGTCGAAAAAATGGTGGAAGAACTGCGTTACGAATTGCAAAGCAACACCGTGGGCAAGCTCACGCTGGATGACTGGCCTTCAACGACGCCCCGATGAAATAGAACACCCCGCCGCCAATGATGAACGCCCCCAGCATGTAGAACATGGCCTGCGCCGGCAGGCTGGCCAATACCAGCCCGCACAACACCGGCCCCAGCGCGGCGCCCAGATTGGACAGGTTCTGCGCGCCGTAGTACATGCCACGCAGGTGGTCCGGGGCGATACGGTCGATAAACATGTACTCGGCGGGAAACACAATGATCTCCCCCACCGTGAACACCGCCATCGCCAGCATCCACCACAGCACGCTGTTGGCCAGTGCGAAACCGATGATCCCCAGCATGAACATGCCCAGGCCGGCGATCAGCCACTGGCCCAGGTAGCGGTGCGAAATGCGCCGGCCAATCACGTATTGCAAGGCAATCACCAGCACCGCGTTGGTGGTAAGCACGGTGCTGATCACGGTGTAGGTGTATTCAGCCGTAGTTGTAATCACCAGGTACTGCGACAGCCAGGCAACGAACTGGCCGAATACCACGGCGCAGAGCACACCGCCGAGGGTGAAGCACACCAGGCGGCGGTCGCGCAGCAACACGCGGCCGACGGCGAGGAAAGGCACCGGCTTTTGCGCCGCGTCGACAGTTGCCAGCGTGCGGTCGCCCCACCGCCAATACAGCAGGAAAAACCCTCCCCCCAACAGCGCCGAAAGAATAAACGGCAAGCTGATATCCAGCTTGGCAATCATCGCGCCGAAAAAAGGCCCTACGGCATACCCGATGTTGGTCAGGGTGTACTTGATGGAAAACACTTCGCTGCGCGCCTCGAGGGGTAGCAGGCTGGCAAACCCGGCCTTGACCGCGATGTCGGTCACCGCGTAAGCCAGATTGATCATGATCAGGCAGCCGTAGAACGCCCAGATATTCTGCGCGAGCACCGTGCCGATAAAGCCCAGCATAAACAGCACACTCAGGCCGAGCAGCAGGCGATAACTGTTGATGCGGTCGACCAGGAACCCGCCATACACACTGAGGAGCGAGCCGACAATCAGCGAGCTGCCGATCACCAGGCCGACCTGGGTGATGTCGAGGGCGAAGTGGCTGCTGAGGTAGATCACCAGGTACGGAAACGTGATTGCCTTGGCCAGCGTGAGCATCAACGTGGCGCACAGCAATAGGTTAACGGTGCGGGGGTAATTTCTTATTGTGGCAAGCATCCTGCTCTCTTTCTTGAAGGTAACGCGGCGTTTATAAGCCGGTTACCTTACCCCAGAGCAGGCGCAACGGGCACCGTCATTTTTTGACGGGTGTGATCTCAAGAATGGTGCCGTTGGTGGTCTTGAGCAGCACGTATTTATCACCTACCCGCGTCCATTGGCTCTCTTGCTCAGGCTGTTTGAGCCCGCGCTTTTTCCAGTCGCCAAGGGCCGATTCCTTGCGCATCAGCATATCCGGTGCGCGGTCGCCTTCTTTCAAATCACGGGCATTGATATTCGAAGGCTGCACGGTCTCTTGAGGAGTATCGCCGGCTTGCACGATAAAGCTTGCGGTGGACAGGCCGGTGGCGACCAGCAGGCAGGCAACTAGGGATCTGGATTTCATGGGTGCTCCTTGAATGAATGGCGCGTACCCAGGTTCGGACCGCTGCCGCGCGAAATCATTCAGCCCAAGCAGCAGGCGCAGTAAACGACGCACTACCTGTGTAGTGCATGGCTTGATCAAACGCACGGCAACATGGCCATTCACTTCGCTTTCCAGGCCATCGTCATGCGCTACACCACCTTGCTCCCCCCTGACCCCCTGATCACTGCGCTGAACGCTCGCGACACCTCGCTGGCGAGCCGCCTGACAAAAAAAATCCACGCGCTGAACACCCAGATACTGGAGGTTCTGGAGCAACAACCGACCTTTGCTCAGTGCGTACAGGACGCCTTCAATCAAACCTTCGCGGCGTTACCCACGCCGCTGACCATGGCCAAGACCTACCTGTGTATCGACGCGGCGAGCCCGGTCGATCCGTCGGATAAACCTGCCCAGGCTTCATCGGACGACATCGAAGATACAGGCCTGGATGTGCAGCCTTTGCTGCCGACCCTGATGGATGCGGTGGTTCAACGCATTGTCACCCAGACGCCGGCCAACTATGCCGGCCACGCCACCACGTTTCATCTCAGTTCCAGCGGCGAAGACAGCGCCCCTGACCTGGGCTTGACCCCAGCGGCGTTCGACGCTTTTCTCAATACTCTGGCCGACGACCTGGCGAACCGCTTCAAGGCACACCAGGCAGCGTTCTGGAGCGGCCCCGCCGAGGATGCCGATATCCGCACGTGCCAGCAGTGGCTGGGCGAAAAACGTCTTGAGCTGATGAAGGCCGAAATTGAACTGCTCAAGGTCGACGGCGTCGTCGAGGGCGCAAGCGAGCTGTTGCTGATGCAGGTCGCGCGCACGCCGGATGCGCTTTCCCGCCAGGCACTCAAAGGCGACAAGCCCTGCGCCTACGCAATCGCGGTCAGGGACAAACTGTCCAGTGATATCCCGCTGTACGGCGCCTTCGTGATCACGTCTCGCGATCACGAAACGCCACAGGTGCGCCCGCAAGGCGAGGTACAAACCCCAGCGGCCCGAGACGTGACCTCCCAGGCCAATGTCGGCCCGGTGCTTTTATTCCTGCCGGCCAGCGGGTTTGAAGGGTTTGATTCGATGGCCAGCCTGGACCTGGAACTGCATCGACGCTTGAACAACCCCCTCGAATTCTCAGACATCCTGGCCCTGATGAACGAGAACGACCGAGCCTCCGGCCTGGCGTTTCACCAGCAGCAGAACCTCAGCGGGCAGTTTCGCTACACCGAACGGCTGGAGTCGATTTTCAAGCATGCCCTTGATTCGCTACGCACGCAGGTCGAAGAAAACTTCACCTGGATGGTCGCCCATTACCAACGGCAGGCGAGTGTGCTGGACATCACTCAACTGCCCGATAGCCTGAACCGAACGACCGATATCAGGCGCACTTTCGACGCCACCGGCTGGCTGGTCGCCCGCCAGCGGAAAAAGGCCCGCCTGCAGCTCCAGCATTTCCTCAAGGCCGCGGCCCCGGACGACAAACTGCAGTGGGAGCAGGCTGTACAGGCTTACATCGAGCACTTGCTGAGCCTGTCCGGACCAGAGGCCCTGCCATCGCTGGCGCAGTACAGCGACCCAGCGACCCTGTTGGCGTACAGCAACGAACAACTGCGCCTGGTGCTTGAGGCCGAGCACGGCCTGACGGTCGACCCGGATGACATCCTCATCCACACCAAAACCTATGCCCCCCGGCTGACCGGCGGCTACGTGATCGGTGGCAAACCTCACCCTTCGACGCCGGGCACGCCAATCTTCACCACCCGCCAACTGACGCTGACTGAACTTGCCCTGGAAAATATCGAGTGGCTTGACCTTAACTTCACTAACTTTTCACGGTTGACCGATAAAGCACAGGCGCCCTTTACCGCGTTGACGGTTGCGCAAATCAAAGACCTGGTGCGCACCCTCAATATCGGCGACAGCTACGAGCAATTCCTCAAGGCACGCCTGATCACCTCGCCATCGGCCCAGGCCGAGCAGCAGCGCTACATGGAGGTCATGGCGCTGCAACTGCGGGTTGATGCCGTGGAGGCGAAAATCGCTGGTGACTTCCTGACGGACCGACTGGACCGCGGGTTCAAGTGGGTGATGAGTGTGCTCGCCGGGCCGACGGATGATGACAAACGTGCTAGCGTCGAAGGGCATCGAGTCATCGTCAGTGCCTTGAAGCTGCGCGGCGAACGCGTGCGCGGCGTGCTGATGTTTTCAACCGCCTCACAGGCGGTCGCGTCGCGGGTGGTCTACACCCCAATGAGCCCGACCGGGCGCGTGTTCCACGAATACCCCGACGCCTCGGCCTTGCACCGCGACTTCATCAACCACAGCGCCTGGCAGGACTATCTGGTAGGCCGCGTGACACTGACGGCACAACGCAGAATTCGCAGCCTGCTCAAAGGCGGTGCCAACGCCCCGGTCATCGCCCTGACCCGCATCGCCGGTAATGTCCTTGAAGAGGCCTACCAGACCGAAGCGTCGACGGTGATCAACGACGCGAATGCACAGTCAACAAGCACACAGGAAGCCAATTACGCAAGCGCCACCACACTGATAACTGCAGGCCTGGACATTGCCACGGCGTTTTTCCCGGTGAAGATCATGCTGCCCATCGGCCTGGCCAGGAGCAGCCTGTCGGTGATCAATGCGGTGGAAGCGGCCCAACTCGGCGACCGTGCAAGCGCGGCGCACTACATCGTGCGTGCATTGGGCGAGTTGGTGGGGGCGGTGCTGGACGGCGCCGTCGCCGGCGCAGGGTCGGCACGCCTGCGGCCCCTGACGAGCGTGCATCCGCGTCTCGACCCCAGGATGGCGCTGAAAAAACCGCCCACTGACGTCAAGCGCCTGCAAGGTTGGGAGGCGCAGGACATTTACGTGCGGGACGTGGTGGACGCGGGCACCTACCAGGCGCCCCAGCACTTTCTCGAGGAACACGGCCACTGGTATTCAATTGCCCGCGACACCGATGCTCAGGTGTGGCGACTCAAGGACCCCAGGCGTGCACCCAGTGCCTATAAAGGCCAGCCGCTCTATCGCACCGCGCAAGGCCTGTGGGAGATTCGCTCGCCGCACTTGGGCTTGCGCGGCGGCGCGCCGCTTCCGATCGGACCGCAACGAGCGCTGATGGACCTCTACCCTAACCTGGATGCGGAGCAGGCCCGGCGGGTACTGGATTCATTCGTGTTTCCCCGGCACCGTGAGCTGGAACTGCAAACGGCGCTGGTTCAACAGCTGCGGAGGTCACCGACCCGGCTCGATGAGTTTTCACAGTACCTCATGGTGACACCGCAGCGTTTCAGGTTACGCCTGGAGGGCCGGGACCTGCCCGGCTCGCTGCCATCGACCATAGAGCCCGTTCCGGGGCCCAGCCGCGCGCCAACCGCCGCCCCCGTAGTGCCTGCCACGCGACGTCCACGCCCGCCCGAGGAGCGTTTTATCGACTGGGGGCAAAGCTTCGATGCCTCTGTGGTGGAAGCCGTGGCGGGACGCCCGGGCATCTGGCGCAAACGTGACGCGCCGCCGGGCCAGGCGTCCGTCGAATACATCCAGATGGAAGGCCGCTATTATGCGACGTTGCCGGGGAGCGAGTCCTCGGCCGTAGCCGGAGCCAGAGCCGTTATCGTACCAAGCGACCGCCCCTGCTCGACGTTTGTGCAGTTCGAAGACCTCCTGCACCGCTCTTTCCACGATCAACCCAGGATCGTGGAATACAACGCTTCATTGGAACGCTGGCTCATCGGCGCGCAGCTGCCGTTCCGCGCCCCCGTCGCAAGCCAGCTAAGTCACATATTCCCCAGCTTTACCCCACACTCGCTGACTCGCCTCGGCGCCGCGCTGTTTAACCGCAGCAACCCTACAGGGCTCAGTGCGGGCGGCTATGCCAGGTTGCTTCGCACGCTGCACGACTGGACAAGCTGGTCGGGCCACGCAGCCGCGGCACCGGTAGGCTCGCCCTTGACCTTGGCGGCCGATCCGCTGGCGCTGCTTCACCGCCTGCCGCAAACGCCAGACCAACGTGCCTGGCCACTGGAGCCATCGGTACAGTTCAACCTCTTAAGGTTCCGTACGGAACGTATGCCCGCAACCTTGACGGCCAACGCCGCGGTGATGCCCAACGTCGTGACTGCCCGAAACCTGATGCGAACATTGCTGAGCGACAGCCACTATCACGTGGTGGACACACGCTACCCCAGTGAGCTGTTGGTTCGACGCGAAGGGCGGCCAACCCTGTATTGGCTGACAATAATCCGAACGAATTCCAACCACGTGCTTACTCGTCATTACAACCCGCACATCCCTACAGCATCCAATCTGGAGCGACAGTCGGCTAACGTGCGGGCACTGGTCAATCAAGCCCGCAGGGATGGCCACTTGGTAGCTTTGATAGGCGGTGTGCAACCCGGCGAAGGCGCGACGGTCATCCCGTTTATCTTCCGCCCTTGACGTGGCCAGAGCGCGGCGAGCGGCGCCTTCGCGGCCGGCTCCATTGCCGACGTGAACTTAATGCTGTATTTTTTCATGAAATTTTCAGACATCAATTTCATGACACCTACAGAAGAACTCGCCGCCCTCGCCACGCTGATCCACGACCTGCGCAAACACAAGAAACTCACCCTCGCTCAACTCGCGCAAAAAATCGAACGTTCGGTGGGCTTTTTGTCCCAGGTGGAGCGCGGCCTGTCGCAGCCAACCGTGGCCGACCTGACCGCCATCAGTCACGCCCTCGACGTGCCCACCACTTATTTCTACAGCGTGCCCAAGCCCAAGGCGGTGGACTGGGTCACTCGCCCCGACGAGCGACGCACGGTGTATTACGCCAACGGCATCACCGACATTCTCGTCTCGCCGAGCATGAACGGTGCCTTTTCGATGCTCGATAGCCTGTTGGCCCCCGGTGCCAACAGCGGCGAGCAGACCATGAGCGACCGCGCCGAGCAGGCGGGGTTTGTGCTGGAGGGCGAGTTGACGCTGTGGGTGGAGGGTGAAACCGACGCCGTCACGCTCGGCCCTGGCGACAGCTTCCACCTGGCCAGCTTCGCCCATTGCCGCTACGCCAACCTGACTGACCTGCCCACCCGCGTGCTGTGGGTCTACAACTAGGAGCAACCCCCGTGAAAAGCCCTTGTGCCTCGCTACTGGCCGAAGTCCGCACGTTCCGCCAGCACCATCCCGAGGTGCGCTATGTCGACCTGATCGCCCTGGACATTCCCGGGCATTTCTACGGCAAGCGCTATCCGATCGACATGCTGGAAAAGGTCGCCGCCGGCAGCCCGTTGAAGTTGCCGCAAAACGCCGTGCTGCTGGGCGCCCAGGGTGGGTTGTTCAAGATTGGCGACTATTGCTTCAACGACGGCGACCCGGACGCCAACCGTCGGCTGGTGCCGGGCACACTCAAGCCGGTGAGCTGGGAATCCCAGCCATTGGGGCAGATGCTGATCACCTCGGACGGAACCGAAGCCCCCATCGAATTCGAGCCCCGCGAAGTGCTGGCCAAGGTGCTGGAACGCCTGCGGCACAAGGGCATCCACCCGGTGGTGGCGTTCGAGCTGGAGTTCTATCTGTTCGACAAAAAACTCGATAACGGCCAGCCGCAATTCGCCCGCGACCCGCTGAGCGGTGACGCGGACGATCAACCCAACCTGCATATCGAACGGCTGTCACGCTTCAGCGAAGTGCTCGATGACATGGCCCGGACCGCCAAGGACCAAGGCATCGATATCACGGTGATCACCGCCGAAATCGGCCCCGGCCAGTTCGAGATCAACTTCGGCCACGACAGCGATGGCCTGCGCGCCGCCGACTGGGCAGCGCTGTTCTGTCGCAGCACCCGCGGCGTCGCGCTCAAACATGGCTACCGCGCCAGTTTCATGGCCAAGCCCTACCTGCAACACCCCGGCAGCGGCATGCATGTGCATGTGAGCCTGTACGACGGCGCGGGCAACAACCTGCTGGCGGCACACCAGCAACAGGCGCTGCGCCATGCGGTGGCCGGTTGCCTGGAATTGCTGCCCCATTGCATGCCGATCTTCTCGCCCAACCACAACGCTTTCCGCCGCCTGGGCGCTACAGTGAATGCGGCGACCCGCGCCAGTTGGGGCTTTGAAGACCGCGACGCCTGCGTGCGCATCCCCGAGTCCGACCCGCGCAACCTGCGCATCGAACACCGCCTGGCCAGTGCCGACGCCAATCCGTACCTGGTGCTGGCAGCGATCCTGGTTGGCCTGGAGCACGGTCTGGAAACCCAGCGAGAGCCCATCGCCCCGCTGAACGAGGACCGCGCCAGCGGCATCGACTTCCCCTTGGAAATGCTCGACGCCGTACGCGCCATGCAGCATCAGCCGGTGTTGCGCGATAAGCTGGGCGCTGAATTTGTCGACGTGTACTGCGAAAACAAACGCCAGGACCACCTGGCCTTCCAGCAAGAGATCCATGCGCGGGAATATCGCTGGTTTCTCTGACATCCCCTATGGAATCCCCCGATGACCGACCAAAGTGCTCCGGCCCTCAAGGAAATCTTCAACGTCGAACGCCTGCACCACATCGCCGACGAGATGACAGCGGTATACCCGGCGTTCAACGCCAAGGGTTTCCTGCAGCACGCAAAGGCCGGGCTGGCCGAGCTGTCGGTGATGCAACGCATGGCACGGGTCAGCGAGAGCCTGCATGCGGTGATACCGCTGGATTACGCGCAAACCCTCAAGCTGCTTTATGCGCTGGCACCCCGCCTGAACAGCGCGTTTGTCAGCCTGTTCCTGCCGCACTTCGTCGCGAGTTACGGGCGCGACGATTTCGAGCGATCCATGGCCGCGCTCAAATACTTCACCCCTTTCGGCTCCGCCGAATTTGCCGTCCGCCCCTTTCTGCTTCACGACTTGCAGCGCACGTTGGCGGTGATGCAGGCATGGTCGCTGGACGCTAACGAACACGTACGCCGCCTCGCCAGCGAAGGCTCGCGACCGCGCTTGCCCTGGTCGTTCCGCCTGGCTCAGGTGCAGGCCAACCCTGAGTTGTGCGCCGCGATCCTGGACAACCTCAAGGCCGACCACAGCCTGTATGTGCGCAAGTCCGTGGCCAACCACCTCAACGACATCACCAAGGACCACCCGGACTGGGTGCTCAGCCTGATCGAGAGCTGGAACCTGGACCATCCCCACACGGCCTGGATCGCCCGCCATGCACTGCGTAGCCTGATCAAACAAGGCAACAGCCGCGCGCTGACGATCATGGGCGCCGGGGCCAGGGCCGAGGTGACGCTTCATCAGCTAAGCGTGACACCGGCGGTGATCAACCTGGGGGAACGGATAAACCTGTCGTTCTCGCTCGAGTCCACCGCCGCCGTCCCACAGAAACTGGTGGTGGATTATGCGATCCACTATGTAAAAAGCGCCGGCCATAGCGCCGCCAAAGTCTTCAAGCTCAAGGCGTTTACGCTCGGCGCGGGCGAACATCACAACCTCCGGCGCGAGCAGCATATCCGCGAGTTGACGACGCGCCGGCATTATCCGGGCAGGCATGTGGTAGAGGTGTTGGTGAACGGGGAGCGTTTGGGCAGTGCCGAATTCGAACTGCGAGCCTGACTCGATGCAAGCAACACCACAATCCCAATGTGGGAGCTGGCTTGCCTGCGATAACGGTGGGTCAGCTTGCCTGTTCGGTTCTGACCCACCGTTATCGCAGCATAGGTATCTACACAACTTTCAGTTGACCAATATCCCTGTGGGAGCTGTCGAGCTTTAGCGAGGCTGCGAAAGCGGTGGGTCAGGCGAAAAAAATGCCAGCAGTGCCGCCGCCTTCGCAGCCTCGCTGGGGCTCGACAGCTCCCACATTTTGAACCGAGTTCGACATCAATACCGGTCGGCTCTAAGGCCGCCGCGCTTTGTTTTTGATCTTGATCTGAGGCGCCCCGTTAACCACGCTGGCCGCAATTCGATATTGATTTGGGGGGTAAACCGGCAGGACGCCGGTTTAGCCGCCCCGCGCCATGGATGGCGCGTGGCGGCGGCCCCCCAAATCAATGTCGGATTACGGGCATGCCGAGCCTAGGCGAGGCACCGAGTGGTGGGGCGAAGCGTTTTTGGTTACTTTTTGCGCTCTTCAAAAAGTGACCCGCCGTAAGGGCGGAACCCTAAGCCGCCGTTACCGCAGCAACGGATATGTACTCGGTCAAACCCAAAAAACGGTCGACCCGAAGGCCGCCAAGCAAGCTCCTCGCCACACACCGTTGAAAGTTGTGTAGATACCCATGGCTATCGCAGGCAAGCCAGCTCCCACAGTTTTGATTCGGGTTCAGTCAGTGACGCTCACCGAGCAGCACGTTCTGTTCCCGCGCGCACAATTCCACCACGTAATCCCACAACACCCGCAGCCGCACCGACTTATGCAGCTCCCGGCGCGAGCTGATCCAGTAGCTGCGCTCAATCCCTTCCTCCGGCAACAAAGGCACCAGGGCGGGATCGCCTGCCGCCATGAAGCATGGCAGCACCGCAATGCCCAACCCGGAGCGTGCCGCCTGGTGCTGGGCGATCACGCTGGTGCTGTGGAACACCACCTTGGGGTTGCGGCAAAAGCTGCTGAGGAATTTGAGCTCCTGGCTGAACAGCAGGTCGTCCACGTAGTCGATCCACGCATGCGCGGCGAGGTCTTCGCGTTTTTCAATCGGTGGGTGGCGATCCAGGTAAGCGCGGCTGGCATAGAGGGCCAGGCGGTAGTCGGTGAGCTTGCGCGTGACCAATTGATCGACGCTTGGCCGTTCGAGGTGGATGCTGATTTCCGCTTCGCGGTTGAGGATGCTGACAAAGCGCGGCACGGCCACCAGTTCCACTTCCAGCCCGGGGTAGCGTTCGAACAGCCCGCCCATGCGCCCGGCCAGGAACATCACGCCCAGCCCTTCGGCCACGCCCAGGCGAATCTTGCCCAAGGGTGCGGCGCTGTGGGTCAGTTCGTCTTCCGCCAGCAAGGCGACGTTTTCCATGGCTTCGGCGTGCTTGAGCAGGGCTTCGCCGGCCGGGGTCAGTTCATAGCCCTGGGCATGCTGGACGAACAGTGCGGTGCCGAGGCTTTTCTCGATGGCCTCGATATGCCGGGCCACGGTGGCGTGGGTGGTTTTCAGGCGTTGCGCGGCGGTGAGCAGGCGGCCACTGCGCTGCAACTCGAGAAAATACCGCAGGTCGTTCCAGTCGAACATGATGCCTCCCCTTGCATGGCCTGGTCCCGCGCTGTTTAAAAACGCACAGCAGCTGGGTAAAAACTAACATTTTTAAGACGAAAACTAACAACTAGGATGGAGCCAATAAGAAAAACAAGCGAGCCCCTCAGATGCCCATTGCAACTGCTGAATACGATTACATCGTGGTAGGCGCCGGCCCCGCGGGCTGCCTGCTGGCCAATCGACTGTCCGCCGACCCCGCTCACCGCGTGCTGCTGCTCGAAGCCGGCGGCCGCGACAATTACCCCTGGATCCATATCCCCGTCGGCTACCTGTTTTGCATCGGTAACCCGCGCACCGACTGGTGCTTCAAGACCGAAGCCCAGGAAGGCCTGCAAGGCCGTGCCCTGAGTTATCCGCGAGGCAAGGTGCTGGGCGGCTGCTCGTCCATCAACGGCATGATCTACATGCGCGGCCAGGCCCAGGACTACGACGGCTGGGCGGCCGAAGACAACCCCGGCTGGGCGTGGAAAGACGTGCTACCGCTGTTCAAGCACAGCGAAAACCATTTTGCCGGCGGCTCTGAATTCCATAGCGACGGCGGCGAATGGCGGGTCGAGCAACAACGCCTGCACTGGCCGATCCTCGATGCGTTCCGCGATGCCGCAGCGCAGAGCGGCATCGCCTCCATCAACGATTTCAACCGGGGCGACAACGAAGGTTGCGGCTACTTCCAGGTCAACCAGAGGGCCGGCGTGCGCTGGAATGCGGCCAAGGCGTTTCTCAAACCGGTGCGTCAGCGTGCCAATCTCACGGTGCTGACCGAAGTCGAAGTGGACCGCGTGCTGCTGGAAAACGGCCGCGCCTCGCAAGTGATCGGGCACCAGCATGGCCAGCAACTGAGCTGGAAGGCTCGCAAGGAAATCGTGCTGTGCGCCGGCGCCGTGGGTTCGCCGGGCATTTTGCAGCGCTCGGGCATCGGCCCTTCCAGCGTGCTCAAACCCTTGGGCATCGACGTACTGCATGAACTGCCAGGCGTCGGCGGCAATCTGCAGGACCACCTGCAACTGCGCCTGATCTACAAGCTGGAAAACGCGCGCACCCTCAACCAGATCGCCGGCACCCTGTGGGGCAAAATGGGCATGGGCCTGCGCTACCTGTATGACCGCAGCGGCCCGCTGTCGATGGCGCCCAGCCAGCTCGGCGCGTTTGCCCGTTCGGGTCCGGAACAGACTTCGGCCAACCTTGAGTACCACGTGCAGCCACTGTCGCTCGAACGTTTTGGCGAACCGCTGCACGCGTTCCCGGCGTTTACCGCCTCGGTCTGCGACCTGCGCCCGCAAAGCCGGGGGCGTATCGACATTCGCTCGGCCAACCCGGCGGATGCGCCGCTGATCCGCCCCAACTACCTCAGCCATCCGGAAGATCTACGGGTGGCCGCCGATGCGATCCGCCTGACGCGCCGCATCGTCGCCGCACCGGCCCTGAGCCAGTTCAAACCCGTGGAATATCTGCCGGGCGATTCGCTGCAGACCGAAGACGAACTGCATGAAGCCGCCGCACGCATCGGTACGACGATCTTCCATCCAGTCGGCACCTGCCGCATGGGCAGTGACAAAGACGCGGTGGTCGACGCCCAACTGCGCGTGCATGGCGTGCCTGGATTGCGTATTGCCGATGCGTCGATCATGCCGCGCATCACCTCCGGCAATACTTGTTCACCGACGCTGATGATCGCGGAAAAGGCCGCGCAGCTGATCCTTTCGCCGCCTACAAGGAGTCTCGCCCCGGAGAAAGAACTGGTTCACGCAACCTGAATAGCGGCGCCGAACCCGGCGCCGACAGTGGAACAACAATAAATAATCACTGTGAGGGCTACCCGATGTCAGAACATGCTCAACCCTTGGGCTCGGCGGTCAACACCGCCAGCATCCGCAACGACTCAAAGAAAGTCATCTTCGCCTCGTCCCTCGGGACGGTGTTCGAGTGGTATGACTTTTTCCTCTACGGCGCGCTGGCGGCGGTGATCAGCAAGCAGTTCTTTGCCGGCGTCAACGACACCACCGCCTTCATCTTCGCCTTGATGGCCTTTGCGGCCGGCTTTGTGGTGCGGCCGTTCGGGGCGTTGGTGTTTGGCCGATTGGGCGACATGATCGGACGTAAGTACACCTTCTTGGTCACCATCATTCTGATGGGTGTTGCGACCTTCTGCGTCGGGCTGTTGCCGACCTACGCCAGTATCGGCATTGCGGCGCCGATCATTCTGATCGTGCTGCGCATGCTGCAAGGTCTTGCGCTGGGCGGCGAGTATGGCGGCGCGGCCACCTATGTGGCCGAGCATGCGCCGGCCGGCAAGCGCGGCCTGCATACAAGCTGGATTCAATCGACCGCGACCCTCGGCCTGCTGCTGTCGTTGCTGGTGGTGCTGGCCTGCCGTTACTTCACCGGTGATCAGTTCGAGGTGTGGGGCTGGCGCATTCCGTTCCTGTTTTCCATCGTGCTGCTGGGCATTTCCACCTGGATACGCCTTAGCCTGCACGAGTCGCCCGCCTTCCTGAAGATGAAAGAGGAAGGCAAAGCCAGCAAAGCACCGATCCGCGATTCCTTTGGTAAATGGGAAAACCTCAAGGTGGTGCTGATCGCGCTGTTCAGCATCAACGGCGGGCAAGCGGTGACCTTCTACGCGGCGCAATTCTATGTGCTGTTCTTCCTCACGCAGTTCTTGAAGATGGACCCGGCCCTGGCCAACGTGTTGCTGATCATCAGTGTGGTGATTGGCGCGCCGTTCTTCATTTTCTTTGGCTGGCTGTCGGACAAGGTGGGACGCAAGCCGGTGTTGATGCTCGGCCTGCTGCTGGCGACCGTGCTGTACTTCCCGATCTTCAAGAGCCTGGCGCACTACACCAACCCGGCCATGGACCAGGCCAGCCGCCAGGCACCGATCACGGTGCTGGCCGACCCGGCTACCTGCACCTTCCAGTTCGACCCGGTGGGCAAGGCGCGTTTTGACAGCCCCTGCGACAAGGTCAAGACCTTCCTGGTCAAGCAAGGCCTGCCCTACAGCAGCGCCTCCGCACCTGCCGGCAGCCCGGTGCAGGTCAGCGTGGGTGAAGTGCGTATCGACGGCTTCGACGAAGCGGCCCTGCGCGGCGCAGTGACCCTGGCCGGTTACCCTTCTTCGGCGGATGCGGCCCAGGTCAACAAGGTCATGGTGGTGGTACTGATCGTGGCGCTGATCCTGATTGCCGCCATGTGCTACGGCCCGCTGGCCGCGCTGATGGTGGAGCTGTTCCCGACGCGTATCCGCTACACCTCGATGTCCCTGCCCTACCACATCGGTAATGGCTGGTTCGGCGGGTTCCTGCCGACCGTGTCCTTTGCTTTGGTGGTGTACACCGGCGATATCTTCTACGGTCTGTGGTACCCGGTGGTGGTGACTGGGGTCAGCCTGGTGGTGGGGATGATCTGCCTCAAAGAAACACGGCATGTGGATATCGATAACAACTGATCCTTCCTGGATTATTGGAGATCCCCTGTGGGAGCGGGCTTGCTCGCGAAGGCGGAGTGTCAGTTGATACATGCATGACTGACACACCGTATTCGCAAGCAAGTCGAATCGTCGCACCGCCGCTCCCACATTTTGTTTTTGCGGTGCTCACACAAATTGCTGTACATCCATACAGATAATGGTTGCCCAAACGTCTCTTACTAAGCATTCTGCACAGCATCAACCCCGATCTGATGTGACGACCATGCGGCTGTACCTCTGTGAAAAACCCTCCCAGGCCAAGGATATCGCGGCCGTGCTCGGCGCCAGCCGCCGGGGCGATGGCTGCTGGCTGGGCAATGGCGTCACAGTCACCTGGTGCATCGGCCACCTGCTGGAAACCGCTCCGCCGGATGCCTACGACGCCAAGTACAAACGCTGGGTGCTGGCCGACCTGCCGATCGTCCCGGACAAATGGAAGATGCTGGTCAAGCCCAAGACCGCCAGCCAGTTCAAGGCGGTCAAGCGACTGCTGGGGGAAGCCCAGGAGCTTGTGATCGCCACCGACGCCGACCGTGAAGGCGAGATGATCGCGCGCGAGCTGGTGGAGCATTGCCGCTACCGAGGGCCGATCCAGCGGCTGTGGCTGTCGGCACTGGACGATGCCTCGATTCGCAAAGCCTTGGCGGCGCTCAAGCCAGGGGCCGAGACCTTCAGCCTGTATCACTCGGCGCTGGGCCGCTCCCGCGCCGACTGGCTGATCGGGATGAACATGAGCCGCCTGTTTACCCTGCTCGGGCGTCAATCCGGCTATCAAGGTGTGCTGCCGGTGGGCCGCGTCCAAACGCCGACCTTGCGCCTGGTGGTGGACCGCGACCGCAGCATCGCCGATTTTGTGCCGGTGGCTTACTGGGCCATCGATGTCGACCTGCGCCACGAACGCATGACTTTTACCGCTCAATGGCGTGCGGCAGAAGACGCCTGTGATGACCAAGGTCGTTGTCTCAACCCGCAACTGGCGCGGGACGCCGCTATGGCCATGGAAAACGCCGCCACCGCGCAGTTGGTGAAGTTGCGAACCGAGCGCATGCGCGAAGTGGCCCCCCTGCCCTTCGACCTGGGCACGCTGCAGGAAATCTGCTCCAGGAAACTCGGCCTCGGGGCCCAGGAAACCCTCGACATTGCCCAATCCCTCTACGAAACCCACAAGGTCATCACCTACCCGCGCAGTGACTGCGGCTACTTGCCCCTGAGCCAGCACACCGAGGCGCCGAAGATTCTCGCCGCGCTGGGCCGCGCAGATACGGCGGTTGCCGACCTGATGCCGTATATCGATCCCCAGCGCCGCTCCCGGGCCTGGAACGACGCCAAGGTCAGCGCTCACCACGGCATCATCCCCACCGGGGCCGGCAAAGACGTCGGCCAACTCACCGGCAAACACCGCGCGGTCTACACGTTGATTCGCGCACGCTACCTGGCGCAGTTTCTGCCCAACCATGAATACGACCGCACCCAGGCGGATTTCGATTGCGCGGGCCAAGCCTTGCGCGCGGTCGGTAAAGTGGTGATCGAACCGGGCTGGAAACGCGCCTTGCCCGAGGCTCTGGCGCCAATCAAGGGCCGTGAAGCACCGGCACCGCAGGCCCTGCCGATGTTGGTGCAGGGCCAGGGTTATGCGGTGGCCAAGGTCAACCTCAAGGACCTGTGGACCCAACCGCCAAAGCCCTTTACCGAAGGCGACCTGATCAAGGCGATGAAAAACGTCGCCAAGCTGGTGCAAGACCCGCTGCTCAAACAGAAACTCAAGGACACCACTGGCATCGGCACCGAGGCCACCCGCGCCGGAATCATCCAGGGCCTGCTCGACCGTGGTTACCTGGTGAAAAACGGCAAGGCGCTGTCGGCCACGCCGGCAGCGTTCAGCCTGATCGATGCGGTGCCACGGGCCATTGCAGACCCTGGCACCACCGCCATTTGGGAACAGGCGCTGGACATGGTGCAAAGCGGTGAGATGAGCCTGGAAGAGTTCGTCGCCAAGCAGGCTGCCTGGATGAGCAAGCAAGTGGCCCGCTGCAATGGCATGCGCATGACCATCACCGGTCCGGCCAGCCCGGCGGGTCGAGGCGCCACACCATGGAAAAAGAAGCGCAAGAGTGCGCCACGCAAGACCGCAGCCAGCCCCAAGCGCGCGAAAAAACCGTCAAATGCCGGGTAAACACCGAAAAAATACGGCGAATGACGTTTTTCGACGGGTTTAACGCCGCTTTGGACCTTGCCGCGGCGTGGGCCGTCTAGGATTCTGTAGGGACCTGCTGAGCTTCTAACAACAACACCGGAGTGGCCGACATGAAAACCGTTGCACAAGTACTCAAAACCAAGGACCAGAAAAACCAGGACGTCCACACCATCCAATGGGACCACACCGTGTTTGAAGCGCTGGTCCGGATGTCGGAGAAAAACGTCGGGGCATTGCCGGTCGTCAAGGATGGCGTGGTGGTCGGGATCATCAGCGAACGTGATTACGCACGTAAACTCATCCTCAAGGGGTTGTCGTCGGTGACCACGCGGGTCGATGACGTGATGAGTTCTCCGGTGATCACTGTCGATACCCGTAAAACTGTCGATGAATGCATGAACATCATGACCGACAGTCACTTGCGCCACCTGCCGGTGGTCGAAGACGGCAAGCTGCTTGGCCTGCTGTCCATCGGTGACTTGGTCAAAGAGGCCATTGCCGAACAGGCTGACCTGATCAAACAGCTGGAGCAGTACATTCGCGGCGAATAGGGGAAACCATGCTCGACACGCTGGAACATCAGGAGCAACACCTCGACACCCTGCATCGAGCCATGGCCGAACGGCGCTTTCTGGTGCTGACCGGCGCGGGGATCAGCACGTCGTCGGGCATTCCCGATTACCGTGACAGCGAAGGCGTGCGTCGCGGCAAGGCGCCGATGATGTACCAGGAGTTCCTTGCCACCGCGCAGGCGCGGCGCCGTTATTGGGCGCGCGCGATGTTGGGGTGGCCAAAGGTCCGCGCTGCGCAGCCGAACCAGGCACACCTGGCGCTGGCGACGTTGCAGCAACGCGAGCGTATAAGCGGTTTGATCACGCAGAACGTTGACACTCTGCACGATCAAGCCGGTAGCCATGACGTGATCGAACTGCACGGCAGCCTGCACCGGGTGCTGTGCCTGGATTGCCAGTCGCGCAGCGCGCGCGATGCAGTCCAGCGACAGCTGGAAATCGACAACCCTCACATGGCGCAAGTCCAGGCGATGCAGGCGCCGGACGGCGACACCTTGCTCGATCCCGCCTTTGAAGAAGACTTCCGGGTCCCCCGCTGCCCCCTTTGCGATGGCGAGCGCCTGAAGCCGGATGTGGTGTTTTTTGGTGAGAACGTAGCGCCCGCGACAGCGGCGCGGGCGATGGCGGCGGTAGAGGATGCACAGGGCTTGCTGGTGGTGGGCTCGTCGCTGATGGCCTATTCGGCGTTTCGCTTGTGCAAGGCGATGGCCGAGCGGGGCAAGCCGGTGATGGCCATCAACCTGGGCAAGACCCGCGGGGATGAGTTGTTGCAGGTGAAGATCGAGGCCTCCTGCGAGCAGCTGTTGCCGCTGCTTGCTGCCCGGCTCGTATAGCGCAACAACAAACATCCAATGTGGGAGCGGGCTTGCTCGCGAATGCGGTGGATCAGTCAATACATCTTCAACTGATCCACCGCCATTCGCGAGCAAGCCCGCTCCCACAGGTTTTTTGTGTCAAATGGGCGACCCCGGCGCTACGACCGGCCACTCCAAAAATGACGCCCAAGTCACGTTTTTACGCATGTTCGCGTCCCCACGCCAAATTATGTAGTGAACAAAAATAATCACTACATAATTGTTGACGTAACGTTTTAGTCCTTGCATGATCTAGACGTCTCCCGGATCGGGAGCGTTGGCAACAAGCGTTTTGAAAGAGCTCGTCTGACCGCCGAGCTGTTTTTTCCGGATGTGCACTGCCCACAAGGCGGATTGATGAAGCTGACCGTCCTGAATGGATCGGTACAAGGAGCTCGAATGCTGCTTGTCTTCGTTATGAAAGCATTGCGTAGCAGTTCATCAGCAAGACTACATGCATCAGGTTCAAGACCCTGCCCGTATTCGGCAGACCTTCGCTGACGCCCGGTTTTCGGAACCGGAGACAACTAAGCAGTTTTAACGAATCAATTGATAGATCGCCAACTGGTCAAGGGGCTTACACATGAATCTGAACAACCAACCCACTATCGATGAATTGGCTGAGATGTTCGCAGCGCAGAAAGACACACTCGACGACCATATCCTGTGGATTGGCAAATCGGGCGAAGTTCAACTTGACTGCCTGGCGCCCCACACCGAAGAAGCCGAGTTTGACCGGAACAACCGTGAGCTGGCGGCGCGCCTGAAGATGTACCGCCGTGGCCAGGGTTATGTCGGCAAGAAAGCGGCTGCCGACCGTAACTTCATAGAACACGTCTTCGACACACTTAACAACGCCTGGGCATCTTTTAAGGACAGCTCGCAAGTTAAAGTGATCGACCGCTACTACTAAGCAATACATGACAATAAATGTGGGAGCTGGCTTGCCTGCGATAACGGTTTAAGTATCAACACCAGTGTTGAATGTTAAATAGCTATCGCAGGCAAACCAGCTCCCACACTTTTTGGCGAGCTTAAAACGTTGGAAACCGGCCCTGTGCCGCTTCATCCTGGAAGATATCAAACAACGCCTGCGCTGCCGCCGACAATTCGTGCCCCGGCTTGGTCAGCACACCAATCGGTCGCTGGATCACCGGACCGTTCAGGGTGATGCAATGCGCACCCGCCTCTTCCATCTGTAGCGCGCACAACGCCGGTACGGCGCTGACGCCAAGGCCGCAGGCAACCATCTTGCCCACCGTTGCCAGTTGATGGCTTTCCAGGGCCACCGGCAGCTTCATCTGCAAGGCGCCCAAGTGCTCCTCCAGCATGACCCGCACCGTGGACGGCCGCTGCAAGGTGATGAACGGCTGTTCCAGCAAGGTTTTCCAATCGACCTCGGCACAGTGCGCCAGGGGCGAGTCCCCCGGCACGACCGCAATAAAGCGGTCCAGGTACAGCGGGGTAAACACCAGCGATGAACCCTCAGAAGGCTCGAACGCCACGCCCAGCTCCACCTGCCGATCACGCACCATCTCCAGCACTTGCTCATTGATCAAGTCGTGCACGGTGACGTTCACCTGAGGGTAACGCGCGCGGAATATCTTCAGGATCGGTGGCAGCAAGTTGCCCGCAAACGACGGCATCGCCGCGACGGTGACGCGCCCGCGCTGCAGGGTGAAGCGCTGACGCAGCTCGTCTTCGGCGTTGTCCCAGTCGGCAATCAGGCGGCGTGCCAGGGGCAGCAGGGATTCTCCTTCAGGGGTCAGCGCTACGTTTCGTGTATTACGGCTGAACAGGCGCCCACCCAGCCCTTCTTCCAGGCCCTTGATCGTCAGGCTCAGCGCCGATTGGGAAAGGTGCAGGCGCTCGCATGCGGCGGCAAAACTCAGGCTCTGGGCCACGGCGAGAAAGGCGCGCAGTTGTTTGACGGTCATGGGCTACTCCGGGCGACGGGGCCAACTATGCTGTTTTTTAAATCAATCAACCTTAAAAAACAACTTAACAAATCAATCCGCCGAGGCAACACTCAGTTCATTGCTGGCCGACAAACAATAAAAGAGGTGCATATGGCAGGTTTCGATAAACGCGTGGCGTCCTATGAAGAAGCCCTGGCAGGCCTGGAAGATGGCATGACCGTGCTCGCAGGCGGTTTTGGCCTGTGCGGCATTCCGGAAAACCTGATCAACGAGATCAAGCGCAAAGGCACCCGCGACCTGACGGTGGTTTCCAATAACTGCGGCGTTGATGGTTTCGGCCTGGGCGTGCTGCTGGAAGAAAAGCAGATCCGCAAGGTCATCGCTTCCTACGTGGGTGAAAATGCCCTGTTCGAGACGCAATTGCTCAGCGGCGAGATCGAAGTGGTGCTGACGCCCCAAGGCACCCTGGCCGAAAAAATGCGCGCAGGCGGCGCCGGCATCCCGGCGTTCTTTACCGCCACCGGCGTCGGCACTCCGGTTGCCGAAGGCAAGGAAACCCGCGAGTTCAACGGTCGCCCCTATTTGATGGAAGAGTCCATCACCGGCGACTTCGCCATCGTCAAAGGCTGGAAAGCCGACCACTTCGGCAACGTCATCTACCGGCACACCGCGCAGAACTTCAACCCGCTGGCCGCCACCGCCGGCAAGATCACCGTGGTCGAAGTCGAGGAAATCGTCGAACCGGGCGAGCTCGACCCGGCGCAGATCCACACCCCTGGCATCTACGTCGACCGGATCATCTGCGGCACCTTCGAGAAGCGCATCGAACAGCGCACCGTCCGCAAATAATCCAGCGCACATAATAAGAGGAACAGCACAATGGCTCTTACCCGCGAACAAATGGCACAGCGCGTCGCCCGCGAAATGCAGGACGGTTACTACGTCAACCTCGGCATCGGCATTCCGACCCTGGTGGCCAACTACATTCCCGAAGGCATGGAAGTCATGCTGCAATCGGAAAACGGCCTGCTCGGCATGGGACCTTTTCCGACCGAAGAAACCATCGATGCCGACATGATCAACGCCGGCAAGCAAACCGTCACCGCACGCATCGGCGCCTCGATCTTCTCTTCCGCCGAGTCCTTCGCGATGATTCGCGGCGGCCACGTCGACCTTACCGTGCTGGGCGCGTTTGAAGTGGACGTACACGGCAACATCGCTTCGTGGATGATCCCCGGCAAACTGGTCAAAGGCATGGGCGGCGCCATGGACCTGGTGGCCGGTGCGGAAAACATCATCGTGATCATGACCCATGCGTCCAAGGACGGTGAGTCCAAGCTGCTCAGTCAATGCAGCCTGCCGTTGACCGGTGCGAACTGCATCAAGCGTGTGCTGACGGACCTGGCGTACCTGGAAATCGAAAATGGCGCTTTTGTTCTCAAGGAACGCGCACCTGGCGTCAGCGTTGAAGAGATTGTGAGCAAGACCGCCGGTAAACTGATCGTTCCGGACCACGTTCCAGAAATGCACTTCGAGTGAGGACACAATTCATGCAAGACGTCGTGATTGTCGCTGCCACCCGCACCGCCGTGGGCAGCTTCCAGGGTTCGCTGGCGAATATTCCGGCACCGGAACTGGGCGCCGCCGTGATCCGTCGCCTCTTGGAACAGACCGGCCTGGACCCGGCCCAGGTCGATGAAGTGATTCTCGGCCAGGTCCTTACCGCCGGCAGCGGCCAGAACCCGGCACGCCAGGCCTCGATCCTGGCCGGCCTGCCCCACGCGGTACCCAGCCTGACCTTGAACAAGGTCTGCGGCTCGGGCCTCAAGGCGCTGCATCTGGGCGCCCAGGCTATCCGTTGCGGCGATGCCGAAGTGATCATCGCCGGCGGCATGGAAAACATGAGCCTGGCCCCCTACGTGTTACCCACCGCGCGCACCGGTTTGCGCATGGGCCACGCCAAGATGGTCGACAGCATGATCACCGACGGCCTGTGGGACGCGTTCAACGATTACCACATGGGGATCACCGCCGAGAACCTGGTGGACAAGTACGGCATCAGCCGTGAAGCGCAGGACGCATTCGCCGCGGCCTCCCAGCAGAAAGCGATCGCCGCTATCGAGGCGGGCCGTTTTGCCGACGAGATTACGCCAATCCTGATTCCCCAGCGTAAAGGCGACCCGGTGGCCTTCGCCGTGGATGAACAGCCGCGCGCCGGCACCACCGCCGAATCCCTGGCCAAGCTCAAACCGGCATTCAAAAAAGACGGCAGCGTGACCGCGGGCAACGCCTCAAGCCTCAACGACGGCGCTGCGGCGGTGCTATTGATGAGCGCCGACAAAGCCAAGGCCCTGGGCCTGGCTGTTCTGGCACGCATCGCCAGCTACGCCAATGCCGGCGTCGACCCCGCCATCATGGGCATCGGCCCGGTCTCGGCCACCCGCCGCTGCCTGGACAAAGCCGGGTGGAGCCTGGCTGACCTGGACCTGATCGAAGCCAACGAAGCCTTCGCCGCGCAATCCCTGGCAGTGGGTAAAGAGCTGGACTGGGACGCCGAGAAGGTCAACGTCAACGGCGGCGCCATTGCCATCGGCCACCCCATTGGCGCTTCAGGCTGCCGCGTGCTGGTGACCCTGCTGCATGAAATGATCAGGCGCGACGCCAAGAAAGGCCTGGCCACGCTGTGCATCGGCGGCGGCCAAGGCGTAGCCCTCGCCCTCGAACGCAGCTGACTGGGCAGCGATAACGAGCAACATGGAAAAGGCCTGGTTCCACGAAAACCAGGCCTTTTCTTTGCGCGGTAATCCTGGAAAAACGCAGATCAATATGGGAAGCCCGCGACTTCTCGGCGTAGCGCTGTCGCACGGCAAACGGGGTCTCTGTGGCGAGCGGGCTTGCCCCGCGTTGGGCTGCGCAGCCGCCCCAAAACCAGGCGCAGAGGAATGCCTGACACGCCGAGTTGGCCATCATGGGGGCGCTTCGCACCCCAACGCGGGGCAAGCCCGCTCGCCACGAGAGATCGGTCACCTGCAATAGCTGCTGTGAAAAATCAGTCAGCTATTTTATGTTTTGATGCGCGCTGGTTGATCTGCGTTATCAGTCAGCACGCGGCACGGCAAACACCGCACTCGCGCGCACCACTACCTTATCCCCCACTCGCCCGGGCACGGCGTGGGCGTTCATGGCGAATGCTTCCTTGGCGTCGGGCTTGAGGTGTACGCCAAGCCTTGGCCGACAGCCAGCACCATCTACCGCGCAAATCCCTTGGGATGCTTTGCGTTAATCCGCCAGACCCGCTTTAATCGCCGTCCAATCCCCCCTGATCCCAAGGAACAGCAATGCGCCATCTGGACGGCAAGCCCCATCCGCTTCGCACAGGCTTATTAATCGTGATAACCGGCCTGGCCCTGGTCGGCTGTTCGCCCAAGGACAATTCTCGCGCCAGGGTGATCAACGGCGAGCAAAGTCGTGTCGGCGCACAACTGGCCTACGAACACGAACTGAGCCTGGCCCTGCCCGGCGCCCTGCTCGCACCGCGCATGCAGGCCACCCGCGAGGCCTGCGAAACGGCGCGCTTCGGCGCCTGCAATATCCTCGGCATCACCGAAGACGGCAGCGGCGGCCAGATCATCCTGCGCATCGCACCGACGGGCGTTGAGCCCATGGTTGCGATGGCCACCGAAGGTGGCAAGCTCGGCCAGCGCGTCACCACCGCCGAGGACCTGGCGGATGTCGTCGCCGATGTACGCCGCCGCCAGGAACGCTTGCTGGCCCAGCAACAACGGCTCGACGAACTGGCCAAGCGCAAGGACATCACCGTCAGTGACCTGATCGCCTTGAGCAAGGAACAGGCGGGCATCGAGAACGAGCTGCAGGAATTGGCCCAAGCCGCCGCCGGCCAGCAACGCCGCCTCGATACCAACCGCGTGACCCTGAACTTCCGCTCCTCCGACGGCGCGAACCAGCAGTCACGGTTCAGCCGCATGTTCAGCAACCTGGGCGACAACCTGGTGGAAGGCACAGCCGACGCCCTGGAACGCTCAAGCTACGTGCTGCCGTTCGTGATCCTGGCGTTCCCGGTGGCGTGGTTGTGGGTGTGGCTGTGGCGACGTTTTGTCAAACGCCGCCTCTGATCAGCGCTTCATACAGCGCTGATACCGCTCATCCACGCGCTTGGCAAACCACGCCGTGGTGAGGTTGCGGGTGATCTTGGGGCTCTTGAGCACGATGCCCGGCAGGATCGCCCGCGGCATCGGCTTGCCGGCAGCTTTGTCGGCAAGTGCAAACACGCGCTTGTAGAGCGTAGTCTCTTCAAAGTCCAGCTGCTCGCCCTGCTCCAATTGGCTGCGGATACTCGGGTTGCGCATATCCAGCTTCGCCCCGAGGGAACGCACCGCCAGTTCAGTGGTGCCGGGCAGCAACGAACCGTAGCGGATCAAATCCCCATCCAGCGCCAGCTCGGTGCCCGACGCGCGGCTGACGGCGGCCTGGAACGCGGCATTGCGGCTGGCGTACCACCCGGCGTTAAAGTCAGCGAAGCGATACAGCGGTTGGTCGTAGTTGACCGGGTAGCCGAGCAAATGCGCGATACCGAAGTACATGCCGCCACGGCGGGTGAACACTTCGCGGCGAATGCTGCCGTCTACCGTGTAGGGATAACCCCGTGCCTGTTTCTGCGCAAAGTCGATGCTGACCTGCATCGGGCCGGCGGTATGCACCGGGTTGAAACCGCCAAACAGGGTATTGCCCAATGGCACCATGCTGATGAAGTCATCGAAGATGCCGCTCAGGTCCCTTTCCGTGCGTGCTGCACTCAAGCGGTCGGCGTACGTCTTGCCAGTGGACGAGCGCAACTGAAGTGCGCTGCGTACGACAAATGCCGGCACGTGGATTTTGCCGGCACGGCGCAGGATCTCGTCCTGGGCAATCTTGCCCATATTCGGCACGGGCGGGTCCACCTGGAAAGTGGATTCCTGCTCGGTCACCGCCAGCACGGCGCAGATATTCTCGGTGCTGGGGTAGATTTTCTGGGTGTCGAAAGCGGTGTAGATGTCCTGGGCCCAACCATTGCGGTCCGGCACCTTGGCCGGCAGCAGGTGCACGATCTGCGCCTTCACCTCGGCCTCGCTGCGCTCCGGCTGCTGCGGGTTGCGCGTTGTGGAGCAACCGGCCAGGACCAATAACGAGAAAAGTAAAAGGGATAGATGGGACGAAGACATGCAAAGCTTCCTGGGGCAGCGGAGCTGGAATACTACCTCACAAACGATGCAGGTAAATGCGGGAGCTGGCTTGCCTGCGATACACATAGGTATCTACATATCATTGTAGTGAGCGGGCTTGTCCCGCGCTGGGTGGCGAAGCCGCCCCAATAAGGACACCGTAGTGTTCCAGATGAAACCAGATCGTCTGGTTTGGGGCGGCTTCGCCACCCAGCGCGGGACAAGCCCGCTCACTACAGGGAGATTTTTTTGCCTTTGAAAGTTGTGTAGATACCTATGCTGCGATACAGGCACCTCGGTTTTTTCAGTGATACCGAGGTGATGCTATCGCAGGCAAGCCAGCTCCCACAGTTGATTTGCGGTGCGCGTCAGATCCCGGCCAGTGCCAGGTCCATCGCGAAGTAGGTGAAGATCAGGTCCGCACCCGCGCGCTTGATCGACCCCAACGTTTCGCGCACCACGCGATCTTCATCAATCGCCCCGGCCTGGGCGCCGAACTTTATCATCGCGTACTCGCCGCTGACCTGATACGCCGCCACCGGCAGGCGCGAGGCTTCGCGGATGTCGCGGATGATGTCGAGGTAGGCCCCCGCCGGCTTGACCATCAGCGCATCCGCGCCTTCCTGTTCGTCCAGCAGCGACTCGCGCACGGCTTCGCGGCGGTTCATCGGGTTCATCTGGTAGCTTTTGCGGTCGCCCTTGAGCGCGCTGCCGCCGGCTTCGCGGAACGGGCCGTAGAGCGCCGAGGCGAATTTGGTGGAGTACGCCATGATCGGAATATGGGTGAACCCCGCCTCATCCAGGGCGCGGCGGATCGCCTGGACCTGGCCGTCCATCGCCGCCGAGGGGGCGATCACGTCGGCACCGGCGCGGGCGGCGGCCACGGCTTGCCTGCCAAGGTTAATCAGGGTCGCATCGTTATCGACATGGGCACCGTGCATCACGCCGCAGTGGCCATGATCGGTGTATTCACAGAAGCAGGTGTCGGACATCACGATCATTTCCGGCACGGCACCCTTGATGGTCGAGGACATGCGCGAGACCAGGCCGCGTTCTTTCCAGGTGTCGCTGCCGCTGGCGTCCAAGTGGTGGGACACGCCGAAGGTCATCACCGACTTGATGCCGGCACGCGCATAACGCTCGATCTCGGCGGCCAGCTTCTTTTCCGGGATGCGCTGCACGCCAGGCATGCTGGTGATCGGCACGAAGTCGTCGATTTCTTCTTCGACAAAAATCGGCAACACCAAGTCGTTAAGGGTGAACTCGCTTTCCTGGAACAAGCCCCGCAGCTCTGGAGAGCGGCGCAGGCGGCGTGGACGGGCTTGGGGGAACTGACTGGTCATGGTTTTCCTGGATGAAAGGTCAAAACTTTGGAACGAAGCTTATGCCCCCAGGCACCGGCGACACAAACCCGGGGAGCCCAACAGTGTATTGCGCGGCCCGTAACAATTCATTGATCTAGAGCCGTAGACGCCCTTCGATGCACACCGCCACCGCGCCGCCCACCCAGATGTCCTCGCCCTGGCGTTCGACCCGAATGCGCCCTGCCCGGCGCAGGGCCGTGCCCTGGCTGACCACATAGCGCTCCGGCGCCAGGCCTTCGGCCAGCAGCCATTGGGCCACACCGGCGTTCAGGCTGCCGGTGGCCGGGTCCTCCTGGGCGCCGTCACCGGCAATGAAGGCACGCACTTCAAATTGCGCATCCACGGCGTCCCGCGCGGGGTCGCACGGGGCAATCACACCCACCGCCAGCCCCAACAGCTGCGAGTAATCGGGTTGTAAAGACAGGACCTGACCACGATCGGCCAGCATCACGGCCAGCCAGCCCGCACCGTTATCCACCCATTGGCTGCGCAGAATGTCTTCGGGAGCCAGGCCCAAGGCCAGGCGCACGCGCTCCAGCATAGGCGCGTCGAGCGGGCCTGAGCGCAACAACGGCGGCGCGATAAACGCCAGCTCATCGCCCTGGCGCCGGATACGCACCAGGCCAATCTCGCATTCCTGGATGATTTCCTCGCCTTTGGCGATGCCGCCTGCCTGCAGCCAGGCGTGGCAACTGCCCAGCGTCGGATGCCCGGCAAACGGCAGTTCCGTCAGGGTGGTGAAAATGCGCACCCTGTAGTCAGCCCTGGGATCACGCGGTGTCAGCAAAAACGTGGTTTCACTGAGATTGGTCCAATTGGCGAAATCCGCCATCTGCTGGTCGGTCAGGCTGTCGGCGCCGAACACCACCGCCAACGGGTTGCCCTTGAGCGGTACGCTGCTGAATACGTCCAGCTGTTTGAAATCGAAAGTCGGCATGCTTCAGCTCGGAATTGTCAGGCCACGGATCACCGCCGGCCGTGCGACAAAACCGTCCAGCGCGCGCAGTACATTGGGGAAGTCGGCGATGCCTACCAGGTCACCGGATTCGTAGAAGCCGATCAGGTTGCGGATCCATGGAAAGGTGGCGATGTCGGCGATGCTGTAGTCGTCGCCCATGATCCAGGTGCGGCCCAGCAGGCGCTTTTCCAGCACGCCCAGCAAACGTCGGGATTCGGCGGCGTAGCGATCGCGGGGGCGTTTGTCTTCGTAGGCCTTGCCGGCGAACTTGTTGAAAAAGCCCAGCTGGCCGAACATCGGGCCGATACCGCCCATCTGGAACATCAGCCACTGGAATGTCTCATAGCGCGTCGACGGGTCTTCGGACAGCAGCTGGCTGGTTTTCTCCGCCAGGTAGATCAGGATCGCGCCGGACTCGAACAGCGCCAGAGGCTGGCCGCCGGGGCCATTGGGGTCGATGATCGCGGGGATCTTGTTGTTGGGGTTCAGCGACAGGAACTCGGCGGACAACTGGTCCTGGGTCTCGAAGCTGACCTTGTGTGCTTCGTAGGGCAGGCCCAGTTCTTCGAGCATGATCGATACTTTTACGCCGTTGGGGGTCGGCAGCGAGTACAGTTGCAACCGCTCGGGATGGCGGGCGGGCCATTTGCTGTTGATCGGGAACGCGGCAAGTGGGTTCATCGCAGGGACCTCGGTGGAAAGCCTCCATGATAGACATCTGGCGACCGTCCTGCTCGGGTCATCAATACGCAACAAGCGCTGGCTATTATCCTGCGTGGGCGAACCAATAGGCCCTCGCGCACTCTTAAGTGCGCTCAACGGTGAATGGAGACGACGCGCTACATCGACAGGGAACACCGCAGGACGCCGGATGCGTCACTGGGGCCGGGCTTGTCCGCCTTAATCCGATGCACTGAAGACTCGATAACAATGACCCTCAAACCCCTGAGCCTTGCGCTGCGCTTGAAACGATATTCATACATCATGTTGCCGTTGCTTCTGGCAGGCGGCGCTATCGGCCTGACCCTGGAGTCGCGCACCAGCCGTGCAGGGCAAGCGGACGGCGTGCAAACCCTGATATTCCTGCGCCACGGTGAGAAACCCGCCGGCGGCCTGGGGCAGCTCAACTGCCAGGGCCTCAACCGCGCGATGAACCTGGCCACCTTGCTGCCGGAAAAGTTCGGCAATGCCGACTTCGTATTTGCCGCCAATCCGACGCGTAATGTGGAAGAAGGCGAGCTGGACAATTCCTATAGCTACATTCGCCCACTGATGACCATCAGCCCCAGCGCCATCAAGCTCGGCCTGCCGGTGAACATCAAGTTTTCCGCCAATGACACCAGCGCCCTCGCCGACGAGCTGGTGGAAGACAAGTACCACAACGCCACGATCTACACCGCCTGGTCCCACGGCTACTTGCCGGAGTTGATCAACAAGGTAGCCAGCGAAGCCTCAGGCGAAAAGCACACCATCACCGACGACTGGTCCGGCAGCGACTACGACACCTTGTACGTGCTGACATTGACCTGGCACAACGGCAAGGCCTCACTGCTCAGCCGCAACTATAAGCAAGGCTTGAACGACGGCGACGAAAGCTGCCCGGAACCAACACAGGTGAGTGCCGATAGCTGACAGCGTATGATGCGCCGCTATCGTCTCATCTGCGGAACATCACCATGCCCGACCTCATATCCTCCCAGCCCAACCGGGGCTGGTCCTTCTGGTGGAAACCGGCTCTGTTCCTGCTGGTCGCCTGCGTCGGCCTCTACTATGTGAAGTGGTCGCCCTACTACCTCAAGGCCTTTGTTGCCGCCGACAACCACAGCATCGGCGCCTCGATCCTCAACGATCAACAAAGTTCGCCCCTGGCGGCGGCGCTGGCCTATGCGCAGGTGTATTTCCTGGCGATCTGGAAAGCCGCGGTGTTGGCGGTGATCCTCGGTTCGCTGCTGCAAGTGCTGATCCCCCGCGACTGGTTGCTGCGTCTGTTCGGGCGCGCCGGGCTGGGCTCGACCCTGCGCGGCGGGCTGTTCGCCTTGCCGGGGATGATGTGCAGTTGCTGCGCGGCGCCGGTGGCGGCGGGTATGCGGCGCCAGCAGGTGTCGGTGGGCGCGGCGCTGGCTTTCTGGATCGCCAACCCGGTATTGAACCCGGCCACCCTGGTGTTCATGGGCTTTGTGCTGGGCTGGGGCTTTACCGCGTTGCGGTTGGTGGCGGGGATCGTGCTGGTGGTGGGCGTGTCGCTGGTGGCACAACGCATCGCGCGCCCCGACCAAGTGCCGGAAGCCGCACTGGAGGCCGTCACCGAGGCCAGCACCGTTGAGTCGCAACCGTTCCTGAGCCGCTGGCTGCGCACCCTGTGGCAACTGTTCTGGAGCACGATCCCGATTTACATCCTGGCGGTGCTGATCCTGGGCGCGGCGCGGGTCTGGCTGTTCCCCCATGTGGATGGCGCCATGGCCAACAGCCTGGTGTGGCTGGTGCCGCTGGCGATTGTCGGCACGCTGTTCGTGATTCCTACAGCGGCGGAGATCCCCATCGTACAAACCATGATGACCCTGGGCATGGGCGCCGGCCCGGCCGTGGCCCTGCTGATGACCCTGCCGAGCGTGAGCCTGCCGTCGCTGTTGATGCTGCGCAAGGACTTTGATGCGCGGGTGCTGGTGACAGTGGCGGGGTTGACGATGTTGGTGGGGGTGGTGTGTGGGTTGATCGGGGCTATGGTCCTTTAGGTTTCGGGTGAGGGGCCTCATCGCAGCATGGGTATCTACACAACTTTCAGTTGACCAATCTCCCTGTGGGAGCTGTCGAGCATCAGCGAGGCTGCGAAATCGGTGGGTCAGGCGATGAAAATGCCAGCAGTGCCGCCGCCTTCGCAGCCTCGCCGGGGCTCGACAGCTCCCACATTTTGAACCGAGTTCGACATGAATACTGGTCGGCTCTAAGGCCGCCGCGCTTTGTTTTTGATCTTGATCTGAGGCGCCCCGTTAACCACGCTGGCCGCAATTCGATATTGATTTGGGGGGTAAACCGGCAGGACGCCGGTTTAGCCGCCCCGCGCCATGGATGGCGCGTGGCGGCGGCCCCCCAAATCAATGTCGGATTACGGGCATGCCGAGCCTAGGCGAGGCACCGAGTGGTGGGGCGAAGCGTTTTTGGTTACTTTTTGCGCTCTTCAAAAAGTGACCCGCCGTAAGGGCGGAACCCTAAGCCGCCGTTACCGCAGCAACGGATATGTACTCGGTCAAACCCAAAAAAACGGTCGACCCGAAGGCCGCCAAGCAAGCTCCTCGCCACACACCGTTGAAAGTTGGGTAGATACCCATGCTCATCGCAGGCAAGCCAGCTCCCACATTTCGAACTGTGAATGCAGTCGAAGGTGGGAGCTGGCTTGCCTGCGATGGCGTCAGAAAGTTCACCCCACTCTTTCGCGCAAATACTCCACCACCGCACCCTGCTCTCCTGCAAACTCGATGCGCGCGCCCTTGCTTTCGCGCTGGAACGCATACATCGGGTCGTAATACTCGCGCAATAACCCTTCGATCCACACCCGGTGCACATCCACCGCACCGCTGCGCGCCTGCTCGGTCAGGGCGTCATGCATGACCGCCTGCAACCGCTGGAAACGCTCACCGCCCAGGCGCTTGTGGATGTTGGCCAGGCTCTGCGTGAGCCGTTCGGCAAACACGGCCTGGCCCTGCTCGCCGAACATCTGGACGAACTCCGCACACAGGTCCACCACGTAATCGCGCAGGATCCGCTCGACCCGCCCTTCAACGCTGTCTTCCAACCACACCATGGGGAATGACTGCATGCCCTTGTGCAGCGGCAATGGCAGCGCACAACTGCCGATCATGCGGCTTTCGTCCTCGACCACGAACTGCTCGATACCCGCCGCGCGTTTTTTCAGCAGGTCCACCGCCAGGCGGTTTTCGAAGTCGATGTTGGACGGCTGCGCCGTGGCGCGCTTGCCGAAGCTGGAACCACGATGGTTGGCGTGGCCCTCCAGATCCAGCGCGTTGCGCAACTGGCCGAGCACTTCGGTCTTGCCGGTGCCGGTCATGCCGCCCAGCAGCACGAAATCACACTCGGTGGCGGCGCGCTCGACGGTGTCCAGCAAAAAGCCGCGCATGGCCTTGTAGCCGCCGCCGACACGCGGGTAGTCAATGCCCGCCTCGGTCTTGAGCCATTGCTGCACGATCTGTGAACGCAAGCCGCCGCGAAAGCAATACAGGTAGCCCTCGGGATGGGCCTGGGCGAACTGCGCCCACTGTTCGATGCGCTGCGCCTTGACCGCCCCAGACACCAGCTCATGGCCCAGCACGATTGCCGCCTGCTGCCCTTGCTGCTTGTAGCAAGTGCCGACGCGCTGGCGCTCGTCATCGGTCATCAGGGGCAGGTTGACCACGCCTGGAAAGGCGCCTTTGACGAATTCGACCGGCGCGCGGGTATCCATCATCGGCCGGTCATTGAGGAAGATGTCGCGATAGTCGGTGATGTCAGTTGCCATCAAAACACCTCTACCGCGTGGGTCTGTCGCTCAACCAGCGCGCCGATAGGCTCAAGGGCCAGCCCGAGTTCGGCGGCCACGGCGTGGAACTCGGCGTCGC
Source organism: Pseudomonas sp. MPB26 (assembly GCF_046605355.1). NCBI lineage: Bacteria > Pseudomonadati > Pseudomonadota > Gammaproteobacteria > Pseudomonadales > Pseudomonadaceae > Pseudomonas > Pseudomonas sp. MPB26. The sequence continues at coordinate 4,885,091 of NZ_CP176793.1, read as the reverse complement.
CTTCGGGGGTGACCGCGATCAACAGCCCGCCACTGGTCTGCGGGTCGCACAGCACGCGCTTGTGCAACTCTTGCAAGCGCCCGAGCTTGCTCGCGTAACTGTCGAAGTTGCGCAGGGTACCGCCCGGCATGCAGCCCTGGTCCAGGTAGTCCTCGATCCCCGGCAGGCGTGGGACCTTTGCGTATTCGATGCGTGCCGTCACACCGCTGCCGTCAGCCATTTCCACCAGATGGCCCAGCAGGCCGAAGCCGGTCACGTCGGTCATTGCCGTGACACCCGCCAGTTTGCCGAAACGGCTGCCCGGCTTGTTCAGGGTACACATCCAGTCGCGAGCCAGGCCGATGTCGGCTTCACGCAACTTGCCCTTCTTCTCGGCGGTGGTGAGGATGCCGATGCCGATCGGCTTGGTCAGGTACAGCCGGCAACCGGCGGTGGCCGTGTCGTTGCGCTTCATGTGGCGCTTTTGCACGATGCCGGTCACGGCCAGCCCGAAGATCGGTTCCGGCGCGTCGATGGAATGGCCGCCCGCCAGGGGAATGCCGGCTTCGTCGCACACCGAACGCCCGCCACGGATCACTTCCCGGGCAATTTCCGGTGCCAGCACATTCACCGGCCAGCCGAGAATGGCGATGGCCATCAACGGGTCGCCGCCCATGGCGTAGATGTCGCTGATGGCGTTCGTGGCGGCAATGCGCCCGAAGTCGAAAGGGTCATCGACAATCGGCATGAAAAAGTCAGTGGTGGAGACCACGCCGCGCTCCTCGTCGATGGCGTAGACCGCCGCATCGTCGCGCGAGGCGTTGCCCACCCACAGGTTAGGGTCGAGGTTTTGCGCACCGCTGCCGGCGAGGATTACCTCCAATACCTGGGGCGAAATCTTGCAGCCACATCCCGCGCCGTGGCTGTATTGGGTAAGACGAATCGGCTCGTTCATGTAGGACCTCACGCTATCAAGTGCGCGAATTCTACCAGACAGCAAAAGGCCAGCTGTGCTCTTGTGAGCGCAGCCGGCCTTTTGCGTCAGCGGTTACTGCCGAGCGGCAAGCAAACGCTTGTGGCGGTTGCGCCGGGCGATGTTCAGGCACTCGATCGCCGCCGAGAACGCCATGGCCGCATACACATAGCCTTTAGGCACATGGGCACCGAAGCCTTCGGCGATCAGCGTCATGCCGATCATGATCAGGAAGCCCAGGGCCAGCATCACCACGGTCGGGTTGTCGTTGATGAACTTGGCCAACGGCTCGGCCGCCACCAGCATCACGATCACCGAGGTCACCACGGCAATGATCATGATCGGCAAGTGCTCGGTCATGCCCACGGCGGTAATGATGCTGTCGATGGAGAACACCAGGTCGAGCAACAGGATCTGCCCGATGGCCGCCGCAAAGCCGATGGCAACCGTATTGCCGACGCTGGCTTTCTCTTCGGGCTCCGGGTCCATGCTGTGATGGATCTCGGTGGTCGCCTTCCACACCAGGAACAGGCCACCGGCGATCAGGATCATGTCCTTCCACGAGAAACCCTGGCCGAACACTTCGAACACCGGCGTGGTCAGTTGCACGATAAACGCGATGGTGCTCAACAGGCCCAGGCGCAGGATCAACGCCATGCTGATACCGATGCGCCGCGCCTTGGCCCGGTGCTTCTCGGGAAGCTTGTTGGTGAGGATCGAGATAAAGATCAGGTTATCGATGCCCAGCACGATTTCCATGACGATCAAGGTCGCCAGGGCAACCCAGGCGGTGGGGCTGGCGGCCAGCTGTAAAAGGTAGTCCATAGGTCAGTCCTGACGTTGTGCGGGAAATTAGGCTTCTTTACTGTTCGATTCTGACGCTTCGTCTTCCTGATCATCCTTTTTTTGCGGGTTGATCAGGCCGTTTGTCGCTTCGCTCAATGCCTGTTCGGCGGCCTTCTGGGTGTCATCGATCGCTTGCTTGGCCGATTCGGTCGCCTTGCCCAGCACTTGCTGTGCGCTTTTTTCGACCTGATCGCAACCGCTGGTCATCACCAATGAAAGCGCAAGCAGCGATGCCGCGCCCAGGGAATTGAGTTTCATGATGTATTTCCTCGTTAGAACCATTGGGTCCAAATAGTGGCCCCGCGATAGCGAGGCATTCTAGGCAGGCTGACAGTTCAGGAAAATTCGTATTTTTCTAGCGTATACTTCGATTTTTACGAAGTAATGACCGTTATGCTCAATTACCGACAACTGCACTACTTCTGGGTGGTAGCCAAGACCGGCAGCATCGTGCGCGCGTGCGAGCAGCTCAACCTCACGCCCCAGACCATCAGTGGGCAGATCAGCCTGCTGGAGCAGACCTTTGGTATCGCGCTGTTTCAACGCGTCGGCCGCCAGCTGGAACTGACCGAAGCCGGACGCCAGGCCCTGCCCTACGCCGAGCACATGTTCCAGACCGGCAATGAATTGGAAGCCATGCTGCGTGCCCAGCCCGATGAACAACAGATCCCATTTCGCGTCGGGGTGGCGGACGTGGTGCCCAAGTCCATCGTCTACCGGCTGATCGCGCCGACCATGGAGCTGAGCGAGCCGATCCGCATCACCTGTCGCGAGGACAAACTCGAACGCCTGCTGGCCGACCTGGCGATCCAACGCCTGGACCTGGTGATTTCCGACAGCCCCATGCCGACGCACCTGGATATCAAGGGCTACAGCCAGAAGCTGGGCGAATGCGGCATCAGTTTTTTCGCCACCCAGGCCTTGGCCGACACCTACGGCGGTGAATTCCCCCAGTGCCTGCACGGTGCGCCCTTGTTGATTCCCGGCGCGGAAACCGTGGTGCGCAGCCGCTTGCAGCGCTGGTTTGCCGAGCAGCAGATTCAACCGAAGATCATCGGCGAATTCGATGACAGCGCCTTGATGCAGGCATTCGGCCAATCCGGCAGCGGGATCTTTATCGCCCCCAGCGTGATCGCCGATGAGGTGGTGCGCCAGTACGGCGTGGCGCTGATCGGCCAGACTGTTGCCGTGACCGAGTCGTTCTACGCGATCTCGGTGGAGCGCAAGGTCAAGCACCCCGGCATCGTCGCGATTACCGAAGGTGCGCGCCGGGAGTTGTTCACCACCCTGCCCTGACGCCAGCAGGCGCCTGGCGAAACCCTACGAGCGCTTGACACGGAATGCCGCACCAAACGGGACGCGTCCTACAGCATGCTAGACTTTGCGCCTGCTTCCTACAGCGCTTTCTGCCTGCAATGCTGCGTCCTACTAAAAAAATCAGAGACAACTGTTTATGACTGCTGCCCCCTCCCTGTTCCAGCGCCTGACACGCGTCAGCCTGGTCACGCAAATCGTCATCGGCTTGATCGCCGGCATCCTCCTGGCTTTGCTGCTGCCCGAGGCGGCCAAGGCCACCGGGTTTATCGGCAAAGTGTTTGTTACCGCGCTCAAGGCGGTGGCACCAATCCTGGTGTTTGTGCTGGTGATGGCGTCGATCGCCAACCACAAGCATGGCCAGGAAACCCATATCAAGCCGATCCTGTTCCTGTACCTGCTGGGTACCTTTGCCGCTGCCGTCGTGGCGGTGGTTGCCAGCATGTGGTTCCCCTCCTCGCTGGTACTGGCCACGCACGACACGACGGTCAGTGCGCCGGGCGGCATCGGTGAGGTGCTGCAAAGTCTGCTGCTGAGCGTGGTGGACAACCCGGTCAGCGCACTGATGAACGCCAACTTCATTGGCATTCTGGCCTGGGCCATCGGCATGGGTATTGCCATTCGCCATGCCGGCGAAACCACCCGCACCGTGCTCGACGACCTGTCCAACGGCGTCACGTTGATCGTGCGTGTGGTGATCCGCTTCGCACCGTTGGGCATTTTCGGCCTGGTGGCCTCGACCCTGGCCACCTCCGGCTTCGGCGCCCTGCTCGGCTATGCTCACCTGCTGGTGGTGTTGATCGGCTGCATGCTGTTCGTCGCGCTGGTGGTCAACCCGGCCATCGTGTTCTGGAAGCTGCGCCGCAACCCCTACCCGCTGGTGCTGCTGTGCCTGCGCGAAAGCGGGATCACCGCATTCTTTACCCGCAGCTCGGCGGCGAACATTCCGGTCAACCTGGCGTTGAGCAAACGCCTGGGCCTGCATGAAGACACCTACTCGGTGTCGATCCCGCTGGGTGCCACCATCAACATGGCCGGCGCCGCCATCACCATCACCGTGCTGACCCTGGCCGCCGTGCACACCCTGGGCATCGCCGTCGACCTGCCGACCGCCGTGCTGCTCAGCGTCGTTGCGGCCATCTGCGCCTGCGGTGCGTCGGGCGTCGCGGGGGGGTCGCTGCTGCTGATTCCATTGGCGTGCAGTCTATTTGGCATTCCGAGTGAAATTGCCATGCAGGTGGTGGCCGTAGGCTTCATCATCGGCGTGCTGCAGGACTCGGCGGAAACCGCGCTCAATTCGTCCACCGATGTGCTGTTCACTGCTGCCGCTTGCCTGGGCAAGGAAGAACAGCCGACTTGAACGTCAAAAACCGGGGCCGTTCATCAACGAACGCCCCTGGCCTATGGGTGGATAACAGAGCCGGCGCCGCTCCCCCTCGCGAGACGCCCTGGCGATTTATCAGGGGGCACGGTGTGTAACCCCTGACTCGCAACCACCGCAAACATTGTGTAACACTGCCAGGACATGCCTCGGTCGATAAGGATTGTTCACCCGCCATGTCTGGACAAAATCCACTGATTCAAAAACTGTACGAATTCATTTATGCGGAGCAAGCTGCCAATCTGCAGAAACTGGATGAAGTATGGAAACGCCCGCTGCAAGACAAGTTGTTGCAAGGCTGGACACAGGGCTTCATCCGGCTCGAACGCGGTGAAAAACCCAAACATTTGTGGGCTTACATCGACGGCAACGAGTCACGCTTTCGAGCAGGCGATTTGCTGCGGGTTCATCTGGGCGACGCCCAGGGCCCTCTATTGTGCCAGGGCATGAAGTTCGAGAAGGAAGAGGACGACCGTTGGCTGCTCAGCTCCGATAGGGCCATGCTGATCTGGGAGAGCTATGAGGAAGGTGTTTGTTACGCCGACCCCGATGGCATTGATCTGACCCCACGCTACATACAAACCCTGCAAGACATCGAGAGCGACGCGCAGGGAAATAATGCAATCCTGCCACTGCTCGGCAACGCTCCCGACATCAGCTTTTATGACCTCGACGTCGACTACGGCGAACGGATCGCACGCGCTGAGGGCTGCAACAAGAAACAAGCCGAGGCCGTGGGCCTTGCGCTGGGCGCAGAGCAGATTGCCTGCATCCAGGGACCGCCAGGCACCGGCAAGACCCGGGCGCTGGCGCTGATTGCTCAATTGCTGGTGGACCGGGGCGAACGCGTGTTCGTCACTTCGCATACGCACATGGCGATCAACAATGCCTTGAGCAAGATCGCCGACCGCAAAGTACCGACGCTCAAGGTCGGCGGCAGCCGCGAAGACCTCGACAAGCACGTAGATTGGGAAGCTGAGCCCGCCAGATGGGAGCGCCTGCCTGAAGCCGGGCAGGGCTATGTGATTGGCGCCACGCCCTTCGCGACGTGCAGTTCATTGGCCAATTACAGTTTCGACACCGTCATCTTTGACGAGGCCAGCCAGATTACCCTGCCTCTTGCCTTGATGGCGATGCGCAAGGGCAAACGATTCATTTTCATCGGTGACCAGAAACAACTGCCCCCCGTGCTGCTTTCACGCTCCATTCTGTCCAACGACCCCATGTCAGTGTTCGCACGCCTGACAGCCCAGGATGCCGACCATTGCGTGATGCTGGAAGAAACCTACCGGATGAACCGTTGGCTCACACAATGGCCCAGCCAGATGTATTACGACGGGCGCTTACGTGCTGCGGGTGCCAATGAAAACCGTCTGCTGCTGCCCCATCGTGAGCGAGTCTTCAGTGAAGCACTTGATCCAGAGGCCTGCGCGGTGTTCATCGCAACGCCGGACTCGAAGGCGCGCAACCGTAATCCGACTGACGTAAAGTGCGTCGTCCAATTGTGTCAGGAAGCCTTCGAACTTGGGCTGCCACTGCATGAAATCGGGATTGTGACGCCCTATCGCGCCCAGGGGCGCGCGATTCGCCAGGCACTCGCCAGGCAGTTCGGCCGAGAGGCGGCCAATACAGTCGTGGCCGATACGGTCGAACGCATGCAAGGTCAGGAGCGTGAGCTGGTGATTCTGTCTCTGGCCAGTGGCGATGAGGCGTTCATCAGTGCAATCGGTGAGTTTTTCTTTCAGCCGGAGCGGCTGAATGTGTCCATTACCAGAGCGATGACCAAGCTGATCATCATCGGCCCGGAGCTGAAACACGGCATTGTGTGTTCCAGCGACGTGGCACAGGGCTGGGCGGAGCAATATCGTCAGTTAATCGGCCAATGCCGTAAAGTCGATTTCCCGCAATGACCCTGTTCATTCCCGAATGGCAACGCAGCACCGGCTCTCAACTGCAGTGCAAGCGGGTGCTCAAGAGCCTTGAAGGTGACTTTGTCGTGCGCAAATGCCTGACCCGGGACACCTGGTCGCCGGACTTTTTCCTGCAACGCGGTGAACTTGAATGGCTGGCCCTGATGGTTTGCGAACTGCCGTTCGAGACCCTGGATCCGGGCCAATTGTTTACGACTGAAGATCAGGCCACATTCACCCAGACGCTGGAGCAACTGTCGACCTTCGAGGCCCGAGCGGGCATCCCTGCCTTGCGCAAGCTGGTCGTGATGTGGGGCTGCGACTCGGATCAGAGCGAAGCTTTATGGACACGGCATTGCAAGGATCGTGGCATACGGCTGATGTCAAAAAAAACCTTCATTGAATCCGGTGCGCAGCAGTTGCCCAGGCTACTTAAAACGCTGCCACCGGACGCCAGGCAAAGCCTCATGGGTCATTACTTTCCAGAGGCTGAAATAGCCGGGACGCTCACCACACGCCGTCATTTTTCGCGCGATAACAATGCCCGGACGCTGCGCTACTTCCTGGATGCCCAGCAGGAGTGGGCAAGCAAACTGGATCTGGAACTGCCGGATGAGCAGGCAGAAGTGGCAGGCGACTTTTCCGTGAAGCTGATCAATGGTGTCGCAGGCAGTGGAAAAACGCTCATCGCCGCGAGCCGCGCGCTGATACTGGCGAAAAAATTTCCTGATCAGCAGGTACTCATGCTGATCCACAACGTTCCCGTGGTAAAAGACCTCAAGCACCGCCTGCAGCGCGTCTATGGGGAAATACCGGCAAACCTGAGCATCGTCACCGCGCTGAGCTGGATCTCGAAGCAGTGGCGCAGGTTATTCAAGCAAACGCTGAAAATGCCCGGGAATGACACGGAAACCATCGACCTTATTCAGCATTTTCGGGACCTCGACCACCCTGACCTGAAGCCGCGTAACGAACAGTTGCTCGATGAGTTCAACTTCATAAACGATACGGTGGTCGTCGACGCGTCCGACTACCTCAACGTCGATCGAGCGGGCCAAGGTTTTGCGTTGCGAAAAGAGGAGCGCCAACAAGTTTGGGCGTTGTACGAACGGGTAACCGCGGCCTTGTTCAAGCAGTCCGGTCTGCGTATGTGGAGCTCCCTGCCACGCGATCTGTGCCTGGCCAATCGTCCTGAAAAACTCGAACCCTATCACCACATTCTGGTGGACGAGGCTCAGTTCTTCGCGCCCTCATGGTTCCAACTGATCAAACTCACGCTGAAGCGGACCGAAGGGACGCTGTTTCTGTGTGCCGATCCGAATCAGGGATTCCTGAAAAGCCGCCTCAGTTGGAAACGGGTCGGTCTCGATGTGGCCGGTAAAACCAAAAAGCTGCGTAAATCGTACCGCACCACTCAGGCCATTCTGAGCGCCGCCAACCAGATGCTGGCCGGTATCACCCAGACCGATCCTGACGATTATCTACAGCCGGACTTCGAAGGTATGGAGTCAGGAACACCACCGCTGTTTGTCTTATCGCCGTCACGACAGGATGCGGTGGCACAAGTCTGCAATGAAATCTGTGCCCATCAGAAGCGCGTCGAATTGCCGTTATCGGGAATGTTGCTGCTCTACGGCAAGAGTATCGACAAGAAACTCTTGATCAAAACGCTTAAGGCGCGCTTTGGCACCGATCGAATCTGGGACATGAACGAGACGGATGCCGGGCCCGGTCATGATGACAGCCTACGAATCGCCACGGTCGAAAGTGCAACCGGACTGGAAGCCCCGGTGGTGTTTCTGGTCGGGCTGGAAAAGTTACTCAGTCTCGTACAAAACGAAAACGTGACCGCCGACGAGCTGGAGCAGAATGCCCGCAAACTCTACATGGCGATGACTCGCGCAGGCCAAAAGCTGGTATTGATTTCATCGACGGCACTTTCGGAGAAAATTGCCCGGCTGTTTGAACACGCGTGAAACAGCCCGACAAAAAGTGATGAACCGGCGGCGTGCTTTTCGACCCCTGGGGCCGTGCATCCAGGCACGGCCCCAGACTGCCTTGTGGGCCTGGGTTTAGAACGCGCCCATGTAATCGCGTTTGCCCACTTCCACACCGTTGTGACGCAGCAAGGCGTAAGCGGTGGTGACGTGGAAGAAGAACTGCGGCAGACCGTAGGTCAGCAGGTAGGACTGGCCGCTGAAGCGTTTCTCTTTTGGCGTGCCTGGGCGGGTGACGATCTCGATGCCTTCCTTGCCGTCGATCTGCTCAGGCGCGATGGTGTCGACGAACGCCAGGACCTTGGCGATCAGCGCTTGCAGGTCGGCGAAGGTGACTTCGGTGTCTTCATATTTCGGCACTTCGATCTCGGCCAGGCGCGCGGACACGCCCTTGGCGAAGTCGACGGCGATCTGCACCTGGCGCACCAGTTGGAACATGTCCGGGAACAGGCGCGCCTGCAGCAAGGCGTTCGGCTCGATGTTCTTGGCGCTGGCGTGGGCTTCGGCCTTGGTCAACACACCGCTCAGGGCGGTGAGCATTTGCTTGAAGACGGGGATGGAGGCGGCGTACAGGGAAATAGTCATGGCAGTCTCGCGATTAAAGGCAGGATTGGAACCAGCGGCGATTATAGCCATACCCATTGCTTGTCTTTTATTTTTTCGGGATTAGGCTAAGCAGTTCACTGCATAGGGAAAGCGCGATGACCGCCGAGCACGACACCGACACCCCTGAGCCGCGCCTGAACAGCACGGAAATTCGCGTCCTGGGCTGCCTGATCGAAAAACAGGCGACCAACCCGGAAACCTACCCCTTGACCCTCAATGCCCTGGTGCTGGCCTGCAACCAGAAGACCAGTCGCGAGCCGGTCATGAACCTGAGCCAGGGCCAGGTGGGCCAGAGCCTGCGCGCGCTGGAGGGCCAAGGCTTTACCCGCCTGGTGATGGGCAGCCGTGCCGACCGCTGGGAGCATCGCGTGGACAAGGCGCTGGAACTGGTGCCGGCCCAGGTGATCCTCACCGGGCTGCTGTTTTTGCGCGGCCCGCAGACCGTCAATGAACTGTTGACACGCAGCGGGCGCATGCACGACTTCGAGGATGCCGAACAGGTGGTGCATCAACTGGAGCGCCTGATTGCGCGGGGGCTGGCGTTGTTGGTGCCGCGTCAGGCGGGGCAGCGCGAAGATCGTTATACCCATGCGCTGGGGGATCCGGCGGATATCGAAGCGATCCTGTCGGCGCGGGGCAGCCCCGTCGAGCGCGGGGCCGGGGTTTCGGCGGACCGGATCGAAGAACTGGAAGCGCGGATAGCAGCGCTCGAAGAACGGCTGGCCCAGCTGGAGCAGGCCTGACGGCAGGCGTTGGCGCTATCGTGCAGCAAACTGGATCTGTGTGGCGGCTTGTTGTGGCGAGCGGGCTTGCCCCGCGTTGGGGTGCGAAGCAGCCCCAAAACCAGGCGCAGAGGAATGTCTGATACTCCGCATTCGTCTTCATTGGGGGCGCTTCGCACCCCAACGCGGGGCAAGCCCGCTCGCCACAACAATCCCGCTCGCCACATCCACATCCAGCCTGCTCGCCACAGGTTCAACGCAAGGCGTTAAATAGCATTCCTATCGCTACTACCACACACAGGCTGGCAAACCCCACCTGCAAGGCGCGCGCGGGGATCACCGAACACAGGCGTCGCCCGGCCAGCATGCCGACGACGCTTGCGCCGATAAACACCCAGCCCAGCGGCTCGATGCGCACGCCGGCATGCAACGCGCCGGCGACGCCGATGAGCGAAAGCAGGCTGATCACCATCAGGGACGTGGCGACAATGCCGCGCATCTGCACATCGGTGAGTTGCTTGAACGCCGGCACAATCAGGAAGCCACCGCCCACGCCGAGCAAGCCCGATACCGCGCCCGTTACCGCGCCGAGGGCCGCCAGGGTCGCGCTGCATTTGGCGGTCCAGGCGAAGCGCCCGGTCTGCTGGTCGAGCATGCAGTTCTTCTGGGCCCAGGATGCGGTGCCATGGTCACTCGGCCCGGCTTCAGGTTTTTCCCGCCGCAACATGCGCCAGGCCACCAGCACCATCAACGCGCTGAACAGGCCCATCAGCACGGCTTCCGGCAATTGGTGGGCGAGAAACACCCCCACCGGCGAAAACAGAGCGCCGAGCAACGCGATCAACAACGCGGCGCGGTAGCGCACCAGGCCATGGCGCAAACCGTCAAGCGCGCCCACCGCCGCCGCCGCGCCAACGGCGAGCAGCGACACCGGCGCGGCCTGGGTCATGCTCAGGCCCAGACCCAGCACCAGCGCCGGCACCCCGAGGATGCCGCCGCCCGCGCCAGTCAGGCCCATAACCAGGCCCATCAACAATCCCAACACACCGGCCAGCAGCATTCAGTCCACCTTGCTCAGACGGGTCAGCCACTCGCGGCCCTTGAGCATGCCGTTCCAGTAGAACCACGGCAGCATGGTGGCCTTGAGGAACCACATCGACCGTCGTGCCCGGGTAGGGTCCAAGGGAAAGGTCGGCAGCAGCTTGCCGCCATAGCCGAACTCGGCCAGCACCACCTTGCCCTTCTCCACCGTCAACGGGCAGGAACCGTAGCCGTCGTACTTGAGCGGCAGCGGCGCCTGCTTGCGCAGCGCCAGCAGGTTTTCGGCAACCACCACGATCTGCTTGCGCACGGCGGCGGCGGTCTTGGCATTGGTGGTGCCGCACACGTCCCCCAGCCCGAAGACGTGCGGGTAGCGCAAATGTTGCAGGCTGTGGGGGTTCACTTCGCACCAGCCGGCCGCGTCGGCCAGCGGGCTTTGGCGGATGAAATCCGGGGACGCCTGCGGTGGGACCACGTGCAGCAGGTCGAAGGACTTTTCTTCGACGCGGACATTGCCCTCGGCGTCCTTCACCTCGAACCAGGCCTTGCGGGCCGGGCCGTCGACTTTCACCAGATTGGCATTGAACGCCAGGCGCGCGTTGTATTTCTCCACGTATTTCATCAACGGCGGCACAAAGGTCGCCACGCCGAACAGCGCGGCGCCGGCCAGGTTGAATTCAACGTCGATATTTTTAAGAACACCCTGCTTGAGCCAGTGATCGCAGGACAGGTACAAGGCTTTTTGCGGCGCGCCTGCGCATTTGATCGGCATGGCCGGCTGCGTGAAGATCGCCTTGCCGCCCTTGAGCTGCTGCACCAACTGCCAGGTGTAGGCGGCGTGCTGGTAACTGTAGTTGGAGGTGACACCGTTTTGGCCAAGGGTGTCTTGCAGCCCTTCAACCTTCTCCCAGGCCAGGCGCAGGCCGGGGCAAACGATCAGGTGCTGCCAACTGACGCGCTGGCCGCTGTCGAGAACCAGGGTGTGCTCGTCCGGCAGCACCTCGGTGACGGCGGCCTGCACCCAGGTGATGCCATTGGGCAGCACGCCAGCCAGCGGACGGCGGGTCTTTTTCACGTCGTAGGCGCCGCCGCCCACCAACGTCCAGGCGGGTTGGTAATAGTGGTGTTCGTTGGGTTCGATCAGGGTGATATTCAGCCCGGGTTCGCGCTTGAGCAGGCTGGCCAGCAGGCCGATGCCCGCCGAGCCGCCGCCGATGACGACGATATCGCCACTGATGGTTGGGCCCCAGTGTTGTTCGGTCATGGTCTATCGCCTTTTATCGTCAATGCACACAAGGGGCGTTGCCGTGTGGCGTCACGTCCCGTTACAGGTCGATCCTTTGCCTCGGACCGTTTTTTTCCCTTAAGCTCGCAAGCCTATGTGGAAAACATCTCGAATGTAAGCCGCAATCCACCATCAAGGACCGCCGCCATGCCCGCGTTGATTCAAGCCTTTCTGGACGAGGCATCGTCGACCTTCACCTACGTGCTGCACGAGGCCGATGATGGCCCCTGTGCCATCGTCGACTCGGTGCTCAATTACGATCCGGCTTCGGGCCGCACCGACACGCGCCAGGCCGACAAGGTGATCGCCTATGTGCGCGAACATCGGCTGCAGGTGCAATGGCTGCTGGAAACCCACGCCCATGCCGATCACCTGTCCGCCGCGCCTTACCTGCGACGCACGCTGGGCGGCAAGATCGCCATTGGCCAGTCCATCAGCAAAGTGCAGGACGTGTTCAAGAACCTGTTCAACCTGGAGCCGGAGTTTCGCGTGGACGGCTCGCAGTTCGATCACTTGTTTGCGCCGGATGAGGTGTTTCATATCGGCAACATCAAGGCCCAGGCGCTGCACGTGCCGGGGCATACGCCGGCGGACATGGCCTATCTGATTGACGACCGCTTGATCCTGGTGGGCGACACGCTGTTCATGCCGGATGTGGGCACGGCGCGCTGTGATTTTCCGGGTGGGGATGCGCGGCAGCTGTATGCATCGATGCGCAAGTTGCTGGCCTATCCTTTGGAAACCGAACTTTATGTGTGCCATGACTACCCGCCAGAGGGGCGTGAGGCGAAGTGCCGGACCACCGTGAAGGAGCAGCGGGCGGGGAATATTCATGTGCATGACGGCATCGATGAAGCGGCGTTTGTGCAGATGCGTACGACCCGCGATGCGGGGCTGGGGATGCCGACGTTATTGTTGCCCGCGATTCAGGTGAATGTACGGGCGGGGAATATGCCGCCGGCGGAAGCGAATGGTGTGACCTACCTGAAGATCCCGCTCAACCAACTTTGAAATGCTTATCCCTGCGGGAGCTGGCTTGCCTGCGATAGCCATAGGTATCTACACAACTTTCAACGACTGAAAAGTATCCCTGTAGTGAGCGGGCTTGTCCCGCGCTGGGTGGCGAAGCCGCCCCAATAAAGGCATCGCCGAGCTTCAGGTGAATCCGGTCGCCTGGTTTGGGGCTGCTTCGCAGCCCAGCGCGGGACAAGCCCGCTCACTACAAAGATGTGTAGATACCTATGCTGCGATAGCGGTACATCAGGTAAACATGTGCCAACTGGCCCACCGCCATCGCAGGCAAGCCAGCTCCCACATTTTGAGCGGTGTTGGGTCAGTGAGGGCGGTGTAAATCAGGCACCCAAACTGATGCCATTGGCCGGCAACGGCAACGCAGTCTTGTAGCGCACCTGCTTGAGCGCAAAGCTCGAGCGGATATTGGCAACGCCCGGCACCTTGGTCAAAAAGTCCATCATGAAGCGCTCCAGCGCCTGGATCGTCGGCACCAGCACGCGAATCAGGTAGTCCGGGTCGCCGGCCATCAGGTAGCACTCCATCACTTCCGGGCGGTCGGAGATCGCGCTTTCGAACTGCTGCAACGCCAGTTCGTTCTGCTTTTCCAGGCTCACGTGGATGAATACGTTGACGTGCAGCCCCAGCAGGTCGGCGTCGAGCAGCGTGACCTGCTCGCGAATCAGCCCCAACTCCTCCATCGCCTTGACCCGGTTGAAGCACGGCGTGGGCGAAAGGTTGACCGAACGGGCCAGGTCGGCGTTGGTGATGCGAGCGTTCTCCTGCAGGGCGTTGAGAATGCCGATATCGGTACGGTCCAGTTTGCGCATGAGACAAAATCACCTGTTTATTATGTTTATGCAGTTTTTTTATCCGCAAATGATAGTCAGCGCAACGAAACACAGATAAATATTCTTCTACGCCCCGCCTATGATTGTTGTAGGACAAGATTTCTCCTATCCGGAGCCTGACTGTCAGCTAGCGCGCCCACTACAAGAAATTCACAAGATAGAGCGTAGAAAGCCATGAACCAGCCATACGAACCGCTGCGCCTGCACGTCCCTGAACCCTCGGGGCGTCCAGGCTGCAAGACCGACTTTACCTACCTGCGCCTGACCGACGCCGGCCTGGTGCGCAAACCCGCCATTGACGTAGAACCCGCCGACACCGCCGACCTGGCCAAGGGCCTGATCCGTGTGCTCGACGACCAGGGCCAGGCGCTCGGCCCGTGGGCCGAAGGGGTGCCGGTCGAGATCCTGCGCAAAGGCATGCGTGCCATGCTCAAGACGCGGATTTTCGACAACCGCATGGTGGTCGCCCAGCGTCAGAAAAAAATGTCGTTTTACATGCAGAGCCTCGGCGAAGAAGCCATCGGCAGCGCCCAGGCCCTGGCCTTGAACATCGATGACATGTGCTTCCCCACCTACCGCCAGCAAAGCATCCTGATGGCTCGCGACGTGCCGCTGGTGGACCTGATCTGCCAACTGCTGTCCAACGAGCGTGACCCGCTCAAGGGCCGTCAATTGCCGATCATGTACTCGGTGAAAGACGCGGGCTTCTTCACCATTTCCGGCAACCTTGCCACCCAGTTCGTACAGGGCGTGGGCTGGGGCATGGCTTCGGCGATCAAGGGCGATACCAAGATCGCCTCCGCCTGGATCGGCGACGGCGCCACCGCCGAATCCGACTTCCACACCGCCCTCACCTTCGCCCATGTGTACCGCGCCCCGGTGATTCTCAACGTGGTCAACAACCAGTGGGCCATCTCCACCTTCCAGGCGATTGCCGGCGGTGAAGCCACGACCTTTGCCGGACGCGGCGTGGGTTGCGGCATCGCCTCGCTGCGCGTGGACGGCAACGATTTCATCGCCGTGTACGCCGCCTCCGCCTGGGCCGCCGAACGTGCGCGCCGCAACCTGGGGCCAACGCTGATCGAGTGGGTCACCTACCGCGCCGGTCCGCACTCCACCTCGGACGATCCGTCCAAATACCGCCCCGCCGACGACTGGAGCCACTTCCCGCTCGGCGACCCGATTGCACGTCTCAAGCAGCACCTGATCAAGATTGGCCAGTGGTCCGACGAGGAACACGCGGCGGTCAGTGCCGAACTTGAAGCCGAAGTCATCGCAGCGCAAAAAGAAGCCGAACAGTACGGCACCCTGGCCGGCGGCCAGATCCCGAGCGCCGCGACCATGTTCGAAGACGTCTACAAAGAGATGCCGGAGCACTTGAAGCGCCAGCGTCAAGAGCTGGGGGTCTGACATGAACGATCACAACAACAGCATTGAAGTGGAAACCGCCATGACCACCACCACCATGACCATGATCCAGGCTCTGCGCTCGGCCATGGATGTGATGCTCGAACGCGACGACAACGTGGTGGTGTTCGGCCAGGACGTCGGTTACTTCGGCGGCGTGTTCCGTTGCACCGAGGGCCTGCAGACCAAATACGGCAGCTCACGGGTGTTTGACGCACCCATCTCCGAAAGCGGCATTATCGGCGTCGCGGTGGGCATGGGCGCCTACGGCCTGCGCCCGGTGGCCGAGATCCAGTTCGCCGACTACGTCTACCCCGCCACCGACCAGATCATCTCCGAAGCGGCGCGCCTGCGCTATCGTTCGGCCGGCCAGTTCACCGCGCCGCTGACCATGCGCATGCCGTGCGGCGGCGGTATCTATGGTGGCCAGACCCACAGCCAGAGCATCGAAGCGGTGTTTACCCAGGTGTGCGGGCTGCGCACGGTCATGCCGTCCAACCCCTATGACGCCAAGGGTTTGTTGATCGCCTCGATCGAAAACGATGACCCGGTGATCTTCCTCGAGCCCAAACGCCTGTACAACGGCCCCTTCGACGGCCATCACGACCGCCCGGTAACCCCGTGGTCCAAACACCCGCAAGCGCAAGTACCGGACGGCTACTACACCGTGCCGCTGGACGTGGCCGCCATCGTGCGTCCAGGTTCGGCCGTCACTGTGCTGACCTACGGCACCACCGTATATGTGTCGCAAGTGGCCGCCGAGGAAACCGGCATTGACGCCGAAGTCATCGACCTGCGCAGCCTGTGGCCGCTGGACCTGGAAACCATCGTCAAGTCGGTGAAAAAGACCGGCCGTTGCGTGGTGGTGCACGAAGCCACGCGCACCTGCGGCTTTGGCGCCGAGTTGGTGTCGCTGGTGCAGGAGCATTGCTTCCACCACCTGGAAGCGCCGATCGAACGCGTCACCGGCTGGGACACCCCCTACCCGCATGCGCAGGAGTGGGCGTATTTCCCAGGGCCGTCCCGCGTGGGCGCGGCGTTGAAACGGGTCATGGAGGTCTGAATGGGCACGCACGTTATCAAGATGCCGGACATTGGCGAAGGCATCGCCGAAGTGGAACTGTCGCAGTGGCATGTAAAAGTCGGCGACCTGGTTGTCGAAGACCAGGTGCTGGCGGATGTAATGACCGACAAAGCGATGGTGGACATCCCCTCGCCGGTGCACGGCAAGGTGATTTCCCTTGGCGGCGAGCCCGGTGAAGTCATGGCCGTGGGCAGCATCCTGATCAGCATCGAAGTGGAAGGCGCGGGTAACGCCAAGGACGCGCCTGCCGTCGCGGAGCCGGTGAAAACCGCGCCCGTGGTGGAAAGCGAACCAGCGCCGGTTGAAAGCAAACCCGCGCCGATCGCAGCAGCCCAGGCCCCCGTGGCCCGTAAAACCGGCGAACGTCCGTTGGCCTCGCCTGCCGTGCGCAAGCACGCCATGGACGCAGGGATCCAACTGCGCCTGGTCCAGGGCACTGGCCCGGCCGGGCGGATTCTGCATGAAGACCTGGAGGCGTTCCTGCGCCAGGGTCCGGCGAAAGCGTCTGCAGCGGCCAACCCCTACGCCGAACGCAACGATGAAGAACAGATCCCGGTGATCGGCATGCGCCGCAAGATCGCCCAGCGCATGCAGGACGCCACCCGCCGCGCCGCGCACTTCAGCTATGTGGAAGAGATTGATGTCACCGCCCTCGACGAGCTGCGCGTGCACCTCAACGAGAAACACGGCGCGACGCGCGGCAAGCTCACCTTGCTGCCGTTCATCGTGCGCGCCATGGTGGTGGCGCTGCGTGAGTTCCCGCAGATCAATGCGCGGTATGACGACGAAGCCCAGATCATCACCCGCCTTGGCGCGGTGCATGTGGGTGTCGCCACCCAGAGCGACGTCGGCCTGATGGTGCCGGTGGTGCGTCACGCCGAGGCGCGCAGCCTGTGGGGCAATGCCGAGGAAATCGCGCGCCTGGCCAGCGCCGCGCGCAACGGCAAGGCCAGCCGCGATGAGCTGTCGGGCTCGACCATTACCCTGACCAGCCTGGGCGCCTTGGGCGGCATCGTCAGCACGCCGGTGCTGAACCTGCCGGAAGTGGCCATCGTTGGCGTCAACCGCATCGTTGAACGGCCGATGGTGGTCAAGGGCCAGATCGTGGTGCGCAAGATGATGAACCTCTCCAGCTCCTTCGATCACCGTGTGGTCGATGGCATGGACGCGGCGCAATTCATCCAGGCCATTCGCGGCCTGCTCGAACAACCCGCCAGCCTGTTCCTGGAGTAAGGACATGACTCAGACATTGCAAACGACGCTGCTGATTATCGGCGGCGGGCCTGGCGGCTACGTGGCGGCCATCCGCGCCGGTCAGCTGGGTATCCCAACCGTCCTGGTGGAAGGCCAGGCGCTGGGGGGCACCTGCCTGAATATCGGCTGTATCCCGTCCAAGGCCTTGATCCATGTGGCCGAGCAGTTCCAGCAAACCAGTCACCACAGCCAGGGGTCGCCCTTGGGCATCGAGGTGGATGTGCCAACCCTGGACATCCGCAAAAGCGTGGAATGGAAAGACGGCATCGTCGACCGCCTGACCACGGGCGTCGCTGCGCTGCTGAAGAAACACAAGGTGCAGGTGGTCCACGGCTGGGCCAAGGTGGTGGACGGCAAGACGGTTGTGGTCGGCGACCAGCGCATCCAGTGCGAACACCTGCTGCTGGCCACCGGCTCGAAGAGCGTCAACCTGCCGATGCTGCCGATTGGCGGGCCGATCATCTCCTCCACCGAAGCCCTGGCGCCGACTCGGGTGCCCAAGCGCCTGATTGTGGTCGGCGGTGGTTATATCGGCTTGGAGCTGGGCATTGCTTACCGCAAGCTCGGGGCTGAGGTAAGTGTGGTGGAAGCGCAGGATCGTATCCTGCCGGCCTACGACGCCGAGCTGACGCAACCGGTGAACGAATCCCTCAAGCAACTGGGGGTGAAGCTGTACCTCCAGCACAGCGTCAGCGGTTTTGCCGACAACTGCCTGCAGGTGCGCGCTCCGAGTGGCGACACCCTGTCCCTGGAAACCGACCAGGTGCTGGTGGCCGTGGGGCGCAAACCCAATACTCAGGGCTGGAACCTCGAAGCGTTGAATCTGGACATGAACGGCGCCGCGATCAAGATCGACAACCGTTGCCAGACCAGCATGCGCAACGTGTGGGCGATCGGCGACCTGAGCGGCGAGCCGATGCTGGCCCACCGCGCCATGGCCCAGGGCGAGATGGTGGCCGAACTGATCAGCGGTCAATCCCGCGAATTCAACCCGGCTGCCATCCCGGCGGTGTGCTTCACCGACCCGGAACTGGTGGTGGTCGGCAAGACGCCGGACGAGGCCAAGGCCGCCGGCCTGGACTGCATCGTGTCGAGCTTTCCGTTCGCCGCCAATGGCCGCGCCATGACCCTGGAGTCGAAAACCGGCTTCGTACGGGTGGTGGCGCGCCGTGACAACCACCTGATCGTCGGCTGGCAAGCCGTGGGGGCCGGTGTTTCGGAGCTGTCCACCGCCTTTGGCCTGAGCCTGGAAATGAGCTCGCGCCTGGAAGATGTGGCCGGCACCATCCACGCCCATCCGACCCTCGGCGAAGCGGTGCAAGAGGCCGCGCTGCGCGCCTTGGGCCACGCCTTACACCTGTAACCAACACCCCTGTAGGAGCGAGCTTGCTCGCGAAAAACGTCAACGATAACGCGTACATTCTGGATGAACGCGGTGCCTATGAGTGCTTCGCGAGCAAGCTCGCTCCTACAGGGGATGCGAATGGCCCCGCGAATGCAGTATTGTGGTGCCCATTCAGTAAAACCGACTTGACCAGAGATAGAGGGTGTCATGGGTAACGAAAGCATCAATTGGGACAAGCTGGGTTTTGACTACATCAAGACCGACAAGCGGTTTCTCCAGGTCTGGAAAGATGGCGAATGGCAAGCTGGCACCCTGACCGACGACAACGTGCTGCACATCAGCGAGGGCTCCACCGCCCTGCATTATGGCCAGCAATGCTTTGAAGGCCTCAAGGCCTATCGCTGCAAAGACGGTTCCATCAACCTGTTCCGTCCGGACCAGAATGCCGCCCGCATGCAACGCAGCTGCGCCCGCCTGCTGATGCCGCACGTGTCGACCGAAGACTTCATCGACGCCTGCAAACAAGTGGTCAAGGCCAACGAGCGCTTCATCCCGCCGTACGGCAGTGGCGGCGCGCTGTACCTGCGCCCGTTCGTGATCGGCACCGGTGACAACATCGGCGTGCGTACCGCGCCGGAGTTCATCTTCTCGGTGTTCTGCATCCCGGTCGGCGCCTACTTCAAAGGCGGCCTGGTGCCCCACAACTTCCAGATCTCCACCTTCGACCGCGCCGCCCCACAGGGCACCGGCGCCGCCAAGGTTGGTGGCAACTACGCCGCCAGCCTGATGCCCGGTTCGGAAGCGAAAAAATCCGGTTTCGCCGACGCGATTTACCTGGACCCGATGACCCACTCCAAAATCGAAGAAGTCGGTTCGGCCAACTTCTTCGGAATCACCCACGACAACCAGTTCATCACGCCGAAGTCGCCGTCGGTACTGCCAGGCATCACCCGCCTGTCACTGATCGAGCTGGCCAAGACCCGCCTGGGCCTGGACGTGGTCGAGGGCGAAGTGTTCATCGACAAGCTGGACCAGTTCAAGGAAGCCGGCGCCTGCGGTACCGCGGCCGTGATTTCGCCGATCGGCGGCATCCAGTACAACGGCAAGCTGCATGTGTTCCACAGCGAGACCGAAGTCGGCCCGATCACCCAGAAGCTCTACAAAGAGTTGACCGGTGTGCAGACCGGTGATGTGGAAGCGCCAGCGGGTTGGATCGTAAAAGTCTAACCCCTCCCACATTGATCGTTCCCACGCTCCGCGTGGTAATGCATCACGTGACGCTCTGCGTCACCTGTACGCAGTGAGTTGTCGGTGGGACGCGGAGCGTCCCAAGCGGCATTCCCACGCAGAGCGTGGGAACGATCAAAAACCCTGTGGGAGCAGGCAAGCCAGCTCCCACATTTGATTTTTGGTGTTTTTAGGATTGAGCAGGAATATTCACCGCAATCTTCTTGCCCATACTGACCCTCGGTTCCACCCCGTACCCCAGCGCTTCATAAAACCCCACCACCGCCTCATTGCCGCCGGTGATCTGCAGGTTGATCTTCATGCAGCCCAGCGCGGTCAATGCCTGTTCCGCATGCCGCACCAGCGACGAACCCAGGCCATGGCGCCGATAGCCCGCATGCACCGCCACCGAATACAGCCAGCCCCGATGCCCGTCGTACCCGGCGAGAATAGTGCCGACTACGGTCTTTTTATCCGTCGCGACAAAGAACAACCCATCATTGACCGCCAGCTTCTTATCGATCGCCAGGCTCGGCAGGTTATGCGCGGTGTCGTAGCCGAACGCCTCCTGCCACAGTTCAATCACCTGCGCCCGATGCTGACGGTCGCGATAGAGCCCGATGGGGTGCCGGGACAGCAACGCCTTCTCCATCACCAAGGTACGCTCGTTGCCATGGTAGACATCGCGCACGGTGTGAAACCCCAGCCTGGTATAGAACGGCTCGGCGGTCAGCGACGACGGCACGCTCAGCACCGTCACCCCGGCTTCACGGGCGCGCAATTCGATCTCGATCATCAACACGCGGCCGATGCCCTGCCCTTGCAATGCGGGATTGACGAACACCGAGCGCACCACATTCGCGTCGAGGGCCGCGGTGGCGACGATCACCTGATCCTGAACCGCCACCAGCACCACGCGGCGCTTGAGCAGATCCAGCACCGCGTCCGGCGAAAAGCTACGCGCGACCCGAGCAATCACATCCGCCGGATAATCCCGTGCATTGCTGCTGTGCAAGGCCGCCAGGATGACCTGGCTGATCCCCTCGGCATCGGCGGGTTGGGCAAGACGAACGACGGTAGACATGATTGCTCCTGGCTGACGGCGGTTTGGCAAACGCCACAATACCAAGGTGCAAGCTGGCTTGCCTGCTCACCTTCAGGCCGCCAGTTTACCGCTGGCAATCGCCGCCGAGGCGGCCACCATCGCTCTTAACAACACCGCACAGCCCGCCGCCAGGTCATCCGGTGCGGCGTTCTCGATTTCGTTATGGCTGATGCCGCCCTCACAGGGCACGAAAATCATGCCGGCCGGGCCCAGCTCGGCGACGAATATGGCGTCGTGCCCTGCGCCGCTGACGATGTCCATGTTCGACAAGCCCAACCCATTGGCGGCATCGCGCACGGCGTCCACGCAGCCTTTGTCGAAGTACAGCGGTGGAAAGTCCGCCGTGGGCTGCATATCGAAACTCAAGCCGTGCTTGGCGCAGGTCGCGTCAATCACCGCGCGCACCTGGGCAATCATCGCGTCCAGCCGCGCCGGCTCCAAGTGACGAAAGTCCAGGGTCATGCGCACTTCCCCAGGAATGACGTTGCGCGAACCGGGGTAAGCCTGCAGGCAACCGACGGTGCCGCACGCATGGGGTTGATGCCCGAGCGCCGCCGCGTTGACCGCCGCCACCACGGCGGCGGCGCCGACCAGGGCGTCCTTGCGCAAGTGCATCGGCGTCGGCCCCGCATGCGCTTCAACGCCGCGCAGTGTCAGGTCGAACCACTTCTGCCCCAGGGCGCCGAGCACCACGCCGATGGTTTTTTTCTCGTCTTCCAGAATCGGCCCCTGTTCGATATGCGCCTCGAAATAGGCGCCCACCTTGTGCCCACTGACCGGGCGCGAACCCGCGTAGCCGATTGCGTTCAGCGCATCGCCCACGCTGACGCCGTCCACGTCCACCTTGGCCAGGGTATCGGCCAGGGTAAACTTTTCGGCAAACACGCCCGAGCCCATCATGCACGGCGGAAAACGCGAGCCCTCTTCGTTGGTCCACACCACCACTTCCAGCGGCGCCTCGGTTTCCAGCTTGAGATCATTGAGGGTGCGCAGTACTTCCACGCCGGCCAGCACGCCGAAGCAACCGTCGAATTTGCCGCCGGTAGGCTGGGTGTCGATATGGCTGCCCGTCATCACCGGCGGCAGGTCGGGGTTGCGCCCCGGGCGACGGGCGAAAATGTTGCCGATGCCATCGATGGTCACGGTGCAACCGGCCTCTTCGCACCACTGCACAAACAGGTTGCGGGCCTTGCGGTCCAGGTCGGTGAGGGCCAGACGACACACGCCGCCCTTGGGCGTGGCACCGAGTCTGGCCAGGTCCATCAGCGACTGCCACAGGCGGTCGCGGTTGATGTGCGGGTGGGTGGATTGCAGAACGTCGAGGGCAGCGTTCATGGGGGTCTCCTCAGGCTGGTTTCTTATGGATGACCCCGTTCCAACTGTGGAAAGAAGTCAGAAATGTGGGAGCGGGCTTGCTCGCGAAGGCGATTGCTCAGGCGATATCGACGGTGACTGATACACCGCTTTCGCGAGCAAGCCCGCTCCCACATTTTGATGGCATTCCAAATTTCTATACGGGTGATTTGGCAACAAGCGTGCTCATCCCACGCTTGGCATTCAGCCCGTAATACAACACCCCGCCCAACGCCGAACCGGTAAACCAGCCGTAGCTGTAGAACCAGCTGAACGCATCGCTGCCCAGGGACAGCAAGGTCAGCACCACCGGCACGCCAAAGGCGATAAAACCACTCCAATTCCACGCCGGGTATACGTCGTCGCGGTACAGGCCGGCGAGGTCAAGTTGTTGTTTGCGGGTGATGAAATAGTCCACCACCATGATCCCGGCAATCGGGCCGAGCAGGCTGGAATAGCCGAGCAACCAGTTGGAATACACCGTTTCCAGGCTCACATCGGAAACGATCAGGCCGAGTTTTTTCAGCAGTTCATGGCCCATCAACAGCAGCCCGACCAGGCCGGTCAGGATCACCGCCGTGGTGCGGTTGATCAGTTTGGGCGCGATGTTCTGGAAGTCGTTGGTGGGCGAGACAATGTTCGCCGCGGTGTTGGTGGACAAGGTTGCGACGATGATCAGCGCCATCGCCACGGCCACCCACACCGGGCTTTGGATATGGCCGATCAGCGTCACTGGGTCGGACACGCTCACCCCCACCAGCTTCACCGAAGCGGCGGTCATGATCACGCCCAGCGCGGCGAACAGGAACATGGTCAGCGGCAGGCCGAAAATCTGCCCCAGGATCTGGTCCTTCTGGCTTTTGGCGTAGCGGCTAAAGTCAGGAATGTTCAGCGACAAGGTGGCCCAGAACCCCACCATCGCCGTCAGGCCGGCCATGAAGTAACCGGTGAGGCTCGCGCCTTCGGGGCGCTTGGGCGGGATCGCCATCAGCTCGCTGAGGGACACATTCGGCATCGCCCACACCAGCAGGCCGATGCCCACCGCCACCAGCAACGGCGCCGACAAGGTTTCCAGGCGTTTGATCGACTCGGCGCCGCGCAGCACCACCCACAAATTCAGGCACCAGAACACCATGAAGCCAATCACTTCGCCGGTGCCGCCGAGGGACTTCCAGCCTTCGAAAATCGAGCCCAGGAACAAGTGAATCGCCAACCCGCCGAACATCGTCTGGATACCAAACCAGCCGCACGCCACCAGCGCCCGGATCAGGCACGGCACGTTGGACCCAAGGATGCCGAACGAGGAGCGCAACAGCACCGGAAACGGTATGCCGTACTTGGTGCCGGGGAAGGCGTTGAGGGTCAGCGGGATCAGCACCACGATGTTGGCCAACAGGATCGCCATCAGCGCTTCACCCACCGACAGGCCGAAATACGCGGTGAGCACCCCGCCCAAGGTATAGGTGGGCACGCAGATCGACATGCCGACCCACAAGGCGGTGATATGCCATTTGTTCCAGGTACGTTCGTGCACCTTGGTCGGTGCCATGTCGTGGTTGTAGCGAGGGCTGTCGAGGACGTCGGGGCCGGCGTCGAGTTCGTACAGGCCGTTGCGTTCAATGACTTGCGATCTGTTCTGTTGCATGGCCGCTCCACGGTTTTTCGAATTATTTTTGCTCATCCAACGCTTTGCGCCGGATGGCCGGAGTACCTCGTAAACAACATGACATCACGGGCCCGGCCAGTCGCCACTGCACTCAATTTCCGTGCCGACCAGCCGCCTCGAACCCGCACCGCTTATATAACTCGCTGATGTTTATCAGCTTTCCGACTGGCCCTTGGGTACTTTTCGCACGCCTCAGGCTGGAGAATACGGAAGTTGCCGGACGTTCAGGACTCAATCTGGTGCAACACAATTATTTTTATTTAACGGCGTCGTCAAGGGGCATGTCCCAACCGTCTGATTTGCAATAAGAAATATTGCTCAACTAAAGAACCTGTCAAGTGCGTCAAAATGGTGAGCAAGCGCAACATTTTGGTGATTTTTAATTTTTATCGTTTTAAATCAAATAGTTAACTTGAATATAAGCATATAAAAAATAGGCTTGCCCAATTGAAAAACTCGGGCTAGTTTCTATTCCTGTCACCGATGTCAGGAATAAACCGACCATCGGAAAACAGCATTACAACACTTAGAACTGGCATAAGCCGGTCAAGCCTGTGAGGAGCTCGACATGTCGCTGTTGATCCGTGGCGCCACCGTTATTACCCATGATGAAAGTTACCGCGCCGATGTTTTATGCGCAGGCGGTCTCATTCAAGCCATTGGCACGAACCTGGATATGCCCGCCGGCACTGAACTGCTCGATGGCAGCGGCCAGTACTTGATGCCCGGCGGTATCGACCCCCATACCCATATGCAACTGCCCTTCATGGGCACGGTGGCCAGCGAGGATTTTTTCAGTGGCACGGCGGCAGGCCTGGCGGGGGGCACCACATCGATCATCGACTTTGTGATTCCCAACCCCCAGCAATCCTTGATGGAAGCCTTTCACCAGTGGCGCGGCTGGGCGCAGAAGTCCGCTGCCGACTACGGCTTTCATGTGGCGATCACCTGGTGGAGCGAACAGGTGCGCGAAGAAATGGCCGAACTGGTCAGCCACCACGGCATCAACAGCTTCAAGCACTTCATGGCCTACAAGAACGCGATCATGGCGGCGGACGACACCCTGGTCGCCAGCTTCGAGCGCTGCCTGGAGCTGGGCGCGGTGCCCACTGTGCATGCGGAAAACGGCGAACTGGTGTATCACCTGCAACGCAAGCTGATGGCCCAGGGCATCACCGGGCCGGAAGCGCACCCGCTGTCGCGGCCGTCCCAGGTCGAAGGTGAAGCGGCCAGCCGCGCCATTCGTATCGCCGAGACCATCGGTACGCCGCTGTACCTGGTGCATGTGTCCACCCAGGAAGCGCTGGATGAAATCACCTACGCGCGCAGCAAGGGCCAGCCGGTGTATGGCGAAGTCCTCGCCGGCCATTTGCTGCTGG
Source organism: Pseudomonas sp. MPB26 (assembly GCF_046605355.1). Taxonomy (NCBI): domain Bacteria; kingdom Pseudomonadati; phylum Pseudomonadota; class Gammaproteobacteria; order Pseudomonadales; family Pseudomonadaceae; genus Pseudomonas; species Pseudomonas sp. MPB26. The sequence continues at coordinate 4,859,355 of NZ_CP176793.1, read as the reverse complement.
ACGACAGCGTCTATCAGCACCCGGACTGGCAGACCGCCGCCGGTTACGTGATGAGCCCGCCGTTCCGCCCACGCGGGCATCAGCAAGCGCTGTGGCGTGGCTTGCAATCGGGCAACCTGCACACCACCGCGACCGATCATTGCTGCTTCTGCGCGGAACAAAAGGCCGCCGGCCGCGACGACTTCAGCAAGATCCCCAATGGCACCGCCGGTATCGAAGACCGCATGGCGCTGCTGTGGGATGAAGGGGTCAACAGCGGGCGCCTGTCGATGCAGGAGTTCGTTGCGCTGACCTCCACCAACACCGCGAAAATCTTCAACCTCTACCCGCGCAAAGGCTCGATCCGGGTGGGCGCCGATGCCGACTTGGTGTTGTGGGACCCGCAGGGCACGCGGACCATTTCCGCCAAGACTCACCATCAGCAAGTCGACTTCAACATCTTCGAAGGCAAGACCGTGCGCGGCGTGCCGAGCCACACCATCAGCCAGGGCAAGCTGGTCTGGGCCGACGGCGACCTGCGTGCCGAGCGCGGGGCCGGGCGGTATGTGGAGCGGCCGGCGTATCCGGCGGTGTTTGAGCAGTTGAGCAAGCGGGCGGAGCGTTCCAGACCCACTGCGGTGAAACGCTGAACTAATCGTTCCCATGCTCTGCGTGGGAATGCAGCCAGGGACGCTCTGCGTCCAAAGAGCGGACGCAGAGCGTCCAGTGAGGCATTCCCACGCAGAGCGTGGGAACGATTGCCCATCAGAGGCAGCACCTCAACAACCGTGAGGCCAACACCGTGATCCAGACCCTGACCCACCTCCCCCATCCCGTCGAGGACGGCGCAACGCTCGCCAGCCATTTCACCGACCTGGCGCCACCGCTCAATGCCCGCCAGGCCCAGCTGGAAGCCTCGCGCTGCCTGTATTGCTACGACGCGCCATGCGTGAATGCGTGCCCCAGCGAGATCGACATCCCGTCGTTCATCCGCAGCATCCACACCGAAAACGTCCAAGGCGCGGCACACAAGATTCTCTCGGCCAACATCCTCGGCGGCAGTTGCGCGCGGGTCTGCCCCACCGAGATCCTGTGCCAGCAAGCCTGCGTGCGTAATAACGCCGAAGAATGCGCCCCGGTGCTGATTGGGCTGCTGCAACGCTACGCCATCGACAACGCGCACTTTCGCGAACACCCCTTCCAGCGCGCCGCGCCCACCGGCAAGCGCATCGCCGTGGTCGGCGCCGGGCCGGCCGGTTTGGCCTGCGCCCATCGCAGCGCCCTGCACGGCCATGACGTGGTGATTTTCGAAGCGCGCGAAAAAGCCGGCGGCCTGAATGAATACGGGATCGCCAAGTACAAGCTGGTGGATGATTTCGCGCAGAAGGAACTGGATTTTCTGCTGCAGATCGGCGGCATCGAGATCCGCCACGGCCAGCGCCTGGGCGACAACCTGACCTTGAGTGAACTGCACCCGCAATTCGACGCGGTCTTTCTCGGCCTCGGGCTTGCCGCAAGCAAGCAACTCGGCCTGGCCCACGAGGACGCCCCCGGCCTGCTCGCCGCCACTGATTACATCCATGAATTGCGCCAGGCCGATGACCTGACCCAACTGCCCCTGGCCGACCGTTGCATCGTGCTCGGCGCCGGCAATACGGCCATCGACATGGCCGTGCAAATGGCCCGCCTCGGTGCCCGCGATGTGAACCTGGTGTACCGCCGAGGCCTGGCGGACATGGGCGCCACTCACCATGAGCAGGCTATCGCCAAGGCCAATCAGGTGCGCCTGCTGACCTGGGCCCAGCCGGAAGAGGTTCTGCTGGACGGCCTGGGCCATGTACGCGGCATGCGCTTTGCCCGCACCCGCCTGGAAGACGGCCGCCTGCGCCCCACCGGCGAAACCTTCGAACTGGCCGCCGATGCGATCTTCAAGGCCATCGGCCAAGGGTTCGACGGCGCAGCGCTGCACGACCCGCTGGCCCAGCAACTGCACCGCGTCGGCGAACGGATTTTCGTTGACGAGCATTTGCGCACCAGTATTCCAGGCGTGTACGCCGGCGGCGATTGCGTCAGCCTCGGCCAGGACCTCACCGTGCAAGCGGTGCAACATGGCAAGCTGGCGGCAGAAGCCATGCACGCCCAACTCATGCTGAATGTGGAGGCTGCGTAATGGCCGATCTCTCGATTGTATTCGCCGGTATCAAGGCCCCCAACCCGTTCTGGCTGGCTTCCGCGCCGCCCACCGACAAGGCCTATAACGTGGTCCGCGCCTTCGAAGCGGGCTGGGGCGGCGTGGTCTGGAAAACCCTGGGTGAAGACCCGGCGGCAGTCAATGTGTCGTCGCGCTACTCGGCGCACTACGGCGCCAACCGGGAAGTGCTGGGCATCAACAATATCGAGTTGATCACCGACCGTTCGCTGGAGATCAACCTGCGGGAAATCACCCAGGTGAAAAAGGACTGGCCGGACCGCGCCTTGATCGTGTCGCTGATGGTGCCGTGCGTCGAAGAATCCTGGAAAAACATCCTGCCGCGGGTGGAAGCCACCGGTTGCGATGGCATCGAACTGAACTTCGGCTGCCCCCACGGCATGCCGGAGCGCGGCATGGGCGCGGCGGTCGGCCAAGTGCCGGAATACGTGGAACAGGTGACGCGCTGGTGCAAGACCTATTGCTCGCTGCCGGTAATCGTCAAGCTCACGCCGAACATCACCGACATCCGCGTGGCGGCGCGGGCGGCCTACCGTGGCGGCGCGGATGCGGTGTCGCTGATCAACACCATCAACTCCATCACCAGCGTCGATCTGGAGCGCATGGTCGCGCTGCCGATGGTCGGCACCCAGAGCACCCACGGCGGTTACTGTGGTTCGGCGGTGAAGCCGATTGCGCTGAACATGGTTGCCGAAATCGCCCGTGACCCGCAGACCCAGGGCCTGCCGATCTGCGGCATCGGCGGCATCGGCAACTGGCGCGATACAGCTGAATTCGTCGCCCTCGGTTGCGGCGCGGTGCAGGTGTGCACGGCGGCGATGTTGCACGGGTTCCGGATTGTCGAGGAAATGAAAGACGGGCTGTCGCGCTGGATGGACAGCCAAGGCTACGCGAGCCTGCAGGCATTTTCCGGGCGGGCGGTGGGCAACACCACCGACTGGAAATACCTGGACATCAACTATCAGGTGATTGCGAAGATCGACCAGGCGGCCTGCATTGGTTGTGGGCGCTGCCATATCGCCTGTGAGGACACGTCGCACCAGGCGATTGCCAGCGTGAAACGGGCGGATGGCACGCACCAGTATGAGGTGATCGACGATGAATGCGTGGGCTGCAATCTGTGCCAGATCACCTGCCCGGTGGCGGACTGTATCGAGATGGTGCCGATGGACACGGGCAAGCCGTTTTTGAATTGGACGCAGGATCCGAGGAATCCTTATCGGGAGGCGGTGTAGGGCTTTGGATCGCTATTGCAGCCAGCTTTGATGTTGCCTTGAAACCTGTGGTGGGAGGGAGCTTGGTCCCGTGGCGGCCTCTGGGCCGACCATGTCGTTGGGGGTGAGCGTGTACATATCCGTTGTTGCGGTCACGGCGGCTATTGGTTCCGCCCTTACGGCGGGTCACTTTTGGAAAGAGCCCAAAAGTAACCAAAAGGCTCTTGCCCCACCACTCGGCACCTCGCTTAGGCTCGGTGTGCCCGAACGAAGGCTTGAATCCGTGGGCCGCCGTCATGGGCCATCCTTGGCCCAGGACGGCTAACCCGGCGTCCTGCCGGGTTACCCACGGATTCAAGCCTGCGTTCGGCCAGCGTGGTTGACGGGGCGCCTGAGATCAAGGTCAAGGTCAAGAGCCAGATCAAGAGCAGATCAAGAGCAGATCAAGAGCAGATCAAGAGCAGATCAAGAGCAGATCAAGAGCAGATCAAGAGCAGGCTAGGTGGCACTCCACCGATCTGCTTTTCTGTGGGAGCTGGCTTGCCTGCGATGGCATCAACTCGGTGTGCCTGATGTACCGGGGTGTCTGCATCGCAGGCAAGCCAGCTCCCACATTTTGAACCAGACCGACAGCAAATACCGGTCGGCTCTAAGGCCGCCGCGCTTTTGCTTTTGATCGGGGATCGCCCCGTCAAACACGCTGGCCGAACGCAGGCTTTGGAGCGTGGGTAACCCGGCAGGACGCCGGGTTAGCCGCACTGGGCCATGGATGGCCCATTGCGGCGGCCCACGCTCCAAAGCCTTCGTTACGGCACACCGAGCCTAGGCGAGGTGCCGAGTGTTGGGGCGAGGACCTTTTGGTTACTTTTGGCTGGGCCGGCATTCCGGTCCTTCCAAAAGTGACCCGCCGTAAGGGCGGAACCCTAAGTGGCCGTGACCGCAGGAACGGATATGTACACGGCCAGCCACAAATCCTCACGCTCCAAAGCTCAAGGCTCCAACCCAATCCCCCGCAATATCACCCCCGTCACCGTCTGTATCGCCCGCTCGAACTGCATATCCGACAACGGCTGATGATCATTCAAAATCGTCACCTGATGATCAAAGTCGGCATAGTGCTGGGTCGAGGCCCAGATCATATACAGCAGGCTCGAGGGCTCCACCGGCAGGATGCGTTTGTCTTCCACCCATTGGCGAATTTTCGCTTCTTTCATCTTGGCCCAGTCGTACAGGCTTTCATCCAACGCTTCACCAAGGGTGGGCGCGCCGTGGATGATTTCGTTGGCCCAGACTTTCGAACCATAGGGCCGGGTGCGCGAACGCTGCATCTTGGCGCGGATGTAGCTGCTGAGCACCACCCGAGGGTCGTCGAAGGTTTCGAAGCTCAGGGCGTCCTGCTTCCACACTTCCAGCAGGTCGAACAGTACCGCGCTGTACAGCTCGCTCTTGGTGGTGAAGTAGTAATGCAGGTTGGAACGCGGCAGTTGCGCTTGTTCAGCGATGTCGGCCATGGCGGTGCTGCCATAGCCTTTTTCGGCGAAGATCTTCTCCGCCGCCAGCAGGATTTTCTCGACGTTGGCCCGACGAATTCCGATCTTGTGATTGCCCATAAGGGCTCCCTGACAAACACATACGCCAAAGACTACCACCCGCTCTAGATCGGGGCGACAGGCGCAGTCGAAACTTCGTACACTGCCCGCTCCTACCCATTGATTGGTATTGCGCAATGTTGATCAAGAAAGCCCTGACCACCGTCGCCCTGTTCGCTTCCCTGCTGGGTGCTTCGGCGGCGTTTGCCCACGCCCACCTCAAGCATTCGGAACCGGCGGCAGACAGCAGCGTCGCCGCGCCCAAGGACCTGCGCCTGACCTTCAGCGAAGGCGTCGAGGCCACCTTTACCAAGGTGTCGCTGAGCAAGGACGGCACTGAAGTCGCGATAAAAGGCCTGGAAACCCCGGACGCGGACAAAAAGGTCCTGGTGGTCACCCCGGCCGCCCCGCTCGCGGCCGGCAATTACAAGGTGGTGTGGAACGCGGTCTCGGTCGACACCCACAAGAGCAGCGGCGAATACCGCTTCAAGGTCGGCCAATAATCCATGGCGACGCTGTTGGTGCTGTGCCGCTTCGTGCATTTCATCGTCGTGTTGCTGATGTTCGGGGCCTGTGCGTTCAGGCCCTGGCTATTGGGTGCCGCACCGCAGCCGGGGCTGGACCGGCAACTCGCGCGTCTCACCCGTGGCCTGGCCGCGGTGGGGTTGTTCACCGGCGTGGCTTGGCTCTTGTTGATCACCGCCAGCATGGCCGGCAGTTGGAACGCCGCCTTGCAGCTGGCCACCGTGCAGTTGGTACTGGGCAAGACGTTTTTTGGCCAGGTGTGGGTGTGGCATCTGTTGCTCAACCTGTTGCTGGTGATCGTGCTGGTCAAGCCCTGGCAGGCACTGCGCCTGCCACTGATTGCGCTGCTGCTGGCGACGCTGGCACCGGTCGGCCACGGCGCCATGCTCGACGGGTTCAGCGGCCAATTGCTGATCCTCAACCAGGCGGTGCACCTGGTATGCGTCGGTGCGTGGCTCGGTGGGTTGCTGTTGCTGGTGTTGATCCTGCGGCGTCCGCAAGGCGTGACGCTGGAAGCTATCCTGCGACGTTTCAGCGGTGTGGGTTATGGCCTGGTCGCCGGGTTGCTGGTGACCGGGTTGATCAATGTGCGCGTACTCACCGGGCAGCTGTGGCCAACGCCCTTGTTCAGCGGGTTTGCGCTGATTCTGTTGATCAAGGTGCTGTTGGTAGGGGGGATGCTGGCGCTGGCGCTGCTGAATCGGCTGCGCATCGAGCGTTGCGAGCAACGCCTGGGCAGTTTGAAGGCCAGTGTGATGACGGAATGGTTACTAGGTGTTGCAGCGGTGGCGGCGGTTTCGCTGCTGGGCACTCTGCCACCGATGGTTATGGCCAGCTGAAACACCGCAATTTCACGCCGAACTCGGTCAAATGTGGGAGCGGGCTTGCTCGCGAATGCGGTGTGTAAAACCCAAATGCTTCGACTGACACACCGCATTCGCGAGCAAGCCCGCTCCCACATTGACGGCGCCACTATTAATCCAAGGAGGATGTGGTCGTATAACTTCCCCTTGACACGCCTGCAAAACCCCGCAAATATCCCGCTCAATGTTGTACGACAACGTATAACAAATAATAAAAACAACAAAAGAAAGGGAGCATCACTGTGCGTCAATCCGTCCGCAATTCCTCCTCGTGTCTCGGTCTTATCAGTCTCGGCAGCCTGGCCTTCAGCCTCCCCCTCGGCGTCCATGCCGAAGGTTTCGTCGACGACGCCAAGGCCACGCTCAACTTGCGTAACGCCTACTTCAATCGCAACTTCACCAACCCGACCAACCCCCAGGGCAAAGCCGAAGAATGGACCCAGAGTTTCATCCTGGATGCCAAATCCGGCTTTACCCAGGGCACCGTGGGTTTCGGGATTGATGTGCTGGGCCTGTACTCGCAAAAGCTCGATGGCGGCAAAGGTACCGGCGGTACGCAGTTGCTGCCGATTCACGACGATGGCCGCCCCGCCGATAACTTCGGGCGTCTGGGCGTTGCACTGAAAACCAGACTGTCGAAGACCGAACTGAAGGTCGGCGAATGGATGCCGGTGCTGCCGATCCTGCGCTCCGACGATGGCCGTTCGCTGCCCCAGACCTTTCGTGGCGGCCAGGTCACCTCCAACGAAATCGCCGGGCTGACCCTCTACGGCGGTCAATTTCGTGGTAACAGCCCGCGCAACGACGCGAGCATGGAAGATATGTTCATGAACGGCCGAGCGGCGTTCACCTCGGACCGTTTCAACTTCGGCGGTGGCGAATACACCTTCAACGACAAACGCACCCAGGTCGGCGTGTGGTACGCCGAACTCACCGATATCTACCAGCAACAGTATTTCAACTTGACCCACAGCCAACCCGTGGGCGACTGGACCCTGGGCGCCAACCTCGGCTTCTTCAACGGCAAGGAAGACGGCAGCGCCCTGGCCGGCGACCTCGACAACAAGACCGCATTCGCCCTGCTCTCGGCCAAATACAACGGCAACACTTTCTACGTCGGCCTGCAGAAACTCACCGGCGACAGCGCCTGGATGCGCATCAACGGCACCAGCGGCGGCACCCTGGCCAACGACAGCTACAACGCCAGCTACGATAACGCCAAGGAAAAATCCTGGCAGGTGCGCCATGACTTCAACTTCGTGGTGCTCGGCGTGCCGGGGCTGACCCTGATGAACCGCTATATCAGCGGCAGCAACGTGCACACCGGGGCGATCACCGATGGCAAGGAATGGGGGCGTGAATCGGAACTGGCCTACACAGTGCAGAGCGGTGCGCTGAAGAACCTCAACGTGAAATGGCGCAACTCAACCATGCGTCGAGACTTCAGCAATAACGAGTTCGATGAGAACCGGATTTTCGTCAGCTATCCGATCTCGTTGTTGTAAGGACTGCGTCAAACGGGGGATTGGTTGCCGACACAAATCCCCTGTGGGAGCGGGCTTGCTCGCGAAGGCGGTGTGTCAGTCGAAGTCCGCGTCACTGACACACCGCCTTCGCGAGCAAGTCGAGTCGTCGCACCGCCGCTCCCACATTTTGGAGTCTCATTCGTCTGTAAGAACGTTGACAACCTGGGGCCGCCTAACAATACTTCGACATAGTCATACGACAACCTACAACAAAAAATTGGAATCCCCATGACCACCACCATCCAAGCTCCGTTCAACCGCCTGCTGCTCACCGGTGCCGCCGGCGGCCTCGGCAAAGTCCTGCGCGAACGCCTGCGTCCTTATGCCAAGGTACTGCGCCTGTCGGACATCGCCGACATGGCCCCGGCCGCCGACCCGTCTGAAGAAGTGCAGCCCTGCGACCTCTCCGACAAACAAGCCGTGCACCACCTGGTAGAAGGCGTCGACGCGATCCTGCACTTCGGTGGCGTCTCGGTGGAGCGCCCCTTCGAAGAAGTGCTCGGCGCCAACATCAGCGGCGTTTTCCACATCTACGAAGCCGCGCGGCGTCACGGTGTGAAGCGCGTGATCTTTGCCAGTTCCAACCACGTAATCGGCTTTTACAAACAGGGCGAAAAACTCGACGCCCACTCCCCGCGCCGTCCGGACAGCTACTACGGCTTGTCCAAGTCCTACGGCGAAGACATGGCCAGTTTCTACTTCGACCGCTACGGCATCGAGACCGTCAGCATCCGCATCGGCTCCTCGTTCCCGGAACCGCAGAACCGCCGGATGATGCACACCTGGCTGAGCTTCGATGACCTGACCCAGCTGCTCGAGCGTGCGCTGTACACGCCAAACGTCGGCCACACCGTGGTCTATGGCATGTCGGATAACCTCGACACCTGGTGGGACAACCGCTACGCCGCACACCTGGGCTTCGCGCCCAAGGACAGCTCCGAAGTGTTCCGCGCCCAGGTCGAAAGCCAGCCACCGGTGGCCGACAATGACCCGGCCAAGGTCTATCAGGGCGGTGCGTTCTGCGCAGCCGGACCGTTCGGTGACTGAGTTCACACCAACCAAGGGAATGACCGGCCATGACTGCTGAACTGATCGTCGACGCCCGCAATGCCGTGGGCGAATGCCCGGTGTGGGTGCCCGAGGAAAACGCGCTGTATTGGGTGGACATCCCCAACGGCGGCCTGCAACGCTGGAGCGCAGCCACTGGCCACATCGCTGCGTGGAAAGCGCCGCAAATGCTCGCCTGTATTGCCCGCACCGATGCCGGCAACTGGGTCGCCGGGATGGAAACCGGCTTCTTCCAGCTCACCGCGCACAACGACGGCAGCCTCGACACCACGTCCCTGGCGAGCATCACGCACCCACGCCCGGACATGCGCCTGAACGACGGCCGTTGCGACCGCCAGGGCCGTTTCTGGGCCGGCAGCATGGTGCTGAACATGGGCCTGAACGCAGCCGAGGGCATCTTGTATCGCTACGCAGCCGGCTCGGCGCCCCACGCCCAACTGGACGGCTTCATCACCCTGAACGGCCTGGCCTTCAGCCCCGATGGCCGCACGATGTACGCCTCGGATTCGCACCCGCTGGTGCAGCAGGTCTGGGCGTTCGACTACGACATCGACACCGGCACGCCGTCCAATCGCCGCGTGTTCGTGGACATGCACCAGCACCTCGGCCGCCCCGACGGCGCCGCCGTGGACGCCGAGGGCTGCTACTGGATCTGCGCCAACGACGCCGGGCTGGTCCACCGTTTCACCCCCGAGGGTCGCCTCGACCGTTCCCTCACCGTCCCGGTGAAAAAACCCACCATGTGCGCCTTTGGCGGTAGTCGCCTGGACACCCTGTTCGTCACCTCGATCCGTGATGACCAGAGTGAGCAGTCGCTGTCCGGCGGCGTGTTTGCCCTCAACCCCGGCGTCACCGGTTTACCGGAGCCCACGTTCACCCTTTAGCTGCATCGCTGTGCCTTGAACACAACAATAACAAGACAGGAATGAAACCCCATGGACTTCAAACGCACCTTGCTCGCCGCTGCATGCTTGACCCTCTGCAGCGCCGCCCACGCGCTGGAAATCAAATTCGCCGACATCCACCCCGCCGGCTACCCGACCGTCGTGGCCGAAGAAAACATGGGCAAGGCCCTGACCAAGGAAAGCAACGGCGAACTGACCTTCAAGTACTTCCCCGGCGGTGTCCTGGGTTCCGAGAAGGAAGTCGTCGAACAGGCCCAGGTCGGCGCGGTACAGATGACCCGCGTCAGCCTCGGCATCGTTGGCCCGGTGGTGCCGGACGTTAACGTGTTCAACCTGCCCTTCGTGTTCCGTGACCAGGCGCATATGCGCAAGGTCATCGACGGCGAGATCGGCGATGAAATCCTCGCCAAGATCACCGACTCCGAATTTGGCCTGGTCGCCCTGGCCTGGATGGACGGAGGCACGCGCAACCTCTACACCAAGAAACCGGTGCGCAAGATCGAAGACCTCAAGGGCATGAAGATTCGCGTACAAGGCAACCCGTTGTTCATCGAAGCCTTCAACGCCATGGGCGCCAACGGCATCGCCATGGACACCGGCGAAATCTTCAGTGCCTTGCAGACCGGCGTGATCGACGGCGCGGAAAACAACCCGCCGACGATGCTTGAGCACAACCACTTCCAGAACGCCAAGTACTACACCCTCACCGAGCACCTGATCCTGCCCGAACCCATCGTGATGTCGAAAATCACCTGGAACAAACTCACCCCCGCCCAGCAGGACATGGTGAAAAAAGCCGCCAAGGCCGCCCAGGCTGATGAGCGCGTGTTGTGGGATGCCAAGTCCGCCAGCAGTGAGGCCAAGCTCAAGGCCGCCGGTGTCGAATTCATCACCGTCGACAAAAAGCCCTTCTATGACGCCACCGCTGCGGTTCGCGCCAAGTACGGCGCGCCTTACGCTGACATCGTCAAGCGGATCGACGCGGTCCAGTAAGCACCCTCCCCTCTAGCTAGGCCTGGCGCGGTCGGTACCGACGCGCCCGGTTACGGTGAACGCCATGAAGAATTTACTGCTGCGTATCAACGACCGCATCTACATGACCTGCATCTGGGTCGCCGGCCTCTCGGTATTGGGGGTGGCACTGATCATTCCCTGGGGCATTTTCGCCCGCTATGTCCTCGGTACCGGTTCCAGTTGGCCCGAGCCCACCGCCATCCTCTTGATGCTGGTATTTACCTTCATCGGTGCAGCCGCCAGCTACCGCGCCGGCGCACACATGTCGGTAGCCATGGTCACTGATCGCCTGCCGGCCGAACAGCGGCGAATCGTCGGAATCGTCTCGCAACTGCTGATGGGCACCATTTGCCTGTTCATGACCCTCTGGGGCACCAAGCTGTGCCTGTCCACCTGGAACCAATTCATGAGCGCCATTCCCACCCTGCGCGTGGGCATAACCTACATGCCGATCCCGATCGGTGGGCTTCTGACCCTGATCTTTGTGGTGGAAAAACTCCTGCTCGGTGACCAGAGCAACCGTCGGGTCGTACGTTTTGACCTGGTAGAAGAAAGCGAAGGGGCCGCCTGATATGGACGCGTTGATTCTGTTGGGCAGCTTTATCGCCTTGATCCTGATCGGCATGCCGGTGGCCTATGCCCTGGGGTTGTCGGCGCTGATCGGCGCGTGGTGGATCGACATCCCGTTCCAGGCCCTGATGATTCAGGTCGCCGGCGGGGTGAACAAGTTTTCGCTGATGGCGATTCCATTCTTCGTGCTGGCCGGGGCGATCATGGCCGAGGGCGGCATGTCGCGGCGGCTGGTGGCCTTTGCCGGGGTGCTGGTGGGCTTCGTGCGCGGCGGCCTGTCGCTGGTGAACATCATGGCCTCGACTTTTTTTGGGGCGATTTCAGGCTCGTCGGTGGCCGATACCGCCTCGGTCGGTTCGGTGCTGATCCCGGAAATGGAACGCCGTGGCTACCCGCGTGAATTCGCCACGGCGGTGACCGTCAGCGGCTCGGTGCAAGCGCTGCTGACGCCGCCCAGCCACAACTCGGTGCTCTACTCCCTGGCGGCCGGCGGCACGGTCTCGATCGCCTCGCTGTTCATGGCCGGCGTGGTGCCGGGCCTGCTGATGAGCGCGTGCCTGATGGTGTTGTGCCTGATCTTCGCGAAGAAGCGCGACTACCCCAAAGGTGAAGTGATTCCGCTGAAGCAGGCGCTGAAAATCGCCGCCGACGCGCTCTGGGGCCTGATGGCCATGGTGATCATCCTCGGCGGCATCCTCTCGGGTATTTTCACCGCCACCGAGTCCGCCGCCATTGCCGTGCTGTGGGCGTTCTTCGTGACCATGTTCATCTACCGCGACTACAAATGGAGCGAGCTGCCCAAGCTGATGCACCGCACGGTGCGCACCATTTCCATCGTGATGATCCTTATCGCCTTCGCCGCCAGCTTCGGCTACATCATGACGCTGATGCAGATTCCGGCGAAGATCACCACGATGTTCCTGACCCTGTCGGACAACCGCTACGTGATCCTGATGTGCATCAACGCCATGCTGCTGTTGCTCGGCACGGTGATGGACATGGCGCCGCTGATCCTGATCCTCACGCCGATTTTGCTGCCGGTGGTGCTGGGCATTGGTGTGGACCCGGTGCACTTCGGCATGATCATGCTGGTGAACCTGGGCATCGGCCTGATTACCCCGCCGGTGGGCGCGGTGCTGTTCGTGGGCGCAGCGGTGGGCAAGGTCAGTATCGAGAAGACCGTGAAGGCGCTGCTGCCGTTTTATGCGGTGTTGTTCATGGTGTTGATTGCGGTGACCTACATTCCCGCACTGTCGCTGTGGCTGCCGAGCGTGGTGTTGTAAACCCATTCTCCAGCCCAATGTAGATCAACTGTGGGAGCTGGCTTGTCGGATCGCCGCACCGCTGCGATAGCGGTTTATCAGTTGAAACATTCGTGACTGATAGACCGCTATCGCAGGCAAGCCAGCTCCCACATGGAACCTTGTTGCAGGTCCTACTTCATACGGCGGGAAACCATGTCTTCACCCTTCATCGAACTGCGCGATCAACTCACCCACCTCACCCTGGCGCCCTCTGTAGGTGGCAGCATCGTCAACTGGACGGTACGCGCCACCGGCCAGCCGCTGCTACGCCGCAGCGATGAACAGGCAATCAACACAGGTTTGCCGGGCAAGCTCGGCTGCTATCCCTTGGTCCCCTGGTCCAACCGGATCGGCGAAGGCGGCTTCGCCAACCCCCACAGCTGGCTGGCGCTGGCGCCCAACAGCCTCACCGACCCGCTGCCGATCCATGGCTCGGCCTGGCAACAGGCGTGGCAGGTCGTGAGCCAGTCGGCGCATGAGGTGGTGTTGGCCGTTGAGTGCGACACGCCGTTCGCCTATCGCGCCGAGCAACGGTTTCGGTTGAATAATGGTGAACTGAGCATCGCGTTGCGCGTGACCCATCTGGCGGAACACGCCGCATGGCATGGCCTGGGGTTACACCCCTACTTCCCGCGCCGGGCGGATACGCGACTGCAGGCCAAGGCTTCGCAGGTGTGGATGAGTGATGCGTCCAAGTTGCCGACCGGGCTGGCAAACGTGCCGGATGCGTGGGACTTCCAAGCATTAAAAGCTCTACCCCAAGGCCTGGTGGACAATGGCTTTTGCCAGTGGGACGGGCATTGCCGCATCGAACAACCGGAGCTGGGTTATGCGCTGGACTGCCAGGCCAGCGGCGCCGATTACTTCCTGCTGTACTGCCCGCCGGGGTTGGGGTTCTTTTGCGTCGAACCGGTGAGCCATCCAGTGAATGCCCATCACCTGCCGGGCCGCCCAGGCCTCAAACTGTTGGAACAAGGCCAGTCAACCCACCTCGATTTCACCCTGAAATACCGCCCACTGTAGGAGCGAGCTTGCTCGCGAAAAACCAGAGAACACCCGGGTGAATCAGATTCCCCGCGTTATCGTTGACGACCTTCGCGAGCAAGCTCGCTCCTACAAGGATAAAGGCAGTCCTCAAGGTGGGGCATTTTTCAAGCGCCCGGCGGTGTCGATACTGACCACCACCGAAAGCCCCGGCCGCAACCGCTCGCTCTCGGCCTGACCCGGATCCACCGTGATTCTCACCGGCACCCGCTGCGCAATCTTCACAAAGTTGCCGGTGGCGTTATCCGCTTGCAACAGGCTGAACTCCGAACCCGTAGCCGGCGAAATATGCTGCACCGTGCCGTGGAATGTGCGGTGGTTGAGGGCATCGACGGTGAAGGTCACCGGCTGGCCGACCTGCACGTTGTCCATCTGGGTTTCTTTCAGGTTGGCGATCACCCATAGCTGCGGTGGCACCAGCGCCATCAATTGCGCGCCGGAATTGACGTAGGCCCCCAGGCGCACGCCGATCTGCCCCAGCTGGCCGTCACGCGGCGCGGTGATGCGTGTGTTGGACAGGTCGATACGTGCCAGCTCCACCGCCGCATCGGCACTCGCCACCGCCGCTTCCAGCGAACCCCGATTGACGATCACCGTCTGCAAATCCTGCCGGGCGATTTCCAGGCTGGCCTGGGCTTGCGCGACAGCGGCGAGGGTCTGCGCATGGGCGGCGCGGGTTACGTCCAGCTCACGCTTGGACACTGAGCCGTCGCTGATCAACGCTTCGTTGCGGCGCAAGTCGGCGGTGCTCTTGCGCGCCTGCGCCTGGCTGTCCACCAAGGCCGCCTGGCGCAGCTTGATCGTGGCTTCGGCGCTGTTGCGCTGCTGCACCACATTCGCCAACGATGCCTGCTGCACCGCCAATTGCGCCAGCGCCTGATCGAGGCGCTGCTTGTAGATGCGGTCATCAAGACGCACCAGCAGATCGCCGGCCTTCACGTACTGGAAATCCTGCACCGGCACTTCAAATACATAACCGCTGAGCTGCGGGCCGATAATCGTGACCTGCCCACGGACCAGGGCATTCTCGGTGGTCTCCACCGCACTGCTGAACGGCGGCAATTGCCAGGCGTACAGCACGATCAGCACACCGATAATCGCAATCGCGGCAAAGCCCAGCGACGAGAGGATGCGCACCCGCAAGGAACGCGGTTCAGTCACCGTTGCGCCCGGCGGCGTAGTGCCCTCCGGGGTGGAGGCGATTGCGTTGGTGGTTGTGGTGGTGGGTTCGGTCATGACGGTGCGCCGCTGGGTTGAACGGGAGTGGCTGTCTTGGTGGTGCTCATCAGCCACAGACTGCGGATAAAGATCCAGATCATGGTCAGGATCGCGATGATCGCGATCAACATGAAGACATCGTTGTAGGCCATCACGTTCGCCTCACGGGTGGCCGCCGTGGCCAGGCTGCGAATGCCCATCAGGTTGCGCAGCTCGGGGTCGGCGGCAATTCCCCCATAGGCAGAGCCGCCGCTCTGCACCCGCTCGGCCACGCGCGGGTCGAGCAGGGTCAGGTGTTCGACGATCATGCTGGAGTGATACTTCTCGCGCACGACCTGAAAGGTTCCCAGCAACGCCGCGCCGATCAGGCCGCCCAGGTTCTGGCAGATACCGAACATCACCGAAAAGCTCACCAGGTTGCGCGGGTTGGCCAATACATTCTTGGTGCCCAGCACCATGGTCGGCCCCAAAAAGAACGTACCGCCGAAGCCTAGCAGGAACTGGCTGATGTACAGGTTCTGCGGCCGGGTCAGGTTGCTGGAAAAACTGTCCATCACCGAGCCGGTGGCCATCAGCGCCAGGGAGATCACCAGGGGCATCAGCAAGTGCGCCGGGTTGATCGTCAGCGCGCTCACCGCCAACCCGGCAATCGCCCCGGCCAGCATCACCACGTATAGCGTGTGCATCTGCTGGTAGCTCATGTTCAACATCTGCATGAACCCCACGGCGCCGGTGGACTGTTCGGACAACACCATGCGAATCAGGATCACCGCCAGCGCCAGGCGAATCATGGTGCCGCTGCCCAGCCAGCGGGTCATCAGCAGCGGGTTGGCGCGGTTATGCTCGATGGCCAGGCCGGCCATGATCAGCACCAGCGAACAGGCCGAAGCCACACCGATCCACGGTGCTTCCAGCCACCAGTCGATGCGCCCCAGCGACAGCACCGCGCAGAGCAAGGCGACACCGGTGGCGAGGATGGCGAAGGTCAGGAAGTCGAGTTTTTCAAATGTCTTGAACCGATCGCCCGGGGGCAACTTGAGCAGGAACACGCACCCCAGGCAGATCAGCGCCAAACCCAGCTCGAACAGGTACAGCCCACGCCATTCGGCGATTTGCAGCAAATCTTCAGAGAACAACCGCGCCAGCGGCAACGCCAACTGCGCCGTGCCCAGGCCCAGCACCAGCGCCTTCAAGCGCCACTTGGCCGGGAAGGCCTGGATCATGTAGTACAAGCCCAACGAACTCAGCGCCGCACCCACCATCCCGTGTGCCGCCCGCACGGCGATGGCCGAGTTGAGGTCATTGACGAACAAATGCCCGAAGGTCACCAGCGCATAGAGCACCAGGAACACCTCGGTAAACGCGCGCAGGCCGAACTGCTGGCGAAATTTGACCAGCAGCAGGTTCATGCACACATTGGTCATCACGTACGCGGCGGGCAGCCAGGCCATTTCGGCGGTGGTCGCGCCAAGCGCGCCTTGCAGGTATTGCAGGTTGGCGATCACCAGCGCGTTCCCCAGCCCACCGGTAATTGCCACCAGCACGCCGACCATCGCGAACAGCCAACGCTTGTGCGTCGGGTGCAGCGGCGTCGACGGCGAACCGGGCAGGCTGGGCCGCTCATGCGGCTCCCAGGTGCGGGGGGTGTATTTGTTCATTCAGTGGCCTTGATGAACCGACGGGGGAAGTCGGTGGAACCTTTACTCAGGGAGTGGAAAACCTGGGCAGAGTTCATCTTGCCATCTTGGGGCGCAAAATTGAGTCTTAATGTAGACACGCTCCCACATTGGACGTGTTCATTGATCGTTCCCACGCCCCGCGTGGGAATGCCGCCTGGGACGCTCCGCGTCCCGCCGACAACTCTATGCTACAGGTGACGCAGAGCGTCACGGAATGCATTACCAAGCGGAGCGTGGGAACGATCAAGGCAGGATGTGGTGTGTCAGACACTCCGTAGAGGCTGGTTTGGGGCCGCTTCGCAGCCCAGCGCGGGACAAGCCCGCTCACTACAGGGAGATTTCTCAGCCTTTAAAATTTTGTAGCTATGGCCATCGCAGGCAAGCCAGCTCCCACATGGAATGCACAGTCAAACCCAACCCAGCCAACTCCAGTACGTAGCCGCAAACACCAGCATCAGTAGATAGCCAATCAAAGTCACTAGCACTCCCACCTTGGCAAACTGCCGCGCCGTGAATGTCCCCGTCCCCAGGCACACCATATTCTGCGGCGCATTGATCGGCAGGATAAACCCGTAGCTCATCACAAACCCCAGCAGCAGGGTCATGCCCAACCGGCTGAAATCCCCCGGCAAGGTCTGCAGCACTGCAATCAGGATCGGCAGCAACGCCGAGGTCAGCGCGGTGGCGCTGGCGAACCCCAAGTGAATCAGAATCAGGAACGCGCCAAGGATCGCAAACACGCCCAACGGCCCCACCTGATCCAGCCCCGTGTGGGCCACAACGGTAGAACCCAGCCACTGCCCGGCCTGGGTCGTCAGCAGCGCCGTGCCCAGGCTGATGCCCACGCCGAACACGATGACCGTGCCCCACGGGATCCGCGACTGCACATCCTTCCAGCTCATCACGCCAATACCCGGCAGCAGCAGGAATACCAACCCGGCGTAGGTCGTGGAGGTGGTGTCGAAACTGTGCAGGCGACCTTCTGTCGCCCAGGCCAGCAGCAGCAGGACCGATACGCTCAACAGACGCTTTTGCGGCCCGGTCATCGGTCCTATCTCTGCCAGCGACTGCGCCACCGCCTCTTTACCCCCAGGGATGCTGTCGGTTTCCGGCGGCAACAGTTTGAGCACCAGGAACAGTAGCACCGCCGACATGATCAACGCCCACGGCGCACCGGCGATCAGCCAGTCGATCCACGACACGCGCTGGCCGAGCATCTTGTCCATGAAGCCGACCGTCAGCAGGTTCTGCGCAGCGGCGGTCTGGATGCCGACGTTCCAGATGCTGGTGCCCTGGGCCACCACGATCATGATGCCGGCAGCGATATTCGAGCGTTTGTCGACGCCGAACGCGGCGATCACGCCCATCATGATCGGCACCACACAGGCACTGCGCGCGGTGGCGCTGGGCACTACCAGGCTGAGCAGGATGGTCACCGCAATCGCCCCCAGCAGGATGCGCCGGGTGCTGGTGCCCACTCGGCTGAGCGTGACCAGCGCGATACGCCGGTCCAGGCCGGTGTGGGTCATGGCGGCGGCGATGAACAGCGCGCCCGCCACCAGCGCCAGGGCCGGGTTGGAGAAGCCAGTGAGCGCCATGCTGATCGCCGGGCTGCTGCCGATCAGGTGCGCGGGGTCTTGGACCGACGGCGCGGTGCCAAGCAAAAACGCCATGAGCGAAGTGATCATGATCGCGCTGGCTTCATAGGACACCGCTTCAGTGATCCACACCACCACGGCAAACGCGAGGATCGCCAACATGCGGTGCCCGGCCACGGGCAAGTCGGCGGGCAGCGGCAATAGCAGCACGCCGACCATCACCAGCACGGCGAACACCAGGCCCAGGGGCAACTTGAACGATGCAGCGGTTGTTGCGGGGGCGTTCATGGGGTGCTCCGTCGGCCGTTAAATCAGGCGCGGAGCATGGCGCAAACTGCTGGGTGCGGTGTTGACGGGTGTCAACCGGTTCCGATGTGGGAGCTGATAGCCATAGGTATCTACACAACCTTCAAAGGCTGAGAAATCTCCTTGTAGTGAGCGGGCTTGTCCCGCGCTGGGTGGCGAAGCCGCCCCAATCCAATAAAGACGCCGCGCAGTTTCAGACAAACCCCATTCGCCTGGTTTGGGGCCGCTTCGCCACCCAGCGCGGGGCAAGCCCGCTCACTACAAAATATGTAAAGCCAGCTCCCACAGAGGTCCACTCCCACATGGGGTTGGGTTTGCTGTGGATTCAGCCGAGCATCTGGCTGAGGACCGCGCGCAATTTGCCGGGCTTGACCGGCTTGTTCAACAGCGGTGCGTCGAGCCGCCGCAACGCGCGGCGGCACTGGTCGGTGCGGTCGGCAGTGATGACCACCGCAGGAATCTTCTGCTCGAAATGCACGCGTAAATGGCGCACCACCTGGCACCCCACCACCCCATGGTCCAGGTGATAATCGGCCAGGATCAACTCCGGCGCCCTGCCCTTCAGCGCCAGCAACGCACCGGCCTGGTCGGTGGCGGTGACCACTTCGCAGCCCCACTGCCCGAGCAACGCGCGCATGCTTTCGAGGATGCTCACCTCGTTATCGATCACCAGCAACCGCCGCCCCGGCAGCGGGTTGCCCGTGGTCGGTTGCACCGGCAGTTGGCTGATCGGCAAGGGCATTTCATCACTCAGGGGCACTTCGATGCTGAACATCGAGCCACGCCCCGGCCACGAACGCACCGCAATCGGGTACCCGAGAATATCGGCGATACGCTCGACAATCGCCAAACCCAGCCCCACGCCCTTGCGGTCCGCCGCTCGGCCGACGTCGAGCTGGTTGAACTCGAGGAAGATCGCCTCCAACCGGTCCGCCGCAATGCCGCGCCCGGTGTCCCATACCTCCAGGCGCAAACTATTACCGCGCTTGCGCGCGCCGAGCAGGATGCAACCCTCGTCGGTATAACGGCAGGCATTGCTCAGGAAATTACGCAGGATCCGTGTCAGCAGGCGCAGGTCGGTGTTGATCGCATAGCAGCCGGTATGCACCCGCAGGTTCAACCCGGCCGCCTCGGCCACCGATTGAAACTCCGACACCAGCGGCGCGAACAGCTCGTCGAGGCGATACAGCGCCACGTCCGGCTTGACCGCCGCCTGATCCAGCCGCGAAATATCCAGCAAGTCGGTGAGCAGGTCCTCGGCCCCCTCCAGCGCCTGGTGCGTGCGCTCCACCAGCACCTGCTCGACGCTGGGCAGCTGCCGCTCGCGCAGGGTGGCGATCAACAACCGCGCCGCATTCAAAGGCTGCAGCAGGTCATGGCTGGCCGCGGCCAGATATTTGTCCTTGCTGCGGTTGGCGGCCTGGGCGGCGTCGCGGGCGTCGCGCAAGTCCTGCTCGACCTGTTCGCGCTGGGCGATCTGCTGCTGCAGGTTATGGTTGGCCTCCAGCAGTTCGTCGGTGCGCGCGGCGACACGCTGTTCGAGCTCATCGTTGAGGCGGATATAGCGGTTGCGCTCGGCCTCCAGTTCATCCAGGCGTGCCGTCAGCTCGGGATAGTGGCTCTTGCGCGCCGACTGGTTGCCCAGCCCGAGCAAGCCCGCGAGCGCGCGTTGCTGGTCGTCAGAGAGCTTCGCCATAGACGACCTCGACGTCACGCTGGCTCGATTCCCTCGGGTTGGTGAGGATGCACGGGTCGTGCATCGCATGCTGGGACAGGAACGGAATATCGGCCACGCGCACTCCATGCAGGCCGAGGGTTTCGTGGAAGCCAATCGCATGCTTGAGCGCAATCAGATGCTCCACCAGGCGCCCGCAGATCTGCCGATGATTGAGGCCCCGGCAGTCGATGCCAAACGTCTCGGCGATCACTTTGAAGCGTTCCGGCGCCGAGTTGTAATTGAAGGCCACCACATGCTCCACCAATACCGCGTTGCACAGCCCGTGAGGCAAATCGAGAAAGCCGCCGAGGCTGTGGGACATCGCGTGCACCGCACCCAGGATCGCATTGGAAAACGCCAGCCCGGCCTGCATGCTGCCGAGCATGATTTTTTCGCGCAGGGCGATGTCGCCGGGGTTGGCGATCATCTGCACCAGGTTGCCGTTGATCAGGCGCATCGCTTCCAGCGCATGGGAGTCGGTCAGCGGACCATGGCCGGTGGAAACGAACGCTTCGATGGCATGCACCAACGCGTCGATGCCGGTGCAGGCGGACAGGAACGGGTCCATGCTGGCGGTGGTTTCCGGGTCGATCAGCGACACATCCGGCACCACCGCCTTGCTGACGATGGAGAATTTCATGCGTTCCTGCTGGTTGGAAATGATCACGAACTGCGAGACATCCGCCGAGGTGCCGGCGGTGGTGGGGATCAGGATCAGCGGCGGGCTGGGCACGCGGATGGTGTCGACGCCTTCGAACTCCAGGATGCTGCGCCCATGGGCCACCACGATACCGATGGCCTTGCCGCAGTCCATCGGGCTGCCGCCGCCGATGGCGACGATCACGTCGCAGTGGTTTTCGCGGTACACCTCGGCGCCGGTCATCACTTCTTCGACACGCGGGTTGGGCGAGACGGCGCTGTACAGGCAATAGTCGATACCGATGGCTTTCAGGCTGGCTTCCACATCGGCGACCCAACCGGCGGCGATCACGCCTGGGTCGCTGACCACCAGCACTTTGCGCGCGCCAAAGGTCTTGGCGCAATTGCCGACGTTGTGTCGGCAGCCGGCACCAAAGATGATTTCAGGCGAGACGAATTTACGCAGGAGGCTCAGGTTTGGGCTCATTGGAAAGCCTGTTTTTATTATTCTGGAAGATGCGCTCCACACTAACCGATCCGGCTGCGAATGCAATCAGACCAAAGAGGCATCCTCCTGGTAGTACCCGCGGTCAGCGGCTGGCGAAGTACATCGTGACTTCAAAGCCGATGCGCAGGTCGGTGTAGGTCGGTTTGGTCCACATGGGGGCAGTCCTCTTGTTGTGCCGGAGAGTTCCGGTCGGGTCATTAATGCATGGGGCGTGTGCGAGGCGAATGCTACTTTCGAAGGAGTTGGCGCCATGCATTGGTCTCGGATGCACATTGATCGTTCCCACGCTCTGCGTGGGAATGCATCCTGTGACGCTCTGCGTCACCATCGCGCCAGTTTTGTACCTGTGTTGTGATAGGGACGCGGAGCGTCCGTGGCGGCATTCCCACGCAGAGCGTGGGAACGATCGGTTTCAAGTCAGGATCAAAAGAACCCCAGCGGGTTGATGTCGTAGCTCACCAGCAGGTTTTTGGTCTGCTGGTAATGGTCGAGCATCATTTTGTGGTTTTCACGGCCGACACCGGATTTTTTATACCCACCAAACGCCGCATGCGCCGGGTACAGGTGATAACAGTTGGTCCACACCCGCCCGGCCTTGATCGCCCGGCCCATGCGGTACGCGCGGTTGATGTCGCGGGTCCACAGGCCGGCCCCCAGGCCGAACTCGCTGTCGTTGGCGATCGCCAGCGCTTCGGCCTCGTCCTTGAAGGTGGTAATGCCCACCACCGGCCCGAAGATTTCTTCCTGGAATACGCGCATCTTGTTGTGGCCCTTGAGCAGGGTCGGCTGGATGTAGTAACCGCTGGACAGGTCGCCCTCCAGGCGCTCGGCCGCGCCGCCGGTGAGCAGCTCGGCGCCCTCTTCCTGGGCGATCTTCAGGTAGGAGAGGATTTTGTCGTATTGCTGTTCGGACGCCTGGGCGCCGACCATGGTCTCGGTGTCCAACGGGTTGCCGCGCTTGATCTTGACGATCTTTTGCATCACCACTTTCATGAAGTCGTCGTAAATCGACTCCTGCACCAGCGCCCGCGACGGGCAGGTGCACACTTCGCCCTGGTTGAAGAACGCCAGCACCAAGCCTTCGGCGGCTTTTTCGATGAATTGCGGCTCGGCCTGCATGATGTCTTCAAAGAAGATGTTCGGCGACTTGCCGCCCAGTTCCACCGTAGAAGGAATGAGGTTCTCGGCGGCCGCATGCATGATGTGCGCGCCGATGGGGGTCGAGCCGGTAAAGGCGATCTTGGCGATGCGCTTGCTGGTGGCCAGCGCCTCCCCCGCTTCGCGGCCGAAGCCCTGGACGATATTGAGCACGCCCGGTGGCAACAGGTCATTGATCAGCTCGGCAAACACCATGATCGACAGCGGCGTCTGCTCGGCCGGCTTGAGCACGATGCAGTTACCGGCGGCCAACGCAGGCGCCAGTTTCCACGCGGCCATCAACAGCGGGAAGTTCCACGGGATGATCTGCCCGACCACACCCAGCGGTTCATGGAAATGGTAAGCGGCCGTCAGCTCGTTGATCTCGGCGGCGCCGCCTTCCTGGGCGCGGATGCAGCCGGCGAAGTAGCGGAAATGGTCAGCGGCCAGCGGCACGTCGGCGTTGAGGGTTTCACGCACGGCCTTGCCGTTGTCCCAGGTTTCGGCCACGGCCAGCACTTCGAGGTTCTGCTCGATACGGTCGGCGATTTTCAGCAGTACCAGGGAGCGGTCCTGGGCCGAGGTCTTGCCCCAGGCGTCGGCGGCGGCATGGGCAGCGTCGAGGGCCTTGTCGATATCGGCGGCGCTGGAGCGCGGGAATTGGGCGATGACTTCGCCAGTGACCGGCGAGGTATTGGTGAAGTATTCGCCATTGATCGGTGCGACGAACTCACCGCCGATGTAATTGCCGTAACGCGGCTTGAAGCTGACGATGGCGCCGGGGGTGCCAGGTTGTGCGTAGATCATGGTGAGGCCTCTATTTATTGTTGGGTATTGATGGGCTGCATCTGGGTGCGTTCGTACTGCGGGTACAAATGAGTGACGCTGCGGGTCAGTTCGTAGCGCGCCAGGTTAATGGTCGCGAAACGTTCGGGAATCGGGCTGCGGATCAGCTCGGACATGTCGCGGCCTTGGGCCGCACCGTCGCGCAGCAACTGGTCGAGCCAGGTGAGGTAGTCGCGCATCTGTTCGAAGGGTTTCGCGTCGGTCGCGATGGGGCCGTGTCCAGGCACCACCAACGTCCAGGGCAAGCCTTGCAGGGTGGCGATGTCCGCCTGCCACTGCGCAAGGCCCGGTGTATGGGGGGTGGTGAGTGCGCGCTGGTAGAACACCAGGTCACCGGCGAACAGCACGCCGGTCTTGCGGTCGAGGATCGCCAGGTCAGCGCCCGTGTGGCCGCGCAGGTGCAGCAGTTGCAGGTCGTGGCTGCCGAAGGTTTTCACGCCCGCCTGCAGCACTTCGCCGGGCAGGACCACTTCGGTGCCGCGCATCCAGTCGCCGACCAGGCGGTACAGGTTCTCGGCCATGCTGTCGCCCTGCGCATGCAGCAACTCGGCGGTGCCGGCCAGGGCGCCGATCGGCACATCCTTGAACGCTTGGTTGCCCAGCGCATGGTCGGGATGGTGGTGAGTCAGCAACACTTGGATCACCGGTTTATCGGTGACCCGTGCGATGGCCTGGCGCAGTGCTTCGCCATAGCGCCTGGACGGCCCGGTGTCGATCACCACCACGCCGGCTTCGGTGACGATGAACCCGACGTTGACGATGTTGCCGCCGTTGTCCTTGGTGAAGTTGGCCGTGCTGCCTTCCAGCAGCCAGGTGTCGTCGGCGATCAAGCGGGGCTTGAGGCCGTAATCCAGCTCGGCCAGCACCGGCAGGCTGAACAGGATCAGCCAGAGCATTATCCAGCGCGGGTTCATGGGATGGCCGCCTCGAATTGGCTGCCGCTGGTGTCGCGCAAGGTCAGGCGTGTGGGCCCGGACCCCTCGATGTCAAAGGCCAGGCTGGGGTTTTCGCTGACGGCGGGGAACAGTTCCAGGCGTGCCAGCAGCCGGTTGTCGTCACTGAGCAGTTCGGCATGGTTGATGAAAAATTCGGGAATGCCGCTGACCATGCCGTTATCCATCGGGTGGGCAATGTGCAGCTTTACCCGGCTGAACGTTGCGCGCGGGTAACGGCCGCCGAGCACTTCGCCCAGGTGGTCTTGCCAACCCGGTTGCGTGCGCACCACGCTGGGCGCCGTGCAGCCGCCGCCGGCGGCATCAATCAGGGCCGAGCCGACGTGCCACAACCCATCCCGGGTCAACACCGCCGCGCGCAACGGCGTGGCCTGTTCGATACGCACGCGGATCGACAGCCATGGCAGCACGCGCTCCATGGGCTGGAAGTCGACAATCTGCGGCAGCGGGTTGAGTTCGGCCCAGGCGAGGATCTTGACCACGTCACCCTTGAATGCGCGGGCATCGATCTCCAACGGTACCTGGCGCGCATCTTCGGCGAACGGCGGCGCCAGGAGCTTGACCCGCTCGTCGAACACGAACGGTGCATTGGCGAGAAAACGCTGGTGATAGTAGGCCCACATCACCGAGGGCACCGGGTCGACGGGCGCGCCCCAGGCCAGCATCGGCACACAGCAGATCCACCACCCGCGCAGGCGCATGGCTTACTCCTCGACGTGCACGCTGTCGAGGTAGGTGCGCACCGCCCACAGGGCTTCCTGGCTCAGGTAGTCGGCCATCTTCGGCATATACACCCGGCCATCGCGCACGGCGCCGTGGCGGACCCGCTCGACGAACCACTCATCCCCTGCGTCGCCGGCATCGAGCATGCGCAGGTCGGGCGCGATTCCGCCGGACTTGGCTTCCAGGCCATGGCACGCCGCGCAGTTCTGGTTGTACGCCGAGGCGCCGACCTCCACTGCCTTGTCACGTTCGGAGGTGGTGCGATAAGGGTTGGTGGCGGCCCAGCCGTCGGCGTCCAGCGGCACGCCGGCGTCCTTGATCGGCGTGAGGCCTTTGGTTTCCACGGCGGTTGGGGTCACGTTGCCGTGGGCCCAGGCGGAACCGGCACCGATCGCACCGGCAAGCAGGCAGGCAGTCAGCAAGGCGTTGCGTTTTGTTGTCATTATTTTTCCCTCAGGATTGCACGCAAGACCTCTTGGCAGAGGCCATGGCAACCATCTTAGGAAGCGCTCGACGGCACCCGTATGCTGCTTTGGTGGCCGGGTTCTCATCCGTTGGTAGCAGGCCTTGTGGGGCACTGCTAAATCAGAGGCGGTTCGGGAAATTGTCCCGGCAACACCGGGACTTTTTCCGTATTCGCCACCTCCTCCACGCAGCAACCTGTACAGGCCAAAACCTCCACTGGGAACTGCAACCATGACAATAAGATCGCTACCCGCCCGCTCACCTTTAAGCCTTGCCGTGCAGGCTTTTCTGCTGGTAGGCAGCCTGTCCCTCAGTGCCGCGAGCCATGCCGCCGCTGACCCCGCTGCCAAGCCGACCCACAACGTGACCTGGGAAGACATCGCCAACGATCACCTGACCACCAAGGATGTGCTGCAATATGGCATGGGCACCAATGCCCAGCGCTGGAGCCCCTTGGCCCAGGTCAACGACAAGAACGTGTTCAAGCTCACCCCGGCCTGGTCCTACTCGTTCGGCGACGAGAAGCAGCGTGGCCAGGAATCCCAGGCCATCGTCAACGACGGCGTGGTGTACGTCACCGGCTCCTATTCCCGCGTGTTCGCGCTCGACGCGAAGACCGGCAAGCGCCTGTGGACCTACAACCACCGCCTGCCCGACAACATTCGCCCGTGCTGCGACGTGGTCAACCGTGGCGCGGCGATCTTCGGCGACAAGATCTACTTCGGCACCCTTGATGCGCGCCTGATCGCCCTCGACAAGAACACCGGCAAAGTGGTGTGGAACAAGAAATTCGGCGACCACGCCGCCGGCTACACCATGACCGGCGCCCCGGTGCTGATCAAAGACAAGGTCAGCGGCAAGGTGCTGCTGATCCACGGCAGCTCCGGCGATGAGTTCGGCGTGGTCGGCCAGCTGTACGCGCGTGACCCGGACACCGGTGAAGAAGTGTGGATGCGCCCGTTCGTGGAGGGCCACATGGGCCGCCTGAACGGCAAGGACAGCACGCCGACCGGCGACGTGAAGGCGCCGTCGTGGCCCGATGACCCGACCACCGAAACCGGCAAGGTCGAGGCCTGGAGCCATGGCGGCGGCGCACCTTGGCAGAGCGCGAGCTTCGATGCCGAGACCAACACCATCATCGTCGGCGCCGGCAACCCCGGCCCGTGGAACACCTGGGCGCGCACCGCCAAGGACGGCAACCCCCATGACTTCGACAGCCTCTACACCTCGGGCCAGGTCGGCGTCGACCCCAGCACCGGCGAAGTGAAGTGGTTCTACCAACACACCCCGAACGACGCCTGGGACTTCTCCGGCAACAACGAACTGGTGCTGTTCGACTACAAGGACAAGGACGGCAAGGTCATCAAGGCCACCGGCCACGCCGACCGCAACGGCTTCTTCTACGTGGTGGACCGCAACAACGGCAAGCTGCAGAACGCCTTCCCGTTCGTCGACAACATCACCTGGGCCAGCCACATCGACCTCAAGACCGGCCGCCCGGTGGAAAACGAAGGCCAGCGTCCGGCCAAGCCATTGCCCGGTGAAACCAAGGGCAAACCGGTGGAAGTCTCGCCGCCGTTCCTCGGTGGCAAGAACTGGAACCCCATGGCTTACAGCCAGGACACCGGCCTGTTCTACATCCCGGGCAACCAATGGAAAGAGGAATACTGGACCGAAGAGGTCAACTACAAGAAAGGCTCGGCCTACCTGGGCATGGGCTTTCGTATCAAACGCATGTACGACGACCACGTCGGCACCCTGCGCGCGATGAATCCGACTACCGGCAAGGTGGTGTGGGAGCACAAGGAAGCGTTGCCGCTGTGGGCCGGCGTGCTGGCAACCAAGGGCAACCTGGTCTTCACCGGCACCGGCGACGGCTTCTTCAAGGCCTTCGATGCGAAAACCGGCAAGGAGCTATGGAAGTTCCAGACCGGCAGCGGCATCGTCTCGCCGCCGATCACCTGGGAACAGGATGGCGAGCAGTACGTGGGCGTGACCGTCGGCTATGGCGGCGCGGTGCCGCTGTGGGGCGGCGACATGGCCGAACTGACCAAGCCGGTGGCACAGGGTGGGTCGTTCTGGGTGTTCAAGATCCCGAGCTGGGATCAGAAAACCGCGCAGAAATAACCCTGGGCAGGGAGAGCGGACACGCTCTCCTTGCTGTTCTTCTTTAGAGGCCTTGCCATGAAACTCTTGCCTTTACTGCTCCTGCTAAGCCTGCCCCTGGCCCATGCCGACGACGGCGACGACGCCCCGCTGGTCATCAGCGGCTGCACCATCGCCGAACACAGCCAATGCCCCGGCGCCGACCTCAAGGGCGCGAACCTGAGCAACCAGAACCTGAGCAAAATGAACCTGGCCGGGGCCGACCTGCGCGAGGCCAACCTGCGCCACGCCAACCTCGACCTGGCCAACCTGGAAAAAGCCCGGTTGCAAGGCGCCAACCTGACCCGCGCCAGCCTGCAACAAAGCAACCTGCGCCTGGCGGACTTGACCGGCGCCACGCTGACCGCCGTGCAAGGCTGGGGAATGTTTGCCCAGGGCGCGCAATTTGAAAACGCCAACCTCAGCGCGGCCTACCTGCAGTTTGCGCGGTTGTCGGGCGCGAAGCTGCACAAGGCCGACCTGCGTGCGGCGGATCTGGAGATGACCTGGTTGAGCAAAGCCGACTTGCAAGGGGCGGATCTGAGTGATGCCAATTTGCAAGAGGCCAAGTTTGGGGAGAGTAATTTGGAGAAGGCCAGGCTTACGGGGAGCCGGCAGCATTATGCGAATTTTCAGGATGCGAATATGGAGGGGTGTGAGGGGTGTCCTGGGGGGTGGGATCGTTAGAGCGGCCTTCGGGCCGACCGTTTTCTTGGGGGGTTGCGAGTACATATCCGTTATTTGGGTAACGGCGGCTATTGGTTCCGCCCTTACGGCGGCTCACTTTTGAAGAGCGCAAAAGTAAGCAAAACGCTCTTGCCCCACCACTCGGCACCTCGCCTAGGCTCGGTGTGCCCGAACGCAGGCTTGAATCCGTGGGCCGCCGTCATGGGCCATCCTTGGCCCAGGACGGCTAACCCGGCGTCCTGCCGGGTTACCCACGGATTCAAGCCTGCGTTCGGCCAGCGTGGTTGACGGGGCGCCTGAGATCAAGATCAAAAGCCAGATCAAAAGCCAGATCAAAAGCCAGATCAAGAGCAGATCAAGAGCAGATCAAGAGCAGATCAAGAGCAGATCAAGAGCAGATCAAGAGCAGATCAAGAGCATGTTAGATGGTACTCCACCGATCTGCTTTTCTGTGGGCTTGCCTGCGATGCAGACACCCCGGTACATCAGGTACACCGAGTTGATGCGATCGCAGGCAAGCCAGCTCCCACATTTTGAACCGGGACCGACAGCAAATACCGGTCGGCTCTAAGGCCGCCGCGCTTTGGCTTTTGATCTGGGATCGCCCGTCAAACACGCTGGCCGAACGCAGGCTTTGGAGCGTGGGTAACCCGGCAGGACGCCGGGTTAGCCGCGCTGGGCCAAGGATGGCCCATCGCGGCGGCCCACGCTCCAAAGCCGGAGTGAGGGCATGCCGAGCCTAAGCGAGGCACCGAGTGTTGGGGCGAGGACCTTTTGCTTACTTTTGGCTGGGCCGGCATTCCGGTCCTTCCAAAAGTGAGCCGCTGTAAGAGCGGAACCATAAGTAGCCGTTACATAAATAATGGATATGTACTCATTCCACAGGCAAGCAAGCTCCCACAGAAGACCTCTGCCCCCGCTCACCCCGCAATCCTAACCACCCCCATATCAATCCCCAGATGCACCAACTCAGCATGGGAACTCACCCGCAATTTGCTCTTGAGCAACGTCAAGTAATTAGACACAGTCTTGCTACTAATACTCAACTGAGCCGCAATCGAACGGGCCGGAGTCCCCCTGGCGAGCATCAGGAAAATCTCCAGCTCACGCTGCGTCATGCCTTGCAAACGACGATCCGTCGGGTGATAAGCCAACTGCGTCGCCAAATCCTGTTCGATATAAGTGTGCCCGTCGAGGATACGCGCAACCGCGTCCAGCATTACCTCGGGCGAGGCGCTTTTGGTCAGGTAGCCCGACGCGCCGGCGTCCAGGGCCTGGCGCACCAGCGGCAGCTCGGCATGCTGACTGAAAAACAACACGCGCAATTGCGGCAAGCGCTGGCGCAAGCGGCGGGTGGTTTCCAGGCCGCTGATGCCCGGCAGGCCGAAACCGATGATCACCAGGTTAGGCACCGCTTCGTGCACCCGCGCCAGGGCTTCTTCGCCGCTGGCCGCTTCGCGCACGACCACAGCCGGCAGCCCGCTGCGCAAAAGGCCGGCGTAGCCCAGGCGGACCACGGCGTGATCATCGACCAGCAGGATATTCATAATGCCTCCAATGGCAGCGGCTTTGCCTCATGCTAGAACCCCACGCCGCGCCGCGACCTACTACTTTGGTACTGGTTTTGCTGTCTATCGTCGCATTCCCAAGGCAGTGGGACTGGCGTGTAATGGGCGCATAACGATAATGCCCGGACCCGCCATGCTGCCCGCTCGACTGCCACTCGCGGCACTGTTGTGCCTGTTCATCACGCACGTACAGGCCGACCCTGCGCTGTTTTCCGCCGAAGGCTACCGCATCAGCCTGTACCGCAGCCCTACGCCCGATCACTTGCCAGGGGTCACGATTGTCGACACCCCTGCCCTGCAAGCCCTGCTCACCCAGGCGCCGGCACCGGTGCTGATCGACGTGTACCGCCGCCAATGGCTGCAAGGCCGTTTCATCGAGGACCAGCCCCACGCCAACCTTCCCGGCAGCCACTGGCTGGCCAATACCGGCGACGGCGACCTCACGCCCGAGTGGCAAGGTTATTTCGTGCGCCACCTGTACAAGTTCACCGACGGCGACCTGGCGCGCCCGCTGGTGTTCTACTGCCGCTCCGATTGCTGGCTGAGTTGGAACGCGGTAAAACGAGCCGCCAGCCTGGGCTATACCTCTGTGTATTGGTATCGCGATGGCCTGGACGCATGGGAAGCGGCAAAACTGCCAGTGACGGCTGCGGCACCCGAGCCCTTTGAATAAAAAAACCACAACAAGAAGGTGAACGGCCATGTACAAAATTTTGATCGCCGACGATCACCCGCTGTTTCGCGAAGCAATCCATAACGTCATCAGCGACGGCTTCCCCGGCAGCGACGTGATGGAAACCGCCGACCTGGACAGCGCCCTTGCCCTGACCCAGGCGCACGACGATCTCGACCTGATCCTGCTGGACCTGAACATGCCCGGCATGCACGGCCTCAACGGCCTGATCAACCTGCGCAACGAGTCGCCCACCATCCCGGTGGTGATTGTCTCGGCCGAACAGGACAAGCAGATCGTGCTGCAAGCCATCACCTATGGCGCGGTGGGCTTTATTACCAAGTCGTCGCCGCGCCTGCAAATGACCGAGGCGATCCGGCAGATACTCAACGGCAACGTCTACCTGCCACCGGACATCATCCGCACCCAGAAAAGCAGCGGCCACCGGCGCCTGAACGACAACCCCAGTTTTGCCCCGGAGCTGTTGCAAGCACTGACACGCAAGCAGCTGCTGGTATTGGAGCGCATGACCAAGGGCGAGTCGAACAAGCAGATTGCCTACACCCTGGAGATTGCCGAGACGACGGTGAAGGCGCATGTGTCGGCGATTTTGCGCAAGTTGAATGTGCACAACCGGGTGCAGGCGATTTTGAGTGCAGGCGATATCGATTTCGGCTCGTATCTGCGCCGCTGAGCCGCCAGCCCGATGATAAATCTTTGTAGTGAGCGGGCTTGTCCCGCGCTGGGCTGCGCAGCAGCCCCAATACAATAAGAGCACCGCAATTTTCAGGTAGGACGTTGTGTCAGGTTTTGGGGCTGCTGCGCAGCCCAGCGCGGGGCAAGCCCGCTCACTACAAGAGAGGACCGGTTTGGCCCAGTAAGTGACTCATCGCCATCTTCAGTTTCATCGGCCGCACGGGCTTGTGCATCAAGGTATGCCCCAACTCGCGAATCTGCTGCTTCAACTCGTTGCTGTAGTTGGCGGTGATCATCAGTGCCGGTATCGCGCTGCCCCGGCGGGCGTTGATGCGGGCCACGGCGTCCACGCCGTTCTGGTCGTTATCGAGGTGGTAGTCGGCAATCAGCAAGTCCGCCTCGGCGTGGTAGTTGTCCACCTGCCGCGCCAGGTCCTGTTCCGACAGCGCCGTGACCACCCGACAGCCCCAGCCTTCGAGCAGGGTACGCATGCCCGCGCAGATCGCCGCGTCGTTATCCAGCACCCATACGCGCGCGCCCTGCAGGCGTTCGAGCATCGGTTCGCTCATGCACGGCGTCGGCAACGGTTTGGGCGCGGTGGCGCTCAACGGCACCTCCACCGAGAACATCGAGCCCTTGCCCGGCCAGGATTTGACGCTGATGCGATGCCCCAGGATCCCGGCGATCTTTTCCACGATGGCCAGGCCCAGGCCCAGCCCGCGATCCTGGTCGGGACGCTGCACGTCACCGCGCTTGAATTCCTGGAAAATCTCCTCAAGCCGCTCTTGCGCAATGCCCATGCCGCTGTCCCACACCTGGATCAACACGCGCTGGTGCTGACGCCTGCAGCCCAGCACCACGCGGCCCTTGTAGGTGTAGCGAAGCGCATTGCTCAACAGGTTGCGCAGGATTCGCGCCAGCAGCTGGATATCGCTGCGCACCAGCGCCGAACAGCCGACGAAGTGCAGCGCCAACCCCTCGGCGCGGGCCAGTTGGGTGTACTCCACGGCAAGGTTGTCCAGCAGTTCGCTCAAGGCAAACGGCGCGATGTCGGCCTTGATCACCCCGGCGTCCAGCTTGGAAATATCCACCAGGGTGCCCAGCAGGTTTTCCACGTCTTCCAGGGAATTGCTCACGTTGCGCACCAGGGTTTCGCTGGGGCGCTCAAGCAATGCGCTGGTAAACAGGCGCGCCGCGTTGAGCGGTTGCAGCAGGTCGTGGCTGACGGCGGCGAGGAATTTGGTTTTCGACAAGTTGGCCTGCTCGGCTTCCCGCGTGGCTTCGCGCAGGCGGGTTTCCATGCGTCGGCGCTCGTCGATTTCCTTGAGCAACTGGTCATTGAGCGACGTCAGCTCCGAGGTGCGCTGGGCCACGCGTTGTTCCAGATGCTGATAGGCCTGGTGCAAGGCCTCGGCGGTACGGCGGCGTTCGGTGATGTCGCGGATCAGCACGAAAATCCCCACCACTTCGCCGGTGGCCAGCATATTCGGCACATAGGAGCGCAGCATGTAGCGTTCCTGGTTGTTGATGTTGGTTTCGGCAAACTCGAAGGTCACGCTCTCCCCCGCCAAAGCGCGGGCGACGTAGGCGTCCAGGCGCCGGCAATGCTGCTCACTGTGCACCTGGCGAAGGCTTTGCCCGAGCATCATGCCGCGCGGCCAGCAGTACCATTGTTCATAGACTTTATTGGTGAATTCGTAGACCAGGTCGGCATTCAGATAGCCGATCAGCGCCGGCACGTTGTCGGTGATCAGGCGGATCCAGCGTTCGCTTTCCTGGGCCTTCTGCGCCGCGGCTTGCTCGCCGCGCAGGGTTTCGGCGCGCAGCCGGGCGTTGATCAGCAGGTGGTTGCTGGCCTTGAGTTCGGCCATCGCCTGGTTCAGCGCGTCGGTGCGCTCGCGCACTTGCTCGGCCAGCACCACCGAATGCTGGAAGGTGGTGTAAGGGTTGTTGCCCTGGGTCATGCCGGATTCGATGCGCTCGATCAGCGCGGCGTTGATCCGCGCCAGCTTGTGGTTGTCCTGTTGCAGCCGGGCCACCTGGGCGAGCAGTTCAGCGTCGGCCGCGGGCAATGGCGACGCCAGTGAAGGTCTGGTTGATGTGCATGCCATTGAACTGTTCTCCATAGGTGTTGAAGCCCATCACCCGCTGGTCCCGCAGGAAACCGCCGATCTGTTCCAGGCTGCCGTTGTCCTCCAGTTCCAGGCGGCGCAGGAAGCAGTCGCAGCCGATGGTCAGCAACAGGTCGCCGAGGCGCGATTGCAAGCCGTCGAACAAGGTTTGCAGGTTCGGCAGGATCGGCCCGGGTTTCATCACCGTGAGCACAATGCCGTTTTCTACCGCGCAGTAGAAACTCAAGCTCAAGTCTGCATGCACTTGCTGGATGGCACGAACGTAGTACTGATCGTGGATGCGCACCGC
Source organism: Pseudomonas sp. MPB26 (assembly GCF_046605355.1). Classification (NCBI taxonomy): domain Bacteria; kingdom Pseudomonadati; phylum Pseudomonadota; class Gammaproteobacteria; order Pseudomonadales; family Pseudomonadaceae; genus Pseudomonas; species Pseudomonas sp. MPB26. Next base: position 4,825,566 of record NZ_CP176793.1, on the reverse strand, counting down.
CAGCGGGTGCGCGGCGAAGGTGCGGTGGTCGAGGTCGGCCACCGCCACGCCGATATGCCGCGCGTATTCTTCGGCGGCAGGCTCGGCGTTGAGTTCGAAGACCCGGCGCGACGGGCTGTCGGCGCCGGTGACCACCAGTTTTTCGCTGCGCGGCAGGATGTGATGGGTGGTGAACACCTCGAAATCCAGCCAGGTATTGACCAGTACCACCACCGCCGCGCCGCTGTGGAACACGCCGTTGAAGTAGACGTGGGTATGGGTGAGGAAATTGTCGTCGCCTGCCGAGCCGCCAAAATGAGGGATGTCCCCAAGCGCCGCGCTGAGGGCGGCGAGCACCATTTCTTCGCGACTGGACAGGCCATCGAGCAGGGTCAGGGCGAAGGTATTGCCCTTGATCGGCGCGAGCGTGTTGCTGCGACAGCCGCCCACAAGGCGTTCGACCATGTCCTGGGCGTTGATCAGGCTGAAGTATTCCACTTGGTCGATCAACTCAGTGGCGATGGAAAAGTGCGCGTGGTGGAAGCCCACCGCCGTGATGCAGTTGCGGCCATAGCCTTGGGGAGTGATCTCCCCGGCGCTGGTGCAGCCAACCACCCGCACGCTGGCGAAGCACTGTTGCAGCGCCTGGCCCAAGGCCTGCAAATCATAGGAGGCGGAACAGAAAAACAGCACAAAACCCAGGTAGGGATGCAGCAGTTGCCGCGCCAGCTCTTCGGCGGCCTGCCCAGGGTCGTCGGCCTGGGACATGGCGCTGACCACGCCTTCACTGTTATGCATCGGTGATTCCCCCTTGTAGTGAGCGGGCTTGCCCCGCGCTGGGCTGCGAAGCGGCCCCCAATTAAAGACACCGCGAGTTTCAAATAAAACCAGGTCGTCTGGTTTGGGGCCGCTTCGCGACCCAGCGCGGGCGGTGCGACGATTCGACAAGCCCGCTCACTACAAAGATGTGTAGTACCTATGCCCTCTAAGGCATGAGTGTACGAAGGGTGAGAGGGGGCACCTATGCTACTTGGGTATTGGATGGGGGATGCGATGGGATGAGTTTTCACCCCATCGGGCACACGTATTCAAGCGCGGGCAAATGCCACGGCTTTCTCGAACTGTTCAGGCGTGGGGCGCATGCCGGTATAGAGCACAAACTGCTCCAACGCCTGGATCGCGATCACTTCCAACCCGGTGATCACCTGTTTGCCCTCGGCACGACCGCGCAGGATCAACGGTGTTTCGGCGGGGATCGCCACCACATCGAAGACGGTATCGGCAGCATCCACAGCGTCGGCGTCAAAGGCCAACGCTTGCGCTTCAGGCCCGCCGGTCATGCCGATGGGCGTCACGTTGATCAGCATCTGCGGGCGCAAGCCAGCCAATTCTGCCTGCCACTCATACCCCAGGTTCCGCGCCAGCGCCTGGCCCGCGCTTGCGTTGCGCGCCACGATGACGCCATTGGCATAGCCGCCATCGCGCAAGGCGCTGGCCACGGCCTTGGCCATGCCGCCGCTGCCGCGCAGGGCGAAGGTCGAGTCCTTTGGCACGGCGTGCTTTTTCAGCAACTGTTCGATGGCAATGTAGTCGGTGTTGTAGGCCTTGAGATGCCCGTCGGTATTGACGATGGTGTTCAGCGAGTCGATGGCTTGAACCGAATCGTCGAGTTCGTCCACTAAGGCAATGGCGGCCTCCTTGAACGGCATGGAAACCCCGCAACCCCGGATGCCAAGCGCGCGGATGCCACCGATCGCGCCGGGTAAATCCTGGCTGCTGAAGGCTTTATAGTAGAAGTTCAGACCCAGCTGTTCGTACAGGTGGTTATGAAAACGCAGGCCGAAATTCCCGGGGCGCGCTGACAGTGACATGCACAGCTGGGTGTCCTTATTGGGGTGCATCTGCATGGGTAACTCCTTTGAGTAAGCAAATCGATACAGACCTTACACAACCTTTACCTGTCGGCTGTGCTGTTTTTTAGAAATACGTTGTCTTAAAAGTATCCCCCGCGACATTACTTGAGTCGATTGATTGCAGACCACAAGCGCAGGGGCTAACCGAGGAATGACCATGATTCGTACAATCCCCAGGATCGCCTTGCTGGTTGGCGCACTCGCGATGGCAGGCCAAGCCTCCGCCCACGGTGGTGGTTGGGGTGGCCCGGCCGTATTGGGTGCCTTGGTCGGCGCCGCCGTGGTGGGCTCCGTGGTTGCCAGCCAGCCACGTGAGGTCTATGTGCAGCAGCCGGTGTATGTGCAACCGCAGCCTGTGTATGCCGCGCCGCCGCCGGTCTATTACGCGCCGCCGCCACCGGTGTATGTGCAACAACAGGTTTATTACCGCCCGGCGCCCGTGTATTACGGCGCACCGCGCGGCTACTATGGCCCACCGCGTGGCTATTACGGCCCGCCCCATGGCTACTACGGCCGCGGCTGGTAATCGGTAATCAATGAAACAGGCCTCGCAGGGTGCGGGGCCTTTTTTTTGCCAGGAAAGTCTGGATTTATCGTGCCAAGGTCGCTCTGAGGACAGTGCCGCACGCGCAATCCCACATCATCGACGGCAATGTCTACTTGCCCGACCGGGCCTTACGCTGTCATGTTTGTGTCACGACACACTCCCACTATTGAGCCTGTCCCCAATAACAATAAGGACGACTGACCATGCCCACACAAAACCCGCACCGCACCGCTGGCCTCTGTACGTCCAGCAAAGTCTACAGCGCCCTCACCGAACTCAAGCACCTGGAAGGCCACCGCAGCGCCAAATTCCTCGCCCTGCTGGCGGAAAACCTGGTGCGCAAGGGCTTGCTGAGCGAACAGGAAGTGGTGAACATGCTCGATCAAGTGGTGGACTGACACTTCGCGTCGATGTCGACTATCGAGACAGGTGATTTTTCCTACGCCGTCTCAGCCCGTAAGGTGACCTCCATAACGTTTGGAGGTCCTTATGCCCACTGTTCAGATCATGTCCGTCGTCGGCAGCGCCGTCCCCGCCCCTCTGCGCGCGCTGGGGTTGCTCGCCTGCTGGTACCTGGTAAGTGATGGCGAAGCCATCAGCGGCCCGCTCACATCCTTGTCCGCCGCCGAAAAACAGCTGCAACACGCTGCGAACTTCAGGCTCCACGCCTGAGGTTCAAGGCAATGGCAGTTTGACTCGCGGCTTGCTTTCCACAAACAACGCCCAGCTGGACATGAACAACGCGGCCACCAACGGCCCGATCACGAAACCGTTCAGGCCAAACACCGACAGGCCGCCCAGGGTCGAGATCAGGATCAGGTAGTCCGGCATCTTGGTGTCCTTGCCCACCAGGATTGGCCGCAGCACGTTGTCCACCAAGCCGATCACGAACACGCCAAACAGCGCCAGCACCACGCCCTGCCAGATCGAACCGCTGAGCAGGAAGTAGACGGCCACCGGCGCCCACACAATCCCCGCTCCGACCGCCGGCAACAGCGACAGGAACGCCATCAGTACCGCCCAAAGCAACGCACTCGGGATGTCCAGAAACCAGAAGATCAACCCGCCGAGCGCACCCTGGGTCACGGCCACCAGCACATTGCCCTTGACCGTGGCGCGCACCACCCGGTTGAACTTGAGCTGCAACCGACGCTTCTGCGGCTCGGCCAACGGCACCGCCAGGCGCACCTTGCGCACCAGCTCCGGGCCGTCGCGCAACAGGAAATACAGCAAGTACAGCATGATGAAAAAGCTCACCAGGAAATCAAACGTGCCCTGGCCAAAGCTGAATGCCTGGGTGGCAAAGAACTGACTGCCCTGCATCGCGCTCTTTACGATCTTCTCGCGCAGGCCTTCCAGGTTGCCCATGCCGAAGCGGTCGAGCAGGTGCTGGAAGTACGGCGGCAACACGTTCTTGAACTGCTCGATATAACCGGCCACGTCCAGCTTGCCGCTTTCGACGTTCTTGTAGAGCGTCGCGCCTTCCTGTACCAGCAAGGCACTGGTGATGATCACCGGCAGGATCGCAATGACCAGGCAAGTGCTCAAGGTCGCCAGGGAGGTGAGGTTGCGGTTCCAGCCAAAGCGCTGCTGCAGGCGACGCTGTAGCGGCGCAAAGATAATGCCCAGGATCACCGCCCAGAACACCGCACCGTAGAACGGCAGCAATATCCAGATAAAGGCGATGGTTACCAGGCCCAGTAACAACAGCAGGGTTTTGAATTGCAGAGTGGTTTGATTCATGTCCAGTCCAGTCAAAAATGCAGAGCGCGCATCTGCGCCCTGCTGCTTAGTCCGCTGCCGGCGCTGCGAGTGCCATCTTTGTTGTAAGGGTAGACCCAGATCAATAAACCCCTAGCCTGCCTGCACTACCCTGCCGCACTTTTTGACTCAAGTACCGACCATGCCCTCAATGATCGCCCCAGAACTGCTCGCCCCCGCCGGCACCCTGAAAAACATGCGCTACGCCTTCGCGTATGGCGCCGATGCGGTCTACGCCGGCCAGCCGCGCTACAGCCTGCGGGTGCGCAATAACGAGTTCGACCACGCCAACCTGGCCCTTGGCATTCAGGAAGCCCATGCCCTGGGCAAGCGGTTCTACGTGGTGGTCAACATTGCGCCGCACAACGCCAAGCTCAAGACCTTCCTGAAGGACCTGGCCCCGGTGATCGCCATGGGCCCGGACGCGCTGATCATGTCTGACCCGGGGTTGATCATGCTGGTGCGCCGACATTTCCCGCAGATGCCGGTGCACTTGTCGGTGCAGGCCAATACGGTGAACTGGGCCAGCGTGGAGTTCTGGCAGCAACAGGGGATCTGCCGGGTGATCCTGTCGCGGGAACTGTCCCTGGAAGAGATCGCCGAGATCCGCGAGCAAGCACCGGCCATGGAACTGGAAGTGTTTGTGCACGGTGCCTTGTGCATGGCCTATTCCGGGCGCTGCCTGCTCTCGGGCTATATGAACAAGCGCGACGCCAACCAGGGCACCTGCACCAACGCTTGCCGCTGGAAGTACCAGGCCACCCCGGCAGTGGAAAATGCCGCGGGCGATATCGTCCAGGCGTTCCAGCCGGAACCGACCCTGGGCATCGGCGCACCGACCGAGCAGGTGTTCCTGCTGCAGGAGGCCAACCGTCCCGATGAGCACATGCCCGCGTTCGAGGACGAGCACGGCACCTACATCATGAATGCCAAGGACTTGCGCGCGGTGCAGCATGTGGAACGCCTGACGCACATGGGCGTGCACTCGCTGAAGATCGAAGGTCGCACCAAATCCCACTTTTATTGCGCGCGCACCACCCAGGTGTATCGCCGGGCTATCGATGACGCCCTGGCCGGGCGCGCGTTCGACCGCAGCCTCATGACCGACCTCGACTCCCTGGCCCAGCGCGGCTACACCGAAGGTTTCCTGCGCCGCCATGTGCACGATGAATACCAGAACTACCAGCACGGCAGCTCGGTGTCGGAGCGCCAGCAGTTCGTCGGCGAACTGACCGGCGAACGCCGGGGCACGTTGGCCGAGGTCAAGGTGAAGAACCGTTTTGCCGTGGGCGATCACCTGGAACTGATGACCCCGGCCGGCAACTTTCACTTTGACCTGCAGATGATGCACACCAGCCAGGGCGAGGCGGCCGAGGTGGCGCCGGGGGACGGGCACACGGTTTACGTGCCGGTACCGTCCGAGATGGACGCGCGCTTCGGCTTGCTGATGCGCGATATCCGGTAGCGGTTGTCGACCCCCACCAAAACCCGACAACGCCTGCACCAACATGATCGTTCCCACGCTCCGCGTGGGAATGCATCCCGTGACGCTCTGCGTCACCTGTACGCATTGAGCTGAGCGGCGGGACGCGGAGCGTCCCAGGCGGCATTCCCACGCGGAGCGTGGGAACGATCACCCTGCCCCCAAAACCGCCTACGCCAGCGTCAAATCCTGAACTGCCCCACCAACTGCCCCAGGCGCTGTCCCAGGTCCGACAGGCTGCGGGACGTCTGGGCGCCCCGTTGGGTCTCGTCGGCCACGCTGTCCACCGCCACGGCGATCTGGTGCACGCTGCGGTTGATTTCTTCGGCGACGGCGGTCTGCTCTTCGGCGGCGCTGGCGATCTGGGCGTTCATCGAATTGATGGTGCCGATCAGTTGGGCCATGGTGTCCAGGGACGCTCCGGCCTGGTTGGCCTGGGCCGAGGTCCCGTCGCCGGCATCGCTGGAACGGCGCATGGCCTCCACGGCGGCTTCGGTGCCTTTTTGCAGGCGGTCGATCATGCCCTGGATTTCCTGGGTACTGGTCTGGGTGCGGCTGGCCAGGGCGCGCACTTCATCGGCAACCACGGCAAACCCACGCCCGGCCTCCCCTGCCCGCGCGGCCTCGATGGCGGCGTTGAGCGCCAGCAGGTTGGTCTGTTCGGCGATGGAGCGGATCACACTCAACACGCTGACGATGGAGGACACGTCCTGCTGCAGGCTGTCGAGGGACACACCGCTGCTGCGGATATCGCCCACCAGCGCATGGATCTGCGCGATGCTGGCGTCCACCACGCGCTTGGCGGCCTGGCCTTCGGCGTCCGTTTGCTGGGCGGCCACCGAAGCACCCTGGGCGCTACGCGCCACTTCCTGTGCGGCGGAGGACATCTGGTTGATCGCGGTGGCCACCTGGTCGGTCTCGTGGCGCTGGCGTTCCATGGCCTGCTCGGAGCGCTGGGCCTGCTCGGACACCTGGCTGACCAGGCCGGTGAGCTGGGCGGTCATTTCGGTGATCTGGCGCACCAGGCCGTGGATTTTGTCGACAAAGCGGTTGAACGCACCGGCGAGATCGCCCAGCTCGTCCTGGCTGGTAATGGCCAGGCGGCGGGTCAAGTCGCCTTCGCCGGCGGCGATGTCGTCGAGGTTGGCTTTCATCAAGTGCAGCGGGCGTAGGATGGTATTGGCCAGCACCATGCCAATGGCGGCGATCACCAGCAGCACCACCACGGCCACGCCAAGGATGCTCAGCAGCACGCCTTCCATGCGCTTCTCGACCTTGGCCTCGACCACCGCGACCTGGGCTTCGATACCGTCCAGGTTCACCGACGTGCCAATGACCATGTCCCACTTGGGCAGGTATTCGGTGTAGCCCATCTTGGGCACCAGTTCGGTCTGCCCCGGCTGCGTCGAGCTGTATTGCAGGTAGTGGGTGCCGTCCTTGCCGACCTTGACCAGGTCGCGGTTGACGTACACGCCGTTGGGGTCGCGGTTGTCCTTGAAGCTCTTGCCCACGCCATCGGGGCTGTTGCCCTTGAACAGGCGAATAGTCTCGGAATCGTAGCCGAAGAAGTAGCCGTCCTTGCCGTAGCTGGTGTTGGACAGCAACTTGACCACCTGGGCACGCGCGGCGGTATCGCCGGGAGCCGCCGCATCGTAGAGCGGCTTGATGGTGCTCATGGCCACCTCGACATAACTTTGCAGGGTGGCTTTGGCGTCATTGAGCAGGCGCTGGCGGGTTTCATCCACCTCGTTGCGCGCCTGCCCCTGCAAAATCCACACGGTGGTCAGGCTGATGACCACGGCAAACAGCAACACCGGCACTACGGCGAGGGACAGGACTTTAGCCTTGAGGCTCAGGCGCATGGGTTTTCTCTCTTATTAGTGGCGACTTGAGAGGTTAACGGCCAATGGCTTGGATTCTGTAGGGCCCGGCCTGCCTCGGGCCACCTTGGCCTTCAAGGGTAATACTTCTCCACCAAGGCCAGTGCGACGGCTTCGGTCTCGGCGTCAGGGATACCCGCAGGGCGGAAATGCATCTGAAATGCCCGGATGACCTGGCGGGTTTCTTCATCCAACTCGCCGGTCTGCGGGATCTTGTAGCCGTAAGTGGCCAGGGCGCGTTGCACCGTGCCCACGGCAACCTGTTGAGAGGCCGGGCGCCCTGCCAGGTGCTTGTGCACCGTGGCCGCGTCCGGCCAGGCGCCGATCCCCTGCTCGGCGAACGCCCGCCACGGAAACAACGGGCCGGGGTCGGATTTGCGCAGAGGTGCAATATCGCTGTGCCCGATAACGTTTTGCGGCTCGATGGCGTAGCGCTTGATCACGTCCGCTGCGAGCTGCCTGACCAACGCCAACTGCGCCTCGGTGTAGGGAAACCATAGGCGTCCGGTCGGGCCATCGATAAACCCCGCATTGACGATCTCGATGCCGATGGACGTGTCATTGAGGTGGGTGCGGTTTCCCCATTGACTGACCCCGGCGTGCCAGGCCCGTTTCGCCTCCGGCACCAATTGCAGCGCAATCGGCAGCGCACGGTATGTGGGCGGCGTGCTGTAGACGAGGTAGTGAGCACTGGCGGTGCCGTTGGTAAGCGCGTCGAGGGAGTCCTTGTCGTCAAAGACGGTGTAATGCAGGACGAGATAGCGGACCCGTTCGTTCTGGTTTGGGGAGCTGTGCGTGGTGTCGATGGCGTAGCCGTTTTTTACGCTCAGGTTGTTCGGGGCCGTGCTGCAGCCTGCCAGTATCAGAACGGCCAGGAAAAGGACGATCTTGTTCATCGGAGTGCCTCAATCGAGTGAGAAGCTCCGGAATATAAGGGCCCTGCACCGCCCGGCTGGCGGCCCTTGCTGGGTGAGGGGCGAATTCAGAGAGCCCCTACATTGCCCCGAGCTTCTTCCGACACGAGGAAGAAGCCCTCACCGAGGCAAGACGGTCAAAGGGTCATGGCCGCCAGCCAGCCAAAGGCCAGCAACGGCAGGTTGTAGTGCAGGAACGTCGGTACCACGGTGTCCCAGATATGGTGGTGCTGGCCGTCGACATTCAGGCCGGAGGTCGGGCCGAGGGTCGAGTCCGACGCGGGTGAGCCGGCGTCACCCAAGGCGCCGGCGGTGCCGACGATGCACACGATGGCCACCGGGCTGAAGCCCAGTTGCACGCACAGTGGCACAAAGATCGCGGCGAGAATCGGCACGGTGGAAAACGACGAACCGATGCCCATGGTCACCAGCAGCCCCACCAGCAACATCAGCAACGCGCCGACCCCACGGTTGTGGCCGATGAAGGCCGCCGAGGTTTCCACCAATGAGCGCACATCGCCAGTGGCCTTGAGCACCTCGGCAAAGCCCGAGGAGGCGATCATGATGAAGCCGATCATCGCCATCATCTTCATGCCTTCGGTGAACAGATCGTCGGTGTCGCGCCAGCGCACGATGCCCGATACCGAGAAAATCAGAAACCCGGCCAGGGCGCCGATGATCATCGAGTCCAGCCACAGCTGAATGATGAACGCCGAGGCAATCGCCAGGCCGGCCACCAGCAGAGTCAGCGGGTTGTACTGCACCGCCACCTGCTCGACCCGCTCGATTTTTGCAAGGTCGTAGACGCGCTTCTTGCGGTAGCTGATAAACACCGCCACCAGCAGGCCGACCACCATGCCCAGCGCCGGCAGGCTCATGGCATGGGTAACATTGACCTGGCTGATATCCACCCCGCTCTTGGCCACGTTGGCCAGCAGGATCTGGTTGAGGAAGATGTTACCGAAACCCACCGGCAGGAACATGTAGGGCGTGATCAGGCCGAACGTCATCACGCAGGCGATCAGGCGGCGGTCCAGTTGCAGCTTGGTCAGCACGTAGAGCAGCGGCGGTACCAGCAGCGGGATAAACGCGATATGGATCGGCAGAATATTCTGCGAGGCAATCGCCACCACCCACAGCAGGCCGATCAGCAGCCATTTGACGTGGCTGCCGCCGCTGGCTTCCTGACGATCCACCAGCAACAACGCCTTGTCGGCCAGGGCGTGAGCCAGGCCGGATTTGGCAATCGCCACGGCGAAGGCGCCGAGCAAGGCATAGGACAAGGCCACGGTTGCACCGCCGCCCAAGCCGCTGTTAAAGGCTCTGAGCGTAGCGTCGATGCCCAGGCCACCGGTCAGTCCACCGACCAGGGCGCCGACGATAATGGCGATGACCACATGCACGCGGGACAAGCTGAGCACCAGCATGGTGCCGACCGCGGCAATGACTGCGTTAATCATGGTTACCTCAGGCAAAAAACATAAAGAACAGGCATGCGCGCACCCGGGCGGCCATTCGATGGCTGCCAGTGTGCAGGCTTGAAGGAGGTCTTATTAGGGCCGCGCACTTTGCAGGAGGCCGGCGCCCATGTCAAAAAACGGCGCCGCTTTCAGGTTTAAATTGATCGTTTGAATAAAGAAAAGGCGGCATCGGCCGATAACCAGGCTCTATGTGTCTTCAGGTAAGGATGTACCGATGTCGCTCAGGCAGCTCTCCATTCAATGGAAAATCACCCTGCTGGCCGGCCTGTGCCTGCTGGGAATCGTGACCCTGCTGGTGGGTCTGTCGTTGTATCGCATGGCGCAGAGCTCGCAGCAGGTCAAGGCGTCCAGCATGCAGATGCTTGATGAAGCCGCCCAGGCGCGCATCGAGGCCCAGGGTGAAGTGCAGGCGCTGGGCATCCGCCGCCAGTTCATGGACGCCTACCAGTACGGCCATGGTTTTTCGCGCCAGGTGCTGTTCTTGCGCGAGCAGGCCGAGAAGCGTTTTCTCGACGCCTTCGACACCCGTGAGGACCTGACCCGCCAAGTCAAGGCCGCCTTGCAGGCCAACCCGGACCTGCTCGGCCTGTCCCTGGTGTTCGAAGCCAATGCCCTGGATGGCAAGGATGAGTTGTTCGCCGGCCAGGCCGAACTGGGCAGCAACGACAAGGGGCGCTTCGCCTTGTACTGGTCGCAACCGACGCCGGGCAAGCTGACCTCGATGGCGCTGCCGGAAAGCGACATGTCCGACACCCGCGTCGGGCCCAGCGGTGAAAAGGCCAACGCCTGGTTCACCTGCCCGCGCGCCACGCTCAAGCCGTGCGTGATCGAACCCTACTTTTATATGATCGACGGGCAAAACGTGCTGATGACCAGCATCGTCTTCCCGTTGATGGCCAATGGCAAAGTCATCGCCTCGCTGTCGGTGGACATCAACCTCAACAGCCTGCAGGCCGTGAGCCAACAGGCCAGCCACAAACTGTATGACGGCCAGACCCAGGTCAGCATCCTCAGCCCCACCGGCTTGCTCGCCGGCTACAGCCCGGACGCCAGCAAACTCAGCCAGCGCCTGGACAAGGTCGACACCGCCAACGGCGCGCAGTTGATCAGCGCCCTGGCCGGAAGCACACACATCCGCAGCCTGCGCACCGACCATCAACTCAAGGTGCTGGCGCCGTTCGCGCCGATCCCGGACGGCAAGCCGTGGGGCGTGTTGCTGGATGTGCCGCAGAAGGTCCTGATAGCGCCGGCTGAAGCCCTGAAAGCTCAACTGGATGCCGACAACGCCAAGGGCACCCTGCTGGAACTCGGCCTGGGCCTGCTCGCCGCGGTCGTCGGCCTGATCCTGGTGTGGCTGATGGCGCGCAGCGTGACCCGGCCGATCCTGGGGGTGGCGCACATGCTCGAAGACATTGCCAGCGGCGAAGGCGACCTGACCCGACGCCTGGCCTACGACAAGCAGGACGAACTGGGGCAACTGGCGGGCTGGTTCAACCGTTTCCTCGACAAACTGCAACCGATCATCGCCGAGGTTAAGCGCTCGGTGCAGGACGCCCGTGGCACCGCCGACCAATCCGCCGCGATTGCCACCCAAACCAGCGCCGGCATGGAACAGCAGTATCGCCAGGTCGATCAGGTAGCCACTGCGTCCCATGAAATGAGCGCGACCGCCCAGGACGTGGCACGCAGCGCCGCCCAGGCCGCCCAAGCCGCCCGCGATGCCGACCAGTCGACCCGTGACGGCCTGACGGTGATCGACCGCACCACCCGCAACATCGGGGAGTTGGCGGCGGAGATGAGCACGGCCATGACCCAGGTCGAAGGCCTGGCCGCCAACAGCGAGAAAATCGGTTCGGTGCTCGAAGTGATCCGCGGCATCGCCGAGCAGACCAACCTGCTGGCACTCAACGCCGCCATCGAAGCCGCCCGCGCCGGTGAGGCCGGCCGTGGCTTCGCCGTGGTGGCCGATGAAGTGCGCAACCTGGCGCGGCGTACCCAGGAGTCGGTGGAAGAAACCCGCCTGGTCATCGAGCAATTGCAAAGCGGCACTACCGATGTCGTCGGCGCCATGGGCAACAGCTATCGTCAAGCCCAGGGCAGCGTCGAACAAGTGGGAGAGGCCGTGACCGCCCTGCGCCAGATTGGCGCCGCCGTCACGGTGATCAGCGACATGAACCTGCAAATCGCCAGCGCCGCCGAAGAGCAAAGCGCTGTGGCCGAAGAGATCAACAGCAACGTGGCGACCATTCGGGACGTGACCGAGTCGCTGTCCGAGCAGGCGAACGAATCGGCGCGGGTAAGCCAGGCGTTGAACAGCCTGGCGAACCAGCAGCAGGGGTTGATGGATCAGTTCCGCGTCTGAAGAGTGAAGCAGCTCCCCTGTGGAAGTGCTTTTCTGTGGGAGCCGGGCTTGCCCGCGATGCAGACGACTCTGTTTTTGCGTCCAGCCAAGTGATGCTGTCGCAGCCTAAGGATCTATACAACTTTGTAGTGAGCGGGCTTGTCCCGCGCTGGGTGGCGCAGCCGCCCCAATCGAGACACCGCCGAACTCCAGACAAAACCGGGGCGCCTGGTTTGGGGCGGCTTCGCCACCCAGCGCGGGACAAGCCCGCTCACTACAGGGAGATTTGTCAGCCGTTGAAAGTTGTGCAGATACCTACGGCTATCGCAGGCAAACCAAATTGTGCCCGGCGTTAACGCTTGGGCAATTCGATCAGCACTTTAAGGCCGCCCAGTTCAGAATCCTGCAACTGCAACACCCCGCCCCACACTTCGGCGATATCGCGCACGATCCCCAGTCCCAGGCCATGGCCATCAATCTGTTCATCCAGGCGTGTACCGCGGCTGAAGACCTGATCACGCTGGGTTTCGGGGATACCGGGGCCGTCGTCTTCCACGGCCAGCAGGTAGCTGTGCTCGGTCTCGGTGATGGTCAGGCGCACTTCGGCGTCCGCCCATTTGCAGGCGTTGTCCAGCACATTGCCGAGCATTTCCAGAAGGTCCGCTCGGTCCCAGGGCAATTGCAGGCCGGGGTCGGCGTGGTAGCTAAGGTCCAGGTGCTCGCCATGGATCATATTCAGGGTGGCCAACAGGCTGGGCAGTTCCTTTTCGCAGTCGAACAGCGCACCCGGCAAGGTTTCGCCAGCCAGGCGAGCGCGGTTGAGTTCGCGGTTGAGGCGTTGCTGCACCTGTTCCAGATGGTCGCGCAACAGCTTGGCCAGCTCGGGACGGTCCTTGAGCTGTTCGCTGGAGGCCACGCTCAGCAGTACCGCCAGGGGGGTTTTCAAGGCGTGTCCGAGGTTGCCCAGCGCATTGCGTGAACGCTTGAGGCTGTCTTCAGTATGCGCCAGCAGGTGATTGATCTGCGCCACCAACGGCTCCAACTCCAGGGGCACCTGGGTGTCGAGCTGCGAGCGCTGGCCCTGCTGCAACTGGGCGATCTGGTTACGCGCGGTTTCCAGGGGGCGCAAGGCGCGGCGGACGGTGACCCGTTGCAGCACCAGCACCAGCAGCAGCGCCGCCAGCCCCAGCACCAGGCCGATCTGGCGCATCAGCCGGAAGCTTTCGCGCACGGGCGTGTAGTCCTGGGCCACGCTGATGGAGATCAACTGGCCGAAACGCTTATAGTCCGAGCGCAATACCAGCAATTGCTGGCCCTCCGGCCCCAGTTGCAGGTTGCCCTTGATCCCGACCTCGGGCAGTCGCGGTAATTCCTGGTCCCACAGCGAGCGGGAGCGCCAGTGGGTATCGGCAAAATCGACACGAAAGTAATGCCCGGAAAACGGCCGCTGGTAGGCCGGCGAGACGTGCTGCTCATCAAGTTGCAAGCCGTTGGGCCCGCGCACCATCGCCACCAGCAGGTTTTCGGCGTCGTTACGCAGCCCGGCTTCCAGGTAGCGCTGCAACCCGGTTTCGAACAACCACAGGCTGGTCTGCGCGAGCACCACCCCGACGATCACCATCACGCTGATCAGGCCCAGGCTCAGGCGTCGTTGAATGGACTTCATGCAGGGCTGGCGCCAAACCGGTAGCCCTGGCCGCGCCGGGTTTCGATCACGCTGCGCCCCAACTTGCGGCGCAGGTGGTTGACGTGGACTTCCAGCACGTTGGAATCGCGTTCGGTCTCACCGTCGTACAGGTGCTCGGCCAAGTGGCTTTTGGACAGGATCTGTTCGGGGTGCAGCATGAAATAGCGCAACAGGCGGAATTCGGCGGCCGTCAGCTGGATTTCAGCGCCGTCGCGCAGCACGCATTGGCGACCTTCATCCAGATGCAACCCGGCGGCCTGCAAGGTGGGCTGGTTGGCCTGGCCGTGGGAGCGGCGCAACAGCGCCTGGATGCGCAGGTGAAGCTCTTCCGGGTGGAAGGGTTTGCTCAGGTAATCATCGGCACCGGCCTTGAGCCCTTCGATGCGCTCAGCCCAGGAATCACGGGCGGTGAGGATCAGCACCGGAATGGCCAGCCCGGCGGCGCGCCATTGCGCCAGCACCTCAAGCCCGGGCAGGCCAGGCAAGCCCAGGTCGAGAATGATCAGGTCATAGGGCTCGCTGCGCCCCTGGTACGCCGCATCGCGGCCATCGGCCAGCCAGTCGACGGCGTAGCCCTGGCGTTGCAGGCCGGCCACCAGTTCGTCGGCCAGCGGTACGTTGTCTTCCACCAGCAGCAGGCGCATCAGTCTTCCTCGTCTTTGATCAGCACACCGGTGCTGGCGTCCAGCTTGATCTCGCGGACTACCCCTTCGGTAGTCACCAGTTCCACTTCATAAGCATATCGGCCGTGCTTCTTTTCCAGCTCGGCTTCCAGCAGGCGTGAACCGGGATAACGCTCCATGGCCTGGTGCAACAGTTGCTCCAGCGGCAGGATCACCCCTTGCTGGCGCAAGGCCAAGGCTTCATCCTGATTGAGATCGCGGGCCGCCAGGCTGGAACAAAATGCCAGGAGCACCAGCGCGACTCGACTGCCGGCGCGTAAATTTACCTTCATTACGTATCCTGATGATTCTTGAGAACCTGCCCGGTGAGCGCGTCCAATTCAATGTCCCATTCGATGCCCTGGGCATCTTCCAATTCGACCTGGTAGAGGTACCTGCCGTACTCCTCGTCCAGGTCGGTGTCCAGCAGCCTCGAACCGGGATGTAAGTCCAGGGCCGTAGCTTCCAGTTGGTCAAAGGCGACAATAGTAACAGTGGCGGGCACGTTCAGTGGTTTGTCGGGGTCCACGGCTCGGGCCTGGACCGCCGTGAGGGCGATGATACCGGCGGCGACCAGAGCGGTGAGGCGTTTCATCATGAGTCTCCGTTACAGGATGTTTTCCTACGCAGGCCACCGTACTCGCTGCAACTTAATTGAAACTGAATTGCCACCATGGCAATTTCCGACAAGCCTCTTCTCCAATCATTGCCCGAGATTTCTTATAATTCCTGCTCGCTTCAACAGAGACCGGTATGACAGCCATCCACATCAAATTTCCCGCCCTGACCCTAAAGGCCGGCAAACGCGCATTGGCGCGCATTCGTGAGCTAGGCCTCGCGCCGGCCGACGTCGGCATCCTGCCTGGCGCGGCCGGCGGCCCCAAGGCGCTGGGTATCCAGGGGCTGGACCTGGCGCTGTTCGGCGACTGGTTACCTCGCGCACCTCGGGAGCGGTCGTTGATAGGCGCCTCCATCGGCTCCTGGCGGTTTGCCAGTGCCTGCCTGCCCGACCCGGCGCAAGGCCTGCTGGACCTGGGCCGCCTGTATAACGAACAACGCTTTGCCAAAGGCGTGACCATGGCCGACGTCAGCCGCAGCTGCCAACGCATGCTCGACGACTTGCTGGCCGGACGAGACGCACGGGTGCTGGACAACCCGAACTATCGCCTCAACATCCTGGTGGTCAAGAGCCACGGCCTGCTTGCCGATGACCACCGTGGGGGCCTCGGGCTGGGCCTGTCGTCGGTGATTGCGGATAACCTGCGCGGCCGCGAGCGGCTGTCCCGGCACTTCGAACGGCTGATCATCCACGACCCGCGCCAGGCGCCGCCGGTGCATCCGTTGAAGGATTTCCCGTCGCGCTTCCTCAGCCTCGAATTGGGCAACCTTCGCCAGGCGCTGCTGGCGTCGGGTTCGATCCCCATGGTGATGCAGGGCGTACGCGACCTGCCGGGCGCGGGCGCCGGTACCTACCGCGACGGCGGCCTGCTCGATTACCACCTTGACCTGCCCTACCACGGTGACGACATCGTGCTGTACCCGCACTTTACCGATCGGATCATTCCGGGCTGGTTCGATAAGGGCCTGCCGTGGCGACGCAGCAGCCAACAGGGCCTGCAGGATGTTTTGCTGCTGGCGCCGTCCAGGGATTACCTGGCCCGCTTGCCTTACGGCAAACTACCTGATCGCAGCGACTTCAAGCGCTTCATGGGCGATGACGCGAGTCGTAACCGGTACTGGCAGACGGCGATGAGCGAGAGCCGGCGGTTGGGCGATGAGTTTCTGGAACTGGCGGATAACGGCGGGTTGGGCGAGCGCTTGCAAGTACTCTGACCCAGCGGCATGCGCAGCAAGGGCTCAAGCTGCTAAACTCGCCGCCTGCCAGATACCTGACCGAGCTGAAAATACCGTGGAAATCTTCAAAGAGTTTACCTTCGAGTCCGCCCACCGCCTGCCCCACGTGCCGGAGGGCCACAAATGCGGGCGCCTGCATGGGCATTCGTTCAAGGTGGCGATCCACCTCAGCGGCGACCTGGATCCCCATACCGGCTGGATTCGCGACTTTTCGGAGATCAAGGCGATTTTCAAGCCGCTCTATGAACGCCTCGACCACAACTACCTCAACGACATCCCAGGCCTGGAAAACCCGACCAGCGAAGTGCTGGCCAAGTGGATCTGGAAGGAACTCCAACCCTTGCTGCCCGAGCTCAGCGCGATTCGCATCCACGAGACCTGCACCAGCGGCTGCATCTATCGCGGCGAGTAAGCCCGGGATATGAAAAAAACCACCTGCGCGGTGGTTTTTTTGTGTCTGTTCGACTGATCCAATTTGTATCACCGCTGCACCGCTTTCGTGCCCGATTGGGCATTGCGAACATCTCTTCCAGCGTTTCCCCCCTGTTTGGCTATAAATAGTGTGCATGCTGCACTGCGTCCACCGTGCGCCCGTCACTGCTTGCCGCTTTGGCACGCGCGGTGCAATAGGCCTGCGTCACTCATTCAGGAGCAAGGCACATGACGCAGCAAGAACCGGGCAACGATTACCCCTTAAGCGAAGTCCCGATGCATGCGCGCAAGGGCCTGGCATCGACCGCCATGGTGCTGCTGGGCTTTACCTTTTTTACCGCGACCATGTTTGCCGGCGGCAAGCTGGGCGTGGCCTTCAGCTTTACCGACATGCTCGGTGTCGTGGCCTTGGGTAACCTGCTGTTGGGTATCTACGCCGCAGGCCTGGGTTATATCGCGTTCAAGAGCGGACTTAATTCGGTATTGATGGGGCGCTTCTGCTTTGGCGAAGTGGGCAGCAAGCTCAGCGACTTGATCCTGGGCTTCACCCAGATCGGCTGGTACGCCTGGGGCACCGCCACTGCCGCCGTGGTGCTGGGCAAGTATTTCGAGTTGAGCCAGGGCAGCGTGCTGGCGCTGATGGTGGTGTTTGGCCTGGTGTTCTGCGCCACGGCCTATATTGGTTATCGCGGGCTGGAGATCCTGTCCTACATTGCGGTGCCGGCTATGGGCATCCTGCTGTTTCTATCGATGTGGGTGGCCACGGTGAAAGTCGGCGGCCTGGATGGATTGCTGGCAGTGGTGCCGACCGGTGAGCTGGATTTGTCCACGGCCATTACCCTGGTGTTCGGCACGTTTGTCAGCGGTGCGACCCAGGCCACCAACTGGACGCGCTTTTCACGCTCGGCCAAGGTGGCGGTATTGGCCAGCCTGATCGGTTTCTTTATCGGCAACGGCTTAATGGTGCTGATCGGGGCCTATGGTGCCATCGTTTATCAACAGCCGGACGTGGTCGAAGTCTTGCTGCTGCAAGGCTTCGCCATGGCGGCGATGGCCATGCTGCTGCTCAATATCTGGAGTACCCAGGACAACACCATCTACAACTTCGCGGTAGCCGGCTGCAACCTGCTGCGCACCAAACGCCGCAAGACCGTGACCCTGTCCGGTGCCGTTATCGGGACCCTGCTGGCGTTGCTCGGCATGTATGACCTGCTGGTGCCGTATCTGATTCTGCTCGGCACGGTGATCCCACCGATTGGCGGGGTGATCATGGCGGACTTCTTCTATCGCTATCGCGGCCGCTATCCACGCCTGGCGGACGCGCGCCTGCCGGCGTTCAACTGGCCAGGGCTGGTGGCCTATGCCGTGGGCACGGTGCTGGCGTTCAACTCACCCTGGGTCGCGCCGTTGGTGGGGATCGTTGTCGCGTCGATGACCTACATCGCGCTCACTGCCGTACTACGGGTGCGCGTGCCCTTGGCTGACGCCCAGGTATGAGCCTGACCGTCGCCGACGTGCTGGCCCTGCCAGGCCTGGAATCCATGCGCCTGCGCGCGGGTGAGACGGGCCTGAACAATGGCGTGCGCTGGCCCTATGTGGCCGAAAACAGCGGGATCGCCGAATGGGTGCTGGGCGGCGAGCTGGTGTTCGTCACCGGGATCAACCATCCGCGTGACGAAGCCAACTTATTGCAACTGCTTGAAGAGGCTTGCGAACGTCAGGTTGCAGGTTTGGTGGTGCTGACCGGGCCTGCCTATATCCAGGCGATTCCCCAGCGTTTACTCGATGCCGCCGAAGCCGCCGGCATGCCGCTGATCGAGCAGCCTTACTCGCTGAAAATGGTGCTGGTGACCCAGGCGATTGGTTCGGCGCTGATCCAGTCCGAACAACTGGGGCGCTCACGGCATGACGTGCTGGAGCGCTTGCTGGCCGGCGATTACCAATCCCTGGATCTGCTGCTGCACCGGGCCGCGCAGTTGGGTATGCCTTTGGCCGGGGCTTGGCAGGTGGTTCAATTGCAGTTGGAGGGCAGTGAGCTGCTGTTTGCCCAAGGTGCGGCGGCGTCTGTCGAGGCACATTTGGCCCGGGAACACGACGGCATCAGCCGCCGATTGCGTCAACTCTCGGCAGGCGTGCCGGTCCATGGCCGAGCCGGGCAATGGACGCTGCTGCTGCCTGCGCCGGATGCCGTCGCCGCGCAGGCCAACCGCCAACAATTGGCCGATTGGCTCAAACCGCTGAACCTGCCCCTGGCACCACTGAAACTGTTCGCCGGCCTGAGCGCTGCGGCTCATCCACCGGCACGCCTGGCTCAGGCGCAGGATGAAGCCCGTCAGGCGCTTGCCGCTGCGCGACGCTTCAGCGAGCGGGCCGGGTTGTGCGTGTACGACGAACTGGGCGTGCTCAAATTGCTCACCGGTGTCCGTGATCGCGCCCTGCTCGACCAATTCCTGAACGAACGCCTTGGCCCATTGCTGCGCCACGACGCGCACCATGGCCCCAGCCTGATGCCTACCCTGCAAGCCTGGTTTCACGAGAATGGTAACCTGGTGGCCGCCGCCCAGCGGCTGGCCGTGCATCGCAACACCTTGACCCACCGCGTCCAGCGTATCGAGGCCCTGTGCGGGTTGACGCTGGATAATGCTTATGATCGCCTGGACATCGGCATTGCGCTGATGATCTGGCGACTGTCTGCCTGATTGTCTTTAGCCAAGAGGAACTTGCCCATGCACATCATCAACGCCCGACTGCGCAACCGTGAAGGCCTGCATGATCTGCACCTGGAACATGGCCGGATCGCCAGCATCACGCCGCAATCGCGGCCGCCGACTGCCGCAGCCGACGACCTGGACGCCGCCGGTAACCTGGTGATCCCACCCTTCGTTGAACCGCATATCCATCTCGACGCCACGCTAACGGCCGGTGAGCCACGCTGGAACATGAGCGGCACCCTGTTCGAAGGCATCGAATGCTGGGGCGAACGCAAAGCCACCATCACCCAGGAGGACACCAAAACGCGCGCCAGGAAGACTATCCAGGCCCTCGCCGCCCACGGAATCCAGCATGTACGCACCCACGTCGACGTCACCGACCCGGACCTCACGGCGCTCAAGGCCATGCTGCAGGTGCGCGAAGAAACCACCCACCTGATCGACCTGCAAATCGTCGCATTCCCCCAGGAAGGTATCGAGTCGTACCGCAATGGCCGCGAACTGATGGAAGAAGCCATTCGCCTGGGCGCCGACGTGATCGGCGGTATCCCCCACTTTGAGTACACTCGCGACCAAGGCGTGAGCTCGGTGAAGTTCCTGATGGACCTGGCCGAACGTACCGGTTGCCTGGTGGACGTGCATTGCGACGAAACCGACGACCCGCACTCGCGCTTTCTTGAAGTCCTGGCCGAAGAAGCCCGCAGCCGCGACATGGGCGAGCGCGTCACCGCCAGCCACACCACAGCCATGGGCTCCTACGACAATGCCTACTGCGCCAAACTCTTCCGCCTGCTGGGGCACTCGGGTATCAGCTTTGTCTCCTGCCCCACCGAAAGCATCCACCTGCAAGGCCGCTTCGACGCCTTCCCGAAACGCCGCGGCGTCACCCGGGTCAATGAACTGCTGGAGGCCGGCATGAACGTGTGCTTCGGCCAGGACTCCATCGTCGACCCCTGGTACCCCCTGGGCAATGGCAACATCCTGCGGGTGCTCGAAGCCGGTTTGCACATCTGCCATATGCTCGGCTACCGCAACCTGCAGAACGCCCTCGACCTGGTGACCGACAACAGTGCCAAGGCCATGGCCCTGGGTGACCGCTACGGCTTGGAACCGGGACGGCCGGCGAACCTGTTGATCCTCTCGGCGGACAGCGACTACGAGGTCATCCGCAGCCAGGGCTTGCCGCTGTACTCGATCCGCAACGGCAACGTGTTGATGAAGCGTCGGCCCGCGCAGGTGGAGTTCATGTAAAGCTCGGGTCATACAATCGAATCGATATCCAGCGTCTGAGCCCTCCCCCATTCGTCGTTCATGGCGGGAGGAATACTGGCGACTTGCGACAGCTCACGGTTTTCACGGTGGCTGAACCAGCGCTTGAGGCTGGGCTGCAAGTGGGCGCCGTGGGCGTGGCTGCCGTAGACATCACGGGCTTCGAGCCGGCGCCAGCGCAGGGTTGCCAGGCGCTCGCGACTGGTGTGCAAGCGGTCGATCTCGCTGTTCAAGGCGTTGTTGTGCTCATAGCCACGGTCGTTGGCGGGTCGCAGACGGGCGAGTTCGCGGCGCTTGTTGCGCAGTTGCTGGCGCATGTCCTCGAGTGCTTGGTCGAGCAACTCGAACTCTCTTGGCGTTACCCAGGGGCCGCCGCTTTCCTGGCTTTGTTGCCAGCGACGCAGCGTCGCCCAGGCAGCCGGGATGTAGCTGGCGGTCATGAAGTGCTGATTGGCCTGGAACAGCTGTTTGAGCAGGTTATCGCGGCCGGGCATGTCACCGTGGAGTTGCAACGCTCGGTTGCAGCCGGCCTCCTGGATGGATTCACAACCGGGCTTCCAAAGAACCGATGAACGCGTGCCATCCGGCAGCATGATCGGCATGAAGTGTTGTTGTTCGCCATGGTGCTGGTAGGGGTTGCCGCCCAACCGAACCAGGCCGGCGGCGAATAGCAGGCCGCCCGGGGCGGGGGCGCTGAACAGTGTGACGGCACCAGGGATCCAGAGTTTGGCGGTTGTGTTCATCCACGGGGCTGGAACACTGGGGACCGGATCGTTGTGATTGACGATGCGATGGTGGACCAGGGTGGAGGCGCCTGCGGTGAATTCCGCGTCGGCGGCGCGGGGGGCGCCGTAGGTGTAGAGGAGGATGTTGTAGTTGCCCTCCGTTGCTCGACGCAGGCCTTCGGCGAGAAGCAAAGCAATTGCGCCCCCCAGGCTATGACCGCAAATAATTATTCGTTGATCGGTGTGAAATTGGTCGAGATAGCGCAATACGAAATCGCGCATCGCACGATAAGCCTGATAAAAACCTTCGTGTGCCTTGCCTACGCCTTCAGCGAAAGTTACCTGGTGAGCATTTGCATCCCGCAGCCCATCAGCGGCACTGGCGGTGCCACGTACCGCAATCAGGATCACCTCCTCGTGATGGCTGATAAAAGCCTGAGTATCGGTACCAAACTCTTTATCGTCGAAAAAGTGCAGCCGCGCCGGGTGCTCTTGCTTCTCGCCCAGCTCCGGTCGGTTTTGTGGATACATCACAGGATCGAAGGGCAGAATTTCGAAGCGTCGAGAGTATGGCACCTCCTCATAAAGGGGGTAGAAGCGCTGCTGTTGTTCTGCATCGACTCGCCAGGCTTCGTGATAACCCGAGAGCTTTTCAGCGAAAAGGTGCCCGACGCTGGGATCAAGCGGGAAGCGAACTTCGTTTTGGGGCTTTTGGGGTGGCTCCTGGCCGAAGCTGCAATAACTCAAGGAGGCCATCAACGCCAGTTGATAAAGATTCAACGCACAGAACCCGTCTTCCGTTGAAAGCAATGGCCGCAGGGCTCGTAGCGGCCTAACCTCCAGAACAGTGTGGCAATTGGGAAATAACATCACCCCCGCCAACGTCGGCTGCGGCGGACTAAATCCCAGGGTTGCCATCATTTCTAATGCATGCCGTTGGGGCTGATGAGTTCGCGGTTCAATCGGCGGTAAGTGCGCGACATGGCGGACCAAATCTCGTACTTCAACTTGATAGAATCGGTTGGCCGTTTGCTGAGCTCCACTCCCTTCGGTGCGCCGACCGTCAGAGCCAGCAAACCGAGTCTGCTCAGCCCGAACTTGAAGCTCGGTGATAGGGAGCTTGTAAGTGGGGCGCACCATCAGCCGCTGATACGGCTGCTCTGTTCCTGAATACAATTCGTCAAAAACCAGCACCACAGGTCCGCAGTAAATATTTTGTAGCTTGGCAAACCCTTCTCCATTCAGCCTGCCTTTGTACTGCTGCCCTGCGCTATCGTGGACGGTGTAGGGCAGACCACCGTATGCCGCTCCAACGCCCAGCTCATCGACCAGGCAAAAGCTCACCCAATGCCCTCGCAATGAGCAGGCCGGTTTGCTATCACTGAAAAAAGATTGCTTCCGTGCATCCAGCTTCATGAACTTGCTCCTTGTTATTTACACGATGGATAAACATCACATACGCGACCATCCGGCATTTTTATGGGTTTGAAGTCGGAGGTATTGCCGTTACAAAACGCATCAAGGTCTTCAAAACTTCTACCTCTACAACGCTTCCAGCCGCCTGGTACGACTACCCAGTTATCACCAACAGCCGGTTCTTCCTTATCAATTACAGTCAGTGCAATCCTGAGTGTTTTCTCTGTTAACTGATCTCGATGCACAAACCTTGGCGATTGATCCGCTGCATCCAAAGAACCGCATGTAAGAATTTTCCTGATCGCGTGCTGCGGCCCTACAGTTCGAAACAACCACTGACACCGCCCGCGCAGTTCATGAACACCCGTTTCTGGCATTTCAGATATCTCAGCGGGCGAAGGATCTCGAATCGAGAAACCTGCAATATCTCCCCCAACATCCGTATCTCGTTTTCCCCACTTCGCATAAATATCAAACTCCACACTCCGCAAAACCGTAGGGCAACCTTCAATCACCTCAGTCAGCGGCAACTCAAAACTCACTCGCTCAGCCACAGGCTTGTAACGCGCAATAAAAATTTTCCGCTCCGGTCTCTTGCCTCGACGCCTCGGCAACGTACAGGTTTGTCTCGTCGCGGGACCGTAGTAGGCGGCGCCGATAAAGCGAAATTCTGCCGGTAAATCCACCTCCAATGTAAAGCTATCAACCGGCTTTCCCGCACATCCCGCCAGGCCCGCCATCCCCAGCACAATCAACACGCCAAACCATCTTTTACTCATCCCTTTTCCCCATCAACTTCCACTGCTCCAGCACCCGCTGAAAGTGATCCTCTGGTGCTTCTCCCACAATCGGTTGCCACCGTATAAAGCTGTTTCCCGTGGCCTCCTCCAACCTGCGCACCACCAAAAACTCCAGTTGCTCCGGCGCCCGCCATTGCCAGGCGCGCGCCTGCTCCAACACCTGGGTCAGCCAGACCCTCGGGTCCTGGAATTCCACCAGTGCCACCAGGTCTTCGCTGTGCTCGGCCAACAGATAACGCAGGATGTTGGCGTGCAGGATGGCTTCGGCATTCGGGTTTGGCGCGCTCAGCCAAGGGGCGGGGTCGGGCACCGGATACTCGTCGGGTGCCGGGTTGTCATCGCAATGCCAACTGTCGTCGTGCCAGTAACACACGCTGATCAATGGCCCGAGAAAGAGTGGGCAATGGTCCCGGTCGAGATAGGCCAGCGCGCGCGCAAGCGTGCGGTTATCGTGAAAGCGGTACAGCGAATGCTCGCCTGGCGCCCCCACCAGCAGCCGGTCGCGCCAGTGCCGAGCGACGGCGGCCAGGTCCTCGCTGGGCAGGCTGCCCAGCCAGCCCCAGTTCGTCTCGGGTTGGTGCAGGAGGTTGAGCAGCGCGGGCTCGTTCATCCGTTCCAGCAGCAGGATAACGGGGCCTTGCGCCGCCAATTTCGCGAGGGCGGTCTCGGCGTAGAGGTTGCGATACCCTGACACATCGCGCGCCGCGAGCAGCGGCTGAAGAGCTTCATGCTGCCCCTCAAGGATCAAGCACAGTCGCCGTCCCGCCTGCTGCTGTTGGTCCATCCATCGGCCTGGCATGTCCTGCATCAGGCGGCCCTCCCCGGCAGATCACACAAGCCTTCGCGGCAGCGTTCACACAACGGGCAGTAATCCGCCCCCAGTTGCCTGGCCAGGGTCATGATGCGGCCCTGGACTTCAGACATTTTTGGCATTTCGGCCACCATCGCCGCGTTGACCAACCCGGTCGCGGACGGAGCACCGCCAAGGGTAATGGGGCGACTGCTGAAGATGCCGCCCGCCTGGATGACCAGGTGCTCCCCTCCCGCCTTGAGACTCAGTTGTGCGCCGGCATCGATCACCAGGCTGGCGCCGGACTTGAGGTGAAGCTCCTGCCCGGCCTCGAAGACCAGTGTCCGCGCCACGTGGGTCCGGCTATCGCCTTGCACATTCAGGTAATCGTTGGCCTCGAGCACGACGTTGCGATCGCCGGTGACGTGGCGATGCTCCTCGCTGTGCAGATGAACCGTGCTGATGCCATGGATGGTTTCCCGCCGCTCTCCCGCCACTTCCAACCGGCTGTCATGGCCGACCTGCTGCTCCAGGTCCCGTTGCGCACGAAGGTAAATAAGCTCTTCGCCACGACGGTCTTCAAGGAACAGTTCGTTGGAGCCCTGCCCACCCAGGACGCTGCGGCTGCGCAAGACGCTGCGAGTCTTGTGCTGGGGCAAGGAATAGGCCGGCCGGTGCAGCGCATTCGGCAGGCAACCGTTGATCAACGGCCGGTCCGGATCCCCTTCCAGGAACGTCACCAGAACCTCCATGCCCACCCGCGGGATCATCATCGCGCCGAACCCGTCACCGGCCCACCCGGAGGCAACCCGGACCCAACAACTGCTTTTGTCGTCGGACGTGTCCAGGCGATCCCAGTGAAAGCGCACTTTTACCCGGCCGTAGGCATCGCAGTGCACGTCCTCGCCGGCCGGCCCGGTG